>CAVQBA010000005.1:0-332074 GCA_963710605.1 uncultured cyanobacterium
ATTCTCTTGAGCCTGTAAAAGCGATTAAATGAATATCAGGATGTTTGACTAAATAATCTCCCACTACCGAGCCTTTACCAGGAATATATTGAAAAACACCTGCGGGGATACCTGCCTCTACCAATATTTCCGCTATTTTCGCCCCGATGACGGTACTAGTCGCCGCTGGTTTGAGTAAGGCACAATTACCTGCCACAAGGGCGGCTACGGTCATTCCTGTAGCGATGGCAAAAGGAAAATTCCAAGGGGAAATAATGAAAGAAATTCCACGAGGTTGATAGAAATAACGATCGTTTTCTCCTGCTACATCATAATTATAACCTTGGTCTAATCTTTCCATTTCCGAGGCATAATAAAGACAAAAATCGATCGCTTCGGATATTTCTGGATCGCCTTCTTTGAGGATTTTACCAACTTCCAAACACATCCACGCATTCAACTCGTGTCTTCTTTGTTGCATAATTTCAGCGGCTTTACGTAAAACACCAGCCCTTACTCTAACCGGAGTTTTGCTCCAAGTTTTGAATGCTTGTTTGGCTGATTCCATAACCTCGTCTGCTTGAGCGATCGAAATTAAACCAATTTTACCTACCACTTGACTAGGGTTAGAAGGATTGACTGAATCAATATAATTATCTGTCTGGACATACTCACCGTTAATTAATGGTAAATATGTTTTACCCACTTGATTATTTACTTTAGTTAGGGCTTGTTGTGCTGACAGTAATTCTTCTTCTTGAGCATAATCAGTATCAGCTACGCCAACAAATTTTGACGTTTCTAAGCCCCCCTTCCGAAGGGGGGTTGGGGGGATATCTTCCTCTTGCGAAGTAGAGCTAGAAGGGATCTGTGTTTGAGGAGATGCGACTAATTCAACGATCGGTTTTTCTTCCATATTTTGTCTTAAAAAGGAGCTATTCGCTGTATTTTCAAGTAAACGACGAATAAGATAAGCCATACCCGGTAATAGTCTGCCATAAGGTGCATATACTCTGACTCTGTATCCTTTTTTAACGATCGCTTTAGCTAAAGTTTCACCCATCCCATAGAGAATTTGACATTCAAAACGACGACGAGGAATTTGTAACTCTTCCACGATAGCTAGTGCATGGGCTTGGGTACGGACATTATGAGAAGCGATCGCCCCATATAAATACTCGTGATTTTCTAACAACATACGAGTTAATTGCTCGTAATTAACATCGGTTTCGGGTTTGTCGTTAAATACTGGTTGTTGCCAGTGATTTTGCATCGCTTTGATTGTTTCTTGATCCCAATATGCACCTTTAACTAATCTAACGGTGATCGGATTACCTCTTTTTTTCGCCCAATTAATCCAACTTTGTAAATCTGATTGCGAATCTCTTAAATAACCTTGAATGGTAACACCAATATCGGTACGATTAACAAATTCTTCCTCCATTAACAATTCTTGCAAAATAGTAATGGTAATATTTTTGTAATCATATTGTTCCATATCAAAATGGACTGCCGCATCTTTTTCTTGAGCGTGTCTGAGTAAAGTACGGATACGATCGCATACTTGAATTTTACTTCCTTGAGGGTCGATCGGATCAAACTGAGAATAAAAAGCAGTTAGTTTAACCGATACTTGTACTTTAGGTAACTCCTCACCATCGGCGATATCAATCTCAGGTATCGTTGACCATTTTTGGGCTTGTTGAGATAGTTGAGTAATTAATTCGAGATAGCTTTGTAAATATGATTCGGCTTCTATTTCGGTGATAACTGCTTCTCCTAATAAATCGATCGTAAAGCCCATTTTTTCTTTACGCATTCTTTCGACTGCTTTAATTACCTCTTTAATAGTTTCACCAGAAATATATTTATAAGCAAGGGTTTCGACTGCTTTAGTAATTGTGGCTGAAGCGATTTGTGCAGGAGGGGTATTTGGTTGAGTAAAATTAAGAAGTCCTTTAAGGGCATCGGGTAATTCTACTTCCTCAGTGGTCAGATATTGTTGTAGATGACGGGCTATTTCAGGTTTACTTTGAAGGGCGGGTAAAGCATCAATGAAGCGAAATAGTTGCACTCTCAAACCGGGGTTAGCCATTGCCCAGTCCATTAGTTTATCATCGAACTGCATTTGTTCTTTGAGTTTACTGAAGATATTGCCTTTTTTTCTGGTGGCTTTAATTAACTCTTCTGCTATTACTTGAGTTTTGGTTTCATAATTGTTAGTGGTAGAAACAACCATCTTTATTTTCCTCTAATTTTATTTATATTTGTATTTATAGCGATCGAAATATACGATCGTAATCAAACTTAAGTTAGATCGTCAAAACAATTGACAAACCTATTATCAAAAAATATTTTCTTTTTTCTCGAATGTTAATTTTTAAAGATATAACTTGACAAATAGGGTTGAATAATATTCAACCCCTACCAATATCGATCACGATCGTTAATTAATAATTGTCGGTATTTACTTTCAAACCAAATTTTTCTCTTTGAAAAGTATCAAATTGTGAATATAAGAACAAACAAAGGAAAATATACAGAGGTAATAACCACTCATTAGCTTTAACTATTATTAAAATCCAAAACGCTTTAAAAGATGAGACGTAATACCCTTTATTTCTTGATAATTCTCTATTCTCCATTCTCAATTCTCCATTAATTTACCTACCATGCAAGGTAAGGTAATTTTTCGCTTGTAGCTTGAATCTCGGCATTATTTTTGGTGAGTAAACTACAAGTATCCCACTTTCCAGAAACTAGCATATTTCTCGCTCCAGAATCGATTTTAACCGCACTACTATAACGTCCACATCTGACTTTTAAATCTTCTAAATCCAATATCATTGCAATTTGTGGATTTTCTTGAATCAAATTTTGAATACTTTTGATATTACTAGAAGAGGTAGTAACACAGGGAATACCCATTGCTAAACAATTACCAAAAAAGATTTCAGCAAAACTTTCGCCGATGATAGCATCAATACCCCAACGGGCGATCGCTTGTGGTGCATGCTCTCTACTCGAACCACAACCAAAATTATCATTAACAACTAAAATATTGGCGTTTTGATATTTTGGTAAATCAAAAGGATGTTTTCCTTCTAATCCTTTTCGATCGTCAGCGAACACTTGTTCTCCTAAACCGTCAAAAGTAACGCAACGTAAAAAACGAGCAGGAATAACTCGATCGGTGTCTATATCATTACCAACTAGAGGGATGCCAGTTCCCTTGATAACCTTTCTTTCACTCATATATAATCAACAAATTTTTTACCGACTAATCTTGTAATTATAGAGCATTTTTTACCAAATAATTATAGATAACAAATAACAGTGCCAAGAGTGCCAAGAGTGAACAATTACTAATGACGATTGGTTGATTGACGATCGTGATCAGGGAAAAAATCTTGAAAATGTATTAAATGTAAGTAAAACAAAACAAAAGCCTCAGCTATACTAAAAAAGACGCTATATATAAAAATAATATTTATGAAAACACAGCTAATAGAAAGACAAAAACAAATCTTGAATTTAAAACAAGAAGAATTTGACTGTCTCATAATTGGCGGTGGTGCGACAGGTAGTGGTTCGGCCCTAGAAGCCACTCGAAGAGGTTTAAAAACAGCTTTAGTAGAACGTTTTGATTTTGCTCAAGGAACTAGTAGTCGTAGTACCAAATTACTTCATGGTGGAGTACGCTATCTTGAATTGGCTTTTAAACAATTAGATTTAGGTCAATTAAATTTAGTTAAGGATGCTTTATCAGAAAGAAAAAATGTCATTGAAATGGCACCTCATCTAGCTAAACCGATGCCGTTGATTATTCCTTTATATCAATTTTGGCAAATGCCATATTACTTTGCCGGTTTATTTCTTTACGATTTACTTTCGGGTAAACAAAGTTTAGGTAAAAGCAAAGTATTAAGTCTTAAAAAAACTCTTGAGTTATTTCCTTCTTTAAATACTGAAGGCATGATTGGTAGCGTCATGTATTATGATGGACAATTTGATGATGCTCGTTTGAATGTAGAAGTAGCTATGTTGGCGATCGATAATGGTGCTTCGATTGCTAATTACATTGAAGTTGTCGATATCATTAAAGAAAACGGTATTTGTCGTGGTGCTAAGGTTAAAGACGCTCTAACTAATGATGAATTTGTCATCAAAAGTAAAGTAGTGATTAATGCCACAGGACCTTATACTGATTCTATCCGTAAAATGGACGCTCAAGAAGCTAACAAAATTCTTAAAGTAAGTTCAGGCGCACATATTGTGATTGATAAATCTTTTGCCCCTGGGGATGGAGCGTTATTAATTCCTAAAACAGAAGATGGTAGAGTTATTTTTATTGTGCCTTGGCGTGAATTTACTTTAGTTGGTACAACAGACGAAGCGGCAGAAGTTACAGATAATCCTCAAGCAACTGAAGCCGATATTGAATATTTACTGAAATATGCCAATTTATATCTTGAAGACTCAGTTACTCGTCAAGATGTGTTATCGGCATGGAGTGGCTTACGCCCGTTAGTTTCTCCTGCTCATGCTGATTCGACTGCTAAATTGTCTCGTGATCA
Organism: uncultured cyanobacterium; assembly: GCA_963710605.1. Taxonomy (GTDB): domain Bacteria; phylum Cyanobacteriota; class Cyanobacteriia; order Cyanobacteriales; family Cyanobacteriaceae; genus JAALKG01. Next base: position 4,557 of record CAVQBA010000005.1, read on the forward strand.
TACGATTATCACCTCAGCATCCAAATTAATTACCATCACAGGGGGTAAATGGACTACTTTCCGTAAAATGGCGAAAGATGCTGTTAATGAGGTGATGAAACAATTGTCTAAACCTACTTCTCCTGCTTTACCTGTAACACCTGTAGCTGGAGGGCAAGACTATAATCTAGAAAAATTAAATTCTTCATTATCAGAAACGATCGAAGCTGAAGATATTAAAAAGCATTTAATTGATTATTATGGCTCTCGTAGTTTGGTAATTCAAGAAATAATGAAAGACAAAGGTATTGAGCGTTTAGACTCTAAATATCCTTTCACCACCGCCGAGGTAATTTATACTTGTCGGTACGAAATGGTAATCAATGCTGATGATGTTTTGTCTCGCCGTTTTAGATTGAGCTTTATTGATGCTAATACTAGTCAGAAAGTCAAAGCAAAAGTTTTACAATTAGTAACCGAAGAACGAAAAAGCTTCGATTTAGTTAGTTAAGTATTTGTGCAAAGTGATTTATGTAGTAGGTTGAGAAAAATTTTCTTTCCCTACTATTAAGTATCTAAAACTATTTAACAAATTGTTTTGTTTTAATCTCGAACTACCAAAACTAAATCTTCTATATCTATGTAATACTGACCTGCGGGAACTTTATCATTAGGTATAGCACACATTAAAGTATCAGATGGGCCATAGACAAAGACTAAATCTTGATTTACATCGCAACGTACTTGAGTTAGTTGATAATTTTTAAATAGCTCATCTCCCGGAGCATTTTGTTCAATCTCTTGGTAGTTAGTAAACTTACTATAAGAATCATAAGTATTAGTTTGCTGACGAATAACTCTAATTGTCGGATTAATAATAAAACTACCCCAAAAACCGCCGCCCCAATATTTCTGGTTAGGAGACCAACGACGACCGCCATACCATCTCCAATTGCGTCTTTGACTTATGTAAGGATAGTTAATTCGTCGATAAGCACTACGGCGATTAATTTTTTTTCTGGTATAGTTTGAATTAGGGTTTGTGTGTCGTTTGTATTGATTACCACGACGGATAATTGTGGGATTTATTGATCTTCTTCTACCTCCACTTCTATGTAAAACAGGTCGATTACGGTTGTTTGTTTTTTGCTCGATCGTTAAATTATTTTGTTCAAGATGTTGTTGTCTATTAATATGCGATCGTCTAAGATTATTTTGTTCAAGATGCTGTTGTCTATTAATATGCGATCGTCTAAGGTTATTATTATTAGGTGAAGTAACTCTTTTTCGATTACGAATACTGCGATTATTAGTCGGTATAATAGCTCTTGATGGATTATGATCTCTGTCTTGCAGAAGTTGTCTTTGTCTTTGTCTTTGTTGTTGTTGATGAATAGGAGTCAATTGACCAGAACGCCTTCCACGATAGATCCATGTATCATTAGAATTAGGACTATTTGTTCTCAAACTGCCTTTTCTTCTTTGAGCTATCAAATTGTTAGAAGAAGATTCAGTCAAAACTTCAGAAGCTTTCATTGCAGAAGCGAAAGGAAATAGAAAATAAAGAATAATACTCAGAGAAATAAATTTTCTCATTTTAAAACAGCCTCCGAACAGTTAAAGTTATCAGTGAATGATGTCAATTGATCAATGAATATAAGATCTAATTAGTGAAAATACACGACATCAAGGTGAGAATATATTAGATGATACGCCATGGATAAATTACGAATTAACAGCATCCAGAAATTATTTAGCCAACGCAATCCATTTTTTACTATCATATCATTTTCAATTAAAGCGATCGTTCACCAATAGAGAATTTGATTTTTCCGTTATCCATCAACCATTTTGTACTTTTTAATACAATTTGCTTTAAGATTAGTGCAAAAGATTATCAATAGTGTTACAATACTTTCTCAGTAATCAAATATTTTAGGAGCGAAATTGATCATGAGAAAAATTAACAGAAGAATATTTTTTGGATTGAGTGTAGGTGCAGTAGCATTCGGAGTAATAGCTTGTGATCAACAAACAGCAACACAAAATACTTCTAATCAAACCGAAATTGAAACCGAAAATAATGATACTCAAATTGGTGGTGAAATAAATCTATATTCTTCTCGTCACTACAACACAGATAATCGACTTTATGAAGATTTTGAAAAACAAACAGGAGTTAAAGTCAATTTAGTTGAAGGTAAAGGAGAGCAATTATTAGAAAGAATTATTAGTGAAGGAGAAAATTCACAAGCGGACATATTTTTAACTGCTGATGCTGGTAATTTATGGAAGGCACAACAAGCAGGTGTTTTTATGCCCGTTAACTCACAAGTTTTAACTAAACAAATACCTGACTATTTTAGAGATCCTAACAATGAATGGTTTGGTTTTAGTAAACGTTTACGGGTAATTATGTATAACAAGGATAAAGTTGATCCTAGTCAATTATCTACTTATGAAGATTTAGCCTCACCTAAATGGCAAGATAAAATTGCAATTCGATCTTCAAGTAATATTTATAATCAATCATTAGCTTCATGGCTTATTAATAAAGATGGGCAACAAGCAACAGAAGAATGGGCTAAAGGTATCGTTAATAACATGGCACGTGAGCCTCAAGGAGGCGATCGAGATCAAATAAAAGCTGTTGCCTCAGGTGTTGCTGATATAGCTGTAGCAAACACATATTATTTAGCGGGATATGCAGATTCAGATAACCCAGAAGAAAAAGCGATTTTTGAAAAAATAGGTGTCTTCTTCCCGAATCAAGATGGTGATGGCGCACACGTTAATATTAGTGGTGGTGGTGTACTTAAAAACGCTCCTAACACAGAAGCCGCCATCAAATTTTTAGAATATCTAGTTAGCCCTAGCGCTCAAGAGTTTTTTGCTAACGGTAATAATGAATATCCTGTAGTTGAAGGAATAGAAATTTCTCCTACTTTACAAAGTTTTGGTGAGTACAAAGAAGATGCTGATGGAGTAGCAAATTATGGTGCTAATTTAGCTGAAGCGGTACAAGTAATGGATAGAGCGGGTTGGAAATAATTAATAATTAATAACAGAGTGTTTTTTCTGTAGGGGTGTAAGGCTTACACCCTAATGTATTTGTTATTGTTATATCTTCTAACTTAAGAATGTCTTAGAAATAATTTATAAGCATGATTATCACTTTCATCCCAATATAGATAACCAAGGCTATCTAAAAAAGTTTGCCATTGTTCCATTTCGTCAGGTGGTACTTGAATTCCGACAACAATACGTCCATAATCTGAACCATTATTACGATAATGAAAAACGCTAATATTCCAATCTGGACTCATAGAATTAACAAATTTCATTAAAGCACCAGGGCGTTCGGGAAATTCAAAACGATAAAATAATTCATGGTTGGCTAAATGCGATCGACCTCCCACCATATGACGTAGATGTACTTTAGTTAATTCATCATCTGTTAAATCAATAGTTTTGAAACCACAGTTTTCCCACTGTTGTGCTATTTTAATCGCATCACCTCGATCGCTAATTTGTACCCCAATAAAAATATGAGCTTGAGAGTCATCAGCAATACGATAACTAAATTAGGTGAGATTACGTTTACCCAAACATTCACAAAAACGTCTTAAACTCCCTGCTTCTTCAGGAATTGTTACCGCAAAAATTGCTTCTCTACCTTCTCCTAATTCTGCTCTTTCAGCCACAAAACGCAAACGATCGAAATTCATATTCGCACCACAAGCCACCGCTACTAAAGTTTCATCTTTTATTTGCTCCCTTTTTATATAAGCCTTCGCACCAGCGATCGCTAAAGCCCCAGCAGGTTCTAAAATCGATCGTGTATCCTCAAACACATCCTTAATTGCCGCACAAGTATCATCGGTACTAACTAAAATAATCTCATCAACATATTCTTGGCACAAACGAAAAGTTTCTTCTCCTACTTGTTTAACCGCTACACCATCAGCAAATAAACCCACTTGCGATAAAGTAACTCTATGCCCTGCCTGAAGAGACTGAGACATCGCATCCGAATCTACAGGCTCAACCCCAATAATCTTAATTTCTGGTCTTAATCTCTTGATATAAGCTGAGATACCAGCAATTAAACCACCACCACCAATAGCGACAAAAATAGCATGAATCGGTTGTTGATATTGACGCATAATCTCCATACCGATCGTACCTTGCCCTGCGATAACATAAGGGTCGTCAAAAGGATGAATAAATGTCAAGCCTTTTTCCTTTTCTAGTTGACGGGCATAAATACAAGCATCATCATAACTATCACCGTACAAAACAACTTGACCACCTCTAGCTATTACCGCATCAATTTTTACTTGTGGCGTGGTGACGGGCATAACGATAATCGCTTGAGTACCCAACATTTTAGCACCAAGAGCAACTCCTTGGGCATGATTACCCGCTGAGGCGGCTATGACTCCTTTTTTTAACAAATCAGGAGAAAGTTGAGCCATTTTGTTGTACGCTCCTCTCAATTTAAAAGAGAATACAGATTGCATATCTTCTCTTTTTAAAAGTAATTTATTATTTAGTCTGGCAGATAAGTTAGGAGCGACTTCTAATGGTGTTTCTTGAGCTACATCGTAAACACGGGCGGTAAGAATTTGTACTAAGTAGTCGCAAAGCATTAAGTTTAGAGATTTTTTGTTGAGGGTTTTACCTTTTATAAAAATACCAAGAAATCACCCCTATTTTTTAACTTCGTGATCGAAATAGTGGATTCGTAGTGAATATTTGCAGATCGATCGTTATCAATGTTGTTTAAGTCGATATAGCGTTCCTTATCTTTGTAAGGTACAGTTTAGATTTACAAGTCCCCTAGAAACAAAAGCGAAGCATCCTTAAATTTCCCCCTTACGAAGGGGGCAAGGGGGATGGGGATTTAGGGGGATTGAGAATGTACGTCATAATACTAATATAATTAACTAATTAACAATTATCGTTTCTGATGCTTCCATCGGGCATAATAGTATTACAAAAAATAAGGTCTATCATTCCGACTCCAGAATAGTCGTCGATCTTAGCTCCTCTGAGGCAACAATTGGTCAAATTAGCTTTAGAAAAAATAGTAGCACTACTACTAAGACGAGTCAGGTTAGCTCCAGTCAGATTAACTTGAAACATAGAGGCACTATTGATACCAACCCTAGACAAATCAGCACCGCTAAAATCAGTACCATCAAAAGCTCCAGCACACATTTTAGCTCTTTTAAAATTAGCCCTTCGAAAAATAGCATTGGTCATACAAGCATAATCCAAAGTAGTATTCCTAAAATCCGCATCAGTTCCAATAACATTGTCCATTTTGGCTTTCAGCATAAAAGCAAACCGCAAATTTCCATTGGTAAAATTAGTACCCCGCAAATTAGCACACATCAAACGGGCTTTGGACAAGTCAGCTCCAGTGAGGTTACTACCACTCAAATTGATCCGTTTCAAGTCAGCTTCCCGCAAATCAATTCCACTCAAATCCAGTCCCGAAAAGTCTCTTTCCCCAGTATTGTATCTTCTGAGTAATTCTTCAGCAGTCATGTCCATGATACAAACTCCAAATTATTATTAATTAACTAAATAATAGAGTATAGTCGTTCAAGTTAAGTAGGAGTGTAATGTTGTTGCCACTGGTGTCAACTTAAGCTTAAGCCCCACCCTGAATTAGCATTCAGGGCTAATATGTAGTCCGTTTAATAAATTAAACTCAAGATTTTTTACCCAATTTACTCAACCTTGAGTTCATGAATAATGAACAAATTTTATTAGCCTTGCACGACAGTTCAAGGCAGGGCTTAAACTATCGTCAGACCGATAATAATTGTGTCTTCATTTGACACGAGTGAAATGTGCTACGCCCCTACAAGGGTATAATGACAATAAAAATTAGTTATCTTATTTATATTTCTTCCCAACCACTCACACCAGAAGACATCATGTAACTAGTTACACTCGCTTCAAAAAAGTTAGCTTTGGTATTACCTTCTTTTTTGGTGTCAGAAAATTTTTCTAGATGAGTATAAGGACTTTTCGCATAAATAGCGTCTTTGTATAAAGGCTCTAAACCGATCGCTCTTAAACGAATATTCGCCATATATTTGGTATAACGTTCTGTACTAGAAGAGGTAATCCCTAATATATTGTTACCGACAATGTGGTCAGTCCAACGACATTCGTGTTCTACGGCGGTGGCAAACATTTCATAAATACGATCGATCGAGTAATCAAAAGTTTTCATCGCTTCAGGAATCAATTTTTGATACAAACGGACGTGAGATAATTCATCACGATTGATCATTTTGAAAATATCAGCCGAACCTGGCATGAGCATTCTAGCGGCAAGATTATAGAAGAAAATAAACCCGTTATAAAAGTAAATTCCCTCTAAAAGATAGTCACCCATTAAAGCCGTGAAATAGTTTTCTTGAGTAGGTTCGTCGATATACTTTTGATACATACTCGCAATATACTCACAACGCTCTTTTAAAACCTCATCAGTACGCCAAAATTCATAAACTTTGTCACGTCGATCGCTTGGTATAATTGTTTCGATCATGTATTGATAAGCGTGGTTGTGCATTCCCTCTTGAGAAATCTGTTCTGCCATACACAAGCTAATTTCTGGAGCAGTGATTGAACTTTTAAGATGAGGAATATTACATGTTTGTACCGAGTCTAAAAAAGTTAGGTATGATAAAATACCTTCAAATGCTCGACGTTCAGCAGTGGTTAAATTCCAATAATCGGTTACATCTTGAGTTATGTCTAGTTTTTGCGGTTAACCTAAGCTCGAACCTCACGGCTTGAACTCGGCTTCAAAACGGTACGTGACACTTTCATGTCATACCGCTCCTCTCGATAATAGCTACACATTTACTTGTGCAACATCTTAGTGTATTCTTTGATGACAGTGTTTATGGACTAATACTAGATTGTCCTTTTTATTACTGCCTCCATCTTGGACTGGAGTTACGTGATGAATATCGGTGGAGTCGTCCCACATTATTCTAGTATCACATACTTTACAATTGAACTTTTGTTCTTTATATAGCTTAGATTTTAATGTGTCTTTGCCATATAAGATACGTAAATTTCTTTCATTCCAGTATTTTTCATCTCCATCATAAGGGCTTTTATTTCCTTTGATTTTGACGTGTTTATCACCAGCTTTGAATTTATCATGAGTTTTAAGGAGTTCGTTTTCTCCTTTAAATTCCCACTTTCTACCATTAATGGTTGTCCAGTATTTCTTAACTACCCAGTCTGTACCTTTATTCCTGTGTCTTCTAACTGCCCATCTGAGCAGTCTTTGCCATAGTATATGGTTTAATTTACTGAAGGTTTGTTTGGAGTTAGAATATCGGTAATAGTTACACCATCGGGTAATCTTTCTTTGTAATGAATTAATCAAATAGTCTTGGTTAATTCCATTCCCTTTAGTAATTAATTGAGCTAGGCTCTCGTAGTGTTCTTTGATTGCCTCTTTGGAAGGTTGAATATATGTTTTATATCCTAATTTCGTTGTTAAGACTCCATTAGAACAGGAATTGCTGTGCTTTTTCCCTTTTTCATATTGTCTGATGTTAAATCCTAAAAAGTCTAGCCCTGGTTGATTTCCATTGTACTCATAACGAGTATGTATTATTTTGGTATTGCTTTGTTTTAGGTTTAATCCCCATTCTTTTAGCCAGTCACCAATTAATTCCTTGCATTTTTCGACTATTTTGATGTCTTCGCAAAGTATCACAAAGTCATCGGCATATCTAATCAATGTAGGTTTTGATATTTTATAACCATAATTACGTTTGGACATACTAATATATCCTTCTTTGGTGGCTGGAAAATGGTGTTTTATTAATTCTTCCATTCCATGTAAGGCTATGTTGGCTAATAAAGGCGATATTACTCCTCCTTGTGGTGTACCTTTATTCGGTTTTAATTCACCTCCATTTTCGAGTATTCCGCTTTTTAACCATGCCTTAATTTGTCTTCGGAACATGGGTATCTGTGTTACCTTCTTGACCAATTTTTCGTGATCAATTTGGTCAAAGCACTTTCCAATATCTGCATCTAATACATATTTAGGTTTGTATGTGATGTTTTTTTTGATTGCTTCAATCGCATCCCATGCTCCTCTGTGAGGTCTAAATCCATACGAGTTAGGTTCAAACCTAGCTTCCCATTCTGGTTCTAATGCCATTTTCATTAATGCTTGTTTGGCTCTGTCTCTCATTGTGGGAATACCTAGTCCTCGATTCTCACCGTTTTTCTTAGGAATCCAAACTCTACGTATTTTGTCAGCCTTAGAATCGATATTTAGTTCTTGTACTAATTCGGTTCTTTGGGTGGGTGTTAGAAGTTTAATCCCATCTACCCCTGCTATTTTTTTTCCCTTGTTGTCTTGAGAGACTTTCCTTACAGCTATTAATTTAGCTGACATCGATTTAGTTAATAATTTCTGGAGTTTTCTAGCTAATACCAAGTTTCTACTTTGAGATGCTCTATATATCCTACGTTGCAACTTCAAGACTACCGACTGGGCTTTTTGCCAATCGGTTTGTCTCCATTCAAACTTTGATGTGATTTCCATACTTGTCATGTTGATTGCTTTTTGTAGTTTATAGACTATTTTCAAGTGAGTCTTTGGGCATATTCTCACCATTACAATGAGACGTTCGCTTTAAACTCAATCCTTCACCCAATGGGCTTACGCTAGTTACTTCTCTTTTATAAAGAGAGCCATCTTGGGTTTCACTCGTTCCTATATTTCTTTGTCTGTAACCTTAGAATCTATCTCTCTGCCGAGGACTTTTTATTTGAATCTCGATATAGGGGATACATCCTACATCACATTGTCCTGTGGTCATATTTCGACCCTAGTGTCTCAAATTCTTTCACTAGTCAACTTTGACGACAGTTGTCATGATAGTTCGCTTTCGCTATTCATAGTTACCTACCAAATTCACACTTTTGATTAAATTTATCTTGTAGTGTAATTTTAAATCCCGCTTTACCATTAAAAATTACTAGCTCCTAATGATAGGGAAGTGGTTTTCACTCCGAGATTGGGAGGAGAGGATTTTAACCTCTAAGAAATATAAGTTGTCAAGGTTCGGTTTTTACTACCTTATTTTTGCGGTAATCCGCATTAGGTTGTGTAAAAAATTCTTTTTAATACACCTTCTGATCGGTAATTATTATCGAGTACCTTGCTAGGGTTTAGCTACTCTTAAGTATAAGGCTTCTAGCCTTATACAATAAGAATAGTTCCTACCCTAAACGAGTCGCACGAATCCAGAAATTCTCCCGCATTTGTTGATACAAACCGATCGCCCAAGAATAACGGACATCATTTAGTTGCATTAAGTTTGTTGTATTACCAAACCAAACACTTCTATTTTCGATCGCGTCGTCTCCACTGGGATTAAAAATAGGAGTCAAAGGCATTCTTTCTTCGATTCCTTTTGTTGTGGATACCATAGAATAAATAAGTAAAAAAAATTGCTATACAAATAAAGATTATACCCAATATTCTCTATTTTATTTACTGTCCAAAAAATTAAATAATTAATTTGCTTTTTAATTACTTTTTGTGCTATGCAATCTATTTATATAATCAAATTGAAGTTAGGAGATATTTTAATTTAGATTAGACTAATTCGTCAAATTTATAATCAACAAATCTTTCTTTAGTATTAGATTGAAAAATATTATTTTATAACTAATGTAGCAACGAATACAATCACTTAATTAAAAAGAAGGTTATAGTAAGAAAGTAAATAGACAGTTTATCAATCAAAATAACCTACGAATTGATACATCAACCTATAGACCCTAAATACGATTAATAAACTGCGGGATAAGCGATACAAGTATAATATATTTATCAGAAAATAGTCAGGATAACATCTATTACTCTTAAATTATTACTCACGATCGTTACTTACTAAGTAAAATCATCTCTCTTCAAGTTAACAATTTGATAAGTAAGCCAACTGATTCAATAATAAGTTTATCTAAAAGATAAAAAGGTTATTTTTTTTACAAGCTTAATATAATTAGTTAAATAAAACAAGTAATAAAAAGTATTAATTATTAATTAATATTTACTTCAAGTATAAATAAAGATAAAACAGTATTTAAATTATTCAATTTCAGGATTTATCATTATTATATTTAACTATATTACTAGTCTAAAAAAGATAAGATTTTTTCTGATATTTATATTAACTTTTTATGAAGATACGATTAATTGAGCAAATTAGATAATAAATGGTATTAATAGATAAAACTAAATACTTAGTTATTTGATTTGCAACCGATAGAGAGATAAATAGAGTTGATAATCGTAGCAATAAAAACTTACTCGTTATAATTAGCAAGGTCGATAAATTATCACAGCCAATAAAGTTAAGACGGACTTTAATCTTAGCAGGATATTAACAGAAAATATCTAAAAACAAGTCTTGAATTGAGTCATTAAATTTTGTCAGTAATCGTTATACCAGTAAATGATATAATTTGCTCTGGACGTTAAGACGATCGGCACTTGTCGGTACTGCTTGAGCGAGAGTAAAATTCATCAGACAAAAAAATGACTAAAAAGCGTGTATTATCAGGAGTACAACCTACAGGAAATTTACATATAGGTAACTATTTAGGTGCTATTCGTAACTGGGTAGAAATACAACCTAATTATGACAACTTCTTCTGTGTGGTTGACTTACACGCTATTACAGTACCTCACGATCGTAAAACCTTAGCTGATGATACCTACACGATGGCGGCGTTATATTTAGCTTGTGGTATCGATTTAAATCATTCAACAATTTTTATTCAATCTCATGTCAGTGCTCACGCAGAATTGACATGGTTACTTAACTGTATTACACCTCTTAACTGGTTAGAAAGAATGATTCAGTTTAAAGAAAAAGCAGTTAAACAAGGCGAAAATGTTAGCGTGGGTTTGTTGGATTATCCTGTTTTGATGGCGGCCGATATTTTATTATATGATGCTGATCAAGTACCTGTAGGCGAAGATCAAAAACAGCATTTAGAACTAACTCGTGATATTGCGACTAGAGTTAATGATAAATTTGGAACAGAGAAAAAACCGATTTTTAAAGTCCCTGAGCCTTTAATCAGGAAAGAAGGGGCAAGGGTGATGAGTTTAGCTGATGGTACGAAAAAAATGTCTAAGTCTGACCCCTCGCAATTAAGTAGGATTAATTTATTAGATACTCCTGCTGAAATCAAAAAGAAAATTAAAAAATGTAAAACAGATACGATTATGGGTTTGAGTTTTGCTGACGATCGTCCTGAGTGTAGTAATTTATTAGGATTATACGCTATTTTTAGTAATCAAACAAAAGAAGCAGTAGCCGCTGAATGTGCTGATATGGGTTGGGGTAAATTTAAACCTTTGTTAACAGATTCGATCGTTTCTGCCCTTGAACCGATTCAAACCAAATATAATGAGATTATGACCGATAAAACTTATTTGGATTCTGTTTTAACTCAAGGTAAAGAAAAAGCTGAGGTAGTCGCAAATCAAACTTTACAAAGAGTTAAAGATGATTTGGGATACCTATCAATTAATAATTGATAATTATGCTATATTTATTTTGATCGCTTTTCGGTAGTTGTTATATAACAGAGATTAAAAATGAAAATAGCTTATATCACAAAACACAATCCCCATGAAGTGCATTCTTGGTCTGGAACTAACTACAATATGTTTAATTCTTTAGTTAAGCAGGGTTTAGATGTTACCCATGTGGGAAAATCTTTATGGCATTGGAGCAAACGATTACCTCAACCTCTACGAAAACTTACGAGTTTGTTCTCTCCAAAAAATCAAAATAATCAAGATCAAGATTTGATTGAATTATCTCGTTATTCAGCAAAACTAATCGAAACAGAATTAAAAACAAAACCTTACGACATTATATTTACTCCCGTTTCTTCAAAAGAATGTGCATTGCTAAATATTGACTTACCAATCGTCTATCTATCTGATGCGACTTCTCGCCTTTTAAAAAACTATTATCCAAATAGAACTTCACAACCAGAAAAAGTCGCAAAACAAAGAGATTTTTTAGAAAGTCAAATAATAGAAAAAGCAAATGCTTTAATTTATTCATCTAAATGGGCGGCTGATTCAGCTGTTACCGATTATCATGTATCTAAAAATAAAGTTAACGTAATTCCTTTTGGTGCAAATATTCAAAAAATCGATGATTTGGATGATATTCTTAAATATCGCCGACTAGACACAGAAATTAAATTATTGTTTATAGGTAGTGATTGGATACGTAAAGGTGGTGAAATCGCCTTCAACACAGTCAAACAATTGAATGAAATGGGTATTAAAGCTCGTTTAATAGTTTGTGGTGCAACCCCACCAGAAAAGTGTCAAACAGAGTATGTTACTGTTAAGGGATATTTGAGGAAGAATCAGTCAAAAGAATTTGAAGAGTTAATCAGTTTGTTTCGTTCTTGTCATTTTATGTTTGTGCCTTCTAGAGCTGATTGTACTCCGATTGTTTTTTGTGAAGCTAGTGCTTATGGCTTACCTGTTATTTCTACACAAACTGGTGGTATTTCTAGCGTTGTTTTTGAAGCAGAAAATGGCTATTTACTACCACTTGAAGCTAAAGCAGAAAAATACGCTAATTTAATCGCTACAATTTTTCAAGACCAAGAAAAATATATGGAATTGGTATTATCATCAAGAAAAGTTTACGAAGAACGTTTGAATTGGAAGCAATGGGCAAAAAAAGTTAGTTCTGTTTTAGAATCCTTAGTTTAAAATCAAAAATCAAAATTATCAAATTATCGAAACAGGTAATTCTTTATCAGCAAAAATATTTTTAAGTTAATAAAATAAAAAAAATAGCGATTAGAAAAAATGCAAGAATTAAAAAGCAAATTCTTTCAATACCTTAAAAGCTTAGAGTAATCTAAGATTTTTTTTAATCAAGCCTGAGGTAATATTAAACTAAGCATAGGAGTCGCCTCCTACACTCGTCTTCAAAACCGTGCTTGAAAGTTTCCCTTCACACGGCTTTTCTGATAATAAACTCCTTTTCATGGATACGAGTCTTTTTAAACTTCCATCTCTGGTAGTCTTGATGTCATGGCAATGTCTATGAAGTACTTGTAGATTATTGTATAAGTCCTTTCCTCCTTTGGACTTAGGAATTTTGTGGTCTATTTCTAGTAAGTCTCCATCTTTAAAATTATGTTCACAATGATTACATTTTCCTTTTTGGTTCTTGAGTAATGTTGCCATTCTTGTTGAAACTTCAGGATGTTTGCCAATTCTAGCCGTCCAGTAAATCCAATCTCCGTCATAAGGTGATTTTTCTCCTCTGACTTTAGAATGTCGTTTGATTTTGGTCTCTGAATGGCTCATTGATTTTGTGCCATTATAATTTTCATCTCTGGTTGAGAACACCCAATTTTTTAATCCGTATGTGTGCCAATAATTCTTGACTACCCATGTTTTAGATTTTATTGGGATGTCTCCTTTCACTCCATCTTTTGAGTTGTTGATAGACTATATGGTCACATTTGGAGTAAGTCTCCTTGCTACACTTTGTTCTGTAATAGTTTGCCCAACCTCTGATAATAGGATTGAGTTCTCTAATTAGAGCTGTCTGTGGTGATGATTTGTGTTTCCTAATAGTATCCCCAATCTTCTTGATATGGAGTTTGATTTTGTCCTTTGATGGTTTTATGATAGTTTTAAATCCAAGTAGCACACTATGAGTTGATTTCCCTGTGTGTGTTTTTCCAACTTCATATTGTGGGATATCAAATCCTAAGAAGTCAAAACCTGTGCTTCCTTCATACCTATTTAGTGTATGAGAGATACGGGTTTTACTTGGTTTTAATTCTAGACCGATGTCTTTTAACCAGTTTTCCATAATACTTTTACATTGGTGGATAACCTCTAAGTCTTTATGAAGAATCACAAAGTCATCGGCGTATCTGATGAGAGAGATGCTTCTCTCGTTATTTCTCTTGAGTACCCTTTCCATGTTCTGGCAAATTTTTTGATTTCCAATTCCATACCGTGAAGGGCTATATTAGCTAATAATGGGGAAATTACACCTCCCTGTGGTGTGCCTTCTTTGGTAGGAGAGAATTTTTGCTCGTCCATGACTCCTCTTTTTAACCATGATTTAATCTCACGTTTTAGCTGAGGATAGGTTTCAAGTTTTCCAAGTAATTTCTCATGGCTTATTTTGTCAAAGCACTTAGCAATATCCGCATCTAACACAAACTTCGGTTGATACCTGATTGCATTAAATATCGCTTCTATTGCATCATGACACGACCTTCCTGGTCTGAATCCGTAACTATTTGGCTCGAATTTGGATTCCCATTGTGGTTCAAGTGCTAATTTGATTAACCCTTGTTTGACTCTGTCTTCCATACAGGGTATTCCCAGTGGTCTTTTTTCTCTGTTAGGTTTTGGTATCCATACTCTGCGAGTCGGTTTGGATTTACCAGTTAGCTTCAGTTGACCTACTAATTCAAGGCGTTGCTTTGGGGTTAGAGATTTAATTCCATCCACACCAGCTGTTTTCTTTCCTTGATTATCCTGTGTAACCTTTCTAGTTGCTAAGAGTTTTCCATAATAGGATTTGATAAGTAATCGTTGTAAATTGTGAACCAATTTTGTATTGCCGTTTTGACTCGCTCGATATATTCTTTTTTGTAATCGGAACGTCTCTGTCTCAACTTTTTTCCAGTTGATAGCATTCCAGCTTCCGAATCCAACTCCTTTACGGTATTGTGTTCCTATTCCTTCTGAGATATTCACTTTATCAATCAGCGTTGCTGTTGTCATAATTTTCGTACAAAAGTTGACTATATCTTGTTTATCACAGTGTCCACGTCTGCATATCCATTACGTTACATAATGGCTTTAGCTTTTTGGACAATCTTACACTCCATAACCTTACGCTGGTTACTGCTCATTGATTACTCTTTGAGAGGTTATGAGGGTTTTCCCGTTCCTTACTTCCTTTTATCTGACTTTAGACTCCTTCTATCCACCGCCCTATATATTTGACTCCAGTTCAGTCACACAAAACTGCTGGTACATTAGAGATTACCTTTTGGTCTAGCCTATCAGCCTTTTGGCTAGTTAATCATAACGATGGTTCAGACGAAGATTTGTATTCCTAGTCGTGGTCAGTGTGCTAGATGGGATTCCAGTTTTAGGCTACCAGTTACCACCATTTAATCGAGCTTCAATGTATGGTTTACCAACACCAAGTCATTATCGATTATGCTGTCACACGGTCAATCGTGGGTAGGATTTACACCTACAAGGAAAGTAAAGTTGTCAAGGTACATTGAATGTAAACCTTGCCTAGCTTCCGTTTTGGCTATTTAGCCTAGACTTTTGCTAGAACAAGATTGCACTATGGAGATGATTTGATAACTCTGGGAGCAAGATATGTTTTTGAGCGATTAAATTTTAATTTGACACAGACATTAGAAACAGCCGAATATGTTTTACTTAACGGTGGAGGAAGATTTAATAGTTTTTGGTCTGATGGTAATATTGATATTAGACGCTATCGCGAAAAAATCCCGATTTATAGTTATTTCAATTTAGACTGAGACATTAATATTGAGAGAAAAAACTTAAGTATTAAACCCGCCTTGCAATTTCCTTGACAAGGCTAACAGAATCCGTTTAATAAATTAAACTAATATTTAATTCGTTAAAATTGTCTCATTGTTATTTTAAATTACTATACCCATTATCATGGGCCTACAAACTTATAAGTTTACCGAAGCGATCGAATCTGAATTTAGAGAAGTGTGTCAAATCAGTTCAGCACCTATTATTCTTTTTGCTCGTGAGAATATTAGCTACCAAAAATTATGTGAGATGAAATTACCGAGTAATGTAGAAATTCACCATAGTCAGGATCTCGCTTTTGAATTGGAAGGAAATTCATTTATTGAACAAGCTAAACAAAATAGCACAGATGAATATGTGTTACTTTGTTTGAGACTCGACAGAGAATCAAGTTCTTTTTTAATTAAGCAATTTTTTGAATGGCAACAAATGGTAAAGAAAAAAGAGAATTTTAATTTTGTCAAACGTGTGTTATCCAAAACTCAACGAGTTGCTCGCCCTTTAATTTGGCGTTCTACCTGTAATAACATACTAAGTAAATATGATCTGGAAGATTTACCTTATATTCATAAAGACGTTTCCTCTGAAGCTCAAAATTTTGAAGACTTTTGTCATCAAATAGAAAAAGCAGCATTTATTATGACTGAACGTGCAATTCGATTTGAGCTAAAAGCGTTACAGAGTGCACTCTGTAACGCGTGGGTTCAGCAAAAAAAGAGATCCTAAGCGCTCATCTCTTGTAACTATTTTGTTGTTTCCTAAAGGAGGAAAATTCGGGGTTAATCAGGAAAATTCACTAGGTAAAAACCTATTGAAATACCTGCGAGAATTACGGCATTACCCTTAGCACTTAGATTATTAGATTAGTTATCAAAATGTTAAAGCAGGGTAAAAAGGGAACTGAGAGGAAATTTCAACCTCAATAGTAAACGCAAGCCAATCAACTACGACTAGCGAAAGCAAACTTCTGTCATGAACTCTCAAAACGTCAAAGTGGTGAAAAGAAATTGATACACCACGTCCAAAAGGGATAAGGAAAAAAAGTAGGGATATATTCGGGTTACCTACACCGACCTCTAAAATTATCTTGGGAGACAGGAAGAGTCTAAGGCGGATGTACCCAACAGAATGGAACGAATTAACCCCAAACTGGTTCTAAAGGATGAAAACATCATTTAGTAGTCACAAACTTAAGGCATACACCTAGAGTGGGAATGAGATGAGGTAAAAGCCAACGCCTTACTGTAATGGTAATGGATATGCCCACGTACCCGGCAAATTTAAATAATGGAGTTTTGAGTAGTAATGAATACAGCAAAAACGAGTTTCAAGACTACGTACGCATGGAACACTATACGTGAGCGAAGGTCGAGCAATTGTACCTTTCAAGTTGCAAAAGAAAATCCATCAAGCGGTCAAATCGGGACAAAATGCGAAAGCTCGTAATCTCCAAAAGCTATTACAAAAGTCATATTTTTCAAAGCTCTTAGCGGTACGTAAGGTGTCCCAAGACAACTCAGGGAAGAAAACTGCTGGTGTTGATGGTGTTAAATCATTGACTCCTAATCAGAGGTACAAACTGGTTGATAAAATTGGTGAACATCACAAATCAAAACCGCTACGTAGGGTGCGGATACCTAAAGCTAATCGTAATGAAAAGCGTCCATTAGGAATTCCAACAATGCGTGATAGAGCGAAACAAGCCTTGGTGAAATTAGTCTTAGAACCTTACTGGGAGGGCGATTCGTTGAAGTAAGGAGCGTCTAGAAACTAGACAGGTATGTACTTCTAGGGGATGGTGGAGAGAAAACCACAAGTACCCTAAACTGTTTGTTTGATGAGGGTGAAAGTCCCTCCCATAAAGAGAAATGTGACTCCTTACCTGCCCACAGTGACCTGACTCGGAATTTAGGAGGCTGAAGCTGGGAACTAGGACGCAATCAGAGACTAAACAGATAAGTCGCACTGGCGTTAATAGGGAGACGACACGAGTAAACAGGTTCTATAAAAGTGTCTTAATGGTTGTCTATCCATCTGAAAACAAAAGGATAAGAACAAATCTTCTCACTCTCACCACGTGTTCCCAGGACAGTGGTATTCTCTGAGAGGAAGATAGGCAAATTGAACCACTCTAAACCGTCAAAATAATCGAACAAACGGAACGAAAAAAAACAATGAACTTGGTCTTAAGGGTCGAAACTTAAGTAGGCTAGACGAGCAGTACAACTCCAAGCATTGGGTAGGATGAGGCGTAATTGCCAAAAGGATATCAAACAATGTTCAATTAAGTAATCTAGGAATTATGACGCAGTTAAAAAAAAACTAGCGATGATTGGCAACAAATCGAGTGGCGTAAATTACGACAAGATTTGTCAGACTACAGAAGCGAAGTGCGACCTGAACTGATTGACTAAATTGAGGTGTTAAACCTCTCTAGGATTTCTACCCTAGACTCACATAGAGTAATCCGTTATCAAACGGTACGTCACATTAAGAGTAAGTAATGAAATTAATGGAGTGCAGACGCTAGAAGTAACCATAGCTGGAAGGAACTATCTGGTGAGGTGCAAGTGGGACAAGTAAAAGGAAGAACGAAAGTGAAGTTATGATTAAACTGCGTTATTGTAGAATAGGTCAAATTGTTCCTGATAGACCTAAACCAAAAAGGTAAGTGGGCGACATTTGAGGTTTCGTTTCTCAAATGTGTAGAAACAAAATTCCCACCGCAGAAAAGTAACCTTCCTAATTACTTAATAAACTTTAGTCGATACAACAGGGTAAGCCCTACAAGGTCTAAAAGGGAAATAAATAAACCAATTAGTAAGCTGATGAGTAATCGAAGCCGAATTCTTTGGAGGGTATAGGATGAGCGAAAAAGCGAATGTCAATTTGTAATGAATTGAATAGAGGTTCAAAATTTGCCTCGGACCGAAAGGAAAGCAGAATTCGTTTAGGTCACATATGAAATTGAAAACTTTAGAAGGATTGGACTCAATGAAAAGTTGGATACATCAACCTGATGTAAATGGACAACGAGAACAATTGACTGATTGGAATCAAATTAATTGGAAGAAAGTCAGGAAAATTGTTAAATCACTACAGAGAAGAATATTTCGTGCAAGAAAGCTAGAGCAGTGGAAAAATCTACGAAGATTACAGAAGCTGTTAAATAAATCGTATGCCAACGTATTGCTAAGTGTTAGACAAGTTACACAATTGAATCATGGTAGAAATACTGCAGGGATTGACGAACAAGTAGTTTTAAATCCAGCTGAAAGAGTGAAGTTTGTCGATAACTGGCAAGAAGAAAAATCGAAACCCACGAAAAGAGTGTACATTCCCAAGTCAAATGGCAAAAGACGACCCCTTGGAATACCGACTGTAAAAGATAGAGTTGAACAGGCAATAGCTAAGAATTCACTCGAACCTGAATGGGAGGTAATATTCGAGCCTAATTCATATGGGTTCAGAAAAGGAAGAAGTTGTCAAGATGCAATAGAACAATGTTTCCTTAACTTGAAACAGGGAAGGCATAAGTGGATATTAGATGCGGATATTGAGGGCTTCTTTGATAACGTCAGACATGAAACAGTATTAGAACTAATTGGTTCTCATCCATCGAGAAATAAAATCGAAGGGTGGTTGAAAGCAGGATACACCGAAAATGGAAAACATTATGAGACAACCAGAGGAACACCTCAGGGTGGAATCATAAGCCCATTATTAGCAAATATAGGACTACATGGATTAGAAAACCTAATCAGAAAAGTCAAACTGCCAAAAGACAAATGGGGAAATAGACCTAAATTAGGGTTCTGTCGTTACGCGGATGATTTTATAATCACTGCGGAAAATAAACAAAGGCTCTTGCAGATACAAATACTGGTAAATGGTTGGTTAAAAGAAAGAGGCTTGAAATTAAGCACGGAAAAAACACGGATAATCCACATAAATGAAGGGTTTGACTTTCTAGGTTTTAATCTTCGTCATTATGACGGAAAATTGTTGATTAAACCGCAGAAAGAAAAAGTACTACAATTCTGTAAAGAATTAGGTAAAACTATAAAAACTTGTGCCTCGTGGAAACAGGAAAATCTAATCGCTAAAATCAACCCTATGTTAAGAGGGTTCGGTAACTATTATAAAGGAGTGGTTAGCAAACGAGTTTATAGCTATATAGATAGTAGGACATTCAGATATCTTTTAAGGTGGGCGAAACGTAGGCATCCGATGAAGTCTATGACATGGATAAAGAATAGATATTTTCCAAGAAAAGAAAAACAGGAATGGAACTTTGCGTGTCAGTACGAAGGTAGAAAAGGTAAAAATATAGAGAAAGTTCTGTATGATATCTCGAAAACAAAAATAGTACGTCATGTAAAAGTAAAAGGGTCTAATTCACCTTTTGACCCAGAACTGTCGGAATATTGGGAGAAACGTCGATGCAAAGAGAATAAACAAATATGGGCAAAGGGTTCATTATATGAAACACTAGCCAAGAATCAAAATTATAAATGCTCTTTGTGCGGTGAATTTATTATCAATGGAGAAGAGACGGAAGTTCATCATATAGTACCTGTGAGTGAAGAGGGCTTGAATCATATAAGCAACCTAGAACACTTACACAGGAGTTGTCATAAGCAGGTACATGGACGAACTAGTAATCGAGCTTGAAGTGTGGCTTGAGCCACATGAGCTGAGAGGCTCACGTGTGGTTCTTAGAGGGGTGAGGACTGGTAACAGTTTAATCCTACTCGACTTTATAAAGCGGTTCAAGTTGAAGACATGGCGAAAGCTAAACGGCTACAAAGACTAGTCATGAACTCCTTTGGTGCAAGAATGTTAGCAATCCGACAGGTTACTCAACTAAATAAGGGCAAGAAAACAGCGGGTGTCGATGGTAAAACAGCGTTAAGCTTTGAGGAAAGATTCAACCTTGAAAAAGACCTTAAAAGCAATGCCAAACACTGGAAACATCAGGAATTAAGAGAAGTAATTATTCCCAAAAAGAATGGTAAAACTCGTACATTGAAAATTCCTACCATCGCTGAGAGAGCATGGCAATGTTTAATTAAATTCGCACTTGAACCAGCTCATGAAGCAACTTTCCATGAAAGAAGCTACGGTTTCAGAACTGGCAGAAGCACTCACGACGCTCAAAAGTATATATATACGAACTTGCAGAGCAATCACGGCGGTATCCAGAAGCGAGTACTCGAATTAGACATAGAAAAATGTTTTGATAGAATAAATCATGAATCAATACTTACAAGGGTAATATCACCCACCTTCATAGTCAACGGATTACGGAGGTGTCTAAAAACAGGTATAAACCCAAAATTCCCCGAACAAGGAACGCCACAAGGAGGAGTGGTCAGTCCGCTATTAGCAAATATAGCACTAAATGGAATAGAAACCATAGGGCAAAGTGTAAGGTACGCCGATGATATGGTATTCTTCTTGAAACCAAAAGATGATGAGAATCTGTTGTTGGAAAAAGTTAGCACATTTCTTGCAGAAAGAGGAATGAATGTCAGTAAAAGTAAGACGAAAGTGACAGCCTCGATAGATGGATTTGACTTCTTAGGATGGAGATTCTTCGTTCAAAGTAACAACGGAAAGTTTAGAAGTACTCCCTCAGAGGAGAATTTTAAGGCATTCCGAGATAAAGTGAAATTCATCGTCAATAACTCGAATTATGGAGCACAAATCAAAGCCGAAAAACTCGCATCAGTAGTAAGAGGATGGCGGAACTACCACAAATACTGTAAATTAGACGGCTCTAAGTTCGACTTATGGGCAACAAAATACAGAACTTTTAAAGTGTTCCTAAAACAAAAAACTATTAACAGGTATCAAGCCTTAAAACTAGTAAAAAAAGCATTTCCTGAAATTGGATACAGCGAGAATAAATTTGTAAATGTCAAAGGTAAAAAATCACCATATGATGGAGACCTAACTTACTGGTCAAAAAGAAACAGTGCCTTATATGACAACGCAACTGCTAAAGCTTTGAAGAAACAAAACCATTCATGCGTCCGATGTGGATTAAAACTCATATCAGATGAAACTATACATTTACACCATGTAGATGGAAATCATTCCAACTGGAAAACTAAAAACTTAGAGGCAATTCACCAAAGTTGCCACCAATTGGAACACATGAGCAAAAGCTGTAAAAGCTAAGATATTCGGGAGCTGTATGCCACGAAAATGGCACGTACAAATCTAACTGAGAGGGTCGGGGCATAATAGCCTCACTCGACTCAACCAGCAAAATTTGAAGGAACTAGTTATGGTTTTAGACCAGCTCATTCTGCACACGATGCTATCGAAAAGATATTCTCCTCTATCAAACAAAAGCCCAAATGGGTGTTGGATGCCGATATTGCAAAATGTTTTGAGTGCGATTCGTTCAGTCGAAACCTAGAGATAGGGGGATGACTGGCAAGACTACTAAGTAACCCTTGGGTTGAGTTCGCACTTTAATCCTTAGTAGTTTAAACCTTGACAACTTCATAGTCTTATAGGTGAGTATGAGTACCCTAGAAAATACAAGTCCTATCTTTCAGACGCAGAAATGAAAACAATTTCCTTACGGTAGCGACTAGCCATCAATCCGTAAAGCAGGAAATAAAGCGGAAACAACGACTATTAGCCTAAAATGGTCAACCGTAAGTAAGTCTGTATGGATAACAAAAGTGAAGTCACTGTCAGATTTATCGTGAATTTTAGGTAGTGAAAAGGCTGATACACTACTTGAACCAAAATGGTCATAAGAAAAGGGTGAGATAAGAAATCGAATCTATATCTCAAGCATTACCCTAAAACTCGGTAAAGAGGTGACATCCTAACCAGACAAAACAAAGACAATGAGGAACGAAGTAACCACTTTATTACTCTCCTATTCTTGGTCAAAGGACAGCGTAGCACTCAGCTAAGACGTAAAATATGTAGCAATACAGGTAGTAGAGTGTGAAGATTGGGTTAAAAGCCAAAGCCTACTGTAATAGGTAGGATATGCAGACGAACCCACGATGATATGGAATAAATAGCTGTAATTCAAGAGTACATACATTATGACCACTGATTCAAAACAGAAGGATAAATTAAATAACTGGCGTGACATCAAATAGAAAGATGTAGAACGTCAGGTATGGAAGCTCCAAACACGGATATTTAAAGCATCTCGTTGTGGTGATGTCGTAAAGGTACATAAACTCCAAAGATTGTTGTTAAGTTCAAACAATGCGAAATTACTTGCCGTTAGAAAAGTGACTCAAGATAATTCAGGTAAAAAGACAGCAGGAGTGGATGGGGTTAAATCACTGTCCCCAGTAGCACGTCTGAGACTTGTAAAACAACTCAAATTGGGTTTGAAAGCGAGACCAACCCGTAGAGTATGGATACCCAAACCAAACGGGGAAAAAAGACCGCTCGGAATACCAATCATGAGAGATAGAGCATTACAGGCATTAGTTAAACTAGCATTAGAACCCGAATGGGAGGCACTCTTTGAACCAAATAGTTATGGATTCAGAATTGGTCGCTCGTGTCACGATGCCATTGAAGCTATCTATTGTGCCATCAATAAGAAGTCAAAATATGTCTTAGATGCTGACATTACAAAGTATTTTGAACGTATCAATCATAAAAAATTATTGGAAAAGGTTAACACCTATCCAACAATGAGAAGACAATTAAAACAATGGCTTTGTAGTGGCGTAATGGACGGTAAGAATTTATTTTCAACAACTGAAAGAACACCGCAAGGCGGATTTATTTCACCCCTTTTAGCAAACATAGCGTTACACGGATTAGAAGACTTAATCATGAATCTTGCTCCTAAATTCAATATGAAGGATAAAAGAGGAAGACAATTAGGTAAAAGAGATAAGTTAAAATCTATCTCACTAATTCGATATGCTGATGACTTTGTTTGTCTTCATGAGGATAAAGAAGTAATTAATTCGGTAAAAAAGGAAATAGAAATATGGTTAAAAGACATCTCCAAAATATAATATTATCAAAAAATTAGTATAATAACTTTGACTTATAAAGTAAAAAATATGAAAGATAATGAATAATTATACTTGTAACTATATTCAAAAACATCCTCAAGAAACAAAAAGACTATTAGGTATTAATTATCAACAGTTACAAGACTTAATAAAATATCTGAAATTACTAGAAAAACAAGAAAGAAAAAAACAAGAACAAAAGAAAATTAGGATCAATAAAGCTGGAGGTGGAAGGGATGAAAAAATAAGCGAAGAAGAACAAATAATAATGACTTTAATTTATCTAAGACATCATCTTAATTTTCAATTATTAGGATTAATGTTTCAAGTAAGTGAAAGTACCGCCAATAATATTTTTCACAAATGGCAAAAATTATTAGAATTAGCTTTACCGTTTTCATTGTTAGAACAAGTAAAAAAGTGCGAAGAAAGCCTCGAAAAAATTCAAGAAATATTAACTGATTATGAACTAATTGTAGATACCTCAGAGCAAGAAATAGAGAGGAGTATAGACTATGAACAACAAAAAAAGTATTATTCAGGTAAGAAAAAGATGCATACTGTAAAAAATCAGATAATTTGTCTGTCCAAAAGCAGAAGATATAGTTGATTTGGTTTCAGGAGAACGAGGATCAAAAGCCGATTTAACAATTTTTTGGCGAGAAAATATTGATAAGTTTGAGCTCAACCAGAAGTTTAGTGGGGATAAAGCTTATGTAGGCGAACGACAAATGAAAAACTCCGAAAAAGAAACCAAAAAATCGAGAATTAACATCACAAGAAATGGAGAAAAACAAAAATATATCTTCTGAGAGAATATTTGTCGAGCATCTAATTAGAATAATCAAAATATTCAAGGTAACAGGAGAAAAATTTAGGTTGAAAAAAGAAGAATATCAATCAGTTTTTTTAAGCGTTTGTGGATTAGTAAGATTAAGAATGGGAACTCTAATAATTAAACATCCGAAAACGAGTGAAATTGAAAAAATAAATGATGTTAAGTTAAGCCATATTTTTTCATTAAAATTAAATTTTCTTTGATTTTTAACGAAGTAATAAGGGTTAAACAAAGCGATCGCTACGAGCGTAAAATAGTTGTAAATGCTTATAATGAAAGGTTTACAAATTTTTGGAGATGTCTAATAATGTAGTAATGACAATACCCATGTTATTGAGGAGTGGTATCACCCTTACTAGCTAATATAGCCCTTCACGGTATGGAAAACGAAATCAAAAAGTACGCCAGAACATTAAAAGGAAATAAATCAAAAAATGAATCGTCTCTGAGTTTAATCAGATATGCTGACGATTTTGTTATCCTACATCCAAAAAAAGAAGTAATTTTTGAATGTAAACAAATAATAGAAAGATGGCTTCAAGACAAGAAACTAATTAGAGAGGAGCGAGGTGAGGGGAAACTTTCATGCCTCGTTTTGAAGACGAGTCAGAATGGTGACGTTCTGGCTTAGTTTAACCGTAACGTTTTGAATGGGAGTTTAGGATGGTGACATCCTATTAGGCCTCCCCTAATGTCTTCATGTCAGGCATTTTAGGCTATTTACTGGTCAACCAGTAGTTTTAGTTCCCAATCCTCAATTATTGCCAAAGTTCGTGCAATATACGAATATAGCATGAAAGATAAAGACAATATAAATCTACATGAAATATAAATAGGATTTTGCCGATGATGTATTTGTAGATAAAATATCAGTCAACAGATTACGATAAAATAAGTACTTGTACAAAATTATTTGTAGATTTTATTATAGAGGTATCCATGTTTGCACCCTCTATCTAGTAAAATCACATCGATATAAAAAATTTATGATGATATATAATTAATTTTATTTACCTACTTATGAGGCAAATTTTGATGATAGTTTTTGCTCATAGTTGGAAATGAGTCGATAATTTAGACATCTAGTAAAATCATTTTTAGTGTTTTGATTATTTTTCATTGTATGATGATAATTCTATCGAGTTTTTTATAACTTGTGTCAATACAAAGTACTAGTAAGAGAATTAATCATAGTTAATCGCTAATAACGAAATATCTTAATAGCTTAAATGGTATATTAGTAATTAGTAATTGTTATAGTTTTTATTTTTAAGTCACCCTCCACCGACAATGAATTTATAATCATGACGACTAAATTACAAAAAGCGATCGCAAACAAAGAATTTGTGATTACCGCTGAAGTCACACCACCAAAAGGGGGAAACCCTCAAAGGATGTTAGAAGTGGCTCAGTTACTTAAAGATAGAGTTCATGGTATCAATATTACCGATGGTAGCAGAGCCGTGTTAAGAATGTCTTCTATTGCCGCTTGTGCCTTACTTAAACAAAATGATATTGAACCAATTTGTCAGGTGACAGGTAGAGATAGAAATTCGATCGCATTACAAGGAGATTTAATGGGGGCTTATAGCCTCGGTATTCGTAATATTTTAGCCTTAACAGGTGATCCGATCAAAGCAGGTGATCATCATCAAGCTAAGGGGGTTTTTGAACTAGAATCTGTTCGTTTATTACAACTAATGAACAAATTAAACTCAGGTTTTGATTTGAATGATAAACCTTTATGTGATGGTCATTTGGACTTGTTTACAGGGGCGGCAGTCGATCCACAATCAAAAAGTTGGTCTGGTTTACAACGTCGATTCGATCGTAAATTAATGGCAGGAGCAAAGTTTTTTCAAAGTCAATTAATTAGTGATTTTGATAAATTAGATCGATTTATGAATCAAATTGCTGTTGGTTGCGATCGACCTATTCTAGCAGGTATATTCTTATTAAAAAGTGCTAAAAATGCTCGTTTTTTAAATGCTAAAGTACCCGGTGTTCAAATACCAGAACATATAATTTTGAGATTAGAAAAAGCTAATAATCCTTTAGAAGAAGGTATTAATATCGCCGCAGAGCAAGTGAAAATGGCTCAAGATATTTGTCAGGGAGTACATTTAATGGCTGTTAAAAAAGAAGAATTAATTCCGCAAATTTTAGATCAAGCTAATTTAAAACAATAGATATTAAATAATATTTACTATTTGTTTTTGAACTATTTTCTTATTTTTTATGTTTGTAAATCACGAGGATTTTATCGACTAATTTATCGATTATTAAACTAAGTTTATGGACAAAAGTTCAATTGTTTGGCGTAAATTGATATTGCTGAGTTGTCTTGCCATTTTTCTTGAGTTTGTTGGCTAATCATTTGTCTCAACCTAAAAAGCTTTTAATCGCTTACTTAAGGCTTTTAACATTTTACCTGTTTTAATAGCAACAAAAGACTGACTGTAATGTAAATGTTGCTTCTACAAAACTAACCTTTACCCTTTGCTCTTTGCACGAGTGCCCTTTGTTGACCAACTGTATATGAAAACAAAACTCGATCGTAATTAAAAAATAGTAAAATATAAAAATAAATATTATGTATAATTACTGATAAATCTGTTGTTAATTGTTAATTCTCAATTGATTAGTTGACCTTTGACTGATAAGATAGCAAACAATAGTAAAAATTACTAATATAAGTAAAATTTGGTTTCACATATAGAGGAAAATTATGACTCAAGATAGAGTAGTAATTATTGGTGTAGCAGGAGATTCTGGTTGCGGAAAATCTACCTTTCTACGCCGTTTAGAAGATTTATTTGGTAAAGAATTTATGACAGTTATCTGTTTAGATGACTATCATAGTCTCAATCGTGTAGGAAGAAAAGAAGCTGGTGTAACCGCATTAAACCCCGAAGCTAACAACTTCGATTTAATGGCAGAGCAAATTAAAGATTTAAAAAACGGCAAAGGTATTGATAAACCTATTTATAACCATGATAATGGTAAGTTAGAAGGTCCTGAGAGAGTCGAACCTAACAAAGTAATCGTAATCGAAGGTTTACACCCTTTATATGACAAAAGAGTTAGAGATTTAGTTGATTTTAGTGTCTATCTTGATATTGGTGAAGAAGTTAAGATTCAATGGAAAATTCAACGTGATATGGCAGAGCGTGGTCATACTTACGAAGATGTACTTGCTTCAATTAATGCGAGAAAACCCGATTTTACAGCTTATATTGAAGTTCAAAAACAATATGCTGATATTGTGCTTCAAGTATTACCAACTGAATTAATTGAGGATAAAGAAGCTAAAATACTTAGAGTTCGTTTAATTGAAAAAGAAGGTATCGAACATTTTGATCCTACCTATTTATTTGACGAAGGTTCAACAATCGATTGGCGTCCTTGTGGACGTAAATTAACCTGTGCTTATCCCGGTCTAAAAATGTATTATGGACCTGATAACTACATGGGTAATGAAGTTTCCATCCTTGAAATTGATGGTCAATTTGATAACTTAGAAGAAATTATTTACGTTGAAAGTCACTTAAGTCGTACAGGTACTAAATACTACGGCGAGATGACTGAACTATTACTCAAACATAAAGATTACCCCGGTTCTAATAACGGGACTGGTTTATTCCAAGTTTTAGTTGGTTTAAAAATGCGTGAAACATATGAAGAATTGACTGGTACACTTTCTAAGCCAAATTCTGAAATCGCTCAAGTGTAATTTTTTCTTATTTCCAAAAATCTTAAAAAAAAGTTGTGGCTAATTATTTTATGACGAGTAATTAGTCACATTTTTTATGCTATAACACTTCTACAAATACCTATATAACAATAGTTTTAGTGTTTTTATCTATCGTAACTATAATAGCGACTACTATAAAAATTATTATTGAAAATTGTTGCTATCTAATTAAAATATGTAATATTGTTGAAAATTTAAAATTATTGTTTTTAGCTTAATTTCAAATTAATCAGTTGATTCGTAGTTTAAAGGTCTGTGTTGAGTAGATTATGGTTTATCAATTCTATTACCTATCTTCTAAACCATAAAAAAATTTAAGGTTGATAATTATTTTTATTCATTATTACTAAATATTCTCAATTATTGTTAATTAGTTATTAATAATTAATCCTAAATTTTTATTTTATTTTTTACAATATAGATATTATTTAACTATAATTAAATAATAAATAATAAAAGCTAATTAAACAGTTATTGATGTTGAGAGATAATCGTCAAAAAGTACGTCAGGTTTTGCTTATAACTTTAATACTTAATATTGTGGTATTAGCTTTAAAACTGATAGTAGGAATTATAACTGGTTCTCTAAGTTTGCAAGCTGATGCTTTGCATAGTGTTACTGATAGTGCTAATAATATTTTAGGTTTAGTAACTAATCAACTGTCCTCTCCCGAACCAGACAAAGAACATCCTTATGGGCATCAAAAGTTTGAGGCAATTGGGGCTTTAGGTATTGCCGCTTTTTTAGGGATTGCTTGTTTTGAGATACTTTCTCATGCGATCGAGCGTATTTTTGGTGAGCCAACATCAATTACTGTTAATCCTAATGAATTATGGTTATTAGTGATTGTTTTAGGAATTAATATTTTTGTGGCTTTTTATGAGCGTCGTATTGGCACAAAGTTGGGTAGTCAAATTTTAATTGCTGATGCAACTCATACGATGAGCGATGTTTGGATTACGATCGCTGTTTTGTTCGGTTTAATTGGTATTTGGCAATCACAAATCTGGCAGATACCTCAGTTACAATCTCTTGATTTATTTTTAGCTTTTCCTGTCGCTTTTCTTGTTTTAAAAAGTGGTTGGGAAGTCTTAAAAACAAATTTACCTTGGTTAGTAGATGAAATTGCGATCGCTCCTGAGTCTATCCATCAAGTAGTCATGTCTGTACCGGGAGTAATTAACTGTCATGATATAGCTTCAAGAGGATTAATCGGCAGACAAGTATTTATTGAAATGCACTTAATCGTTGAGAATACTGATGTTAAAACAGCTCATGATATAACAGAAGAGGTAGAAGATAGATTAGAGGCTAAATTCTCTCCTGTAAGAGTTTTGATTCACATCGAACCAATAGAATATAGTTCAGAACAAATATTTTTTGAAGGATAAACAATAGTTGAGAATTGAGAGTTGAGAATTGAGATGAATCCCTGCTTCGCACGTCTTCGGTGAGAATTGAGAATTACTTGATGGTCATAATAATTTTTTCGGTATTTAAAGAAAGATACGTAAAATAAAATTTGAATGTTTTCGTTTGACGATCGATCGAAATTACTTTACCATAAAGATCATCTTTTGATTGCAGACGTTTATAATTAGCGTGCCTATTTTTTCAACATCTTCTTCACTGATACCAACGATGACTATTCTTTCGTCTTGAGGTTGAAGTGGTTTTCTGGTAACAAAAGCATCATAAGCGAATAATTCGATCGGTTGTAGCAACCCTAAAAAGCGAATGAAGATAATTGTGATAGCGACAATGGGAGTGGCAATCATAACAATACGCCAACGCCAAAAAAACGATCGTATTAATGAAAATTTATTACTATCCACAATTACGTAAGGGAATAGGGAATAGGGAATAGGGAATAGGGAATAGGGAATAGGGAATAGGGGATATTTTGAGTAATATAGTTAATTAAAATAAGAATGAGACAATTTAAGTATCTTTTCTTTAAGTTTAATTTATTAAACGGTATCTATTAGCCTTGTAATTTATACCCAAGGCGGGGTTAAAATTCAAGTAGAGACAAGGCATACCTTATCTTGTACAGGGTTTTGAAACCTTAAAAATATATCAAAAATATACAATCTATTTGACATTGGTACTTACAAACTAATAGCTAACAGCTAAATGCTAAAAGCCAAAACTTAATTATTTACGATCGTTTAAATCTTTACTCAGTCACAAAAACAACATTATTTTCTACTTTAACTTGATATTTATCTAAATCAGTAATAGCCAAACCTTCAATCAAAGTACCATCTTGTTGAAATTTAGATTGATGACAAGGGCAAATAAACATATTTTCAGTTTTCTGCCATTCAACCAAACAACCTGCATGGGTACAAGTTGGGTTAACAGCGAGTAAGCAATCCTCTTGGGTTTGAGTGACTAAAACCTCACCAATTTCTAAATCTTCATTTAATAAAAAACCCTGAGTTTCTAACTCCTCAACTGTACCAACCAGATAAAATTGAGCTGAGGAATCGGTTTGAGCAAAAATAGCAGATTTAGGTTTAAAAATCTTAGCTAAAAATACTCCGAAAATTCCCCAACCGATAAAACTACGTCTTTTGATCATGATTATGCTAAATACCTAAGAAGTCATCGCTGAGGCATTAGTTTTTGCAAAAATCATTCTTCCTGCGGAAGTTTGTAAAGCAGAAGTTACAGTAACTCGCAATTCTTTACCTACATGATCATTTGCATCCTCAACAACAACCATTGTACCATCTTCTAAATAGCCAATACCTTGAGATGCTTCTTTTCCATGCTTAAGGATTTTTAAATCAATATAATCCCCTGGTAAATAAATCGGGCGTACTGCTTGAGCTAAATCATTCACATTCAAGATGAGAATTTTTTGTAAGCTGGCGACTTTACTCAAATTAAAATCGTTAGTAATTAATGTTGCATTAATTTCGTGAGCTAGATGTAATAATCTTGCATCTACTGTTTGAATTTCTTCGTATTCAGCAGGATGAATTACTAAAGTATCGGGATATTCTTCTTGCATTTGATTCAGAATATCTAATCCTCTTCTTCCTCGTACTCTTTTTTGATCATTTGTCGCATCAGCTAATTGTTGTAATTCGTTAAGAATAAATTGAGGGATTAAAATTTGTCCTTCAATAAATCCTGTGGCTAGAAGTTGTTGAATTCTACCATCGATAATACAACTGGTATCAAGTATTTTAGTAGCTACAGGTGTTAATGTACCTTCTGCGACTAACATTGATTCGATACTATTAGGATTAATCAAACGTAAAAAAGTACGTCCGTGGGTATCGGCTAAAGAAACTCCTAAAACCGTAAACATTATGCTACCTAAAATAGCAATTAACGGTTTGATGAAACTGAAGTTGTCGGGAATAGGTAAAAGAAAAATGGGGGCAAGTAACAGATTTGCTAATAACAAACCAAGTACTAAACCAATCGCTCGTGTAATAATAATTTCGATCGGTGTTTGACGAATTTGAACTTCTAAACGCCTATAAGTAGTTTGAGCAACCAAGCCACTGGCTAAACCAAGTATAGAGGCAAAACCTGCCGCTAACCATCGTAATGCCTGCATATTAGAAATTTGATCTTGAATATCTGATGGTAAGACAGAGACGATGTCAAAGCCTACTCCACCAAAAGCTAAAACAAAAATGGCAATAATAATTATATCAATCATAAAAATCAGATCCTCAATTTAGTAGGATTGTGAGATAACTTATTATATTATTTATCTCATGATTAATTTGTTAACTAAAGTTAACCTATAATCTATTCTAGACAATTGACAATTAATTGTTTACTTAAACAGTATCGAATCAAATTTAAAATATTGGCTAAGTACATATAAACAAAGGTTTGGCGAAATTTTTATTTAATGATTGTTAGTTAAACTTATGTGTAGTTGATTAAGTTAAAATTATCAATAGTCGGATCATAATTAACTATTAATAATCAATAATAGTCATTAACAAAACTTATATTTTCTCTTTGTTTTAATCTCATTAAAGTAAAGTATAATTCTGCCGTTTTTTCTAGCCTTAAATATTTTTATTAAAGATAGTAATTTTCTTTTCTTTCTTTGAGACAGTAATTTTTTGATTGTATTGATTAACTATTTTGACATGAAGTAAATGTTAAAACGTTATGGTTGGCTATAATTAAATATATTTGGTTCATTGGGTTGTCATCTTATTTATTGTGATTTTAGATGACAATAAATTGCCCAGTTACGATCGAGTGCTTGCCGACGTATCCTGCGATCGTAATCAATTTATTTATAACTCTACTGATTCAGACTTTCAATATTAAAATATTTTCTGAGAATTTTTCCAATTTTAAATTATGGATTTAGTTAATTTACAAAGTACTTTAGATAATATTTCTTTTGCCGTACTTTTTATCACTATGCTTTGCTATTGGGTAAGTACTGCTTTTCCCAATTTAACTGTCTTAGCTAAATTAGGTACGACAGGTTTTATCATTGCTAATTTATCAATAGGCTCATTACTAATTGCTCGTTGGATAGAAGGAGGTTATTTCCCGATTAGTAATCTTTATGAATCTTTATTTTTCCTCACTTGGGGTATAACAGCAGTTCATTTAATCGCCGAAAACATGACAGGTAGTCGGTTAGTTGGTGTTGTTACCAGCCCCATTGCTATGGGTATTACTGCATTTGCGGCCTTATCTTTACCCGTAGATATGCGATATAGCGAACCATTAGTACCTGCTTTAAAATCTAATTGGTTAATGATGCACGTTAGCGTCATGATGTTTAGTTATTCAGCTTTAATGGTTGGTTCTTTAGTAGCGATCGCTTTTTTGGTTATGACTCAAGGTAAAGAAGTTCAACTCAGAGGTAGCTCAGTTGGCACAGGAGCGTACCGTAACGTTAAAAACCTTAAATTCAATTACGAAAAAGAAAGTATTCCTCAGGTAGCAAATAACGGTAATACAGCAGTTTTAACACAACCTGAGGTAGAAGAAGTAGTTACTTTGTCTCCTGAACGTTTAAATTTGGTTGATACCCTTGATAACATTAGTTATCGGATTATCGGTTTAGGTTTTCCTTTACTAACGATCGGGATTATTTCTGGTGGTGTTTGGGCAAACGAAGCATGGGGTTCGTATTGGAGTTGGGACCCTAAAGAAACATGGGCATTTATTACTTGGTTAGTATTCGCCGCCTATTTACACGCTCGGATTACAAAAGATTGGCAAGGAAGAAAACCCGCTTTTATTGCCGCCGCTGGTTTTGTCGTCGTTTGGGTTTGTTATTTAGGAGTCAACTTATTAGGTAAAGGTTTACATTCTTACGGTTGGTTTTTCTAACAATTAAAAGTAATAGAAAATGACCAATATATACTGTAGAGACGTTGCAGTGCAACGTCTTTTTATTTAATATCTAAGTAAAAAAGCGATCGTATTTGCTTTAAATCTAGCTTGCCTAACATTTAAAATTTAAAACCTAAAACCTAACACTTAACATTTAATTATTACCGTGCAATTTGATGTAATCACCCTATTTCCTGAATTTTTCAGTTCACCTTTAAGCTGTAGTTTGCTGGGTAAAGCAATATCGAAAGGAATTGCTCAAGTTAATTTAATTAATCCGAGAGATTTTGCTAATAATAAACATCGTCAGGTAGATGATGAGCCTTATGGCGGTGGTGCAGGTATGGTATTAAAAGCTGAACCAATTATTACTGCTGTAGAATCAGTAGCTAATCTTCAACCACGAGAAGTTATTTTACTTACTCCTCAAGGAGAAAAACTAACTCAAAGCTTATTAAAACAATTCGCAACTAACTATCAACAATTGGTTTTAATTTGTGGACATTACGAAGGAATTGACGAACGAGTCCAGAATATTGTCACTAAAGAAGTTTCTCTCGGTGATTTTGTTTTAACTTGTGGTGAAATACCTGCTTTAACTTTAATCAACGGTGTGGTTAGACTTATACCCGGTACTGTCCGTAACGCTCAATCTTTATATGCTGATAGCTTTGAAGATGGTTTACTTGATTATCCTCATTATACTCGTCCTCGTGTTTTCCGTGATTTAGAAGTACCGCCTGTTTTACTTTCAGGAAATCACGCTCATATTGCCAAATGGCGTTATGAACAACAATTGGCAATAACTGCCCAAAAACGCCCCGATATGATCGAAAAATATAATCAGGAAAATTAATAATTAAGTTCACTTGTTTTAAGTACTTTTATTTATTACTTATTACTTATTGCTTCTTACTTGCCTTTTACCTTTTGCATGAGTGCCTATTCCCGATTCCCGATTCCCCATTCCCGATTCCCCATTCCCTATTCCCCATTCCCTCCGCCGACGATGGTAACCACTTCAAGGCGATCGTTATTCTCAATAATCGTTTCTTGCCAATATTGACGATGTAAGATTTCTCCGTTATATTCAAGAGCGATTAAACGAGGATTAAAATTTAATTGTTGCAGTAGTTTAGGTAAAGAAATAGATGGAGGACAATTATGAGATTCCCCGTTAACAGTAATCTGAATTTGAGTTGCAGTCATAAAAAATAATTATTACTTATTTTGATATTTAGATTGTGTATCGATCGTTCAATTCAAAAGTTGTACCTACACTTCAAAGTTTTTATTTATTAGTAGATTTATCTTAAAATATCACATCACCAGTCATTATTCGTACATTTATATTGTTGGTATTAAATATAAAATCAAACTTTTTAGATTTACATTTGCTTAAAAATTTTGCCCATATTATACTTAATCTTAACATCGGGAAAAGTTTATGTTTTATTAATTTTTGAATTATAACGCTGTAATAGATGTACTTACAGACTCATTTAAGTATAGTTAATAACTTTAGTTCGGAAAAAAACTGAGAAAAGTGTGACAATTTGTTAAAAAATCTGTTAAAAATATAGAAGGTGGATAAAACAACAGTTCAATCCTCGCTTTAACTAGGGTTAGAATAACAACTAACTCATGCTATATTAAGAAAAGTTAATTGTTAACAACTAATTGTTGCTTAATGGCAGTTCAGTCTCCAATAATAAAATAAAGAGACTTAAAAAAAGTAAAATTTGACAAGTTAAAATTAAAGAAACATTATGACCATTGCAGTCGGACGTGCTCCGTCAGAAAGAGGTTTATTTGATGCTCTTGATGACTGGCTCAAAAGAGACAGGTTTGTCTTTGTTGGTTGGTCTGGAATCTTATTATTCCCTTGTGCTTACTTAGCATTAGGTGGTTGGTTAACAGGTACTACCTTCGTAACCTCATGGTACACTCATGGTTTAGCTAGTTCTTACTTAGAAGGTGCTAACTTTTTAACTGTAGCAGTATCAAGCCCTGCTAACGTATTCGGTCACTCCTTATTATTTTTATGGGGTCCTGAAGCACAAGGTGATTTAACTCGCTGGTTTCAAATCGGTGGTTTATGGACATTTGTCGCACTTCATGGTGCTTTTGCCTTAATCGGCTTCATGTTGCGTCAATTTGAGATTTCTCGTTTAGTCGGGATTCGTCCTTATAATGCGATCGCTTTCTCAGCTCCTATCGCTGTATTTGTCAGTGTTTTCTTGATGTATCCTTTAGGACAATCAAGCTGGTTTTTTGCTCCTTCATTTGGAGTAGCAGGAATCTTCCGTTTCATCCTCTTTTTACAAGGTTTCCATAACTGGACACTAAATCCTTTCCATATGATGGGAGTAGCAGGAGTATTAGGTGGTGCATTATTATGTGCAATTCACGGTGCAACCGTAGAAAACACCTTATTCCAAGATGGTGAACAGGCAAACACATTCCGTGCGTTTGAACCAACACAAGCAGAAGAAACTTATTCAATGGTAACTGCTAACCGTTTCTGGTCTCAGATATTCGGTATTGCTTTCTCTAACAAACGTTGGTTACACTTCTTTATGTTGTTTGTACCCGTAACAGGTTTGTGGATGAGTGCGATCGGTATCGTCGGTTTAGCATTTAACTTAAGAGCATATGATTTTGTATCTCAAGAGTTAAGAGCGGCAGAAGATCCAGAATTTGAAACATTTTATACTAAAAACATCCTATTAAACGAAGGGTTGCGTGCATGGATGGCACCACAAGATCAACCCCATCAAAAATTTGAATTCCCTGAGGAGGTACTTCCACGTGGTAACGCTCTCTAATACAGGCGGTCGTGACCTACCATCTACCGGTTTTGCTTGGTGGTCTGGTAATGCTAGACTTATCAACTTATCTGGTAAATTGTTGGGTGCTCACGTCGCTCACGCAGGTTTAATTGTCTTCTGGGCAGGAGCAATGACCTTATTTGAAACAGCCCACTTCATCCCTGAAAAACCCATGTACGAACAAGGGTTGATTCTTTTACCTCACATTGCAACCTTAGGTTGGGGTGTAGGTGCAGGTGGTGAAATAGTAGATACATTTCCTTTCTTCGTCGCTGGTGTACTTCACTTAATTTCTTCGGCGGTTTTAGGATTCGGTGGACTTTATCACGCTTTGCGTGGCCCTGATACTTTAGAATCTGATTTCTTTGGTTACGATTGGAAAGACAAAGACCAAATGACCAACATTATTGGTTATCACCTAATTCTTTTAGGTTGTGGTGCTTTATTACTCGTATTCAAAGCGATGTTCTTTGGTGGTGTCTATGATACATGGGCTCCTGGTGGTGGAGATGTCAGACTCATTACCAACCCAACTTTAAACCCTTCAGTTATCTTTGGTTATTTACTTAAAGCACCATTTGGTGGAGAAGGTTGGTTTCTTAGTGTTAATAACATGGAAGATATCATCGGCGGTCACATTTGGGTTGGCTTAATTTGTATCGCAGGTGGTGTGTACCACATTCTAACCAAGCCTTTTGGTTGGGTTCGTCGTGCATTCATTTGGTCTGGTGAAGCTTATCTTTCTTATAGTTTAGGTGCTTTATCCTTAATGGGATTCATCGCTTCTACTATGGTTTGGTACAACAACACCGCTTATCCTAGTGAATTCTTTGGCCCTACAGGTGCAGAAGCATCTCAAGCACAAGCATTAACTTATTTAATCCGTGACCAACGCTTAGGTGCTAATGTAGGTTCTGCACAAGGTCCTACAGGTTTGGGTAAATACTTAATGCGTTCTCCTACCGGTGAAATCATCTTTGGTGGAGAAACCATGCGTTTTTGGGATTTCCGTGGTCCTTGGTTAGAGCCTTTACGTGGACCTAACGGTTTAGACTTAGACAAAGTAAGAAACGATATTCAACCTTGGCAAGTACGTCGTGCGGCTGAATACATGACTCACGCTCCTTTAGGTTCATTGAACTCTGTAGGTGGCGTTATTACTGACGTAAACTCCTTTAACTATGTATCTCCTCGTGCATGGTTAGCAACTTCTCACTTCGTATTAGGCTTCTTCTTCTTAATCGGTCATTTATGGCATGCAGGAAGAGCTCGTGCGGCAGCGGGTGGTTTTGAAAAAGGTATTGAGCGTGAAACAGAGCCAGTATTAGCAATGCCAGATTTAGACTAATTTTAATTTAGTTTTTTACTAGTTGAAATCTTAATCTTAATCGGATAGAAAAGAGTCTCTACTTAAATGTAGGGGCTTTTTTTTTGGATATGTAAACCACCCCTAACCCACGGGGCGTTGACAAGCATCTGAAATAAATTCAGATAAGGTGCCCCTCCTCCTTTAAAGCGGGGGGAAATCTATTTAACTGTTCAAAACAACTTGTTTACTGCTATGTTGACGCTTTGGACAAACACTTATAAATAAAGTTTGTAGTAATGACTTTAGTCATTGAATTATTAAGAATTAAAATAAAGTTACCATAAATTTTTTCGCTCAATACACGATAGTCAAGATTTTATTATAAGTAATTAAACGAACCGTTATATTATTTACAGTTAGTAAAATTAAAGATAATCAAGTTAAAGCAGACTATAAATAGTATTTAATAGTTAAATAAGTAAAAAAGTTGTTGTATGTAGAAGATGAAGAAATATTTGTTTGTTTTGTTGATGATATTTGGAATTTGTCTGACTAATTTACTACCTATTTTTGGTCAAACTATATCTACAGATAATATTGTTCAGCCTGTTATCTTAACAAATGAGGTGGAAGAATATAATTTAGCTTTTAATTTAGAATACTTAGAAGATAAAAACAAAACATTAACGATCGATAATATCACTTCTAATCAATCATCCTCAAAATTTATTCCCAATCAAAAATATGTCCCTAATTTAGGTGTAACTAATTCAGCTATATGGGTTCGTTTTACTGTAACTAATAATAATAGTTCAAGGCAAAAATGGCAATTAATTTTAAAAGATTCTCGTGTAGGAGAAATTGAAGTTTATATTCCTCAAAAAAACAATCAAAATTTTACAATCAAAAAAACTGGTAGATATTTGCCTTTTAAGACTAGAGAGTATAATCATCGTTATTTTATCTTTGATTTACCTTTAGATTATCAAGAAGAAAAAACTGTTTATTTAAGATTATATTCTCGATCGATTATGATTTTTCCTTTAATAATTACTACTCTAGATAATTTTTTATTAGGAGATCAAATCAATCTTTTTTTGTTAGGAATGGCTCTGGGAATTTTTTTGATAGTTAGTCTTTATACTCTTTCTTTATCTATTGTTTTAAAAGAGCAAGATTATTTTGACTATACATTACTAAATTTTATGACTTTGATGCACAAAACTTGTATCATCGGTTTTTATCAACAATATTTATTTCCTAATTCAACTAACGAATTTGAATTACAAATTATATCAGCTTATCTAATTTTGTTAGCTCTAATAAAATTCACTAATAGTTTTTTAGAATTAAGACAAAGTAACAAACTTATTTATCGTGTAAATTCGTTTCTCATCATAATTTGTATTGTTTGTTTTATTTTAGGATTTACTATTTTTAATGATTATATTAGTATAATTATTTCGTTTTTATCTATCATTGTTTGCGGATTTGTATTATTGATTAGTCTGATTAAATTAAAACAGAAATACCTTCCTGCTAGATATTTTTTCTTAGGAATGCTTGCCCCTTTAATCGTAATAACTCTATTTAATCTAAGCATTTTACAAATTTATGAAAACAACATTTTAGCTTTAAGAGGTTATCCGATTGTTAAAATTATTTCAATGTGTTTATTTAGTTTTGCTTTAGGAGATAAAATTAAAATTATTAAAAATGAAAAACAAAAAGCGGAACAAGAAATATTAAAAAATACGCAGTTATATCAACAATCGATCGAAGAAAAAAATATTATTCTTGAGCAAAGTAAAAATCAATTGAATCAAATACTAGAATCTTTACCCGTTGCTGTTGTCGTTCATAATTTAGATGGCACGATTAAATATATGAATCAAACTAGTCAAAAGCTGTTAAATAAACCGATTAATCCTAATCTAAAAGCACAAAATTTATCCTATGAATATAACGTTTATATTGCGGGGACAAATCAAATTTATCCGACATCAGATTTGCCATCAAACAAAGCATTAAAAGGAGAAAAAATTATTGTTGATAATATAGAAATTCATCGAGAAAATGATCTAATTACCTTAGAAGTAAATGCAACTCCTATTTATAACAAAAAAAAACAAATTCAAAGTGCGATCGCTGTATTTCAAGATATTACCAAAAGAAAAGAAGCCAAACAATTACTACAAGAATATAACCAAAA
The DNA here is from genome assembly GCA_963710605.1 of uncultured cyanobacterium. GTDB lineage: Bacteria > Cyanobacteriota > Cyanobacteriia > Cyanobacteriales > Cyanobacteriaceae > JAALKG01. The sequence continues at coordinate 44,527 of CAVQBA010000005.1, forward strand.
ATTAACGAATGAAGTTAATAAAAGAACAGAGGAATTAGCTATTGCTAAAGAAAAAGCTGAAATAGCTAATAAAGCTAAAAGTGTTTTTTTAGCTAATATTAATCATGAATTACGAACTCCTCTTAATGCTATTTTAGGTTTTACTCAAATAATGCTCCGCTCTTCTGAATTAATTGAGCCTGAAAAAGAATATGTCAAAATTATTAATCGTAGCGGTGATTATTTACTTAAATTAATTAATAATGTTCTCGATTTAGCCAAAATAGAAGCAGGAAAAACAACCCTCAATAACCAACCAATTAGTCTCAAAAGGCTTTTAATGGAAGTGAAAGACTTTTTTGCTCTTAAAGTCCAAGAAAAAGGTTTAGAATTTAATTTAGAACTATCTGACGATATTCCTCAGTATATTGAGATAGATGGAATTAAGCTACGCCAGATATTGATTAATTTATTAGGTAATGCGGTTAAATTTACTAATGAAGGTAAAATCGGCTTAAAAGTAACAGCTAACCAATCAAACTTAGAAAGTGAAAAAATAATTTTAATTTTTGAAGTTGCCGATACCGGGTTTGGTATAGCAGAAGATGAATTAGACATAATATACGAACCTTTCACACAAGCAACAGCAGGTAAATATCATCAAAAAAGCACGGGATTAGGATTAGCAATTAGCCGTCAATATATTCAATTAATGGGAGGAGACATTAGTGTTACGAGTAAAATCGATCGAGGTACAACTTTTATTTTTAATTTACCTAGTAAGCAAGCATTACAATCGATTGAAGAAGAATATAAACCTTCTTTATCAGTAAAAGGTTTAGCTGAAAGTCGATACAAGTATAAAATATTAATTGTTGACGATCGATTATTTAATTCTCAGCTAATAGTTAGTTTACTTGAGCCGATCGGCTTTGAACTTAAAACTACGGAAAATAGTAAAAAAGCATTACAAATATTCTCCTCATGGCAACCTCATTTGATTTTTGTCGATATAAGATTGCCAATTTTAGAACAATTAGAAATATTTAATTCACAATTTCAATCTTCTAATAAATACCACCGTGCAGTAATTATTGCGATGACTCGTGATGTTTTATGGCAAAAGCAAGAGTATATTTTCCAATCAAAATGTGACGATGTTTTGTGTCAGCCAATAACCGAAGACAAAATATTTACAGTAATAAAAAAACATCTGGGTGTTGAATATATCTATGAAACAGTTTCTGAATCTGAAAACGTCTTACTGATAAAAAAAGAATTTCCCGAACAAATGTTAAAGCAAATGCCATCACAGTGGCTATCTCAATTATATGAAACTTGTCTAATTTTAGATGAAAGCCAATTTCAAAAGCTAGTGGCTCAAATTCCGCCAAAATATCAAGTATTGAGTCAATATTTAACTGAACTAGTAGATTTGATTAAGTGGGAAGAAATTATCGTCTTGATTGAGAAATATTTACAAAATAATTAATAATTGAATATTTTTATCAAAAAATCAGGGGTTTTAAACCCCGAATCTCCCCCCTTCGGTAAGCAGGGCTGTTTCGTTCTCGGAAGAAGAAAATAGCTAGAAGCTATTACTACTCGAAAGATTACTTTTTTTAACTATTTTCACTGTTATCTATTATCTGTTTACTCTTCACTCTCAATGACTTGTTTAAGTAGTTGAGATTCAATAGAAATATGATCGTAATTACCAAATATTTTTAATGATTTACTAAAGTCTTTTAATTGAATTAAAGCCGATTGAATTGGTTGCTCATAAGAATCCCCTTCTAAATCGATGAAAAATAAATATTCACCTAAACAATGCTTGTTTGGTCTAGATTCTATTTTAGTTAAATTAATCGATCGATCGGCAAAAATTTGTAATGGTTTAATTAATACCCCAGGCATATTTTTTTCAAAAGCTAAACCCAAAGAAACTAAATGTCCGTGATAATGTGGCTCACGAGTAACTACCCAAAAACGGGTAAAGTTGTCAGCATAATCATTAATATTTTCAACTTTAATCGGTAAATCATATAATTGTGCCGCTCTGACTGAGGAAATCGCCCCTGCGGTTGGTTCTTGATTAAGATGATGTAAAGCCTCTGTTGTCGAATTAGTAGCAACTACAGAAGCATTAGGAAGGTTGAGAGCCAACCATTTTTGACATTGTGCTAAAGCTTGAGGATGAGAGTAAACGGTTTTGATACCTGAAAACGATCGACCACGAGACAAAAGATTATGAACAATCGGAATAGTCAAAGATTGTTGAATATGTATATTTTCTAATTCCCACAAAGTATCAAGAGTAATCATTACAGTACCTTCAATCGAATTTTCGATCGGCACAACTGCAATATCAGCTTTACCTTGAGCAACAGTTAATAATGTTTGAGAAATACTCGTTATTGGGATTAAATCCGTATCAACATTATCCTTTTGGGCGAGAATTTGAGCATAACATAAAGTTGCCAATTCCGAATAAGTTCCTTTTGGTCCTAAATAGGCGATCGTTTTTCTCATCTAACTCTGATCTAGATTTTCCTCAGACAATTATTATATCAATCTATTGAATAATTAACTGACGTTACATAGTTAGGGAATGAGTAATGAGTAAGGAGTAAGGAGTAAGGAGTAAGGAGTAAGGAGTAAGGAATATTAATTGTTAATTGTTAATTGTTAATTGTTCATTACTCTTAACTCTTAACTCTTAACTCTTAACTTTTAAGCCCTTTGTTGACTATGACTTTTGTTTTTGGGCGAGTGGATCGGCAATATAATTGAAATTTTCATCACTATTCCAAGGGCCACGCTCGTCTTTAGCACCATTAGTAGATAAATTATAATAAATATCTACTGTTTCATCAGGTTGAACATTACCAAAGAAAGGCTCATCGAGTTTACCCAATGAATCAAGTGCTTTCATGAACATTTTGGTGTGAGAAATTTCACGAGTTAGCAAATGTACTAAAGTTTCTTTTGTTCCCTCATCAGGGGCTATTTTGATTAGTTCTTCGTAAGTTTGACGAGCACCTGCTTCAGCACCTATATTAGCTCGTAAATCCCGAACTACATCACCACCTTCGTTAAGATAACTAGCAGTCCAAGCCGAACCTTGAGAATCTAGAAAGTGTGGTCCTACACCTCTGAGGGCGAACAAAGTACTTTTAAAAGCATCTGTTTGATCGGCATTTTTGGTATGAACTTCAATCAATTTACCGATCATTTCTAAATGACTAAATTCTTCGATCGCAATATCCTGCAACATATCTTTAATACCAGCATTTTCTACATGAAAAGACTGTACCCAATATTGTAGAGCGGCGGTAAGTTCACCAGTTGCACCACCGAATTGTTCTAATAGTAATTGAGCAAAACGAGGATCTGGCGTCTTTTGACATTTACGGGTTTAGTGATTAATTCTTTTTTATGAAAAAACATTATTTCTCTGTTTTGAAGTGTTTATTTGTAAGCTACTTATGAGCTACTTATTTAAAATATTAATAAGTTTGTTCTTAAACACTATGGTTCAATAGTTAGATATACGTTTTTTTACTTAAGTACTTTTTAATGAAATCTAACCTGAGAAATACTTATTTTTCTAGATGACAAAATTTAAAAATTATCAGTGTTTTTGAATAAAGTAAAAAGTGTAGTTCAATAGTAATAGGGCAAATAAACTCTAGAAATTAATCCTAGTAAAGACAGCCCTTTATGAATCTAGATCTTGTCAATACAATTGTTGCAAGAGATTAAATCTCAGATTTACCAAAAAATTGACTTAAAGGCTTCCTCTTAAAAGAAGAAAAAAAGAAAAGATATTTTTTAGCTTTCAATCTTATTCTCACTTCAAAACTAAAGATAATCTTACTCTATTAACTATTTACTAAACTCATTGCTTCTCCTGTCAAGCTAAATGCTCGAACTTGAGTAATTTTAACAGGTACAACTTTGCCTTTAAGTTCATTAATATCTCCTGCAAAAAAAGTGAGTCGATTACCTGCGGTTCTACCGACTACTTGAGTGGTATTCTTAGGATTACCATCTTCAACTAATACTTGCTCGATACGTCCTAAATATCTTTGTGATCTTTCGACGGCTTTAGACGATACTAAATGATTTAGCCTTTGTAAACGATCGTTTTTATCTATTTCACTAACTTGATTTGACCAAATTGCCGCAGGAGTATTCGGGCGTGGTGAATAAGAAGCAGTATTAAGTAAATCAAAACCAATTTCCTCAACTAAACTTAAAGTCTTTTGAAATTGCTCCTCAGTTTCTCCAGGGAAACCCACAATAGCATCACCACTAATCGACGCATCGGGCATATATTCACGAATTTTAGTGATAATACTTTGATAACGCTCACGAGTATAACCCCGTTTCATTTCCCTGAGAATGTCGTTATCTCCTGATTGAAAAGGTATATGGAAATGTTCGCAAACTTTAGGTAACTCATAACAGGCTTTAATCAAACGCTCAGTAAAATAACGAGGGTGAGAAGTAGCAAAACGAATCCTTTCAATACCCTCCACATCATGAATATAATAAAGTAAATCGGTTAAAGTATGTTTATGTCTGCCTGAAACTGTACTACCTGGTAAATCTCTACCGTAAGCATCAATATTTTGTCCGAGTAAAGTTACCTCCTTAAAACCTTGACGAGCAATTTCTTCGATTTCGGCTTTAATTACTTCTGGAGTACGAGACTGTTCAACTCCTCTTACATTAGGAACTACACAATAACTACATCTTTCATTACATCCATAAATAATATTAACCCAAGCGGAGACATCACTCTCACGACGAGGTTTAGTAATATCTTCATAAATATGAATTGGTTCGGTAGCCACTACCTGAGAGCCGTTAAAGACTTCTTCTAACAAACTTTCTAAACGATTAGCGTGTTGGGGCCCCATAACTAAGTCTAATTCTGGTACTCTAGTTAAGAGCTTTTCTCCTTCTTGTTGAGCAACACATCCAGCCACAATGAGGGTTAAATCAGCTTCTTTATGTTTTCTCACAGCTTGTCTGCCTAAGTAGGAATAGACTTTTTGTTCGGCGTTATCTCTGATGGTACAAGTGTTATAAACTAAAACATTAGCTTGATTAACGTCTTCGGTAAATTCAAATCCCATTGTTTCGAGGATACCTGCCATTCTCTCGGAATCGGCTTTATTCATCTGACAGCCGAAAGTAGTTATATTATAAAAACGTTGCTTATTGGTCATAATTTAAAATAAAAGTTTTTCTAGTATCAGTATTTTTTCTCTTTCTAAACTGAGTCACTATTTCTAAGTTCGAGTTATTATTGAGGTCGAAATTCAATCTTCAATCTATTATAAAGAGCATTTAATTTTTAAGAGACGATCGTTATTAAAAAAATTTATAGTTATTATTAATAATTAAAACTTTACAATTGATAATTACTCATTGTTCACTGTTCATTGTTAATTGTTCATTGTTAAAACGGTATTTTGTTATAACTCTTAATAAAATAGACCCTTTATAAGGGAAAGATTTTGCTAAACTGTAACATAACTCGACGTTCTAAATTAGAAAGAACTTAAGAGCAAAGAAATTTTTATATCTACATATATACTATGGTAACAACAGTTCAAAAGCCAGAATATGATGAACTTCGTCCGGGTGTAAAAGCACCAGCAAAAGAAACCATTTTAACTCCTCGTTTTTACACTACGGATTACGAGGAAATGGCGAAAATGGACATGAGCGTCAATGAAGATGAATTAAGAGCCATTATCGGTGAATTAAAAGAAGACTATAACCGTCATCATTTTGTTCGTAATGAAGAATTTAATCAATCATGGGAACATTTTGATGCAGAAACTCGCCGTTTATTTGTCGAATTTTTAGAACGCTCTTGTACTGCCGAATTTTCTGGTTTCCTATTATATAAAGAGTTAGGCAGACGTTTAAAAGGAAAAAACCCTCTTTTAGCAGAAGGTTTTAACTTAATATCTCGTGATGAAGCACGTCATGCTGGTTTTTTAAACAAAGCATTGTCAGATTTTAATATGACTTTAGATTTAGGATTTTTAACCAAAAGTCGTAGTTATACTTTTTTCAAACCCAAATTTATTTTGTACGCTACCTATTTATCGGAAAAAATTGGTTACTGGCGTTATATTACTATTTTTCGTCATTTAGAACAAAATCCTGAAAACACAATTTACCCAATTTTTAAATTCTTTGATAATTGGTGTCAAGATGAAAATCGTCATGGTGACTTTTTTGATGCAGTGCTAAAAGCACAACCTTTTTTCTTAGATGATTGGAAAGCAAGATTGTGGTGTCGTTTCTTTTTACTTTCTGTCTTTGCGACTATGTATCTTAATGATTTACAAAGAGCAAGTTTTTATGCCTGTCTCGGGTTAGATGCTAGAAGTTATGATAGAGAGGTAATTGAAAAAACTAATAATACCGCAGGAAGAGTATTCCCGATTATTTTAGATGTCAATCATCCTGCTTTTTACGGTAGTTTAGAAAAATGTGTTACTAACTGTGAAAAGTTAAGAGCGATCGATGCTTCTAATAGTATTGCACCTATAAAGATATTACGTAAAGCACCTCTGTTTTTATCTAACGCAACTCAATTTGTTCGTTTATATTTCCTCAAACCAATTAAAACCGAAGCAAAACAAGGTTGTGTTTGCTAAAAAGATTAATTAGCTATTTCAATCCCCCCAACCCCCCTTTGTAAGGGGGGCTTACTTAATGTAAATATTACTTATGATAAATAAACATTGTGAAACCCTACCCTAAATATTTAAGGGAGGGCTTTTTTTTGATTTAATTTTAATAAGGTGGGCGGTGCATCGCCCTACATTTGTAGTTATAAACTATCAACTTCAAATAATGAAGTTTTAATGATTAATAGCTTGAAGTAAGCTACTTTTACTTAAATTACTAAGTCTATTTTGACAGACTAAGACTAATTATTTGCTTTATTTTCGGCGTTTAACATTTTGTCTTCTTCAGTACCTAAATTTACTTTAAATACTTTGTTTTTTGCTTCTTCTAATTTAGGTAAAGTTAAGACTAAGACACCATTATTGTAGTCTGCGTTTACTTCATTATTTCTAATAGCTACAGGTAGATTAATTGTTCTTTCAAAATGCTCGTAATTAAGCTCAGAAATATAGTAACCATTACCTTTGTCTTCGGTTTTGTTTTCAAATGTACCGACAATCTTGACATTATCACGAGTTACACTTACATCTAAATTGTCTTTGTCTATACCGGGTATTGATACTCTTAATGTTAGGTTGTCATCGTGATCAGTTAATTCTACTGCTGGTTTGAAAACTGTTGTTTGAGAATTATCCCATGTCGCCATATCTTCGAGCAAACGATTCATTTGACGGTGTAAGCTGTTGATTTCGTATAAAGGATTAAAGCGTACAATAGCCATAATTTATTTTCTCCTTGATGTTTTTTCTTAGTTGATTTATTTAACTTTCGTTGTTATTTATATATTTACATATTCATTTTTTAGCTGAGGGGAGAAAACCGATTAAAAAACGATCGAGTTTACCGTAAAAATCAAAGTAGGGGCGTAGCACTGCTACGTCCCTACATTATGTAAAATTAATTGCCAATTATTTTATAGTATTGGTGCCGATAAACGAGAGACTTTAGCAGATAACTTGAACCAAAAAGATCGTTTCCGATATTGTTTAAGATCGACTAACATTGAACAGTTGAGATCATTTTTAAACATTTTCTCGACGCTTTCGACTAAATCGTGAGATGTCGTTTGATTTTGTGAAGGTATTGTCTTGTTCGCCAGATGTGAAGAAATTGCGAACGTCATCGCCTCAAAGTTAAGAAAAAAAGAGCGATTGTCGATATTTATTGTGCCGACACCTGCTATTTTACGATCGCATAAAATAATTTTTTGGTGCATAAAGCCCGATCGATAACGATAAATTTTGATACCTATATTTTGTAATTCGGTGTAATAGGAAAAAGAACAAAGGTAAACTAGTAAATGATCTGGTCTGTCAGGTAAAATAATTCTAACATCAACACCTCTAAGAGCGGCTAACTTTAAAGCATTGAGAGTCGTATTATCGGGGACGAAATAAGGCGTAGCAATCCATAACCTATCTTCAGCTAAATTAATTAAATTAAGATAAAATAATGTACAAACATTTAATCTATCCGCAGGTCCAGTTGTTAGTACAAATGCTGTTTGGTTATATCGGTGGTCGTTGACGATCGACCAAGATACATCAATAACATCTCTAGTTGCCCAATACCAATCTTTAAGGAATGTTCCCTGCAAAGACTGAACAATAGTACCCTTAGCTTCAAGATGAGTATCTCGCCAAGCACCGAAACGAGGAACTTTACCCAAATATTCATCACCAATATTTAAACCACCGACAAAACCAATTTCTCCATCAACAATAATAATTTTACGATGGTTGCGAAAGTTTAGTTGAAAACGATTACCTCGACCTTTAGTACTACGAAAACTCTTAACAGCTATACCATTTTTGCGTAAAGAATCGACATAACTATGGTTTAGTTTATAAGAGCCTAGTCCATCATACAGTACATATATTCTTACTCCTTCTTTAGCTTTAGCGATTAAAGCATCTTTAAACTGATTGCCTATTTCATCGTCATGGATAATATAAGATTGTAGTAAAATATAATTCTTAGCAAGAGCGATCGCTTTGAGCATATGAATAAAAGTTTGCTCACCATCAATTAATAGTTCGATCGCATTATTATGAGTAAAAGGAAGATCGCTTATTTTTTTAATTAATCGATCTAAGGTTGTTAACTCTTCAGGTAATTCTGCTTTAAAATATAGTATTTGGCGATAAACATCATGTAATGTATCTTGATGCCGATAATATACTCGACGCATGGCTTCGCTATAGCCTTGAAATTGACTTCTACCAAAAATCCAATATAAGGGTACAGCTAACCAAGGAAAAGTTATCAAAGAAATCGCCCAAGCGACTGCACCTCTAGAAGAGCGAACATTCATTACCGCATGGATAGCATTAATAACACCCAAAGTATGAACCACGAATAAGACGATGCTGTAGATTGGCAAAAATTTGATTGCAGAAATCATTTTAGATCTTAGTTACTAGCATTAATAATATAGACCGTTATTCGAGTATAAAATGCGTTTTTTAATAAATATATACCACTGCAACATGATTTGTTATCTATAGCAGTAAACCAGATAGGCATGGAGATTATCGATCCCCCTAACCCCCTTATAGAAGGGGGAACATTCTCCAAATAAATGTCCTAATTAAGTGATTCTTTACTATAGTTTTTGTTTAGGCACAATTCCACAAAAAGAGGATTATGATCTGAAGAAGAGACATTATCTATAACTTTGGTAGTCTGTGGCTTAGGAGTTAGTCCACGATAGAAAATATAATCTAACGGTGGAGACAACAAAAAGTTTTTAATTTTTTTATTATCTTCTGCGGAAAAAGATACACAAGTTAAATTTAATCTAGCTGACATTTGTGATAACATTTGCCAACGAGATTTATTCCATGTATTGAAATCTCCTGCTAAAATAACCGCCCCCTGATGTTGATTAATTACTGACTCAATTTCTTGTAGCTGAGTGGTGAATTTATCTAAACTGACAAAATTGATTAAATGAGTATTGACAGCTAATAAACTTTCAGAGTGATGCTTTTGGCTATTATCTAAATTCTTGTCTAAAGCATATTTGGTAAATAAAGAAACTTTAGGGGTATTAATTAATGGCTCGTTATGCTTAGTAATTATCGCTTGACTAGAAATACGATCGCCTTTAGTAGCAATCAAAATTCCTGAATAATTATTTTTAGAAGTATCGATAAAGTTAGGTGCAAAAGCCCAACTCATTTGAGCTAATTCAGCAATTTCTTCAACCCCAACAGATAAAGCAACTTCTTGTAAAAAGATTTTGTCTGGTTGATATTTTTCGACAATGGCTAAAAAATCTCGACTCCAGTTGCGATCGTTATTATTTTTAGCAACATTCCAATTCAAAACTTTAATTGAAGTTAGATTTAGACTAGGGTTTGAGTAGCTACTATGAATTATCGTTTCTGGTACTTGTTTAAATCGATCGATTAGATTCCATTGACTTAAATCAAATGATTTTTGTTCTTGTTTTTCAACCATATCGCAAGTTCTTAACTATCTAATTTAAAAGCTAGATCTTCTAAATTTAAAGAATCTCGATCAGCCTATGGCTGCCACCCTTGGCGATCGTCTAACTATTGAATTATATCAAGTTTTTAATTGTCGTCAGCTAACAGAATTAGTAGTAGAAAAATTGATGATAGGTAAGGGTTAAGTTATCGTCGCTTTAATTAAAAATGAAAAAGTATTAATAGTGGTGAAATGTGAAGATCTTAACCCGCCTTGCAATCAATTGACAAGGCTAATAGATACCGTTTAATAAATTAAACTCAAATCAAATCCTAAAAATTGTCTCACCTTTATTTTAAACGAGCATATTTGTAGGTTGGGTTAAGCCTCAAAAAATTTAATAGATCAATAATAGATCAAAAAAGCGAAACCCAACAGCCAAGGCGGAAAATATGAAAAAGGTTAATGATGGGTTACTGCACTCGTTATTAATGATTTGGTTGAAGTTAATAATTGATAAATGCTATCGCCCATCCTACTACTAGTAAGCCCCCCTTACGCAAGGGGGTTGGGGGGATCTATTTATTGTTTTAAACTGTCTATCTCAGATAAAGAACGATCGGCATAGGCTTGATAACGATCGCGTTTACTACGTATTTTACGATCGAATTTAGGGATAATGCCAAAATTAGGAGGCATCGGTTGAAAATGCTTAGGCGAAGCCGTAGTAATAAATTCAACTAAAGCACCCATCATCGTTACAGGGGGTAATGTTATCGGAGACAAACCAAGTGCTACTCTAGCGGCATTCGTACCAGCTAACCAACCACCAGCGGCGGCGGCGGTATAACCTTCGGTACCAATTAGTTGCCCTGCGGCGAGAAGAGTATCACGGTATTTAAACTGTAAGGAAGAATTTAATAATTTCGGTGTATTGAGAAAAGTGTTTTTGTGCATTACGCCCATACGTACAAACTCAGCATTCTCTAATCCTGGAATGAGACGAAAGACTCTTTTTTGCTCTCCCCATTTTAGATTAGTCTGAAAACCGACCATATTCCATAGTTGCCCTGCTTTATCCTCTTGTCTAAGTTGTACCACTCCATAGGGGCGTTTATCTTTATTTTCTGGTGCTTTAAAATCACCCAAACGAGCATCAAACAAACCCACAGGTTTAACAGGGCCATATCTCATGGTGTCTTCTCCCCGTTGAGCTAATTCTTCGATCGGTAAACAACCTTCAAAAAAGTTAGAACTTTCTCTTTCAAAGTCTTTTAACTCAGCTTGTTCGGCTTTACATAACTCTTGCCAAAAATGTAGATATTGTTCTTTATTCATCGGGCAATTCAGATAAGCGGCTTCTCCTTTGTCGTAACGAGAGGCAAGAAAAGCTATCTCTTTATTAATTGATTCGCCGACAATAATTGGACTAGCGGCATCAAAAAAGTTAAGGTAATCCATCCCTGTTAAGTTTTGTAACGAACCCGCTAGAGTTGGGACTAGTTAATGGTACCTGTTGCCAAAACGATAATTCCATCGGTTGGTATCTGCTTGAGTTCTTCTCTTTTAAGGGTGATTAAAGGGTGATTAGCGATCGTTTGGGTCAATTCATGAGAAAAAACACCTCGATCGACTGCCAAAGCTCCTCCTGCGGGGACACGATGTTTGTCGGCAGTGTGAATTACCAATGAATTTAAACGGCGTAATTCTTCGTGTAAAAGTCCAGCGGCTCGATCGACTCCATCGGCACCAAAAGAGTTACTACAAACAAGTTCGGCTAATTCTTCACTATGGTGAGCAGGGCTTTTTTGGTGTGGACGCATTTCGTAGATATTGACTTCAACACCTGCTTGAGCAATTTGCCAAGCGGCTTCAGTACCAGCTAATCCACCACCAATAACAGTCACAGAATTATGATTCATTATATTTTATCTTCTTGAAAATTGCTGAATATCAAACGTTAAGAAAAACTATGATAACTTAAATTACATTTGTAATGATGACGATCGATTTCCGACTCAGAATAAATTATCAATTATCAATTTACTTACTACTACTTTTTTTGAGTAAGTATTTAATTGTTTTTAGCAATTCCATCGTTTTAAAGGGTTTAACGATATAAGCATCTGCCCCTTGTCTAGTTGCCCAGTGAACATCAAAGTCTTCACTTTTGGTCGAACAAATTATCACCGGTACATTTTCACTTCTAGGATTGCTTTTTATCCACCGACACAATTCGTAGCCGTTCATTTCTGGCATGACTACATCAGTAATAACTAGATTAAAACTTTCTTTCTCCAGAATTTTAGTCGCCTCTAACCCGTTGACAGCTTCTGTTACGCTTATTTTAAATTGCTTAAGAGCTTCGGTAATAACTTCTCTGGGAGTATGATTATCATCGACAACTAAAATTTTAATCATGACTGGATGAATATTTTAAAGATTAGAAGCATTGGACTAACTAATCGCTAATAATAAAATAAATAATAATATTAAACTATAAGTTAGTATAACTAAAAATGCTGATAAGTTTTTTGTTGATTTAATAAAACTTTGGGTTGCTTGTTTTGTCTGTTGATAATTTGGACGGTTTTAAGTGCCTTTATTTCGCCGATAATTTGGCTATCTTTACCTAATAATTTTAATATCTTATCAGCGATCGTGGGTGATAAACACAAGACTAGTTCAAAATCTTCTCCTCCATACAATGCCCACTCTAAGGCTGTATCTTGATTAGTAATCTGGGTTAGTTCGGTGGCGATCGTTATTTGCTCTAAATTAATCGTTGCACCGACGTTACTTTTTTGGCATATCTGTATAATTGCATCAGCTAAACCATCACTACTATCCATCCCCGTAATTACTGCATTAGGAAAATACTCTGATATTTGTTTAATTACGTCTAAACGAGGAAGAGGATACTGATGAGCAAAAATAACCTTTTCTTTGGTTTGACTGTTAATTTGACTATATTTATCGGGCTGAAGCAATATTTCTAACCCTGCTTTAGATAAGCCATGTTTACCTGTAATCAAAATTAAATCGCCAACTTGAGCGGTATGACGATAAATAATCTTTTGTGGTTTTACTTCTCCTAGGGCGGTAATAGCGATTGTATTAGTTGCGGATTTAGTTATATCTCCACCGACAATGTTTACATTATAGGGCTTTAGGCATTGTTGCATTCCTCGATAAATTGCTTCTATCCAATCAATATCAACATCAGGAGTTAGAGATAAACCGACTGTTATACCTAAAGGCAAACCACCCATTGCGGCTATATCCGATAAATTAGCGGTGACTGCTCGATAACCGATCGATTCTGGCGGTGTGGTACGATGACTAAAATGGATATTTTCGACTAAAACATCAGTAGTCACAATTAATTTTTCACCTTGAGTAAGATCAAGAATTGCTCCATCATCACCATTTTTATCACGATCGCAATATTGATTGATAATCTCTAATAATTTATGTTCGCCAATATCTTTTAATGTGACCATAATGAGTGTTAATTACTATTTTTCGCTTTATATTAGTTAGTGATTGATTACTATTAAAATTTTATTTTGATCATGTGGAAAAAGCCACCATTACTACCCCAAGAATTTAGTTTGAATGACGAAGAAGTTAATATTTGGTTATTAGATATTAATGCGTTTAAACATAGTTTAGATTTCTTTACTTCTATTTTATCAACAGATGAAGTTGCTAGAAGTCAACGATACAAATTTGAAAATCTACAACAAAATTTTATTATCAATAGAGGATTTTTACGCTCTATTTTATCTCGATATTTATCCTGTGATAGTCAAGATATTCAATTTGATTATAATGAGAAAGGAAAACCTTTTTTAAGTCCGCCACAACAGCAGTTTTTAAAGTTTAATTTATCCCATAAAAACCAATATACTGTTTATGGAATAAGTAAGATAGATTTAGGTATAGACTTAGAAACGATCGATGATAATGTTCAGGTTAAAGATATAGCTAAACGTTTTTTTACTGAAGATGAATATAATAATCTTTGTCATTTACCTATTACTGAGCAAACTGAATACTTTTTTAAATTATGGACAGCAAAAGAAGCATATTTAAAAGCGATCGGTCAAGGTATATCCGCCGGTTTAGATAGTATAAATTTTATTAAACAAATTAATAACTTTACTTGGAAATTTGAAATTTTAAATAGTCTAAATACTGAGCAAAGTTTATGGAAAATAAATACCAAAAAAGTAATCAAAAACTATTTTTTAAGTATTGCAATTAAATCAACTAAAAATATTAAATTTAACTATTATCAAGTAGATAATTTAGATGAAATATTATCTAAAAAGTAAAAAAAACGCTTTCATTTTATTTAGCCAAACTAATGAAAAATATTGAAAATACCGAACAACTACAATATTTAGTTGCTTCGGGTGCAAAAATAAAATATATCTATTTTTGGGGACATCAACAGCCAAATAATACTGTAACTAAAGCCTGTTTTAGTCAATGGTATGAATCGCCATTCCAGATAGAAGATATTGTTTATCCTACCGCAGAACATTACATGATGGTACAAAAGGCAGAATTATTTAATGACTCCTTTATTAAAGAAAAGATTTTGCAATCTCAGCACCCAGCAGAAGCAAAAAAATTAGGGCGTAGTGTTAAATCATTTAAGCAAGATATTTGGAAAAAAAATCGAGAAAAAATTGTCTTTGCGGGTAATATGGCTAAATTTAGTCAAAATCCTCATCTCAAAGATTTCTTGTTAGGTACAAACGATCGTATTTTAGTAGAAGCTAGTCCGAATGATAGAATTTGGGGTATCGGTTTAGTGGCAGATAATCCTGAAATAGAAAATCCTTGGAAATGGAAGGGGTTGAATTTACTAGGGTTTACTTTGATGCAAGTCAGAAATCAATTAAAAACTGCCTCAATTCCAACTTAGAGTTGATGTGATAAAGCGTTGAATTAATATAATGTTCAATTTTAGTTAAATAATTGGTGATAATTGAAAGATTAAACGATCGTATTCAGTTAAGATAAAATCAAGATTAAATATTTATTGAGCATCAAAAAATACTGTTATGGTAAAAGCAATTTGGAATGATACCGTTTTAGCCGAAAGTGATAATTGTGAAAAAGTAGAAGGTAACTATTACTTTCCACCTGATACAATCAAATCCGAATATTTTCAAGATAGCGATACTCATACAACTTGTGGTTGGAAAGGAGTAGCAAGTTATTACACAGTTAAAGTAGATGGGCAAGAAAACAAAGATGCCGCTTGGTATTATCCTACACCGAAAGAAAAAGCCAAAAACATAGCCAATTATGTTGCTTTTTGGCGTGGCGTAAAAATTGAATCATAACTTTTAACTCTTAACTCTTAACTCTTAACTCTTAACTATTTTGCATGGCTTCACAAAATCGTAATTGGCTTAGTCGTTTTTCAACATGGTTTCAATCTCGGTGGGCAATTCCTGCTTATGGTGGTTGGGTATTAATAGGTATTGCGATTAGTTTTTTTGGGGCGGCAACTAATACAATGGCAGGATGGCTTTATGTACTAAGTGGGATGTTAATTTCTTTACTTGGTCTTAATTTTATCAGTTCGATCGCTAACTTAAAAAAGATTCAAATCCAAAGATTACCCACAAGTCATATTCACGCCCAAGATGAATTAGCTTTACAATTAATTGTTAAAAATCCAACTAAAAAAAGTAAAATTTTAATACAAGTAATCGATCGTCTTCCTGCTAAATTAGGACAATCTATTACCCATACCATCGAAGAAATTCCCTCTTATGATGAAGTCAAACTAACTAAATATGTAAAGGCTGAAACTAGAGGTATTTATCATTGGAATGATGTGGTTTTAAAAAGTGCCGCACCTTTTGGTTTGTTTTCTTGTATTCGTCATCGTCAAGTAAAAAGTAAAGTGGTTGTCTATCCTCAAATATTACCGCTTCATAATTGCCCGTTGATTGATGATATTGGTGCGGAAGAAACCCAAAGAAAATATAGTCAAAAAAACTATCAAAACTCCACTGAAGGCATTACCAAAAGTTTGCGACAATATCGTTATGGAGATGCTATGCGGATGATTCATTGGCGTAGTAGTGCCAAATTAGGCGAATTACAAGTAAGAGAATTAGAAACTATTACAGGAGGAGAAGAAGTTGTTATTTGTTTAGATAATTCTTCGCAATGGGAAGCGGATTTATTTGAAGAAGCAGTTAAAGCTATCGCTTCGATTTATTTTTATGGTAGTCGTCAGCAGTTACCGATTAATTTGTGGATAGCGGATGTAGGATTAATTCATGGTAATCAGGTAATCTTAGAAACACTAGCAGGAGTTAATTATGGTAATGTAATGAGCGAGAAAATTCCTGATTCTCCTGTAGTTTGGTTTTCGGCTGATACTGATAAGTTAGAAGCTTTGGTTAAAGGTAGTCGTTATTTTCTCTTTCCAACATCCACACAAAAACTATCGCCAATCGATAGTAACTCTTATCAAGGAATTGTTTATAGTAGCGAAATGTCTTTAATTAATCAATTGCAAAAACCGTTGTCTAATTTATAGACAAAATAGAAGAAATTATTGATTCTTCAGTAGATACATCAAGCCTTGTCAAGGGTAAAATAAAATGTTGTTCCTTTTTTGGGTTTAGATTCTAGATAAATTGTACCTTGATGACGATCGATAATTTTTTTAACGATCGTTAATCCCGCACCCGTACCACCATTATATTTACGTTGAGAGTGCAAACGTTTAAAAATCTTAAATATTGATTCAAAATGTCTAGGGTGAATTCCAATACCGTTATCTTTGACTTGTATCAGCACTTTTTCTTGCTCATCAGTAGATTGATTAGCCGAAATTACAACCCACTTTTGTTTGTTATCGTTATATTTAAAAGCATTACTGATAAGATTAGTAAAAACTTCCTCAATCAAAATTCGATCGGCTTTAATTGTCGGTAAAGGTAATGGTATTTTAATTTGACAATTTTCCCAGAGTGAATCTATTTCAGATATTTTACCTACTTCAGCGATTAATTGATTAAGATCAATTTTTTCAGGTTGCAAATCATACTTACCTAAACGAGAAAACCTTAATAAAGACTCAATTAGTTGCTCCATTTTTTCGGTCAAAACAACCAATGTATGTTTATATAGTCGAATGAATTTGTGATTACTTATACTTTCGCCAACCCCTCGTGTTTCTCCCCTTGAAAAGAGGAGACTTTCACTAAGACAAAAAGTGCAGTTATAAATTCATTTAGCTATAGTTAATGAAAAAGAATAACTTACTATTTAATATTTTGAGACTATTATGACTAAAATTTCTTTAATCAAAGCTAATTCTTATCAACTTCAAAACCTACGTAATAGTTTAGAAGAATTATTAGCACCTTTAGGCGGTATCTCGGCATTTGTTAAAAAAGACGATTGAGTTTTGCTTAAACCGAATCTGTTAACTGGTTCAAAACCAACCAAAGAATGTACTACTCGTCCTGAAATAGTTTATTGTATTGCTCAGATGGTAAAAGAAGTTGGTGGTAAACCTTTCTTGGGAGATAGCCCGGCTTTTGGGAGTGCCATGGGTGTGGCTAAAGCTAATGGTTATTTGAGTTTGTGTGAAGAGTTAGATTTACCCATCGTCGAATTTAGTGGTAACAAGTACACAGTAGATAATCAAAATTTTCATCATCTGAGATTATCGAAAGAAGCGATGGAAGCGGATGTCGTGATTAATCTCCCCAAAATCAAGTCTCATATACAGTTAACTATGACAATGGGGGTAAAAAACCTTTTTGGTTGTGTACCGGGTAAAATGAAGGCGTGGTGGCATTTAGAAGCAGGAAAAGATGTCGATCGTTTTGGTGAAATGTTAGTGGAAACTGCTCGTGCGATCGCTCCTAATCTCACTATTATTGATGGTATTATCGGTCATGAAGGGAATGGCCCTAGTGGTGGTGAACCTCGTGATTTAGGTCTTTTAGCCGCTTCTGATAACGTATTTGCGATCGATGTTACCATGGCTCGTATTTTAAATGTCGAACAGCATTTAGTACCGACTTTAGTCGCTCAAAAAAAATTAGGTTTATCAATGGAAATTGAAGAGATTGATTTTCCTCTATTACAACCGCAAGATTTAGCTATCTCAGATTGGAAACTGCCTGAAGCATTAATGCCGATCGATTTTGGTTTGCCTAGAGTATTCCGCTCTACATTCAAACATCTTTATATTCGTTTTATAAAAGAGCCGTTATCCAATTATGCAGTTAATAAATAATTAGAGGAAAGAGCAAGGAGAAATGAGAAGATAAGGATTAATATTCTCAATTCTCTTTATACCTATAGCAAAGGGCAAGGGGCAAGGGGCAAGGACGGGGCTTACAAGGTGCGGAAATAGATTCCGCACACAGCCCCTCGGCAAAGGTAGAATACTTATAGATTAATAGTTTTGGTTTTTACATTTGTCCTAACCAACTCATTCTCTGCTATATAGTTTGAATTTGTAATATTTAACTCTTAACTCTTGACTCTTAACTCTCAACTCTTAACTCTTAACTCTTAACCGTTGAGCCAACCAGCACTTAAAACAACGGTTAGACTAATAAAAGTTAGACTCAAAATCCAAGTAACACGATTGAGAGTTGCTTCAGCACTTTTAGTACTAGTGAATAATTGAGCTTGTCCACCAATTCCACCTAAACCGTCACCTTTAGGAGAATGTAATAAAACTACAAGAATTAATAATACACAGGAAACTGACCAAACAATTTGTACGATTTGATATGCTGTCATAATTGAATAGTATTTTTTATATTAACTCAACTATTATATCGACAAGTGCGATCGTCACAACTAGTTAAGGTAAAATAACTAATAATACTTCGGTGTAACTAATCTATAAATTTATTATTGATATTTATTACTAATTACCTACTATTTGTTACTTTACCTAAAAGTTGTAATTATAAAGAAATACTCACAGGAGTACGATTACTTTTAACTTGATAACTTTGTTTTTCGAGTAAAGAAATACCTGTCATTTCCTCAGGTTGAGCTAAGCGTAAAATTTCTAAAATAGTGGGAGCAACATCAGCTAATTTACCATCTTCTCTTAATTTAACATCGCCACCATGACCAACTATTTTACGCTCTTCGCCTTCAATAATAATTAAAGGTACTTGATTAGTGGTGTGTGCTGTCCATGGATTACCATTTTCATCAGCCATATATTCAGCGTTACCATGATCGGCTGTAATAATTGCTGTACCACCTGCTTGATTAATTTTGGTGATTAATTTTCCTAAACAATTATCAACGGTTTCAACAGCTACTTTAGCGGCTTCTATATTTCCTGTATGCCCAACCATATCGGGGTTGGCGTAATTTACGATTACCATCGAATAAATACTTTTATCGATCGCTTTACAAGTAATATCTGTTAATTCAACCGCTGACATAGCAGGTGCTTGGTCATATGTTGAAACCATTGGGCTAAAGACTAATTCTCTGTCCTCTCCTTCTAGAGGTTGTTCTAAACCACCATTAAAGAAATAGGTAACGTGAGGATATTTTTCAGTTTCCGAAGCCCGAAATTGTTTTAATCCAGCGTCGGCAACTACTTCTCCGAGAATATTAGTCAGGTGTTGTGGTGCAAAGGCTACTTCAACTGGTAAATTAGGATCATATTGAGTAAATGTAGCAAAATGAAGGTTATTTATTTTTTCTCTCTCGAAACCATCAAATTCATCCATCATCAAAGCGTAACACATCTGTCTAGCTCGATCAGGACGGAAATTATAAAAGATAATACCATCACCTTCTTCGATTAATCCTTCAGCCACACGAGTTGGCTCAACAAACTCATCGTAAACTTCTTGGGCGTATGATTCTTCTAATATTTGAGTGGCACTTCGAGAATCGATCGAACTTTCTTTGGTATATAAATCATAAGCTTTTTGGACACGATCCCAACGACGATCTCTATCCATAGCGTAGTAACGTCCACAAACAGTAGCTATTTTACCTACACCTATTTTTGCGATGTGTTCTTCGATCGTCTTGACAAATTTTACTCCATCAGCAATATTTGTATCTCTACCATCAGTAATTAAATGTACACAAACTTCTTCAATACCTTGTAACTTACTTAAATCTAATAACCCGACTAAATGATCAATATGAGAATGAACACCACCATTAGAGCATAAACCAATCAAATGTAGCTTAGTTTTTGATTGACTAACATTTTGACAAATTTCTTTTAAAACAGGATTTTCAAATATACTTCCATCTTCTACAGCATCAGAAATTCTGACTAACTCTTGAGGTACAATACGTCCTGCACCTAAGTTCAGATGTCCTACTTCTGAATTTCCCATTTGTCCATTAGGTAATCCTACTTGCTTTCCAGATGCGTGAATTAATGTACTTGGGTATGCTTTAAATAAACTATCCATAATCGGTGTTTGTGCTAAAGCGATCGCATTACTGTTATCATTTTCCCGATAACCCCAACCATCTAAGATGACGAGTACAACTGGAGCTATGGCTGTGTTACTCATAATAATTTATCCTGACAATCAAAAATGTTAAAATAGTGGCAATTTTTTGATGATAACACTGATGTCTAAATAGTTAAAGTTTTTTTTGAGCTTTACATGACATTTGCCTAATAATAGCTAATTAACTATTATTAATACTGATATAATTGTTTAGTTTTGCTAATAACAATTCGTTACTTTTTCCGAGAATAAAAAATAGAGAACTAGCTTAAAACTTCTTACTCTCTATATAAAATATAGAATAAGTTAACATAGTGATTACGTATATTTATCTTAACTATCGTCTTGGTCAGCCTTTAATGTCTTGGTAGATTAAAACTCGCCGTCTGTTAACCGCTTACGTCTGTCGTATTACTAGCGGGCTTCTGACCACAATTATCAATTACTAATTATTAATTATCATTCCCATGTCGATTAAAACTCCTGTAGAATTTCAAGACGAATTTGACGTAATTATTATAGGTGCAGGACATTCAGGTTGCGAAGCGGCTTTAGCAAGTGCCAGACTTGGTTGTCGTACTATGATGTTAACTTTAAACCTCGATCGTATTGCTTGGCAACCTTGTAACCCTGCTGTTGGTGGTCCTGCCAAATCTCAACTTACCCACGAAGTCGATGCTTTAGGGGGAGAAATCGGTAAAATGGCCGATCGTACCTATCTACAAAAAAGAGTACTCAATCTCTCTAGAGGACCTGCTGTATGGGCATTAAGAGCTCAAACAGATAAAAGAGAATACGCCGCCGTGATGAAAAATATTGTCGAAAACGAACCTAACCTATCTCTACGGGAGGGGATGGTAACGGATTTAGTTTTAGGCAAAAACGATGAGGTTATCGGGATTCAAACTTATTTTGGCACTTGTTTTAAATGCAAATCTGTGGTATTAACTACAGGTACATTTTTAGGCGGTAAAATCTGGATTGGTGGCAAATCAATGGATGCAGGAAGAGCGGGAGAATTCGCCGCCATTGGTTTAACCGATACCCTTAACGAATTAGGTTTTGAAACAGGCAGACTGAAAACAGGTACTCCCGCCAGAGTCGATCGACGTACCGCTGATTACAGCAAAATGGAAGTCCAACCTGCGGATACCGAAGTACGTTGGTTTAGCTTCGATCCTGAAGTTTGGGTAGAAAAAGAACAAATGAATTGTTATTTAACTCGTACTACCACCGCAACTCATAAATTAATTAAAGATAACTTGCACTTATCGCCAATTTATGGTGGTTTTATTGATTCAAAAGGACCTCGTTATTGCCCTAGTATTGAAGATAAAATCGTTCGTTTTGCGGATAAAGATAGTCATCAAATATTTATTGAGCCAGAAGGTAGAGATATTCCTGAATTATATATTCAAGGTTTTTCAACGGGTTTACCTGAAAATATCCAACTAGCAATGTTGCATACTTTACCGGGTTTGGAAAACTGTGTCATGTTACGCCCTGCTTATGCGGTGGAATACGACTATTTACCTGCAACTCAATGTTATCCGACTTTAATGACCAAAAAAATTGAAGGATTGTTTTCGGCTGGACAAATTAATGGTACGACAGGATACGAAGAAGCGGCGGCACAAGGTATTGTTGCGGGTATTAATGCGGCTAAATTTGCTCAAAATAAAGAGATGATTGTTTTTTCTCGTGAGCAAAGTTATCTAGGTACTTTGATTGATGATTTGTGTACAAAAGATTTACGTGAGCCTTACCGAATGTTAACATCACGATCGGAATATCGTTTGATTTTACGTTCTGATAATGCTGATAGACGTTTGACTCCTTTAGGTAGAGAAATTGGCTTAATAGACGATTGACGTTGGCAATTGTTTGAATCTAAACAAAAAAATATCATCGCCGAACAAGAAAGACTCTATGAAACAAGAATTAAAGAAAAAGAAGAAGTAGGGATAAAATTTACTCAATCTACAGGTGAAAAAATTAAATGTGCGATTACTTTATCTGAACTATTACGTCGCCCTGGTGTTCATTATTCTAATTTAGAAGAACATAATTTGGGTAATCCTGAACTAAATAAAGCCGAAAAAGAAGGTGCAGAAATAGAGATAAAATACTCTGGTTATATCAAACGTCAAGAAACTCAAATCAGAGAAGTTAGTCGTAACAATAATCGTAAATTAGCCGAAAGTTTGGATTATATGTCGATTGAAACTCTTTCGATGGAAGCAAGAGAAAAACTGAATAAAGTAAAGCCTCTAACGATTGGGCAAGCATCAAGAATTGGTGGTGTAAATCCTGCTGATATTAATGCTTTATTGATTTATTTGGAGGTAAATGGCAGACAACGCAAACAGCAATATAGTGCTTCTAATAATTAACTATTCCCCAATCAACAATTAATTATGGTTACTACTGTTAAATCTGGTTTAAATTTAGAAGAGTTTTTACAACAACCCGAAACAAAACCTGCTACAGAATTTATTGACGGAAAAATTAGACAAAAACCGATGCCTCAAGGACAACATAGTAGAATACAATATAAAATCTGTGCGGTTATAAATAAGGTAACCGAATCTGAGAAAATAGCTTGTGCCTTTCCTGAATTACGTTGTAATATCGAAGGACGTTCTCTTGTACCAGATGTAGTTGTCTTTTCTTGGTCGAGAATACCTTTAACTGAAGAGGGAAAAATAGCTAATCGTGTTGATACATATCCAGATTGGTGTATTGAAATTTTATCTCCAGAGCAAAGTTTAACTCTGGTATTGGATAAATTATTATTTTTGTCGCAATCTGGGACTAAATTAGGCTGGTTAATTAATCCTGAAGAAGAGGCTATTTTTGTAATTTTTCCTGAGCAGAAAGTACATTTATTTAAAGGCGATCGTGTTTTACCAGTATTAGAAAATATTGATTTAAAGTTAACGGTGAATGATATTTTTAGTTGGTTAAAATTTTAGTAAGTTTTAGTTTTTTAAAGGGATATAACGATCGTTTCTCTGTAGGTTGGGTTGAACTAAAAAATCTTGAAGAAATAATGAATACATTAAAAAAAAGAAACCCAACACCTAACTCTGGCTAAAGTTCATAACCCACCTTGAATTTAAATTCAAGGCTAATAGTGATCGTTTAATAAATTAAACTTAATATTAATCTTTTTTACTAGCACTAAGTAAACGAGGTAAAGTCTTCTGATATTTTCTGAGTCTTTGATAATCTCGCTCGGTAGGATGAGGAAGACGATTCATATCCATGTTGTCTCGCATATCAGCAATTTTAACCTGTAAGGCTAACGGATTAGACGTTACTCGATCGATATAATCATTGTAATCTTCTCCTTGACGTTTGGTAATCGCATCGATCGCATTTACTATCTGGGGAGGAAAACCTAAATCGACTAAAGTATCAAGGGTTAGATCGGAATCTTCTACAGTATCATGAAGTACAGCGACAATTTTTGCTTCAACGGTTTCTAGACTATTCATCACTCTCAAGGGATGTTCGATGTAAGGTTTACCTGCTTTATCTAGTTGCCCTTGGTGAGCATCTTTAGCAATTTGTTGGGCTTTCTCTAATAAAGTTTCTAAATCTAGAGGAGATAATGTCATTGTCTGTTGAGTTTGAGATTAGCTATTTATGGGTTACGGATAAGTTATACCAATTCAAATAAAATTGGCAGTAGTTGTTACAGGTAAGTCCCCCAGTCTCCCCTTTCAAGGGGAGGGGCTGTCACCTGAATTCATTTCAGGTGCTTGTAAGCCCCGTGAGATGCCGAAGGCAGAGGGGTCGGGGATTTAGGGGGATTAATCTGTCTTTTTATTTTTTGAATTTAGTATTACTAATAAATTTATTAAAGTCAATCAATATCCATATCTATTCTATTCAAAAAACGATCGTATCTATTTCAAAGGTAATAATCAATCATATTTGAAAAAAAGCTAAAATTGATTTTAATAATAGCGAACTTTAAAAAAATAAAAATGAAAATTAAGCATCCTATTAATCTTCATAAGGGTTTAACTGCGATCGTGGTTTTGTCTTTGATGATCGTTTACAATAACTTCAGTATGGTTGCTTGGACTTATCTTGCTCTTCATGGTACTTATGGTATTTTATGGTTACTCAAAGATCGTATTTATCCTGATAAACAATGGGAACAAGAAATACCTTTCATATTAGGTATTGTCGGCTTTTTTGTTGTCTGTTTGTATTGGGTAGCCCCATTTATACTCATTAGTAGTGGAAATGAGGCTTCGCCACCTTTAATTGCCATTGCTATTAGTCTTAATATTTTTGGTGTTTTTCTTCATTACAGTAGCGATGCTCAAAAATATTACACTCTTAAATATAAATCTGGGTTAATAGATGAAGGTTTTTTTGCACGTTGTCGTAACACTAATTATCTTGGCGAAATAATGATTTATCTCAGTTTTGCTTTATTAGTACAACATTGGTTACCTTATGTGATTTTAGGATTATTTGCTTGTTTTATTTTTATTCCTAATATGTTGAAAAAAGACAAATCTCTTTCTCGTTATCCCGAATTTGAACAATACAAACAAAATTCTGGGTTGATATTACCTCAACTATTAAACAACAATTCAGAATCAACATCCTCCGCTCAAGAAAGTTAAGTAGATAAAATGCAAGTTAGTCATATTTTTCTTTACCCGATCAAATCTTGTCGGGGAATTAGTTTAAACAAAGCCCAAATTAAACCTCAAGGTTTGACTGATTACGAACAACAAAAAATATACGATCGACAATTTATGTTAGTAGATGAAAAGGGTAAATTTATTACCCAAAGACAATATCCTCAACTAGCAACTATTAAAATAGAAATCAATAATAACAACCTATATTTAAGTAGTGAAGAAAATAATATAGGTACTTTTGAGGTAATTCCTAGTAACGAAGGGGAACAAATAAAAGTAGATATTTGGCGAGATAAAACGATCGCTATTGACCAAGGAGATGAAGTTGCAAATTGGTTTAAACAAGCTTTAAAAATAAATATTAATTGTCGTTTGGTTCAACAATCCGATGCTCATATTAGGGCCATTAATCCTCGTTATAGTATTAAACGAAATCAACCTGTTAGTTTTGCCGATGGGTTTCCTTTTTTATTATTAAATACTGCTTCTATAGACGATTTAAATAAACGTTTGAGTGTTAAATATCCCGAAGATAAAATACAAATAGACATCGATCGTTTTCGTCCTAATATAGTAGTGGAAACGGACGAACCTTTTATTGAAGATAAATGGAAAAAAATTATCATCGGTGATTGTAGATTTGCTGTCGTCAAACCTTGTAGCCGTTGTATCATAACTACAACAGACCAATCTACTGGTCATAGAAACGAACTAAAAGAGCCATTACTAACTTTAAGTAATTATCGTAATACCTCTGAAGGTATCATGTTCGGACAAAATGCGATCGCCATCGATCGAAGTACTATTAATTTAGGAGATATAATCAGTATAATTGATAATTTATAATTGATAATTTATAATTGATAATTGATGTTTTCAAATAAACAAAATAATTAGAACTTAAGTATTAGCAATCAGTTTAAAATTGAGGAATAAAAATTTGAGTTTTAATAATAATTATTTAAGCTAAAAATAAAATATTTTCGCTATTTTCAATTAAGTTTAATTTATTAAACGAATTATATGAGCGATGACAATGATAATTCAAGGCGGGTTTAAGACTTAAGTTTGAATATTATTATTACTCTCTCAATCAAGATTAAAATGACTATATAACGTAAAATAAAACTTACTACTTTATCATTAATAATTAGTTGAAAGTTTACTTTCCAGCACAAGGATTTTTGGACGCACAAGGATTTTTACCAGCACAGGGGTTGTTAGATGCACATGGATTAACACTGACAATAGCTTCTTTTTGAATATTTGTTTTAACGGTAGGAGATATTATCGGTTTTACGGCTAACACAATTCATCATGTTGAAGTAGCTGGGTATGAGCCTGTGGTTAGTTTTAATATCTCTGGTATCACTGACTATGATTCGAGGTATGAATTCGATCGTCATCAGCAAACAGCGATTAATTTTTAGGTAATTAATTCAGCAAAAATTATAATTTTTCTTTTTAATAGACCGAACCGACGTGTTTTGATAAGATTTAGAATATGCAATGCAATGGTTTTAATAAATTCAATGGTTAATGTCAGGCTTTGCCTAACATAATCGATAATTTAAGACAAACTTAATTTTACTTTAAGAAAATAAGGAGTATATTTAAAATTAAATGAGCAACTCTTATAACTCAAGAAAATATATCTTTGAGATAGTTGGAATTAGTAATCAAGGAAGCAATAACTTAGACTATCCTATTCGCAGAAGCGGTACAACACATTTGACAGTACCTTATTCTCGTATGAATCAAGAGATAGATAGAATCACCCGTTTAGGCGGTAAAATTGTTAATATTACCCCTGTGGGTGAATCTGCTACTAATACTTCCTCGTCATCTAGTTCCGATTCTAGCTCGACTCAGAACGAAAAACCTATGACAGAAACGAAAAAAGAAACTAAGAAAAAAATTCCCGTTAATATCTATCGCCCTAAAAACCCTTATGTGGGTAAATGTGTAGAAAACTATGAATTAGTATCCGAAGGTGGTAGCGGTACTGTTCGTCATCTAACTTTCGATCTTTCTGATGGTGATATTTATTATCTTGAAGGACAAAGTATCGGTATTATTCCTCCTGGTGAAGACGACAGAGGTAAACCTAATAAATTACGTTTATACTCGATCGCTTCTACACGTCATGGTGACAAAGAAGATGATAAAACAGTCTCTCTTTGCGTTCGTAAATTAGAGTACGAAAATGAAGAAGGAGAAAAAGTAGAAGGTGTTTGTTCTAGTTATCTTTGTGGCTTAGAAGAAGGTGCTGATGTATCTATTACAGGTCCCGTTGGTAAAGAAATGCTTTTACCTGAAGATGAAGATGCAACCATCATCATGTTAGCAACAGGTACAGGTATAGCTCCTTTCCGTGCCTTTTTATGGCGTATGTTTAAAGAAAGAGAATTGAACCCTGATTATCAATTTAAAGGTTTAGCATGGTTAGTCTTCGGTATTCCTTATACCTCTAATATCCTCTATAAAGATGATTTAGAACAAATGGCTAAAGATTATCCTGATAACTTCCGTTTGACCTACGCTGTAAGCCGCGAACAAAGAACCAGAACAGATGGTAAAATGTACGTTCAAAGCCGTGTAAGTGAATATGCTGATGAATTGTTTGAAATGATTCAAAAACCAAATACTCACGTTTATATGTGTGGTTTGAAAGGAATGGAGCCTCCTATTTCTGAAACATTCACCGAAGAAGCCGAAAAACGCGATCTGAATTGGGAAGATATGCGTAAGCAAATGAAAAAAGAAGATCGTTGGCACGTTGAAGTTTACTAAATCTAAATATTATTATTTAGCTAAATTAAATTAAAATATCGATCCCCCCAACCCCCCTTACAGAAGGGGGGCTTTTTCATTCTTAAATTTTGTCATTTTTATCACTAAGAAATAGCAGTAAACGTAGCTGTTTTTTTCGCTTTAGTAAAAATACAATGTAACCAACGAGCGATCGATCGAGTAGTAATAGCTTCTAGCTATTTACTTTGAGCTTCTAGCTATTTTCGGCTACCGAGAATGAAACAGCCCTGCCCTTACAGTACAGAAGAGGGGCTTTTTTGTCGATTTATACTCAAGGCGGATTAGACGATCGAGTTTTAGTAGTATTTTTTGAAAGTGGTCTGATTTTTATCGCAAACTGAGGTTGATTATGTTTACAATTATGATGGGTTTATGCTTCGCCCTACTCCTTTTTGCTCGGTAAATTATGAATTTTTTTGCTTTTCAATTTCAATCCCCAGGACCAATTTTATTAGAAATAGGACCAATTACCTTACGTTGGTATGGCTTATTAATTGCTTGTGCTGTTTTAATTGGTGTCAATGTCTCGCAATATCTGGGTAAATATCGTAATTTAGATCCTGATACTATTAGTGATTTAGTTGTTTGGTTGGTTGTTGGGGCAATTCCTTGTGCTAGGATTTATTATGTTTTATTTCAATGGCAGGAATATTCACAACGCCCTGAGGATATTATCGCTATTTGGCAAGGTGGTATTGCTATTCATGGAGCAATTATTGGTGGAACGATCGCAGCGATCATTTTTGCTAAATTTAATAAGTTATCTTTTTGGCAAATTACTGATGTGATTGCACCTTCATTAATTTTAGGTCAAGCGATCGGTAGGTGGGGTAATTTTTTTAATTCGGAAGCTTTTGGCAGACCAACTGATTTACCTTGGAAAGTCTATATTCCTCCTTTTCATCGTCCTATACAATATATTGACGCTGAGTTTTTTCATCCCACTTTTTTATATGAATCTTTATGGAATTTGTTAGTATTTGCACTTTTGATGTCTCTATTTTTTTGGGGTGTTAGAAATCAAAACAAATTGAAAGTAGGTACGATCGCTTTTGTTTATTTAATTAGTTATAGTTTGGGTAGAGTTTGGATTGAAGGTTTTAGGATTGATAGTTTGATGTTAGCTGATTTTCGGGTTGCTCAGTTAATTAGCTTGAGTGCGATCGTTTTTGGTATCTTAGGTTTAGTTTGGTTGTATGTTTGGAAAAAACCATTACCAGATACTTATCAAGCTCATCGTCGTCATCATCTCAAAGATTAATAACCAAAGCAAGCACAGAGACTCGTGGAAAAGCACTAATTAATCACAAATTGCACTTAGGTAGGCTGATAGATTTTTTTGAGAATACGTCAAAAAAGCCCTTCTTATTTCAAATAAAGATAGTATTTCTAGTGTTATACAATAAGTACTATTGAACTACGATTGTCACCATGAATATTGATTACTTTAAGTACTTTAATTAATTTTCTCGTGATTGAATTTAAACAAATTAAATTTTGATCGGTAGATAAACTAAAAAAAGTAGGTTACTCTAATATGTCAGGTTAAAATCAAAAAAGACTTTTTAATCGAAAAAATAATTAATCTTGATTAAAATCTTTTTGAAATTAACTCAAACGTGAATCAATTTGGTGAGTAAGAATCATGGCAGTTCAATTACAGCAAGCTTTATCTGTTGGTAGTTATATATTTGCACAAAGACTACAAGGTAAAAAAAAGTTCCCTTTAGTCTTAATGCTAGAACCATTATTTCGCTGTAATCTGGCTTGTCCGGGTTGCGGAAAGATACAACATCCTTTCGAGATACTCAAACAACACTTATCTCCTGAGCAATGTTTTAAAGCAGTAGAAGAATGTGGTGCACCCGTTGTCTCTATCCCCGGAGGAGAGCCTTTACTTCATCCTCAAATGGGCGAAATAGTTAAAGGATTAGTAGAAAGAAAAAAATATGTTTATCTTTGCACTAACGGTATATTGTTAGAAGAAAAATTAAATTTATTTGAACCATCTCCTTATCTAACTTTTAGTGTACATTTAGATGGCTTACAAGAAATACATGATCAGTGTGTTAACCGAGACGGAATATTTGACAAAGCAGTTAAAGCAATTAAAACGGCTAAGGCTAAAGGATTTAGGGTAACAACCAATACGACTATCTTTGAAGGTACTAAACCTGAAGATATGCAAGAGTTTTTTGATTTTCTGGGAACACTTGATACTGATGGAATGATGATTTCACCCGGATATAGTTATGAATGGGCGCCAGATCAGGAACATTTTTTAAAAAGAGAACAAACTAAAACTTTGTTTAGAGCAATACTTAATCCTTGGAAAACAGGTAAAAAACGTTGGAATTTTAATCATAATCCTCTTTTTCTCGATTTTTTGATGGGTGAGAAAGACTATGAATGTACTCCTTGGGGAAGCCCTAGTTATAGTGTCTTAGGTTGGCAAAAGCCTTGCTATCTTCTTAATGAAGGACATTATGATACTTTTCAAGAGTTGTTAGATAATACCGATTGGAGTCAATACGGTAATAAAAGTGATAATCTTCAATGTGCTGATTGTATGGTTCACTGTGGCTACGAGCCAACTGCGGCTGTAGATGCTTTTAAACTAGAAAACACAGGTAGAGCAATATCTAGTTTGTTTGGTTAAAATAAAGTGTTTTTCAGGTGAACAGATCATTAATCATCAATAATTTGTTTACCTGTATTGGAAATTATTATTTAACTATTTATTATGAGCATTTTATATTCTTAGTGAAGTATTTTAATCTGTTAGCAAAGATACAAAATCAAATTTTCTTTTTTTTGATCACAGATAAAGAATAGAATAGATATATATTCTGTCAAAAGTAATCATTGTCACATTTATCTATTAATTATTATGACTACAGTATTACTTGTCGAAGATAGTATGCCGACAAGAAAAATGATGAGTAAATTATTAGTCAAACAAGGTTTTAAAGTAGAAGCGGCGATCGATGGGATTCAAGCTCTAGAAATATTACCAACTATCGATCCTGATTTAGTTATTTTAGATATTGTGATGCCAAAAATGAATGGTTATGAATTATGTCGTAAAATAAAATCTAATCCAAAAACTAAAAATGTACCTGTAATAATCTGCTCGGCAAAAGCAGAAGATTTCGATCGTTATTGGGGAATAAAACAAGGTGCTGATGCTTATATTGCTAAGCCATTTGAAGATAAAGAGTTAATTGCGACTATTAGGCAATTTATTAAACAATAGTTATTAATTTGCTGGTTGTCAGATAATTATGCTTAACTAAATTATTTACAGAAGTAAAACTTGAGCCAATGCTAATGAAAAACTAAATCCAAATAAAGATTCAAATAGTTGTCCTTTTTCAATTAAATAATCATCTTAATCTAACCAAAATGCCAGAAAGTAATTCTGTTTTATTCCTCAAAACAAGAAAATGTTTAATCTCAATGGGTTTTGAATCTAAGTGAAACATTTTTTCTCAACTGATAAATAGCTTCAAATCTACACATCATCATCAGCAATTTTAAATAAGTTAGCACTAAAAAACAAAATTTAATAACTTAACTAGTCGATCAAAAAAGATAATTAAACTATTATTACGAGTAAATCAATATTATTAATCATAATATTTTCAACGATATGGTAGATAATCAACAATATTCAGATTCAGACAATAACTTGAGTGGTTCTTTAAATATAGAACAACAAGTAACAGAAGAAGTTCAAGCACCAGAAGGTGAGTTGCATCTTCGCTTTGTTTTACCTTCAGGAGATGAGTTTGCTTTACCTGCATTCGGTATCAGGGAAGTAATGCAACAAGAAGCTGACCGAATTACATCTGTACCTAATGCGTCACCTTTATTATTAGGAACAATTAATCTAAGGGGAGAAATTATTTGGGTAGCAGATTTAGGGCAATTTTTAGGCTACCCTAATATGTTAAATACCGATCGTGCTGAAATACCCGTAATTGCTGTAGAAGAACAAGAAACTATTTTAGGATTAGCGGTAGAACAGCTAGGAGCGATCGAATGGATTAACCTAGAGACAGTACAATTAGCTCGTAATGCTCCTGATCATGTAGCTCCTTATATTCAAGGAGAATGGATTGATGAAAATAGTAGTTATGTCCGATTATTAGACCAAATTGCTATTTTAAGGTCTGCTCGTTGGGTAGCATAAAATATATTAATTATTATGATAAAAAACTACAATTAGTTAGAAAAATAGAGGACAAAATGGTATTAGAAAATGATTATGACGACAAATTTCAATTAGCTAGATCGGCTTATTTAGAAGAAGATTTAGAGCAAGCGGCTGATATAATTGATGAAATGACACAACAGTACCCTGATGATCCTAGCGTATTGTTATTAAAAGGACATATTCATTCAAAACATCAAGAATACGATCTAGCTACAACACAATATCAAAAAGTACTGAATCTAACTGAACAAGAAGATCTAACAAAATTAGCAGTAGAAGCCCTCAAGCAAATTGAAAATGTAGTTCCAAACTATTCAGAAGAAATAAATGAGAATAATGATAGTGATAATGACTATGATAGTGAACTTTTTTCTTTAGATGAGATAGAAGAGCCAGATTTTCAAGATGACATAGAAGAATTAGAAGATGAAGAATCTAACGATGGCTGGACTGAAAGTATTCAATTTGAGAATATAGAATGGGATGCCGAAGACTTAGAAGAAGAAGAGCTAGAAGATCCTACCCTACAACAAAATACACCTTTAAGTAATAATTACGATCGACAACCTTCATCCGCTCAAATTGAAACTGAAGATGCCGAAGAAAATGATACTGCTGTCAATATTTTACCGATAACGGCAACCAATGATGAGCAATTACAAATCAATGAAGATGAAGCAATTGACGATATTTTTGTCGAATTAGATCCCACTGATTTTAATTATGATCAAATAAATAATCAACCAGATGATTTTTCGACTGATGATATTGAAGATAATAGTGCACCTACATTTGTAGTTTCTTCTGAAGAACCAGAACTTAGAGACTTAGAAGAAATACTTGGGGCAGATAATAACAATAGGTTTTCTGATTTAGATGATGACCCCGCAGACTATAGTTCAGAATTAAGACCGTTAGATTACAACACAGATAATTTTACACAAGAATCTGATCCTGTTTATCAAAACCAACAAAATCAGGATCAAGAAAATGATCAACCGTTAGTTTTAGATGGAGAAGATGATTTTTTCTTCGCTCCAGATGAGTTAGACGATATTCCTGATATTGATGCGGAAGAATTACCTGTCTCGAGTATTTTTACTAAAGATAGCCAAGAAAAGAAAAACTTTAGCAATGGCAATCTAGAGCAAACTAATAAGACTCTTAGTGAGCAAGAAAATGTTTTTGATAATGATTTCGATAATGAAATAACGGGTAGTTTTACTTTTGACACTCAAAAAATAAATCTTGATTTAGACGAGGACATTAGCTCATCTTCATCTTTCTCTCAAATTTCAGGATTAGGCACAGGTTTACAAATAAATCCCGAAGTAGATATAAACCAGGGTAAACTCGCTAATTATTTTAATTTATCTCTATTTAATAAACAGTTAGTTAATGGAGGTATAACAGCGATCGTTACGTTTTTAGTTGTTTTGATTGTTAGTTTATTTCAAAATGCAAATAACAATACCGTAGTAGAAGAAGTTACAACCGAAACCGAGGCTGTAGAAGAAGTAGTACCAACTACAGATTACAGCTCTTTAGGAGAAAATTTGATTTTAGCTTTACTTGCTAGTTTAGCTAGTGGTGGAACAGTACTTGCTTTAGGTTTACTAATGAATAGACATATCAAACGTTATATCAACGAATTACGAAATCAGTTTGAATCTATTTATCAAGGTAATTATGAAGTAAAAGTAAATATTTACTCTCAAGACGAATTAGGAACTTTAGGGGCAGGATTTAATCAAATGGCGAAGATGATTAATACCACCACCACAGAAGCTCGTAAACGGGCAGAAGAAACAGAAAGAGCTAGAGAAGACTTACAACGTCAGGTAATTCGTCTCCTAGATGATGTAGAAGGAGCGGCTAGAGGAGATTTAACCGTCCAAGCAGAGGTAACCGCTGACGTATTAGGAGCTGTAGCAGATGCCTTTAATTTAACTATCACTAATCTGCGTAAAATTGTTAAACAAGTACAACAAGCGGCGATACAAGTAAACAAAGCGAGTGCGGATAGTGAAGTTTTTGCTCGTAATCAATCTAGTGATGCGTTGAGAATGGCAGAGGAATTAGCCGTAACTCTTAACTCGGTACAAATGATGACTGATTCAATTCAACGGGTAGCCGAAAATGCTCAAGAAGCGGAGGAAGTTGCTCGATCGTCTAGTGTTACTGCTCTTAAAGGTGGTGATGCGGTAGAAAGAACGGTGTCAGGTATTTTACAAATTAGAGAAACGGTTTCTGAAACTACTCGTAAGGTAAAACGTTTAGCTGAAGCATCTCAACAAATTTCGACGATCGTTGCTGTTATTTCCCAAATTTCTTCTCGAACCAACCTTCTGGCTTTAAATGCTTCTATTCAAGCGGCTAGGGCAGGAGATGCCGGTCGTGGATTTGCGATCGTTGCTGATGAAGTCCGTCAGTTAGCCGATCGTTCAGCTAAATCATTACAAGAAATTGAACAAATCGTTTTACAAATTCAAACAGAAACAGGCTCGGTTATGACGGCGATGGAAGAAGGTATCCAACAGGTGAGAGATGTAACCGAACGTTCCGAACAAGCAAAACGATCGCTAGAAGATATTATTCAAGTATCTAATCGTATTGACGCTCTAGTACGTTCAATTACCGCTGATACCGACGAACAAAGAGAAAACTCTCGTGGTGTAGCTAAAGTAATGCAGGCAGTAGAATTAACCGCTCAAGCAACATCTCAAGAATCACAACGAGTAGCTGGTTCGTTACAAAACTTAGTGGGAATTGGTAAAGATTTGATCTCTTCGGTAGAACGTTTTAAAGTTGATGATCATTAGTATTAAATAGCAAAGAGCAAAGATAAGATGAAGGATGAAATATTAATCATCAATTCTCAGTTGATAAATGGCGTTAGTTCATAATGAATAAATTATATAAACAATTTTCGACCTTATTTGAACGTTTATCAGCTGGAATTTTTTTAACTGGGCAAATTATAGTTCACATTCTACAAGCTAAAATTTATCGCCTTAATACTATCCAACAAATGATATTTGTGGGCCAGCCTCAATCGCCATCGCTATCATCACAGCCGCTTTTGTCGGAATGGTTTTTACGATTCAAGTAGCTAGAGAATTTATCTATTTTGGAGCAACTACAGCAGTAGGGGGTGTTTTAGCGATCGCTTTAACTCGTGAGCTTGCTCCTGTTTTAACCGCAGTTGTTTTAGCAGGAAGAGTCGGTAGTGCCTTCGCCGCAGAGCTTGGTACAATGAAAGTCACAGAACAAATTGATGCTCTTTATATCCTCAAAACTGATCCGATTGACTATTTAGTTATACCCAGAGTCTTAGCTTGTTGTTTTATGTTACCTGTATTAACGATCATTTCTTTGTTAGTTGGTATCACCGCAGGCTTAGTGATTGCTGATTCACTTTACGACATTTCCACAACTATTTTTCTCGAATCGATACGTAACTTTTTAAAGGTATGGGATATCTTCGCTTGTGTGATAAAATCAATGATTTTTGGTGGCGTTATTGCTATTATTGGTTGTAATTGGGGTTTAACTACTACTGGTGGGGCAAAAGGAGTCGGTAAATCTTCTACCGCCGCCGTTGTAATCTCTTTGATTGCTATTTTCATCCTGAATTTTATTCTCTCTTTACTTATGTTTCAGGGTACAGGTGGCGGTGTGATTGGGTAATGAGTAATGAGTAATAAGTAAGGAGTAATGAGTATTAATTGCTAATTACTAATTGCTAATCCCTAATCCCTCATCTGTTCACTGTAATTGTTGAGTTTTGTAAATTTCAGTTACAATAGCCTATAGTTTAGGCATTTTTTTACTTTCGTTGTATATATGATTAATAATTCATTACTGATAGCTAGTGCGATCGCACTTTTATCTGTTATCTGGGTAGAAATAGTGAGAGATACTTATCATCTTGTCTCTCATTTATGGCAGCCATTATATCGATTACATTCTTGGCATCATCGTATTTTTAAACCTGATTTGTCAGTTAAAAACGAAACTATTTATCGTCAAGCAAATTGGTATAATGACTTACCTGAATCTTTAGTCATGTTACTTTTTAGTTTTGCTTATGTCTTTTTTATCTTTTCTCAAGGTTGGGTAATACCAGAATATCAATGGTTAGTGTGGGCAGGCTCTTTTTATACATTAGCATTTAGTTTAGGAGCGATCGCTCGTGGAGTCGGATTTCCTTACGCTGATGCGATTACCGATGTTACTCATCGTCAAGGAGAATTTGCGGATATTCCGGCTAACTTTTTGGTTAATCGTACTTACCATTGGCGACATCATTTTGACGATCAAGATGCTTATTTTTGCGGTACATTAAGTTTAGTCGATCGAATTCTAGGTACTGCTTTGTCTTTAAAAGGAAAAAAAATTGCCGTTACCGGTGCAAGTGGTACATTAGGGCAAGCTTTAATCAAACAACTACACAGAAAAGGGGCAAAAGTTACTGCCTTAACTTCTCGCACCGAACCATTATCAATTAATGTTGATGGTAAACAAATCGAGATTAATACTGTTACATGGCAAACAGGGCAAGAATCTTTATTAAAAGATATTTTTGCGAAAACTGATATTTTGATTATTAATCATGGTATTAATGTTCACGGACAAAAAACAGCCGAAGCGATTGAAAAGTCGTATGAAATCAATACATTTTCTGGTTGGCGTTTACTTGAATTATTCCTGACAACAGTTAAGACAAATAAAGAAAAAGCGACTAAAGAAATATGGGTAAATACCTCAGAAGCAGAAGTAAATCCAGCTTTTAGCCCACTTTACGAAATGAGTAAAAGAACAATGGGAGAGTTAGTTACCATGAAAAGAATTAATGCTCCTTGTATTATCAGAAAACTAATTTTAGGACCATTTAAAAGCGATTTAAACCCTGTTGGTGTTATGTCTGCTCAATGGGTAGCTAAACAAATAGTCAATTTAGCAGTTAGAGATTTTCGAGATATCATTGTTACTATTAATCCTTTAACTTATTTACTTTTTCCTCCTAAAGAATTAATAACTAATATTTACTTCAAATTGTTTACTAAAGAATAAAAACCATATTTATAGAACTGGTTTTTGCCTCATAAATATTATTGAAAAATACTAGTTTAATTAATAAACATATTATTAATTACTCTTTAATAAATAAGAAAATAGAAACATTATTAAAAGACGTTATTATTAGTTATTTTGTTGATTAATCCCTAAAATAATTCACGATCGAAAAAAAACAAGCTAAAGTAGAAGTATTAAGTTTTATAACGTAAGAGGTTAGTAAATGCTAGAACTTTATCAATTTGAATTATCTCCATTTGCCGAAAAAGTAAGATTAATTCTTGACTATAAAGGCTTACCATACAAAAAAGTAGAAGTTACCCCCGGTATTGGGCAATTAGAACTTTACAAAATCTCTGGGCAAAGACAAGTGCCTGTTTTAAAAGACGGAGATGTCGTCATCGCTGATTCTACTCAAATTGCGATGTATTTAGACCAAAAATACCCAGAAAAGCCTTTGATGCCTATTGATGGGGCGGCAAAAGGGCAATGCCTTTTAATCGAAGAATGGGCTGATGAATCTTTTGCTACTAAAATACGTAAATCTTTGATTGGTGGTTTGAATCAATATCAAAATTTCCGTACTTCCTTGTTACCAAATAATACACCAGATATCTTAAAGACTGTTGTTGGTGCTATTCCTTCA
Organism: uncultured cyanobacterium; assembly: GCA_963710605.1. GTDB lineage: Bacteria > Cyanobacteriota > Cyanobacteriia > Cyanobacteriales > Cyanobacteriaceae > JAALKG01. The sequence continues at coordinate 82,609 of CAVQBA010000005.1, forward strand.
GAATTATTAACTGCTGTTGGTACAGGTGTTGGTATGGGTAATAATATTTTTAAAGATGCCCAAAAAAACGTTAAAAAGGATTTAGATTCTTTAACTTTGATTTTACAAAGCCAACCTTATTTGACAGGTGATGAGCCAACTTTAGCTGACTTTACCGTTGCTTCTTTGACTACATTACTCAAATTTCCTATTATTGCTTATTTTGATTTACCGATTGATTTAGAAGGTAAAGGTATTCCTGATATTGCTGATAATAGTGCCTATGAGTTTTTCTTTGCTTGGCGTGATCGTCTTTATGCTGAATATCGTCAACCTATCGATAAATCTATTGGTGGTAACTTTGGTGGCGGTAGTGACATTCCACCAACAACGATCGTAATTGAATAATTTATTATACAATCATTAAATCTATTTTTAGTAATTTAACTACAATATTTATTACTATTATGATTTGTTTAGTAGAGATAGGGAATTCCTTGTCTCTGCTAATTAATTTTGCCATAATCATTCATTTTATTCTTTCTTTTTCTCTTTTTCTCAACTAAACTCGAACGTACTATTGAGCTAAAAATGATCGACTATTTTACTTACTTTCAAAAAAACCTTATAAGTTACTCAATAATAAAGCCGAAAACTAGTTGATGTTTGACAGATATTGTGAACCCAAATTTTGGATTTAAAGAGTTTGTTTATCTATCTCCCTCTCTCTTGTGCTCCATCTTCCTCTCTTTTTCTCTGCGTACTCTGTCTTGAAAAGTTGTTCATGGGGGAGACCCCCAAGACCACACTTTTCGCTGCGTACTCTGCGGTTAATTCTCTTCAAAATCCATAAATGTCTCAACCCGCTTATTAACTACTATATAATATATTTCACGTAATATTTATCATCTAAATTGATAATTAATTAGATGATATTTTGTTCTTCTTAAAAGAATCGGGTTTAATTAACCATACTCCTAAGTAGAAAAAAGGTGTATCGAAAAGGGCAAAAAATAACTTAAATAAAAATCCGTTAATAAATAATGAAGGTAATTTATCGATCGTAATTACACCAAATAAACCGATAATTAATAATACTAAACCAGTATCAATAATTTGTGATACTATAGTTGAGCCATTATTTCTTAACCATAAATACTTACCCTTCGTCAAATTTTTCCAAAAGTGAAATAAACGAATATCAATTAATTGAGCGGTTAAATAAGCAATCAACGAAGCAATTACCGCAGGAGTAAATGAACCAAAAACTTGATTAAAGGTAACTTGATCAACTGTTGACCATTCAGTAGCAGGTAAATAGTTAGCGATCGAGATTATAATCAAAATAACCAGACTACTCACAAAACCCGCAATTACTAATTGATTAGCTTTTCCTTCTCCATATATTTCTGAAATTAAATCAGTACATAAAAAAGTGATTGGATAAGGAATAATTCCTACTGATAGTTCTAAGTTTAGATTAAAAAAAGAAAAAGTAAAAAACTTTTGAAAAATTAAATTAGAACAAATTAAACAAGCAATAAAAATGGAAACTAAAATTAAAAATATTTGTGATTCTTTCTTTTCTTCTTGTAAATTCATCTTAAAAAGCGTTTTGTTAAATACAGTAATTAATAGTATTTTTTAGTTTTAGTTTAGTTATACAGAAAAATAATGAATAATTTACTAAATATTAAATAAGAACAAAGTTCGGCAAATGTTTTTGTAGATTGAGGATTTGATAGCGAGATTGCTGTGGTATTACAAATACGTGGTTTAATTGGTCATTATCTCATTAATCTTCTCAATCAACGAGAACTTAAGTAAAAAGAAATAGCTAAATCAAATTAGATACTATTATTTACTATAGAACTGTATTTTATTGTTATTAAGTTATATTATTTAGATTTATTTCTTATTTTAATTTGACGATAAAATTGAGCTAACTTATCATTAGGGATACCCAAATAATAACCACTAATCATCAATTGATTAATTAAGGTAGTTTTAAATAAGCCTAATTTTTCCCAACGTCTAGCTGATGTAGTTACGGCTTCTGAAGTTAAATAAACTGTACCCTTTTTTTGCAATTTTTTAATTAAAGAAAAATCTTCCATAATCTTTAAATTATTAAAACCATTTACATTTTCAAATTGCTTTTTAGTGAGGAAAATAGCTTGATCTCCATAAGGTAAAGATAAAAATTGCGATCGAAATGTCACTAGTTTTTCTAACCAACGATAGATTGGTTTTTGACTATCAATTTGTAAACGAAACGCACCTGCTACAAAATCTTTTTTGCTAATTATTTTAGCTATTATTTGCGGAAAGTCTTCAGGTAAAAAAGTATCCCCATGTAAAAATAATAAGATATTTCCACGAGCTTCTTTTGCTCCTAAATTCATTTGATAACTACGACAAAGTTTAGGAGAACAAATAACTTTTAAACCTAAATTTTCAATTATTTCCACTGTTTTATCGTTACTACCGCCATCAACAAAAATAATTTCTACTGATGGATATTTAATCAATTTATCGATAGTTTGAGTAATAACTTTTTCTTCATTAATTACAGGAATAATAATAGAAATAGATTCTTTTTTAGTAATCATAAAATTATATAGCAATTATCACCATTATGAAGGACAAAAAGATCCCCACGTGGTCCCTAACCAACAAAAGCGAAGCATCCTTACTCCTCCCCCTTACGAAGGGGGATAAGAGGGGGATAGGGGACTTGAAAATAATTAATATACACTCATAATTATGGGAAACGCTATAGTCATTTTAATTAAGATTAAGACAGTAAGAACAATACTAAACTAAAGTATTAAACCCGCCTTGAACTGTCGTGCAAGGCTAATATCCTGTTCGTTTAATAAATTAAACTTAAAGTTAGATGTAGTACTCGTGTCTTATTTTAAGTTAAAACAAATATACTAATTGATAAGATAGCATTATTTAATGATATTAGTACGTTTTGATCCCCTTAAAGTATTCTTAAAAAAGGAACTTACAGAATAAAACTATTAACTATTAACTATTTGACGATTTCGCCAAAATCAGCTAAAACACGGCTATTATTACGTAATAAACCTAATAAATTTAAGCGATTGGTTTTGATTGCTTCATCTTCTGCCATGACTAAAACACTATTTTCACCATCAAAAAAGTTAGAGATAATCGGATTGATTTCTAATAGTGCATCGACTAAAAGTTGATAATTACGATCGTCTTTTGCTTTTTGAGTAATCGGTGCTAATTTTTGTAAAGCTTGATAAAGTGCTTCTTCAGCAGTCGAAGTAAACAAATCAGAATTAACTACTCTAAGGGGATTTAATTGTTGTTTATCTAAACTACCTTTATCGGCTAATTTAGTCGATCGATTTACTGTGGCATATATTTGTCCTAACAATCCATTACTACGAATTGATTGTAAAAATAAAGCTCGATCACGAACATCAAGTAAATTAGTTAAAGCACGATTAATATATTCTTTATCGTTATTACTTCCTAAAACAGCATTGACTAAATCATAATCAATTTTTAACTCGTCTTGTAAAAGAGTATTAATTCGTTGTAAGAAAAAAGCTTGAATTATTTCTAACGGTGAAGATTTATCAGAATGAGAAGCAGTAAAATCTTGACACGATTGAGTTACCAATTCTTGTAGGTTGAGATTAAGATTTCCATGCCAAACAATATTGATGATACCATTAGCCGCTCTTCTTAACGCAAAAGGATCACTAGAGCCAGTTGGCAACATACCTAAACCAATGATACCAACGATCGTATCAAGTCGATCGCTAATTCCCACAATTTGCCCATTAATTGTATCGGGCATAATATCTCCTGCATTTCTAGGTAGATAATGTTCAAAAATACCTTTAGCTACAGTAGCAGACTCACCACTAACTAGGGCATATTTTTCGCCCATAATTCCTTGCAAATTAGGAAACTCATACACCATTTGGGTAACTAAATCTGCTTTACACAAAGAAGCGGTGCTATCTACTTCATTAGTTTGTGCTTCATCTAAATTTAATTGTTCGCAAATTTGCTGACTAATACTGATGATACGGTTAACTTTATCGTGAATTGAACCTAAATCTTCTTGAAAGGTAACATTTTCCAATTCAGGTAAATAAGTTTCTAAATGTTCATCACAATCAGCTTGATAGAAAAACTGAGCATCAGCTAATCTAGCTCTAATTACTTTAGCATTACCCGTGGCGATAATCTCTGACTTGTCAGGATCGCCATTAGAAATAGTGATAAAGTAAGGCATCAGTTTGCCATCGTCGTCTCTAACAGGAAAATAACGCTGATGCTTAACCATTACCGTAGTAATTACTTCTGCGGGTAAGTTTAAATATTCGGCTTCAAATTTACCTAAAACAGCAGTCGGAAATTCAACTAAGTTAGTCACCTCAGTCAATAAATCAGGATAAATGTCTGCTTTACCACCAACTATATCTGCTAAATTTTTGATTTTATCTTTGATCAGATGACGACGATTAGCAACATCAACTAAAATAAATGCTTTTTCTAACTCTAAAACATAATCATTAGCGTGGTTAATTTCAATGTCTTCTGGATGAAGGATGCGATGCCCACGACAAATACGATCGCTTTTTAAAACACTACTACCAGAGATTAACTCAAAAGGTAGTACTTCGTCTTCCCATAAAGAAATAATAGTCCGTATCGGACGAGGAAAACGAACATCTCCATCACCCCACCGCATAAATCTTCTTCCTTCTAAACCATCAATCCATTGAGGTACTAATGAAGTTAAAATTTCACTTGTTTTCTGCCCTTTAATTTTTTTATCAACAAAAACAAACTCTCCTTTACTTGTTTCTTTAATTTGAAAATCATCAAGAGAAACACCTTGTTTACGAGCAAAACCTTCGGCGGCTTTAGTTGGTTTACCGTCTTTAAATGCAACCTTAATGGGTGGCCCTTTATTTCTTCTTCTCGATCGAGTTGCTGGTTTTCTAAACCTTCTATGTATAATGCTAAACGTCTAGGCGTGCCATAAAACTTAATTTGATCAGGATGCAAAAACTGTTTGGCTAAATCTTCTCGCACACATTTTTGCCATTGAGATATAGCACTATCAATAAAATCAGCAGGTAGTTCTTCAGTACCAATTTCTAGAAGGAAGTTAGGCATATTATCGTTACATTTACAATCGTTTTCGTTTCTTTCTCATTATCAACTATTGCTAATCAATAATCAACAGTTAGAATAATTGACAATTGACAATTGACAATTGACAATTAATATTTTCTACTTATTACTTATTACTTTTTACTTCTACTTTCCTATTCCCTATTCCCTATTCCCTATTCCCATTCCCCATTCCCTATTCCCTATTCCTCATTCCCTATTCCCTATTCCCTATTCCCTAGTTGCGGTATAATTATTAGTTAGGATGATCGCCTCCTTCTTCCACATTTTAGGCTCGATCGATCGTATTTGTCGGCTTCAATAGGTCGTACATTTAGGTTAGTCGAAGTATAAATTTAGAGTTAGATGAATTGATTCTGAGTGACTTAAGTCGGGTTATCTTCTCTTAAAAAAGAGATTTAATTACGCTAGTTATTAAGAATTTTTTGCCAACAAAAGCCCGAATGTGAAGGAGGTGTTTAGTCCGATAGCACTAATTTGTACACATCTATCTATTGTGAATTAGTGCGTTTCAAGAATTAAATAGTCCGTTGACAAAAAAACTAACATGACATCAGTAAATATAAAATCATTTTCACAGTCTGCTTTAAAAGAATTAGCAGAATCCCAGACTCAGTCTCCTTGTCTTTCGCTATATATGCCAACTGTAATGGCTGGACGAGAAACTCGTCAAAATTCAATTCGATTTAAAAATTTATTAGGGCAATCGGAAGAAATTTTGAATGCAGAAGACGAAAACACTAGTAAAAAAATGCTCAAGTCTTTGGAAGCTTTGATCGATGACAATGACTTTTGGCAACATCAATCTGAAGGGTTAGCTGTTTTTTGTTCCCCAGAAGGAATAGAGTGCTATCAAGTGCCTAGTACTTTTCAAGAAGTAGTGATGGTAGGCAATGGTTTTTATCTTCGTCCTTTAATTCCGCTTTTACTAGAAGCTAAAGAGTTTTTTGTACTTTCCTTAAGTCAAGGAAAAATTCGTCTTTTTAATAGTATGACTAATCAGGGGCAGGAGATTGATTTAGGAGATGAAGAAGAGTTTCCTACTAGTGTAGAATCTGCATTACGTTTTGATGATCCAGAAGCACAACTTCAATCTCATTCAAGCGGTGGTACTTCTAGTGGTGATTCGGCGGCAATTTATCATGGGCAAGGAGTTGCTGGTACTGATAATAAAGAAGAAATTGAGCGATTTTTTCAAATAATTCACCCAAAAATTGAAGGGATACTCAAAGATACAAATGCTCCTTTAATACTTGCAGGTGTAGATTTTCTTCAACCTATTTATCGATCGGTTAGTAATTATCCTAAAATTCTTGAATCAAGTATTAGCGGTAATGTCGAGCATTTAGGAATAGAAGAAATTTGTCAACAAGGATGGGATATTGCTAGTGAATTTTTCCAACAAGAGCATCAACAAGTAATTGAACAGTTTAAACAACAAAAAAATACTAACCCTGAGCTTTGTGCTCAAACTTTAGAAGAAGTAGTTTTTGCCGCCCTTGATGGTTTAGTCGATAGTTTACTTCTTGTTTCTACTGATCAAAAACAACAATGGGGGCGTGTTGATAATATTAAAAGACTAATTGAAATCGAACAAGAGCCTAAAAATGATTCTTCTGTTGAAGAGCTTTTGAATCTTGCCGCCGTTAATACTTTTAGTAAAGGTGGTAATGTTTATCTTGTGTCTGAGGAAGATGATGTCTCTATTGAAGGGGCGGCGGCTCTTTTAAGAGGTCCTGTAATGGTTCGTTAATCAAGACAATAATACAATTAACTATTGTCTAATGAATCTTTGAAACCAAATCCTACTTTTCAAAGTACAACAATAACTAAATCTAATTAAGAATAAAACCTCTTGCTTCGTACAAGAGGTAAAAAAATACTTTCAAAGGAGTTTCAATCTTCTTTTTTTTAGTTGAAGAGGCAATTATTGAATGATTTTGATCGTTTTAGTTTGTTAATGTAATAAGCACAAATGGTTGGACAATAATAGTGGGAAATTGTTGAGTTGGGTTTTGATTCCATTGACTTAATTGCTCAGCAGTTGGTTTTTGTAATAATTGTTCGCTGATCCAATTTTGAACTTGATCAGCTTTGTTTTGAGCGATCGCATAACCAGCATCAATCAAATCTAGTGGCGGATAAACGATAATTAAACTATCTTTTTGAGCATGAGGAATTAAATCTTTCCAATCAATAGGGGCAGTTTGTTCTTCTAACCTAGTTCTAATATCAGACATCAATCAATTATATTTATTTTAGTTCCACATTAAATAGTATATAGCAATTATCACCATTACGAGGTACATATCGATCCCCCTAAATCCCCCTTGTTAAGGGGGACTTGTCGATCGCTAACTGTACTTCACAAGTATGGGAAACGCTATATACAGATAATAGTGAACAGTAAATAGATAACAGGTGATAAGTAATAGGTCAACAAAGGGCAAAAGGAAAAGGGTAAAGGGCAAAGGGTAAGAGGCAAAAGTAAAAAGTAAAAAGTTATTTATTGTCAATTGTCAATTCTTTTTCATCCTTCATCCTTTTGGTATAGTTAATCTATATTAATTTAGATTGAATATTGAGAATATATAATCGATAATTGATAGTTAATAATGAAAAATGATAACTATGAGTGATATTACCGTTGTTTTAATTGAAGATCACGATTTGACTCGTATCGGTTTGGTAGCGGCAATTAATCAGTTTGATAATATCAAAGTGGTAGGAGATGCGGCTAATGGTAATGATGGTTTGAAAGTTTTGACCCAAAATCATCCTGATATTGCCATCATTGATATCGGTTTACCTGATATTGACGGGATTGAATTGACTGAGAAATTTAAACAGTCTCTAGTTCAAAAAGAAAAACAGACTAAAGTGATCATTTTGACAATGCACACTCAAGAAGACTCTGTCTTGGCTGCATTCGCCGCAGGTGCAGATTCTTATAGTTTGAAAGATGTTAGTTTAGAAAATCTTAATCAAGCAATTAAAATTACTTACGAAGGGGATTCTTGGATTGATCCGGCGATCGCACGTGTTGTTTTGCAACAAGCGAAAAAAATTAAACCACTTAATCCGATAGAAACTCAATTAGAAATAGATCCTTCTTTAAGTAGTCGTGAAATAGAATCATTAGATCCAGAATCCCAAAAAATTGTTGATAATTTTCCTCTCACCGATCGAGAATTAGAAGTATTAGAATTAATTGTCGCTGGTTGTAACAATGCTCAAATAGCAGAAAAACTCTTCGTCAGTGTTGGTACTATTAAAACCCATGTTCGCAATATTTTAAATAAGTTATGTGTTGACGATCGTACTCAAGCGGCTGTTTGTGCCTTACGTTCTGGTTTAGTAGAATAACATTATTGAGACTTCGAGCCATAGTCGTTGAAGAATTATTGATTAGTTAAGATAAAATCGATGTGAGGGATGAGGTGAAAATTAACATTTAATAAACACGATAGATTATGAATTTGACTCAAAAGTCTTCTACTTTGTTTAAAGATTTACGCAATGATATTCAGCCTTTGATGGTTGTGAATCCTTTATACGGATTAGCAAGAGTGTTTGTTTTAGGTTCGCTTTCTTTACTATTAACTGACTTAGCGTGGACATCTTTTTTTAATAATTTGTTAGTTTTTAGTATTTTTACTTTTTTAACGGCTATATCTTATGCTTTTTTGTTAATTTGTACTCATGATGCTATTCATCATACTTTGACAGGATGGGTTTGGTTTGACGAAACAATTGCTAGAATTATTTCTTATCCTATTTTGTCGGGAGTAGGTACTTATTCTGAATTACATCATCTTCATCATGGTTGGAATGGGATTAATTTAAACGATCCAGAAAGAGTACAATTAACTCAATCAGAATACGAACGATTACCTTTACTCAGACAATGGTATTATCGTCATCAATGGTTTGTAGATATATTTATCGTCGGCTCTATTGGTTTAATTATTAAAAATTTTGTCAAAGGATGGAAGCATCGAAACGATCGTCCTCGTTTACCCTTACAATTAACGATCGATATTTTAGGTATAGTAGTTGTTCATAGTATTTTATTAGCTTTGGTAATCTCTCAAAATCAGTTGTGGCGTTACTTATTATTTTGGTTGATTATCGATCGAGTAATAGGTGCGATATTGCAAACAAGAGATCATTTAGAACATTACGGTAAATGGAAAAGGTAGGAGGGCAACAACTAACTCAACTTTATGCGACCAGAAATTTGCAAGTTAATCCGATCGTTGGCTGGCTGATGGGAGGATTAGATTATCATGCGGTACATCATGCTTTTCCCCAAATTCCCTTTTATCAATTATCAAAAGCTTATCTAATTGTTCAAAACTCTTTACAAAAACATGATTTACCATTAATGGATGTTCAAGGTGGTTACATCAAAACAGCTTTAGAATTAAGTAAAACACCTAGCTTGATTGAAGGCTAAATTAAGGGTACAAATCAACATCAGGGTGCAAGCCATGCACCCCTAAGACATCTAAAGTCAATAGTTAACTATTGATCGATTAGCCACCAGCTACAGCAGGAACAATACTAACTTCATCGCCATCATTTAACTTAGTATCGACATTGTCTAAAAAGCGAATATCTTCACTATTGACATAGAAATTTAAGAAGCGACGAGGATTACCTTGCTCATCACAAAGACGAGATTTAATCCCTGGGCAATCATTTTCTAAAGCATCAATTAATTCTTGAATTGTATCGGCAGAACATTCGATCGTTGCTTTGTCTTTGGTGAATTTTTGTAAGGGAGTGGGAATTAATACTTTAACAGCCATGATTTTTGATAAAGATTGATTTTTAATAAAGTTAACAGACAAAAAAAAACTAACTAGAAGTTAGTAATTGATGATTGATAATGAGTAACTAATAAAATTCATTACTCATTATTCATTATTCATTATTCCTTAAACTAGTACTTGTTGCCACTCTAAACGATCGAGTGTACGAGAGCGTTCTAAAGCACGTTCAAAACTATCTAATTTAGGTTCAATAACTAAAGGCTCGCTAATATGTCCTTGTACTGCTTCTTGAGTTTTTAAACCATTACCAGTGATATAAACAACTGTTTTTTCATCAGGATCGATTTTACCCGCTTCAACTAGTTTTTTCAAGACAGCAATAGTTGTACCACCTGCGGTTTCAGTAAAGATACCTTCAGTTTCAGCTAGAAGTTTCATTCCTTCGATAATTTCAGCATCAGTAACTGATTCGATATTACCATTGGTTTTACGAGCAATATCTAAAGCGTACATTCCGTCTGCTGGATTACCAATAGCGATCGATTTAGCGATTGTATTTGGTTTAACGGGAGTAACAAAATCTCTGCCTTCTTTGAATGCTTGAGCGATAGGAGAACAACCTTCAGCTTGAGCACCACTAAAACGAACAGGTTTATCATCAACTAAACCAACTTTGACAAATTCTTGGAAACCTTTATGTATTTTGGTAAATAACGAACCAGAAGCTAAAGGTGCAACAATATGATCAGGTAATTCCCAACCTAATTGCTCAGCTACTTCAAAACCTAATGTTTTAGAGCCTTCAGAATAATAAGGACGTAGATTGATATTCACAAAACCCCAACCGTAGCTGTTACCAACTTCACAACAAAGACGGTTAACTTGATCGTAGTTACCATTAACTGCCATCAAAGTTGGATTGTAGATTAATGTACCCAATATTTTCCCAGCTTCTAAATCAGCAGGAATAAATACACAACAGTCTAAACCAGCATGAGCGGCGATCGCCGCAGTAGAATTAGCTAAGTTACCAGTACTAGCACAAGATACTGTGGTAAAACCTAATTCTTTAGCACGAGTTAAAGCGACGGAGACTACTCTATCCTTAAAGCTAAGAGTAGGCATATTAACAGCATCATTTTTAATATAAAGATTTTTCAAACCCAAACGACTAGCTAAGCGATTTGATTTAACTAAAGGAGTCATTCCTGTACCTACATCGATCGGATTTTCGCTTTCTACAGGCAAAAATGCTTTGTAACGCCAGATTGAATTAGGACCATTTGCAATACTTTCACGAGATACCTGTGCTTTGATTGCGTCATAATCATAAGCTACTTCTAAGGGTGCAAAGGTTTCTTCGCATATATGACGAGCTTCTAGAGGGTATTCAGTACCACCTTCTTTGGAAACCAATTTAGTGAAAGTCGGTTTAAATTTGTTGCTGGTTTTCTCAATCGCTTGAGTCATTATGTTCTCCTTGTGTACTTAACTCGTAAAAGTTGTTAGTTTGAAATTAATCTTTAAAAATGCCTGTTGAAAATTAGTATAACAACTTACATTTCTTTTAGCAAATATACCCGACTATTTTAGTCTGGATTATAATTCTGTTTAGTTAAGATTACTCTTTTGCTTCTTTATCAAACAGAGTTGTTTTGTTAAAAAAAAAGAGTTAAATAGATAATTTAGATGAAGTTGATTGACACTAACCCCTGTAAGTACTGAGTATCATCTCACCGCTAAAATTACTTACTCGACCACATCAGAGGTTAAAGTATTCGACAATTCTCAAATTTGGAAAATACTTGTTTTAATACTTCTAAATTAAATGGTTTGGTAATATAATCATCCATCCCTACATCAAAACAAACTTGACGATCGTTTTCCATCGCATTTGCAGTTAAAGCGACAATATAAGGTTGTTTATCTAAATTTTGACGAATCCATTTAGTTGCTTCTAAACCATTTAATTGAGGCATTTGCATATCCATTAAAATAAGATCATAAAAGTTATTTTGAACAGATTGAATTACCTCAATTCCATTTTTGGCTGTATCAGCTTTATAGCCAAGTTTTTTTAAAGATAACAAAGCTACTTTTTGATTAACTAAATTGTCTTCAGCTAAAAGAATTTTAAGTAGGAAATGTTGAGAATGTTGATTGTCTTTATTATTAGGAAAAGACAGTGATTTTGGGCTAATTGATTTATTTTCAGACTCAGACAAATTCTCAGCAATACTGCTAGGAAAACTTAGGTAAAAAGTAGAGCCGACATTCAATTCACTTTCTAGCCAAATTTTACCATTCATCATCTGAGCTAATCGTTGACTAATATTTAATCCTAATCCTGTACCACCATAATTACGAGAAGCAAAACTACTCACTTGCGAAAAAGGGCGAAATAATAAATGTTGGTTTTCTGGAGAGATACCAATTCCTGTATCTTTGATAGTTAATAAAACAATCTGCTCAGATTTAGTTGTTTTTTCTTTTTGAGGTAAACTGGTTGTTTCGATTTCTGCTGTAATTGTTATTTTTCCTTGCTCAGTAAATTTAATTGCATTACCAATCAAGTTGATTAAAATTTGCCTGACACGAACAATATCTCCTTTTATATAAGTAGGAAAAGAATTATCGACATTAAAAATTAATTCTAGTTTTTTTCGTTCGATCTCAAATTGAAACAAACGAAAAACATTATTGATTATCGCCACCAGATTAAAAGATTTATCTTCTATTTTTAAGCTTCCAGATTCAATTTTTGCCAAATCTAAAAGATCATTGATAATAGTTAATAAAACATCAGCACTACCTTGAATCGTCTCGATAAAATCTTGTTGAGTATTATTCAAAGCCGTTTCTTGTAATAAATTTGTCATGCCAATAATACCGTTCATCGGCGTTCTAATTTCATGACTTATCATGGATAAAAAGTCACTTTTGGCTTGATTAGCTAATTCGGCTTCTTGCTTTTTTTTCTCCGCTATTTTGCGAGACTTAAGTAAACTTAGTTGGCTTTTTTTTAGTTTTTCCAGATTCATTTCCCATCGATCGTATTGCCTTACAGCTGCATTTTGAGAGGCTTCGAGTAATTGAGTCAGTGTGTTTATTTGTGAGTATAATTCTTCTTTTTCTTTTTGAGAATCTAATTTTTGATTCGGTAATTGTGGGGAATTTTTTGTTGAGATAAATACTTGTGAGGTAGAAGTAAAGGGTAGAATTGCACTTTTGACACTTAATGCTAGTAAGCTAAATAGTTGTGCGACGTTATAAGAGATTTTTACTCGTGAAAATATAATAATACTAAATAAATTACCATCAGATATTAACCCGCCAAAACCTAGTACAGATTTAACTTTGAAAGGAATTATAAAATTATCTTGAGCGGGAATAAAAGGACTATCAACGGCTGAAGGAACATAAAAAACATTATATTTTTTACTTTCTGCTTCTATAAGTACTTCAGGTTTAACATCAATTATCGTTTTGATATCTAATCCGAACTGATAGATCAATTGAGACATCATCCTTATTTTATTAACTTGCTCTTCATTTATCAAGGGAATTACTTGATGACTAGTAGAGTTGTGACAATCGTTCCAATTTTTTTCTTGCCCCCTAGTTGCCAGTAATGTCAAACATTTACAATTATCATCGATCGAATCTTGTTCAAAAAATTGTTGGTCAACTAATTGTTGTAAATCATTATCTAAATTTTTGTAAGTATGAGTTTTAAAACATCTAATTAAAACACTTGCTTTATTTTCGGTTGTCTGATCAACTAAATTGTCGTAAAGATAATTGATAATTCGGTTAGCAACTTCTTCCATTGAAGAGGCGTTTTGATTCATTGTACGAATATCTAAATCGCACCTTATCATATCTTTTAAACTAAATTGTTGTAGATTATACATATAATATTCTAAAAAATATTAAGCATTTTTGATTTAATTAGCTCTTTGAATTAGATCAAACTGATGAATACATAATAACGATTTAAAGCAAGATTAATTATTATTTTATTTTAATTTAAATAACAGTTTTGATGATGGTGGTTAACTTATATTAGTAAACTATTAATTACTTGTTAAGACAATTTGGGTAAAAAAACGAGTTTTATAGATTAGGACTAAAGATTATTTTGCACTAATTCAATCGCTGTTTTCAAGCTAGTAGTTATTTTAATTGGTAAATCATCGATCGTTTCCTCTTTTTGCTCAAGTATTTCACCAGATAAAGGTCGAATAATCCAATTTATTTCTCGTTGAGGAAGAGAAGATTTAGCAATTTTTTTAGAATAGATTCTTTTTTCTCTAATACCAGTTGGTCTTTCTACTCTTTCTTCATTCTCTAAATTACGTTCATGATTTTGTTGCTGATAATAACTAGTAATTTTAGTTAGTAAAATATCAATAAAATTGTCTTCGTTGGAATGATTGACAAATACAGTTTTTATTTTTTCTGATTGAATAATTTTTAAAAGAATATTGTAAATATTATTTTGCCAGTATTGTTCAGTTTTAAACGGTAATATATAGCAAGTGTCTATATTTTTCTTTACTTGTTTAAAAGCATTAATAATTAAACTATTATGATCTATATTATCACTAATTATGGCTATACTACCGTCAATATTAATCTTCAAATACTGATAATTTTCTTGAATATTAATCAGCTTTTTACTATCTAAAGTATTATTTGTTTTAGTCTCAGAATTTAATTCTAAATCAATGTAATTTAATAAATTAAGATGACGATCTAAAGCATAATTATTAGCTCTTATTTTGCCATCTAACGCCATAAACTCACCATTTTGATTTATCCCTAGAGGATTTATTTCCACCAAATCTAAATCATACTGTATCAAAAGATGATACATTTTCTCAATAATATCAGACACTCGAATAATCAAGTTACTATCTAAACCCATTTTCTTTGCTAAAGTACGAGCATAAAAAGGAGAAAACTCTTCTTCTATCACACAGGTATGTAAATTTTGAAATAAAAGTTCTAAATTTTCTCCTCCTTGAGCTGAACCTAACAAAATTGGTTTTTTAAGAGCATAATCAATTATAATTGCCAGAAAAAGCTCATTTTCAACATCGTAACGACTTTCAGCTAAGATGACTTGAGGGTATTCACCTTGAATTGATAAATTAAATAAAGATTGAGCTACAGCGATCGCATCGATTGTATTTTCGACAAACCGAACACCACCATATTTCATTCTTTCACTCGCTAAGACTTGTGATTTTAAAACTACAGGATAAGGAATTTGCAAATTTTTTAAATCACTAGCATCATATAAAGTTTGAGAAGGTAATACAGGGATATCTACCTGTGCAAATAGTTGTTTGGCTTGATACTCTAATAAATCCATAAATAAAATTAATCGCTAAAAATAGAAAATAATGATGCTCTAAAAATGTTTTAATAAATCTAGATGAAACTGTCGTAGCTAAAGAAACAAACGAAAATAACTAAAAACAAGCAAAAAAATAGTAGATTATTTAATAACCTAATATTTTCTGATTTCTTTTAGATGAAGACAAAGCAAATTGTCAATTATTCTTGGTGCTTTTTAATCCATCATAATTGATTTATTCTCTGGTTTATCTTTTCTTGATACTTTACACAATACAGATAATTAATAAGTGTGAGAGTATTACCCATCCATCTATACGCTGAGGATGGGTAGTTCATCTATTCGCCATTATCTTGATTTATTTCTGGGCGAGTTAAACGATTTAATAAATTTTGAGCGTTTCTATAACCTATTTCATTCCCTTGTTGTTCGTATAATTGTCGGGCTTTTTCTGCGTCAGCAATCGCTTTTTCTAACTCTCCTTTTAAAGCGTAAAGATTTCCCCGATTGTAGTAAGTATCTGCATAATTAGGATTAATTTCGATCGCTTTGTTATAGTCAGCTAAAGCTAATTCCCATTTTTGTTGCTCATCGTAAACAAGTCCTCGATTATTATAAACATCAACATAATTAGGATTGATTTCGATCGCTTTAGTATAATCAGCTAACGCTAACTCCCATTTTTGTTGCTTGAAGTAAAGATTACCTCGATTATAGTGAGCGTTAACATAATCAGGGTTGATTTCGATTGCTTTAGTATACTCAGCAATAGCTAATTCTAATTGATTTTGATTAGAGTAAACAAGTCCTCGATTATAATAAGCATTAACATAATTGGGATCAATTTCAATCGCTTTGTTATACTCAGCAATGGCTAATTCCCACTTCTGTTGATTATAATAAACAAGTCCTAGATTGTTATAAGCATTGATGAAATTAGGATTAAGTTCGATCGCTTGGGTATAGTCAGCAATCGCTAATTCCCATTGTTGTTGAGTATAATAAATAAGTCCCCGATTATAATAAGCATTAATATAACTAGGATTAATTTCGATCGCTTTGGTATAATCAGCAATGGCTAATTCCCACTTCTGTTGGTCTTCATAAACAATTCCTCGATTATAATAAGCATTAATATAGCTAGGATCAAGTTCGATCGCTTTGGTATAATCAGTAATCGCTAATTCCCATCTTTTTTGGTTGAAGTAAACAAGTCCTCGATTATAATGAGCATTAACATAATCAGGGTTAAGTTCGATCGTTTTGGTATAGTCAGAAAGAGCTAATTCCCATCTTTTTTGGTTGTAGTAAACAATTCCTCGATTGTAATAAGCATTAACATAATTAGAATCTAGTTCGATCGCTTGGGTATAGTCAGCAATAGCTAATTCCCATTTTTTTTGATCGGAGTAAAGATTACCTCGATTATAATAAGCATTAAAATAATTAGAATCTAGTTCGATCGCTTTAGTATAGTCGGCAATGGCTAAATCTAATTGGTTTTGATTAGAGTAAACAAGTCCTCGATTATAATAAGCATTAACATAATTAGGGTTAAGTTCGATCGCTTTAGTATAATCAGCAAGTGCTAAATCCCATTCTTTTTGGTTGTAATAAACAAGTCCTCGATTATAATAGGCATTGACATAATTACGATCTAGTTCGATCGCTTTATTGTACTCAACAATAGCTAAATCCCATTTTTTCTGGTTGTAATAAACAAGTCCCCGATTATAATAAGCATTGACATAATTAGGATCAAGTTCGATTATTTTGTTATATTCAGCAAGAGCTAAATCCCATTTGTTTTGCTTATCGTAAATAATCCCTCGATTATTATAGGCATTAACATAAGTAGGATCAAGTTCGATTGTTTTGTCATACTCAGCTAAAGCTAATTCTAATTGGTTTTGATTAGAGTAAACAAGTCCCCGATTATAATAAGCATTGACATAATTAGGATCAAGTTCGATCGCTTGGGTATAATCAACTAAAGCTAATTCCCATTTCCGTTGCTTAAAGTAAACATTACCTCGATTATAGTGAGCGTTAACATAATTAAAATCAAGTTCGATCGCTTTAGTATAATCAGCAATTGCTAATTCCAATTTGTTTTGATTAGAGTAAACTAGTCCTCGATTATAATAACCATTAACATAATTAGGATCAATTTCGATCGCTTTGTTATACTCCGCAATCGCTAATTCCCACTTCTGTTGATTATGATAAACAAGTCCTAAATTGTTATAAGCATCAACAAAATTAGGATTAAGTTCGATCGCTTTGTTATACTCCGCAATCGCTAATTCCCATTGTTGCTCAACTCTATAGATATTTCCTTGATTGTAGTAGCTAGCCGTAGCTTCATCAATTTGATTATTTTGAGCTATTTGCCGATTTTTCTCTTCACTGATACGAGGTTTTTCAATTAAGTTATTGGTGGTAGCTAAATTAAATGCCTTAGCAGAGTTAGGGAAATAAAGTAGCAAAATAATTAGACCAATGTATTTTTTCATTTTGGGTAATGAATATTTTATTAAAATATCAACGTATTAAATAATTAAGTATCCTTATTCTAAGATAATTTGATAATTTAGTAATTTAAGCAAAAAAACAGATATCAAAAAAGTTTACGAAATCTATTAACCCAAATGAAAATACTTCTAAAGACTAGATTGTCTTTCTTTTCTTACTTTGCCTAGATACTTACTATTTCTGGCTTCTAAAGCTCTTGCTTGGTCATAAAAATGATTAATATCGATCGTATTAAGTAATATTAAGTTATCAGTAAATGAATCAAATTAATTAGTATTACAATCATTGCTAATTACTCATTAATCGCACCCTATCAAAACACGATCAAGCATTTTATTATATAGTCTTATACAAATAACAATGAAACGATTTTTGGATTGAGGATTGAAATTTTAGTTTAATTAATTAAACACTTTTTACATAATTCGACTACCGCTAAGTACAAGTTGCTGAAATTGAATTTCGGAAGTTCGCTCAATTTCCTCGTCAGTCTAAATTTAGTTTGTAGCGGATTCTATTAGCATTGCAATGATAATTAATTATTCGACGGGTTTTATACTTCTACTTAAAATATTATATAGCGTTTCCCATACTTGTGAAGTACAGTTAGCGATCGACAAGTCCCCATAAATAAAAGCGAAGCATCCTTAAATTTCCCCCTTACAAAGGGGAGGGGCTGTCACCTGAATTGATTTCAGGTGCTTGTAAGCCCCGTGGCAAGGGGGATGGGGACCAGTGGGGGATCGATATGTACCTCGTAATGGTGATAATTGCTATAATTACTATTTCATCTATTTATTAAAACGACTATAGCTATCCTACTATTAAATCATTTGTGAAAAATTAACTAATAATTGAAAGTAATAAAATTATTAAATATACTGACTTCTGACTCTTTTCTCCACAAAAAAGAAGGGAGCAAGCAAAGCATTTTGCCTATCCCTTAATTCTTTGTTTTATCTTATTGTCTATCTGTTTTTACTTAATAAAGAGCTTTCAAATTAACTAGAAGTTTGAGTGGCAAACATTTCTTTTAACTTGTTTAATTCATCAGCCCAACGTGGGTCAGGTTGTACAGATTGAGATACTGAGCCACTACGAGAAGTTTTACTTTTATCAGTATTTTTACGACCTTTTTTACCTTTATTTTCATTACGACGAGGTTTGTTCTCATCGTTACTAAGTGTAGGCGTACTAGTAGGAGTAGCTGTTGTTGTTGTTTGCTCTTCATCAGAGGTAGTTGCATTTTCAGCTTCACCTTCTGGGGTATTGTTTTTACGAGGTAATGCTTTTTCAATTAACAAGATAAAATCGCTACCATCTTCATCCTTATAGACTTCACCATTATAAATAAAGGGCTTTTCATTATATTTACTAATAAATTCTTCTGCGGCTTCATCAGTCGGTACGGTAACAAAGCCAAACCCACGACATTCTTTTTTCTTTCTTTCTCTAATTAGTTTGGTGGAGAAAGAAGGTTCAAATTCACTGAACATTCCTTCAAAATTTTCTTTTTCGATCGCCGCTTTAGGTAACTTAACATAAAGACGTACAGACATTTGGTTTTCCTCCATTGGTGTAATTATTTTTGCTAAGTAAATTTATAAAATTACTACAGATTAACTCTGATTTTCACAATAAATGAGCTAGTAAACTCGCATTTGAGTAACTAACTCTAGATGATTGATTTATCAACTTGATTTCATCTTGAGATGAACTAGTTAAAATCATTGACTTTGTTCTTATTAATTTATTTATGAGAGTTTTTTTAATCGTTTCTTTAATATTAAGAATAATCTGAACTTTTACTGTTTTACTTTATATTCTTGTATTTGCCTGATCACCCTATATCGTATCACACTTGTTATCTTCTGTTAAGTATTATTTCTTATCACTTTGGCTTGATTAGTTATTTGTTATCTTAAAAATTGAGTAATTTTAGCGTTAACAGCGATCGTCAAATAATAATCGATTATTGCTCAAACTTTAAGCGATCGAACTTAATTTTAAATTAGGGTGATCAGCTTGTAACTGATTCACATTCCAAGCATTACGGAATAGTAACACAGGACGATCGAGTGCATCTTTCACTGTCATGGTATTAAAAACACGTCCAATTTCAGCCAAAGCATCCCAACCATCAACTACCCAACGAGCAACACTGTAAGGTAAAGGCTCTAAATTAGTTTCCACATTATATTCACTCTGCATTCTAAATTGTACTACTTCAAATTGCAACTGCCCTACAGCGGCTAAAATTGGATCACGAATAAAATCATCCGCCGCCGACATTACTTGAATCGCACCTTCTTCTTGTAATTGTCCGATTCCTTTTTGAAATTGTTTAAATTTAGAAGGGTTAGGATTTTTTAAATAACAAAATAATTCAGGAGAAAACGAAGGAATACCTTCATACTCTAGTTTTTGACCTAAATAAATCGTATCACCGATCGCAAATACCCCTGGGTTATTCAAACCGATAACATCACCAGGATAAGCGTGAGCAATTGATTCTCTACCAGAGGCAAATAATTTTTGGGGGTGAGACAAACGCACTGTCTTACCAGAGCGAGCATGAGTCACAGTCATATCTTTTTCAAACTTGCCTGTACAGACTCGGATAAATGCAACCCTATCTCTATGTTTCGGGTCCATATTTGCCTGTAATTTGAAGACAAAACCACTAAAATCAGGATGAGTCGGTTCTAAATTACCTATATTTGATTTTCTAGGTGTGGGTGATAAAGCATAATCTAGAAAAGATTCTAAAAATAAACGCACCCCAAAATTAGTCATTGCTGAACCAAAAAATACAGGTGTCATTTCTCCTTTATGAATTGCTTCTAAGTCAAGTTTTTCCCCAATCTCATCAAGAATTTCAATTTCTTCAAGGGTTTTGGCGTATAATTCTTCACCAATATATTCGACTAAACGATCGTCTCCTGCGGGGATTAAAGTTTCGGGAATCTCTTTACTACCATGAGCGATTCTTTCAAATAAATGAAACATTTTTTGACGACGATCGTAAACACCTTTAAAGTAATCACCATTACCAATCGGATAATTAACAGGATAAGTCTTTAAACCTAACTCTTGTTCAATCTCATCTAATAACTCTAACGCCTCTCGCCCTGGACGATCCATTTTATTAACAAAAGTAAAAATGGGCAACTTACGTAATTTACAAACTTCAAACAACTTACGAGTTTGAGGCTCTAAACCCTTAGCCGCATCAATTAACATCACCGCATTATCTGCCGCCGCTAAAGTACGATAAGTATCTTCACTAAAGTCTTGGTGTCCGGGAGTATCTAGTAGATTGATTTGATAATCTTCGTAGGCAAATTGTAAAACAGTAGAAGTAATTGAAATACCTCTTTGTTTTTCTAATTCCATCCAATCAGAAGTTACTCTTCTTTGTTCACCACGAGCTTTAACCGCACCCGCTTGATGAATAGCACCCCCATAAAGTAAAAGTTTTTCGGTCAGGGTTGTTTTACCCGCATCAGGGTGAGAAATAATCGCAAAATTACGACGTTTATTAACAGCAGAGATTAATTCTTGTTCGATCGTTGCAGACATTAATTATTTGTTTAATAGTTGATATTGGATAGTTAATAGTTAGTTTTATTTTTACCGAAGAAGCGTATTGCTCAACTAGCACAAATTATTTTACACCAAAACTAATTAATTTTTTCGTGTTTAAGGCGTAAAAGTTCTTACCGCATAAACTAAAACTTAGATTAAACGACAATTTTAGTTGTAATTAACAAAAAGAAATGCTTTAAAATATTGATATAATTTTTTTATTATATCTTATAACATTATTCTTATGACTAAAATAGAAGAAATATCAGGAAATAACATAACAGAAATATCAGAAAAACAAATAGAAGAACAGAAATTACAAGAAATTTACTTAATTTTATCTCAAATGTTTAAAAGAGAAGAAATAGCGGCTAAAGCTATTGTTGGTTGTTTGTATGATATTGCTACGGTTAATGTGGTTAATCGATATGTTGGTATTTGGGGAATCAATCAAACTCTTAAATATCTAGCACGTTTTCCACGCCCTATTGTCAAAACCTTAGCTGTTAAGTTATATGTGCAACCTCGATGCCCTAAATTGATCACTGATTGGTTTTTTACTTTAGTCGAATTTCCGATTCAAACGGCTCAAATAATAGAAGGAGATAGAACGCATATTGAAGTAGAAGAAGAGCAAAAACAGATTCAAGTTGAGACTTTACCCGTTCGTTTAGAGCAAGAAGAGCAAAAGCAAAGAAAAATTAAGTCTTTGCAAGGACAAGTCAGAATATTGACAGGTACATTAGTCACCACGATTGTTGTTTTTAGCGGTAGCATTTTGTGGGTTGCTAATAACTTACAAGTTAATCCACTAGATTTATTAACCACAACTCAAGCAAAAACTGTTGATTACGAGCAGTAATCACTAAATAGTCTCTGAGTAGATATCTACCTAGAATTACTTTTTGTTTCAGTTAATCAAAGATTTGGTACGTTAATCAAGCAGTATATACATTGAGCAATCGATCGTAACTGCTAATTTTTTTGCTCAAATTTCACCTATATATCTAACTATGAGACTTCTAGTCTTGATAAATTTATCGGTTGTGGGAACGATCATCTTAAGGAATACGTCTTAATTAGTAGATGTTAAATAGAAAATCAATTTAAATATATCATATAAGTAAATCTAAACTGATTAAATAGTAGTTTTAAAATAAAATTAACCGCTTAATTTTAATATGATATAATAGAAATTAAGTGATGATAAGAAAAGCTATTTTTACTCGATGAGTAAGAACAATTATAATATGAAAAATTCATTCTATGTGAGTGAAATACTGACTGAAGAATATAGTCATATCTCAAGATTTATCCCAACAATACCATGACTTATTGAGTTGTCTAAATATTTTAATCTCAGCTTAATAATTGTTCGTTATGATAGATAAATTAATGTTCAATACAAGTAAGCGAAAGTATTTATAAATCTTGTTTATTATGATCATTTATCGGGAGTTGCCTTAATGATTTCAATTTCATCACCCCCCACTATACGTAGTTGGAAAACTGTTAGTTTTGCTTCGACACTGCACCTTTATCCCATCCTCGATTTGCTTCTCAAAAAAATCCCGACACAACTTCATCCAGAAATTAGATTAGGATTGCAAGAAGCATTAGTAAACGCCGCTAAGCATGGTAACAGACTCGATCCTTGTAAAACAGTAAAAGTCAAGTTTTGCTATAAAAAAAGTGAATATTCATGGATAGTATGCGATCAAGGCGACGGTTTTGAGCAAGAATCAAATTATTCTTTTGATGATGAAAATTTACCTGCGGTGGAAGCTGAAAACGGCAGAGGATTCTGTCTTTTACATCAAATTTTTGATCGTGTTACTTGGAATCCTCAAGGTACAAAAGTAGAACTATACAAACAAGTTGATCATAACTTACCAAATTATTCTCGATTTAAATTTTATTAGATTTTGAGCATTGAAACTAAAGTTATTAGCTCATAGTTTAATAGTCATTAAAATTTAATAAGTACTAATCACAGATAAAACAAATTATGATTGATTAGGTATTTTTTTATGCCCATGAGAAGGGCAAGGAAGAGGTTTAATACTTTTATCTAACCATCCTTGTGCTTGGCTAATTCTTTCTAAAGCTTCTTGCGTTTCATCGTTTAAGAGATAGACTAAACCAGAGGCTAGTTGTTGTAAAGCTTGGGCTTTACGATCGTTTTTTAGTTTATGCCAATCATAGCTACTAATAGTGAGTTTTAAAGCAAGTAGTTGTGCTAATTCTAACTCACTTAAATTTTGCTCGGTAGAATTATTAACTGGGGATTGAGTATTCATGTGGTTATAATTAAGTACAATAAATAATGTAATCGTTTTTTATTGTAAGATGTCTAACGAACAAAAAGCTTCCGAATCCGCAACACAAGTTAGTATAGAAGAGCAGATTACTGAGATAGAAGCCTCATTAGACAAAATAAAACAGCGTTATCAACAAATAGAAATAGATAATCTCAGAAAAACTGAATTAATCGAGCAAAAATCGGCAATAAAAGAAAAACTCCCAAAAAATAAACAAGATTCTCTCAAAAGTGAATTGCAATACATCGAAGACGAATTAAACGAGATAGAAGTACGTTTAGAAAGCGAATTATTTAAATGGAGTAATTTTATTGAACCCTTTTGGCAAATAGTCCGTTTTGTCGGGATCGGGATTGTGATAGGTTGGTTTTTAAATGTTTATAATGGCTAGTTTTTAAAAAATCAAAACCTAGATTATTAGTTAAGACTGATTAATGACGATGAGGTTGTTTGACTATATCGATCGTACCATCACGAGTATATTCAAAAATATAACGATTATTTTCTCTCAACAAGTAAGTTTTGAGTACATCAAAATTATTTTTAAAAGCTATTTTTTCATATTCCCAATATTCCCAACATTTACCCGGTGCGAGAGAAAAATTTTTTCGAGTATTATAATCTTCATCAAACATGGTAAAACCATGAGTCACTTTAGTATAGTTGCAGATATAAAAACCATCATCAGTATGATCAGCCAAAGCTGATTTAGTTGTCACATTAGAAACGGCTAAGGCACATACTAAACTAGTAGAAAAAGCAATCAACTTCTTGTACATAAAAATCAACGATTATTTTTGCGATATTAACTGATACATAATAACAAGTCTATAGATTAGTCCTAGTCTTAATGATGATAAGTAATTGTGAATTGTAATGAATATTGATAATTGTTTACTTATTTTAATTACTTTAAAAGTCAAATAGATACTGTTATCAAAAAAAGAAGATGTAAATGAAATACTGTTCTTGTCGTAAAATAGAGCATTTTTTGATTATAGTTGAGATATAACGGTATTTAAATATCAACTATCAACTACTTAAATGAGTATCAATAAAACTACTCAAATTCTCAGTATTATCGAAAAGCGTCGCCCTCTCGCTCTGCAAATCAAAAATGTTGAGGATAATCTTCGCTCTCTTATCAATACCTTAATCGATCTGGAAAGTTATAAAAACCAATTAATAACCAAAATTGATGAATCTCATATTGTCGGACGTTTACAAGAAATAGATTGCTCAAAAATCCAAACCGAGATAGAAACCGAGTTATTAGCCTTAGCCAAACTAAAAGGACGTTTTGAACGTGATACTCTTAATATTGGTGTTATCGGTAGAGCAAGACAGGGTAAAAGCCGTTTACTTCAAAGTCTGACAGGGCTAACTAGTGCGGAGATTCCTGATGGTGATTTACAAGATTGTACAGGTGTTCGCAGTACTATTCATCATAATGCCAATGTGGAAACTTATGGCGAAGTTTGGTTTTATTCAGTGCAATCGTTTCTTAATCAAATTATTATTCCTTATTACGAAAAATTACAACTAGGTTCTCGTCCTGCTAATTTGGAAGTCTTTAAGCAAAATCCATTGCCACCATTACCAGAGAATTTGAAAGGATATGCTAACGCCGAAGCAATGTATGAGCATCTTAGACGTTATCACGAGCATTTCAATCGATATTCGTCTTTACTCCAAAGTACTTCTCCTCGCCGCATTAGTAAAGAGGAAATAAGGCAATATGTTGCTCAAGATGATAGACAAGGAGAACGTATTTATCTCAATTATTTAGCGGTTAGAGATGTCAAAATCACTTGTCAGTTTCCTGATGAGCAAGTTGGTAAAATCGCCCTGATAGATATGCCGGGGTTAGGTGATACAGGAATAGGTGATGAAGAGCGTTTAGTTAAAACATTAGGAGAAGATGTCGATCTAGTTTTACTAGCAAGGATGCCTAAACCGGCGGGGGATTCTTGGACGAGAGAAGATACTCAGCTTTATGACTTAGCCAAAGATTCTTTGATTGAGTTACCTTTTGAGCAATGGTCTTTTTTAGTACTTAATCATCTTAAAGCACATCCTAAATATGGTGATAATTTTACCGCTTGTCAAGGGTTTGTACAAACGATGAGTCAAAAAGGAATCAATGTCGCTAATTATGTGATTGCCGATTGCTCTAACCAAGAAGAGGCAGGGGCATTATTAGATTTAATTTTAAATTATATGCAACAGCAAATAGTCGGTTTAGATCGTTTATATGCTCGTACTTGTCAAGAAAGATTGATGATGCTTCAGGCGACAGTAAATGCTGAGTTAGTTAAAGCACAAACTGTTTTAGGAGAGATAAGCGATCGAGATAAATGGTATCCTTTATTCTTGATGTTGTTTAATGATTTGTGGAGTAGTTTAACTAATAATTTAGAAAACTTGCTCGAAGAATTACGAGAAAAACGAGATCAACAAGATTGGGATTTCAAACAAAAAGTAGATAAAGCCTTAGAAGCTTGTCGGCAAGATACAGGTATTCCTGCGGTGACAGAAATTGAAAGAATCGGCAAACAAGAAAAAGGTTATCCTAATGCTTATTACCAATTACTTAATCAAATTCGTCCTCATTTATCACAACATTTTTTATTACTTGACGAAGGATTAAAAAAAGGTATAGATAAAGTAAAAACTGAAGTCGCAGAAGTTATCGCCGATAGTGGTAGTTTACAAAATATGACTACTGCTACTGAGATTGAATTTTTAGAGCAGATGACAGAATTAATTCCTGAATCTTTAACTCAACTAAAATTAGGATTTACAATTTTAACTAATTTTACTTTGCAATATCGAGGAATGATTCAACACCGTATTCGGCAACATTTAGATAACCTTGTACCGAACGAAACAGATTTACAATTATCGACTTCACCTACTGCTCAAGAAGTCTCAGATTTACTACATACAGCTCATGCTGAGGCTTTATATGCTTGTGAAGGGGCATTAGATGATTTGTTAGCTGAACCATCTCAGGCGGCGTTTGCGATCGTGGAGGAGTTTTTAGATCAAATTTTACGGGCAAAAGAGGCAAAAGATCAATGGCGTATTTTGACAGAAGAATTTCGATCGCAAATTTGGCGTGATCAATTCACTCAATTAGGAGAAAAAACCCGAACCAGAAAACAATGGTTAGAGTTAGTGGCTACTGCTGTAAGTCATAATCAAATAAGTGCTTGGCAATTTTTAGATATACGAGGAGAAAATTAATCAATGCAAGAATTACAAGTAACCATGTTAGGTCCTAGCGGGGTCGGTAAAACAACGCTTTTAACCGCAGTTTACGATCAATTTGAAGAAAATATTGGAGCGACTGATTTAGAGTTTAAACCTGATGACGAAAGTTTGGGTATTATTGATGATAATTTGATTGCTTTAAAAAGTTTAACCGACGTTTATGAAGCCAAAGGTAGAACAGGAATTGAAGGTACAGAAGCGATCGCAGGTCCTGAATCTTTACGCTCTTTTTTATTCGGTTTAGGCAAAAAAGCTCAAACACCATCAATGCAAATCCGTTTTCGTGATTATCCCGGTGGTTATCATGAATCAACCGCTTCTGGTAGTGAAAGAAAATTTGTCAAGGAGTTGTTATCCGAATCGGCTGCTGTTTTAATAGCGATCGATGCACCTGCTTTAATGGAGCGTAATGGGAAATATCATAATCAAATTAATCGTCCTGATCAAATCAAAGATCTTTTTCGTTTAGCGTATCAAGACTTAGACTCTCCTCGTTTAGTTATTTTCGCCCCGATTAAATGTGAAAAATATCTAAGGAATAAAAAGTCAACTCAAGAATTAATCGATCGAGTTAAAGAAGGATACGATCGACTTATTAATTATTTTAATGCCGAACAACTTAGCCCTCATATCGTTAGTGTTGTTACACCTGTGCAAACAGTCGGTAGTGTTGTCTTTTCTCGTTTAGAAGTTGATGAGGATAATAACCCTCGTTTTTTCTTTCGTAAAGTCAAACATGATGCAGAATATAACCCCCAAGACAGTGAACAACCGCTACGTTACTTATTGCGATTTTTACTCGCACTGCATCTTAAACAACGTAATACATGGGGAATATTTAACTTTTTAAGAGATTGGTTAAAATTAGATGATCATCTTAAAGATGCCGTCGCTCAATTTGCTAGAGGTTGCAAAACTAACAATGGTTTTGAAGTCTTAAAAGGAGAAAGTTTACTTAAAATTTAACTTGAAATAGTATAAAAGCGATCCCCCTAAATCCCCCTTAAAAAAGGGGACTTGAAAATAAGAAATTTATTTTATAATGAACGCAAATAGTATTCAAAAGCGATCGTTTACAATCAACTCTCTCCCTCTCCCTCTTCCTCTCTTTTCTCTGCGTACTCAGCGTACTCTGCGGTTTAACATCACAAACAATAAACATCATCAATCAGTTCATTTTATGTAGATAATAATTATAGCTGTTCGTAAAATTATAAATACATATTTTTAGGGTGACTTTAAGCTAAAGAGTTTATAGCTTATAGCTAAAAACAAGATAATTAATACATAACTTCATATAAATATAAATTACCAATCATGACAATATACATTCAAAGTCGAGGTAAACCACAACCTAAAGACTATAAATGGCAAAAAGTAAGAGCGAATAATTTAATATTTGAAAGATCCACCTATACTAAAAAGAATAAAAGTAGGAGAATTAATCGAAAGTAAAAAATATTCTCTTGTTGTCGCCAGAAACGATCGTGAATTAGTTTTTTTGGTGACAGGTTTATCATAGCGACAGAATTGATTATCAAAATCGGCAGATTCGTAATACTTTGGCTTGGGTAGAAATGGATACACCTGAAAATGAACAAATTATTCGCTCTCTTGCGGTATTGGCTTTAACTAATCCTCAGTTATTAGAAGATAAAGTCAATCAAAGCGTTATGGAAACTGATATAGTGGTAATCATGATTATCCTTTTGAAGTCGATCGAGAGCAAATATGAGCAATTACCTTATATTGTAGATGTCCAAAATAATGATAATGCCAATTTGAATAATTACTTTGGTAACAGTAGCTTAGAATTGCAAACTCAAATTGGTTTAGAGTTACAAGATAATTGTTTGCCTCATCGAGATGGTATCTTGGTTCTACTAACTACTTTAAAAACTGAATCTAGCTTACAAAATTATCAAGTATGGCGTGGTTTATCAACCAAAATTCCTAATCAAGAATTGAGATTAGTTAAAACTCAAGCATCACAAATCGAAAAAAAAAAGCCAATACTGGTCACTACTCCTCTTACAGTACGATCGTATTACTAATTCTAATTTTCGGTTAAATCCTCAGCCAAATAGCGAGTCAGTAGAGAACAATAATAATCCTCTTGACTGGGAAAATGTCTTTGATGAGGTAACACAATTTTTTAATAAAGGATTGGATGTTAATAGCTTAGAGAAACAACAAAAAGAAGAGTTATATTGCTTAGTGGAATTGATGAGTAAATTAATTCGATTAAAACAAAAAGCAAGTAGAGGAAAACTAAATCAACAAGATTTACAAGTGCTAGAACAAACTCATCAGGTAGTCTTAAAATATCATCGTTCGATCGTCCAAATATTGCAAACTAATAACGATAACTCTAATTGCGATCGAGAATGGATTCCGTGAATATAAACCGATCGATATCAATACCGTAGGGGTTGAACACTGTTCAACCCTTATTGTTTAATGACAAATCCTTAAGGGTGGGAATAATACAAATTACAACAAAATTAATAATTTTTTGCAAGTATTAACGCGATCGCATTAGAATTGTAATAGGTATGATACCGAAAATAATTAAGGAAATAATGACTAACAGTTCAACAGTAGAGAAAAAAACCTCAAAAGCAGAAAAAAGAAAAGAGGATAGTAATTTTTTAAGAGAGCCAGTCGCCACCGAATTAAAGCAAGATACAACCCATTTTACTGAAGATGGGCTTCAAATTCTTAAATTTCATGGCTCTTATCAACAAGATAATCGTGACAATCGTAAAAAAGGGCAAGAAAAAGATTATCAATTCATGTTACGTACTCGTAGCCCAGGTGGATTTATTCCCCCAGAATTATACCTAACCCTCGATCGATTATCTGAAGAATATGGTAATCATACTTTAAGAGCAACCACCAGACAAGGTTATCAAATCCACGGTATTCTCAAAAAAGATCTCAAACCAGTGATCAGTAATATCGTTAAAAGTATGGGTTCTACCTTAGGTGCTTGTGGCGATCTCAACCGTAACGTCATGGCACCTCCCGCTCCTTTTAGAGACCGTCCTGAGTATCGATATGCTTTAGAATACGCCGATAAAATAGCTGATCTTTTAACTCCTCAAACAGATGCTTATTATGAGATTTGGTTAGATGGAGAAAAAGCGATTACAGCAGAAGAAGCACCTGAGGTTAAAGCCGCACGAGAAAAAAATGGTACAGGAACAGTTTTTCATGATAATCCTGAACCAATTTATGGTACTTACTATATGCCTCGTAAGTTCAAATGTGGGATAACTGTACCAGGAGATAATTCGATCGATGTTTATACTAACGATTTGAGCTTGGTTGTTATTACTAACTCTAAAGGTGAACTACAAGGCTTTAATGTTCTAGCAGGTGGTGGTTTAGGGCGTACTCATCGCAAAGAACAAACTTTTGCTCGTACAGCTGATGAAGTCGGTTTTGTTGCTAAAGACGATATTTACGATTTAGTTAAAGCTGTCATTGCTACTCAAAGAGATTATGGCGATCGTGTCGATCGTCGTCATGCTCGTTTAAAATATTTAATGAACGATTGGGGTGTAGAAAAATTCCGTACCAAAGTTGAAGAATATTTAGGCAAAAAACTCAAACCTTATAAAAAACTTCGTAAATGGAAATATGAAGACTATTTAGGTTGGTACGAACAAGGAGATGGTAAACTCTTTTTTGGTGTATCTGTCGAAAATGGACGCATCAAAAATGAAGGCAAATTCCAACTTAAACAAGCCTTAAAAGATGTCATCGAAAAATATAACTTACCAACTCGTTTGACACCTAATCATAATATTGTTCTTTACGAAATTGAGCCTCAATGGCAAGAAGATATTAATAATATCTTTTTAAATCATGGTATTATTATTGATCCTAAAGATATCAATCATTTAACTCGTTATACCATGGCGTGTCCTGCTCTACCTACTTGTGGTTTAGCAACAACCGAATCAGAAAGAATTATCCCTAATGTTACCGAAAGAATCGATATTTTATTAGCTAAACTAGGTATCGCTAAAGAAACCTTCGTAATCCGTATGACAGGATGTCCTAATGGATGTGCTAGACCATATATGGCAGAATTAGGTTTTGTCGGTGATTCCCCTAATGTGTACCAAATGTGGCTTGGTGGATGTCCAAATCAAAGCCGTTTGGCTAGAACTTATGTTGATAAACTTCATCTTGATGATTTAGAAACCTTTTTAGAGCCTTTACTTGTCTTTTTCCGTAATGATAAAAAAAGAGGTGAAAGTTTCGGTGATTTTTGTAATCGGGTTGATTTTCCTGCTCTTAAAGAATACCAAGAAAAATACGATCCTTCTATGGCTCAATTGTCTCAAGGTAGAAAATCTCAGCAAAAAAGAAACGAACATCGTATTAGCGTCAATGAACAATGGTATCAAAAATTAAAAACTATTGCCGGGGAAGAAAATAAAGCAATGAGTCAAATCGTTTCTGATGCTCTAGATGCTTATTTTTCATCAACCACAGATTAATAATCGATCGTTAATTTTTAATTGAAGAATTATATTTCACTTTTAAAGCCCTATAATTTGGGGCTTTTTTTTGGACGATCGAGCGGAAGGCTTGGCACTGTGCGATCGAGTTTTTAAGCTTTAATATTACTCTATTTGAACAACTAAAATATTCAATAAATATTATTTTTATCCGTTTTTTTAAGTTACTCAAAAAATATCTTTACTCAAACTCAAATTGATTATAACCATACTTATATTTAGCTAAAGGATATTTTAATTAATCAACGGGTAAATTTAGTTTAAATGATTGATACATTCAATAATTATTTTACTTTTTCCCTTTGCCCTTAGCACGAGTGCCCCTTGTGCTATATCTAAATCAGCTAATTATTGAAGTAATTAATTAACTCATCAATAGAATTTAAAACCGATCGCTATGTTTGTAAGTGAAAATATTATTAATTCTGCCTAAGCTCTTTAAATATATAAAAGAAAAAACACTACAAATATTATTGATTTATCGATTCTTAACTAGTACATAGTTTCGTCAGTTGAGTAAATTTAATTCGAGCTATTAGATCGACAATTATACCAACATAAAATTATTGAGTTTCTCAATTTAACAATTGTTTTAATGATTTTAAACTGTAAAAAATAATACAAATCACTAATTAATATTAGTTAAAATTTATGATAACTTTTAAACAATGCAAGAAATTTGCTAAAGTGAATAAAATTGTTGTAATTTTAAGACAAGATAAACTGTGATTAACCGAGATTCTATACCATTATTTATCTTTCATACGCAAAAGGCAATTTCTTCATTTATAAATAATGAAATTTTTACGGCTAACTTACATCTAAATCAAGCTAAAGAATATATCGATCGTGTCAATATCGATCAAATACGTGAATCGTACTTTTGTTTTTATGATTCTTTAGTAGCTATCGCCATGATAGATAACAATGAGACTGATTGGTTATCGCAACAAGAAAAAGTCGAAGCAAATCAAAATCAGTTACTACAATTTAACCAAGACTTTGACCATAATTATTTATCTCAGTGGCAATTAGTAGAAGCCGAAAAATATCGAATTATCGATCAAAAATTAGAAGCGATCGAATTATACGACAATGCTATCGCTACAGCAAAAGAAAAAGAAGATTTTTTAATCGAAGCCTTAGCTAACGAGTTAGCCGCCAAATTTTATCTAGCTTGGGGAAAAACAAAAATAGCTAAAGTATATTTAAAAGAGGCTTATGATTACTACCATAGTCAAGGTTTAATCGCTAAAATTGTTTATTTAGCTCAATATTATTCCGAATTACTCAACCCCAGCATTAATCATTTTTTGGATTCAGAAGATGGTTGTTATATACCTACTGATATTAGCCCTGTTGGTATTTATCATTGTGATGCTCAAGGGCAATGTATTTATGCTAATTCCAAAACTAGAGAATTAAAAGGCTTAACTCTAAAAGAAATCTTAAATGATGGTTGGACAAAAAGATTACATCCAGACGATCGTTTACCTGTGTATAATAGTTGGCTTTCTTTTGTCAAGCAATCTAAACTAAACTTAAACTTAGAATTTAAACAGGAAATGCGTTTTATTCATCCTGAAAAAGGTCTAGTTTGGATTTACTCACAAGCAATGGCTCAACGGAATGAAAAAGGAGAAGTAACGGGTTTTATCGGTATTTCTGTTGATATAACTGACGTTAAAGAATTAGAAATTGTTCAACAAACTTCGGCGAACAAACTCGAAGATATTCTTGACAATAGTGCGGCAGTTATTTCTTGTTTCCATCTATATCCTGATTTGAGTTGGCAATATCAATATTATTCTGAGGGTAGCAAAAGTATCTTCGGTTACAGTCATTCAGAATTGTTAGCCGACCAAAAGTTATGGCTTTCTCGAATTATACCTGAAGACATAGAAAATACTATTTTTCCGAGTCTCAAATCGACTCAAGAGAAAAGAATCAGTACAGGAAATCTTGTTTTTCGTTTTCGACATAAAGATAATTCGATTCGTTGGATTAGTGAAAGTTTTACTGCCAGACAGCATTTAGAGCAAGACTGTTTAATTGTCACGACTATTAGTATTGATATTACGGCTAAAAAACAAGCCGAAGAAGCCCTCAAGCATTCAGAAGCAAAATTACGATCGATTTTAGAAAATGCCCCTAATTATATTATCCAAGTCGATCGACAACACAATATTTTATTTATTAATCGTTTAGGAGAAG
This sequence comes from uncultured cyanobacterium, assembly GCA_963710605.1. Lineage (GTDB taxonomy): Bacteria > Cyanobacteriota > Cyanobacteriia > Cyanobacteriales > Cyanobacteriaceae > JAALKG01. The sequence continues at coordinate 116,396 of CAVQBA010000005.1, forward strand.
GATATACTTTAGAAAGCGTAATTGGTCATAGTGTGGAAGAATTTACTCTTCCTCAAAGTCACGAAATTCAAGCAGAAGCGATCGCTCAAGTATTTGATACAGGTAAAACACAAACAGTAGAAATTGAGGCACTTGGAGACAACCAAGTCAAGGCTGTTTACGAAACAAAATTTGTACCTGTGATCAAAAATCAACAGGTAGAATCAGTAATTATAATGGCAACGGATATTACTGCCAGAAAACAAGCACAAGCAACGATCGAAAATTTGGTTATCGATACATCCTCAGTCACAGGAGAAAACTTTTTTCCTGTCTTAGCTCAACAAATTGCTCAAACATTACAGATATCTGATGTTTTAGTCTCCCGTAAAAATAACCAACAACTAGAAACTCTAAGTTGGTATAGCAATGGTGAGATAAAAGACAATTGTGTTTATCCCATTTGTCATAGCCCCTGCGAAACAACCATCGAACAATCAAGCCATTACTGTATCCAAAATGTACAGCAACAGTATCCTCAAGATCGAGAATTAAAGGATATGAATGCCGAAAGTTATATGGGAGTAGCATTAAAAAACAAAACAGGAGAGGTAATTGGGGTATTATGTATTTTCGATCGACAACCTTTACCAAAAAATTATCTATTTATTCAAAATATCTTAAAAATTTTTGGTACTCGTGCCGCCGCAGAATTAGAAAGACTAGAAGTAGAAGAGGCTTTACGTAATCTCAATCAGGAATTAGAAGAAAGAATCAATCGACGTACTTTAGCATTAGCTAGCTCACAAAAAGATTTGAGAACTATTTTTAACAGTGTTGATGAAGCAATTTTTATTCATGATTGGCAAGGGAATATTTTAGATGTTAACGCACGAGGATTAGAATTATTTACGACGACTAAAAAACAAATTTCTCAAATGACATTTGTTCAATTATTACAACCGCCCTTCACAGAAAAACAACTATCCGATAATTATCAAAAATTAAAACAAGGAGAAAACCTAAATTTAGAGTGGCAAGCAAAACGTCCTTATGATAACTTTATTTTTGAGGTAGAGGTATCTTTAAAAAAAATTACCATTAACAATATTGACATAGTTTTAGCAGTAGTAAGAGATATAACCAAGCAAAAACAAGCAAAAGTGCAATTACAAGAATCTCGTAATATGTTGAAGTTGGTGTTAGACACTATTCCTCAAAGAGTTTTTTGGAAAGATCTTAATTTAAAATATTTAGGTTGTAATTCTACCTTTGCTCAAGATACTAATTTAACCTGTGAAGAAATTATTGGGAAAAGTGATTTTGATTGTATTTGGAAAAATTGGGCTCAAAGATATGAAGATGATGATGCAATAGTAATAAATAGTCTTATTCCCAAATTAAATTATGAAGAACCAACATTTATTAATAATGATCAAAAAAGATGGGTACGAACTAGTAAAATACCTTTAACTAATAGCCAAAATGAAGTTATTGGTGTTTTAGGTTGTTACGAAGATATTACCGAACAAAAACAAATAGAAGAAAAATTAAAAGAAAACCAAAGGCGTTTACGATTTGCCTTAGAAGGTTCAGAAAACGGCGTTTGGGATTGGAATATTGAGCAAAAAACAGTGTTTTATTCCCCTCAATGGAAAAAGATGCTCGGCTACGAAGTAGATGAAATAGAACATACTTTCGAGCAATGGGAAAGTTTACTTCATCCTGAAGATAAAGATTCATGTTCTCGGTTAATTAATCAACATCTTGATGGTATTACCTCAATCTACATTAACGAACACCGTTTACGCTGTAAAGACGGAAGTTATAAATGGATAATGGCAAGGGGAAAGATACTTGAATGGACAGATGATGGTAAACCCTTAAGAACATTTGGTACTCATACCGATATTAGCGATCGTAAATTAGCTGAAGAAAAACTAATAGAAGCTCAACGATTTTCTCAAAGAATAACTGAAAATACACCGAACATTATTTATATTTATGATTTAGTTGAAAATCGTAATATATATTGTAATCGTGAACTATTTCAAATCCTTGGTTATAGTCCTGAAGAAGTTCAAAACATGGGTTCGCAACTATTTGAGTTTTTAATTCATCCTGATGATTTACAAAGACTAATTCAGTATCAACAACAAATTTTAAAGCTTAAAAATCATGAAGTTTGCGAAATAGAATATCGTATTCGTCATGCCGATGGTAGTTGGCGTTATTTACTTGATCATGTTAGTGTTTTTAGACGAGACCAAAATGGTTTAGTTATTCAGTATATCGGTTCTAGTCAAGATATTACCGAACGTAAACAAACAGAATTATTACTCAAACAAGTCAATCTTGAATTAGAAGCAAGAGTCAAACAACGTACGATCGAATTAGAAAAAGCCAAAGAAAAAGCCGAGTCAGCTAATCAAGCTAAAACTAGTTTTTTAGCAAACATGAGTCATGAGTTACGTACTCCCTTAAATGGAATTATGGGTTATGCCCAAATTTTACAAACATCTAACTACATACTAGTAGAAGATAAAAAAAATATACAGCTTATTTATCAATGTGGTTCTCATTTGTTAAACCTAATTGAAGATATTTTAGATATTTCAGCGATCGAAGTTGGTAAAATGCAACTATATCCTCAAGAGTTTTTTCTGCCTAGTTTATTAAAAGAAGTCGTCGTAGTTTGCCAACTCAAAGCCCAAAACAAAAATTTGGAATTAATTTATACACCTAACCCTTTAATTCCCAAAATTATTATTCAAGATCAAAGACGTTTAAAACAAGTTTTACTTAATTTACTTAGTAATGCCATCAAATTTACTCGTCAGGGAAAAATTACTTTAAAAATTGATTTCAAGCCTGATTTATTACTAAACAAAAAGCTTAATCAAGAAATTAGTTTAACGGCAAATAGTGGTATGCTCTATTTTGAAGTAAAAGATACAGGTATCGGACTTTCTACTGAGCAATTAAAAACTATTTTTCTGCCCTTTGAGCAAGTTGGTTCAGTCGAACAAAAATCTCATGGTACAGGATTAGGTTTATCTATTTGCCAAAATATTCTCAAGTTGATGAATAGTGAATTAAAAGTTGAAAGTAGTTTAGGTAAAGGTAGTACTTTTTCTTTTACTTTACCCGTTGCTACATCTAATCAACAATCACAAAACATATACTCAATTTTACCTAGTAATATTATCGGTTACGAAGGTCAAAAAAAGAAAATTTTGATCGTGGACGATCGTATCAACAACAGAAAAATACTCGAACAGATATTACAACCGATCGGGTTTATTGTCAAAGAAGCTAGTGATGGTATTGAAGGTTTAGAGAAGGTAGTTTATTTTGAACCAGATTTAATTATTCTTGATTTGGTTATGCCGAATATGGACGGTTGGAAAATGCTTGAACATTTACGCCAAATGCCTCAAGGAAAAGATACACAAGTAATCATTTATACAGCCAATGTAGCTAATAAGCAAGAACTTGAACGATCTACTTTACTTGATTGTTGTGCTTTTATTTCTAAACCTGTTAATATTGCTACGTTACTAAATCAAGTTAGTCAAGCCCTTAATCTATCTTGGATTTATGATACTTCCTCAGCGATCGAAGAAAATGATTTGAGTGAAAATACAATTATTGATTTTCCACCCCAAGATATTTTAGTCAAATTGTACGATATAAGTAAACAAGGTCGTTTGAGTTCACTAATAAAAGAAGTTAAAAAACTGACAAAATCAGATATCAAATACCAAGCGTTTGCAAATCATCTTCAATATTTAGCTGAAGAGATGGAATTCAAAGAAATTGAACAGTTTTTATCTAGACAGATTACACAGTAGAAGCAGTAAGGAGTGTTTATTCTTAACTATCAATTTTTCACTCTTAACTCAAAAACACCTAAAACCTAAAACCTAATTTCATTGTCAATTACGGTTAATAGATGTATGATCAAAGCAGAAAGATCATTAATAAAATCTTAATTTTTTTCCCTCAATATTACCAACATTCCCATCATATTTCATGAGACATCGGAATATAAGTCCAGACAGTGCCCTTGGTTTAGTTTCAACCTATAGTTTCCCCGCAATAGTTGGTACAGCAGATATGATGCTAAAATCAGCAGAAGTGATGCTAGTAGGCTACGAAAAAATTGGCGGAGGTCATTGTACTGCGATCGTTAGAGGTAATATCGCCGATGTCCGTTTAGCAGTAGAAGAAGGTGCGAGAATGGCTGAACAAATCGGTCAATTACACACTAAATTGATTATTGCTCGTCCGATGCCAAACCTAGAAGCTATTTTCCCGATCGGTAGTCAGTTAGCCCAAATGGCACAACAAACCAGAGGTTATAGTCGTTTAAGTAATCGATCGATTGGTTTGATTGAAACTAGGGGTTTTCCCGCAATGGTAGCCGCCGCTGATGCGATGCTAAAATCGGCTGATGTACAATTAGCTTCCTATGAAACGATCGGTGCTGGTTTATGTACTGCTATTATTAGAGGCTCAGTCGCTAACGTCGCTGTAGCGATCGAAGCAGGTATGGCAGAAGCCGAAAGAATCGGCGATTTGAATTCAGTGATGATTATTCCTCGTTTATTAGAAGATTTAGAACATACTTTACCTGTAGCCAATTACTGGTTAGATGAAGAGGAAGACAAAGAACAACCATTACCAAACTTTGCGACTAAACAAAGACGTAAACCCAAAAAACGTAAGTTGGTTGCTTTACCTGAATTAGAAAAAATTCCTCTTTCTTTTGAAACTAGAGAAAAAGTCCAGCAAGAAGCTACCTTAGAGTCTCAGTTGGAATTAGAAGAGCCATTAGAAAAACCGCTAGAACAACCTTTAGAAATGATTGAAATAGATGCCGAAATCGAAGATGATGAATAACGATCGTCGTATTAACTAAAGTGTTTTATCTTAATTCTTTTTTACGTTGGAGGATTAATTTATAGTACAATCGATCGAGATTATTTAACTTTTGAGTCATCACTTGCTCGATTTGCCCGTTTATACTTCAATTGATATTCTCGTCGTTGCTTAGTCACTTCATAAAGTACAATTCCGCTGGTCGTACCCAAATTAAGACTTTCAATCATGCCAAACATAGGAATCGAGACACAAAACTCGCTTTTTTCGACTGCCATATCACTAATCCCAAGACTCTCATTTCCAAACCAGACTGCTAATCTTGGCTGAGTATAATCTGCCTCGTGAAGCACCTCGTTTTTCTTGCCTTTCATATGTGGTGAGGTGACAATAGAGACAAATCTATTTTTTTCTAAATGTTCAAAACATTGTTCGGTGCTATCAAATCTTTTCACAAAACTCCATTTAATCGCAGAAACGGAAATTTTAGATAGTAACTTACGCTCACGCATTTGTTGCCAATCATCTGGTAAAGTTTTTTTTTGATCTACTATGTAGGTTTTCTCTACGCCTAAAGCATTTACATTACGGATGATAGTAGCAATATTGATCATGTCAACAGGATTTTCAATTACGGCAATTAGATTTTTACAACGGTAATCTTTTATTTTCTCTGCTCTTTTTCTGACATTACTTTTTGTTTTTTCCATTTTCTCCTTTATCTACTATTTTATAGTTATATCAAATACAAAAAATACTTCAGGGCGTAAGCATATACACCCCTACAACAAATATAAAACTAACATTACTTACTTAAAACTCTTATTATTTTAATTTATTCTATATTTAATATGATGTTGTTGACATAAAGACGTTATTTCACCGACTTGATTTTGTAAGAGGTTTTTAATTATATATTTTCGATCGTCACTAATTGCTTTATATAATCTCATCAATGATATATCCTTTGAATTAGGATCAATATCATGAATAAATCTGATTGCTTCGATTGTAGTAGTATAACGATCGAAATATAAAGTTAGTTGATATTCTAATTCAATCTCAAGGTAACCTTCGATAATATTGCCATTTATTTTGTAACCACACTTTGAGCAAGATTGTATTTCACGTACACAAGACACATTTACATATTCTCCACCTTTTGATAAAGTTGGCATTTTACAACAAGGGCAATTATTTAATTTACTTTCACCAATGCCGTAGCCATTTATTATGTTTCTAAACTGGGTTGCTCAATCTAGCTACTTTCAAAAAAATAGTAAAAATTAGCTTCAGACAATATTTCATTATAATTGAAGATAGAATAAAAAATAATAAGCTCAAGATAATCAAAGGAGTAGTAAAGAAAAATAGTTTATTCGCAGTCTGAGTGAGCATCGATATATCTATATTCAGAAAATATACTAAATCAAAGGGTATAGTTTGAAACAAATTAACGTCTGAATAATAACTAAAAAAAGCCATAACATAAAACGAGACAGCCATTAAGAAATACATACCTGATATGAGAATCACTGCTTCTTTTTTAAATGCTAATGTCACGAATAAATAAACTATCAAAGTTCCTAAGAAAAAAGCGGCTGCTGTCGAATTCGTCATCAAACTTGGACAATAATTAAAAATTCCTATCGATAACAATATACAGCTTATTTTTAAGGATACATTCTGTTCAAGCTGAAAAACAAAAGATTTAGCTATTACTTCTGAGTCATTTTCTCTAGCCCATTTTCCTAAGTTTTTTCTATATCTATTTAGGCTAAAATCTTTAATTTTTCTGGCAAATATAATAATTTTTCTTCTTATAAAATAGACACATAAACAAGATACACTTAAAAGTATAATCCATTGAAGGAAAGTAAAATTTTTAAAAAAGCAAAAAACTTCTATTCTAAAAAATAGTAAAACAGATAATATCCAACCTAAAAACTTCATCGCTCGCTCCTTTGTATTAACTATTCACATTTAGAGTCAATTTTAATCTTTAGTCAATGAGTCTAAGTTAAATTAGCCTAGACTAATGTAATCCAAATTACTATGATTATATTGAATTTTTTTCTGAACTACCTTAATCTTTACATTTATAAATAAAACAAAAAAACTTTTTTACTCAAAGATAGTTGTGATATTCTTACGGTACAACAATTGCTTGGATATGAAAGATGTTAAAACAACAATAATTTATCTCATTTATTTAATCGTTGTAGAAGTATTGAGAATTTTAGCTACTCTACATTCGTTGTGTCTTTCGGAGATTACTATCTGTTTTATAATTAAAAGATGGAAAAACTTACTTTAACTCGCCCCGACGATTTTCATTTACATTTACGTGATGGGGAAGCACTCAAAGCTGTTTTACCCCATACGGTGCGTACCTTTGCTCGTGCGATCGTTATGCCTAACTTGAAACCGCCGATACGATCGTATTTCGATGCTAAAGCTTATCGTGATCGGATCATTAAAGCAATACCCGCAGGCAAAAAGTTTGAGCCATTAATGACACTTTATCTGACTGATAACACAACACCTGAAGATATTATTACCGCCAAAGCATCTGAGTTTGTAAAAGCAGTTAAATATTACCCCGCAGGTGCAACTACTAATTCAGAATCTGGTGTCACTGATATTCGTAAATGCGATCGTGTTTTCTCAGCGATGCAGGAAGTTGATTTACCTTTATTGTTGCACGGAGAAGTAACCCATAAAGATGTTGATATATTCGATCGTGAAAAAGTATTTATCGAGCAATATTTAATTCCTTTAAGACAACGTTTTCCGAAACTACGTATTGTCCTTGAACATATTACTACCTTAGATGCAGTCAAATTTGTTCTCGCTAATGACAACATAATGGCAACCATTACACCACAACATTTGTTATTTAATCGTAATAGTATCTTCAATGGTGGTATTCGCCCTCATTATTATTGCCTACCAATTTTGAAACGAGAAACGCATCGTCAAGCACTTTTAGAAGCCGCCACTTCTGGTAATCCCAAGTTTTTTCTAGGCACTGATAGTGCGCCCCATTCACGTGATAAAAAAGAAAATGATTGTGGTTGTGCAGGTTGTTATTCAGCTTTACACGCTATTGAATTATATGCCGAAGTTTTTGAAAGTGTTAATGCACTAGATAAATTAGAAGCTTTTGCCAGTTTTTATGGAGCAGATTTTTATCAACTTCCCCGTAATACCGAGCAAATTACCTTGATTAAAAACACTTGGCGTATTCCTGATAAACTTCCATTCACTGACTCTGAAATTGTACCTTTACGTGCAGGAGAAGAGATAACTTGGCAAATGGCATGACCAAATTAGAAGCAAAATATTGAAACTAATCTACTTAAATTATGTTGGTAAATAGTTGAGGTAATTAAGATTGGTTGTTTAAGTAATTTTTATCAATGTTAATCTTTCCATTGTGTGCGACGATATCGCTTCCAATTTTTCATTCTTTTGCGAGTGTTAAGGGATTCGTAACACCATCGGTTCGATTTTAAACACCATTCACATAATCTTAATTCAGGATATATTTTTACTGCTCTATATCGAAAACTTTCAAATTGAGGATAATCATATTGATCGTATTGTAGTCCTATCGGGTAAGGTTTGAGGGTCACCCCTCGCACCTCCCCTAGAACCGTACGTGTCAGTTTCCCAACATACGGCTCAAGCCTCACTTCAAGCCTTTGACTTGGTTTTTGAATGTACCTGTTTGTGACAAGCTTTATGCAGATGTACAAGGTTGTCAGCGGAATCATTACCGCCATCTGATACTGGTACGATGTGATGGGTTTCCAGCTCTTCTCCATTGAATAGATATTCTCCACAAATTTGGCATTTCCAATTTTGATTTACAGCTACTTGATAGTATTTACTACCTTTTGCCCAGTAATTTTTGCCCTGTTTTAATTTGCGGTTGTTCCAGTATTCACGGAGTGAGGGATTATCTGGACTAGCGTTGCCTCTGACTTTGACGTGTCTGATGATAGGGGTTCTAGCTATATTGTATAGGATACGAGTTTCTCTTTTCCTTTTCTTCCAGTTCCTTTACACATGAACCACCGTTTACTTCCTCTGAAGCGATGAAAATATTTGTTTTAATACCATCTTTTTGATTTGTTGGGATGTCTTCTTTTAGCCCAACGATAAAGGTAATGCCATACTCGATTTTCGATGTATGAGAAGGTTTCTTTGCTAACTGCACCTCTGTAGTAATTAGCAAAACCTCTGAGAAGTGGATTCAATTTTCTGATAACATTTTCTTGAGTCCGACGCCTTCATTTCTGATAGTGTTTTCCCTATCTTTTTACAGAAGGCAAGTACTTTTTCTTTTTGAGGTTTAATCAATAACTTCCCTTTGTATTGGCGAAGGTTGAATCCTAAAAAGTCGAATCCGTCTTCTATATGAACTATCCTTGTCTTCTCAGCACTGATTTCTAGTTTTCTTTCGGATAACCATTGTCTTTATCTGGATAGATATAGTTTCTAAAGATTCTTTATCTTTTGCAGTGATTACAAAATCATCTGCATATCTTATAAATCCTAGTTTTTTATTTTGGAACTTAACAAACTCTTCTAAACCATGTAAACCAATGTTGGCTAATAATGGACTAATCACTCCACCTTGTGGTGTTCCAGCCTCAGTTGAGTTATAAACTCCCTTTATCTATGTATCCAGCTTTTAACCATTCTTTATTATAGCTCATTGGGATGAGATTCAATCATAGTTTAGAATAGATTCATGAGAAATGTTATCGAAGAAACCTTTTATATCAGTGTCTAGAACCCATTTGTCTCTATTTAATTTACCACCCATGAGTCTTTTAAAACATTGCTCGATGGCATCCTGACAGCTTCGACCACATCTGAACCCATAGGTGTTAGGTTCAAATATGGCTTCCCATTCGGATTCTAGTGTATTTTTGACTATTGCTTGTGCAACTCTATCTCTCACATTTGGGATTCCGAGAGGACGTTTCTTGCCATTAGATTTGGGTATGTAAACCCGTTTTGTTGGAGCTGCTCTTGGCATTTTCCATTCATTGACAAGTTTTACTCGCTGTGCAGGGGTGTTTATCACCTCTTTGTCTATCCCTGCGGTTTGCTTTCCGTATTGACTTGAGTAATTTGTCTTACACTTAACAATAGGTTTGACAGACTCTTATTATCAATTTTTGCAGCCTTCTTAGCTGTTTCCATTGACCAAGTTTTCTGGCACGGAAAATTCGGCCTCGCAAATTCTTAACAACTTTATAGAGCTTTACGCCAGTTGACCTGACTCCAGTCCTTTAATTGTCTATTGTCTCCATTTATCAAAATTGCTTTTGACATCTAACTTTTAACTCCGTTTAGAATCGTTGTGTTTTCGTTTTGTCCGTATAAGACCTAGAGCAACGTCTGCTTTTACTTTCGTTCAGGGGCAAATTTTGAACCCCTATCTCAATAATTACAATCAAGCATTCGCTTCTTGCTCCATCTTTTACCCTCCAGAGATTTCCGTTTTTGTTACCTCAAACCTACTCATTGTTTGAGACTCTGTTGGGCTTACCCTGTTGTATCTTTTGGAGTTTTAATGTGGTTAGGATGGTTGACTATTGTGCGATGGAGGTTTTATTTCTACTTCCTTGTTAAAGTCAAGAACAAGGAATTATCCATTTACCATTTTGGTTCAAAGTCTATCAGGGATAATTTGACTTTTTCGGGAGTAACGCACTTTAATCATCAACTTAGGCTACGTTCATCCTTCCACATCTTTCCCTCTAGCTCCTTACCGCTTAATCCCTAGCAGTTACGGCTACTTTTTAGGGTCTGCATTCCAACTGTTTCGTTACCTACTCGGTTGTGACCAAACTCTTTTGAGTTTTTTCTATGAGGGCAGGTGGTAGAAAACACCTGGGAGCTACACGCTCTGTTCCAATCGACCAGTTCAGGTCGCACTGACATACTCCCGTCGCGCATGGGCGAGGGATTCTCCTCAACTCAACAAGTCTTTGAGAGAAGGGAGCGTTTTATCCTGACTGCCGCCCACAGCCAGCTTTTTAATTAGCAACGCAGAATTGTAGTCTCGGTCGCAGCTTAAACCACAGCTATCACATTCGTGCCAACGGTCACTTAGAGTTTTACTGACTCTATTTAGACATTGACTACAATGCTGGCTAGTTCCTCTTGGATTAACTTTGACAATTCTAGTGCCGTACTTTTGGGCGACTATTTCTACTATTTCTAGGAAGTTCCCGACGGCATTGTCACTCCAAGATTTATTCATTCCAGAAGAAGAAGATTGTCCGTTCTTGACGAAAATACCGTCAACTTTCTTTGGCTTATTTCTACGCAACATGTTGCGGATTTTTAAATCCTCAATGGCTAAAACACTACAACTACTAGCTAATTTATGTGCCTGGTTATAGTGCCAATCTTTTCTAGCCCGCGCTATTTTTTGATGAAGTCTAGATATTGCCCGTCGCACGAGTCTTTTCGCCTTCACTGAACGGGTTTTATCTTCTAGTTTTCTCTGTAATTTAGCTAGTTTAGATTGAGATTTTCTAAGATGTCTTTGAGGTAAGGCTTGGTTTTCATTTGAATCTACATATAGTTTTTCGAGTCCAACGTCTATTCCAATTGTGTTTGAAAGAGTAGCAACTGTATCTATCTCTATTTCAGGAATAGATTTGTCTTCCACTGACAAGTTTACGTAGTAGCCATCTGCTTTTCTAGTTACAGAAACAGTTTTTAGCTTGAATCCAGATTCAATATCTCTGGAGTTGTGAAACTTAAGCACGCCTAGTTTTGGCAGTTTAATTGTGCTTTCCACTAAGTTTTTATCTGGCACTTTGGGGAAGGTAAAGGTGCGATATCTAGCTTTATTTTTAAAGCGAGGTCGCCCACTTCTGTTGCCTTTTGAGTCTCCAGATTTGAATCTATCAAACGCTAAGTTAACCCTTTTAACGCAGTCTTGAAGTACCTGAGAATATAATTCTCGATACCAAGGTCGCTCCTGCTTAAGTTGAGGCAAGGTAGCTGACTGGCTGTGCCAATCGGGGTTGTTTCTTAACTCTCCACTGCCTATTTCACACCACCGAGCGCAATAGTTGCCTTGAGGAATTACCAGATTACAGCGATTCATTTGCCACCAGCGAAATCTATCAGCCAACAAATAGTTGTACTGATGACGTAACATATCCAACCATCGGTCAATTTCTTGACGCTGGCTAGCTGTGGGAATCAATTTGTACTGGTAGGTTTTTCTCATGGTAAGATACAGTTTATTATTAACTGTACATAAAAGTCAAGCTTTGAAAATTAACTATCGTAGTAGTCGTAGAGCAGTGTTTAATTTAACCGTTCACATTGTTCTAGTAACAAAGTACCGACGAAAGGTGATTGATGCTGCTATGAAAACAGAATTAGAGCTTGTGTTCAATTCGGTATTAACTTCTTGGGACAGTGAGTTACTCGAGTTTAATTGTGAGTCAGACCACGCTCATTTAATCGTGTCATTCCCACCACACAAGCTTTTAAGTAGTTTAATATCTAATTTAAAAGCCACATCATCAAAGACAATGTGGCGCAAGTTCGAGTCAAAAGTTTCTCCGTTCTACAGCAAGAGAGTTTTTTGGACGGGTGCGTATTTTGTAGCAAGCTGCGGAGGAGTTACGATAGATGTACTGAAAAAATATGTCCAAAACCAAGATTCTCCACCACCCAAGCCAGCCCAAAATTCATCCCATCACGGGACGTGAGGATCTTCTTTTGGAAGAAAAGATAAATAATGATTAAATACAGTTTGGTTGCTTTGATTATACAAGTTTAGACAACTACAAACAAAATTGTACCAAAATATAATACTTTTTACTTGTTGTTTAGAGATGGAGAGTAAACTCTACAATACAATCAAAATGAATCAAGTTTGATTATGTCAAAATAGATGTAATACATATAAATGAGCTAAAAATTGATTATTAACTAATGAATATTAATTGGGATAAACTAGCACAAGTACCAGAATTGCACTCTTATTTTGAGGAAGACTTTTCCGGGTTTAAAAATAAAATTGAAAAATACTTACAACAATGGTCAAATATCAGTGAGGAAGACTTAGATAAATTAGCCATATTAAGAGCATTAGAAGTTACCAATGGTTGTACCCAATGGGCGCATCGTCGAGGAGATGAAGAGTCTTTATCTCTTGAGCAAACCCGTAAATGTATGAAGCTATCCATGTCTTCAATTAAAAATAAACAAATTGATTTAACTAATGGTGAATCGATTACTTTTTCGCCTCAAATGCAAGAGTTAATTGAAGATGGTAGAGAAATTTATATAAATGCTTTTAAAAATAATGTACCAGATCAAGACCGAGAATTTTATGCCTTATCTGCCGCTCAATTTCTCACTTACGGTAAACCAAGAATGAAAAAAGCGTTTTTGCTCATTCGTGATAATTATGAAGATTATTTTACTGATTTCTATCTAGCAAAAGGAGTTAGTTATGTTGTACCTTATTTACAAGCAGTTTAAAAAATTAATCGTTGAACTTGAGAGATTTGATTTAACATTATTAAATAAACATCTTGCATATTTAACAAAACCTCAATGTTAGCGATTAATAACTAAACGATCGATCTAATTAACTAATCGCTAACTAAAAAAACATAATAATTAATTACTTAATTACTTAATTACTTTGACCAAATTGACGATCGTAAACCTCATCTTCTTTCCCTGTTTCCACCTTCAGATTCGATCGAGGATAAGAAACACATAATAAAGCATAACCCTCAGCCTGCAAATCAGGAGATAAACCCATCCCCTCACTTTGCTCAACTTCACCACTAATAATTTTCGCCGCACAAGTGGTACAAACTCCAGCATTACAAGAAGAAGGAAGAGGTAAATCTTGCTCTTGAGCAACATCTAAAATTTTCTTGTCTTCGGGGACTTCAATTGTATAATTTTCCCCAGCGTTACTAATTTCTACCGTATAAACCTGACTCATAAAATTTTTTTGATGCTTTCGTTATTAGATCACAAATCATGATTATACCTTAGATGAAGGATGAAGGATGAATAATTAATAGACCTCTTGCAAAAATACGAACAAAATGAGAGAAAATAAGTTAAAAGCTAATTTTAAATTATACCCACTTAAAACACTATCTCAAAAAAGTACCGAAAAGATCGCTCAGATAATAACTTTTACTAGAAGTACGTTTATATATCACAAAGATATACCAAAAAATAAAACTCAACACAAACATCTCACCACCATCTTCGGTTACGGCAAAAACTAAATCTAATATCGGATCTGACTTTACCATTGAATGCAACATATCAACAACAATACCGAAAAAAGCTAAGACTAAAATCAGAAGACATAAATCTTGAGATATTTTCCTAAATACTTTTGTTCCATTTTTATAACTCCAAACAAGAAGAAACAACAGACAAATACCAGCTATTGCGGTAGTTACAAGCTCACCAATATCTTGAAGACGTAACCCAAGTGGAGGAATAAAATCCAGTTTTTCGGCGATGACTTTACCTACTTTTTCGTGTATTTCTAGCGAGTCATCAGCAAGAAAGTAAATGAATATTATTTCCCAAGTAATATAACGAAGCGATCGTTTTTTCCATGAGACAAGTGTCAGTAAAGCAATTATCCAGAACATTTTTAAATACTGAAATTTTTCTGGATAACCTCCATCTTTGGTAATCATGAATACAGCACGGGTATCGCCGGGTGTGAAAACATCAACGCAATGTTTGATAATAAAAGCAAGATCGATACTTAAAAACAAAATTAAAAACAATGATGCAATAGGTATATTGAAAGCCTGTAAATATTTCCTAATTGAAATTACTTTTGCCATGAATTGTAATTTTAACTAATTATTATCTGTGAGTTAAGGTCTGATTAAAAATTAATAGGGTTATTGTATAGTAATGGCAAGATTATGTACACTGAATTGTTTATTATTTAATCTCTAATTCGTTTTTTAGTTAGTAATTCTGAAGCTTATTCACACTAACTCGATCGTTATTTATTTTTTAAAAGCTAGATTCAGTAATACCTTTGACTCTTAATCAAATTAACTGGCAATAGGTTATATTCAGCTATTTAAATCGATCGATAAATAAATGCTTGGCAAACTACCAAACTTATAGATAGACAAATAACAAGTACAGAAGCAATCCAATGAGATGTTTTGACTTGAGCAGTTTTTCTGCCTGATAGAAATCGATATTGTTGCCCATATCCTCTTAATTTCATCGCTTGATATACCCTTTGTGAATCGTCATAGCTTCTAATAAGTAAACTACCAATCAAATTAGTCACGATCGTTAACTGCCGACTGTTATAATGATGTAAGCTAAAACCTTTGAGTCTTAAAGCTTTTTTCATCGTATCTAATCGATCGCTAAATTGTTCTAAATAACGATAAGTCAATAACATCATATCGGCAATTACAGGCGAAAGACCAAAAGAATTAAAACTTTTAATCAAAGTTAAAAAAGAAGAAGTAGCTAACAAAACCAAAGTAGTTGTCAGAATGCAAACAAAACGAGTAACTACAACTAACATCAAGATACAACCTTCTCTTTTGATATCTAAACCAGCCCAAGAAAAAATTACATCTTCACCCGTCAAAAACGGAAGCAAAATAACTACTCCTAAAATAAACATCCCTGGATAACGCAGACGATGAAACAAAAAACTCAACGGTAGTTTAGAAAGCAGATAAATCAAAGCCGTAATAACAATAATAATCGGTAAAAAAGCTAACTGATTAATAAAAGTAAAACTAAAAATTAAAGCAATAAAAGCGATTAATTTAGGGCGACATTGCCAACGATGAAGACAAGAATCTAATTGTAAATATTTTTCTAAACCAAGTTTCACGATGATAGTTGATAGTTGATAGTTGATAGTTGATAGTTGATAGTTGATAGTTGACAATTAATATTTTTTACTTCTTACTTCATCCCTCATCCTTCATATTTCATCCTTTGCACGAGTGCTGTCGTTATTAATTTTTGAGCATTTCGGGTTTTACTTTTGTTAGTAGATTAATTAACATGACAGTAAGAATACCTTCAATAATTGCCTGAATTCCATACCCGATTAAAGAAGCTAAAATAGCAGTTTTCTCTGTATCAATATCTAAATCAGGTGCAATATTTGTCAAAGTAACAAATACAAAAATCAAAGCTGATAAAAAGATACTACTTGTAGAAGAGATAAAAGCTAAAAGATTATAGAATAAAGGCTTTTTAAAAATAGCTACTTTTCGTAATGACCAAATATAATAAGCGATAATTGAAGGTACACCCATAATAATCGCATTAACTCCTAAAGTTGATAAACCACCGTGTTGAAAAAATATTGTCTGGAATAATAAACCAATCAAAATAGCAGGAAAAGCATAGTAACCTAAAATCATCCCCATCAATCCATTTAAAACTAAATGAATACTGAAAGGAGGGATAGGAATATGTATTAAAGAAGCCACAAAAAAAGCGGCTGTCAGTAAAGATGCCTTAGGTATTTCCTCAGGAGAATTAGAATGTCGATTTATTTGGCGTAGAGAAAACCAAGTTATTCCACCAGTAATTGCATAGCTAGAAATACAAACAGAAGGTGGTAATAATCCGTCAGGAATATGCATGAAAATTTAATTAAGAGTTTTGTTTTTACGAGAAAAGAATAAAGCTGTACCCACAAATCCCCAACTACCCATCATTGCCATTAACAACTTTTGTGGTAGTGATAGCGGTGCTTTATTATCTGTTTGTATCGAAGAAGAATATGTATTTGTCTTGTTTTCTTCTTCTGAGGCTAGTTTTTTTTCTTCAGGAAGACTATCTGTCTTTAGTTGATTCGCTGATGAGGAAGACAGTTGTGATTGAATCGGGATATTGATTACATTACCATGCCCTGCTGAACGAACTTTAACACTCCAGTTTCCTTCGTTATTATAGTCGGGAATAAAACTAAATTTACCTTGTTCATCGGTTAAGCCTTTTTGCCATGCCACAGAGGGTTTGTCTGGTGCATAAACTACTACTTGAGCATTTACCATTGGTTGCCCATTATCAAATTTAGCTTCAATTGCAATCGCTTCTGTCGCTTGATACTCAATAATAGTACTATGAGCCAAACTGGGGTTAGGAAAAACAACTGAAGTGATTATTAACCCCAAAGTAAATGCTGGTAATTGTTTACGAATCATCTGTATTAGCTCCTTTGAACATTCTTTGTTTTGATTTGTTTTTGAATCTAAGGTATCAACAATGTAATTATTTTCAAATTTTTTTGAGACATTTTACGATTAATCTATTATTTATTGTTACTCGAATTCTTTCTTCAAAAATTATTGCCACCTTGTTATCATACTCAAATAAAATTTGTTTTTTGACAATGCCCTCTTGGGGTATATTCTCTATTTTCCTTCTTTTTACAATTATTAAAACTATCTATTTTTATGACTGATATAAACATTTACCAAAATAAATTAATAACTATTGATTTATTTGAAGAAAGGTAAATAAAATAACTGATTTTGACAGGTCAAAAGTAACTGATGTAACGTAATATCCTACAATTAATTTACTTGAAAATATTAACTGCTATGATGATGATGATTAATAATAAATGTAAAGAATTATTAATTTGTTTGAATGATGATGAAAATCAAACCAGATGATATTTTATTGAAGGGAAAAAGCTTGATGGTATCTATCTAAGGGTAGATATTTGAGGTCAGATCGATCGATACTCAAGTATCAACTAATTAAGGAGAATCGGTTGTTAAATGTTAGCCTTTGATTAACTAAGCCATTACTTTGGCTTCTTTTTTGAGAGAAGAAAGAGTCAACTTAAACAGTTTTAGATGCTCATAAATCCTCTATATATAAGGAGATATTTTTATTTAAAGAATGTAGAGAATAATTTTATTGAACTTTGTTAGTAAAAAGAGATAGAGAAATTAAAAAAATACGATCGATTCTACTGCTTATAGTCAATAAAAGTAAGTAAAAAATATAATTTCCCGAAACAAAAAACTGTAAAATATGGTTAAATAATTTGAGCGATAATCTCTTCTAATTCCGACTTGTCTAAACTGGTAATGATAAATACTTCTTGAACACTTTTACCACATCTAGCGATTAATTTATGTCCTCCATAAATTGGTACAGATACCTTTAATCTCATCTTAGGAGAATGCAATCGAGAACGACTCAACACCGCAGGAGTAATAGTTCTCACTTCATCATATTTTACTAGTTTTTCTAAAATCGGGATCAAACCATCAATATGAGTTGAGTGATTCCAAACTATTCTACCTTGCGATGGTTTATTCATGCTTGCTCCAACGGTGCCATTGTCAATCCTTCTCTGCGTAATTGTTGGTGATACATTTCAGCTTGTTCTAATCGGCCCTGTCCAGACTAATGCTTGCCCATCAAAATGAACTTGATTGGTTAATTCCCAAGCTCTATCATCAGATACATTCGGGATATATCTCATTAAGCAATTAGAAACGTGTTCAAATGTATTAAAATCATCATTCAGAACAATTACTTTAAAATTGGGGTAAGTTTTTTTAATAACTTGGGGAGATTTAGTTGGAGAAATGATACTAGTTGCCAAAATAGTCGCACTCATAACTTAATACAAATAAATTTAGTGATTAAAACTTGAAGATTTCGTTTAACCTTATTTTTAATATATACCACATTTTATCTCAATTGTATAGACCTAATATTTAAAATCAGGCTAATTTAAGAACAACTATTAGAACGAGTAGGAGACAATATTGCTGAGCGTCTAAATTCAGCTAAATACTGTTCTAGAAGTACTAATTGAGCTACATTTAAACTATAATAAGTCCAACGTCCTTGCTGACGGCTGTGAACTAAATTAGTCTCACGCAAAGTTTTGAGATGGAAAGATAATTTAGACTGAGGAATATCTAAAATCTGAGTAATTTCACAAACACATAATTCTTTAGTACGTAATAAATCTAGTACTTGTAATCTAATGTTATCTGATAAAGCATGAAAACCCATTATCAGTAACTCTTGTTGGTTAATAGTAGTTGATGTCATCTGTATGCTTATAAATTATAAATTGTCATCTAATTATAGAAAAATTAAAGTAATTATGTTGATTGAGCAAAAAAACTCAAGTCAACTTTAAATCAAACTAGTTTTTTCCTGTAAGCTATTAATCTAGAATTGTACAAACTTTGGCACGATAAAGTAATCTATCTTGATGACGATAACCTAGATAACGAATTTTGACAGGTTGAGCAGATTCAACATTAGAATCTGAAGAATAAATTAATTCATGTTCTTGAGGATTATAATCAACTATTTCTCCTACTTTACCAATCGGATAAACTTGCCAATCTAATAATAAGTCGTTTAATGGTGTTAGTAAAGGTATTAGTTTGCTAACGGGAATACGAGGATTTTTTTCTGAAACATAGATGAATGTTGGCAGTTGCAAGATTAAAGACTCTAAGATAGACAATGCTTCTTGTTGATATTCGTATCTTCTGTTGTTTTCTTCTTCTTCTTTTGCTTCTTCCTTTACTTCTTCTTGTTGTAATAGTATTTGATCACGATCGTTATCTTCACTTAAACTATCAATTAAAGTATTAAGCGAAATTTGTAAACTAGCGGCAATTTTCTTTAAAATTCCCAAAGAAATACTATCTAGTAAACCATTTTCCAGACGGTACAATTGTACAGGAGAAATATCAGCGATTTTACTCAATTGCTGATAATTATTAATTTTAGCTTCAGTCATCCATTGTTGTAAGACAGATGATATATAATTGTGATTACTATTTTTCATAACCAGTTTCTCATTCAATTTAAATTACAAATAATTAATTCCTAGATTGTTATTAATCAAATATTATTTTGTCATTTATTAAGGCAAATATATCAGGGCGAATAAATTTGATCTAGTCTTTAACAAATATATATATTTTCTCTTATATTTTCAATATTACTAATGACAGAGTTCAATCAATTTCCTCAGATACCTATTTCACCTAGAGTATCGATTAACGAATTTTTTGGGATTAAGCAATATAGTTTATTCCACACTCTCAAAAAACCACAATTTACCGGTGAATTAAAGCTAATTTCCCCAAGAAAAGAACAATGGACTTTTTATCTTTATTTAGGAAGAATTATTTATGCGACAGGAGGAAAACATTCGGTAAGAAGATGGTGTAGAAATGTTAACAAAGTTGCCCCTAGTTTGGTTAATCAGTTGTCATCACTTAATAATCACATTTTTGAACAAACACAATTTAGACGTTATTGGGAATATGAATTAATTAACTATTTACTGACTCAAAATATGATTACCACTGTCCAAATTAATCAAATTATTCGGGGAATACTTTTAGAAATTTTTTTTGATATTAGCCAACAAATGGAAGTTGTTTTTGAGCTAACCGAAAATAAACCTTTATCAACTCAATTAGTGTTTATTAATTCTGATCAAATTATTCTAGAAGCCGCTGAAGTTTGGAATAAATGGACAGAAGCGAAATTAGCCGATCGTTCTCCTAATTTTAGCCCCATAATCCTTCAATTTCAAGAGTTGCAAAAACGGACTTCTGCTCATAGTTATCGAATGATGTTTGATTCATTTAATGGGAAAAAAACGCTACGTGATTTGAGTATTGAGTTAAATCAAGAAATCTCTTTTCTGACTAAAGTTATTTTACCCTACATTCAACGAGGTTTAATCGATTTAGTCGCAATACCTGATTTGCCTTGCCCACTTAAAAAGTTAAGAGTTAAAAGTTAAAAGTTAAGAAATTTACTATCTCTAACAGCTAAAACCTAACACCTTAGTAAGTGTTGAATCAAAGCGTCATTTTCAGTTTTTGTACCAAGAGAAATTCTTAATCCTCCACCTGTATGTCTAATTAAAATACCTTTTGCTTTTAACTGAGCCAAAATCTGATTATGATTATCAACATTGGGATTATTAGCTAAACGCAAGTAAATAAAATTAGCATCACTTTGCCAAACTTGAAATTGTTCAGACGCATTTAATACGTCATATAAACGGTTTTTTTCAGCCATGAGTTGTTCTACACTAGGAAGAATAGCATGACGGTTTTCGAGGGCAAATTGAGCAGTTAGCTGAGAAAATGTAGGTAGGTTATAAGGTAAACGAATTTTTTCGAGAATATTAATTAGATTAGGATGAGCGATGGCATATCCGACTCGATGGGCGGCTAAACGAAAAGCTTTAGAAAAAGTACGTAATATCAACCAATTAGGATTATCTGGTAATTCATTTACCAAAGTTTGTTGACTAAACTCATAATAAGCTTCATCAATGACAACTAAGATATCACGATCGAGATTTTTTAACCATTCAATTTCATCTATCGTCAAACAATTAGCCGTCGGTGAATTAGGATGCACCACAAACACAACCTTGACTGGAGGATTAGTTGTTTGTTTAATCATTTGATTGGCTTTATCTATATCCCAACTAAAATCAGACTCTTTTCTGTCGATATTAATCACAGGAATACCCAAAGTCTGTGCCAAAATTCGATACATCGAAAAAGTCGGGTTAGCAACCATAATTGAACCGTTTTGATTTAAGCTAGTTGCCATCAAAAGCAATCGAATTAGTTCATCAGAACCATTACCTACTGAAATATTTTGATGATTAATAATCTGAGTTAAGGATGCACTTTCATTCACATATTCAGCAATCAAACTTTTAAGGCGAAAGTGACTACCATCAGGATAACGATTAGTTTCTAAATTATTTTCGTAAAATAAAGCTAACTTAGTTTTTAATTCATCAGGAAGATTAAGAGGGCTTTCATTCGCATCTAAGCGAATTAATTTAGTTTGATTTTAATCAATAGGGGTAGGAGTATAAGCCGATAAACTTAATAAATCTTCCCTAATAAAAGATAAGTCCATAGGTAATAAATAATTAATAATGAATAATTAATAATGAAGAAATTGAGTATAAGTATATTGATTCTCAATTGTGAATTATAAATTTAAAACCAAGAGTAAATTTTTAACTTTCTTAGAGCTTATAGCTGTAATAATTAACTATCTATCGCCACAACTATTTCGTTTTCTTCGATCAAAGTTTGAGTAAGTAAAGGAAAATCAAGACTTTCTCTTTGAGCGAGATATTGATGGGCAACTTCACGAGCTAAGTTACGAATTCTACCAATATAACGTGTTCTTTCAGTTACAGCAATAACTCCTCTAGCATCAAGTAAATTAAAACAATGAGAGCATTTTAAAACGTAATCAAGGCTAGGTAAAACTAAGTTTTTTTCGGTTAGTTGTTTAGCTTCCTCTTCGTATAGGTTAAATAACTTAAATAATAAATCGGGATTAGAAGCTTCAAAATTATAAGTACATTGTTCGATTTCTCCTTGCAAGAAAATATCGCCATATTTAATTTTGTCATTCCATTGAATATCATAAATTCAATCGACATCTTGTAAATACATCGCTAATCTTTCCAAACCATAGGTAATTTCGATCGAAACAGGTTGACAATCAATACCACCACATTGTTGAAAATAGGTAAACTGAGTAATTTCCATTCCATCTAACCAAACTTCCCAACCAACACCCCAAGCACCAAGAGTAGGAGATTCCCAGTTGTCTTCTACAAAGCGAATATCATGATCTTCTGGGTGAATTCCTAAGGCTTTTAAAGATTCTAAATATAATTCTTGAATATTATCAGGAGAAGGTTTAATTAATACTTGATATTGATAATAATGTTGAACTCGATTGGGATTTTCACCATATCGTCCGTCTGTTGGACGACGGCAAGGCTCTATATAAGCTACAGCCCAAGGCTCAGGTTCGATCGCTCTTAAAAAAGTATTATGACTCATCGTACCCGCACCTTTTTCCGTATCGTAAGGTTGGGCAATCAAACAAGATTGATCACTCCAAAATTGATTTAAAGTCGTAATAATATTTTGAAAATTAATAGTCATGAAATCAGATATTTAATTATAAAGTAACTGTAAAGTTGATCTCAAAATAGAGAATTTTAACTAGAATAAGAATAGTTACGCAAACAAGCAAATTAAAAAATAATATAGAAGTCATTTTTTATATTATGATTAATTAAACTTTTGCTCTCATTACTTCTAATTTATCATTGATGGATACGTCCTACCAAGAAAACTATAACGTACCGATTAAAGGGTTTGTGGGAGAGAAGCAAACTTATATTTTCAATGTGTTTAAACAACACAAATTTAGTGGTGAAGTAAAATTTGTCTATCATGATCATGCTCAATGGCGTTTTTATCTGTCCATGGGGCGTTTAGTTTGTGCCACAGGAGGAGAGCATTCTGTTAGACGTTGGCGACGAAATTTGGTAATTTATCTACCAGAAATTGCTCAAGATACTGCTTATTTACAGGCACAAATCAAATCGATTAATGCTGATAACGTTAGATTTTGTTGGGAGTATGAATTATTACGCCGTTGGGTAATAGAAGGTAGAGTCAATCGAGATGCGGCTGTCAAAATGATTGCCAATATTATGAGTGAGATACTTTTTGATCTTAGTCAATCTTCAGAAATTACTTTTCATATGGACAAAAATATAGTTGTACCAATTGATGAGCAAATTTGTTTATTTGACTCTCAAGATATAATTGCTTCTGCTTGGCAAAACTGGCGACAATGGCTTAGAGTAGGTATGAGCGATCGTTCTCCTAATAAAGCAGTTGTCATTCGTTTAGCAGAACAATTACAACAAAAAACTACACCCAAAACCTATAAAATTTTCACCAAATTATTTAATGGTAGATCGACACTTAGAGATTTAGCTATCAAACTTAAAAAAGATGTTTATCGCTTAAGTGCTTCACTGTTACCATATATTCAAGAAGGATATATCGATTTAGTATCCATACCTGATTTACCATCACCGATAATACCTCCTACTCCCGAAACATTATCTTCTAAAGAATTTCTTCCTTTGATTGTTTGTATTGACGATAGCCCGATGATTTGTGAAACAATGGGTGTTTTACTAGTCAAAGCAGGTTACAAGTTTGTCGGTATCACCGAACCATTGAAAGCAATTTCTCAGATTCTTACTCTCAAACCTGATGCTATTTTTCTAGATTTAATGATGCCTAATACTAATGGTTACGAAATCTGTTCTAATTTGAGAAAATCATCGGCTTTGAAAAATACCCCTATTATTATTCTTACTTCAAATGATGGCATGATTGAAAGATTAAGAAGTAAAATTACTGGCGCTTCGGATTTTATGGCAAAACCAATCAATGCTCAAAAAGTCGTGGCGATGATTAATAAACATTTACACAATTGACAATTATGACTTTCATCAATCCGAATTAAGGTTATAATCCAGAAAATACTAACATCTAATGCTTAACGCCTAACACCTTATTTACTTGGGAAATAAATTGTTTAACTCTTCTTTCTGTATTTTTTTTGTTTTTGTTTCTGGATTTATGTTGACTTTGTCAGGATGTGATCATTTTCTTCTCCAAAAAGATAACACGACTATACCAATAATATCTGCGGAGGAAAAAACTAAAATTACCACAGAAGTTGAGCAACAAAAAAAGAATTTAAGTCTGTGTAATCAAGAACAAGATCAAGCCTTATCAGGTGATGCAGTTAATGTTTATTATCTCAGTGAAACTAAATATTTGGTAGAAATTCTTTGTTTTTTAGGTGCTTATCAAGGAAATTATCAATATTTATTATTAAGTAAACCCGAAAATAATTGGCGTAAAATAAATTTTTCCACATTTGATTTTCAAGCACAAAATTTTAAATTAGCTAATACCGATACATTAGTTGGTTCGATCGATTTTGAACCCGTAACTCAAGTTTTGACAGTAGAAACTAAATCTAGAGGTTTGGGTGATTGTGGTAGCTATGCTCAATATCAATGGGTTGACAACTCTCAGTTTGAATTAAAAGAATATCGTTATAAAGCTGAATGTGATGGTGTCTATCTTCAACCAGAAAACTATCCTTTGATTTATCCGTAAATAATTAATAATGGCTTTTTTGCATTCGTAATAATTTGCTTGATATAGCAACAAATAAATTAGTTAAGACATTTTGATTAAGTTTCCCCCTTTCACTAAGGCAGGGCTGATTCATTCTTAAATTTTGTAATTTCTACAACTAAGAAATAACAGTAAATGTAGCTGTTTTTTTCTAATAGTAAAAACACAATGTAACCAAATCGTTCAATCGTATAGTAATAATAGCTTCTAGCTATTTTCTTCTTCCGAGAATGAAACAGCCCTGCTTTCACTAAGCGGGATTAAGCGGGATCGTAACGTTCTAAATACAAAAGTTTAATGCGATAGGTAATTGTTGATTGGACACCTAAAACAAATCAAATTTAGGTTGCTCAAAAACACTTTATCTATAAGTTTTATACAAAATTACTACACATATACAGACTAACGATCAAAATAAACTAAAAATATTTGTTACAAATCTTAACAAAAATTTTAATAATAGTGGTATTACCTAGGACAGATTATTTTATATATTCATAAAGGAGGATGAAGATTACAAAGGTTTTTTGTAACCTAGAAGTTACATTATATTAACTATAAACTGAACGAATTTACTAGAGCAAATTACCCGTAATGCTTAGTGTTTAGCGATCGTAACATTATGGGTAAAAAATAAATAAATTCTGACTAATTATAAAAAACATTAACCTTGGCAGACAAAATAATTATATGACTAATCCGATCGAATTTCAACTAACAGCACCTTACAATAAAGAAGCGGCATTAATTGGCTGTTTTTCTGATTGGGAAAAAATACCCATGAAAAAAGGCGAGGATGGTATTTTTAGAACAACAGTAGATTTAGAAGATGGTATTTATCAATATAAATTTAGTGTTCGTTCCAAAAGTTGGTTTTTTGAACCAGATGAATGGGTAGAAGTAGTAGATCCGTACGCAACAAATATTGATGACCCAACTCAAAACGGTGTTATTAGAATTAAAGATGGTGAAAAGATAGTTGATACTTATGTTTGGAAGAATGACGATAAACCCTTACCAGCAGATCATGAATTAGTCATTTACGAAATGCACATTAAAGATTTTTCTGGTGGAGAAGATGATGATAAAGAAAGAGGAAAATATATACACGCTACTGAAAAATTAGATTATCTTTCTGAATTAGGAGTTAATGCCGTTGAATTAATGCCGATTAAAGAATATCCAGGTGATTATAGTTGGGGATACAATCCACGTTACTTTCTTGCCACAGAATCAAGTTATGGCCCGACTGAAGACGTTAAAGAATTTATCGATGAGTGTCATGGTAGAGGTATCAGAGTCTTAATGGATGGGATTTATAATCACTCTGAGGCTTCTAGCCCATTGACTCAAATAGACCACGATTACTGGTATCACCACGATCCCCAAGATGCTGAACATAACTGGGGTCCAGAATTTAATTACGAAAAATACGACGAAAATTACGGTACTTTTCCTGCCCGAAAATTTTCCATTGATTGTATTTGTTTTTGGGTTCGTGAATATCACATTGATGGTATTCGTTATGATGCGGCTAGACAAATTAATAATTTTGACTTCTTGTACTCTGCGGTTGAAGAAGCTAAGAAAACAGCAGGAGAAAAACCTTTTTATAATACTGCCGAATATATACCCGAAAGTCCTAGTGTAACTAACTTCGATGGTCCGATGGATGGTATCTGGCACGAAAGTTTTTACCAAGTACTTTTAGATACTGTTTGTGGCGATCGTTTTGACATGGAAGAATTAAAAAATATTATTGATTGTAAACGTCAAGGATTTTTAGGTAGCACTAATGTAGTCAATTATAATGGTAATCATGATCATGAGCGTTTGATGGTATCTTTAGCTAATCATGATATTTTTGATGAGCATGCTTTTAAAAGAGCTAAACTAAGTGCGGCTATTACAATGACTGCTGTGGGTATTCCGATGATTTGGATGGGCGAAGAATTTGGCAGTTATCAACCATTAGATCCAGAACCATCTAAAATTGATTGGAAACTACTTAAAAATGATGAAAATCGTAATTTAAAAGAACATTATCGAGGATTAATTAATTTACGCAAAAATAATCATGCTCTTTATACAGCCAATATTGATTTTTTCCACGAAGATTCAGAATCTCAAGTTGTAGCTTATACTCGTTGGAATGATGAAGGTTCAAGAGTTGTGGTAGTAGCAAATTTCTCAGGTAACTACTTAGCTGGTTATTCTGTGCCTAATTTTCCGGCTAATGGTACATGGCATGAATGGACTGGTAACTATGATATTGAATCAGGAGACGATAAGATATTAATCGATTTACCCGAATATGAAGCTAAAGTTTTAGTTTTTAGTTAATAGCTAAGTTATACCAAATTCAAAAAAGAAAAAGACAATCAATGAGGACTAAATCCCCCTACGTCTGAAGCCTATGAGCCTATCCCCTATCCCTCTTTAGTAAGGGGGTAGGAGACAAGAGACTGGAGACTTGCCATAGTCGGATGAAAATCTTACTCATCTAAAAACGGGGTACAAACTTCATCTTTTTTAATCTTGATTATTTTCTTTGTTTTTTCCCTTCATAATTCGTCCGATAATTCCGGCAAAAATAGTACCCATAATAGTTAGTGGTTCAGGTACGGGTTGACTATTATTGGGAGAAAATGCGATCGTAATTTGCTGATAATTAGATGTTTGTAAAATTGAATCTAAATCATCATTGCCTGTAATTGAAATTAAATTAGTTTCACATTCTGTAATATTACCTTCATAATAATAAGGCTGAATACTTCCTAATTTTAAACCTCCTCCACTCGTACAAATATCTTCTGAAGAGGCATAATAAAGTTCTATGTCTTCATCAACAGCAAAACTAGATGTTATGTAACCTACAAGAGCGTGTTCGTAAGAATGGAAGCCACTTTTAAACTTCCATTGCTTTCTACCGCTAGTTGTCGAACCATCTGCACTAACTGTTTGATAAATTCCTTTATTTATTGTTGTTTCGTCCACCATATTGTCGAAAAACCAATTAGCTGTATTTTCTAAATAATTATCACAAAAAGAGGCTTCATCTAAACACATCGTACCTGCCATTTGATCTAACTCCTGATAAATCCACCAAATTTTATTCAAATCTTGAGTAAAATTACCATCAGAATCTAAATAAGGATCGTTTGCCCAACTCCCAGAAGGTTCATGATATGCTTCAGCTAGAAGTTTAGTCGCATTACTTTCAGCAAAATCAACTAAATTAGAATCTTGCAAAACTTCCCCTGCTTGTTGGAGCATCCATAATGATTTAATGGAATGTCCGTAGTCTGTATTTCCTTCTAAAAGTCGATCGTCATCTACATTTCCCTGTCTGAGCCAGAATACATTATGTTCGGGGCTATAAAAATTATCGACAAGAGATTGACTTAAGTTTTCTAAATCTGTTTCAAAAATTGATTTATAATTGTTTGGTACGATCGGAGCTAAAAGTAATAAATAGGTATTTAACTGATCTAATGTTGCTGTTAGCTGTAATCGAGAATCAATAGTATCTGTCGGACGAAACTTCATTATATTTCGAGAACTATCGTAGTAAGTTTCAAACAAATCATCTTTAAGATCAATAATATTATTTAAAACTGTTTCATCCCTAGTTAAATAATAATAAAACGCTAAACCTTGTAAACCATACGCTTGTTCTTGACTAGTACGACGGTTGAAGTCAGAATCTGGTGTATTACCAGGTTGTGATAAGTATTTATAAGTTCCTCCCAAAGTTCGATCGATACCATTATCCTGTATCCAATCAACTCCTGCTTTCGCCAAACCCAAAAATTGCGACTCACCTGTTAAATGATAAGCTACACCATAAGAAAATGTTTGACGTGCTTGAGCAACAAACTCATTACGAGGGTTGATAGTAGGATCAAATAAACCTGTATTTCGTCTTCTCGTGGGGAAATTACCAATCGGTTCACCCCAAGCGTCTTCTAGTTCAAAAAAAGGATTTAAGTCTTCTTCAACATGAGTTAACCATCTTTCACCAGTTATTGTTCTCGAATTGGATGCGATCGCCATTTTACTTCCATCGAGAGTAGGAAGTATTAAACCTAAAAATAAGAAAAAAAATCGAACGCCAAACCTCTTACTAAATAGAGTAGCAAGTAAATTATTCATCACAAAATATATTTAAAGAGTTAATAATTTTTAGTCAACGTAACACTAATGTCATTGAGGTTATTATAAATTATCGATTAAGATCAAACATTGCGTTTTGTTACAAAACTCTCTATTTAGCCTGATTTTTATTTAGGTTAGTTTAACTTTAGTAGCACGGTTAGCACCTGCATTTTCTGCCTCTCTAACTTTCTTACCACGCCAAATCAAGCGAATTGGTGTACCTTTAAATCCTAATTGTTGACGGAATTGTCCTTCCATATAACGACGATAGTTATTATCAAGTCTTTTAGGATCATTTACAAACAAAGTAATAGTAGGTGGTTTAGCGGCAACTTGAGTACCATAATAAACTTTACCTTGTTTACCTTGTCGGCTAGTAGGAGGAGAGTGCCAACTGACTGCTTCTTCGATCACTTCATTAATAACTGATGTACTAACTCGTTTGCTATGTCCTTCAGCGGCGTTATCAACTAAATCGAGAATATTTTCGACTCTTTTACCTGTCATAGCGGAGATAAAAATTCTCTCTGCCCAATCCATAAAGTATAATCGATCGTCGAGCATTTTTTGATATTCATAAATGGTATGAGAATCTTTTTCCACCGCATCCCATTTATTAGCGATAATTATACAAGCCCTACCTTCATCAATAATTCTACCTGCTAGTTTCAAATCCTGTTCGGTGACACCATCTAAAATATCAATCACAAATAAAACGATATCAGCTCTTTTAATTGCTTTAAAGGCACGATTAATACTAAAAAATTCAGCACCATAATCGACATTCTTTTTCCGTCTGATTCCTGCGGTATCGATTAGACGGTAAGTTTTATCATTACGCTCAACTAACATATCAATCGTATCACGGGTTGTTCCTGAAATAGGAGAAACGATCGCTCTTTGTTCACCTGTTAGAGCATTCAAAAGGCTAGATTTCCCTACATTGGGGCGACCAATAATAGCAACTTTAATTTCTTCAGTATCTTCTAACTCATCCATCGATGGGATGTATTCAACTAATTTATCTAAAAATTCTCCAGTACCATTACCATGAATTGCTGATAAACCATAAGGCTCACCTAAACCTAAATTCCAAAATTCGGCTGTTTGAATTAAACCTTCTTTTTCTGATTCGCACTTATTAACAGCCAAAACAACAGGTACATCTTGTACTCTTAACCAACTAGCTATCTCTTCATCAGCTACAGTCAAACCCATTTTACCGTCAACAACCATAATAGCGGTAACAGCTTCAGACAAAGCGGCTTGAGCTTGTTCACGAATATAAGGTAAAAATTCAGTTTCATCATCAAAAACTAAACCACCTGTATCAACTATTTGAAATTCTCGATCTTGCCAAAATGCTTGTTTATAAGTACGATCTCGGGTAATGCCGGGTTCATCAAAAACGATCGCATCTTGTTCGCCAGATAAACGATTAACTAAAGCCGACTTACCAACATTCGGACGACCTATAACAGCAACGATGGGGAGCATGATAAATTCTATACGAGTTCAATTCAGAACATAAATTAATATTCCATCATAACTCATTTATTTTTAAAATTACCAAAACAAGCTTAATTAAGTTAATAATTATTAAGATAAATGCAACTATTATTTTTACGATTACGTCAAAAAAAAGAATATTGTCAACTGTTAACTGTCAATTGTCAATTTATACTGAGCAGTTCTAAAGGCTCACTGTATCACCTTAGTCGAAGTATTGTTAAAGCGTCAACCATCAATTTTACTAATCACGTATTATTATGGTTAATAATTCATCAGTTAGATTAAAAAACTGTAAAAGGAGAATATAGAGAAAATGTTATCTCAAATTTATCCCCGTATGATTGATAAAGTCGGTAATTGGAATCCTCAATTATTTCGAGAAGTTAAAGGTAGATTAAATAACAAAAATGTGGCAATCGTTGCTTTTGCTTCTATAATCGGACAAGGATTATTATATCTATACTTTAATAGTCTATTACCGACAGTAGAAACTCGCTACGATCGTCGTTATTGTGCCAGTGTTGATTTTGAAAAATACTCACAAACTTATGGTAAATGTACTCAAGACTTACTTGGTAACGTTCAATTAATCAAAGAATTATGGTGGTTAGACTTGTTTACCACTATGAGTATTATCGGTATTTTTGTTTTGTTAGTCGTCGGTAGTTATATGTTGATGGCTGACATCACCAAAGAAAAAAGTAGAGAGACACTTAACTTTTTACGTCTAACACCACAATCAGCAATGACTATTTTAAGTGGTAAAATGTTGGGAGTACCAGTCTTAGTCTATTTATTCGGTATTCTTGCTATTCCGTTACATCTAATTGCCGGATTAAATGCTAATATTTCTTTTCCTTTGATACTTGCTTTTTATGGTGTTTTAGTTGCTAGTTGCGTCTTTTTTTATACAGCTAGTTTACTATTTAGTTTAGTATTTACAGGCTTAGGTAGTTTTCAGGCTTGGTTAGGTAGTTTGATTGTCTTCTTCTTTGTAATGACAATGATGGGTGTCTGTTTAGAAGGAAATCAGTGGACAGAAACTAGTTTTGATTGGGTAATATTGTTTTATCCGGGTAATTTTTTAGCTTATTTAGTTAAATCAACTTTCCTCTCGCCAAAGACGATAAATTATTTATCTATGGACGGTTTAGATTCTGTCAGTTGGTATGGTAATTATTTATGGCATAGCCCTATCGGCGGTTTTATGTTTGCGATAGCTAACTACTCTATCGCTACTTTTTGTTTAGTGCAGGGTATCAAACGTCGTTTTCATAGCCCTAAAGATGTAGTTATTACTAAAGTGCATAGTTATATCGTTACGACTATTTATGTTGTCGTATCTTTCGGATTCACTCTACAAAGTTTATATCACCGAAGCTACAATGATGAAAGTTTGGTAGTTTTATTTATCCTGAATTTTATTTTTGCTGTTTTGTTAGTCGGTGCTTTAACTCCTCAACGACAAACTTTACATGATTGGGCTCGTTTTCGTCATGAGAATAAGCAACGTATGTCAGGGATGAAAGATTTATTAGTAGGAGATAAAAGCCCTGCTATAACTGCGATCGTTGTTAATATGATGATTATGACTTTATATGTACTCCCAGCATTATGGTTGTTACCTGATTTTGAGCAGAAAATAGGTTTATCATTAGTCTTATTATTAAGTGCCAGTATTATTGTTATCTATGCCACGATTTATCAATTGACTTTGATGTTAAAAACCAAAAAAAGAAACTATGTGGCAACGGCAACTATTACCGGGTTAGTTTTTAGTCCAGCATTAGTAATGGTATTTTTAGGTGGTAACCACACTTTCTTACCTAATTTAGCTTTATTCTCAGCCTTACCTTTCGTTGGATTGCATGATTTATCTAATGCTACTTTTATGGGTACATTAATCACTCAATTTACAATGATAGTAATGGCTAATTATCAACTCAAAAGAGTATTGAAAAAAGCAGGTATTTCTGAAACTAAAGCATTGTTAAATAGTTAATAGTTTAATGTAGAGACAAGGCGTGCCTTGTCTGCTATTTTTTTATGTGTCGTGAATAGCTTCTATCTTTGAAGGCGAAACTATTCATGATAACAAGAAATACTTTCTTTCTTTTTTCGGTTTAAATAGTTTTTGGTCAACTAATTTCAGATTGGGAAAGTGGTTATACTCTTTATTAAATAGCAGTTATACCATTGATATTATATAAACATTAATACGTAGTGCTATAAAAGACTAAGGGGATACAGAAGACGAGTGAGGGGTTAATGTGTGTAATCATAAACTCATTCTGCTATATATACAATTGCTCATATTGACGGATATATTTGTCAACCATATTTTCAATCGAAAAATGAAGCGATCGTTCAAACCCATTTTTTCCATAAGTATTACGAACATTAGAATCTAAGAAAAATCTGACAGATTCGGCAATTTCTTCAGGACTATCGGGTGAAATTAATACGCCACAATTGTTGGGAATATCAACAATTTCCTTGAGTCCGGGTACGTTACTAGCAATAACAGGCAAACCTGTATTCATCGCCTCTACTGCGGCTAACCCGAATCCTTCCCATAACGAACAGATAACAAAAATATCTGCTTCAGAGAAAAAATTGGATATATTTTCCACATAGCCACAAAAATTTACTTTTTTATTTAGTGATAGTTTGGAACATAATTCTTTTAAAGAATCTTCTTTTTCTCCTAATCCAGCAATACGGTATTCAAAATCAATGTCTTTGAGTAAACTTAATCCTTTGAGTATGGTTTCATAATTTTTTACCTTGTGTAATCTACCCGCAGAAACAATAGTTAACTTTTTTTTGTTTAGCCTCGGTTGAAAAGAATTGAAGGGTAAAACAGTGCCATTTTCAATAACCTTACATTTATCTTTTTGTGAAGGTATCCAATTTCCCAATGCCTCTTTAGTACCTTCACTAATACAATAAATTTGATCGTAATAAGGATAAATTTGTCGATCAATCGATTTTCCTAGTTGAGTTCCTCTCCTACGATTGCTTGTGCTATGTTCTGTCATGACTAATTTTCCTTTCCATCCTAAAATTCTACAACTAAGGCCTACGTAAAAAATAGCGGGAAAGAGATGAGCATGGATAATATCTGTACTGTGACAATTATTCTTAATATATTGAAATACGGAAAAAAAACTTGTTAGATTGTAAACTGAAGGCTTCATAAAAGAACGAGCAAAATCAATCTCATCTACTTCTCCACATAAAGCAATAATAGAAGAATCTATGCCCGCTCTTAGTAAACCTTGATGGAGATATATTGCTATTCGCTGTGCACCACCATTTTTTAGAACGATATCATCAATAATATGGTGTATTTTCAATTTTTTACAAGCTCCTATATATATTCGCTATACTCTCTGCCGTATCTTTCCATTGAAAGTTTTTAACTCTTTGTAAACCCAGATCTGGATATTTTTGTCTTAAGGGTTCATTTAAAGCAAAGTTTTCGATCGCTTCTGCTATATCAGTAACAGAAAATGGGTTTATAAGACAAGCGGCATTACCCGCAATTTCTGGTAAAGAAGAAATATTAGAGGTAATTACAGGACAACCCGCCGCCATCGCTTCTAAAACAGTTAAGCCAAAACCTTCAAAAAGAGATGGATGAATATAAAAATCAGCACTTTGATAGAGTGCTTTAAGTTGTTGTTCGCTGACATATCCTAAATGATGGACTTTTGACGAGCAGTTAGAATCTTGTAATTTGTTAAAAATTGCTTCAGAGTCCCAACCTTTTCCACCAACCAAAGCTAAGTGATGAGGGATTAAATCGTGGACACGACTAAACGCTTCTAAAACTCTACCGATATTTTTACGAGGACTCATTGCACCAGCAGAAAGAAAAAAAGGTGTATTTTGAGGAGGTAGATTATTTAACTCTTGGTATAAATCGATCGAAACAGGAGTAGTAAAACTATCTTCAACTCCTTCATGAACAACAAATATTCTTGATGATAAATGTTCCCCTCCATATTCTACCACTTCATCCGCTGTTGCTTGAGATACACAGACAATCGCATCAGCTTGATTAGCCATCTGCTCAAAACTACGTTTAAATAGATATGCAGGAGAATCGGAAAAATAACTCGGATGAGTGAGTGGACCAATATCATGGACTGTTACAACCAACTTTTTGCGGGTGGCAACAGGAAAACCCAAAGCAAGAATATGAGTTATATCAATGGAATCTTTTAGTAAATATTCAATGGGAGGATTATTTAGTAACAACCATGCTAAAGGAGTTAGCTTTCTACCTCCAGGTACAATTTTTAACTGATTTTCTTTTTTGAATTTGTTTAATTCATTAGTCGAGCAACTACTCCATGTTGTAGTAGGAAAAAGATTTAGGTCAGAAAAATTAGTCAGTTCTTGAGAAAGCTGACGAGCATAACGGGCTGTACCATGACCATCAGTAAGGCTAAGACCATAATTGTTAGAAAATAAAATTACCTTCATGAGAAAAATAGCTTGATTATTATGATTGTTTTAATTACAAAAAAACTAATTATTTTGATTTAAGTTAACTTTCCTTTTTTAAAGATAGTTGATAATCTTTCTTCTAAAAAAGTAAAATATAGCTGACCAAATATTACTGAAAAAAATACGAGTAACGCAACAAAAAAATATCTAAAATTATTAAAATTAGCTGGTAAATATATAAAATTAGGTTAATTATATATTATAAAATATGAGTTCAATAGACCTTTTTTATAATTAGTTACTTAATATAATATGGGAAATACTATTAAATTTAATAAAATAATTAAAATTACTCAAAAGTAATACCACAATGTGAAATTAGTTTTACAAAAGTTTAACACCATATCATGTAAACTGAATTAACTTACTTATAATTTTTTATTTCTGAAAACGTAGCCTAAAAATATTTATTATTAATAGAAAATAAATATTTGGACGACTGTATTTTAGTAAGATAAAAGAGCTGAAAACATTTATTAAACATATTAATAAATTATTAAACATTTTAAATATGTAAAACAATACTTATTATTGAGAAAAATTTTATGAAATATAAACCAAATTTCTTAGGTATTGGAGCTGTTCGTAGCGGTAGCACGTGGTTACACAATATTCTTTCCTCACATCCTGATTTTTTACTTCCTTCTAGAAGAAAAGAAATACAATTCTTCACAAAATACTGGGATAAAGGAGTTGATTGGTACTATGATATTTTTACTGAAAATTTATCAACAAATGAGAGTAATTTTAAATATATCGGTGAAATTACACCTGGTTATCTAATTGCTCCTCAAGGTCCTTCAAGAATTGCAAAACTACAGCATTTTGAAAAATTTGTTTTAATTCTTAGAAATCCTGTCAATCGAGTAATTTCTCACTATAAATGGCATTTAAGAGTTACAGGAGAGAACCCCTCTTTTGAAGATTTTTGTCATTCTTTAAAAAGAATATCAATTGAAAACAGCCTTTACTATACACATCTCAAACGTTATCTTGAATATTTCGATCTTGACCAATTTTTGATTCTCATTTTTGAAGAAGTAACAACTTCTCCAGAAGTTGCTTTTGGTCAATTAGGAGATTTTTTTAATGTAGACCCATCATTGTTTTCATTACCAGAAAAAACTAATTTAAGTACTATACCTCGATACAGAAGTCTTTTTAAAATAGCTCATAGATTTACCGAAACATGCCGTAGGAATGATCTAGATTGGATTCCTAATTTACTAATCGAAATAGGGGGAAAAAAATTGTTAGAGAGCAAAAAGACTAAACAACTTGAAGTAGAAATTTCCCACGAGCAGAAAGAATTAGTCTATCAAAATTTAATAGGTGAAATTTTGATGCTTGAATCGCTTCTCAAAAGAGATTTATCAATCTGGAAAAATAATTAATTAATTAAATGCAATTAATTTAATTTTTAATGACTTTTAATTGCCAAAAATGTAGCCCCAAAAAATTTGTTCCAAATAAGGTGGAGCGATCGTCGTGAATCTCTGGGAAGTAACATTCCCAACAAGGCAGCATAACTGTCAAAAACAAACGGCCAGTTAATGATAGCTAGTATTTGATACTTAAAAGCTTGAACGATCGAGATCTGATGATGGAAATATACACGTCCTATTCGGCGGTAGAAAGAAGCTTTTGCCGCTTGCCTGACGTTAAAAGGACATTGTTTACGTAAGTGAGCATATTTTTTCACGATCGTTTTATAAGCATCAATTTCTTTTTGAGGATTAGATGCGGTGCGTATTCCACCATGTACTCGATAATCTACTAATATTTCAGGAACTACCCCAATTTTAGTGTAAGAAGCTAAGCGAATCCACATATCCCAATCCTGACGTGCTAACAAATCCTCATCAAAAACTCCTACTTGCTCAAATACTTGCGATCGTATTATATATGTAGAAGTTGGAGCTGTTACATCATGAATTAGCATTTGCTGTATTAAATCACCACTAGGATAGTCTCTTGGAGAAGCCGTTTCTATTAGTTGTTCTTTTTCGTGAATTAATACTTGCTGTAATCCACAATATACCCCACCAATATCTCGATCGTTTTCAAATACAGCCATCTGTTTCTCGATCTTATCTAAATGCCAAAGATCATCACTATCTAAAAAAGCGACAAAATCTCCTGAGCTTTCTTTAATACCTTGATTACGTGCTGGGTTCCCACCTTTATTTTCTTGATATATATAGCGAACGCATAAATCTTTATCTTGGTTGCACTCATCTATCCAATTTTGTACTACTGTCTCAGTATCATCTGTTGAACCATCATCAACCACTATTATTTCTAAAGGTCGATAACTTTGCTTATAGATACTATTTAAGGCATCAACAATTAATGAGGCACGATTATATGTAGGTACAATAACCGAAACTAACTTGTTCTTATCTACCATTACTTTTTCCTCTACTTTTCCCATTTTTCTTTTAATTGTATTTCGAGATTATCGCGAGGAATTCTATTTTGTTCGTCCCAAACCAACGCACAAGCTCTAAACATCGCATCCGCAGAATGTATAGCAAACATTAGTCCTAATGTTCCATCTAAATAACCTTGTTTTAAAAATAGCTTACGTATAAATTCGATCGTTGGTAATAACAAGAGATGAAACCAAGCTATCTCGTTATATTTATTAGCAATTCTTTGACTCTGTTCTTCAGAATAGTTAAAACTCTTTTTCATACGAGATTTGTAGGAAGAATCATTTAAATGCCACATTTTTGCTTGCAATTGACCGATACGTTCGGGGGAAGAGTCGAGAACACATTCTTCGTGAAACATTCCTTCAAAATGAAAAAGATGACGACGAGCTAAATGAACCAGATTCCAGTCCTGCCAACCACCACCTTTCATCGGACGGTGAAGAAAAAAATTTAATCTTCGGTATCGATAACCATCTTTTGAACTATCCTCAATTGCACTCATAATTTCTTTAGCCAATTCTGGCGTAACTCTTTCGTCGATATCCATGTGTAATAACCAATCACTTTGAGCATTATTAATTCCTTTATTCCTCTGTTGAGCATAGTATTCTCCTTCTTTACGAGGAGAAACAATAAACTTGACTTTTTCGTCAAAATTTGTAGCTATTGATAATGTTCGATCGGTAGAGCCATCATCCATAATCACAATTTCATCTACCCATGAGACTAAATTACTTAAAAAACCGGGCAAATCTTGCTCTTCATTATAAGAAATTGCTACCACACCTAAAGTTACTTTATTAGTAGTCATAAAAGATATTTTGTATATATAACGATCGAATTAATTGTATCTAAATTTCAAGATTAAAAAAATCAAGTAAATATATTTATTCTAAATTGTTGCTTTTAAAATTATTTTTTGTTTGTAATATTTTGGGGGTTATAATTCTATCTTTGAAACGAGAGACGAACAATTTTAATTGGTTTCTTAACTTTTGTTTAATTCTCATACTTAAAGGAGGCAAAGGTTTTACAGGATTAACGATCTCAATATCGCTATATGCTAGTCTGTAAGCCATTTCTTTTACCTCTTGAGCTAGTTGAAGTCTAAAAAATGGGTCACTCATCCATTTTTCGATAGAATAAGCATTAACTTTATCTCCTACCAAAGTGCTTTCTTCTACACCAATAAACTGGCATATTTCTTTAAATTTATCAATAGGTTGTTTGATTATATCTTCATAACGGCAAAGCATAAATTGATCGGGAGCAAGATATTCTTTGAACCGAAAAAGATTTTGATGTAGTTCTAACCATCCGTACTGGCGTTTTTCTGGTGCAGTATGGAATAATTTTTGTGCTGAATACATAACCGAGAGCGGATTTCTGACTAAGCCGATAATCTTAACTTGAAAATTGGTCTGAGCAATCCACTCTAATATTAATTCTAAACATCCCCAATGAGCAAGAAACTGTGGTGATTTTTCAAAGAAAACTGGTTGAGCAAATTTTTCACATAGCTCTTCCCAACCCTGAAAAACTAATTCTCGATCGTCTTTCGGTATTTTAAAATTCGGTACATTTCTTACAATCAAATCTTCGGTGTAGATTCGTGCATTAGTTCTACTTCCATATCCTTCGTAAACTTTGTTACCACTAAAAAGAGATGGATCTAGACTAAGCATAACTGCTCCCTTTAACCAATGATGAGTTTCTAAATAGGTATGAGGAGAATAGGAAACAGTCTGAATTGCAGGGTGACGACATAACTCTCTTTGAAACATTGTCGAGCCCGATCGTTTGTCAGAAAGTAAAATAACTATTGTTTTTTTCATAAAGTTTAAAGCCGCTAAATAACTAATTTAAAAATATGGGAAAATCTTCAATCTACTAATTAAATTTATTTTCTTTCACTTGATTAAGCAAGTTTTCTTTCTTTTCCTGAAATTGAATTTGATAAATATTTTCGCATGCTAGTAAGATGCCCAAAAAGAGAAAAAAGACAGCGGCACCACGTGGTGCTGAAACAATACCATGACCAAAAGCCCACCAAGGTAGCAAACCAAACCATGCTGTTAACAAAGCTTGCCAAATTCCAACCATCGGAATTTTCCATCTTTTTGTTTGATGTAAGCGTTTATATATTAGATTAAAAGATGAAAACATGAGTATTATCTGGCACAGTGCCCCTCCTACTCCATAAGCATAATAAGCCATACCTGGTATAGCGTGGTTCGCAGCTACTGCTTCTGCATATTTATTACCACCCCATCGGCGTTGAGTGATGCCCGAACCGGCAATTAAAAAAGAAGGATAAACAAGAACATGATCAAAAGGTTGAACGTATGCTAAAAATCTTTCCTGTTCTGAGCTTCCTTCTAATGGTTTGTCCAAAGTAACTTCAGTTTTAGAAACTATTCTGTTCACCAATGGAAGATTAGATGATATTGACTGAGTATTAAGCAATCCGCCAAAGAAAATGAGAAGTAACATCATTATAATTCCTAAAATTTTTGCTTTAAATTTTTTTTCACCCCAAAATAATGTAGAGAGAATGATTAATACGACACTCAACCAAGCAGTACGTCCATAGGTAGCCAAAATACCTAAAGGAATTATCATAATTGACACTCTGTGAATATTTCGCCACAGTTTTTCCCCAGAAAAAAATTGTGAACCCATAAATAACATTGGATAAAGAGCGGCTATAACTCCTGAAGAGAAAGTAGATGACCCGATTAAAGTCCTACCTCTGTAAGCTCCATCATATACATTGTCATAAAATTCATCACCATCCACTAGTTGCTCGGCTGCAGGTTCTAAAAAAGGTATTGAAAGAAAAAAATTAACAATTCCTCTAGTAAATGGTATCGAATATAAAATAGAGAGAAGTGAAGAGAGTAATAACCCTATATATAATCCTTTCATGACTAACTTTAAATCCTCCAATTGAGTAATTAGTTTGGGTATAAGTTTACTAATAGATACCACGAGAAAGAACCGACAAATTAAATATATGTGTTGAGAGATAAAACCATATGTAATAATACCTCTACATTCTCCAAGGATAATAAAACATAAATAAATACCAATTACTTTAATGATAAAACGACCATTATGTGAGTAAATAGGTAATATTGATTTTTTAGTTTTTAATATTAAGTAAAATAGAATAATATCGATCGCATACAATGGAAAACCTAATTTAACGCTTAACTTTGGGATACCACTTATCAAAAATATTAGAAGGGTTAATGTTCTTAATAACCTTTGTTTTTTTTCGTACGTTTTGGTGTTATTGATAATCCCGGTAAATTGCATTTTGTTTATTAAAGTTTTCAGAAATTATATTGAAATCAATAAGATGTTTTTTTTATATAAACCAAGTATTTTTTTAGGATTACCTTTAGTGGAAGAGGAAGATAACTTTTCCAAGTTTTTCTATAAGTTGGATCGATTTCAAACTCAGACCAAGGAATTGGTTCAAATTCGGGTAAAGATAAGTTCATCACCTGCTCAAATAAATTGGCATAGTTTTTAGCGGCGATCGATGAACTAAAATGCTCGTGAGCTTTTTTCAAGGTTGCTTTTGATATTTGCTCTAATATAGTTGGATTATTCTCCATTTTGGCAACGTATCTAGCAAAAATTTGACAATCACCCATAGGGGCAATAAAGCCTGTACGATCGTGATCTAAAACAAAATCTGTGATGCCTTCGATTAAAAAAGCGACAGGAGTACAACCAGCCATCATCGCTTCTAATAATGCATTAGGACACCCTTCAAAATGAGAAGTAAACAGAAAAATATCGGTAGATTTAAGAAAATCTGGCACTTCGTCTTTCATAATAGCACCCAGAAATTCTACTTCTTTCGATCGTACGTAGGGTTTGAGTTCTTTTTCTAAAAGCGATCGATGTATTCCTTTACCCGCAATACGAAGATGGAAATTTACTCCTAACGCTTTTAATTCTTTAACAATCTCAGGAAGGTAAAGTACTCCTTTTTGCTTATGTTCTAATCGTCCTAAAAATCCTAATTGGATTAGTGAATTTGGTTTACAAAGACGAGGTAAAGCATCGGCAAAATTGCGGGGGTCGATGCCGTTAGGTATGAGATGAATCAAATTAGGGTCAGCATCATATTTTTCTACCAAATCTTTTTTTAATCGAGGAGTTAAAGCAACGATCGCCATTAAACGTTCTCGCCCAGACATAGTAACTCGATAACCTTGGTCAAAAGCATTAGCACAACGGGAAATAACACGAATCGATTTTGGTAAATGAGGTAAAGCAGAAAGAATAGCAATAGAATTAATTGCCATTACTATATCTATATTATTTTCTTGGCACCACTGAGTAAATACGATCGCTTGCTTTTTTATATCATTTGTTTTTTCTGCTAAAAAGACACAACCCTCATCAACATATTCTTTTTCTACTAAAGCCATTTCTCTTTTACCCACAGTTACACAACGTAAATCTATTCCGTAAAGTTTTAATGCTGGTCTTAGATTGCGGTAAAAAGTAAAAGTACCACCATCTTTAGGAACAGAACCAAATGCAACTGTAATTGTTTTTACTTCCATATAAGTCAATATTTTTCTATTGTTACTCAATCAATTTATTTGTTAGATGGCGATATCACCTCTTCGTAGGAACCGACTCGAACAATCTCACCCCGATCGAATTTAATGACTCGATCGCAATTTTCTAAAGTACTCAAACGATGAGCTATCAAAATAATTGTGAACTGATTACTAAGATTATTGATAGCTGCCATAACCTCTTTTTCCGTGTCATTATCCAAAGCACTAGTTGCTTCATCAAAAACAATTACTGATGCTTCTTTATACAATGCTCTAGCAATACCAAGACGTTGACGTTGACCTCCTGATAATCTCATCCCGCCCTCACCTACAGAAGTATTGTATTTTAAGGGTAAAGTTTCAATAAATTCATCAATTTGAGCCAATTGTGCTGCTTTACGAACACGAGAGAAATTAATCTGTTCGGGGTGTATTCCAAACGCAATATTTTCTAGAATAGAAGCATCGCGCAAAAAAATCTGTTGGGATACGTGGGCGATATTCTTCTGCCATTGACGTAAGCTTTTTCCTTCAATAGTTAAGCCATCAACACAAATATACCCTTGATTAGGTTTTAAAAGCCCTAAAATCAAATCTGCTGTAGTACTTTTTCCACTACCAGTACCACCAATAAATCCGACAGTAGTTTTTGCTTTAATTGTAAAACTCAAATTTTTAAGTATCCAATCGCCATCATCACTATAACGAAACCAAACTTTTTCAAATTGTAGATTTGTGTCAAATTTCAATCCTTCTTCAGGAATCCATGTCACTAGAGGATTAACAGGACGTTGTAACTCAATTAAAACGTTAACTAAAGAATGTCGGCAAGATTGAATTTGATTAAAACTAGAAAAAATTCTTTGAATAGAAGGAAGTATTCGGATAGCACCTAAAGTAACAGTTCCCATTAGTGGTAAAACTTGACCGAAATCATCAGTCTGTAACAAGAAAACCAAGGCTATGATGATTACAAAAATCATCAATAATCCTTGAATGATAGCTAAAGGTGATTGAGTAATGATAGAATTTTGAGCTTGGGTATTACAAACAATTTTATCTATATTGCGATGATTTACAAGAAATAAATCTTGAATTTCACCAATTAAAATCTCTTTAATTCCGCCAAAGGTTTCTTGAATTATCTGAATCATTTCTTTATTTTTCTCTACCAAGATTTTGCTATTTCGCATTAGTTGTTTTTTACGAAGGTGATATATCCCCCAGAAAATTACGCCCAAAATCATACCGATAAATAGAACAAAACCACCTTTAGCAAGATACAAACCAGTTGATAAAATAAAAAGTAAAATTAGACTATTAAGGATCGAAAGAAGACTATTTAAAACTCCTCCTGCTATTTTTCGAGAATCTCCCATTAAAGAATTAATTAAATAACTACTATTATGGAGTAAATAAAAATTATAGTTTTGTTGTAAAAATATATTATATATTTGACGGCTTATAGTATTAGAAATACTTGCCATTAAATTATTTTGTTTATAGATAAGAAATATTCTTAAACCAGTACTAATGAATATTATGAAAACCCAAGCTGTACTCAAAGCTAGAATTAACCCAAGTGAAGTTTGAATATAAAAAAAATCTAATGTTGGCTTAAAGGTTGGATTATCAGCTATAAAGGATGGATTGCTCAGAACGGTTAAAAAAGGCAGGGTAGAACCCAAACTTACAACTTCTGTAAAAGAAGAAACTACCATCAAAATTAAGAGAATAATTAACTGATAGCGATGATAACTACTTAAGTATTGAAATAATTGCAGTAATTGTTGAAATAAATTTTTACCAATTATCTTTGTCTGTTTAGGCATTATTAAATAATAATTTATTTTGTTTTATTATAGATACTTTTGATAATTAAATCATTTATTAATTTCTAATTGATTAGTTTCTAATTGATAATAATAATTATGGGATTCTTTGGGTGAAACCTTTCCATTAATAACCATTCCTAAAACTTTTTGTTCTGATTGTTGTAATATATATTTAGCAAGATTAGCATTTTCATAATCAAGTAATTCAGTTCTTGCTACTAACAAAACTCCATCAGCGATCGATGCTATATTAACAGCATCTACAAATAAGTTCAAAGGAGGAGTATCAACAAGAATGTAGTCATAATCGTGAGAAATATCTTTTAGAAAAGTCTTTATTTGCAAATGACGAGCTTTCATTTTATTATTCTCATCGATCGATCCTGGTCTGAATAAATCAAGTTCTTTTTCTACTTCTACTATTGCTTTTCGAGGATCTATCTTATTCTCTGTAGT
The DNA here is from genome assembly GCA_963710605.1 of uncultured cyanobacterium. Taxonomy (GTDB): domain Bacteria; phylum Cyanobacteriota; class Cyanobacteriia; order Cyanobacteriales; family Cyanobacteriaceae; genus JAALKG01. Next base: position 160,891 of record CAVQBA010000005.1, read on the forward strand.
ATCATCTAAAGTCATATTTTCTTCAACATCCCAAATTTTATACTGAGAAGCATGCCGAAAATTCCAATCAACAATTAGTACCTTAAGCCCTAATTGATTTATTGCCATCGCTAAATTAGCTACTACTGTGGATGTACCTTCTCTAGGAACGGAGCTAGTCACTACAATAAACTTGTTCTGAGAATCTGAATGTTTTAGTTTTAAATTAGTAAAAAGAACTTGGTAGGATTGACTAATAAAAGAGTTTGGATTTTCTCTAACAACAATTTGAGGAGTCGGTTGTTTCAAAGTAAAATGGGTATAAGATTTATTGACAAATGGAATCAATCCTAATATAGGATATCCAAATAAATTTTTGGCTTGTTCTGCGGTTTTAATTGATTTGTCAATGGCTTCCAAGGCAATTATGGTTAAAAAACCAGAAACTATAGCGAACAAAAAACTCCTAGTTATATACTGATTTCTATTAGGAGAGAAGGGTCGCTCTGGAACTAAAGCTTTGGACATCAAACTAACATTTACCAGATTCTGGTTCTCTTCTATTCTAATTTCTTCAAGTTTTTGTAAAAGCGAAGTATAACTTGACTGAGCAATTTGTAATCGACTTTCTAATTCCCTTTCTTTTTGTTTTAACTGAGGAATAATTGTTAACTTTGTCTCATTGTCAACTTTTTTCTGAGATAAAGCCTTTATTTGACTTAACAAACCCAAACGTTTGATTTCTAATTGAACCAACTGTGAGGTAAGATCTTGTTGCAGTTGTCCGAATTGTTGAGAATTTTTAGATTGTGACTGTCCTGATGAAGGTACACCAATTGCGGCTAATCTTTCGTTTAATAATTCTTGTAATGCTTGTCGCTTATTTTTTAAATCTATAATTACAGGATTTTCTTCTGTAAAAATTGTTCGGTTTACTTTTAGTTGTGCTTCTGTTTGTTGAAGTTCTCCGAGTACTCCTTGAATACCTGGGTTTTGAGTAATAATTGTTGCTGTTACAGATTCTTTCACATACATTTCCAATTGTTTTTCAATTGCTTGTATCTGAGTATTAGTTTCTGCTAGAGCTATTTGGGCTTGACTAATCTGTTGCTGTTGTTGACTCAAAGCTGATAATTTTGAAGTTGTTTCTGCGGTTAAATCAACAATCTGATTATCATTTTTAAAACGACGTAAATTTTCTTCGGCTTTGATGAGGTTTGCCTCTAGTTCGGGTAACTGATTTTCAATAAATTCTTTTCCTGTTGATGTTTGAGAACGCGTAAGTTCTTGATTTTTTTCTAGGTAAATTTCAACTAAATTATTAACTGCTGAGGCTACTTTTTGTGGGTCAGTACCAACATAACTTACTTCTAAGATATCAGTACCTGCTAAAGCTTGGATTGAAAAATTTCTGCGGAATCGCTCGTATTCATTATTGGTTAACTCAGTATTGTTACCCGATCGTAATTGATTTTGCTTAACCACTTCTTCAATTATAGGAACAGCAAGCATCTTTTCGGATTCAGTTGTTAAAGGACTTCCAACTAGGTTATCTACTTGTCCTATTTCTTCACCTACTCCCGTAATTGAGGCGGTGGGGTCTTGTTGTTTAACTAAAAGCTTAGCATTAGCTCTATACAAAGGAGTTTCTAAAAACAAACTTAAGCCAGATAGCACAAAAACAACGATAGAAATACCACTAGCTGGTAACCAATGACGTTTTAAAATAACTAAGTATTTGCTGATATCAAAATATTGTGATTCTTCGTTAAAATTTTCTATCATGGTTTGCGATATTACTTACAAATATTTTTAATTATTAGGAAAATAGTAAGCTTTTAACTAGTTCAACGCTTACCAGATAAAATACAAATATTAATTTTCATAATTTTTTGTGAGATAAATTTCACCTAAGACTATCATTATTATAACTATGAGTAGGCTAATCCATGCTCCTAAATTATTATTACCTAAATAATAAGTAATAATAACAATTAATAAATTAACTAAAATATAGATGTTGGTTATTTGAGCGTAAGTTAAATTTGATTTTCCTAGTCTCTGATATAAATGTTCTCTGTGTGCTTGAAATAAATTTTTTCCATTTAAAAAACGGCGTACTAAAGTATAAATTGCATCACCAACTAAAGGTAAAATAATCACTAAGGCTGACCATGCTTTATTTGGTTCACCATCATGATTCAATAAAGCGATCGTAATTATTGCTCCAAGAAATGTACTACCAACATCTCCCATAAAAATTTTGGCTGGAGACCAATTCCAATACAAAAACCCGATTAAAGCCGCGACTAGTAACCAGAGTAAAGGTTGATTAAAATAAATTGCTAAAAAGCATAGTTGTATTACACTACATCCAGCTACCAGACCATCTATACCATCCATAAAGTTATAGAAATTAATCATCGCAGTTATGCCAATTATGGTTAAAGCGATCGCAATTATGTGTCCTGCTAATCCTAATTGCATTAACCAAGGTTGGGGAAAAGCTCCGAAATAGGCAACAATAATACAAGCACAACTAAATTGAGATAGATAACGAGTTAATGCTGGCATACCTTGAAGATCGTCTAATATCCCCACTACAATCAAGGGAATTAAAGCGATCCAAAAAAATAAAGATGGAATAATCGACTCGATAAAGCAAAAACCGATCGTGCTAGTAATAGCGAAGGTAATGATAAATCCTAAGCCGCCTCCACGAGGAATGGGTTGGCTATGAGAGCTTCTTTCATTGGGAATATCTAACAGTGTTTGACTGAAGTATTTTTTAATCGCAAATGTGAGCCAAATACTAATTAAAAAACTACTTATTGCTAAAACTAGTAACCGTGTTGTTAATGTCATATCGATCGATAAACATACAATTATGAACTTTTAAAAAATATATTTAAACTAAAATTACTGTCAACCAGATTGGATTTTTTTATAATTTAAAAAGTGGGAGATATTATTTTTTCTTGTTTGAGGATTTCAATTTCTTGATCAACTCCAGTTTCCAAACTACGGGGATAAAAATCTAAATCTGTTTGAGCACTATCATGAGGATAAGCTTTATCTTCTCGTAATCTAAGAATTTGTTCCTTTCTTACAGGCGATCGTTTTCCTAGTATTGTTTCTAAAATAGTAGCAGAGTAAACTCCCAATCTTAAGGGAATTTTTAATTTATAAATCGGTTTTTCGAGAATCTTTTCAACTATTTCTAATAATTCCAAAAAATTAACAACACTTTCACCTGAAATATTATAACAACCATTGATATTTAGCTTTTGTAGGCAAGTGAGAATAACCTGAGCTAGATCTTCAGCGTGAACGGGTTGTAGTAAACTTTTTCCATCACCAAAGACAAAAAAGAAACCATATTTATCACAAAACTTAATTAATTTGTGTAAATTTTTATCTCGATGAGAACCGTAAATCATGGTCGGTCTTAATAAGCAATATTCTCCTCCATAATTAGATAACTGTGATTCGATACTTTTATAAATAGAAGAGTATTGATTATATTGAGAATAAACACCAGTTGTCCCGATAACAATTAATCGAGGATTTTGTTTGACTTTTGCTAAGCTTTGGAGAATTTCAGGAATATGACGAATAGAAGCAATATGAATGATAGTTTGTGGAGTATAGTTTTCTAGTATGTTGTTCCAAGTATTACTGGTTGAACTATCACCGATAATATAATTGAGGTTAAGATTCAGATTATCTATTTGCGAACAATTACTCGTAGGTTGAATCAAACAGTAAATTTTTTTTTGCGGTGCTATCTTTGCTAACTGTTCTAAAAAGAAAACTCCTTGTAGTCCAGTTGCTCCCGTCATCAAAATCTCAATTGGTTTCATGATATATTTTCCTTTTAGCTAAAATCTTTTGATACAAGTTAAAAGTTTTTGCAAACATTTGATCAAAAGTAAATTCTTCTTCATACCTTGTTCTTGCTTGTTCGCCCATTTTTTGACGTAGTTGATCATTGGCAACCAATTCACAAAGTTGTTTTCGTAAAGTGACGATGTCACCTTGAGGAACACAATATCCTGTAATCCCCTCCAAAATTGCCTCAGAAGCACCACCAACATCGGAGACAATTACGGGCAATCCTGCTCTCATTGCTTCAATAGTAGTACGAGGAAAACCTTCCCAATTAGAAATTAAAACAAAGATTTGAGCTTCTGATAATATTTCAGCTACATTAAAACAATGACCCCTGAAGCGAACTCGCTCGGATAAACCTAAATCTTGAACTAAATTTTTAATTGATTCTATGTTAGAGCCTTCACCGACTAAATCTAATTGTACCCCCTCAATATTTTGTAATGCTTTAATCAAAGTTAGATGATCTTTTTGCTGTTCAAAACGAGCAATCATAACTATTTTTACTGGGTCATTTTTGCTTGGATTAGCTTTCAACTGTTCTGAGATATTGGGCATTCCGTTATGAATAGTTAACAATCGATCCTCAGACATACCTATTTTTAAACCAATTTGACGATCGTGATTAGAAACACATACGATTTGCGTTGCTAAATTTTCAGTTAATTTTTCTATATTTTGGTAAATAATACGTTGAGGTTGTGGTACACCTTCAGTAAAAGCCCAACCATGAGCTGTAAAAATACATGGAGTACCTGTTAATTTAGCGGCTAATCTTCCCAAAATACCTGCCTTACTAGAATGGGTACTAATTAGATCTGGTTGAAAGTTTTTAATTGTATTAGTTATAAAATTAAAAGTTTGCCAATCTTTGATCGGATTAAGATTCCTGATGAAAGTAGAACAGCATAAGTGCTTAACCTTATTCTGAGCCAAATTTTCTGTGTAAGGACCACCAGAGCCTGTCAATATTAATACTTGGTGATGATTTTTTTGGAGATGAATTGCTAAATCTCTAACATGAACTTGTGCTCCACCAATAGTATCTGCTCTTGTAATGATAAATAGTATTCTCATTGATGATAGTAAAATGAATAAATTTTTGAACAGGAAAAACGTTTACAAGTACAAATTTTAAGAGAATAATGTTAAATAGTATCGACTATTGTATCTGTTTTAGATTCAATTGTAGTATAAAAACAAGAATCTTAAATTATCTATTCTGCTGCTTTTATTCATTTATCAAACTTAATTACTAAACTTTACTTTATTCGGTAGTTTTCACGAGTAATCTTTGAATTTGGTCATGGTAGCATGATTTGGATGAGAAATTCCTTCTCTTTGTAAAACTTTGACCACAGTTATTAGCAAAATCTTAAAATCCAACCAAAGACTCCAATTATCTATATACCAGACATCTAGTTTCAATTTTTTTCCCAATTAAGAGCATTACGACCATTTACCTGAGCCCAACCAGTTATTCCAGGTAGAACATCGTGTCTGCGTGCTTGTTCTGGATTATATCAATCGAGGTATTCTACTAACAAGGGGCGAGGACCAACTAAACTCATCTCACCTTTAATTACATTCCCAAGTTGTGGAAGTTCATCTAAACTTGTTTTGCGTAGAAATTGACCTAAAGTAGTAAGACGTTGTTTGTCAGGAAGAAGATTTCCCGCTGAATCAGATTTACTATTCATACTACGGAACTTATAGAAGTTAAAAATTTGGCTCTGTTTACCAGGACGAGGTTGAACAAACAAAACTGGGCTACCCATACGCAGTCTAATTACGATCGCAGTTACTAGCATGACAGGAAAGAAAAGTATCAAAATAATCAAGGATACTAGTCTATCTGCGACTATCTTGATTATTTTTGCTAAGGTATTTTTACTATTTTTCATCTCTTTAAAATCAATTATTATTAATAGATAAAGTTAGTTTATTTTTCTACAATGGTATCAAAAATAAGTTAAATATATGTATCAAGAAAATTTAGATAAAACTACTGTTATCTCAATAAGTGAAGAGGAATTTGCTCAATATCATCATCATCATAAGATAAAAATAATTAAACATAACGATCGCTATTGGGAAGAAACATTTATAGGCTTCTATCAACCAATACATTGGATGAGTCGCTTAACTCCAAAACAAGCAACCTGTCCGACACAACGATGGTACTGGGGATTTCGATGTGCTTTAGAGGAGAAATACAGTAACATTGCTAATGGTTCTCTTCCAGTTCACTTATTAACAAATATTAAAAATTACGACGGACAAAACCTTTCATCTAACCGTAGAAATCACTTAAGAAGATGTCATCGTCGAGCAAAAATTGTCGAACTAAAAGGAACAAAATTATTAATCGAGCAAGGATATGATGTCTATCATTCTGCGATTGTCAGAACTAATTATCAGAAGCCTCTTTCTCAACAAAAATATCGAAAACAGCTCACAGCTAAACAGAACAACACCGAAAAATGCAAGTGGTTAGTCTTAGCAGGTTTGATAGGTGATAAGTTAGGTGGTTATCTGAGTGGCTATGCGGTCAATGGTACGGCTTATATTCCTGAAGTTTATATTGCGACTGAAGCTTTATCGACTTATATGGGTACGGGGTTAGTTTTTGAGTTTATTCAAGCTTGTCGTCGTTCAGGACAAATTCATGAGATTGTTTATGGTTTGCACTCTAGAGAAGATAAAGCTTTATGTACTTTCAAAAAAGGAATGAAGTTTGAAGTCAAAAATATTCCTGCTAAAGTGAAAATGAATCTGGTGCTAAAAACACTGATACGCTTGAGATACCCACATAAATATTATCGATTAACTGGTCAAAAGTGAGTATATGAATTGTAAAATCATTAGTGTTAACGATCCTTTATGGATATATTTATTAAAAACTATTCCTCATGATATTTATCACTTACCCCATTATGTCTGGTTAGAAGCACAGAGAATTAAAGCTATTCCTAAAGCTATCGTCATTTTAGAACAAGAGAAAATTTTCTTTTTACCTTATTTACAGCGTAAAATTGAGCAATTATCGGCAGAAAAATCAAACAGTCTTGAATTATTTGATGTTATTTCACCTTATGGCTATCCGGGAATATTATTAAATGAGCCAGCAAGTAAATGTTCTCAGTTTTTAAACTTAGCTATCGATAAACTAATTAATGAGTTATCTCAAAAGAATATTTGTTCGGCATTTTTGCGTTTGCATCCACTTCTTAATTGTAATTATCACAAAATTTTTTCTCCTCAAATTTGTCACTTGGGTGGAGAGACTGTATCGATCGATCTTACTTTAGAAAAAGAGCAGATTCTTACTCAAACTAGATCTAGGTTTCGCACTCAGATTAATAAATCTATTCACGACGGATTTGAAGCAAAAATGGTGAGTTTTCGAAATTATTTAGATGAGTTTAAAGAAATTTATCACCAAACCATGACACGTCTTCAGGCTAATGAACTTTACTTTTTCGATTGTATCTACTTCGTTAATCTTCTCAATTTAGACGAAAATATTCATTTGTGTATTGTTAAATTAAAAGACGAAGTGATCTTGTGCAGGATTATTCACTGAATGTTGTGGAATAGTTCAATATCATCTTGGAGGAACAAAAGATAAGTTTGTTAAACAATCTCCTAGCAAGCTAATGCTTCATTATGTTCGCTTTTGGGCGAAAGAACGTGGCAATAAAGTATTACATTTGGGTGGTGGATTAGGTGGTAGATCTCAAGACAGCTTGTATCATTTCAAATCTGGCTTCTCGAAGCAGACAAATAATTATTCGACTTTTAGGCTCATTGTCAATCAAGAAAAATACGATCGTCTGCTTAATTCAACTGCCAAATATTTAAATCTTGAACCAAAAATAATTATTGAATCTGGTTTTTTTCCTAGCTATCGTTATCAAATCGACCCTTAAGGGAACATACGTACGTATAACATCAGAATAGAGGCTACATTAATAAGTTTTTAACAGGTCCGTCTAGTTTAGATTAGGTATTTTGATTACGAGCATTTTTAGAAATACTAATTAATAAAATTCCAGAAATTAATGCTCCTAAAATCCATTTAATCGAGTTTTCTAACAAAGTAAAACGTAAATTAGAAAGTGTCTCCCTTCCTCTAGCCCGTATATTTGTTTCTTCAACATCAATTGATAACAAAAGCTCTTTTTTAATCTCTTCTACCTGTTGGGTATTTTTAATTTCTGGAGCTTGGCTGTTTTGATTGAGACGACTCAGAAGTTCTTGCATTTGTTGTGTATTGGTTACTTGTCCTACTTGGGAAGAAGCATTTTTTACCACTTCTATTTGTTCATTTACTTGAGCCGAAATATTTTTCTGATTTTGCTTGTCAATACGTATCGTATTGAAAATCCCCAAAGGAATAAAAAGAAGTAGTACCAAACCATAAATAAAAGCTATCCAAGCCAAAAACTTGACTATAGGAAGTTCCCATTTAGCTCTGGCTTGTTGACCACAGAAAAATACTAAGGCAAATCCTAGTACAGGAACAATAACCTTCTCAACCATTTGCCCTAAAAGTTGTAATTCCCAAGTAGGGTTAAAAAATTGGGGAGGATACAATATCGTTACAAAATCTAATAAGGTTAATATTAAAAAAAAATAACCAATTCTTCGCAAAATATTTGCTGATTTTAACAAGCTAGAATTACTTTGGTTTAAATTTTCTACTGAGTCAATTAATTTGTGCTGATCTGATGTAGGCATAGTTACAATATATTTTTAACGGATATTTTGAATGACCTATCGGGTTTAGCTAAATTGGTAGAATTTTAATTTTCGTAAAGACAAAACAAAAACAGAAAGTATTCAGTTGATATTATCCTACCAATTAGGTGATTATAGGCAATCGTCACAGAAGGTATTTTTGCTCTACTGATTAAAACATTTTCAGAAATCGGCAGACAAAAACCGATCAAATTTTTGGCATAACCTAGTTTTTTCTAATATTACAAAATAAATTTTTATTACTAACTATTGTTGAAAATTTATCTTGATATCAAGAATTAAAAGTTAATGGTACTAGAATTAGCTGGAAAACTGCTTGAAATGTTTCAAAATTTTAATAAAATATCTAAAAATATTAGTTTTTTAGATATTTAAATATTGATTTTTTTAAATTAATTCAATTTATTAAGTATTCTCTAAGGTTTAGTTGACAAAAAATAATTATTTAGTTAGGATCACCTAAGTAGGCTGTAACCTTTTGTGACAGCAATAGTACTACTTTTGTTGTCTTGTTAATATTACGTAGAAAGAACCAAAAAGCATTATTGCTATTTAGATTGAGATTGAATTCAATCTTCTTCGGCTAATACTTCAACTATAAAATTCAACATAAATTAAGTAAATATACGAGCGAAATAAGAAATATATCTACTCCCCCCTAAGACACTAACAGTTTATATGGATAGCAAAATATTATGAATTTAAACTTAAAAAGCACCAGCATAAGAAATCGTCATTTTTTCGCAATGGATATACTAATTAATTGTCTGACCACATCAATTGCTTTATTTCTTAGATTAGATAGTATTTCTGTTCATCATATTTCTGGTTTAGTTGTAGCTACAATTCTATTTTTAATTATCAAACAGACTGTTTTTTATAAATTTGGCTTATATAAATGTTATTGGCGTTATGCAAGTATTGATGAAGCAGAACAAATAATAAAGATGGTTTTTGCTTCTACATTATTACAAACTGTTTTATTCTACGGTTTATATTATTCGCCTTATGCCCCCATTCGCGAGCTACCAAGATCTTTGCCTATTCTTGATGGGATGGTGACACTTATTTTACTTAGCTTACTCCGGTTCAGCCTTCGTTGGTTCGATCGAAAAAGCAAGACTAAGAAAAGAGCGAACTCTCCACACAACGGTAGTCGAGTGTTAGTGGTTGGTGCGGGAAATGCAGGTATTGCGATCGTTAAGAGGATGCAAAGTATTCCCGAACAAGATTTGCTTCCGATCGCTTTTATTGATGACGATCCTGAAAAACTGGGCTTAAATATTCAAGGAATTCCTGTCTTGGGCAACCGTAATTTAATTTCCCAAATAGTTATTCGGGAAAAAATTAACAAAATTTTGATTGCTATGCCTTCGGTTTCAGGGGAAATAATTAGAAATATATTTGATATTTGTCACGATACAAAAGTAAAAACAATAACTTTACCTAGTCTTGACGAACTAATTGATCGCAACGTACACTTGACGAGTATTAGAGAAGTAAAGATTGAAGATCTCCTTAGAAGAAAAACTATCCAAACTAACTTAAAAAATGTCACACCATTTTTCAAGAAAAAAATAGTTCTTATTACTGGAGCGGGAGATATCTATTGGTAGTGAAATATCCCGTCAAATTCTCAAATCTATGCCAGACGAAATTATTCTTTTAGGTCATGGTGAAAACTCTATCTTTTATATCGAGCAAGAGTTAAGAAATATTCTTAATAAAAATCCTCATTTTCAGGCAGTTAAACCTCGTTTGATAACCTATATTGCTGACATTCGTTGCAGAACACGTTTAGAAAAAGCTTTCAAACAATTTCGCCCCGATATAGTTTTTCATGCGGCGGCTCACAAACATGTACCTTTAATGGAATTAAATCCAGCAGAGGCAATTACTAATAATGTTAGGGGAACAAAAAATTTACTGGATATGGCAGTAAAATACGACGTAGAAAATCTGGTAATGATTTCTTCAGATAAAGCTGTTAACCCAACTAACATAATGGGTGCCGCTAAAAGAGCCGCAGAGATGCTTGTTTTAGATACTGCCAGAAAGCAAAATAAATCTTTTGTGGTGGTTCGTTTTGGTAATGTTTTAGGTAGTCGTGGTAGTGTCATACCTACTTTTAAATCACAAATTGCGGCGGGAGGACCGGTTACTGTAACTCATCCTGAGATAACTCGTTATTTTATTACTATTCCCGAAGCAGTTCAACTAACTTTACAAGCATTATTGATGAATAACATGGGTGAAATCTTTATGCTTAATATGGAAGAATCTGTAAAAATTCTCGATCTGGCTAAAGAAATGATTCGTCTGTCTGGTTATAAATCAGAAAAAAATATCAAGATCGAATTCACGGGGCTTAGACTTGGAGAAAAGTTATATGAAGAGATGTTTCATGAAGATGAGGATTACTTACCGACTGACTCGAATCAAATTTTTGTTTGCTCTAAAGCCAGACATTTAATTCATCCAGATTTAGATCTCATTATCCCTGAACTTTTTGATGCGGCATTTATGAACAATACTCCATTAATTATTACCTTACTAAAAGAATTAATACCAGGATATAGACCTAATATACCTAATCAGGAACAAGAGAAAGTTTCTACTTATTCACATGCGTTTAGTCGAAAAAACATATTGCCGAATATAGATATTTCTCAGATTTTTACCCACAGTAATATCAAAATCCAAAAATAAGTATAGACCATCTGAAAAAAATGAATAATATTTACAGCTATAGCAACAAACAAGTCAGTTAGGACACCTCGAATCGAGTCCCCCTCCTTACAAAAGTATCTGCCATAGTTGTAAAATTACCAACTGTATCTATTGCTTGTATATCAAAATATACGTTTTGCCGAGGAACGCTCATCTGTCTAAGAATGGTGGGGTTTGGCTCTATATTACTCGTACATCCAGAAATCCAAATATCTAAATTAGAGTGCGATCGCCAAAATTTTCCCGCAAATCTAACTCGCTCGGCATTACCGTCTAAAACGAAAATTGCTTTTGGGGTAGGTACTTGTATCAAAGTAATGGCAAGACGTAAAGGAATAATACTACACAAAGCGATCAATATTATTAAGCTTAAAAATAACAATGATTTCCCAAATTTAGATTTACGCAACCAATATTTTCTAGATCGTCGATCGTCATTTTTGTTTGCTATTCGACGATATTTGTACTTGTTGTACTTAGACATGATGCTGATAGAAATTTATACTTTACAAGTTTTCAAATTGATTTTGGGATCATTACCTCAAACAGTTATCTATTATATTAAGAGGAATTAAGATTAAATAAGTCATCTTATTTGAAATAAAAATTTAAAAGCTCAAATTCTAATAGTGTGGAGATCAAAATACCGTTGAAAATATTTTAACCATGAAAATCTTGCATATTTGTGCTTTGGGAGGAACAGCAAAGTCGCTTTTGCTACCTCAAATAGATTACTTTTTATCTCGTGATGTATTGGTAGAAATTGCTTGTTCCCCAGACACCGAAGTTACAGAATTACAAGAGCAAGGATACATCATCCATCCTATCCAAATCGATCGTCGTATCTCTGCTTTTTCTAATCTAAGAAGTATTTATCAGTTAAAAAGATTAATCCAACAAAATGATTACGATCTCGTTCACGTCCACACGCCCATAGCCGCAGTTTTAGGTCGGATTGCGGCTAAACTAGCTGGAGTTAAAAATATTGTTTATACCGCTCATGGTTTTCCTTTTTATGAGCTATCTTCTCCTCTTCAATACACTGTTTATTTCCAGATAGAAAAATTTGCGGCTTCATTCACAGATCTTATTCTTAGTCAAAATCATGAGGATGTTGCTACTGCTAAAAAGCTCGGTCTTTGTTTGCCAGAAAAAATACGCTATCTTGGTAATGGAATAGATATCGATCGTTTTAACCGTAATCGCCTTGAACGATCGCATCAAATTGAATTAAAACAATCTTTAGGAATTCCTGAGACAGCGAAAACGATTGTAGGCACAATCGGACGTTTGACTCGTAAAAAAGGTAGTGGGTACCTAATTGAAGCGATCGCTAAACTTAAACCCAAATTTCCTACCCTTCATGTTGTCATTATTGGTAGTCAACTTAGTACAGACCCCGAACCATTTTACTTGGAATTAGTCGAAAAAATTCGCATTTTAGGGATTGAGGAATCTGTTACTTTTACTGGAGAACGCAATGACATACCAGAACTTTTAGGTTTGTTGGATATTTTTACGTTACCTACTTTCACCCACGAAGGTTTGCCTCGATCGATTTTAGAAGCGATGTCAATGAGTTTACCTGTTGTAACAACAGATATTAGAGGTTGTCGAGAAGCTGTAATCGATGGTGAAACAGGATCGATCGTACCACCACAAGATTCACAAAAGTTAACCGAAGCACTGAAGAATTTGTTATTAAATTTAGAACTAAGACAAACTTATGGAAAAGCAGGTCGCCAAAGAGTTGAGAATGAATATGACGAACGGTTTGTTTTCCAGCGTCTTAAAAAAATTTATCAAAAATTAGAATTCTGAATTGTAACATCTTTCTAAAGATTAAAATTTATTTATTTCTTGTGTCATACAATGATGACAACGAGCAAGCTAAAAAATTTTATTACTTGTTCAAAGAAAAACTAATGATTTACAAATCTTTCAAACTAAAAAAAGAATCATGGATGTCTAAGACAAGAAAAGAGTCGATCGTTTTTTTTACTCAATTTTCTCCTAATAAACCACCACGACAAAAACAAGTGAATCATAAATTATTTAATGTCGTCCAAATTGAAACTCATAATACTTGTTCGCAAAAGTGTTGGTTTTGTAAATTTGGTCAAGAAAGACAAGATCCTGAAATCATGTTCATGAGTGATGATATTATATCGACAATTGCCAATGGTTTACATGAATTAGAATATTCAGGTCGTATTTCTCTTTATGGTATCAACGAACCTTTATTAGAGCCTCGATTGTTGGATTTGATAGCATTATTTAAGTTGAAATGTCCTCGATCGTTTATTACCATCAACACTAATGGCGATAAATTAACAGAAGCTTTGTATCAAAAACTTCTGACTGCTGGATTAGATTGCTTGATTATAAATATATATAACAATTTGGCCATGAAAAGATTAAAAAAATATGGAGCTTATAAAAAAGTAGCACTAAAAGATTTACGAACACCAAATAGTAAGATAAATAATCGAGGTGGCTCAATTCAAATTAATCACGATCGATTTTTTCCCCAAAAAAAAATTAACTCAAACTGTTTGCGTCCATCTAATATGTTACAGATTCGTCCCAATGGAGAGGTTAATCTTTGCTCTAATGATATGTATGGAGATGTGATTATGGGCAACGTGACAATTCAAAGCTTAGAGCAAATATGGAATTCAGAAAAATTTCAATTATATCGCCATGAATTAGTCCAAAATGGTCGAGCTAATTTAGAATTATGTAAAAATTGTAGCCATAATGGAACAACCTCTAGAAGAAATTCCTATAACCTAATATATTGGCAGATGAAAAGAAAAATTACTAAAGTCTTTGGGCTATCTAAGTAAGTTAATACTTTAGAGTTTAGAAATAAAAATATTGAAATAAATAGAAGTCAGGGAATAATTGACCGATTTATTATTATATTTTATACATCCATTAGTTTAGCTAATAACAGGGCTTGCTGTTTAGCTTCGTATTTATCAATTACATGTTGACGCCCAGCTTTGCCCATTTTTTCTTGAAGCTCAGGATTTTCTAAAATTTGAATCATCCGTTGTGCCATTTCATCTACATCTTTTTCCTCTACCAGAAATCCAGTTACTCCATCAACAACAGTCTCAACAAAACCGTTATGTCTAGTTGTAACAACAGGAACCTCACAAGCCATCGCTTCTAAAAGCGAAACACCCAAACTTTCGGTATCTCCATTAGATGCAGTGACAGAATGTTGAACAAATAGAGCGGCTTGAGATACTCTATTTTTAACAAAATCATGATCTTTTGCTCCATGAAAAATAACTTTGTTCTCAATTCCAAGTTCAACAGCTTTGGCTTTAGCTCTTTCCAATAGTGGTCCATCGCCAATTATTTCTAGTCTAGAATGACTAATCTTCTCTTGTACTTTAGAAAAAGCTTCTACGGTTAAATGAGGAGCTTTTTTTTCAACCATTCGACCTACCGCAATAATTAGGTTCGGTTCTCTATCTCTATATTCATTAGGTGAAAAGTTATTTATTTCAAGACCATAGGGTGCGATATATATTTTATTTTGAGAAATACCTACAGTAGCAACTTTATTGGCGAAAAATTTAGTTGCTACAAATATTTTTCTTGCATACTGTCCCATACGCCAATAGCTATACTTATTTTTTAAACTTCGTCCCCCAGTACCCGCATCATGACCATGAAAAAAAGCATACAGAGGAATTTGGACTTCTTGACAAACTGATTGGATTTTACAGGCAGTTTGACCAAATTCAGCTAAAACACAAGTAATATTGTTAGTTTTAAAAAAATTGATTACTGTTTCTTTTTCTTTACCTACTAAAGCTCCACTGTATCCCATTGTAATATAGTTGATTGTTCCCCTAATTTTTCGCTCTATAAAATTTGTTTTTGAATTATCTATTTTTAAATTCGGACAATCTTGTACTGATAGACCATTTCCTTCAAAATAAATTACAGCAGTATTATTAGGAGTAATCAATCTAATATGTTGTCTGATAAAAGTTTCGGCGATTGAGTCTGGATTAGGGGTAACAATAGCTAACATAATAAAAACTATAACTTATTTAGTTACTTTTAAAAGATAAATTTAGTGATAATCATTCATTTTTTAATATTAATACACTTTGTCTGAATAATAATTTGTATCAAGTGTATTCACTGTTTTCAAAACACAAAATCTTTTTCCATTACCACTCCAGATTGTGTAATTGCGACCAACTATTAAGATTTAAGTCCGATAAAATTTACTTAGATATTTGTTTCAATTTGACATAAATTATTATAAATAATTTTGCATTCTGATAAAGTGTTTTTAGATATATCTAAATCAACCGATCTGTTAATGCTGTTAATTCTAGCATCAGTTTTAAAATCTCTCCATATACCTGGCATTTTTGCTTTTTTCATAATCGTGTCTATTGCCAGATTAGGAGACTTTACAAAACTGGGATAACTCAAAAAAATTATTCTACGATCGTTTTTTATTTCTGTCATCAAAGGAATTTTATTGCGTTCAATCCAATATCGAGCATACAATTCAGCTAGAGAAGGTTTTACTGCTGAATTTTCATCCAAAGAAGTTTTAACTTTTTGACAAAGTTGTTCCAAACGCCAGAAACCACTTTCATCACTCTCATTTTTTTTACTAATTTCAAAAAAACGATTGTCCCACTTGCGGAGCATTGAATCAACAACATGAGGACAATCTCTAAATAACCACACACCCACACTATTAGGGAATAGATCGAGTAATTCTATCGCCCTATTCGATTCAAATAACGGTCTTATTACTGCGTAACGGGCATTTTTTTGAAGAACTTGTGTTTGAACTATCTCCAAATCATTAAGAACAGTTTTGTCTTTAGCTATCGTTAGTTCGCTAAATTCACCAAATACAGCCGAATCTAAATCTTGGCGGAAAATATTTTCTAAAAAAGTTGTTCCAGAACGTTGACATCCAAAGATCCATATTACAGCCGTTGGGTTACCTAAATCGAGAATCTGCGATCGCCATTTTTTGATTTGAGCTCGCCATTTAATTTCCGAGTTTTTTTTACGACCTAAAATAGATTTTTTAATTCTTGTTACCGAATAATTTATTTTATTCATTTTTTTTGTCGGGCGATAAAATACTAACTAAGTATATAAGAAGATATCTAATTTTATTTTAGAGTTTATTTAATAATGTTAGAACGTAATTTATTAATCAGTTCACGCAAAACTTTTCTCGAAAAATTTTGCTTTTGGTATAAATAAAAATAACTTAATATGGAGTAAAAGAATGAAATATACAGCTTAGGTTCGAGCAAAGATTTTTGATTTGAAATCTGTCTAATTACTCCTTCTAATTGTTTTGCTCTCAATGCCGGATCATAATTTTTTAAAATTTGCTTGCGAGCTACTGAACCTATACTATTACGAAGAGCTTTATTTTCAATTAATGATTGAAGAATAGATTGCCATTCCATTTGTTCTGCAAGAAAGCCATTAATTCCATGATTAATTATACGTTTATATGTATCTGTTGGGGAAGCAACGGTAGGAATACCACAAGCTCCAGCTTCCATGTACTTTAGTTCGCTTCTTCCGTGGGCAAATTCCGAATAAATATCAAGGGGAGCAAGGTTAATATCTACTTGCTTATAAAGATTAATGTAATCATAGTAAGGCATAAATTCATGGTAAATAAAACGATCTCCAAAATTAAAAAATTTGTCTGAAAATTTTAGTTTACCAGCCAAAATTATTTTAACACTTGAATTATTATCTAATAAGTTTAAGAGAGTATCTTGAATGACCAAAAAATCTTTGTCATGTGTTTTTGAGCCAGAAAGATAGGCAATTGTTACAAATTTAGTTTGATAATTTTTTCTTTCCTCATATATAGAGTTAGCTATATTTAAATATTTATTGGTCAAAGCATTTCTGATGACATAAGAGTTTTCGATAGTTGTTGGTAATCTCTTTTGCAAATATTCTGTTGACACAGTTACAGCATCACATAATTCGAGAAAATGCCCATTATCAGAGCTTTCATCAAAAGTTAAATCGTCTGTGTCATAGATAATAATATTACCTAAGCTTTTCGCATATTTTCCAAAAGCTTTTGTAAATCTGTCGTAAGCTGTCCTATGAAAAAATATGATTCCTGACTTAATTGGAGTAGCTTCTTTTATATTACAAACTTCTACATCCCAATCAATTGCTTTTAAATATTCAGCAGGTTGTAAGCATCTGAGTTGTACCGTCCCAAAGTAGTTTATCGGTTTTGAACAAATGAACTGAATTTTTGCTTTCATTGTCTTTATTTTGACTATCGAGTGTACAGTGATGGGAAAACGAATCGTAAAGAATCAAAAACTAAATTACTCAGTTAGTTAAACTTTAGCAAAGAGAGCATCTTTAGTCGCCTTCAAATATCCACGGCCCCATTGCTGACAAGGTTCTAGGTGGTTACCCTCAGCCCATTCATTCCATGCATTGATAAATATAAACTTGTCTTGATCGGAATTATTTACCACTTTTGTAACAATATTTTCTAGCCAATGATTATATAGTGAAGGAGTAGAACCATGCAATATATTCGCTTTTTTTCGACGACGAGCTGTGTTGTCCCATGATGGAGTAATACATGGAAATCTTTTATAAGGAGGAATTTCTTGATTAATCATCTGTTTCATCAAAAGTGAATAATCATAGATTCTGGGAAACTCAATACTTAAATGATTTAGATTGATTTTTCTTACTATTTTGTTATAATATTTTCCTAAGTTTTTGCTTATTTGTTTTTTTTCAGACATTCCATTTAACTTTGCCCAATCTGGCTGAAATTCTACTGCCGCATCAAAGCCTAAGGCAACTGGATCGGTTTGCTCGCTGGGATAACTTTCCACTCTACATAGATAAAGTTCGCCAATTCCCAAACGATGAGCTTCTTCTCTCCAAATCTCAGTAGTTTTGACTGGATTAGGAATTTCTGAAGCTCGATAGACCAAGAAAAGTGGTTTTCCATCAATACGAATGTAACGCTCATCTTGAAAAGCTTTTGCAAGCCATCTAATATGCTCCTTATCATCTTCAGCACTATAATTTTGTCCGATTAAAATTTTTCTATCTTGACCATACCAAATACGAGTCCAGTTCTCGTTAGCCCAGCACAGACAAAATGGAAAAGACGGTTTACCACTATTAAGTACTTCATTAAAAGGACGTTCTAAGATTCTTTTACCATTAAACCAATAATGATAGTAACAAAAGCCATAAATTCCATATTGTTGAGCTAAGTCTGCTTGAGCTTCTCTAGTTTCAGAAAGTCGTAAGTCATAAAAACCTAAATCTGCTGGTAGGTGGGGTTGATAATGTCCCTGAAATAATGGTTTGGCTTTGGTGACATTTGTCCATTCTGTAAATCCTTCTCCCCACCACTGATTATTTTCAGCAATGGGATGGTATTGAGGAAGGTAGAAAGCAATAGGTTTTATCTTTGATAACTTCATTGTTTTTTTGTTTTTATATCAAATATAATAGAGTGTAAAACTCATTGTTGCTCGACTCTTAAGCTATTCTTATTTAGGAAAAATGTTGTTGAATTCTACTCCTGCCAGTAGCTGGTACATAATTCCTCCTAGCCTTCCTAGCTTAAAAGCTAAATAACGTCTCTTACCAAGATTATTTAACTTAACATCAAAACTAGATGCAATCTCACCACAACGTTTACCTAAGTCTTTCCAACCAGTGGCATTACAACGAAAACCTAAGGCGTACATTCGAGAAGCAAATTCTTGCTTTAGTTCATAACTAATATCATCTCGATCGCGGATTGCATTAGCTAAGCGTTGCTCGCAGTAAATCCGCCATGTACGACCTTCATAACTACGAAGTTTGTCACTAATTCTAGTGCTACCTCCTCGACGAGCGCTGGCAAGTATATCACGAATGGCAACAGTTTTTTGAGCATTAACTACTGCCCGCTCTACATATTCGCGATCCTCAAAACAAGTCATTTCGGTTTTCCAAGGTTCGATACGCTTTACTAATTCTGTTCTAAAAGCAGAACGAAGGGTATTAGCCCACAGAAGACCTCTTATAGCTAACTCAAGTTGATCTTGATTATGTCTCCCATAAAGAGTTTGGATAATTTCACCAGTTTGCGCATCAAAGCCTTCAAAACCAGTTTGGATAAAGTCACATTTTTCTTTCTCAAAAGTTTCAGCAAGTCGTTGTAGTCGCTCTGGATAAAGACGATCGTCTGAATCGAGAAACTGAACATACTCGCCACGAATTTCCTCAATCCCTTTATTACGGGCAGCACTGACTCCTGCATTTTCTTGGTAAAAGTAACGTAGAACTAAATTTTTCCCTTCATCGTTCTCTTTTTGCCATTTTTCTACAACTTGCTTGGTATTATCTGTTGAACCATCATCTACTAAAATGATTTCGATCGATCGATATGTTTGAGCTTTTACACTTGTTAAAGTTTCTATGATAAAGTTTGCTCGATTGTAGGTAGGTATAATGATAGAAAACATAATTTACAACATAATTAGTGAAAAGTCTTAAAAATTTTTAAGCAGTTTTTTCAAAACGGTTGAATAATCTACGAAATTTCTTGTATAGTATTCTAATAGTGCTGCCTAACCAACCCCACTGAGATAGTAACAATTCAATTCTTAAAGAAAGAGTCGGATTAATTTCTTTAGACGCAACTGTTGCAATAGATTTATATCTATTCGCTAAATTAATTTGATTTTTTAGGCGTAATCTAAAATATAACCTAACCATTTGATGGACTAGTAATCTTTTCAAACTCATCGAAATATCTTCTTTATCTAAAATCTGCTTTACAAAATTTTCTTTACAATAAATAGCCCATTCTTGATCGTAATCAAAGCTTCTATGATCGCGGCTGCCTCTTCTTAAACTAGCCACAACATTCTTTATTCCAATCGGATTTTTAGCTTTACATAATGCTCTTTCAATAAAATCCGTGTCTTCAGACATTGTCATAATTTCATTCCATTTCCCCACTTTCTCAACGAGCGAACGATCGTAAAAAACTCTTAATGTGATCGCCCAAATTTCTCCTTTAATCAGATGTTCAATTTGTTTTCTATCCGAGTAACCATAAACAGTTGAAGTTATGGAGTTATCTTCATGATTAAAAATATCGTATCCAGTCAAAATTAAGTCTGCTTCATCATTTTCAAACACTTTATTGACAGTTTCTAAAGCGTGGGGATAAATACGATCGTCTGAATCTAAAAAATAAATAAAATCACCTGTTGAAGAATCATATCCTCGATTTCTGGCTGAAGCTACTCCCGAATTATCCTGATAAATGTAATTGATGATTAATCGATCGGGTTCGGCATTTTTTACTTTCCATTCTTGGATAACTTCTGAAGAGTCATCTGTAGAACCATCGTTAACGATTACTACTTCAATGGGACGATATAATTGTTGTTTAACTGAATCGAGAGTTTCTTGAATTAGGTTGGCTCTGTTGTAAACTGGAATAATAATTGAGTATAGTTTATTTGTGGGAGACATCTTGATATTATTGTATTGATAATTAGTGCTTGAAAAACGTTAAGTTAATTTCTTTTTTTCTTGTCTCCAAGAAAAATAAGTGTTGTGTTATCTGCAATGTTGTTCTCTTTTTGGCATTTTTCTAAAACTTGCTTCGTATTATCTGTTGAACCGTCATCTACTAAAATGATTTCGATTGAGCGATAGGTTTGAGCTTTAACACCAGTCAAAGTCTCCGTAATAAAGTTTGTCCTATTATAAGTGGGTATAATGAGAGAAAACATAGTGAGTAATAATATTAGTAAAAAGTCTTGAAAAATTACTAAGTCAGTCTTTGAAAACTATTGGATAATTTACGAAATTTATGCAAAATGGAGAATATAATACTACCGAACCATCCCCACTGACAAAGTAATAGCCTTATTCTTAAAAAAAGAGTAGGAGTTACTTTTTTAAACCCAGATGTTGCGATAGACTCGCATTTATCAGCTAATGCAATTTGATTTTCCAGTCGTAGATTACAACATACTTTAGTCATTTTACAGAATAAGAATCGTTTAAAATTCATCGAAACATCATCTTTATCTAAAATATGTTTGAGAAAATTTCCCTGACAATAAATAGCATCTTCTAAATTATCAACCAAACTTCTATGATTTGAATTTCCCCTCCTTAAACTAGCAATCACATCCTTTATCCCTATTGGATTTTTAGCCAAACATAATGCTCTTTGAATAAATTCAGTATCTTCATGCATTTTCATTGTTTGATTCCATTTTCCCGCTCTATTTAGGAGCGAACGATGATAAAAAACTCTTAATGTTATTACTTTAATTTCTTTTTTGATAACATGTTCTATTTGTTTTCTATCCGGATAACCGTAAACAGTAGAAGTTATGGAGTTATCTTCATGATTAAAAATATCATATCCAGTTAAAATTAAGTCAGCTTCATCATTCTCAAACACTTTATTTACAGTTTCTAGAGCGTGAGGATAAATACGATCGTCTGAATCCAAAAAATAAATAAAATCACCACTCGAACAGTCATATCCATTGTTTCTGGCTGAAGCTACCCCCGAATTATCCTGATAAATGTAATTAATAATTAATTTTTCGGGTTCGGCATTTCTTGTTTTCCATTCTTGAATAACTTGTAAAGAATTATCTCTAGAGCCATCATCAACAATTACCACTTCAATAGGACGATATAATTGTTGTTTAATTGAATCAAGAGTAGATGCAATTGTACCAGCTCGATTGTAAACTGGAATGATAATTGAGTATACTTTGTTTGTTAAAGACATTTTGACATTGTTAATAATTAATATTAAAAAATGTTGAGTTTTTTTTTTCTACTTTCAAAAGAAATAAGTATTAGATAATTTAAAACATTGTACCTTTTCTTTTTAATATTTTTCTGTAAATTATTTAGTCTTATTTTTTAAACCATTATCTACCAAGATGATTTTGTTTGATAAATCTGTAGGTTTGAACTTTCACACTCAGTAAGATTTCTGTAATAAAATTTGCCTGATTATAGATAGGTATGCTGATAGAAGACATAATTTACAACATATTGATAAAAAATATTAAAACAACTTAAGTAAGTTTTTTCTTTTTACTATTAAATAATTGGCGAAATTTGTATGGAATCATGAATAATATACTGCCTGGTATTCCCCATTGGCAAAGCAATAACCTTATTCTTAAAGAAAGAGTCGGAGTAACTTTGTTAAACCCAGACGTTGCTATAGATTCACATCTATTCGCTAATACACTTTGATTCGCTAGACGTAGTTTACAACTTAATTTAGCCATTTTACTAATTAGTAATCTTTTAAGATTAATTGAAATATCTTCCCTATCTAAAATGTGTTTAAGAAAATTTTCTTTACAATAAACACTTACTTCTAAAGAATGACCAAAACTTAAATGATCTGAATTACCTCTTCTCAAACTAGCAACTATATCTTTTATTCCTATCGGATTTTTGGCTAAACATAGTGCTTTTTGTATAAATTCAGTGTCTTGTCCTGATTTTATTCTTCGATCCCATTTTCCCACTTGCTTGAGGAGCGAACGGTGATAAAAAACCCTTAATGTTATCACAACAATTTCTCCTTTAATAACATGTTCGATTTGTTTTTTATCTGAGTAACCATAAACAGTTGAAGTTATGGAGTTATCTTCATGATTAAAAATATCGTATCCAGTCAAAATCAAGTCTGCTTCATCATTTCCAAACACTTTGTTGACAGTTTCTAAAGCGTGGGGATAAATACGATCGTCTGAATCCAAAAAATAAATAAAATCACCCGTCGAAGAATCATATCCCTTATTTCTGGCTGAAGCTGCTCCAGAATTGTTTTGATAAATGTAATTGATGATTAATCGATCTGGTTCCGCATTTTTCGTTTTCCATTCTTGAATAACTTGAGAAGAGTTATCGATCGAACCATCGTCAACAATGACTACTTCAATGGGACGATATGATTGTTGCTTAACTGAATTAAGAGTAGCTTCAATTATATTAGCTCTATTATAAACGGGAATAATAATTGAGTATAATTTGTTTGTTGGAGACATTTTGACATTATTAATTATTAATACTAAAGAACACTTGAATATTCGTATCAATTTTATATTCTATTGTATGTATTATACTTAAAACTGAATAAACTATTGACGGCTAATTTTTAATACCTTCTCTTACTAAATATGATTATTCTGGGAAAGGGATAAAATGTTTTTATCAAAATAGTACTCCGATTGCATCATTTGATAAAGCGAAGAAAGATTTATCCTTGCCATTCTTTTTATCTACCGAATATGGCAAACTAGGGCTAATATACATTTAAAGAATCAGAAATCAAGATTAAGTCGGTCTGCATTGATAAATGAAATTATCTTTGAACTTAATTCAGATAACAAGTTTACTCTTATCCATAAACAGAACTTTGTTTTTGACCAAAAATAATGAATCAATCTTCACGTTTGAGAAGAAAAATTATAGATTATCTCTAATTGTGTTTTTACTTTAGTAACAAATAATATAAATCTCCTGTCCAATCTACTAATCCTGCTTTGGTTTTAGCTACATCTCCTGTACCAAAAAATATATCCACTCTTCCTGCCCCTTTAATTGCACTACCTGTATCTTGATCTAATACATAACGACTAACAATTGGTGTCTCTACTTGTGATTGCTGATTAATTTGTGGTATTTGGGTGTTGATTAAAGCTAAAGCACCGGGGGGCATAATACTTTTATCAGTAGCGATCGATCTTTCGTCCGTTACAGGCACATTAAGGCTACCATAAGCTGGTCTGCCACCTGTTTCTTTAAAAAAGATAAAACGTTTGTTACGGGGTAAATAGATACTTAATTCGGCAGGATGCTCTTCTAAGTAACGAGTTAAGCGAGGCAAACTCATTTCCTCAGCAGGTACTTTACCATCTTTAATTAATTCTTTGCCTAAACTACTGTAAGGATAATCAGTCGCACCATTGTAACCGATTGTCATAATTGTACCATCAGTTAATTCTAGTTTTGCCGAGCCTTGCACTTGGATTAAATATGCCTTGAGACGATCGTTTAACCAAACTAATTCATCACCACGTATGGTACTATTAAAACCTAATCCGTCCGTACCTTCTAAATCACGACGAGTAGGGTGAGGTGCTTCCCAAGTTTCAAAATCACTAGGTTTTCTAAATAAGGGGTAACGATATTCAGCAGTGGGATAACGACTAGCTTTATATACAGGTTGAAAATATCCAGTAAAAGAGACTGTGCCTTGATTGTCATGCCCGACAGATTGATAAAAAACAAATTCTCTTTCGACGGCTTGTTGTAACTGTTGCGGAGTTTTAGAAGTAAATAATAAAGTGCGAAAACGTCTTAATGAAGCAATAACTTTTTCACGACTAAACTCAGTCATCTGATAATCTTGATATGCTTGTTTAGCTTTAGCTGTGTTTAAATAAGTCAAACTATAATCAATACCTTTGATTAATTCTGATTTATCTTTGGTAAATAATTGTTCATCAATAATAGAAACCGAAGGTGTATCAATTCGCTGAAGAGGAAAAGCATCAAGCCGAATATTATTAAATACCGTCAAATTGAGACTACAAGCTAATAATGAGCTATATACAATCTGATTAGACTTAAGGTTAAAAAATTGCTTCATATAAGAAGTTAATTGGTTATTCATTTTCATCTTCTTTTTGCTCAACTGTTTTGATTGTATATACTAACGAAAAAAATAGACTCTAAAACAAGGGTAATAGTTTCCTTAGCCCAATTGATTAATCAAAACAAATTAACAGTAATTGATTAGTTAGTTAAAACATTTAACCGCTTCTAATCCTAACTCTCTAGTAATAAAAAAGAAAGTAATAAGCATAAAAAATAAACGATCGATTAAATAAATTTAATTCTTCACTATCAGTCATTTTCCTTGATTAGTAAGACAAAAAACGTTAGACTAGTAATATTGCTTTTAGCGGATGTGGCGGAATTGGTATACGCGCACGCTTGAGGGGCGTGTGGTCTTAGACCTTGCGAGTTCGAGTCTCGCCATCCGCATTGTCTATCTTTACCAGTTCGTATAGTCTTCAGAGTTTTAAGTAAAGTTAGATAAGCTGAATTGATACATTTTTGATTAGCTTGAAATAATCTACTTTTTAAAATTAAAGTCAAGTAATATTTTCATTAGCCAATATATTAATCAGTTATCGATCGTTTCCTCAACAATATTACCTGAATCATCGTCAAATCGTTCAATAATTTCTAATAATTTAGCGACAACTCGATCGTATATTTTTTTACGCTGTAATAGTTTGGGTTTTTGGTTACAGGCATTGAGTACTGTTTCTCGTAAGGGTTCTTTACCTGTAAAATGATAGGTATTAATCATCTTATCGATCGCTCGCTTCTTGGTTAAGATTTTCTGTTTGACAAAGTTCTTTTACTGCTTTAATTCGCTCTTGATGCCAAAATTCATTAAAAATCTGTTCTAGTTTTTCCTCAGGTTCAATTTGAGGCATACGAGTATTAATAAATTTGGTAATAAGACCTCGTTTTTTTCGTAATTGGCTTTCTTTATCGAGTAACTTAAGAATAGAGTCTTTTTTCTGCTGATATTCTTGGTTTTTATTCTCGTCTTTACTTTCTTTTTGCAGTTGAGCTAATAGTTTGAGGATATAAGTTATATTGATTTCATCCCTTTGAATTAATTCTAGTTCAAATTTACCCGAACCTGTAGGATACCAAATATAACCGTGTCTCGGCTTTCTCCACAATACAACGCACCAAATCGATCGATTAGTTACACATTAGCAATTCTTACTTCAAAATTGGAAAATAATAATAATAAAAATAAAAACTCTTAATTTGTTATAATTTAACTACTAAATTTTGAGACATTAACTCCCTTGCAATCTGCTCTTGATTATTTACCAAATATCGCCGATTTACCTTTAATTCTCGCAGGGACAATTTTACGCCGTACCGAACCAGATAAGGTCACAGTTTGGTTAGCATTAAAAGAGGCTCGATCGCTTCGCTTAGAAATATACGCTACTAAAGATCGAGGAGCAACGATCGATACTGTACTACTAGAAGGTAATACCGATACGATTCAATTAGGCAAACATCTACACGTAGTTACCATAACCGCCTTTGCAAAGAATGATGTTTTACTTCAACCAGGAGAAATCTATGCTTATAACGTCTATTGTACCGACGATGGTTATAGTTTGATTGACGATACTCGGATTCACAAATATAATTTAAGTTACTTTTCTCACCAACTGCCGACTTTTTGCCTACCGCCAGATAATTTAAATAATCTGAAAATCGTTCATGGCTCTTGTCGTAAGCCCCATGGCGGTGGAAAAGATAGTTTGTCGTGCTTAGATAATCTAATTGATGATTCATTTTGGGATGCCAATAATCGACCCCATCAGCTATTTTTAACAGGAGATCAAATATATGGAGACGATGTCGCCGATGCAATTCTCTGGTTAGCACAAGGTGTTAATCAGCTTCTATTTGGTTGGTCAGAAGAATTACCCTTGCTCCTCGGAACAATTCGTGCTGATGACTTGCCTCCTGGTAAACGGACAGAAATTGCTCGCATTGAAGGCGGATTGACTGCCATGTTAGCAAATTCACCAGAAAAAGCGAAAAGTCATTTATTTAGTTTTGGTGAATATGCGGCAGTATATTTATTATCATGGTCGCCAGTATTTACGCCTTCTAGTTTTCCTTCGGGTAAAAGTTTATTTAAAGATAATAAACAATCTCGCTATTGGGAAGAAGAAATAGAGGAAACAAAGAGTTTTATCCAAGATTTAAGCCGTGCGAGAAGGGCTTTAGCTAATATTCCGACGTACACAATTTGTGATGACCACGATGTTAGTGATGATTGGTATCTCAACCGTACATGGTGCGATCGTGTTTTAGGGAAGCCTTTAGGAAAAAGAATCGTACAAAATGGCATTTTGGCTTACGCTTTATTTCAGGCTTGGGGAAATACACCTAAAAAATTTGCACCTGGAACAGGAGGTGAAAAATTGCTACAATTAGCTTCTCGCTGGTTAGTATCCGAAGGTAACGATACACGAGCAAAAACCGAATGCGATCGTTATTTGGGTATTCCTGCTGTCGATAATACCACTAAATTACCCTTATTAGAAGAAGATGAAGATGTTTTGATTCTTCAACGGGACGATCGAGCCATTCCTTGGTATTATACCGTTTATGGTAGTAAACACCAGGTGGTTGTGGTCGATACTCGTGCTTGGCGAGGTTATCCTCAGGGTAAAGATGAAGGATTATTACCGCCGATGTTATTGTCTCCTAAGGCATTTAAACAGCAACTAGAAATCCCCTTAAGTCAAAGCCCATCGCACATCGAAGCTACCTTTGTTGTTTTACCAACTAATCTAGTTACCTTAAAGCTTATCGATCGAGTTCAAGAGTTTGAATTGAGTCGTAACCGAGTATTCAATACCGATGTAGGAGATTCGTGGAACTTTAATACTTCTGCTTTTGCTCGACTATTAGTTAGTCTTTGTCAACGAAATAGACCAAGAAATAATAGCGTAAGAGATAATAGCGTCATTATTCTTTCAGGAGATATTCATTATAGTAGTGCGGTACGAATAACTCATTGGTTTCACGACACTTTAGAAACTAATGTCTTAGTTCAATTAACTTCGAGTGCGATTAAAAATTCGGAAACTTCAGCTCGCATTGCTCATACTAAATTCAAATCGTTATTTCGAGAAAAAACGCAATTTTGGGTAGGATGGGAGCAACCTTTAAAGCTTAAAAAAGTAAACAAGTCTTTGGGGTGGCGAAAAAAAACTGATTTCAACTCTAATCGATCGCTTCCTGATTGGCAATATCGCATTGAATGGTGTAAAAGACAACCTGCACAGTCATTATCTTGGCAACAGTCTTCTTTTTCAGAAGAAGAGCAAAATAATCTGTGGCAAAAAACGATCGAGAAGTTAATTAATTGGTTATGGCGTAATCGTTGGTTACAGGAAGGTTCAGAAGTTGTCGGTAGAAATAACCTCAGTTTAGTAAGGTTTGAATGCTCGACAACCAAAACTGTTATTCAGGAAACTTACTGGCATCCCCCTTGGAATAGTACTAGTACTGTCAAAAGTCGTTATGAAATTTCTCTTGAGTCAGATGCTTTACCACCTTTAAAGAAAACCGATGTGATATAGCTAAATGAGTTGTAATCAGGGAATAAAGACAGTTTCAATATTTTGATATTCGTTATTAATAATTTGTAAAAATTAAATGGGATTTATTTTGAAATAGTACTATTTAGGTTAGTATGCGATGGAAAAAGTTGGTATTAAGCTATCGATCATTATTAAGCATTGATATTGTTTATAGCGTTTCTCATGGTTATGAAGTACATTTACAATTTACAAGTCCCCCTTGAGAAGGGGGATAGGGGGAGCTTTCTTTGTACTTCATAATACTAATAATTGCTATATCTCAAAAATAATTTGGTAGTTAAAAATTTTTGAGAATCAGATACAATCAAAAAATAAAAAAACAGATTAAGCATAGACTAAATCCCCCAATTTTGGTGGACTTACTAACAGTAACTGTTGCAAATTTTATTTGAACTGATATTAGATACAATCAAAAAACTAAAAATAATAAAATCATTATGAGTTACCAAAATATTATTACGATAGAATCGGGAAAGCGAAGTGGAAAACCCTGTATTCGAGGAATGCGTATAACTGTTTACGATATTTTAGAATATTTAGCAGGTGGAATGACAGAAGCAGAAATTCTTGAAGATTTTTCAGAATTAACCCGTGAAGATATTAAGGCTTGTTTGGCTTTTGCGGCGGATAGAGAGAAAAAATTATTTATTGCATCTTTATGAAATTATTATTAGATGAAAATTTATCAGATCGAATTATTAATAAAATCATTGATTTGTATCCCAATTCTCACCACGTCAAAACTTTATCACTCCTCAATACTGATGATTCTCTGATCTGGGAATTTGCCAAATATAATGATTTTGTAATTGTTTCTAAAGACTCTGATTTTCACCAACGTAGTTTATTATATGGTCATCCACCAAAGTTTATCTATCTTCGTATTGGTAATAGCCCTACTTCAAAGATTATAGAAATTTTAAGGAGTAATTTTTTAATTATTATGGAATTTTATAATAGTGAAACAGAAAGTATTCTCATCTTAAGTTAATTGAGAGCGTTTTTGGGAAGGGCGATCGATCCCTATATAATCTGGTATATAAAGCAGGAGATAGTTTTCTCAGTTCAGTTTTTATCGCATCAGGATATTATTTTTGTAGTTGTAACCAGTTTTGTCTATTTTGACGATCGATCGTTATGGTTGTTACTTTTAACTCTATAGCAGTTGCCCTTAATCCTAACTTTTCGTTTTCGACTAAATCTTGTAATTTTTTATGCCACTGTTCGCCATAGCTAATAATTCGATTCGGTTTATAATTATCTGAGTTGGATGATTCTAAAATAGTTCGACTATAAACCATGCTACAACTACAAGTAAAAGTACCTAAAAGTTTTTTATTATCCAAACAATGAGTTAAATCTAATTTAATGGTAACAAAACAGAGGAAGTGAGAAAGTTAGATTTGTCTTAATAATGTAATTATTACTACTTTTTGTCTAGAAAATAATCTTCCTCTTCTATGTTCTGATCAAGATTTTAAACCTTTTGTTAACTACTTAAATTTGATTTTTGCCTAAATCAATTATATAAGTAAGGCGATGCACCGCCTACCTCTTTTGTTACTATTATCTTTGAATAACTTTTTCTCTTTGGTAAGACAACACCGCTAAATAATAAAATAAAAAAGTAGCCCACACTAACCACAGTATATTGATAAAAATGTAACTATTATTTCCATCATTTATTATAGATTCTACTAAGTTTCGATAATGATAAAAAGGCAATAATACTAATAAATCTGCTAACCAAGAAAATTTATCGGGAATAGGTATAGGTAATAACCAACAAAAAATGGGAACTAATATTAATGAATATCCTAAAAGAGAATCTGCACTTTTTGTTTCGAGAACAAAACCTAATGTAATTCCTAGTAGCCCGAAGGGAATAATGCCAATGATTAATACTAAAATAAGAGCAGATAAATTACTGGTAATTTCAATATGTGCTACAGAAGTTATTAAAGAAAAATAAACTACCGTAAAAACTCCACAAATCAGACTAATTGCTGTTAATTTTGCCCCAATATATATGGTAGGTGCTAATGGGGTTGCTTTGATTAAATTTAACCATTTTTCCGATCGTTCTACCACAATTCTTTTTGCTAATCTATCAATAACAATAGTGAACAAAAAAATCCCACAAGTGGCAGTTAATGGTAAACTTAAATCTTCCTTAACAATTTCATTTCCTGATAATTTAAGTAAAAATGGAATTAAAAAAGCAATAAAAAATATTCCTAATAAATATAAAGGGGTGCGTAAAATTTGTATTATTTCAAACTTTATTTGTTTGAACAATATCTTTAAATAAGAAGGTGGTTTTACATCATTGACAGACTCCAAAGTAGTAATTTCTGTTAATAATGTATCCTCAGAATTTTCAGTTAATTGACTATTGTCTGAGACTTCAGAGTATTTAGTTAAAGTAATAATTCTAGGCTTTAACATATCTAATTTTTCTCGATCAGATTTATTATTAGTCACCATCAGAATTGTTTTGCTTTCTTCAATACATTCTTTAATCTGTTTCCAGAAGGCATTATAACCGCTTTCATCTAAATTTCGGGTAGGTTCGTCTAATATTAATAAAGTAGGATTTCCCACTAATGCTAAGGCAAAGTATAACCTTTGTTTTTGTCCTCCTGATAAGTCTGTAGCCCAAGATTCTGCTTGATCTTTTAAATCTACTTTGCTTAATACTTCTTCTACACTCAAAGAATTAACATAATAACTTTGCCATAAAGAAATTAATTCTTTGACTTTAATGTTGCTTGGTATTCCAGTGTTTTGAAGTACATAACCTATTTTCATTTTAGAAAGGGGATCTTGAGGAGATAAACCCATTAATTTAACAGTGCCATGATTAGGCTTAATTAAACCTAAAATTAAGTTTAATAAGGTAGTTTTTCCTGAGCCATTTTCCCCTTTTAAGACTAAAAATTCTCCTTGTTTCAGGTTTAAATTAATATTTTCTAACACTTTATTGCTGTTAGGAGAAAATATATTTTTTCTGAAGGTTTTAGATACTTGTTCTATTTCAATTACATTCATGTCAAATATTAAGGATCAACAATATTTTTTACGAAGCCTGTGTCACAAACCAAATTAATACCGCAATTCCCACCGCCGGAAGTAAAGAGACTCCCATCGTAGTTGCGATCGCATAACCAGCAATACCACCAATAAGTGCTAGTAAATTACCTGTTGCAGAGTGAGCCGAACCGTTTTCACAATTTACACTAGCTACACAGATATTTGTATCCCCAGAAAAAATTGAAACAGTAGCAATGATAGCTACAACTAAAATTCCTCCGAGAATAATAGTTTTCAAATTCGATGAAAAACCAAATTGATGATTCTTTGTCATCATATTTTCTTGTGGTAATGGAGTCGATAATTTTATCTTTTCTTTATCTTTGATGATGTTAGAAGGATTGGTTTGTGTAGAGGTGATGTCTTGAGACTGTGTTTCTGGTTTCATAGTCATTTACTCTGTTAATGAAAGTGTAGAGTGACAATAAAGTTGGTAACTTTCAACCTATTAAAGCCTTATTACTTCGTCAATAAAAATTGAAACTAAATAAATAAAGTTGGTAACTAAAGACTAACTAAGCTTTTTCTCTACAATTTTAATGACAATAAAGTTAGTAACTTTTCTGAAAACTATATAGATGAATGTGTTTACAATATAATTTTTTAAATTAAATTATTAAAACTTTTGTTTAAGATCGCAATCGTGCTACGCCTGCCGCTTTAAGCGATCGACAAATCTTTTTGTAATAGGATAATAAAGTTGTATAACTTAGGTAATACCTTATTTTATAATAATCATATACTAGTTATTTAATTAAAAATAAAATCTACTGTCCTAAGCTATCTTCAGTCTTGAAATGTTACATCATTTTCAATAAGATTCGATCGACTTCAGTCGCCGCTGCGCGATCGTGTAGTACCGTTCTACGCACAATCGCAAATGTGATTAATTGTCAAAATCGATCGAGTAGTAATACTAAGAAATTGAGGAAATGAGAATCTCTAAAGTTATCATCCGATTAAAAAACTGAGGGAAAATCTAGATTAGTACTACTAAGGCGTATTATTTTGAGAATATGAGAACTCAAAAAGATACACTTATTAGTTAATTCATACGATCGCTATTAGTAATTTAATAACTTTGTCATGAAGAGTAAAAGTTATTATTTTTTTTATTTTTCCCTCCAGTGATTGTACTCCGTAATATCTAAGCTCCTCTTATTTTTAACTTGACGAAATAAATTTCTACAAGTGACAAATAATTTGCCACTTATGGAAATCGATTTAGCAACCCATCGGTGAATGACAATCACCATAAAAAGGATCGATCGGTTTGACTGGATTGGGACGAGAATTATTTTGAGTTGATGTATTATTTTCAATCGGAATATTTCGATCGTTACTCGGTTGCGAATTATTAGACATACCACCACTAATCCATCCATCTAAAACTAGACCCATAAGTAATAATTGTGCAGCTACTTGTTGTTGTCTGATTTGCTGTTGTTTTTCAATATAAGCTTGTTGTTCGCTTGGAGAAAGACTTTCAAAATAAGCTCTTCTTCTGACTGCTTCTTGAATTTCTTGTTCTTTTGCCGCCGCACGAGCTTGTGCAAGTTCTTCTTGTCTTCTTTTTCTTTCTTCTAAACGTATTTGACGTTGCTGTTCGGCTATTTCTCTTTTTTCTCGTTTTTCTTCACGTACTTTTTCTTGCTCAACTATGTCTAATACATCATCAACTCCCTCCTTTACATCATTAAATACATCCCAAAAACCAGCAGTCAATATATTGTCTGACGGTTGTGAGAGTAATAAATCAGCAGTATCGATCGTATTGGGTTCAATTTTATTTAGTCCATCTTGACTAGCGGATACAGTCGTAAAACTGCCTGAAACCAAAATCAGACTGCTTGCAAGAGTACATATACTTTTATTTCTTTTCATAATTAATCTGTGTTTGTATTAACTGAGTTGTTTCGATTAATAACTAGAATAAATTAATTATGAGGAATAATCATGTTGCTCGTGCGAACAACTAAATATATGTAGAAGATTGATGTTAAAACTTTTACAGTTAATAGGTTTGAGATTTTGGTGATATTTTCAAACAAGATAAGATAGACGATCGAATAGTCAAAATCGATCTTATTTTCTTTCTGTGTTGAGAAGATACAATTATTGAAAGAAAGTTCTTTTTCTCAACGAAATTAGTGAGTTAAACTAGAAAAATACTCAAACCATTGTTTTACATTAATTTTCGCTCCTGCGGCATTTTTATGACCACCACCACCATAGTGTTTAGCTACTTGCGATACATCAGCACCACCATTTTTACGACTACGAAGGTTAATCACGATCGTATCATCAATACAACTCCACATCACTACATATGGTGCTTGAGGAAATTTATCATACATAGCTTGACAAGTTTCTGAGACCATATGAGGGCTATTAATCATCGGTACTCGATCTGGTTGTTCTGGCAGATTAGCCCAATAAACATTTTTTAATTGATTTTTAACTTGATTTTTTCCTGCTCGAACAATAGTCTTACCTTGTTCGACTAAGTTTGAGACATATCGATCGTCATTTAATAAGTTTTGCCAAGTATCTAAATCAAAATCAACTAAATTTAATACTGCTTCGGTGAAAGGTTTTGTTTGTTCTATTTCCCATTTCCATAAATCTCGATCGTCAAACATCTTTACTGACCAAGGTAAGGGAGATTCGGGGAAGAAGTAATTCCAAGTTAATACTGCTCCCGATTTGTTTAAGTTAAAGAAAGCTCCTGATAATCCCATTAACGCCTCTTGGGCTGTTTTATGGTGATCGAGTATAATTACCTTTTGATGATCGTTTTGTAATTCTAAAATGATGTTTCGAGGATAACTGAAGTCTAGTAGATAGATAACACTGTTTTTCCCCATTTTTGGTACGGGAGATTGGTGATAACCTGCAATGTATTCTACTTTTGTATTGGGATGATGTTCTTGAAAAAATTTGTATGCGATGGTAGCTGAACAGAATCCATCTAGACAATTGCCATGATAGATAACATAAGTTTTAGTCATTAGTTAGCTAGTTTATTTTGTTAATAGACAATAATGTTACGAATACTCGATAACTCTCGAAATATAGTAAGGATTTGAAGAGTTTTCAGAGTAATGTTTAGTTGGTTGCCGATCGATTTTGCTTAATTAGTTAAAGTAACTTTTTTCTGCTCAAATTACCAAACTTGAATCGATCGAGCTGACATTGCGTTAGCGAAATTATTTCTCTGGGGGTGATTAACTCCAAAAATAGTTACTACCTGATAAGCATCATCATCATCAGGATAATTAGATTTAATCCAAACGTAAGAAGGAATACCTAATTTACCTCCTACATCAGCGTTTCCTCTATTAGTTTGATTATTAAATCCTTTAAAACAATCGCTACTATAAAGTAAGTTTAATCCTTCTCCTAAGACATCTTTTTTGTAACCTTCTCTATACCAATCGTCAACTTCACTAGGATATTTTAATTGAGTAGAAGGAATCAAAAATATTCTACTATTATCGTCGAAAACATCTTGATAACGATTTTGTTGATTTCCTAAACTATGATTAGCTGGATTACCTTGAGGTTGAATAGCTCGAAAACAATCTAAAACATCTTGAATAAAAATTTGCCAGTCTGACTCTACACAAGGAAGAATAAAATCGCTTAATTCCCAAAAGCATCCTCTTAGTCTTCTATTATTTAGATGTAAGGGGCGACGAGAACTTTTTGCAAATCCTCCTATATGAGATGCAAATTTCAATAAAGATTCTATTAGCTCGAAATCTTTTTGGTTTTTTGCTTCTAATAAAATTTCACCTTGACAATAGTAAGGCTCTTTTCTTTTACTATCTCCTAAATCTTCTTCACTTAAAGTAATATCCAAACGAGTAGTACTTTCTTGGTTTAATTGACCAAATAATCGATTTTCTAAACGTTTACTTGTTTGTATATCATATAAGCCTAAAGCGATCGCTCTGAACCAGTAACGTAAAATACCTCTTAAAGCGATCGGGCGAAATTCCACATCGCCATTCCATTGGTTATCTTTATTCGGAGGAAACGCACCATAAACACCTTGAGAATAAAATTGAAAATGATATTCACCAGAATAGGGTAAATTAGCTTTAGCGTTAGCTCGTCCGTAACCAGCATTTACTCTCGAGCCTATTCCAGCTTGTAACGCTTTTTTTAACCAATTTTTGACAGTTATTAAATCGGCAGATTGATTTTTACCTTTACTTGTCAACATTAAACCAATTAGAATTTCAGGTTTTTCCATTGACAGAAAAAAGTGAGGCACGGGGTCATATTTTACTCGATTGTTATTTTGCCATGTCCATTGAGGATTAACTATATCAGTACTCAAACAAGGTTCGGTGGGAAAAGCATCTAAAATTTGTACCGTACCAATACCCTCATCAATATCACCTAAAATTCTTTTTACTTCGGTTAAGCTAATTTCTCCTTTTTTAGTATCTTTTTTAGCTTGTGCGAGGATAGCTCCTTTTAAACTGCTAGCTGGAAGATAAGGTACACCATAAACAGGATGAAATACAGGTAAAAGTAATTCTCGAAAGCCACGCATTCCCCCAACTCGAACACGCCAAGAAAATTCGATTTTGAGGCTTTCGGTAGCTAGTTTTTTTGTTCTTGCTGTTAATTTACGATATATTTCATTACAAGTTTGTTCTGCATCTTCTACCGATTCTAAAATTGGGGATATTTGCCTTTCGGTCGTAAGTACTTTTGTATTGAGAGCTTGTAAAGGATTAATTATCATTATCTAGTTACCTCCTAATCATTTTTTGGTTCGCCTAATACTGCTACTGCCCAAAAAGACCATTCTTTGGATAATTGAATGGCAAGACGATTTAAACCTGTATATCTTCTTAAGGGTAAGTTAATTAAAGTAGATTCGTCATCAACATCAAAATTACTACCACTGAAACTTTTGAGTTTGATCAAAAACTGTTGATAAACATAACCTTTATATTTAGTATCGGAGGCAGTACCAATGAGGAATTTTTGGGCATCACCACTCAAACGATGAAGCCCCCATGTAGAAATATAAGCAGTTAATCCTCTAATAAGGTTACAGGCTTTACTGTCATAACTATTTCCTCCTAATTCTCGATGGAGAATTGTTTTTAATTCAGTTAAACCTTTATAAGCTTCTTGGCTAAAAGAGCGAGAATCTAGTTTCATCGTAGTCAGTCGCTTTTGAGTAGGTTGTACATTAGATTGATTCATCGTAGATGATTTACTAACGTTTGTTGTAGCTGGTACTGTTTTGTTTTGTTGCTTATATTTGTTTTTGCGTTGTTTACCCATAGTATGAAAACTCCTGTCAATTAATATTGTTTTAATTTTGGCTAATTTCGATCGTATTTAAGTCAGCCCAACCTCTTCCTAAACTTTCCAAACCACCAAACTGCATTCGACTATTGATACTTTCTAGTAATTGTGTTTTGACTCGATTGGTTTTTTCTGGTTGTTTA
Organism: uncultured cyanobacterium; assembly: GCA_963710605.1. Taxonomy (GTDB): domain Bacteria; phylum Cyanobacteriota; class Cyanobacteriia; order Cyanobacteriales; family Cyanobacteriaceae; genus JAALKG01. The sequence goes on from CAVQBA010000005.1 coordinate 198,140, forward strand.
GATGCTTTAACACCCCAAGGAAAAAATAAAACAGCTTCTGAAGGAATAGCTTCTTCTGAGCGAAAAGAACCATCTTTAGTTGTTTTTGAGCCTTCATTCAAGGCTACTCTAACTTCTCTTTGTAAGCCTGTTTCCACTAAAGAAATACAATCCTCATCGCTAATAATGACTAATTTCTTGGTGAGACTTTCAAGTAAAGTATCGAGGTTAAATAAATTGGCTAATTGCGAATCATCGGGTAAATTTATTTTTTCTAATTGATTACTTTTAATGATTGCTGTTTGTAAATAAATCTCTGAAGCCTCAAAAGTAGTTAACGCCGATTTGGACGAAGCCAAACTATCATATGCTTGAGTTATAGTTTCACTTAAAGGTCGATTTGTTAACCAGCGATTGAGTCTAGATAACCATAAAGGGCAGGTAATCCAGATAAGATGATGAGTTAATGAGGCGATGGGAAAAGCAATCAAACTAGCGTCGGCAAACCAGACTTCTCCTTCTGTTGGTTGTTCGCCGTTTCTAATCTTTTGCCCGAAAAATAGATCGGCTTCTCCATTTTCAGTAAAAAGTGATTCTAATTCGGCTCTAATTTTTCCTCTTAAAGAAGATGCTGGTAAGTAAGGAAACTCGGTATGTACTTCTCTAGCTATACCCATTAAATTACCTTCTTGGCTACTTCCTCCTGTATGTAAAGGTGTTAATAAGTTAAAACAAGTTAAATATTGGTTCATTTGCGATCGCTCCATAATAATTTTCCATAATTCAAACTAGTAAATGTATCTAACCAAACTCCTCCTTGAGTTGGTAATAATAGTTGACAATTTGTCGGTTTTGTGTGGAATAAATACACTGTCCCTGGGGGAACAAATGCCCGTTGTGGTAAAAGGGCAAATTCTTTATCTGTCTTTTGTGAGTTAGATAAACGACGATCGATCGTTGAAACTCCTCCTAGTAGTAAAGGTCGATCGCTGACACAACCACAAAGCGACTCTTGCCAACGATCGGGATATATACCGTAAAGAAATTGTTCTGTTTGGGCTAAACCCGGTGTTAATAAGTAAGCCGATTTGATTTGATTGTTATCGTGCCAATTAAGCTCAGATTTTTGGGTAAGTAATTGATGACGTTGGGCAAAATCTTCATCTAAAGGGGTAATTAATACATGATGTCCTTCACCACCCAAACGTACTACAGTAGAAGAAATTTTTAGATTTATTCCTGCGACTAAACGCCAATGAGGTTTTAAACGAATCGCTACTTCAGTGAAATATCCCTCCGATTCTTTTACCTGACGGCTGTTTTTTTCCATCTGAATATGAGGTAATACTTGCACATCCCAAGGATCTTCGGTAAAATCTTCAGGATTAGATGGATTTTCTCCTTGTAAATATTGTTCGAGTGCTGAAAATTTAATCCATGTCTGCGGACGACAAACAAATTCATCGCTTTCTATTTCATGATTTGGAGTTACCATTGGCGGTAATTTATCCTCTTCAAAACAAAGATGTTGCCAAAGAGAAGCAGAATCTCGATCGTTTTTATCGTAGGCAGGAGTTAAACGAAGAGTACGATGCCAATCATCATTGTTATCTTCTAAGTCATCCTCTTTATCCGCTCCTTCTTGAGTATTTTTCTTTTTACCCAAAGCGATTAAATCTTTAGGTGTTGGTAGCCACATTCGATCGTTTTCATCTAACAAAAAAACGCCAATAAATTCTAAGTGGTTTTCCCATTTTGCCTCTCGACTATTTAATGTTTGAACTCGATCGTTGTTCTCTAATAAACTCGATCGTAATGCTTGAAAAACAGTGATAGGAGCAGGAGGAAACTGACCTTTTGCCCACGAACCTTCTCCGGGGCTAAATGGTTTTGCTTCTCTAAAAAGTAGGACATCTAATGGATCGAGTGCATACCAATACATATTTATTTATCCTCCTCAATCCATTGATTATGTTGATTCATTTTATCTATCCAAAAAGCAGTAAATTTTAAGATGTTTGCTAAGTCATTAATCTTAGTTCCTAAATGTTCTTTAATAGTTGAGTTATTAACGGTTTCCAACTCCTCGTTAGTTACCCCATCTAGGTCTTTTATACTATATTTGAGGGGATTGTTTCCATTCTTCCCATTCATCTAACCAGTCGATTAAATTGTTTTTAACTTGGGGTGGTAAATCTCGAATCTCTTTTGTCGATAATCACCTGAGCGGCTTTAACAATTAATTTGTCTTCTGGGGTTATACAAGCATGACGAGGTAATTCTTCAGCTAATCGATGTAACAAGGGGCTTAAATCTATTTGCTCCGAATCTACTGCTGAAAGTTCTTTTTTGGTTTTAAAGCGATAATCTCGAACGAAACTCCACCACTTTGGTAAAAGACTACCTTTCATTAAAGCCTCCAACACATTACCACTTCCATAGATGACTCGAAAACATAAACCATCTTTACCTGTAATTTTTTTAGCTCTTTCTTTTTCGGCACTCCAAAGGGTTTCTAACACTGTCGGTAGAGGTACACTTTTATGAGCAATAACAACACCCAAACTCATAGTGGCATCTTTACCCATCGTGAAATAAGGACGATCGTTTTGTAATCCTTCTAAGTCTTGTTTGGGTATCCAATAACCGCTATCTTCGTCATTAGAGTTATCGGTATTCTGACGAGTAGCAAATTGATTGTAAGGATCGTTTTTGCCACTCCAAGCGGCTCTAATCGAAAGTAAATATTCAGGTAAATCGGCTAAGGGTAAAACCGCCATCACATCATCGCCACCGCTATAAACTACTTTGCCACAAAAACGTTTTTCGGTAAGATAAGGAACTAAACGGTTAGAAAAATCTAACAAAGCACGGTTTAAACCGACATGAGTTGCGGGCCCCATTCTTTTTTTGGTAGTTAGTAAATCAGCATATTTTTCATTTTGTTTAATCTCTTCATCAATTAAATCACTAATTAAATATTCCTGATAATTTTTCAATTTTCGACCAGAAACGTATTTACCCATACTATCCCCATCACCTAAAACTATTACCCACCAGTCAGCAGGAGAAGTATCGCCAAAGCCACTTTCTTTGTGGGCTGAATCTACTATGCTTCTGAGGGTAGATAACTCATTTTGGTTATTGTCATTATCTGGGTTATTTTTGTTAGCTTTGGCAGTAAGATTGAGATCTTCAGCTAACCATTTACTAGAAAACATGACACCGTTGTAATTATCACCATTTTTGTGCTGAGGATTAATTGCTCGATCGGCTTGAGTTATATGTAAAGGGCGACCACGAGTACTAGAAGCAAATAAATCTCTTTTATCGTTTAAGTTAGTTGCGATCGATTTGTTTAAAATACGCCAATAATTTTTAGCTTTTTGAGGATATTCACGCATAAATCGAGCCGAAGCGATCGAGCTTGCATTAGGAAATCGAATTAAGGCTTCATAATCAATACTGTCACTATAACTAACAGAATCAAAATCGGTAATATTTTCTTCAGTGATACCCAAAGATTCGGCAACTCCTCCTACTATCCATGCCATCCGTTTAGTTATTTCGATCGCATTAAGTTTTTCTGTACCATTAAATAGTCCGGGATATACTTCTGCCATCACTCGCCAAAAAAGACGCATCGAACTTTCTGGCTTACCCGCACCTTCTCGGTATTTGTGATTATAATTAAACGCAGGATGTAATGCACTAAATTGTCCTGAAAGAGTCGATCGTTCCCCAGGGGCAGGAGGAATCTGCCAACTACGAGTATTTTTCACCGCTTGAATTGATTGCCCCAAACGAGCTTGTATTGCTCCCCACCAAGTACCAACGTTAAACTGTAGGTAAATCTCTTCTTCTGCTGGGGTGGGAATTATTTGTTCGGTACGAGGATTAGCGATCGTTTCTTGTGCTTCTTTCCATGTCTGAATATTTTGTTGCTTCAAATTTTCGAGGCTCAAAGGTTGTTCTGGATTGCCTAAAGGAATAGCTGTCCAATATGTTTCCCAAGTATTATCGATTTGAGCTTGCCACAATTTATTCCATTCCCAACAGCCTCCTGTTTTCCATTTATTTAATTCATGTTGATAAGGATTAAGATTGACAGTCGAGGGAAAATCATCTTTTATTTTTTCCCATAATGGCTCATTTTCATCCTCTAAATATTTAATTACCTGTTGTTTAATATCATCACGTACTTTATAAGCTATGGTTTGCCATTCTTTTTTTAATTCTTGTTGTAATTTTTTACCTAGCTTTTCGGCGGCTTGTTTGCTGGGTACTAATGCTGTAATAACGTTAGGAAATCCCGCAGTAGCTAAACTATTCGATTCTCGATCGTTAAATCGATCGATGGGGTTGAAACCGATAATTTGTGTAAAGCTATTTTTGAAGACATCTTCAATATCTAACTGTTTGAGAATCAAAGCATCAATAATTTCTTGTCCCCACAACGAAGGTGTAATCACCGAATCGGGGCCATATTCTTGGGCAATAAACCAACATACTTTAGCTCCTAAGTAATGTAACAAATAAGAACTAGACCAAAAATCTAAAAACTTACGAGAGGCTTTAATAAACTCTTGTACGGGTGAAAAGGTAAATAAAATTAGATAAGGATGAAATGGTTTTTCTCCTTTTTGCCAAACGTCGGATTGTTCCTCTAACGCCTCTGTTTCCTTGTTTTCAGGATACATAGAACCGATTAGGGCAGAAACAGTGGAAGCGTAACTATTTGAAGGGCAATCTGGTAATACAGAATTAGCAGGAGTGAGTATATTTTTTCCCTGTTGGGCTTGAATTTCTGGTAAAAAACGCCATAACCAGTAAAATAACTGTTGATGATTTAAGGTATTTAATTCATATTGCTCAACTAGACTAGAAATATCGATCGATTGAGATTTAATTTTTTGTTTTTGTCCGCTAATGGGATGTCTTAATAATATTTCTTCTTCAAGATTAGTTCGATCGTTTTTACTTTCTAAATTAACTCGATCGGATGAACTAGCTATTTTCTGAGATAATCTTCCCTCTTGTTGCCACCAAGTTTCTAATTCATTTATTTGATTTTCACTAATATTAAGAGCTTTCCATAATTGTTTTTGATTTTCCGAGTTTAGAACTGATGCTTTGATCGATCCATAAATTTTTCGGAGCATTATTATTTAACCATGATATTGTTATCAGCAACTTTGGCAATCATAAAGTTAATTAAAAATAAATACAATCATTTTCCTGCGAACATCAAAATAGTTAATAATTTGTTAAAAAACTACATTAAAAATACATATGTTTTAGATCGATCGTTTGGTGTGTCGATACGAGTTTTCGTTAGCTACAAAACGGTAAAATAATCTCTGTAATCTTTGATTTATAGTTATTTGAGGTATATTTACATAGAAAGAATAAAAGAGCCTACACACCGAAACAAATCTCTGAAAGCTATATTTTTCGTTGACCTGTGTCGATGCTATATCCAGACTGTGTTTGAGGTAGGTAATTTTTCTACTTTTGGCATATAATAAGAACAGAAATGGCTGGTGTGTCGATTAGGGGGTTTGAAAGCCTTAGTCTATATGCTTTCTAGAACGCAACTCTCTGGTTTAACTACTGGAGAACAATTAATGGAAACTTAAACCACAAAATTGCTAGCATAAAACAAATGAACACTCTGGTTTAACTACTGGAGAACAATTAATGGAAACATGTCGATAGAGATTTCATCTTTATCGTCGAAAATTGCTCTGGTTTAACTACTGGAGAACAATTAATGGAAACATGCCGCCAGAAATTATATTTTGCCCGTAGAACTCAACCTCTGGTTTAACTACTGGAGAACAATTAATGGAAACATTTTCATACTCTTCAATTAATTTTTCTTGTATTTTTCTCTGGTTTAACTACTGGAGAACAATTAATGGAAACTCTCCTAGTAGGTTTTGTACCCCTTGGAAAAAAGCGTCTCTGGTTTAACTACTGGAGAACAATTAATGGAAACTTATGAAGCGTGTAGCGCTTTCATAAAATCTTCTAACTCTGGTTTAACTACTGGAGAACAATTAATGGAAACTTTTTTTGAGTAATTTCTTCTTTTTGTTCTTTTCTCTGGTTTAACTACTGGAGAACAATTAATGGAAACAAAAGATCGCCAACCTGAGGTGAAATTTCACTTCCTCTGGTTTAACTACTGGAGAACAATTAATGGAAACGGATATACGATTTCTCCGGCTTGAGCTACTTCAACACCAAACTCTGGTTTAACTACTGGAGAACAATTAATGGAAACCTCCAGGTGATTCCTGTAACCTTGGGTGAGATCCTACTCTGGTTTAACTACTGGAGAACAATTAATGGAAACTACGATGACCCAGAACACTAGTAGTCGTTGGTGGGTACAATTCTCTGGTTTAACTACTGGAGAACAATTAATGGAAACTGGTTTGCAAATGAGCATTCAGTGAGACGCTTTACTCTGGTTTAACTACTGGAGAACAATTAATGGAAACTCCAGCTCTTCATTATCGTTAACTCGGCCAACTTGATTCTCTGGTTTAACTACTGGAGAACAATTAATGGAAACTTCTATTAGAGGAACGAGAAGGGCGATTACTCTCCTCCTCTGGTTTAACTACTGGAGAACAATTAATGGAAACTTGCGTTCTTCTTCACAGAAGAGTTGTTCGAGTTCCCCTCTGGTTTAACTACTGGAGAACAATTAATGGAAACGTTGAATGCATTCTTTAAATCGTTTCCAAATTCTGCTAGGCTCTGGTTTAACGATCGGAGAACAATTAATGGAAACGAGACTAAGCTGACAAAACTGTCAGCTTTCAAAAAATTACACTCTGGTTTAACGATCGGAGAACAATTAATGGAAACGTTGAGACAAGTACGATCTCCTGTGTGACTGTTAGCTCTGGTTTAACGATCGGAGAACAAACAATTAATGGAAACGAAAAAAGAATCACTGGAGTTACAGCAATTGCTGTCTCTGGTTTAACGATCGGAGAACAATTAATAAAAGAGGATGAAATTTGCTATTTTTTACAGTGGCAGACTTCATTCTTTTTTTTTGTTGACTGATATAGCAGAGAACGAGTTAGTTAAGACATAGTATAAGAACGAACGCTGTACCATCTAAGGATTTTACCTTTGCCCTTTGCCCTTTGCCCTTTGCCCCTTGCTATAGCAGGGTGTATGAATATTTTGTTATGACGATCGACAATATTTCTAAGCCGACGAATAAAAGCGATCGTATAGCTAAATGAATTTATAATTGCACTTTTTGTGTTGATGAAAGTCTCCCCTTGGAAGGGGAGGGGCTGTCACCTGAATTTATTTCAGGTGCTTGTAAGCCCCGTGAGAAACACGAGGGGTTGGCGAGAGTATAAGTAATCACAAATTGATTCGACTATAATTTGTGTTGGAGACGATCGTTTTCATTGTTATAAGCAAGTCAATGAGACAAAGTAAAGTCAAATATTACTAAATGTTTCTTATTCGCATCAAAAATAGAGACAATTGTTTTTTTTAAACTAGACTCAGAAATAGTAACTATAGCGTTTTCCATACTTGTGAAGTACAGTTAGCGATCGACAAGTCCCCCTTAATAAGGGGGACTCGTGGGGGATCGATATGTACCTCGTAATGGTGATAATTGCTATATTAATAGAATGATTATATGACTATTCTTATTTGTAACATTGGAACATCAGATTTAGCAGTGAAAGTAGATGGTTATTATTTACCGATTGGGTTCGATCGTATTCAGCCTAATATGAATTACAGTGAATTAAGTGAAGAAGAAAAAGATTATTGGGATAATCTACAATTCTATATCACCGAAACTATCTGTCAACCATTGAAAGTAGAAGTTAAAGAAGAATCACGAGGAGAAAAAAAGTTTTATCGCTACTCTTTTCGAGATTTAACAAAGGCAATTCTTGATAATTACGATGATTGGAAAGACAGAGTTAAACCTTGTCGTATTTTAGGAGTCATTGACAAAGCAGTTAAAGAATTTCAAGTTAAAAATATTTATTTCTTTGTTACTAACCAAAAATCGCTTCACCCTCAAGACTCGATTTATCTGTTTAAAATTTTAGAAAAATGGTTAAAAGAAAACGATTATGATGTTAATTTATTTGCTAAATACATTCCTGAAGAAATTGTCTTAAATAATGAATCTTTAGATCGATTATTAGATTTTTATTACAGTTTTTTTCAAGAATTAATTCATACTTATGATGGTAACGAACAATTACTAGTAAGCCTCAAAGGTGGTATTCCGAATATGCAGACTGCATTAAAAATGCAAACTATATCTGCACCAATGTCAAAACAACTTTTTCTTAATCCTCAGCTATCACTCAAAAATGTTTTATCAGGTAAAAATTCTGATTGTGAATTAACTTCTTTTTGGCAATATACCCGCAGTCAAAAATACAATACAGTTAAGCAACTTTTAAATAGATGGGATTTTGATGGGTGTACTGAAATTCTTAACGATTGGAATAAAACTTTAACATTTTTTATCGAGCAAGAAGTACTTCAAAAAAGTTTAATTAAACAGAATCGAAGAACTACAGAATTAGTTAAAAGCGTACTTAAAGCTGGGCTTTCGGCATTTAATTTAGATATTAGTTCGAGCCGAAATATCATTAAATCTGCGTTAGAAAATACACCGCCACAATTAGTTAATAATCTGAGTGATATTCAAAGTCAGCTTGAAGAAAGTAACTACGATAATTTACTAAATATTTATACTCAATGTTGCATTTATGACGAATTAGGACAAACAGCTAATATGCTTTCTAGTATGATGTCTTTTTACGATATTATGCTTCAAAAAATGATTAAAATAATCGGAGGAAAACAATATCTAACTAGTCTGTATCATATTAAACTTGAACACTTTAAAAATGATATTGGAAATGAATTATTTTCTCAATTTAAAGACTTAGAAAAGAATGTATATGGTAAATATCACAATATAAAATTCAATCGTTTTAGTAAAGTAAATTATATTAATATTTTAGTAAAACATCGCTCTCAAAATTTAAAGATAACTAATCAAATAAATTATTGGAATGAAATAGAATATCAACTACAAGATAATAATACAGCCAAAGGTATTTTAGGTTTACTAGAAAGTTTAGAATATTGGGCTGATTTTCGTAATAAAACAGTTCATCATGCTGAGGGTATTTCTCCTGCACGACTAACAGAAGCTAATCAAAATCGTCCTGATGGCGCTTGTTCTTACGATGAGATATTATGGATTATAGAACAAATTCTGACTAGTCCTTTAATTGCCTCAAAACGGGATTACAAAAAGGATTTTGTAGCTACTGAAAAATACTATATTTATTCAGATATTAAAAAATGGGCGATCGATACTTTAATTTATTAGTAAATTGTAGAAATAACTACAAATAGCTATCTGCTCAAAATAAATAGCTAGAAGCTATTATTACAGTACGATCGATTTACAGGGCTGTTTCATTCACGTTCACCGAAAATAGCTATCTGCTCAAAATAAATAGCTATCTGCTATTTATACATACAATTCAAAATAAATAGCTAGAAGCTATTATTACAGTACGATCGATCGATTTAGTTACATGATCTTTTTACCAAAAAATCAAGGGTTTAAAGCCCCGAATCTCCCCAGGGCTGATTCATTCTCGGAAGAGCAAAATAGCTAGAAGCTATTATTACTATACGATCGAGTGATTTGATTACATTGTCTTTTTATTATGAGAAAAAAACTGCGTTCTATTTACGGCTATTTCTTAGTTGTAGAAATTACAAAATTTAAGAATGAAACAGCCCTGCCCTTATAAAGGGGCTAGGGGGGCAAAATAAAGTATTGTAAATTTACTCACCAGATATGTGTACACGGTAGCTTTGGCTTTAGGGGATATAGAGGTATCAATATGTACCTCATCATACTAACAATTGCAATTGTCTCAACCAAAACTAAGTAGCTCAAACTAAATAAGCACACATTTTGTAATTACCCCTAAAAGGCTTTGAAACGCTATTAAGATGATGGCTAAAGCCGTCACTACAAACTAAAGCTGTTTATCGTTTAATTAAGTGGGGTTACTTAATATAGATAGCAACATAAGAATTAGTTAGGACGTTTTTTTATCTATGTACAACCCCTCTTTCATCTCCCCTTCCAAAGAGGAGACTTTAATCGATAAAAATCTTAATCTTACTTCGTACTGCTATATCAATCAACTCAAATTTTTAGTAATTAGTAAATAACCATGTTATGTCATCTTTTAATTAGTCTTCCAGAAACCGATAAGTCAAATTTAATTCAAAAGTTACAACAATTAAAAAAATATAAGGTTATTTCTTGTAATAACATTTATCAACAACTTGACCCAAATAAAAGTATTTTAGAGTCTCGCTTAGAAATTGAAGCAGAAGTAATTAAACAAATAGAAGAAGCGATTGCTAATAATACACCAGTAATTTATGATTCTTTTTACCTCAAAAGAGTTTGGCGAATGGATTTTTTTAATCGAGTCAAAGAAAGAATACCTAAATCGATCGAATGGTTTGGATGGTATTTTAAATTTGACGATCGAAAGTATAACGAATTCTATCTCAAACATGAAAATATATTTAAAACAATTCCCCCCATTGAAAGACTACCTGAAATTAAAAAGAAACTATTATCCCTTAGTAAAGCAGAAGGCTTTGTCGAAATTTGCGAAATAAAAAATGAAAAAAATATTAAATTATCTAATAAAGATCGAGAAAAAATAATTAATTTTAATGTTGACAAATTTATCCTGTCTCAAAAAAGAAGTAAGAGTAAAACTTCTGTTTTTCACCGTTATTCAAAATTAATTGATTTCAATCGATTAATGCATTTGATTAGTTTGTTAATTCATTATCCTGCTCTTGGTAATTTGCAATTTGAACATCCAAAAATGATTAAAAAAATATTTGGAGAAGAAAAAACATTTACTGATTCTATAGATGAAATTACAGCTATTATGGCTCAGTTAAAAGGTAAAATTTATGCCGAACGAAATTTAATTACCGAAGACTTAAACTTTTTAGAATCTCATCAATTTCTTTATGATAATCAAGATTTGGTAGTACAAGATAAACCGATAACAGTAGAGAAGATTGAATATGACGATTATTTTTTTACTCATTATGCTTCAAACATAGATGCTTTTGAGCGAATATTAACAACCTTAAAATTTATTAGTTTAAATCCATTTATAGATACTGAAAAATTGACCCTTGTCAATCCCGATAGTTTTGAAAAACTAAGTGAAGCGATCCAGTCTTCTCATCTAAGTCAAAAAGATAAAGACAAAAAACAAAATTTGTTAAAAGGTACTCTTCCTCGATTTACTTACAAACTAATGGAATATAAAGAAGAGCTAAATAAAAAACATATTGAGAATGAAGAACTCGATTATAATCAAGAACTCGATCGTAATTATTGGTTTAAGAGACTATATAATTTATTAGAGTGTCGTGATAATTTACGGAAAGATTTTCAATTAATTATTCATCCCTATCAAGTTTTTCCTCATCAAACTATGCGTAAAGGTTATTTTTTCGGTACAGGTATTTTAACCGAACAAGAATTAAAACAAGCTTTTGATTTAGTTAGAAACCAAGCAAATGACATTGACGATCCTCTCGCAACTGAGTTTTCTAACAAGTTTCAGCAAATTCTTGAAACTACTAAATTACTAAATAAATCTTCATATTACTCCTCAAAAGCGATCGCTAATAGTTTGATTGTTGATTATACTGAAGTAGGCAAAGAAGCTTTGTGTCACGAATATAAGCAGAAAGAAATCATAAATGCGATCGAAAATCATCATTTAGTAAAATTAGGAAAATACCACGATCGAGGTAAATATGCCGAAGAAGAAGAGATAGGAGAAGCATGGTTGTTACAATTAGTTTTTTATGATATTGCTTGGTATTTAGCTTTTGAACGCCGTGCGGATAAATGGATATTTTTAGAGAGATTAGATCGCTTGTATTGTACAGATTTCAACGTAACAAATAGTGACAATAGATCTTTTAGTGACCAGAAGAATAGTTTTAATAATCTAAATAAACTACTCAATGCCAGTGCGGGAATTTTTCTAGGTTTTTCAGTAGAAGAGCAAAAGAAATTTTTACAAAACAATAGTCAAAAAGATGTCATGGTTACAGTTGAATTATGGTTTAAGCAATCAGCTTTTGTTTTTATTAAAGAAGGTACTAAACGTTATCCTAAAGTAAATATGAAGATTGAAGAAAACAAGACAGGAGATAAAGATTTTCCTCATCTTTTTAAAGTACAACTACCAAAATGGTCGCTCAGAGAATTTAATTTTAAAAAATGGATTTTAGGTTTCGGAGAAGCTGTAAAGGTTGTTGAACCAGAAGAATTAAAAGAGGACATAATTAAAATTGCCACAGGAACTTTAAAAGCTAATCAAAAAAATAATTAAGATTCATTTTATCTCTATACGATCCAGACTTTTTCTCGTGCGATCGCTTTTTAGAACGGCTCAAATCAATACCAGTAAAAGCTCCTAAGTTTATTGTGTCAGCGATCCAGTTAAAATAAACTTTTTATATTTTATTTATTCATTTGTTGTTCGCATCAAATAAATACAGAACCTCTATTTTATTGACGATACTAGTTTTGTACAGATTGAGGGGGGAGATAAAGTTTAGTTTATAACATTATTAGTCGAAGAGGAGATTTTTCTCCTCTTTTTTTTTCGATCGTATGATTATCATCAATCTTCCTATTGACAAATCTTTTATTCCCTTCACTTGACGAACATTTAAAAATAACAATTATCAAAACGATCGATCATTTTAGTTGTTCGCATGAGAAAAATTTATTTTTTAATTATACTTGTCACAATTAATTTATGAAGTTCAAGAGCAAAATCAAACTCGTCCAAACAAATTGTTTCTACCAAATTTATGAGTAAGTCATCAAGAAAACTAAAGAAAGTTTACAGTCATAAGTTGACTCTTTTTTGTCTGTTACCTCTTCTACTTGGAGGACTAATTTATATTTTATTTCGCCCCAACACTTTATTAATGTTTCATTGGTTTGAGTTGATGAGTATTGGCGATGAAGTAGAAATAGCGAGAAAAATTTTTGCTCCACTATATCCATTTATTCCCGAACCAATTATTTTTAGTTTACCTTTTGCTTTATGGTCATTTTCTTTGGCATGGTTTTTAGAACTTGTTTGGAATCAAAATAACAACAAGAAATTAAGCGATCGTATTTTTTGGTTAACTTTAATTATTTCTTTAGGCTTAGAATGCCTTCCCCACTTCTATCAAAGTTTGGGGTGGTTTTGTGTTGATGATGTGATGTGGATTTTTATTTCACTAGTTTTGTTCAAAATAATTAGGAGTGTAGAAAATGATTGGAAAATTCAATAGAATACGAACATTAGTAATGTTCTTCGGTTTAACTTTATTCGCAGTTTTAGCTGTTGGTTCAACTGATTCTGTTCGCTAACATTGATAATTTTACTCAAAAATCACAACAAATTTCAAATTTATTTGATTCGATCCAACAATTATCCGATACAACTATAACATCGGTTGACGAAGGTTACCAAGATTTAGGTACTTATATTCAAGAAAAGAATATCTCTAATCAAACAATTCAGTTAGTGGAGGCAAAGTATGAACAAATGAGTAGTAGCTTTGACGAGCTTAAATCAACTCTTAACAAGGTAGAAAATGAGGCAAATACTTTATTTCGATTACTCAGAAAAAGAGCTCGTGAGAGTACTGACACTAATTTGAGAGAAAAAATGATTTTTGGTATCAGTGATAAAGAAGCTATTATTCAGGAAAAAATCTCAATCGTTAAGCAAGTTTTAAGTGAAATAAGTCTTTCAATACAAAATTATGACAACATTCTCGGTTACATTCAAGTAACGACTATTACCGAGCAAACTGGTAATCAAATTCTGGGTGATATTAATTTAATTCTTGAAAAATCTCAGTTACTTCGGGCTAACATTAGACAGTCGATGGAGGATGCAAAACAAATTATTCAAGTATGGATCAACTATAACAATTATTAGTACGATCGAGTACATTTGGATCCCCAGCTCATCCCCCGCGGTTTCGGGGGACTTGCAAATAATTAATCTTAATTAAATAGACTGTATCTTTTAGTGGTGGGCAATGTCCACCTTTTTTTTTATGATCTTGTAGTAAGGGCTGAAGCCCTTATTTTTGCAATTGTTAAAAGATGTCTATCATCATGACTAAAATTGTAATTTTGTCGATCGCTAAATTAGTTACTATTTTGGGCTAATTGGATCTTTACTAACACGGCTTCGATCGACTGATTTTCTTTGATTTATGACTATGGTGTCAGCGATCCAGTAAATTCTTATATTTAACTAAATCTGAAAATATTTACTAATAAAAATAGCTTAAAAGTTAATTAAAACAATAAATTTAGATCGATATCATACCAATTCAAATGAAGGAAAATAACAGTTATTTTGAGTAAGTCCAAAAAGTGAAAAGTGAAACATTTTTTATCTTCCCTCATGATTGGGGGATAAAAGGGGGAAGAAATTAGTGGCGAATTATATGTAGCTGTAAATGAATTGTTTTGAACAGTTGAATCAGACTTCCTCTCCTTTGAAGAAGCAGGGCTGTTTCATGTCTTATTTTTGTAATTTCTACAACTAAGAAATAGCAGTAAATAGATCGCAGTTTTTTCTAATAGTAAAAAGATCATGTAACTAAATCGATCGATCGTATAGTAATAATAGCTTCTAGCTATTTTCTTCTTCCGAGAATCAAGTTCCCCTCCTTTGAAGGAGGGGTTAGGGCTTACCCCACCACATACAAATTTTAATTATATAATAAGCTATAATTTATTGACCGTCAATATTATAACTACTATATCGAGATGGAATTAAAAGATAAAACTTGGCAAAAACCTTTTCAGTCAATTTCTTCACTATTTTCACTCTCAAGGAAAAACTTGTTCTCGTAATATTGCACTTGTTAGTTTAAGTCTACTTCAATTCTCTTACCGCTAACACTTATGCTATTGCACGTGGTTTATCTTCTCTCACAGACAAAAGTTTTAATTCTTGCGAAAAAAGAGTCAATCGTTTTTTCGATAGTCAATATTTTCAAATTGACGATAATTTATTTCGTTCTCATAAAAATTTTATCTTTTCCGCTCTCGAAGAAATGAATTTAATTTCTTCAAAAAAACCTATTTTTATTAATGTTGATTTTACAACAAAACAAGATAATTTTTTGATATTATCTGCATCTATTCCTTTTATGAAAAGAGGTATACCGTTGTTTTTTACTATGCGTAACTATCCTCAAAAAGCTGGTCAGTTAGATCAGAAAAAAATGGAGTTAGCTTTTATTAAGGGATTGAAGCACTTATTACCTAAGAAATATCAATATGTTATCGTTGCTGACCGAGGTTTTTGTACACAAAGATTTCTTCAATTGTGTTTGGATCATAATTTTAATTTTATTATTCGTGCTATCACTAATTTAAATCTCAATTTTAAAGGATTAAAAACGCTCTTTAAAGAAAATATCGCAAGGTAAATTAGACATAACTAATGCCTATATTCCTTCGTGGAATATGAAGCTCTCGATTAATTACTAATCAAGAAAAAGAAAAAACATGGAAATTATTTACTAGCCTAAACATTAAAAATAAATCCATAATTTGCCAATATCAAGAACGCTTTAATATAGAGAAGATGTTTCAAGATCAAAAATCTTCTTTATTTGACATAGAATCAACTCAAATTAAGAAATATTCGCTCGTTTAAAAAGCTTTACTACATAGTTAACTTAGTTCAAGCATTAATGATGTTAATGGGCTATTTCATGTCAGAAAAAATGCCCAAGATTAAAAAAAAATATCCAATTCAAAGCGAAATGATTTTTCCATTATCCAGCAAGTTAGGTTATTAGTCTCTAATTTCGGTACTATTTTCAAGCGTTTATTTAATTTATTTTTTAACCGACTCAACGATCGAATTAAAGATAAATATTATCGATATTCTTCTTTTTTTACATAGCTATTTTTATATGTGGTGGGGTAAGGGGGTTAGGGGTGGTAGAGATGTCCTAATCTTACTTCCTACTACTATATATAGTCTGTATCTTATCAAACTGAGAATTACTGTAAATGAAGACTTAAAAATGATCGCTCAATATTATCTTACTAGATTTTTAAGTCTTTTTGTACTATTTACTTGTTCGCACAAAAGCAATGTAAATTTGCCTAAGTTCAAGATAATTTGTAATTACCTCAATTAAAAGTGCTAAGTCATTTTAGCGATTGAGGTATCAAGTCAATTTATCAAATAACAATTTATGTCTAATAAAGAAAGGAATAAATTCAAAGATATTTTACCTACCTTCATCGCATTTTTTGAAAAAGAACGTGGAGGATTACGCATTAATGCTCGTACAGGTAATCTAGAAACAGGAGATGGTCAAGAACTACAAAATACTAATCATATAGGTGCTATTTTAATGTTTGAGGCAGAGATAAATATTTCTGACAAAATTATCAACCGTATTCTTTGCTACATCAGAAAAAACTCACCCGATCGTCATTACGAATCCCGTATTTAACTATCTCAAATCTGTACAGAGTTTAGGAATTAAATCTGATTGGCTTAAAGGTAAAGCAAAGAAATGGTTGGGTTTAGAAAGCGAACTAGACCAAAAATATTTTGAATTAACTCTAGTTGCCGCTGTCGCACGGGCTATTCAACCTGGATGTAAAAAAGATGAAATATGGGTTTTACATGGAGAACAAGGTATTGGTAAATCAACATTTTGTCGAGCTTTAGTTCCCGATAACAAATTGTTCACAGACTGCATCGAATGGGAAAAGTTTAATCAAGATACGAAAAGACAATTAAATCGAAACTGGATTGTGGAATGCCCTGAAATAAGTACTATAAACAAACCTAATAAGCTAAAACAGTTTTTGACAACTCAGGTAGATGAATTTCGACAATGGTGGACTCCTGATTTTGTGGTTTTACCACGTCGATCGATTATCATCGGTACAACTAACGATCAAGATTTACTTACCGACGTAACAGGAAACCGACGTTTTTGGATTTCATCTATTCCCCGAAACTTTACTATTCCGATAGAGGATATTGACAACTGTCGAGATGATATGTGGTGTGCCGCAATCGATCTTTTTAATCAATTATCCCAAACGAAAGAAAAATGGAGTTTACCTGCCGACTTAGAATCCGAGCAAAAAATTCGTAATAAAATATTTTCTCCTGATAATCATTTAAAATTTACGGTACAAAAATATTTACTCGAGATGTTTAACAAACATCTTAAAGAAGATAATGATAAAGATTCTTTTTTCACGAGTGTCTATCAAATTCGTAATAGTTTATTTGATTCCTCATCTAATAAATTAGATAAACAAATAACCAAAATATTACGGGAATTGGGTTTTAGATGTACGGGAGAAAGAATGCGTCTTTCTGGAATACCTATTCGTACTTGGAAGCCTTACTGTTTTGATTGGATTGATGCGGAAACAAAATAATCTTACCTCACTTATTTTTTGAAATACGATCGAACGCCGAAATGAAATTAGTTTTGTTACGGCGTTTTTTACTGGAGAACTTGATTTAAGTATATTCATCTCTAATTTTTGCTCAATTTAGTTGTTCGCATAGAAACTTTACTAAACAACCGAATATGTCTTTATTTTAGAGATAGTAATATTACATCACTTCCAAGAGCTATTTATGATGAGCAAGAGACACAAGCGAAAAAACAATAATCACAACAACAAATCTATTTTATTTCTACTCGGTCGTATTCCCTATCATATTTTAATCTTAATTCAAAGTCTTTTAATTTGGTGTACTGGTACAACTCGTCGAGAATTACCAGAGCATTTAAGAAAGCCCTATGCAGGATTGGGAACAATGGCGATCGTTTCTACTAGTCTGGCTACTTTTGGCGGTTATACATTCATTTTAATTTCTTTAGGCTCGCCATTAGGAGGGATTGTTGGTGGATTAGCCGCAGGTAGTTTTATGTGGGGGATGGATCGTTCTGTGTTAGGATTTCCTACTCCTGTTAATAAAAATTCTAACTCTAAGTTAAATGGATCGTTTTGGGTCAAATTAACTGTTAATATCGCTTTTTCATCTATCTTAACTGTACCTTTATCTACACTAATGTTGATGGGTGCAGTTCAAGTAAAAAACATAGAACAAGTAGAAGATAAGATCGAAAAAATTGATATTAAGTTAGATAATAAAGAAATCGCTCTCGCAGAAATTGCCAAAAAATTAGACTATTATGACAGCAATTCTCAACTAAGGGTTACTGTTATTGATGGTGAACCAAAACCCAATACACAATTTATAGACGGCCATGAAGCCACCCAACAAACCGACGAACAAACCAGAGCTGAAAAACAGCTACTTTTAGAGGAAAAACAAGAATTAAAACAACAAATTACGGCTTACGAAGATGGAGATTTAAGTAAATCATCTTTAAAATTCCCCGAACAATTCAACCATGTCATGACTGAAGCTCGTTGGACAGATAACGTTCTTAGCTTCTTGTTTTTCACGATAACAGCTTTAATGGGTTCGGGAGCCGTTTTGATTAAAACCTTTGTCTTTACTGACGATGCCAATAGTAAAAGACTAGAAAGATTGGAAAAAGAAGCAAAGGAAGAAGAACAACTAAAATACGTTATGAAGACTTCTGCCAATCAAATTTGCTATTCCGTTTTTAATGCTGAAGCAATGGATGAGGATTTAGGTAATAAGTTAAAAACCATGCAAAAACAGTTTGAAACTGAAGTAGTTGAGCTTCATCAATCCTTTTACGACGGACGATTAGCGAAAATGCGGACAAATATCGCCAATCAAGCCGCTGAAGAGAAGATTAGTTTGATTAATAATTCAATCAATAATGTTAATTCTCACAATGGTAATACGAAGTACAACGTACCATCTAATAAATCCTCTTTTAACGGCGTTAAGAGTAGCCATAATGGTCAGTCTGATGTTGCGACAGAGAATGACATCATCAACTTTCTGAATAACACTAAGAAGTAAATGCTCCCATCAAGTGTGTTTTACATCATCTAAGACACACTTACAGCCAAACTCTAACAACTTATTTATTAACAACAAGGTAAACTAATATGAAAAACCAAAACAACGACATTCCTTTAACGACGATAGAAAAAGATAACTCTTCTGCAACTCCAACAATTAACAACTTAGCTCAACAATTTATGGAGCTACAACAAAGTGATAATCTAACTCCCTATCAACAAGGAGGTTTTGTTCAACGTATTTTTGCGAGTAAGGAAGAAAAGTTACAACGCACACACCAGATGGAAAAAATGATTGCCTACCAAGATTACGAAATGAGAATTGGTAAAGCTATGTGTGAAGCTAAAGAAAAAGAACTTCAAATGCAAATAGCCTCGGCGTTATCTCAAAAAAGAGTTACTTTAGATTTGCAAACCAAACAATGTATTGCTGAAAATTATCAGCGATTTAGCGTTACTATTAACGATCGTCTTGCTGAAGCAGTAAATTTATACTTAAAGGGTTTAAAAGATGCCGAGTTAATTCCTAACGAAAAAGCTAAACAAAAATTAATTGATTATGCCGAGCAAAAATTTGAGCAAGATTGTCAATTAATGGAGGATTTAGTTGCTGATTTTCTTAAAAATGTTTATGCAGATTTAGAGAATCAATAAAATCATTTTGGCTTTATTATTACTAAAAAATAAATATTTAAAAACGATCGAGACTAGATAATTTCTAGTCTTTTTTTATGTTTACTAAAAGGTTAGAAATATAACAGTTATATAAATATTTAAACTAATTAATTTTTTAAGTCTTGCTTTTGAAATTAGTATCGTTCTCCTTATATAATATAAATTAGTAAATATATATAGCAATACTAAATCATTTGTGATATATCAAAAAATAGTAAATAAACCTCAAACTTTTAAATATTGTCAATTGTCAATTGTCAATTGTCAATTTTTCAACACGAAAAATGCTACAACTCAAATAGTATTGCTATAGATGCCGTAAAATACTTTATTAATAATGGATATAGCCGAACAAATTCGACGATATTTACCCAGAAACTCGATCGATACTGATGAGTGAAGCGATTGGGGTATTGTTATGGGCAGATTCTATGGCTATAGTGCTGAAAATGGTTATTGGATGTGGTGTTATTTGGTTTTACTGGATTTAGATTCTCCTTCTGCTCGTTGGTGCGTTATCGATACGGCATGGGAACAAGATTTGGAGCTGTTAGATCGAGATAAATAAATAAAAAAGGGTGCATTCCTGAATGCACCCCGAATATCCTATTAAGCCATCTTTATTTGGTATCTTCAACCAACTGTTTGAGTTTTTCAAACATATTTTGATATAACCAAATTGCTAAATGTGACAATCCTAGTTTCACGGCAATCGTAGTCGGTAAGATACCAGTCCAATAAGCCTTTAACCAAATACGTTCGGTATCGATTCTATCATTAATCTTTTTAACGATGTTCGGAGCAGTGTTATAGTATTCTTTAATCAGTTCTTTTCCTGTGGGTGTAATGGATAAGTGTGTATCTCGAAATAAACGTAAAGTTTGTAATTCCCAACAATCATCAGGAAGACCTATTACAGAACAAGTTGCTGTGGTTAAAAAGCAACGAGTCTCTGCTTTACATTTACCAGTTGTCAAATCTTTGATTAGATTATTGGTAATACCATCAATTTTTTTGTTGATTGTTCCAAGAACACTATGAAGATTTTGTATATCAAAATGTGCTTCTAATAATGGAGAGCCAGATATTTCACTAGCAACTAATTTAATTTTTTTGTCATTACTAGATAGTGCTTTGATAAGAGTTGGATTTTTATTAGTACTATCTCTGTGATAAATGTCATAAGTAAAATACTTACCACCCCCTTTTGCTGCAGATAAATCTATTTTTTCATTTTCATACAATAAATTTGAAGTTTTTAAATCATAGAGTTTCAAATTAATAAATTCAACAGAGTTCTTATTTTTAATTAATTCTGCTATTTCAAAATTGATACTCCAAGTTTCTACCTCAGTGTAAGAAATTTTTATTGAACAAGTAAAAGGTATATTGAGTACTTTGCTAGAAGTAATTTGTTTTTGCCGAAAAGTTTCTTTAGACGGACCAAAGTGAACAGAACCGTTATACCCGACTAATTCAGGTATTCCTGCTTCATCACGTTCGTTTGCTAGAGTAAATCTGTTCTTAGCAAGAATTTCTCCCGATTGCGATCGAATAGTTAAAACATTACTACAACGAGGTTTTTTATTTTGAGCTATTGCGGGTTTTATTTGCGTCAAACCCAATCCAGTAATTAAAGCAATAGAGCGTTTTCCTGTTGATTTTAAAAAGTTTCTTCTGTCTGTTTTCATTGTTAATCTTTTTTATTATTTATGGTAAAAAAGGACAAATATCAGAACCTTATAAACTCATAGTTTTAAAAGTCGAATTTGTCCTAGTTAAATTGGTAGTTGTTTTATTCGGAAATCGAACAACTTCGAAGTACATTTGTGGTGACTAGAACTTTTTTTGCATTTGTATCCCACTGCAAAGAGGGTAGAATTCCCTGACCGCCAACGGCTTCAGTCTTGCTATAAATTTCCTCTAAAGCTAATAAATCTAATGTCAGAGAGGAAACTAAGTTCGGTTCTTGAATTTGTTCTTGAGCAGACAATATAATAATGTCTTCTGCGTCGAGTGTATCTTGGTAATTTAATTTATCTAATGTCAATTTAGTTGAACCAATGACAAATTTATTATTACTATTCGTTGCAATACAATCATTATTAGCAGATGCTTCAACTAAGCTGGTTTGGAACAAAGCAATTATTGTGAAAGCAAGGATGTTAATTATTTTCATGGCTTTTAATTCTCCGTTAATATATTTTCTCGTTAAGTAGTTAATCTAATGTGGTGAATAAAGAAATCGATCGAAAAAGGCGATTGATAATCAATATTGTTGTAAGGGTTTGTGCCTCTGATTTTTATTATGATGATCAAACTAAATAATCTTATGTTGTTTGATGCGAACAACAAACATATAGTTAAAGAAGGAATCATAATAGACTTGTTGCGAAATAAATAAAAATATCCAACTCTTTATTCATCTTGCCTTTATTAAATTTCTTCTTCTTTATGCTGCCTCTAGATAAAAGTTCCATAAACCTGAGGCAGTTAAAATTAGCTTATCGTCAAATTTAAACACACGATTCTTATAGAACCTATTTGAGATCTATTAACAATTAGCTAATAGCTAATCTTTTAAGCATTAATCGTAGAAAACATAAATTAATTTTAGTTGTGGCGTTAGCCAAGGTTCATTCAAAGTTTTTGACCAAGATGAATACATCTCTCCATCCAAGAATTTGTTCTTTCAATGACCAATCTAGCTTTGATAGGAACAAAACCCGATTTCCCTTGAGTTTCTTTTTTCGCTTTAGATGGTTTGTTAGCCAGTTGAAATCTTATTTTCCTCATGATACTGGGATAAACTTCTTCTAATCCCTTATTCCGCATGTTAAAAATAAACTACAAAAACATTACCTGATATATTCTCTTTATCAAGATATTTTCCGAGAATATTTAACTTTTTTTCCATTCACTAATTTCAATTTACTCATTTTTCTTTCTTTTTTCCACCGCAAAGCCTCCCTCTTTTTTTGAGGTCTATTTATTTATTTTTCTCTCCATTTTCTACTCTAAATATAATAATATTTTTGGCAATTTTCACCAAAATAATTCACTGTTTTTTTCCTTTCTTTATTTATGTTTATTTGCTCTTACTTTTCTACTTTTATTAAATGTATTCCTTGAAATAATTGAAATATCCATTTTAATGTTGGTTTCTGGGATTGTTTTGATAGTTTAAGATTAGTTGAGAAAAGCTACTCTTTTCTGACTCACTTCCCGAACCTACTCTCATAAACAATGGGATATCTCCATCATTTGTTGTCATTATATTGAGCAAAAATTGATTGAGATTCTGGTCTTTTGTCCCGTGAGTATCCCTTGTTTATTTTAATTATATTCTCTTGACAATATTTTGATTCTTCTCCATAATTATATTCTCCTTGAACCGATATAGATGTCCCATCCAAATGACTAAATTCTGTATCTAATTTAAATACGTTGATGGTGTTTATGCCGATTTTTGTCCATAATGATTCCACAGATATATCATAGAGTTTATCCATTACTCTCCCTATTTTATCGTCATTAATTAATTCTGCTTTAATCCCAGAACCTAATAACTTATCTACTGGTTTGTCTTGAAAATATTGTGGAAATAAATATAATGGTTTGGATAAAAATCCTAAGCCATTAAGAATGATTGCCTTGACAATTAAACCTTGCAGAAATTTTTTCTCGCAAATCTTGAGGTATCATAGAATCGACGAGAGCGTTCAATTTGTAAATCATCGATAATACCTGCAACTAATCCTAAATGGTCTAAGTTTTGAACTTGTATTTGTTGAGTCATGACAACCCTCGTATCTATATTTATTCAATTATCCTCTTTTTTTCTGTCGATTTATCTAAGTATATTTATTTAGATGTTTCTCTTTCAAATTAAACTGCGGAATGTGGGCTATAACACTGCTCCAAACATCGTTAAAAAGATAAATGATAGAATCGATGCCGAACGTATTTGGTTAAAGGCTTATTGAACTGGTATCTTACCTACTACGATCGCAATCAAACTAGGTTTCTCACATTTAGCAGTCTGGTTATATCAAGAAATGTTTGAAAAACTCAAACAGTTGGTCGAATAGACTAAACAAGAAGGGTTTAATAGAGCGTTCGGGGTGCATTTCGAGTGCACCCTTTTTTATTTATCTTCATCTAATAACTCCAAATCAACTTCCCAAGCAGTATCAACTAAGCACCAATCGCTAAAGCGTGAATCTAGATCGAGTAATATTAAATAACACCACATCCAACATTGATTGGCTAGGCTATAACCATAAAATCTCCCTATGACAATATTCCAATCAGTTAACTGCTCTCGATCGAATAATCGTCATCGTATAACTTGCCCCATTGCATACATTAGTTTTTTGGTATCGAGAAAAAAGGAAGTATTATCGCTAGGAAGAGGTAAATTTTGATTAGCAGATAAAAGATTAGATATAGTTTTTACTTCCTCTTTCTTTTTCGATCGTCAGAAAATAAGTGATAGCTGTATAGTCTGCTAAATGTTGTAACCGAACTTCATCCAGATTAATTTTTAGTTTTTGGAATAATTGTCTGGCTTTCTGGCAAAGTAATCAATAATCATTTTGTTTCTATTTTAACCCAGTAATTATAAGGAGTTAAAATAGCTTGATTTTGTTGTTCGCACCATAATCGAACAAGACGATATATTACTAACGTATCTTAGTTATTATCACCGCAGTTAAAAAGGAGAAAGTTAGTACAAATGAAAAAGATATCAACTAATGGTAAAGGTTTTTTAGTTTCCTTAATTACATTATCAATGTTTTTGTTGAATGATTCTGTTGCCAGTGCCTTTCTTTTCGTCAATTGGAGTAAATTTGAAGTAAAAGATGTTCATCCATGGGGATTTACTAATATTGTTGTTTTAGAAGACGAAGATAAACAAGAAAAATGGTATTTCATCCCAAAACATAATGCTTTAGAAAGCTGTGACATTAATGAAGGAGATACAATTAAAGCGAGAGTATCAGAAGACAGCAAACAGTATAACGAGTATTTAGAAAGTATCAGAAATAAACCTTTGACGAAACAATTGACTAAATTTGTCGCAAATCGTTCTATTATTCGTCTTCAAGGCTGTTACAATTATGAACCTTAATAAAAATTAGATTCGTAGTTTTGAAACGGCAACTATAATTTAAGTCTCGCTATCGTACCATACAGTATGATTAACAGTGAGGCTTAAATTTTTATTTATTTGGTCTTCTATCATCTGAATATATCAAGCTG
This sequence comes from uncultured cyanobacterium, assembly GCA_963710605.1. GTDB lineage: Bacteria > Cyanobacteriota > Cyanobacteriia > Cyanobacteriales > Cyanobacteriaceae > JAALKG01. Next base: position 223,215 of record CAVQBA010000005.1, read on the forward strand.
TTTTTGACTGTTGTTTTAATTTGATGATTAAGTTTTGATAATGTTCTAGGGCGATACTACGAATTAAATGATGTAACCCCAAAACACGTTGATTATTGTGATTGACCGATTCGTCAACCAAGAAGCGGTAAAATAGAGTCTGTAATGCCATTTCTTGTCTTTCTTCACTACACAATCGATTTTCTATTCGTTTAATCAAGACTGCTAATTGCATAAACCATCCTTGATTTTGTACTGGAATTCGATAAACTCGTTGCCGCACAAATTAAATAGTAAGCATCGGGAGATTGAGACTTTAAACGATCGAATACTGCTTTTAATCGTTGTCTATTCACTTCCAAACGAACTTTTCTCGTTAGTTTATGTAATTTCCAGTTATCATCACTACCCATAACTTGAAGTGCATTATGTTCGGCTTCGGTAAGAGTTTTTTCTACAGTATTATATGAGTTATTTTTGATTGAATTAATCGATCGTTTTCATACTATTAGTTTCGGAAAGAGACAACCATAGGGATATCTTTTTATTCAACGTCTTATTATATCGTTATCAAAAAACTAAACAAATATTTGTATTAATCAAGAAAAACTATTAAGTTTTAACAATAATTAGTCTTTCTACCCGATCGAAGTCTTCACTTTTCAATCCTGCTAATTTCATAACTTTCCATACTTTGATATCTTGCCCTTGTTTATTTAGTCGATCGATCGCCCATCTTATCCTTCTTTCCTGAAACATTTCCACCGATTCAACAACCTTTTTCAAATAGGCTTTAGTTAAAGGTAATTTGTCTAGCTTTTTTTCTAAAAGTGCTTTTAACCCTGTCAGAGTACCTATTTTAGTTAAAGTAATTCGATCGGGCTTTTCTTTTTGCAAAATTTCTTCAACAACTTTTTCTATCTTAACTTTAACTTCTCGATCTCTTTGCTTCCAATCAACTCGATTATTAACCGCCGCTGAAGGTTTTTGTAGTTGTGGAGAATTATCATTCAACCAGATACGATCGCTTCTATATAATCTGATATATAAAGCGGGAGATAATTTTCTCAGTTCAGTTTTTGTCGCATCAAGGTATTGTTTTTGTAGTTGTAGCCAGTTTTGTCTATTTTGTTCTCGATCGCGCAGCGCCGAGCTGAAGGCTCGATCGTTTTGAGCATCTTTAATTTTTTTTGAAGGTAACGATTTTGGTTTACGATCGGATTTCCATGAAGCATTTAAACTCAGTTTATCGACATAGCGATCGATCGTTCTGGTTGTCACTTTTAACTCTCTAGCAGTTGCCCTTAATCCTAACTTTTCGTTTTCGACTAAATCTTGTAATTTTTTGTACCACTGTTCGCCATAGCTAATGATTCGATTCGGTTTATAATTATCTAAGTTAGATGATTTTAAAATAGTTCGACTATAAACCATTCCACAACTACAAGTGAAAGTACCCAAAGGCTTCTTATTATCCAAACAATGACTTAGCTCTAGATGACGAATTACAGGTTGTAAATAGTGATCGACAGCACCGTTAAAACAAATCCAAGGGGTATCACCAAAAGGTTTATATATTGATATTGAGGTTTGCTCGAAAAACTCCTCTACCGAACCACAAAGAAATCTCATCATTAAAATGTGACGTATGGGGTGAAAAGATTTACGATGCTTTCTCACGATATTAGATAACCAATTACTGCTATCGAGGGTGACACTCGAACTTAAATAATCCAAAATATCTTGTCCATAAAAGAAGACAAATCGATCGAACAATTTTTTCCGATTGACTCTTTTAGATGCTGTAGCGATATTTTTGAACATTAGCAAATTCATGTATTGTTCATAATACCAATTTAAAGGGCGAGGAGCTTGGGGATTATCTAACAACCATCGAACATCACCCGCTAAGTTGAATAGTATTTCTTGGGTTTGTTTAGAATACACAGTAACTGAATCGATCGAAATACAATTACTTTGATTAGCCCCCTGATAATAATGTTGATTAAATTGCTGAACAGATAAATTACTATTTTCCAAGAGAATATTATGATTAGGGCAAACCAAAACACAAGATAGTTGATGAATCCGATGCCAATAAAATTCTCCATATTTTTGCTCATCTTCTTTTAGACATTGGCGACAAAAACGAAAATATTGAGGTAGAGGTACATTACTGGCAGAAACTCCGATACGAGTGTGTATGTTGCCTCCGTAGTTTGATTTCATTGATTCCCTGATTTGTAAGGCTCTTTCAGGGGTCATAAAAGGAGCATAAAAGTTATATAGAGTATTATTTTTCATAAAATCATCACTGGTTAACTGAAAAAAAATAGGTAATTGTTTGACCAGTGCATCTAAGCCACAAGGTAAATCGGCTGTAGCAATAATAGTCCGAGAATTGAATAATTCTTCGATATTCGATTTCGGGCTTAAGTTACCACTACGAATTTGATACCGAGCAATACCACTATAAAGTAACTCCCCTGGATATAGTTTCGGGAAAAATCCAAGCATTTGATTTGAAATAAATTGTGAAAGATGTTTGTTGCGAAAGAAAAAATTAGACAGCAAAGATGATGCAGTAGTTGAAAAACAGCTACATAAATAGATAGGAGCGAAGTACTCAGATCAGCACAGTGTTCGCTCTATATTTATATGACTAAACTGTTATTAAAGGTTGGTAATCTAGCAACTCAAACTTCCAGTAAATAGGAAATACTACCTGCTGAGTATTTGGCGGTGTTTCTACATCCAAGCAAAGTACTTCAAAGCTAATGCCATTAGAAACGTATTCTAGTTCGCTGATGACGTGCCAAACATCTGTTTCAGAGTGCCGAATAATATCTCCTTCGGTTAATTGGTCAGCACAAATTTGGACTACTTCTACTGTCTGTGTAATCATAGTAATAAGACCTTTTATTTTATTGGGTTTTGAAGAGAAGGCGAATCAATGCTGTCCAGGCGCGATCGCTTTTCTCTTCTAACTTTATGATAGCGTACAACGCTTATCTATAAACATTGTATACTATTTTTATAGTTGCCAAGTAAATAATTGTAGAGGGGTAAAATATCGATCGTATTGTTAGGTACGCAATTTATCTCAGGAATTGTCTGAATAAGAAGTAAAATAAGCGACAATATACTGGTTAACTTAATATCAAACCAAAAAAAGTGAGTGTAGTTAGATGGAAACTTCGTGAAGTAATGGCACGCAGACGTATTACTAACAAAGCCTTAGCTATGGAATTAAACGTTCATCCTACCAGCATTTCAAGATTGAGAACTCAAGATCTTTTACCTGAAATTGGCGGAGAAGTTTTAGGGCGAATAATTGATGGTATTAATAAGCTAACAGTTGAAGGCTATGGAGATTGTACTTTAGAAGAGTTAACAGAATTAGTTTTAAAATAATGTATGAAATATGAATGAAGAAAATATATGTTTACAACGCCTAACGACATTTAATTTAGTTACAGTTATTGCCCAACAGTGCCAAGCATAAAAATTTGTCCAGTTCACAACGCCTAACGACATTTAATTTAGTTACAGTTATTGCCCAACAGTGCCAAGCATAAAAATTTGTCCAGTTCACAACGCCTAACGACATTTAATCTAGTTGCAGTCTTGATGTAAATCGGCTGGTATATCAACGCCTTCGAGGTTCACAACGCCTAACGACATTTAATTTAGTTGCAGGCAGTTATTAAATTCTTAGCTATTACTTGCATGAGAAGTAAAATCGCATGAATGTTGATAATAATTTTTAAGTTACACAAAATATGATTTAATAACAACCAACTTTAGTCTCTACATCCTAAATATATTAAAAGTTTCTAGTTTTTGCAAGTACCTTTACAGTAATAATAATAGCTCAAATCTTTGTCAATATTAGTTTTTAAACATTTTGAGAACTACAATTAAGTTAACAAACAGATGTCCTTGTAAAAATTATCAGTTAGTTGTTTAGATCGCTTTTACAATTGTCCAAGCTGAATCTGGAGGAATTGTTGAAGATCTCTTTTCTAGGGAATAACGTAGCCATCGAGTATTTTGTGAGCCTAGATAGTCAACCCAGTAAGGTAAAGATAAATCGCCATACTCATTTTGAACCAAATACTTTAATGTTAAATTACGATCGATCTCAGTTATCAAATCTACAGAATTTACCAAATCTCGGCTTTCTCCACAACATAAAGCACCAAATCGACTAATTGATGCTGGATTAGCAAATGCTTCTGTAATGCGATCGCATAAACTAGGTTTAGCTCGATCTTCTCCTTTATCCACACAAACTATTAATTCAATACCAGTTAGTATTTCCTGAAAATCTGGTCTAGTATTTTCTTTATGGTCTAGCTTTTTCTTTTTGAACCTTCTGATGGTTCTCAGAGTAATTGATTTAGCTGGTTCGGATAGTAGTGCGATCGCAATTTTTACACCACAATGTTCGTATCTGTCTGTTTCACCCACCAAAGATAGTAACATTCCATAAATAGTTGAAGGAGGTGGTACGGGATAAGTTTGCCGATATTCACGACTGCGAGAAGTAGGAAAAGAAGCAATGGGAACATCGACTCTGAGAATAATTGTCATCTATTCCCCTCTTTTATTACTTTCGATAGATAAATCTTGAGCGATCTTTTCTTTCAAAGCCTCTACTATTGCTTTTACTCCCGAACGTTTATTAACTTGTTCGTACTCGCTACCTTGTAAATGTTCGGTGATTTCTCCTCCAATCCATAATTCGGAAGGATTGAGATCGCTACTTCTTATCTGTCTCAATAGCTTTGGTATAGAAATATCGCCTATTTCATTTTCCTCATAGCAGTATAAAAAACGTGGTGCAAAATCATTTGTCCAGCGTAAAACAATACTTTCTGGTGCAAAATCGAAGAGAAACCTACCATGATTGCCTCCTACTCGATAGATGGAAACTATTGCATCCAATAAATCTAGAACTCTTGATTTGTCTTTGCAAGATTCTGGAGTAATGCCAAAGCCAAATTGATATCTCGTACCGTGAAATTCTGTTCCATAGATCGAAGTACGGTCTTTTTCACCACTTTTAGAACTGAAGGTAACTTTACCGTCATAGGGAACAGTAGAGATGGCACGTGTAACGTCTAGTCTTCCCCTCCTATCTGTTACCGTACCTTTTGGCTTTTGTTTCTTTTTGCTTTTACCTTTAATTTGAGGTGTTGTTTGCTGTCGATCATCATCCTTAGTATCTTTTTTAGCACTTTCTGCTTCAAAAAAACCTAAAAGATCGTCGTCAATATAGTCAATAGCGTTAAAACTAGGCTCTTGCCAATCAGGATTTAGTTGGCTGGGTAAATCATCATTCCAAACACGATTGACGGGGATACCTGCTTTTTGCCAGTAATATCTAATTGCCCAACGTATCGCTTCAGATGACACTACAGTGTGAGTTTCTCCCTGCCAAAGTAGTTTTTGTAGGGTCGTAATATTACCTTGATTTTCCCCGCGATTATTGGCTGCCACGCCATAGAAAGTTAAAATATTACCATATAAGTGAAATGTCATCTTTATTCTTCCTCCTCTAACAATTTTGCTTCTGTTGAAACTGAATCTTCATCTGCTTGTTTACGCTTTTGAGACTTATAGCTTACCAAAGATAATAAAGCTAAATCTCTGGCTAACTTCCAATTATCTGGTTTAGTAGTCAAAGGCATTAATTCTTCCCAATAGTCGGCAAGGATAGTGATATTTCCTGCTTTACTCCAAAAGTTAGCTGTCATAAAGTGACGAAAATCTTCAGAATTGAGACAACGAATCAAGCCAGAGCGTATGCGTTCGTTTTCACGCTCTATCTGAATATATTCTCCTTCTTTCCCTCTGCTATAGAGTTTGCCATATATTTTTAAAAGAGCTTCATGACAAGCTTTGACAAATAGTTTTTGTGCTTGCTCGTCCCATTTTGCATTTTTGACCATTTGATTTAATCCTTGTTTTTCGTAGCTAACAAACTTGAATAATTCTTTGTTTCTTACTGCATCAGTAAAGTTATGCCACCAAGGAAATCCTCTGGCTAGATTTTCGCTTATTAGTTCTCGGACAATACTTACAGCAATGAAATTTCCTTTTTCCCACTCTACAACTCTGTTAGGGAAATAACTATTACACAATTGATAGTTTTCTAATAATTTATCGTTTATCTCGACGACTTCAACATTTTTACGTATTTTCTGAAATCCCGTCCATTGAGTTTCGCCGAAAGTAATTATCTGAGAGCATTTAAAAGCGTTTGATTTAATGATACGTAAAGTAGCCTGTTGAGTAAGCAAACGCAAAGCAGCATCGCTATAGCCAGAAGCTAAGAATTTTTGGTAATCCCAATTATTTATTGTTTGTCTTTGTCTGGCGTATGATTCTAGATCGGTTATTTCAGGAATTACTAAATAATATTGAGTTTTAGTACCGTGAAGATAGGATTTGGGTGCAATGAAGTAAAGACAAGCAACGGGAGCGTATAACAAGGCGATCGCTCTTTCAATAGTTTCTGTAAATTGGGTTTCTTTTTTATAAGCGTAATGTTTGATTGCTGCACCAGGGTACAGCCAACCTGTTATCCCTATTGTTTTTTGCTGTATATTGCCACCTTGCTTAACATCAAATAAAAACAAAAATCCAATTAGACTAAAATGAATAAAAATATAAAGTTTTAATTTAGTAAAAATAACCTTCGAGTTAAGTTTTTCGATCGGACATAGCTGTTCGGCATAGTTTTGATGAGCGTAAGACTTGGCTTTTTTGTAATTAATTGCAATTTGTAGATTATCTATGGTCAAAAATGCAGTAGCCTTACCAGTAGATTGGAAGAACTGATTATGTTGTAGAAAAGTATTTTTCATCCCAATATGAACAGCTAACTGACTTTCTTTACTAAAAGATTGTAAACCTGTCAGAGAAATTAAACCGTCACTATTAACTTGGAATGATTTAGAGAATAACCATTCTAAGGCTTCATAATCGTTTCTCTGCCAATAAAGACTGATCCTAGTTTTAGTTATAGTCCATTTAAAATTACCTGGGCGAGATTTTGGAGTAGGATAACGCTTTTCTAGAGCTTTTAAAGTCATATATAAGCCAGCAACTCCCGCACGATGTAACATGGTCATACCAGGATCGCTCAAACTTATCTCTATTTTTGGTTTAACAGCTTTAGTAACCATATTTATACCAGTTTAAACAAATACCCCACAACCCATTTTTTGCTTGCCTCCTAAACCCTTTTCTTGAAGCACAATCGAATCAGTCTCGCTCAAATTATTTGCTTCAATTCCAAAACCAACTATAATTTGCTTTACTTTTAGAGTTTTGGGTTTAGTAGTACCATCTTTTTTCGAGATTAGTTTTAGACTGGCTCTAATGCCTAATGCCTCTATTTGTCTTTTAGCGGCTTCGATAAATGTTTTTGGTTCTTCATATCCTCTAATTACTACTATATGCGATCGTAACCTCGATTTGGGTTGTAGAAAATTCATTTCGGGAATCCCTAGCCTAATCTTTTGTTTGCCTATATTTAGAAACTTCCCACTAAAAGAATAAACGAAAGGCACTTTTTCCGATGGCAAGCGAATTAGTAGTTTTGAACGATCGGTTAAATCTAACTGGTTTCTATTGTTGACATCGAGCTTTCCTGAAATCGTTTTGATACTAACATCGTCCCAATCTTTAAGCTCCATTAACCTATATTTTAATGCTGAGTATAATTGATATCCATGATCGATGGGTAAAGCTTGTCCTATTACGGGAAACGCTAATTGAATATAGGGATTTTGTATAAGTTCGATGTCGTTATGTTGTTTTTCTGTGAGTAAAGAAATCGCCATAATTATTATCCGAAAACAGTTATTCTAACAAAACTATTATTTTAGTGTTTATATATTACTTTATAGCTAAAAATTATATATTTTCAATCAAAAAGATTTCTTATTGAACCGCACAAAAACTTAATCAGCATAATATGAGTTATACGATCGATAGTTTGAGCAATATCGCAGGAGAACAAACAATATTCTAAATAGGCTTCGAGTTTCTCCCAGATTTGTGGCTGTATTGTTAGCAAAAAGTCTTTACCATAAAATTCTATAAAAGCCTCTATCAATAGTTTTTCATGGTATTTAAACTTGGTGCGTGAATATTTAGTTACAAATCCATTTTCTATTAGTAGTAAGCTGTATTTACTTCTCAACCAAGTCATTCCCTGAAACTCAACATAGTTTCGACTCAACCAATCGAGTTCTTGGTTTATGGATAGTACCAGTTGCATAAATTCTTGAGAATATAAATTATGGTGTGTTTTACATAGATCGACTTGACTAGCACCATAGTAATGAACTTGCTTTTTGTAGAATGAAATTTTGCTATCTAACAAGGGTAATTTGTGCTTTAAACAGATTAACATTCCTGGAATTTGATGCTGACGATGCCAATAGACTTCACCATATAGCTGTTCATCCTCTACGCAACATTGAGGACAAAATTTCAGAACTCGATCGAATTCTTTATCTGGTATTTTCGCAGCTTGGGATATGGAGATATTGGACTTCGATCGAAGTAAATCTTTGAAGAAATATATTTCTATAGGTGTAAGAAAACTACGAAAAAAAGGGTAGAGAGTATTCTTTTTAATTAAACTTTCAACAGTCAGTTGTGAACCTTGAGGAAGTTGACCGATCAGAAAATTAAGATTATTGGGTAAAACTATTTTGTCTGACTGTAAATCAACCGTCTCAAATAATTCTTCATGGGTTTGCCGAAAACTTTTGTTACCACTACGAATATGATATCTAGCTACTACACTATAAAGTAGTTCGTCAGGATAAGGATTAGGAAAAGAACCAAGCATTAGTTAATATTAATGAACTCATCAATGGGATTTTTGACAAATCCGACTTCTTTTAAAGCATCATGTACTAAGATGCCGTCTTTTTGTGCTTTAGTCACAACTGACCTCAGATCGTTTTCTTGATATTTTAGTTCTAATTCAGTTTGTTTAGATTTTTTCTGATTACTATTTTTGACTTTAACAGAGGCAGTATCACCACCTTGCAAACTTAGAGCGTATGCTTTATTTACTAAAGCTTGAATGTTATGTTGCTTCTTCTTAGAGTCGAATACTTTTTCAGCACATTGTTTAGCAAGTAGAGCGTCAACATTCAATTCTTGAATTAATTTCAATATTACATCATTTAAGATGGGCGACTGCTGCTCTTGTTGTTTGCGAGCCAAACGTCTAGCATCTTTTAGATCTTTTGATTCTAATTTGGAAACATATTTATTCTGATATTCAACTGTACTTAGAGGGGCAATATCCTTATATCTTTTCATCCAATCAGTATCTCCAGATCTAATAGCATTAAGCATTGGTCTAACTAAATATAAACCTTCTTCTGCTACTTCGTGGATTAGATCTACTGTCATTATTTCATCTCCACCTTCTGCGATCGTTCGCCATTGAACCATTTTAAACAGCTTAACTACCAAATCGATAATTCCTTGAGTTTCAAAGTATAAAGCTTTGTATATTTCATCAGATAGTTCTGTGTACTCTTTTGTCCACTGATATTTCCACATCCCCTCAACAAAAAACTTCCACTCTTCCCACTCATCTTCATCTTCTTGTTTCATACGATCCCAGAGAACGCCTCCTTCTCCTGTTCCCCTTCTGGCATTTCGGAAATTACCCTGAAGAATTGGATATGCTTCATTAGTACCGACTCGGATAACTGGAACGCCAATAATGTTATCCATTTTGACCAAAAAGTTGAGCAAGTCATCTTTACTTCTTCTGGCGTTGACTAAGTTTTGCATCTCATCAATTACAAGCATTCCCAGATGATGAGTATGAGCTAGTTGTGCTACTTGAGCCAACATATAATCTTCTGAGTTACGAGTTGAGCCAAATTTTTTAAAATAATTTGTACCTATCAAGCGATCTATTTCTTTGAAAACATCAATACACAAACCTTTTAATGAACCTGCGTGAGGGCAATCAACTTTAATCCAAACAATCTGGAATGTATTATGCTCTGGATGAGCGATAACTTGAGGATAAAGATCTAAAATATTTTTAAGATTGGTCGTCTTTCCCATCCCTGAGGGACCAATAAAAGTAAACCCAGAAGCAGAAGTTGGTACATCTACATAATTTTCGAGGATTTTACCACCTTTATTTTGAATCGCTTGATAAATTTGATTAGCTCGACGAGCATATTGGGGTTTGATGATATTCCGAGCTAAGTAACCCTGCATTAATAAGACACTTATAGCTTGATGTAATTGCGTAGTTTTGTTGAGGGGATTGAAATACCTAGATAATCTTTCAACACAATGGGTTCTTAAATGAGGCTTCAAAAACTTTTCTTCAGGAGCAAAGTTAGGCATTACTATTACAGATTCCAAAAATTCCTCTTCGGTCATCAAGTAAGGTAATGCTTGAATCATTGGATTGTTATTATATTCAGGCAGTTTATGGTCGCGATATATCGCAACAGTTGCTTCTACGCCATTGGGAATGTCAATTGTGTTCATAATTTAATTTATTAGTCTTCAATAGATTTTCTCAATCTGTTTCTTTTTAATTTTTCTAATTTTTTGCTTTTGAAGGATTTAGCTTTCTGTTTGGGTCGATCGGGTTCAGTTTTGTTTGATGTAGTTTTCTGTTTAGATTCAGTCGTCTCTTCTATGGGAGTAATAGAACTAGGCGATTTATCTTTACTTAATTCAAAAGCCTCTTTTTCTCTACGCTTCTCCTTTTCAAAGGTACGGTTATTTCTAATTCCTTTAACTTTCTTACTATTGCTTATAGTTTTATCTAAAACGGCATCTGTTGAAGCTGTTGCTTGCTCGACGATATTTTCAAATTCTGCCATTAGATCGACTTTGGTTTGTGTTTCTTTACCTTTGTATTTTTGCTTTTGCAGTTGCTCATAAGCCAATAAACATTCAATCTCTTCCCAAGTTTTGCCCACATATCTATCTTCAAAATCAATAATCGAACATTTTTCGTAGTCTTTTCCATCAGAAGAACGAATATAAAGGTATTCTGGTTTTCTCGGATCGTATGATATATTTAAGTATTTTTCATCTTTACTAAAAGATCGACTTCTAGCTCTTTCAAACCACTGCTCTGTTTTTGCTTTTTCACAGGTATAGTAAAGCTTTTTAAATTTAATACCTTTAGCTGTAATAGTTGCTCGTCCCAAAGGCATTAAGTTGAGTTTGACGATATCTTCAGGAAATGTTTTTAATCTTCCCGAACGCTTCTCTATTCCCCATTGCCATAAATTTTTCGGTTTCGGTACAACATCATCTATAACCATATCAGTGTCCCGCTGATAATTATCAAGATAATGATTATTGTTGTGTTCTAGTATCAAATAAATAATTGCTTTGGTAAACTCGTCTAAACTTAATTTACTATCAAGACGATAATCTTTACCTCCTCTTTGAGTAAAATCTACATCTACATAACCAGGAACGAATGGTTTAACTTTACCGTGCATGGTTTTAAAATGCCTTTCCACAATACCCTTTTGATCTCCTCTATATGGTGCTGCATTTTCAATACGTATTCCCAAATTGTTAATGGAAGTTTCTACATTTTTTCCTGCTAATTCACCACGATCGCCTAAGATGACTTCTGGTACATGATGAACTTGCCATTGTTCCTCTGTAATTTCAATACCGTATTCCGCACAGTATTTAACTTTGTCAGTAGCTGCATTAACTAGAGCCATCATCATTCCCAGCCATGAAGGTCCTTCTAAACCAACATAGACACCTGTAATCATTCGGCTAAATACATCAATAACAAGATACACAACTGGTCTGCCAATTATCCAGTTACGGTTATATTTAGAAACTAAATAAACATCAGCTATTGTGGCATCAATTTGATAGCGAGAACCAGGACCAATCGTTTCTTGTTTAGACGTTCGGGTAATAGCCCTATACTCTAAAGCGAAGGCTCTGCTTCCCCTTCTAGAGCTAATAGTTTTCTTAATATCTTTTTTATACTCCTTATCGTACCAATAGCGAAACTGTCTTATTGTCGGTCGTCTGCTTGGTGGAATTAATACCGACTTTCTAACTCCGCGATCGTCATAGACTATTTCCTCGCTGTAATAATCTTTGAGCATCAATTCATAAGCAGTCGTCAAAAAGTTACCTTTTCGATTATTGTAAAATTTGGAGATAGCAATTCTAAAAATTTTGAGATCTTCCTCATTTATATTTATTCCTTCACCTATTTCTGCAACTTTTTTGTACTTTCTTGGTCGCCCTCGCTTGACACTATTACTAGCTTTTCTAGTTTTACCTTTACCACCTGAATTGGAATAGTCGGGAATCAAGGAATTTTTAGTTTTTCCTCTTTGCCAATATTTCCTAAGATAATCATAGATAGTTTTTTTGGCAATTTTGTCTGTAGATTTGGCGATCGCTTCATTAATCAAAGAACCTCTTAGCGATCGATCGTATATTTCTGGTTCTTGCTCTACTATCGAGGCGATAATTTTCCAAGTTTTATCTCTTATTTCTATTTCTATCTCAGATAAATTATCTTCCGTAACTATTCTCAACCAAGGATCTGACTTTAATTTTATAGCTGTTTCCTCAGAAATTGCTTCTTCAATTTCACTCATTCTTTTTGCGTAAGGTACACCTTTATTAGTATGAATATCAAAGACAAAAGCAAGGATATAGTTTTCGTCTATCCAAACTATTCTCTCTACTTTTGTGGATTCTGGATCATTCAACCATTCAATTAAATCATTAACATATAGCATTGGAAACCTTAAATATTATTTATTTATATAATTGCTTTAATGATATTTACCGCAGGATGAGCAGCGATTTTTGCTTGAAACATATCAACAACAATTTCTTTTCTCGAGACCAAATGTTTAAACAGAGACAAACAAGTTCCAATTTCTAAATTCATATCCTTATCTAATGCTGTTGTAATAGCACTAATTTTTGATTTGTTACTACTCAACCTTTCTTTGAGAATGTTGCTCAGATAATAACAGTTTTCATTGTTTTGCTCCTCTGACAATTTCCAATGATAATCAGAATGAATCCATTGAATATTAGATGCGAAAGTTGTTGATATTTCTTGTTCGGTAACGATTGCCCAATCAATATTGTGTTTTTGCCAATAGCGTCTCTCTAATTCTAATTTTTCGATCGTTCTTTTCTTGCCAAGCTCTTTAGTAGTTTTAAATGTACGAGCAATTTGAACGGATTTGTTATCCTGTTCGACTGTCAACATAAAATCGGTGGTCAACACGTAAGGAGTATTATTTTTCCTGTTTACTGGATATTTAATTTCCATCTCTTTAGCAATTTCCATTGCCAAATCCAGATCTAGTAATGGATACTGCTCTCTAATGTCTTGAACTTCCTTACTCCATTCAAATATATAGAAAAGCCTTGATTCCCAATCTGACATTAGATGATGTGGGCGATCGCTTTTCCATCCAGGCGCTCGCGAAGCTCTTCCTACAGAAGGAAAATCTTGAATAGTTATCCAAGGCTTGTAGTCTTTGCCTCGACCTTTACCCCGTCCTTCTTTTACATATCGCTCAAACTTAGCTTGAGTCCAATCGTATCTGCTTCTAGCCATTAGAAAACTGCACAATATAGAATTACTATAATTATACAGCTATAGTTACCAACTTTATTGTAATTTTGCTCTAAGTTACCAACTTTATTGTAAAGTTACCAACTTTATTGTAAAGTTACCAACTTTATTGTAATTTTACAACATAAATAATACATAAGTTGTTTTTATTCCACCGTTACCGACTTAGCTAAATTACGAGGTTGATCGACATCTAAACCTCTAAGGGAGGCAATGTAATAAGAAAGCAATTGTAAAGGAATTACTGATAAGACAGGAGAAAATAACTCATCGACTTCAGGTATCACTAACTTATCATCAAAAATATCCTCAGAATCATTCTCTGCCACCACCCCAATCAAACGAGCGTCTCTGGCTTTGGCTTCTTGAGCATTAGAAATTACCTTTTCATACACACTACCAGAAAGTGCGATCGCTACAACTGGTACATGAGCATCTAATAAAGCGATCGAACCATGTTTCATTTCTCCTGCGGGATACCCTTCAGCGTGGATATAACTAATCTCCTTGAGCTTTAAAGCACCTTCTAAAGCGATCGGGAAGTTGATACCTCTACCAATAAAAATAAAGTCACGGGTATCAGGAAAATCATGGGCTAAATCTTCGATTTTTTCTTCTTGTGAATGGATAATTCGCTCAATTTGATTCGGTAACTGAGACAAACCATTAATAATTTCTGTCACCTTCTGTGCGGAAATACTTTGACGACGATAAGCTAAGTCTAAGGCTAAAATATAAAAAGCCATTACCTGAGCGAGGAAAGTTTTGGTTGCCGCTACGCCAATTTCGATTCCCGCAAAAGTATTTACTATTTGATCAACGATCGTTGCTAAAGTACTTTCAGGACGATTAGTAATCCCTAAAATACGGGGGCTATATTTATCTCCTGCCACCATGCGTCTTTGTCTTTCCATTTCTAAAGCGGCGATGGTATCCGCTGTTTCTCCTGATTGCGTCACACCAATAGTCAGAGTATTTGTCATCATCGGCGTAGGGGAATAACGATACTCAGAAGCATATTCCACAAAAGTAGGAATCCCAGCAATTTGCTCTAATAAATATTTACCCACCAAACTAGCGTGCCAAGATGTACCACAAGCTACTATTTGGATATGTTCTAAATCTTCATAAATATGAGGTAACAAATTAAGATTGACAGGATTTTCATCACCATCAGGTTGCCAATCACTATTGATATAAGCCTCTAAACAAGTACGTACCACTGCTGGTTGCTCGTGTATTTCCTTGAGCATAAAATGGCGAAAGCCTTGTTTTTCGACGGTTACAGGACTCCAATCGAGAGTACGAGGGGTTTTGCGAATTCTTTTCCCAGCAAAATTATAAATTTCTACTCCTAAAGGAGTTAGTCTGGCTATTTCACCATTTTCTAAAGTTAAAATAGTAGTGGTGTGATGAACTAAAGCGGTTACATCAGATGCACAATAAAATTCTCCTTGTCCAAAACCGATCGTTAGAGGTGCGTTTTGACGAGCGACAATTAATTCATCAGGATGGTTTGCCGATAAAACTGCGATCGCAAATGCTCCATCTAAATAACTAATTGCTTTAGTGACAGCAGACATAAAAGGGTCATCATTTTCGGGGTTGTAATGTTCGGCTATTAAATGAGGAATAACTTCTGTATCGGTATCTGAGGCGAAAGTATAACCTTCTGCTTTTAAATCTTTTCTTAATTCTTGATAATTTTCAATAATGCCATTTTGGACAACAGCAATTTTGCTTTGGTTATCTAGATGAGGATGTGCATTATATTCTTCTGGTTTACCATGAGTCGCCCATCTAGTATGTCCTATTCCTATTTTTGAGTTACTGGTATTTGATTCTAACTTTGTGCGGAGATTATATAGTTTTCCTTTAGCTTTGATTGAATGTATTTGATTTTCAGGTGTAATAGTCGCAACTCCTGCTGAATCATAACCACGATATTCTAATTTTTCGAGTCCATGAATTAAAACATCAATAGCTGTTTGTGTTCCGATATAACCAACAATTCCACACATAGTTTTTCTAATAATTTCCGTTTGATGATCAGTAAGACTATCTCAAATACGATCGATTAAAGTAATTTATTTATGTTCGCATAGATTATAACTTAATATTTAAGAGCTATGGTTTTTAATCTGTTTTAATCTACTTAATACCTATTTACTAACGATCGAAAATCAAACTAGGAAAAAACAATCCAATTCAAAACAAAACAAATCGGACAAAAGTTCAAAGATGTCCGACTATTACCACTTATTTACTTAAGTTTTTTCAAATTAATTAAGTAGCCATTACTTATTTTTCAATACTTAAACTTTGATGAGATTATTTAGTTATCTAGTTTTTTGTGGAAGATAATTTTGCGGTTTTCAGATTAAAGTTATAGCTAAATTCTCGCCTTGATATTACTAAATCAGAATCATTCCTTGAGTAGTAGGCTCAAAATCATCACTAAAAATAGTATTTTGATTATAAAAAGTACCAACCAAATTTGCATCATAAAGATAACATTCTTGTAAATTAGCACCACTCAAATCTGCACCACTTAAATTTGCTTCATTAAGAATTGCACCACCCAAATTAGCATTACTTAAATTAGCATTAACTAAATTACTACCGATTAAATTAGCCTTACTCAAATTAGCATTACTCAAATTAGCATTACTTAAATTAGTTCTGGTAAGATAACTTCTGTGAAAACTAACATCCTTAAGATTTGCCTTGTGGAAATTAGATCTAGTAAATTCACTATGTTCGAATCTTAAACCGATTAAGTTTGCTTCTGATAAGTCTAAATTAGGAAAATACTTTTTTCCTTCTAAATATTGTTGTTGTAATTCAAATACTTTTGTCTCTATTTGTTGTAATTCAGATTTCATTTTAGTTTAATTGATAAAACTACATATCAAAGGTAATTATTTATTCAATAGATTAGTTATTTTGTTTTTGTCCATTTATTAGTTTTAAGTAATTAATAATTAGTCGTTTTATATTGTGAAATTAACGTTTTGAAATAAATTTCTAATAATATGATTAATACACAACAAAATAATTATTAGATATCACCAAGTAATAAATATGACAATCAAAATAATAATTTAATTAGCCTTTTAATTTATTATATAACTATTTTAATTATCACAAAACGAATGTAAAATAATGTTAAGAGAAAATATGATCATGTTACAAACAACAAAAAAAATAAGATCTAATCAGAAAATAAAAATAAGGTAACAAATATTACTTATCAATTGTTTAACTATCAATTCATGCTTAGTAGTTGATCTTTGTTGAGTGAGGAGTTCAAAATAATTTAATCTAAAGTATAATTAAATTTCGGTAATCTAATTTTGAGAGAAACCACGATCGTTTAATCTTATGATCTTCAAAAACACAATCAGTATTTTATGTTTATGTTTTTTGTTATTAAGTTGCCAAAATAATAAATCAGTAGAAATAGAGCAAAATTCTCAATTTAAAAGAGAAGTAGAACAAGGTTTAATTTTATTTAATTCGACATTAGAACAATCTAATGCTGAGGGAAAAATACTTTGGCGTTTAAAAACCGAAAAAGCTGTTTATTCACCTGATAAAAAAACAGCCAAATTAGAAAAATTAACGGCTAATTTATTTAATGAAGATGTTTTAATTTTACAACTAAGTGCCGATCGAGGTGAATTAAGAAACGACGGTAAAGAAATTTATTTACAAGAAAATATTGTTGTAGTCGATCCACGTAACCAAGCTGAATTCAAAGGAGAACAGGTAGTTTGGTATCCTGAAAAAAATACGATGACGATGACAGGAGAAAAACGAGTTAAAGCCAATCATAGTAAATTAACTGTTGAAGCAGTTAAAGCAATATACAACACTGAAAATCAAGTTTTAGAATTAGAAAAAGATGTTATAGCTACAACCAAAAATCCATCTTTACAATTAAAAACTCAAAGTTTATCTTGGCAAATTGAAAAAGATAAAGTGATTGGTAATGAAAAACTAGATCTTGTTCGTTACGAAGATAAAATAGTTACCGATTCGATTAAAAACAGACAAAATAGAAGTAGATTTAGCTAAAAATATAGCCGTTATTAATAGTAATGTAGAATACGAATCTTTTGAACCCATATTACAAGCGGCGACAAATCAAGTTACTTGGTATTACGAAGGGCGAAGAATGGAATCAAAGACAGCTATTACGGTAAGACAACCAGAAGAAGGTACAACCTTGACAGCTAATCAAGGTAGATTTGATTTAAAAACTAAACTAGTTAATTTAGAAGGCGGAATCTATGGTAAAACAGAGGAAAACCAAGCTCAAATTTATGCCGATAATTTAACTTGGAATTTGAATAATAAACAAATTAATGCTAGTGGTAATGTTTATTATTTGCAACTCGAACCTGAATTAAATGTAACAGGTAAAACAGCTCGTGGGAATTTGAAAGATAAAAATATTATTGTAGAAAGCGATCGAGGCGATCGAGTAATTACAACAATCTATAGTAATTAATCATGATTACTTTAGCCATTAAGATATATGATTATAAACACGATTAACCATTAACGATCAACTATCAAGACTTAATCGTCTCTCATGGTGGACAAAAAATGATACTGTAATATCTGTAAGGTTCAATAAAAAAACAATCTTAAATGATCAAAGATGTGCCAATAATTGGTACATTAACCTACATATTGATAGATTAAATTAAAGAATAAGAATGAAAGCATTAGTTATAGGCGGAGATGGTTATTGTGGTTGGGCAACAGCACTCCATCTCTCTAATAGAGGTTATGATGTAGCGATTCTGGATAATTTAGCCCGTCGTCACTGGGATGGTAAATTAGGGGTGGATACTTTAACTCCTATCGCCTCAATTCAAAAACGGATTAATCGTTGGTATGAATTAACAGGTAAAAAAATTGAACTTTTTATCGGTGATATTTGTAATTACGATTTTTTAATCAAGACTTTTCGCTCCTTTGAGCCTGAATCGATCGTACATTTTGGAGAACAACGTAGTGCTCCTTACTCTATGATAGATAGAGAACATTCTGTTTTTACTCAAGTTAATAATGTAGTAGGAACATTAAATATTCTCTACGCCATGAGAGATGAGTTTCCTGATTCTCATTTAGTCAAATTAGGTACTATGGGTGAATATGGTACTCCTAATATCGATATTGAAGAAGGATTTATCGAAATTGAACATAACGGACGTAAAGACGTTTTACCTTATCCTAAACAACCCGGTAGTTTTTATCATTTAAGTAAAGTTCATGATAGTCATAATATCCACTTTGCTTGTAAAGTTTGGGGTATCAAAGCCACTGACTTAAATCAGGGGGTAGTTTATGGTGTCTTAACTGAAGAAACAGGCATGGACGAAATGTTAATTAATCGTCTTGATTATGATGGTGTTTTTGGTACTGCTTTAAATCGTTTTTGTATTCAAGCGGCAACGGGGCATCCTTTAACTGTTTATGGTACAGGTGGACAAACACGTGCTTTTCTAGATATTCGTGATACCGTGCGTTGTATGGAATTAGCGATCGCTAATCCTGCTAAGGCGGGAGAATTTAGAGTCTTTAATCAGTTTACCGAATTATTTAGTATTAATGATTTAGCTAATATGATTAAAAAAGCAGGCTCAACTATTGGTTTAAAAGTAGAAGTCGATAATCTGGAAAATCCACGAGTAGAATCAGAAGATCATTATTTCAATGCTAAAAATACCAATCTTTTAGATTTGGGTTTACAACCTCATTATCTTTCTGATTCTCTTTTAGATTCTTTACTCAATTTTGCGACTAAATACAAAGGTAGAGTTGATGCAGAGCAAATCTTACCTAAAGTATCTTGGCATAGATAAGCCTTCGTAATGGAAAACCCTCGAATTGAGAATTGAGAATTAAAAACGATCAATTCTCAATATTTTTTTGACGATCACGTAGTGGTATAGCCTACGGCTAATCGCTTTTGTCAATAATTATTAATTATTAATTATCTAAGCACCTAATAATGAAGTATATTCATCCATAGACAAACTATCTTCTAGTTCGTCGTTGGGATCGTCTAGTTTTATTTTAATCAACCAACCATCTCCATAAGGGTCATCAGCGATCGATTCGGGTGATTCAATTAACATTTCATTACGGTCAATAATTGTACCTGAAACGGGGGCGTATATTTCTGATACTGCCTTGACTGATTCGATCGTTCCTAAGTTATCTCCTTTTTCAATCTGATCGTCAATTTCGGATAATTCTAAAAAGACAATATCTCCTAACTCATCGATCGCAAATGCACTAATCCCGATCGTAGCAATATCATCATCGATACGGATATATTCGTGAGAATCAAGATATCTTAAATCTAAAGGATATTCTAAACTCATTATTTCTCTACTTGATTAAATTTTTTTCGACATTTGTTTTTTCATTATGGCTTATTCAACGTCGATCCTCAAGAGGCATCTCATTAATTGAGAATACTTCGACAAGCGATCGCACAAGTTGAGAATTAAGGCTGTAAATATAGCCGAATGAATTTGTGATTACTTCTACTTTCGCCAACCCCTCTTGCATCTCCCCTTGTAAAGAGGAGAATTCGATCGACATAAAAAGTGCAGTTATAAATTCATTTAGCTATAGTTGGTAATTAATCCCTAATCCCTATCAACTATCTAACGGACATTTTTCAAGCTATCAGTTTTTTTGGTAAAGAGTTCGGTAAACAAACTTAAGACAGTACGATTTTCTTTGACTTTGATATTCACGCTGATAGACATCCCTGATTGTAAGTCGGTAGGTTCGCCACGAATTAATAATTTTTGTGAGTCTAATTCAATTTTGACAGGAAAACGATAAAAGTTATAAATTTGATCAGGTTCTAGTGCATCAGAACCAATTAAAGTAATCTTACCTTGGATGTCACCAAATTCGCTATAAGGAAAAGAATCTATTCTGACATCAGTAATTTGCCCTTCTTGAACAAAACCAATATCTTGGTTAGTAACATAAATTTCAGCGATTAAAGGATTTTCAGGACCCACATCAGGAACAATTTTTAATAACGTATCATCAACTTGTCCGTTTCTGGGTACAAATCCCGGACTTGCTTTTAAATCAAATACTGTACCTGATACAGGTGCTTTAATTTCTTGATATTTAATAGTTTGTTTTGCTGAGCTGATTTGACCTCTTAATTCAGCAATTCGCTTTTCGTTTTCAACGACTAATTTATTGATTTGACTATCAATTTCAGCAATCCTTTTTTTATTTTCTGCCATACGATCGCGCACATCATTTTCACTGACAGCAACGGTATTTTTTAATTCTTGTTTAGATTGATTGATATCAAGGAGAATACGTTGTTTTTCTTCTTTTAACTGATCTATTTGGGCAACACGACTTTGAAGTTGTTGTTTTTGGGTTTCGTATTCTATTTTGCCATTAGCTTTAAGCTCAACTAATTCTCTTTCTCTATCTTGTACTTGTTGTCTTTGTCGATCGATTTGAATTTTAGCGATCGCACCTTCTTCAGACAACGGTTTAATACTATCAAAAATTTGTTGATCGATTTTTAAACTTTCTTGGGCTTGAGCAACAGTTTTTAGGTTACGTTGTTCAATTTCTTTTAATATTCGTCGATCGTTTTGTATTTGTTGCTGAGTATCGTTTAACTGTACTTGATTTTGATTGGATTGTCTTTGTAACTGTTGTATTTCTAACTCTGCCGCTCTAGAGCGAGAATTTAATTCATTAAAAGCAGTTTCTAAACGAGCTATTTGATCTGAGTCTAAATTACCGACTTGAGTCTCTTCAGATAAACGAATTCTAAATACTCTATTTTCGGTCACTAACGCCGCACGATTTAAAGCTAAAGCCGAAACCTCAGCCGGAATTTGTAAACGAGCTATTTCTGCTTCTACTGCAATAGGTGTCAAGCTTGCATTTAATAAAGTACGATAAAATTTGTTTTCTTGAATCAAAGAAGTAATTACTTTCTCTAATGATTCTAGTTGGGCTTCACTGGCTGAAGAATCGAAGATTACCATCGACTCACCTTCTTTAATATGTTGCCCGTCTTCAACATTAACTCTTTGGACGACACCATTGATTGGTGCTTGAATTTCTTTGACTGTCGTTTTAGGTTTAAGTTGCCCTGTGGCGGTGACGACTTGTTCAATTTTAGCTAAGGATGCCCATACTACGGCAAAAACAGTTACACCGATAATACTCCAGGCAATTGTTCTTGACCAAATGGGTGAGGGCTTTAAAATTACGCCTTTTTCAAATTGATTGAGATCAAGATCTATATTTTGTTTTTTATTTTCTTCAACAGGTGCTTCTTCCCCTGTATTTTTACCAAATAAGATATCTCGTTCAGAGTTATCTGGCGTTTTTTGATCGTTACTCCAAGATTTTGTCATTGTAATAAGTTAAATAATAATAATAAATAAAGAAACAAGAATAAGTTTAAAATTAATAGTTAAGATTTGATTTAATTTTTATCTTTCAATCAATATTTTCTCAAATTTCAATCTTGATAATCTTTCACATTTTTACATAAAAAAATATAAACTTAGACTATTTGTTTATAAAATTTAAACTATAGCAATTATTAGTATGATGAAGTACATCTCGATCCCCCACGGGTCCCTAACCAACAAAAGCGAAGCATCCTTATTCCTCCCCCGAACGTGCGGGGGATAAGAGGGGGATAGGGGACTTGCAAATAATTAATGTACCTCATAATGATGGTAAACGCTATATCAAGATCACTGTTCTCAATTGATTATGAAAAATATATTTTAATTTTACCGAATTAATTGATTAATTTAATTACTTTTAATTCGCTAGTGAATCAATTTATTAGTCAAGTATGTTGTTAGTTATTTTTTAGAAGTTAGTTGTATATTACCCATTTATCTAGCAATTTTTGTCTTTTATTTAGTAACAAATAATTTAAAAATTATAGCTTGAGATTTAATTAATTTAGTAACAAACAATTTAAAATTTGCTCGTAGTTGATTAGAAAGATAAAAAAAAGCAAATTTTACCTAAGTTTAAACTTATATTTCTACTCAAAAATTAAATTTAAAGTCTTATCCTTAAAGAGAAAGAAAATAAAAATAAAAATAAAATTTGTTACAAGCTTATTCTTTTAAGGTAAAAGTAATTGTTAATTAATTTGCTTTATTATCTATAATCTATCTCTTGATTTTCAATTTTAACGATCGTCGTCAATATTTTTAAACACATTCATTTTTAGATTCAAATTATTTAGTTAGGGTTAGTAGATTTTTGTTGTTGCTGATAGAGATAAAAATAACGACCTTGCAGATTCATTAAATCTTGATGAGTACCTTTTTCCACGATCGAACCCTTATCCATCACGACAATCAAATCAGAATCACTAATTGTGCCAAGACGGTGAGTAATAAACAATACAGTACGATCGCTAAATGCTTTAATTAAATTTCGACAAACTTGAGCTTCTGTATTATAGTCTAAAGCACTAGTTGCTTCATCTAAAACCAACATTCGTGGATTTTGTAAAACAGAACGAGCGATCGCAATCCTTTGTCTTTGCCCCCCAGATAAAGAAGCACCTCTTTCACCCACACGAGTATTATAACCATTAGACAAACTCATAATAAATTCATGAGCTACAGCAACCTGAGCCGCTGCCACCACTTCCTCTGTACTTGCTGAAGGATTAGTCAAAGCAATATTTTCAAAAATAGTACCATCAAACAATAGACTTTCTTGAGGCACAACCCCAACCTGACGACGTAGTGAATATAATTCTACCCGATTAACATCATACCCATCAATTAAAATTCGTCCTGATTCTGGCTCATAAAGACGAGAAACTAATTTAGTAAAAGTACTTTTACCTGCACCACTTTCGCCCACAATCCCCACAAAAGTTCCCGCCGCAATCTCGATCGAAACATTATTTAATTGTAAAGGACCGTGAGGTTTAAAACGGAAACAAACATCATCATATTTCAGCTCACCATTAATTAAAGGCATCGGAATATTATCACGATCATCTTCCGCTTCTTGAGGGTAATCAACAATATCAGCTAAACGTTCTAAAGAAAGAGCAGTTTGTTGGAAATTTTGCCATAAATTAGCTAAACGTAAAATAGGTGAAGTTACATAACCTGAAATAATCCGAAAAGCAATTAATTGCCCTAAAGTTAAATCTCCTTGTAAAACCAAATAAGCACCTACCCACAATACCAACAACTGAGATAGTTTATTTAAAAAAGCACTAGTTGAACTTGCTAAAGTTTGGGTAATAACAGTTTTAAACCCCGTACCAACATAATCAGCATAACGCTCTTGCCATTCCCAACGAGATTTCAACTCAATATTTTGAGCTTTAACTGTTTGAATCCCCGACATAATCTCGACTAAATGAGACTGTGTATGAGCATTACGTTCAGCTTTGGCTCTAAGTTGACGACGAATTAAAGGAGAGAAAATTAAAGTTAAACCAATAAAAATCGGAATAATTCCTAAAGCAACCGCAGTTAATAAGGGGCTATAAATAAACATAACCACAATATAAATAACCGAAAATATAGCATCTAAAACTACTGTTAAAGCAGTTCCCGTTAAAAATGACCTAATATTCTCTAACTCATTAATACGGGTAGATATTTCTCCTACAGGACGTTTTTCAAAGTACCTGAGGGGTAGCCTTAAAAGGTGATCGATAATTTCTGAACCTAAACTCATGTCAATACGATTAGTTGTATCCACAAAAGAGTAAGTTCGTAAAGTCGTCAGCACTGCCTCAAAAACAGCTATCACAACTAAAAATATACCTAAAACCTGTAAAGTATCAGGACTATTTTGGACAATCACTTTATCAATGATGATTTGAATCATCAAAGGATTAGCAAGGGCGAATAATTGCACAAAAAACGAAGCGATAAATACTTCAAGTAACGTCCATTTGTATTTAATAATCGAAGGTACAAACCAACCTAAACCAAACTTTTGCTCGGGAGTTTCTTTGGTAGTTTTGAGCAGTAAAACTTGTCCTTGTTGTCCCCATCTTTCCAGAAATTTGAGTAATTGATATTCTCTTGCACCTCGCATACGGGGGTCAGCAACTATTACACTTTTTTCACTTGTGGCATAAATTACTACTAATGAGCCTTCTAATTGAGTGATAAACGGTCCTGCTAAACGAGAAAAAGCACCTGCGGGGACAGGAACTAATTGAGCGTTCAAACCCATCAATTCGGTGATTGCTCCGCATATATCAAGAGAAATACGTCCTGTACGTTGTACTTGTTCTGTGATAATACGAGTTAAAATTTCTCCTCGGTAAGGAACTTTATAGTATTTACACAACATCCGCATACAAGCAATACCTACACCTGCTTCGGTTTTACCACTAAAAAAAGGATAATCTCGAATAGGTTGACTTTTTTCAACGAATAAGGTGGTTGGTTGGTTTTGTAATAATTCGTTGTCCGCTGATGGTATTTCTTGATTATCAATTAATACTTGAGTCGGCAATGCTTTATTGTTATCGTCATTCTTATTTTTCGGTTTTTCTTGCCAAAAGTCTTGATTTTGTTCTTGATCTTGTTTTTCAAAAGTATATTCTTCAGTTCTTATATTCTGATATTTTTGTTCTTCAATTAACTTTAAAGGTAAAGAAACTAAACGGCATTCGGTTTCTAAAAACCAATTGTTGTTAAAAGCTAATTCTTGTCCGATACTTGCGTTGCTGATTCTGCCACTACTTAGTACCCATGTTTGATCTTGTGGCGGTGTTGGTAAGCGATCGTATTTTTTAGCTTGCAGATGACAAACTGTAGCCATCGAGCTAATTTGACTAGCTAATTTTTTAAGATTACCTTCACCTTGTGCTAAACGATTTAGTTGTGTGCCGACTAATTCAAAAACTTCAATTAAACCAACTTGACTTTGATAATATTCTTTTAATGGTTTATGTCGATCGATTAATTGTAAAAATTTATCTCTGTCTAAAGTTAAAGCCACAACATCAGTTGAAGCGATCGCTGTTTCTGAAGGTAAACCACGAATTAAACTTTCCCAACCGACTATATTACCGTAACTTAATAATTTTAAACTAACAGGAATACTATTACGAGGATCATAAGCGATCGATCGAGCTTGCCCTTCATAAATAATAGCGATATGAGGCGGTATTTTATCTTTAACCAACATAATTTGCCCCAGTTCATATTTTAGGGGTTGAAAATCTTTGGCTATTTCTTGAACCGTCACAGGTGGTAATTCTTTAAATGGTTCTAAAGTCGAGATAAATTCCTCAACCGAGCCAACTGTATAAACCATAATTTATTAAAAAAATATTAGCAAAAAAATTTTAAATAATTTGTGTAAAAATAATCAATACACTATTTATACTATTTCTCTTTCAATTTACCCATTTTCTAGATTAATTATTTCTCTATCTTTAGGTAATTGACTTACGAGTAAAAATAATATACATCATCCTAGCATCAGAATCTATCAGTGAATGATTTTGTGAAGAGTTATTATAGTTTAATTTTGATGTTTACTAAAGGTGTAAACCTTCACTGGTATCAACTTAAGCTCTAAAGAACTTACTGGCTTAGGTTTACAACCCACCTCGAAATTAATTTCTAGGCTAATAGATTACGTTCAATAAATTGAACTAAAAAAATGAAGATTTGTTATTTACTAAATTAAAAGTATTATTCTCTACCTCAAAATTAATTCTGAAATGGTGTTACTAATCTTGTGCTATTACTAGTTTAAATTCTATGGATTTAAATATATTTAACTTTCTATCCTGATGGCAAATTTTACTCTTGTAGGATGGGTTAGGCAATTATTCATGACAAACTTTAACAAGTTGATTAATAACGAGTGCCGTAACCCATCATCAAAAATAGTTTATGCAGTAGTTAATATTTATAAATACCTTTAATTATTTTCTTCATCTAACAATCTTTTATCCCAATCATTAAGCATATTATCTGCTTGATCTAATAAGTTTTTTTCTGTGCTATAAACTGTATTGTCAGCAGTAATAACTTTTTGGTTAGCAAATTGTTTAGCATAGTCAATTTTGGATTGCAATTCAGGGCTACTTTGTAATATACTTGCTCTTTCTTGACGTTTTTGATTTCTTAACTCCACTTTGTTGTTACGGGTTTGTAACCACAGATAGCGAATTAAAGGAATTGCTAGATAACTGATAGCATAGACAATCAATAAATTGTAGATAGAATTGACAAACTGAATATAGCTACCCATTTCTAGAGCCAATTCAGGAGTCAGTAAGCTACCTAAAACTAAAATCAAGACAAAATTAAATCCACCTAAGAAGAAAGCTAATATTTTTTGTGAGCTACTAGCGATACTAAATTGCCAACGATTTTCTTGTAAATAAGGATCAATATTACGATTCTCACGTTGATTAGCCGTTACTTGTAATTCAGGAAAATAATAAACTATTTCACCCTTATCAGATACTTCAGGATAACCATTAAAGCGAGTCAAGACAGGTAACATATAATCTTCATCTCGATCGTTATAGATAGTAATATTATCTAAATAAGGAGCGGCTTGCTCTGCTATAATCGCACCTTGATTACTTTGAATTACTGTACCAATATCTTGCCAACGTCTTTCTTCTAAACGAGCATTAGGATTACCATCACCAAATAAAAATGAATAAATCGATTCGAGAAAATTAAGCTGGTTTTGCTCTGATGGCTGATTGCGATTTAAACCTCTTTGATATCTTCTTCTTTGATAATCAGGGGTAAATATCCAAAAGAAATCGGGGGTAAACCAAAAACGAGGCATGAAATAAATACCCCCACCACCACCACCACGATTACCACCACCAAAGCCACCACCATTATCATCATTACCACGACTTGCACTAGCGGCAACAACAAGGAAAACGATCGCTAATAAGACAATTAAAATTGAAGATACAAGGATGAGACCAAAAGAAATTCTAATTAAATAGAAAACTACTTGCCATACTTTTTTTAAAGTATTTTGCCAACGTAAACGCCAATATTTGCTTTGTAAAACACCACGAAAGTTTTTCGGGAAAACGTAAGCAATATCTCCGGTTTGGGAAACTTCTAAATTACCATTGGTATCTGCGGCGAGTTGAATCAATCCCGGTTGAACTGTTTTGATGTCTAATCCTGATTTTGTGGCAATATCTCCTACTGTCACTCGATAATCTAACTCTTCGATCGATTGCATAATAGCAGAATTAGGATTACTCATATACTTTTTTGATGTTGATCTATTATTTCTGTATTAATTACAATTCTATCTCGAAATAAGGTCAAGCTATGGGTAACTAACAATACCTCAATCGTCGGATTACCTATTTACACTTAATTTCGATTGTTAATCAAATTAAATTGCTATTGTGTTAGTGTTGCTTGATGATAACTTTCTATATTACGCTCTGCTATCACTTCTAAACATCCTTCGACTGCTTCTTTGATATTACCGATTAATTCATCTCATGTATCACCTTCGGTTACACAACTTGGTAAAGCAGGAACTTCTACCCAATAACCACCCTCTTCGGCTTTGTGTATTATTACTTTTATTTTCATCCTTAAATTTAATCTTATTATTGAATAGATTTTCTATTCTAATCAATCTAACATTAAACTAAATTTAAGCAGACAACTTCGCTTTTTTTACTTCTTCATTAGCTCTAAAACCAACTAAAACAGCTTCATCATCTTTGACAAACAAAGGTCTTTTAAGTAACATAGCGTCATCACTAAAAGCCTTTACCCATTGCTCATCACTCCAAGTTTTTTTCTCTTCACCCAAAGCCCGATAAGACAATCCTGAAGTATTACGCATTGACTTAATACCTAATGATTTTACCCAAACTGCGATCGTTTCTTGATCGAGAATATGTTCTTTGGTATTAATAAATTGATATTCGATATTATTACTTTCTAACCATTGCAGAGCTTTTTTACACGTTCCGCAATTAGGAATACCATAAACTAAAAGTGTCATCAGAATTAACCAATTAAGAATAAATGAGTTGAAAATAAACCCCCATTTAATTAAAAATTAGAGGTTTATCAACAAAGGGCTTAAGAGTTAAGAGTTAAGAGTTAAGAGTTAAGAGTTAAGAGTTAGAATCTAAAAAGAAGAAGTTGCGATTATTAATTATTAATTCTTATTCATCCTTTCTCCTCTATTACTCCTTACTCATTACTCATTACTCATTACTTAGATTTAGGCACTTACATAAGCTACATTTAAAGCCCAGATAATTAAACCGACAATACTACCTAAAATAACGACAGCAGAAATACCTACAATAATTGGTTTGTCTGCACCATCAAATTTCATGATGCCACGATTTAAATCAGACATATATATTTTTCAGCTTAAATTTATAATATTCCTCAATAATAGGTTACCGCAAAAAAACAGTACTCGATCGAAAATTACTAAAAATTAAACTTTAATTACCCTTTTTTTATTTTACCTCACCCCGAACCCCTCTCAAAAGTAGGAGAGGGGAGTTATAATCAAAAAACTTATAGCTAAAAGAAAGTGAGAAATTAACTCTTTACTCCCTCATTCTCTATTCTCCATTCTCCCCGAAGACGTGCTTCGATAAGGGATTCATCTCAATTCCCCTTCCAGCTTCCATGAAGCCCATAAGGAATATGTTGACGAAGATGTAAAGTCGCTACAGGTTGAGATATATCCAGCCCATCAAAAATAATTAAATCAGAGCGGTGATGCTCGCTATCATAGATTAAATCCAATATCCAGCCATCATCTTCAGACTTAGGTTGTGCTTTAGGTACAAAAACAGGCTCACCTGCAAATCCTTTAGGTGCAAAAGAATACAACTGTTGTTCGCATTTGACTAAATCTAGTTTTAATAATGCTTGTAAAGGAGCATTTGCTATATTACCGTGAGTTGCCCCAATAAATACATAACGATAATCTTCTCCTACTTTACTCGGATTAATAGTCGGAAACTCAACACAACGCTCGTCGATTAATTCTTTCGTTACTTTTTTTGTCGCTAGATTAAGTTTAAACCGCCATAATTGCCCCGGTGCTAAACTTTCAAAATTTACTTCTAAAAAGCTAGTATCAGGTTCAATTTGAGTCAATTCGTCATAACAAATAGAATCAACTACAATTTCTTGCTCATTAACCTCAAAAGCATTAGCATGATGGAAAATAAATCCTGCTTCTACATCAAGAATAATAGCTTCTTGACCAGATTGTTGACGAGGAATAAGAATAATTTTAGTTGGTTTATCACCTTGGAAATTAACACATTCTCCCGCACCTCTTAAACCAAAAAGGAAGGGTAAAGGATTGAAAGTAGTCGGATTTTGGAAAAAGATACAGTAGTTAGGTGTAATGACAAAATCATGGATGAAAGAAAAACCCGGAATAATATGGTTATATTTTTCAATTATTTTTCCTGACTCATCAAATTCGTAAAGATTGATTGTGCTAGAAAGCCCTGTTTTAATTCCAAAATTAACTAACGAAGGTTGGTCATGGTTAAATTGAGAATGAGGATCAATTTTTGGATGTGCTGAAAATGACTCTCCTTCATCTAAAACGCCATCTAAGTTATCAATACCGATCGTTTCTAAAGTATCTGGATTCAAATGATGTGGTTTCGCCGCTTCCCATAATGCTAATAATTTGTCACCCCAATGAATAACATTAGTGTTAGCAATATTTTTAATTTTAAGATCGAATAAATTAGCTAAAAATCCACCGGGTTTCTGACTCCCGAAGACACCTCGATAAAGCATTTTTCCTGCTTTTTGTTCTTCTAGATATTCTTTAGTTTTGACAAAACTATTACGAAAATGACATTTACCATCAGAAAACGTAAATGCACAGATCATACCATCACCGTCAAATGGGTGTTGTAATGGTGTACCATGAACATCTAATAATCCAGGACCATTACGATACAGTGTACCTGATAATTCTGAAGGTATTTCTCCTTCAATATGATCAATTAAATATTCTGATTCGTTATATTGAGATTCATAACCCTTACGCCAATCTGAAAGGGAATATGATTGCTCTTCTAATAATTGCTGTTCTTGTTGTGGCATTTGAGAAAATGTCAATTTTTTTTAATATTTATTAATAATTATAAGTACTATTTTCCACAAACGGCAAAAACAGAAGAATAAAAATATCAAAATTCACCGAGTTAGGAATCGTCCAGTTAAGAGTCAATGCTATTGTATTAACTGTTAGTTGTTAATTGTTATCTAAGTACAGAATTAAAATTAGTTTTCTAAATTAAGTTGCAAGATGTAAGTTAAAATGTAGATTAAGTTTTGTTAAGAAAATTCAGAAATAATTATAAAAGTTAAATACTCCTATACCATGAGAAATCGTTTGCCTAGTTTAATTACCGTTATTTTAAGTATTTGCCTAATCTCTGTTGCAAGTTGGTTATTTACTCCCTATCCTTGCGCTCAGGCGGTTAATAACCCTGAATTGTTACCTGAAACTGTGACACCTGTTGTGGATTTGGCTAATTATATTCCTGATTTGCAAGAAGAAAATTTAGTTAATGATTTTAACAAATTTGAAGCTGAAACAGGTTGGAAACTGAGAGTTTTAACTCAATATGAAAAATCTCCGGGGAGAGCGGTAATTAAATTTTGGGGTTTAGATGAGCAAAGTATTTTACTTGTAGCTGATGGTAAAGGTGGAAACATTTTGGCTTTTAGTGTTGGTGATGATGTTTATGATTTGTTACCACGTACATTCTGGATTGAATTACAAACTAGATTTGGTAATATGTATTATGTCAGAGACAATGGCGAAAATAATGCGATCGTTACCGCAATGGATACAGTTAGAAATTGTCTGGCTGATGGTGGTTGTTTAGTCGTACCGGGCTTACCTAGAGAGCAATGGATTTTAACTTTAATCACCTCAACTGTTGGGGGTGTTATTTTTGGTATTGCTGGATTACCTCGTAAAGAAGGACAAGTTTTTGCTTGGCAATGGGTATTGATTATTTCTCCATTATGGGGTATTCTTTTCCTTGCTTTTGGTATGGGCCCTGTCCTTACTCGTACTTCTGATTGGTTGCCTATTTTCCGTAATGTAGTTGGCTTTGTCTTAGGTGCTTTGGTCGCTTATTTATCACCTTTAATCAATCGAGAAATAAATCCAGAAACCTAGGGTAATAATTGATAATTGATAATTGATAATTAATAATTGTTATGGAATGGAATATTTTAACGGCTCAAAATTTGGCGATTATCGATCGTAAAATTAATCGTGATTCTTTTTCTTTGTCAGAATCAGAAATAATTCGTCGTTTAATTTATACAACCGCTGATTTTGAGTATCAATCAATTGTTAGTTTTTTACACGAGCCTTTACATTCGGGTGCGGCGGCTTTATCAGCAAGAGTACCTATATTAGTAGATAGCACAATTATTCAAGGAGGTATCACTAATACGTTACAAGATACCTTTCTTAATCCTGTTTACTGTTTAGATAATATATCTTTACCTAGTGGTTTACCGTCAAATAAATCGAAAATTTGGAAAACTGTAGCTCGTCGTTATCCTTCTGCTATTTATATTATTGGTGACAATTCTTTACTATTATTATCTTTGTTGGATTTGATTGAAGCACAACAAATCAAGCCGAGTTTAATTATTGCCACTCCAGCAGGATTTATCGGTAAAGAAATGATTAATAGTCGTCTGAAAAATTCTCCTGTGTCTCAAATTCGACTCGATAGTAGTAAAGGTGGCACAGGTAGTGCGATCGCAATTTTTCAAGGATTAGTTGATTTAGCTTGGATTGCTAGACATCAAAATTTAGCTAAATAATCAATATACTTAAAAAACTTTTTGATTTAATTAGGTGAAACCCACATTAAAGTTTGACCGTACTCGACTGGTTCACCATTTTCTACGGCTATTTCAACTACTTTTCCTGAAACTTCAGCTTCAATTTCATTCATTAGTTTCATCGCTTCGATAATACAGACAACTTGTCCATTACTAACATTATCACCCAGATCAACAAAAGAAGCTTCTCCCGGAGCTGAAGCACTATAAAAAGTACCTACCATTGGTGAGGTTATTTCTAAAAGATTATCAGCTTTTGGAGCAGGAGAAGGTTTTTCTTCTACACTACCCGTCATAGTAGGAGAGGTTTCAACCGAAACATTAATGGGTTGAGGTGTTGGTAAAGTATTAGTAATAGTGGCTGGAGTCGCAGGAGCGATATTGCCAGCAGTGTAACTTACCTGATCGTTTTGTGGGTTAGCTTTTTGTAAGGTGAGTTCAAAATCTCCTTCTTTAATTGCTAACTCAGATATATCAGTTTTAGCGATCGCTTCGATAAATTCTCTTAATTGATTAAAATCTATTGGCACTGTTAGATAGACTCTGAGGATTAATAAATAAAATGATAACGGGTGAGTGACTTAAAATAAACAAATAGTCGATTAAAAGATTAGAATTTTAAGTTTCTCACCGTCTGATTAGGTGTAGCTATGTTCGTAACAACAATTAAAAAATTAATTTCTAGCTTTAGTCATACCAAATAAGTATAATCAAGCTATTAAAAATAGATTTTAAATGTGAACGACCAAGCTCAAACCTCAATTCTGCTAAAATTAATGCTTAATTTCAAGTCCTAAAATAGTACCTAAAACTATAACAGTATTTAGACGAATTATCTTTAATTGTCAATTGCGATGGTAAAAATTGTCAATTAAGTTTACGTTTCTCTACCTAAATAGCTATCATTTCTGGTATCAACTTTAACCTTTTCACCGATCGAGAT
This sequence comes from uncultured cyanobacterium, assembly GCA_963710605.1. Taxonomy (GTDB): domain Bacteria; phylum Cyanobacteriota; class Cyanobacteriia; order Cyanobacteriales; family Cyanobacteriaceae; genus JAALKG01. Next base: position 256,753 of record CAVQBA010000005.1, read on the forward strand.
AAATAAAGGTACCATAATTTGTGCGCCTGTTTCTAGAATAGCGGGTTTAGTACCACCAGTTGCTGTATCACCTTTGACACCTGGGTCAGTATCTGTTATTTCTAAAGTAACGGAATTAGGTAATTCAACATCTATAATGGTTTCATTCCAGAATAAAATATTAGCTTCCATTTCTTCTTTAAGATATTTAGCCTTGTCTCCAACTTGCTCTTCATTGAGACGAAATTCTTCAAACGTTTCCATATCCATGAAGACAAATTGATCACCTTCTTTATAGGTATGTTGCATAGTACGTTTGTCTAAATTAGCTTGAGGCACTGTTTCCCCAGCTCGAAAGGTTTTCTCCACAACACTACCTGTTTGAGCATTTTTGAGCTTAGTACGAACAAATGCCGAACCTTTACCGGGTTTGACGTGTAGAAATTCAACTACTCGCCATACACTACCATCCATTTCAATTGAGACACCTGAGCGAAAATCATTACTAGAAATCATAGAAATCTATACTCTTCAATGTTTGTTTTACTAATTAGATTCCACGTTGGACATAAAAATGTCACCACCATATTCGCTTAAAATGGAAATAATTACAAGTGGCTTTGGTTGATAATTGATACTGCGATAACTGATAATTAATAATTAACAAGATCGCATTTATTAAATTTTATGAAAATTCGTCGTCAACAACCTGGTACACCAGTAGCAATAGAATCTTTACAATATCAAATTAAAGTTGATGGTGGTGAACCTAATCATATTTTAGAAGAAATTGTTTGGCATAAAGAAATAGAAATACAAAAAGCCAGAGAAAAAGTTTCTTTATTAGAATTGCGTCGTCAACTCAGTAATATGACTCGTCAACCACTTGATTTTGTAGAGGCTTTAATTAAAAGTAGAAAAAAACCTGCTTTAATTGCTGAGGTTAAAAAGGCTTCTCCTAGTAAAGGGATTATCAAGGCTGATTTTAATCCTGTAGCAATTGCTCAAGCTTATCAAAAAGGTGGGGCTACTTGTTTATCTGTTTTAACAGACAAAAAATTTTTTCAAGGTAGTTTTGAATATCTAGCTCAAATCAGAAAAAATGTTGAGCTTCCTCTTTTATGTAAAGAATTTATTCTTTATCCTTATCAAATCTATTTAGCCAGATTAAATGGTGCGGATGCAGTCTTACTGATTGCGGCTATTTTACAAGATATTGATTTAACTTATTTTTTAAAAATTATTCATAGTTTAGGTATGAATGCTTTAATTGAAGTACATTCATTAGAAGAACTCGATCGAGTTTTAGAGATTGAAGGTGTTAAACTTATCGGTATTAATAATCGTAATTTGGAAGATTTTACGGTTGATTTGAATAACACCCAACAAATTCTGTCTGCTCGTAGTGAACAATTATCCCAAAAAAATGTAACGATCGTTAGTGAATCAGGTTTACACACCAAAGAAGATTTAGATTTTGTGCAATCTGCTGGGGCAAGTGCTGTTTTAATCGGTGAATCTTTAGTTAAACAAGACGATATAGTAACCGCTGTACAAAATTTGTATTAAATTACCGACATTTTTAAAATTCCCAATCATCCTCTTCATCCCAGACATCATCTATATCAGTCATTGGTTTATCTGGTGATGGAGGTGGATTTTGACGGGGGGGAATTACTCGAAAAGGAGCATCATAAATTGGGTTAGAAGAAGCAGAAGTTTTGTTCTCATTTCGATCGCCTCTTGTTGGTATTTGTCGATCATTATTTCTTTTTCTTTGTTCTTTTTCTAATCGAGGTAAAGGTTGATTAAAGACAGTTTTTTCCTTTGACTGGTACGAATATAAAGAAGCTTCTCGGTTTTTTAATAACGATGGTGAAGGTGTATTATCTATCGGTTGTATTGGTGGTGGTGGCGATATTTTAGCTTCAGTAGGCGTTGATGAATCTATTACTGTGTCAGTTTCAAAATCACCATCATCTTTAGGTATCACTTGCGTTACCGTGTTAGGAGGGATATAAGAGGACATATTTTCAGAGTCTTCTTCTGGCATCCTTGTAGAAGTTATCGGTTGTATTGGTGGTGGCGTTACGGGTGGTTGTGGTGCAGATACGTTTACATCTGGATTAGCCTGAATCGGCTGTCTTAATGGTTCATTTTCTACCCAACCTGCTTCTTCTTCGCCCCATTGTCGATCGTCAAAAATATCAAATTGCTCTTCTACATTATTTACCTTAGTGGCAGTTGATTGATTTACCCTTGGGGAAACAAAACTATTATTTTCTCTTAGCGGAATTTGTTGTGTAGCCGAAGGAGGATAATCAACCTGAGGATTAGGATTAGGTGGGTTGTAGTAATTATTATTTTTCGAGTTAGAACTTTTAGTTAGAAGTTGGATGAACAAACTAGAAAGTATCCCCGCAAGCAAACTCAACACTATCCAAATAGATAGAGGTAAAGACAAAGAACTAAAACCGAAAAAAACTAAAGAAACTGACTGCAAATTCTGAAGCGAGAATAAAACAATACAGATTAAAAAAATTAATAATGGTAACGATTTGAAACCCATCTTTAGCGATTCTGACTGTACTCGAACATGACTATCATATCACTAACAATCAATAAATTGAGAGTAAATAGTTGTATAGCAAAAGACAAAAGTTCAAACTCCGATAATCCAAAGACTAAAATATAAATTATCTTAGTGAGTAGGAATTACCAGATTATTACACTTTTCCTAGTCAAATTGCTTGCTCAAGAACTAAAGTTCAAATTACAGTTGTTACGATATTTTTTTAGTTAGGTATCGATTAATTATTTTTAATTCGTATTTCATCTATTTGTTAGTTAAGACTTTAGATAGAAGTCTTTTGCTCTTATTTAAATAATAATAGTAGTAACCAATTATTGTTTGACTTATTAGTTAACCAGTTTAATTAATTAATTTTGCTTATTTTACTCCAACAAAAAAGAGAATTATTTACCAAAAATTATTAAAGTCAAATAATTAAATTGTTATTTCAAGATTTATATTTTTTTAACTAACGGAGGTTAGGATGAGTATTGGGCAAACAAACAAAGCAAAACGAGAAACAGCCGAATGGATTGAGCGTTTAGCTCGATTTGGCTATGCCGCTAAAGGAGTTGTTTATACTATCGTCGGAATATTAGCTTTTCAAGCCGCTTTTAATTGGGGTGCAGGAGATGTTAAAGGTTCAAAAGGTGCATTACAAACTATAGGTAGTCAACCTTTCGGTAAAATTTTATTGTTTTTAGTTGGGGTTGGTTTAATCGGTTACGTTATCTGGCGGTTTGTACAGGCTTTTTTCGATCCAGAACACAACGAAGATGGTTTTAAAGCTTATGCCCGTCGTTTTTCGTACATCATCAGCGGTGTTATTTATGGTACGTTAGCTTTTACTGCTTTTAGGATTGTTTTTAGTGGTGGTAGTAGCTCGTCTTCTGGTAGTAGTGGTGGAGGTAGCTCAGAGCAAACGGCTAGTTTACTTTCACAACCATTTGGGCAATGGTTAGTTGGTTTGGTGGGGGCGGCTTCGGCGGCATATGGTTTTTATTCTATTTACCGTGCAATTAAAATTAAGTTCCGTAAAAAGCTCAAAACTGAACAAATGAGTGCTGATCAAGAAAAATGGATTATTCGTATTGGTAGATTGGGTTTGATTGCTAAAGGTATTGTCTCTTTAATTATTGGTTACTTTTTTGTACAAGCGGCTCGCTCAGCCGATCCTAGTCAAGCTAAGAGTACAGAAGGTGCATTAGAAGCAATTCAACAGTTACCTTTTGGTGGTTGGTTGATGGGGTTAGTGGCGTTAGGATTAATTGCTTATGGTATTCATTTACTAGTTCAAGCTCGTTATCGTCGTATTTCTCCTGCATAATTACGGATTCGTTATCGATTGATGATATTGAGCAAATCTTGATTTATGATTGAGGATAGTAACAACTATTGTTTGGTTACAGATTAAAGAAAAATATCTCAAGTAATATGTCTTTTTTACCTAAATATCAACCAGAAAAACTATCATTAGGATTTTTGGAAAAAGAAATACTCGATATCATCTGGGATTTTGATGGAGCGACAGCTAAGGATATTCACGATCGTATTCTTGATGATTCTGACAGAGAATTAGCTTATGCTTCTGTGATGACTGTTTTACAAAGATTGATGAAAAAAGGTTGGTTAACCTATCAAAAAAAAGGTCGTGCTTTTTATTGGCAACCTTTAGTTTCTCGCCCACAAGCAAAAGCGATTAAGTCTTACGAGCAGTTAAACAATTTTTTAGCTATCAGTAACCCCGATGTGGTAGCTTCTTTTGCTGATGATCTTGACAATGCTAGTATAGAACAAATTGAAGCGATCGCCGATCGATTATCAAAAGTTCGCCAACAAAGAAAAGGGGAAAAATAAGATGCACTTATTATTACTCATCATCGCTTTTACTGTAGCTTGTACAGTTCGTTTGGTTAGTAAATCAAGAATGATTAACCCGCCGAAAAAATGGGGTTTATCTTTGTTTTTCTTTGGTTTTCCTCCTTTAATTTTACTAACTACTTGTTTGACGGTGGCTTTTATGGGCTCTCAAGGGCAAATGTGGGGGATTAAAGCTAGTCGATTAAGTTACTATTTTGCGGTACTTTACTTAGTAATGGCGATCGCTGTTTTAATTAAAAGTTTTTGGGATTTATCTCAACTACAACGTACTGTAGAGCAATATCCGACTCAAATTATTGATAATCAACCAGCTCAAATTTTAGATAGTTCTTTTCCTTACGCCGCTCAAGTTGGTTTTTGGCGATCGCAATTAGTTATTAGTACAGGGCTACAAAAATTGTTGTCTCCAGAGCATTTAAATGCAGTTATTGCCCACGAAACAGCTCATAAAACTCATAAAGATCCTTTTTTCTTTTTTTGGCTGTCTTACCTAGAAAGAGTCACTTTTTGGCTTCCGAATAATCAACAACTGTGGCGACATTTATTATTATTAAGAGAATTAAGAGCTGATCAAACCGCCGCTGAGAAAGTCGATTTTTTACTTATTGCTGAATCTTTAGTTAGCGTTACTTCCGAAACAGTTAAACAAAAAGAATCTTTAAACTTAGCTTGGCAATGTCCTTTTAATGACGATCGTTTAGAAGAAAGAATCAACAATCTACTCGAAGAAGATAATCAACTCAAATTTGGTTGGGGGCAAATTGTTTGGTTTGTGTTAGTCTTAATTCCTTATAGCTTTTTACCTTTTCATATCTCTTGTTAGTATAAATTTTTCATAGTTAGTTTTCCCCGATATCAACCGTAGGGACGTTACACTGTAACGTCCTTATCTCATTATGATTGATTTTAATGGAAAATTACTCTAATTACTTTTGGCTTCTGCCTTACAATATATTTCGGGTGGAGCAATTTGCAAATATTTAAACAAAGCAGGGCAAAGCCAACCTTTTTTATCTTCTTCTTGCCAATAATACCAATTGCCTTGATATTCTTGTTTTAACCAACTCATCTTTACTTGATATTCAGGGAAAGGAGTAGTTGAAAACAACAGTTTAAACCCTTTTTCCGCATTAGGAATATCTTTGACCAAAATATCAATAATTTGTGGCATTCCACTAACAAAAGGCTCTTGAATTAAACCAACTTTTGAGTCGTCAAATACCCACATCTCTTCGTACTTGTAAGGAAAAATAACAATAATTGAATTAGACATTATCTTGATTCTAAATAAATTAATAATTAATATAGTTGTTTCAAATAAAAATGAGTTGGTTAATTGTATTTAATTTTAGTTTAATTTATTAAACGACACCTATTAGCTTTGAATTTCAATTCAAAGTGAGGTAACAAACTAACATTTTTAAGGTAATTATTACTGTTTTAATTATTTTTTTTTACGACTATAATTACTATCAAAAAATAGCTAAAAAATAACTAATTTAAAAATACGATTAAACACTCATCCATTTTTAATAATTATTTAATAACTCTTCTATTTCGATCGTACATAATAGCTTTATTTTTAGCTACCACCACATCCCAATCGAGTTTATGAGGAGGATACAAGTAATGTTTGTAAGCAACAGTCATGAGGTTGTAATTCTTCAAATCGAGATTGAATAACTTGATGATAGGGTAACGCTGAGAAACTTCGCACCCATTCTGCACACATCTCACGATTGGGATTAATTAGCCATAGCTCAATAGTCATAGAAAAAACTCTTTGTGTGATCGATTATAGCTAATAGACTATAAAATTAATACTTTGATTAAACTTAAGATTCGATCGATGCAAATATTGACAAACGAACTAGGTTAAACTTTAAACATTAATAAAATCAAGTTATAACAACGATTTAAAAGGCATAAAATGACAAAAGTAGCAGTTTTCGGGATGGGGCTTATGGGGCATCCAATGGTGGTTAATTTAGCTAATAACGGTATTTCTGTGATAGCTTATAATCGATCGTCATCTAAGTTAAAATCTTTACAATCGCAAGACAATATTGCAGTCACCACAAACCCGATTGAAGCGATCGAATCATACTATTATCCAATATATTATTTTTAATCGCACTTACCTACCATCTAATATCAGAGGGAAACTCCCCGTAAAATAGAGAAACTGGTAGGTTATTTTTTTCTGATCGTTTCAGTGTTTCTAAATTGTGAAGTGCAATTCTATTAGTTGGATCTTTTTGAAGAACTCGCTCATAAAGATAAATTTGACGAGGAACATCATCATATATTAAAGCGGCTTCAAAGATCATGACTAAGGTATTATTAGGTTCTATTTGTTTTGCCCTTTCTAGTAAAGAGAAACATTCATCATCATCTCCTTGTATCCATAAAATCCAACCTAAAACAATTATAGCTTCTAAATCTCTAGGATTAAGTTCTAAAATTCTTTTTGCCATCGGAATTATTATTTCATCAGAGTCTAATGATTGATTAAATGCTAATATGACTAATGTTTTTAATTCTCTAATATTAGTATTTTTTTGTAGTAAATTTTGGAATAAATCCATAGAAAAAGAATTTTCATTATTCGCCAAATTAGTTACTAATTGTTTTAATGTATTCATTTTTTTATTCATTTTTTATAGGGGATGTGAACAATGGCCTTTAGGAACAAAAGCAGTTCCAATCTCATAATTTCCAGTAGGTGTTAGTTGATATCTAATATGTACTGGAACAAGAAGACCACTAGTACTTTGAATTTGTGTAAAAACTCTAGCGCCTTTTTCTTCCACCACCAAATTGGCTCATTAATACGTCCCTCATAAGTATCACGACGAGTAAACCTGCCAACGCTAGGATTATAAAAACGTTGTCGCAGATAATACTCATCCAAATTATCATCAAACTGCTCACCAGCATAACGATAACTATTCTCTACCCTATTAGTCGTATTAATCAGATTTCCATAGGCAGTATAATCATAAACATCAACCACACCACCAACATAATCAGTTAATACCCTGACACTACCCAAACCATCAACCAAATAGACAGTTAATTCTTCATTGCGAGACATTGAAATCAAATCATTACCATACAAATACTCAACCGCTAACTCACCATCAACGTATTCGGATAATACCTGAGCATAAGCACGATTCTTGTCAATCAGATAATCAGTACGCACACCATCTACAACCTGAGAAACCTTAATCCCCTCATTGTCATACTCATAACTAATAGAAATACCATTAGGGAGAATAACCTCAATCAAACGATTCTCATAATCCCAATCATAGAGAGTTTCCTCATTACCCTCAATTACCTTAATCGTATTACCATTATCATCATACTGATAAACCTTCGTTACACCATCAATAGTCTCACTCAATAACCAATCATTATCATTGTAAGCATAAGTAGTTGTACTTTCAACAGAATCCACCTTAGATAAACGATTACCTACCGCATCAAGAGTATATTCAATCACCCTGCCATCATTGACATCACCAGCATCAGTAATAGTTTCAGAGATAAGACGATATAAGTCATCATAAACATAATCGACAACTCGTTCATCATTCTCGGATACTCGCAGACGATGCCCAACTTTATTCAACGTATATTGATAACTAGAAATAACTTCATCAGCTAACTTATTCTCTAGGAAAGTTAGACGATTTAATCGATCGTATTCTCTAGTCTCGACAACACCATTAGGTAAAACAGTCGCTAGTAAATTATTAACTCCGTCATACTCATAATCAGTTACGTTACCCGACTCATCAGTAACCGTATCGAGACGATTCCAAGCATCAAAAGTATAGTTAACGCTGTTATTAGGAGTCGTCACCGAAGTGCGATTACCCGCTACATCATAACTGTATTCGATCGTATTTCCACTAGATAAATATGCACCAACAGGATCAATACGAGCAATTAATCGGTTTCTGGCATCATATTCATAAGTTGTAACACCACGCTCTTGGATAATAGACTCCATTAAACCATCGATCGTATAGGTATATTCAACCTTGGTAGTATCAGGGAAAGCCTTTTCAATTAATCGATTGCGATCGTCATAACTGTAGATAATAGCATCACCATTAAAGTCAGTGTAACTAATCACATTACCAACTTCATCATAACCAGTAACAGATGTTTGCTTTTCGGGTAACTCCACACCTACACGACGGCTTAACTTATCGTAAGTGAAATAAGTACGATTATCATTAGCATCTTCTTGCCATATATTTCTGCCTAACTCATCATAACCATACTCAGCTCTAATTTCAGTGGGATTATTACTATCCTGATTGAGATATTGAATTACATCAGTTAGACGACCAAGATTATCATATTCATAATCGATTATCTTACCTTCTTGGTCTATAGTCGAAATTCTTCTACCTAACTCGTCATAGACAGTTTGAACAGAAGTATCATCAGCAAAAAGTGTTTCCTTGCGTTAGTTTTTAGTTTCATTCACTCTAATTACATTTTCATCAATACAACTACTAAAATTATGTAAAAAAAATTACATGAGCTCCTCTGAACTGTGAATATAATGTCCATAAAGGTGATGGTAAGTAACCGAGCGGTTTATCTAAACTTGTAAAATCGTTATCAAATTTCAGTCTTCGTTGTTGATACCAACCAACTTGTTGAAAATATATATCTTTTTGTTTAACAGAATGTCCATGTTCATGGTTATCAATGGAGTTAAGTATTTGTGCTTGAACAGCAAAACCAAATCTTCCTTGACTATATTTTAACCAAAGCTGATCTACATCTGTTAGTTGATGACAAGGTAATTCTCCTTGTAAATATATTTGAGCTTCTCTTTGACCTAAAAAATCAAACATGAATCGTCCATAGTATCCTTCTTTTCTTATATAATTTAGAACTAATTGATTGTAAATAAACGCCGTTTGAGTATCAGCTTGTTGCCATTGTTTATTACTCAAATAATATTCTAGTTGAGAGTAATCAATTTTTTGTTCAAAAATATTCCAATTGAAAAATAATCTCATTAATAGAAAAGAAATACCTAGCGATAAAGATAATACAAGCCAAGTTCTTATTTTAAGTATTTTCATAAAAGTTAATTGCCAACAAATAATTTATCAATTATGGTGTAACATCAGATAATCGATTCGACAGTTGAACCTCCAGATAGAATATCTAATCGGTTTAAACGAAAAATCTAATTCAAAAAATGTTTTAATGTGAGTCTTGAGTCTCATTAATTCTTATTGCACTTTTATCAATGCAACTTTTAAAATTATCCAAAAAGGGAATAGGAGAAACATATTGACGTTGTATTACTATAAAAAGATTTCTAATCTCGCTGTATTCTTCTGATATAAAATAAAGCATTATCCATGAAGTTGATGGTAAATAACCAAGTGGTCTACCTAAACTGATAGAGTAGTCATAATCGCTAAATCGATGTGGTAAAGTCTCATCCCAGCCAACTTCTTGTATAAATATATCTGTTTTAAAACCTTCGATTCTACTATTACGGATAGAGTCCATTATTTGTGCTTGGATTGAAAAACCAAATCTCCCTTGGCTATATTTCAACCATAATTTATCTATTGTTTTTAATTTGTGACAGGGTAATTTTCCTTTTTGGTAAATAAAAGCTTCTTTGTTAGCTAAGAAATCAAATGCTATTTTTCCTAAAAATCCTTCTTCTCTCATATAATTAGAGACTAGTTTTCTATAGATAAAAGCTGTTTCAATATCTGCTTGTTTCCATTTTTGACTACTTAGATAATTTTCAAGTTGAGAGTAATCAATTTTTTGTTCAAATATATGCCAATGAAATAACCAACGCACAAAGATACAAATAAAGCTTAATAAAATTAGCAAAAAGAACTTTTTTTTAAGTATTTTCATTAACGTTGATTTATTATACTAATAATATTTATTCAAGCAATTATATCTCCTAATCTCTTTACAAAAGTAGTTTCATCACTGTGAGACTGGGAGATTAAATCCCAACCATAAACATAACTTACTGATAATTCACCATCAATGTACTCTTCTAACACCTGAGCATAAGGACGATTTTTATCCAATAGATAATTAGTCGTAACCCCATTAACCGTTTGGGATGTGCGGATATTATCCATGTCATAGGTATAATCAATCACATCTCCATCGGCAGTTTGTACCTGTATAAGTCGATCGTCTTTATACTAAAAATAAATATTATTGAACAATCAAAACTCCAACTATTCTTTTATCTAACCAGGAGAAATTAAGATAAATTGTTTTTGTTTTGCGGCTTCTTCAAAAAAATCAACGACTTGAACATATGTAGATACCACCGATTCAAATTCGTCGATTGTCCAACCACCAGGACTAGGATAAGGATAAGATTCTAGCATTATTAAATACTTCAGAGGTAAAACGAGATCTTAAACGTTTGGTGTAATTTGCTTTAGTTCTGTGTAAATTTTAACTACTTCATTAGGTTTTAAAAAACGTACTTTACCATAATCTACCTCGTATTTTGTTTCAGTTCCTCCGAAAATAACTTTAGCCAGAAATGATTGATTATTTGTTTTATCAATGGCATATTCTTCAGTCAGAATAAAATGAATTGCTTGCCAATCTTTACCAAGATTTGAAATAATAATCTTGACTAATTAAATCCTGATAAAAATCAAACAATTTGTCTAAATCTTGGATGTCTAGTCCAAAAGGATGTTTCTGTAATTTATTGATATTTTTTAATGTCACACGTACATACTTTACTTCTATTCCCATATTTTTATCTATAAAACAATGTGGTTTAGTTTGCATAAATGTACTATATTATCCTAATCATGTAGGCTATATAAATCCTAACTTCGTAGTTGCAATACTTGTTGTAATCAAACTTACCAACAGTACGGTATTGATTTGTGTCAATGAAGGATTTGATGCCATGTCTATAAGTCCTCTACTTCTAGCTAAAGGATTAAGAGAAGTATAGTTACTTGAAATAAGAAGAGGTCTTACTCTTTCTCGTAAATTTTCTGGGCGAATTACTCCTAGTAAAAGTATTTTATCTTTGTTATCCAATTGATTGGTATAAAAAATAATTCCACCAACATTAAAAATGATAACTTTTCTAGGGACTTCACCAGGTGCGCCTCTTGTTATGGTTGCTTCTATTATATTTGGTGGTGTTTTCCATACGTTATCAGGAAGATAATTGCGATATGTTAAAGCATATTCTCCTAATGCAAAAGTTGCTTCTATTATTCCGTTTGGGCTGAGAGGTTTAATGTCATTAAAAGTCTTCTGTGTTTTGTTCAAAATATCTGGTTTTTTACCTAATACTAGTCTGCCAAAACTTAGGTCATCTGTTGGATGATTCTGCCCTGTATAAAGGTTGAACAACATCTTCTACTCCATATCCAAATTCTTGAGAATATAATCCACTAGGATCAATGTAAACAACTGGGTTTGCATTACCATATAAATACTTATGTAAAGAAAAAGGACTATTAATATCACCCTCATAAGTATCCCGACGAGTAAACCTTCCTACCGATTGATTATAATAACGCTGTCTGAGGTAATACTCATCCAAATTGTTATCAAATTGCTCACCAGCAAATAAATACTGATTCTCTGCATTTCCAGTCGAATCAATTAAACTACCGAAAGCATCATAATCATAACTAGCAACAATATACCGATTCTCATCAGTTAAAATTCTCGTACTACCTAAACCGTCAACCTGATAAAAAGTAGTTTCATCATTACGAGACTGAGAAATTAAATCCCAACCATAGACATAACTTACCCCTAACTCACCATCAACATACTCCTCTAACACCTGAGCATAAGAACGATTTTTATCCAATAGATAATTAGTCGTAACCCCATTAACCGTTTGGGATGTGCGGATATTATCCATGTCATAGGTATAATCAATCACATCTCCATCGGCAGTTTGTACCTGTATAAGTCGATCGTCTAAATCCCAAACATAGATAGTCTCCTGACCATTTTGCGTAACCTTAACAGTATTTCCATTCTCATCATACTGATAAACCTTAGTAATATCATCACCCGTTTCTGTCAACAACCAATCATTCTGATTGTAAGTATAGATAGTTGTACCTTCAACAGAATCAGCTTTAGTTAAACGATTACCTACAGCATCATAAGTATAATCAATAATCTGACTATTATTAATCTTCTCTTGAGTTAGGCGATATAAATTGTCATAATCATACTCCACAACTCGTCCATCATTTTCCTCAACTAAAATACGATTACCAATCTTATCCAGAGTATATGTATAACTAGAAACAATGACATTATCAACAACATTCTCCAGATAAGTGAGACGATTGAGTAAATCATAATCCCTGTTTTCTGTCACACCATTAGCAAACTCAGTTGTGACTAACTTACCAATACCGTTGTAAAAATAAGTTGTGGTATTGCTATCAATATCTGTAACAGTATCGATACGATTCAAATTATCATAACTATATTGAGTATCACCATCAGGCGTTAAAACTCGAATACGATTACCAGCACTGTCATATTGATATTCGATCGTCTTACCACTAGGTAAGTAAACACCGTTTGCATCAGTACGAGAAATTAATCTGTTACGCTCGTCATAACTATAAGCGGTTACACCAACGTTATCGGTAACTGTAGCAATTTGTCCTATATTGGTATAAGTGTAAGTAACTTGACTATTATCAATATAATATTCACCGATAAGACGATTGACCGACTCATAAATATATTCAGTACGATTACCTCTTTCATCAATAGTAGCCTTAGTCTGCCCATCTTGATAATATTCAGTTAGAGTACGAGGATTATCAGCAAGATAAGAAGGATTACCATCAGGATAAACTACTTGTGTCCAATCAATTGTAACTTCTGTTTTCGTTTCATCAACAAAAGAAATAAAATCAGCAAGGGTGTCTATTTCATCAGGATAAATAGTCTCAACTAATTGCCCTTTCTCATCATAACGATATTCTGTACGTCTATTTAAAGCATCAATTACCGCAATTTGTTGATTGAAATCATTGTACTTATAACGAGTGATTAGAGATCGTATTAAGTATCATTTTAGTCAAGTTTTTCTTGTTAGCATAAACAAGATTATCCTCACCAAGAATATTAATTACATTTTTGTCTTCGTAAATATTTTTCTTGTCCATATTTATTAAAATTATCCAATTTATATTTAAGACTATTTATTTTATCTAGATCGGATAAATAAAATATAAGAACAATATCTTTAAATTCGCTATTAATACAAGGTAAAAAATCTTGAATACTCTCTTCAACGTCATAACCAAATGCACCTAAGGAATTTTCAGTCATCCATCTACGAGAAGGCAAAAACCCTGGTTTTGTTTGTGGTTCTATATTTTTAAAATTATTAGGGTTTTGTAAAAAATATTTTCCTTTCCAACCAAATATCTGATTTAAGTTATAATCTTCCCATGATATTCTTCTAACTAATTCATAGTAAGGTATTTGTTCTATTTTTTCTTCTGGAAAAAGAAGAATTTGTCCTCTGGGTAAAGCTATTTTAACTTGAGTGGAAAAACCAAAATATCCATCGCTATATTTAGACCATAATCGATTTATTTTTTTTAGATAATAACAGCAGATACCCTCTTTTTGCATATATCCTGAATACAGAACCCCATTAACGAACCAATTTAATCTAGATAGACCAAAAAAAACTTCTTCCTCTACTTGTTTTCTCACAATAGTAGATATTATATTACTAGTTTCTCGATCGGCTTGAAACCAATCATGAGAGATAAGTGATTTTTCTAAACGAGAATAATCAATTATTTTTGATTGCCAATGATATAAACCTAAAGCAAAAAAACATAGGCTAAATATTAGAAAATAAATTAAAAATTTACGAAAATATCTACTCATATTACTTTTTTAAATATCATTAAGTCTTTCTACTGACTTTCCACGAGAGAAAACATCTATAATATCTAAGCCTACGCCTAATCCAGAAGGATAAAATGCTGACTTTACAGTAATATCAAATAAAGCTCCAAAACTAGGGAGTGCATCAGCAATAAAAGTCGTACAATTATGAGCTTTTTCTCTCGTCAAAAACAAATTTTCATATTTTATCCCAAAAAGATAAAGTAATGTATATGGAGTTGTTGAATAATAATGTGTTAGATTCGTTAGGTTGTTTTTTAACTGTGTTTTTTGTGCTTCATTATATTTTATGGCGTACTTATAATAGAAATAATTATTATTAACAATTTCACTCAGCACATAATCATTTTCATTTTTTATTTCTGGAGTTACTCCTGAAAACGTATATGCTTGCCCATCAACAGCGATAAATGAATGACCTAGAAGATATTTCGGACTAAATCCAACATAAACAAATACATCATCAGTAGAAGAAGTATTTGGAGCATTTATTGCTATTACCACGGAATATTTCCACAAACTCGTCACTATCGGCGGTGGCAATTTCTAGGCTATAGTAATTCAAATTGTCATCGTCAATCGTACCAATAATGTCGGTGGGAGCGGTAATTGTGTTGTTTTCTATACCTGTCAAATCGAGGGAGACAACAGGGGCAGTAACATCACTACCATCAAAAACTTCAACAGTAATTATATATTCACCGACGTTTCCTGCCTCATCATAACCGTATGCTGTGAGTTGATATGTACCTAACTCATCAAAGGTAATATTACCGATTCCATAACGATCGAGTTGTATAGCTTGATTATTAACTATTTCAATCTGATTACCTGTGGTGATATCATCTTCTAGGTTATTAGCAAATAGTTGTAAACCTGTTACACCAACGTTATCAGTGGCTGTTACTTGGAAGGGTATTGTTGAGTTCAGTTCAGCTTGATATTCTCCATTGACCACAAAAATACTACCAGGTAATAAGTTGACAACAGGAGCGATGTTGTCGGCGGTAACATCAAGAGAAAAGGTTTGTTCGACTTCTGCTCCTACTTCATCGCTAACTGTAATGGTGATGGTATGATTACCAATATTATCGATCGTCGGTGTCCAACGTAAACGTCCGAAATTGTCAGAATATATTTAGCTGTATTTTGCTATAATTACTAAGATCAAAAATCAGAAAAAGAGTTTTATTTTCAATGAGTCAATTTCCTCATGATGACTTTGTTAAAGAATATTTACCCGAATTAATATCTAATTATGGGCTCGTAAATTCGGGAAAGAAAATAGCTTCTCAGACGAAAGAAATAGATGTCTTTTTTCAACCTGATAACAAAGTAAATAATAATTCAAATCAATTAGGTTTACTGGCAAGGTTATTGAGAACAACTTGTTTATTTGAGGTGTATCGAAATTCAGTTACAGTTAATCAAATTAACGAGTGTATCGGGAAGTTAGTTGACTTGACGACATTATTAGGTAGAGAAAGTAAAAAGAGCAAAAATCAGATTGAAGCAGTAAATTTATGGATTTTAACACCAACTTTATCACAAAAAATATTAAACTCTTTTGAAGCAAGAACACAAGAGGATTGGGAAGAGGGAATTTATTTTTTACCTTCAGCTTTATCAACGGGAATAATAGTTGTACATCAACTGCCAGTAAATAAAGATACTCTGTGGCTAAGAATGTTAGGAAAGGGTAAAGTACAAGAGTTAGCCATCGAAGAATTAAATGCACTTCCAAAGGATAATCAATACAGAGACAGTGTTTTAGAGTTGGTCAGTAATTTATTTACAATGCTACAATTAAACCAACAAAAAAAGCAAGAGTTAACCTCAGAAGATAGACAATTAGTTATGAAATTATCACCTATTTATACTGCTCGATTAAATGAAGTCAGACAACAAGAAGCAACTTTACTAATTGTTCGTCAATTGAAAAGAAAGATAGGTGAGTTATCTCCTAATTTAGAAGCAAGAGTAATAAGTTTACAAATCGACATTTTAGAAAATTTAGGAGAAGCCTTATTAGATTTTAACTCGATCGATCACCTGATTAATTGGTTAAATGAAAACGACAAAGGATTAAAATAAAAAAGATCTGCTGAACAACGATTTAAAAGGCATAAAATGACAAAAGTAGCAGTTTTCGGGATGGGACTTATGGGGCATCCAATGGTGATTAATTTAGCTAATAACGGTATTTCTGTGATAGCTTATAATCGATCGTCATCTAAGTTAGAATCTTTACAATCGCAAGACAATATTGCAGTCACCACAAACCCGATTGAAGCGATCGAATTTGCTGATTGTCTAATTTTGATGCTTAGTGATTATCAGGCGATTAAACAAGTTATTTTCGCTGATACGGCTGATTTAACCGCCAAAACAGTGATCCAAATGGGTACAATCGCCCCCGATGAAAGTAAAGCATTATTAGAGCAAATCCAAGCTAAAGACGGAGAATATTTAGAAGCACCCGTTTTAGGAAGCATTCCTCAAGTCAAAAGCGGTGAATTACTAATCATGGTGGGGGCAACAGAAAATCAATTTCAGCAATGGCAAAAATTACTAACTCACTTTAGCCCTAAACCTCTGCTTGTTGGTGAAGTAGGTAAAGCCTCAGCTTTAAAACTTGCTCTCAATCAAATGATTGCTGGTTTGACAAGTACTTTTGCCTTAAGTTTGAGTTTTGTGCAACAACAAGGAGTAGAAGTCGATACCTTTATGGAAATTCTGCGTGATAGTGCTTTATATGCTCCGACATTTGACAAAAAATTATCCCGAATGTGCGATCGTAATTTTAGTAATCCTAATTTTCCTAGCAAGCATTTATTAAAAGATATTAATTTATTCTTGACATCTGCTCAAACTAAAGGTTTAAATACAAAAGGTTTAGAAGGAATAGAAACGATCGTTGCTCAAACTACAAAAAACGATCTAGCTGATAGTGATTACTCTGCTTTAATTGAAATGATTAGAAGTCAAACAATTGACAACGTCTAAAATTAGCAAAATAGAAAATAGATTTATAATTAAGTAGAAAGTAGTGATTACAAATTAATTCTCCTCTGTTCATTGTTCACTGTTCACTTTTTACTGTTATAGCAGAGAACGAGTTGATTAGGACATGGTATAAGAACGAAAGCTATACCATATGAGCATTTTACCTTTGCACGAGTGCTATATTTGTTCTTGTCATTAAAGTTTCATCTCTAGTTCACAAGAAAGTCACATCAGTTGTTTATAGTTATAAATGTCAGCTTAAAACATAAGTTTTCCTCTTTTAGCTCCTTCGCACTTTAGGCTGACTTTTTTTTTTAATTGTCTATACTGATAGTTAAGACCAAAAACAACTAGGAGCAAAATATATAATTATCTAATTAAAATCGATCGTCTTTGTCAAACCAGCAATAATTTTTATCTCTCAATCATAACTTAAAGATTTTCTCAATATATATTAATTCATTTATTCGTTAACTAATTACACTCATTTTGACTATGAAAAACGGACTTCGTCACTTAATCAAGAAAACAACTACAGGTGCATCTTTACTCTTGTTAGGTACAGGTATTGGTGTTAGTGTGAATTATCTAGTAAATACACCACAAATATTTGCTCGTGGAGATAATCAAGAAACATTACTCACTCAACGATCTGAGCGATCGTCTTCCTCTCAATTTGTTGAAGGTGGTGATATCAACTTTGTTTCACAAGTCGTACAAGATGTTGGTCCTGCGGTAGTGAGAATTAACGCATCTCGTAAAGTTTCTAGTCGTCGAAATGTTCCCCCTATTTTTAACGATCCTTTTTTCCGTGAATTTTTTGGTGATCAAATTCCGCAACAACCTAACGAACAAATACAACAAGGTACAGGTTCAGGTTTTATTATTAGTGAAGATGGTAAAATTCTTACTAATGCCCACGTAGTTGAAGGGGCAAGTGAGGTAACAGTCAACCTCAAAGATGGACGAGTATTAGAAGGTAAAGTTTTAGGTAGCGATTCCTTAACCGATTTAGCCGTAATCAAAATTGAAGCTGACGAAGAATTGCCTGTTGTGCAAATTGGTAACTCTGATGAGTTGATTATTGGTGAATGGGCGATCGCCATCGGTAATCCTTTAGGCTTAGATAATACAGTTACTACAGGAATTATCAGTGCTACGGGCAGATCAAGTTCTCAAATTGGTGTCGGTGATAAAAGATTAGACTTTATCCAAACCGATGCCGCTATCAACCCCGGTAACTCAGGTGGACCACTTTTAAACGCTAGAGGTGAAGTGATTGGTATCAATACCGCCATTATTAAAAATGCTCAAGGGTTAGGTTTCGCCATTCCGATTAATCGTGCCGCTGAAATTGGACAAGCTTTAATCGCTGATGGCAAAGTAGAGCATCCTTATATCGGTATCAGCATGGTTTCATTAAACGAGCAAACCAAAACACTAATTAACCAAAATCAACAACTTAATCTCACTGATGAAGAAGGTGTTTTTATCGCTAAAGTTATGCCTAATTCTCCCGCCGCTAAAGCAGGTTTACAATCAGGAGACATTATTTGGGGTATAGAAGGCATTGAAGTTAATGAGTCTTCTCAAGTACAACGTCAAGTCGCTTCTAGAAAAGTTGGTAGTGATATTACTTTGAATTTACTTCGTAACAATCGAGATCTTGATTTACCTGTCACCTTAGGTATTTTACCTAGTATGAATTCTCGCCAATAGGATTATTAACCAGATTTTCTGTTTTCAAAAAAAAAATAGCATATTTTTTGTTTTATTTAAACAAGCTTCCTTAAAATCTAAGGGAGTTTTTTTTTGTTATTTAACTCATATTAGATTAAATAAATTTTCCGAGAAACAAAGCAAAAAACCTCTATGATAGTATTGTTTTGAGATTTAATCTTTACTAATGAATCAGTATCTACTAATCATTTTATTATTATTTGTCAGTGGCTGTCAGAGTTTGCTCACGGGTAATATTCATCTTAAATATGGAAATCCTAGTCAGGCAAGTATTAATAATATCAACAATTACTTGCTAGAAAAACCACAATATGCAGTATCTTATAATTGTCAGAATGGTACAGCTAATTGGGTTAGTTGGAAACTCGATCGTACTTGGTTAGGTAATACCGAGCGTAGTGATGATTTTAGACCAGATCCAGATTTACCGATCGATTGTTATGCTGTTAGTCCGAATGATTATCGTGGTAGCGGATACGATCGAGGACATCTTACACCATCAGGCGATCGTACGTCAACTGCTTTAGATAATAGTGCTACTTTTTTAATGAGTAATATGATTCCTCAAGCACCTTCAAATAATCGAGAAGTCTGGCGAGAATTAGAAGAATACAGTCGAGATTTAGTTAATGAAGGCAAAGATTTATATCTTGTTGCCGGTGGTAATGGTAAACTAAAAACGATCGCAAAAGGAAAAGTAGTTGTACCTAGATATACTTGGAAAGTAATCCTCGTTTCCAATCAAGGTAACTACGAACAAACGATCGCTATTTTAATGCCGAATAATAACACTGTCGCTCGTACAGATTGGGAAGATTATATTGTTTCTGTCGATGAAATAGAAGCACTGACAGGATATAATTTTTTCTCCAAACTACCCAATGATACTCAAAAACAACTTGAAAGCAAAATCTATCAATTCAATTAAGTTTCTACCGCTACGGTATGTAAAACAATCCATTCATTATTAGATGATTTACCTACTACATAGATATCAATATTAACTTCACCAATCCGATAAATTTTTAACTCAGTTAAGTTAGTTTTCAGCCATTCTATTAATGCTTGGTATTGCTTTACTTCTCTATTCTCCTCTTTTCCATACCAAGATTTAGATTGAATTGCTTTACTAAAAAATCGATCGATATCAACAGTTTCAGCATCTTCTAAATTGAGCTTATCTAAAGTATCCCATCTTTCTAACTCCCAAAGTTGATCACTTTCACTACACCACCATAAATCTTCGATTAATTCTGATAATTGTTTAAGCATTATTACCATATTGGTTATCTACACTAATAATTATCACCTTAAAACAAAATTTGTCATCTGGATTAGAAAGAAATTATTCAAAAAGACAAACATTTTTTATCTGAGAAACCATTTAAGATAAATTTTAAATAGGTAATCATCTAGTAATACCATAGTATTTGAGATTGATACCTCAAAATTTTAGCTCAAATCTTACCATCGCCCCCGAAAACAATCCTGTTAATCCTTCTATCTTATAGCGTTTCCCATAATTATGAGGTACATTTATTATTTACAAGTCCCCCAAGATTGGGGGATTTAGGGGGCTTTCTTTGTACTTTATAATAGTGATAATTGCTATATTTAATCGGTGATATAGACAATGAGAGTATAATTATCGTAATAGTTAATTTTGAGCAACAAGATTCATTCAAAATTAATTATCAATTATTAATTATCAATTATCAATTAACGATGCTTTCTTTACTGACTATTTTTAGTTCGATTATCATTTCGGTTTCTGGATTACTATCCTTTTGCACCATCCACGTAACTCCATCAACTCCATTGTTAGCTTCTATTCTTCATTTTTCAGGTAATCCTCCAGCAAATTTAGGCGTAAATGAAGGTAATTTGAGCAAATGCCCAGATTCTCCTAATTGTGTCGTTAGTCAAGCTAGTGATGATGAAGAGCATTTTATCGAGCCTTTAGATTATGGTAAACTCGATCGAGAAGAAGCTTACCAAGCGTTTGTCAAAATTTTATCTGTCGTACCCGATACCGAAATAGTCGAGCAAACAGATAACTATATTCATACTGAATCTAGTAGTAAACTAATGGGTTTTGTTGATGATGCTGAATTTTACTTTCCTGAAGATTCAAGTGTAGTACAATGGCGATCGTCTGCACGGATGGGAGAGTCTGATTTAGGAGTTAATCGTCGTCGTTTAGAGCAAATTCGTTTAGCTTTTGAAGATTACGTAAACAATTAACAGTTGACAATTATAGCAATTATCACCATTACGAGGTACATATAAATCCCCATCCCCCTTGCCCCTTCGTAAGGGGAAATTTAAGGATGCGCGCTTTTATTTATGGGGACTTGTCGATCGCTAACTGTACTTCACAAGTATGGGAAACGCTATATTGTTTATTTGATTAATTTTTTTTAATTAGTTATCAATAATTAATAATGTTTGTAAAGTATCGTCACTTGCACCAGTGATGATACCGCCTAAGCTAACTATTTGTTGGAGATAATTAATTGCTTCGATCGTAATCAATTCTCCCGCCATAATAATAGGAATACCAGGTGGATAAGGGCAAATAGTTTCCCCACTAATTTGATTGATAGCGTTAAGTTGGCTAACCATTTTTTTCGCTGCCCCAAATGCTTGACGAGGTGTTAACCTTAATTGAGTGGAATTAGCTTTAAACGGTATTTTGGGAGAAATAAATGGTAATTTAGATTCAGTAGCAAAACTCTCTAGTTTGTCAAAAGCATTAACTAACATAGTTATATCTTGCTCAGTATTACCAAGAGAAATAATAAAAGTAAGATTTTGTAATGAAGGTAACTCACAAGTGACGTTTAATTTTTCATTGAAAATTTCATCCGCTTCGTAACCACTAATACCCAAACTACTAACATTAACAGTTAATCTAGTTAAATCAAAATCAGCAAAACTAGGTGAAGAGTTAGAAAAATTCAATACTTTTAAATAATCCCAAGCTGATAATTCTTTTCTGGCAATAGAAGCCAAATTTAAAGTTCTTTCTAATAAAACTTTACCCTCAATCGCCATTTGTTGTCTAGCACCATCTAATGAAGCTAAAAGTAGATAGTTAGGACTAGAAGATTGTACCATAGCCAAAGCCAAACTAATCCGATTAGACTCAACCAAATTACCTTGTAAATGAAGCATCGAAGCTTGAGTCATCGCCCCTAAAACTTTGTGAGTAGATTGTATCACTACATCTGCACCATTTTCTAAACCACATACAGGTAACTGAGGATGAAATTTTAAATGAGCGCCGTGGGCTTCATCAACTATCACAGGAAGATGATACTCATGAACAACTTTAACAATTTCTTTTAAATTAGCACAGATGCCGTGATAGGTAGGAGAAACGAGTAAAACAGCCTTAACATCACTGTGAGTTTTTAAAGCATGACTAATTTGCTGGGCGGATATAGTTTCACAGATATCAAACTCATGGTTATATTTTGGCTCAATAAAAATTGGTATTGCACCTGATAAAACTAAGCCAAAAATTGCTGATTGATGTATATTACGAGGCAAAATTATTTTGTCACCTTCCCCACAAGTAGCCAAAATAGAGCTTATGACTCCACTAGTGCTACCATTAGCTAAAAACCACGTTTTTTCTGCTCCAAAAGCTTCTGAGGCTAACTCTTGGGCTTCTTTGATAACTCCTTCAGGTGCAAAGAGGTTGTCTAATTCGGGTAATTCAGGTAAATCAGCCCGAAAAACTTTCTCACCCATCAATTGTATCAGTGCTTGATTTATACCTTTACCTTTTTTATGTCCTGGTACGTAAAAAGGTGCTTCTTGTCGTTTGGCTAGTTGTTCTAATTTACTAATTAAAGGGGTTTTTTTCTGTCTATTATTCATGTAAGAATAGTGGATAGTTAACAATTACTATTAGGCTCGTAAATTAATTTAGCCCCGAAATAGATTCGGGGTAGTTTATCTATTTACCGATAAGTATTGTCAATGCTTTTTTTATTAGCATCTATGCTTATTCAAATCAATACCAGCTTCTTTTGCCATTACATTTAAACTTTTTTTGTCTAAAGTTTTAATCGCTTTGGTAGAAAGACGTAGTTTGACAAAACAATTGTTTTCAGCCCACCAGATTTTTTTGTCTTGTAAATTAGCGTGTTGTAACCTTTTTGTCCGTCTATGAGAGTGAGAAACTGCATAAGCATTATTCGCTCTTTTTCCTGTTAATTCGCAAACACGAGCCATAATAATAATCTCCTAAATATATTAATTCGTCTAGATAATTTAATTAGTAATCTTTTATTCTACTAAAATATTGTCTTTATCTGCAAGTAAAAGAGTTTATCGCTTTTAGTATCCGTATCTAAAATTAGTTATTACTGATTATTCAATAAACATTGTCATAAAATTCCTTAGTCTATTTTAATAGTTGAGATAACAACAAGGATTAAGAATCAAAAAAGGTTTAGGGCAGTTTGATAATAAAAGTTTTAGACATTAAAAAAGCCCCGATGAAGGGGCTTAAACTTAATTCAGATTCACACTGTTTTACAGAGCGTTACCACGTGGTAATACTTCTTCAGGGAATTCAAATTTTTGGTGGGGTTGATCTTGTGGTGCCATCCATGCACGTAAACCTTCGTTTAAAAGAATGTTTTTGGTGTAGAATGTTTCAAATTCTGGATCTTCTGCCGCTCTTAACTCTTGAGATACGAAGTCATATGCTCTTAGGTTAAATGCTAAACCGACGATACCGATCGCACTCATCCATAAACCTGTTACAGGTACAAATAACATGAAGAAGTGTAACCAACGTTTGTTTGAGAAAGCAATACCGAAAATCTGTGACCAAAAACGGTTAGCAGTTACCATTGAATAGGTTTCTTCTGCTTGTGTTGGTTCAAACGCACGGAATGTATTCGCTTGCTCACCATCTTGGAATAAGGTGTTTTCTACGGTTGCACCGTGAATTGCACATAATAATGCACCACCTAATACTCCTGCTACTCCCATCATGTGGAAAGGATTTAGTGTCCAGTTATGGAAACCTTGTAAGAAAAGGATGAAACGGAAGATTCCTGCTACTCCAAATGAAGGAGCGAAAAACCAACTTGATTGTCCTAAAGGATACATCAAGAAAACACTGACAAATACAGCGATAGGAGCTGAGAAAGCGATCGCATTATAAGGACGAATCCCTACTAAACGAGAAATCTCAAATTGACGCAACATGAAGCCGATTAAGGCAAAAGCACCATGTAGTGCGACAAATGTCCATAAACCACCGATTTGAAACCAGCGAGTTAAATCGCCTTGTGCTTCTGGTCCCCATAGAAATAATAAGGAGTGACCGAATACGTTAGCAGGGCTTGATACTGCTACGGTTAAAAAGTTAGCACCTTCTAGGTAAGAACTAGCTAAACCGTGAGTGTACCATGAGGTTACAAAGGTAGTACCTGTTAACCAACCACCTAATGCTAAATAAGCACAAGGGAATAATAAAATACCAGACCAACCAACAAAGACAAACCTGTCTCTTTTTAGCCAATCGTCAAGAGCATCAAACAAGCCTCTTTCCGACGGCGCGCGTCCGACTGCAATAGTCATAAAACAAACTCCGATATAATTTCTATTGTTTTAACGTTATGTTTTTTTCTCTAATTATAAAATTGCTTAACAGCTCTTTCTGAGAAAAATTTACTTTTCTTAACGTTGGGTATAATCTTATTCTACGAGAAAATGTGCTTTTTTGCAAAGGGAATTGTTAAAAAAACCTTAAAAATACTAAAATTAGAACAGTACAGACTTAATGTAAACCAAATAAGCATTTATAACTATCATGTTCACAATTAATCTTTTAGTCAAATATATTCCTTTACCTATTTCGGTAGAAAAAAAAGAAGAGGCTGATGCACAAGCTTTGTACAACAGTATTTTAGATGCAATCAAAAGCTCAGAGATACAAATTTTAGAATTAACTTGTGATAAGCAAACTGAGAAAAAAATTGCGATCGCTAGTGATCAAGTAACTGGAGTTATTATGTCTCAAAAAGATGGTGCAAATATTGGTGGTAAAGTACCCGGATTTTTTGCCGCTCTCAGTAGCGAAAACAGTTAATCATTGTCGAAAATACTCTGACAATTAAAAGATAAGAGACAATAGTTAGTAATTAGTAGTTGATAGATGACGATCGTTTCAATTATTAATTATTAACTATAAATTTTTAATTGTGTAATGACTAACTCCAAATTTGCTATTGATATCGATCGATTAAACTTCAGTTGGAATCCTCATTCTTTAGTCTTAGATTCTTGTACCCTCAAAGTACCGAAAGGAGAATTCTGGATGTTATTAGGAAATAACGGTTGCGGAAAATCTACCTTATTAAGATTACTAGCAGGTTTATTAATTCCTAGTAGTGGTGAAGTCAAATCGCAAAATCCTCTCGGCTTTGTTTTTCAAAACCCAGATCATCAATTAGTGATGCCTACTGTTGCCGCTGATGTCGCTTTTGGTTTAGTTAAAGATAATTTGACGATCGAGCAAGTAAAACATAGAGTAGAATCTGCCTTAGATGCTGTGAATCTACTCGAATTTAAAAATCGTCCTATTTATGCTTTAAGTGGCGGACAAAAACAACGAGTTGCGATCGCAGGAGAAATAGCTCGTCGATGTCAGGTGTTGTTATTAGACGAACCCACCGCATTATTAGATCCAGATACGCAAACAGAACTAGTCGCATTGGTACAAAAACTAGTCAAAGAGACTCAGATTACTGCTTTGTGGGTTACCCATCGTTTAGAAGAGTTACACTATGCTGATGGGTATTTTTTATTAGAAGAAGGTAAGGTTGTTCGTCAAGGTAAACCAGAAGAAATAATTAATAATTAATAGTTATTTTAGCTATTATTCTCACAAATTGAAGACAAGATTGTTAGAGAATTAATTATTTACTGTTATCTATTATCTATCCATTGCTCATTCTTCACTATAGACATTATCAATTGTTATTGTTGCGGGAATTAAATCGCTGAAATTTGAACTAGATCAAAAATTATTAAATGATTTAGTTAAATTTTTGTTAAGATTGACCATTATGACATCATATTTTCCGTAACTTTAATTAAATATATATGCAAAGCAATGAACTCTACTACAACATATCAAGCCATTTTACTTGTGGATGGTTACAACATTCTAGGCACATCATCTTATTTCAAGAAAATAAAGAAGAAGAATGGTTTAGAGGCAGCTCGTGATTCTTTAATCGAGTGTATGATTAATTACGCTGGGTATAAAGCGATCGAAAGTAAAATTGTTTTTGACGCTCATTTCCAACGAACACCCAGCAAAGAAGAGAAATACGGCGATCGTATATCGGTACATTACACAGCCTACGATCAAACCGCCGATACCTTTATCGAAAAATTTTGTGCCTGTTTTTATTACCAACGAGAAGATCGAAAAAAGAGATTGGTTGTCGCTACATCAGACCAAGCTCAACGACATACGGTAGTTGGTTATGGGGCAGAATGGATTTCCGCTCAAGGATTAGTGAGTGAAATTGATACGACTAACTCTACACAAAGACGTAGATTAAACACTCGCACTAAATCTAGAGGACGTTTTTTAATGAACTCTTTAGATAGCAAAACGCAACAGGCTTTAGCCCAAATGAGGTTGGGAGGGAATTTATAGCTTGTTATCTAAAAATTTGATAATTTTTGCCCTTGAATTATTACAAAATTATTGTTATAATTGGTAACTGTTATCTGCGGACGTGGCGGAATTGGTAGACGCGCTAGATTTAGGTTCTAGTATCGTAAGATGTGAGAGTTCAAGTCTCTCCGTCCGTATTAATCGAATAATTGACAATTGACAATTGACAGTTGACAATTACTTTTTTACTTAATCTACCATGAATTTAAATTGAGTAAAAGTTTTTGATGTTGATTTCTCTTGAAAAAATAGATTCTAAATCGAATTTATCTTTTAAAATATGGCACTGAAAAAATCTGAACTTTACACCTCCTTATGGTCTAGTTGCGATGAATTACGGGGAGGGATGGATGCTAGTCAGTATAAGGATTATGTGCTAGTTTTGTTATTTATCAAGTATGTGAGCGATAAATATGCAGGACAACAGTTTCCTTCGGTGAGTGTGCCATCGGGCGCTTCTTTTCAGGATATGGTAGCACTTAAAGGTAAAAAAGATATAGGCGATCGTATTAACAAAGAAATTATCGCCCCTTTAGCCTCCGAGAATGAGTTAGCAGATATGCCAGACTTTAACGATACAGCTAAGTTAGGTAGCGGAAAAGAAATGGTAGATAGACTTACTAATCTAATTGCTATCTTTGAAAATCCTGCCCTTGACTTTTCTAAAAATCGAGCCGAAGGTGACGATATTTTAGGGGATGCCTATGAATACCTGATGCGTCATTTTGCGACAGAAAGCGGTAAGAGTAAAGGACAATTTTACACCCCCGCCGAAGTGAGTCGAGTTATTGCTCAGATATTAGGTATCAAACAAGCCCAGACTTCTGCTTCTACTACAGTATATGATCCCACCTGTGGTTCTGGTTCGTTATTGTTAAAAGTAGCCGACGAAGCCACTACCAATGTTAGTTTGTACGGGCAAGAAAAAGATGCGACAACATCAGGGTTAGCCAAAATGAATATGATTTTGCATCAAAACCCTACCGCCGTTGTTAAGCAGGGTAATACTCTCGCTAATCCTTTATTTACTAACAATGAGGAATTGAAAGATTTTGATTATGTAGTAGCTAATCCACCTTTTAGTGATAAACGTTGGGCGACGGGATTTGAACCTGAGAAAGATAATTTTACTCGATTTGAGGGTTTTGGTATCCCACCAACTAAACAAGGAGATTACGCCTATTTACTGCATATTTTACGATCGTTGAAAAATACAGGTAAAGGGGCTTGTATTTTACCTCATGGGGTTTTGTTTCGGGGTAATGCTGAGGCAACAATTCGTTGTAATTTGATTAAACGAGGTTATATTGAAGGTATCATCGGTTTACCTGCTAACTTATTTTATGGTACTGGTATTCCTGCTTGTATCGTGATTTTGGACAAACAACAAGCCCATAACCGTCAGGGTATTTTTATCATTGATGCTAGTGGTGGCTTTATTAAAGATGGTAATAAAAATCGTTTGCGGGAGCGAGATATTCATCGCATTGTTGATGTGTTTAAAAAAAGATTAGCAATGCCAAAATATGCTCGTTTTGTTAGTTATGAGGAGATAGAAGCTAATGAGTTTAATTTGAATATTCCTCGTTATATTGATGGTCAACAAGAAGAAGATAAACAAGACATATGAGCTCATTTACAAGGCGGTATTCCAGACAGAGATTTACAATCTTTAGCTAAATATTGGGCTATTTGCCCTAATCTGAAATCTGCTCTTTTTCAACCAAAGCGTTTTTCTTATTCTCAGTTGTCGGTAGAAATTGCTCAGTTAAAAGATGTTATTTATTCTCATCCCGAATTTAGCGGTTTTATCGCTTCGATGGCGGAAGTATTCGAGCTATGGCAAGGGGAATGGTTAACTCGTTTGCAAGATTTGGAGATGGGTTTTTTACCGAAAAATTTAGTTGGGGAAATGGGCGAAAGTTTATTGATTCATTATCAGGATAAACCTTTATTGGATGCTTATAGTATTTATCAGCATTTACTCGATTATTGGCAAGAGGTGATGCAGGATGATTGTTATTTTATTACTCAAGAAGGTTGGAAAGCCGAAACAAGAAGAGTTTTAGAGACCAACAAAAAAGGGAAAGCAATCGATAAAGGTTGGGTTTGTGATTTAATTCCTAAACAGTTGTTAGTGGCTAAATATTTTGTCGCTAAACAAGAGGAAATTAATCAGTCAGAAGCAGACTTAGAAAATATCGTCAGTCAACGCACGGAGTTAGAGGAAGAAAATTCGGGAGATGAAGGAGTTTTGGCGGAGTTGGATAAAATTAATAAGGCTAATGTTACTAATGCGATTAAAGAATTGAAAGCTGATAAACTCGAATTTGACATTAATCATCAAGAAAATGAAGAGTTGAAAGTATTAAGCGGTTGGCTGGAGTTATACCAAGAAGAAGCTAAACTCAAAAAAGATATTAAGGCTAAAGTTGAGGTTTTGGATAAATTGGTTTATGAATATTATCCTCTGTTATCCGAAACTGAGATTAAGACTTTGGTGATAGAAGATAAATGGATGAATAAGTTAAAAGAAGCGATGAGGGGGGAAATGGATTTGATTTCTCAATCTTTAACTCAACGGGTTAAGGTTTTAGCTCAAAGATATACTCTTCCTTTACCTCAGCTAACGCAAAAGGTTAATATTTTGGAGTCTAGGGTAACGGCACATTTAGCCAAAATGGGTTTTTCTTTGTAAAGTGAGTAATTCAATGTCCCTCAATTTTCCTTTATGATCAAGGGTGCAAACCTTGCACCCCTACAAAGAAATATACTAATTTAAATTAAACTTGCTACAATGACTTTCGACAAGTCCCCCTTGAGAAGGGGGATTTAGGGGGATCGTCTTATTTTATTTAGTGGAGAGGGAAAGAATGGAAAACGAGCAAATTAAGGAAGGTTATAAGTTGACGGAAGTTGGGGTTATTCCTGATGATTGGGAAGTAAAAAAAATAGGTGATGTTTGCGGTTTTATTGTACCGGGAAGAAATAAACCCAAAATTTTTAATGGTAATATTCCTTGGATTACAACTCCTGATATAAAAGATGGAAAAATTGTTAACTCTTCAAAATCTTTACTCCAAATATCTTTAGATGAAGCTTATTCAATTGGCTCTAAAATTATTCCAAAAGGTTCTGTACTTATGTCATGTGCTGGAGAACTAGGAATAACAGCGATTACAGGTTGTGAAATTGTTATTAATCAACAACTTCATGCTTTTATACCTTCAAAGTTAATCAATAAATTTTTTTTAGCATATATGATTAAAAATCAGCAAAAATATATTGACACTGTTGCCACCAAAACAGCAGTACCTTATTTGAATAAAGATAGTTGAAATTCTATTCCAATACCATTACCCCCAATCGATGAACAAGAGAAAATAGCAGAAGTATTGACAGATATAGACGAATTAATTGAAGGGTTAGAAAAACTTATTAATAAAAAACGCCTCATCAAACAGGGTGCAATGCAAGAACTTTTTGGACAATGGAGAAGAGAGAATACTTCGGCATCGCTCAGTATAAATGGAGAATGGAGAATTGAAAGATTAGGAGATATTCTAAAAATCGGACATGGAAAAAGTCAGCACGATGTTGTTGATAATTTTGGAAAATATCCAATTCTTGGTTCGGGTGGTCAAATTGGTAAATCTAATAGTTTTCTCTATGACAAACCATCTGTATTGATTGGTAGAAAAGGAACTATTGATAAACCCCAATATATTGATAAACCTTTTTGGACAATTGATACGCTTTTTTATTCAAAAATAAATGAAAATTATGAACCAAAGTATATCTTTTATCGATTTTGTTTAATTGATTGGAAACAATATAATGAAGCATCAGGAGTGCCTAGTTTGAGTGCTAGAACAATTGAAAATATTGAAATACCATTACCACCAACAAAAGAAGAACAAAAAGCGATCGCATCTATCTTAACCGATATGGACAACGAGATAGAGATGTTAGAGAAAAAATTAGAGAAAACCAAACAGATAAAACAGGGGATGATGGCAGAATTACTAACAGGAAAGATTAGATTAATTTAGAATTGGGGCAACCTAATAAAAATCGATCTTTTTCATTGACTTTATGAATACTGTTAAACCAGAGCGAAATACCCAAAACCGAGTTATCAAGTTATTTACCGAAGAATTAGGTTATCAATATTTGGGTAACTGGCAATATCGAGCTAATAACAGTAACATCGAAGTTGAATATCTAACTAAATATCTGAGAAATGCTAATTATAGCCACGATCAAATTAGCCGAAGTATTGATATTTTAACTAAGACAGCTAATAAAATCGATCGAACTCTCTACCAAAACAACAAAGCTATCTATCAACTTTTGCGTTATGGTATTCAAATCAAAACCGAGATTGCTAAAAATACCGAAACCATTCACCTAATTAACTGGGAAACACCAGCCAAAAATCATTGGGGTATTGCCGAAGAAGTTACTTTAAAAGGAAAAAAACAAAGAAGACCAGATTTAGTATTATATTTAAACGGTATCGCCATCGGTGTTATCGAACTCAAAAAAAGTACTGTCAGCATCTCTGAAGGTATTCGTCAAAATATCTCTAACCAGAAAAAAGAATACAATCAATGGTTTTTTAGTACTGTCCAAATTTTAATAGCTGGTAATACCTCAGTCGGTTTAAAATATGGTACTATCTCCTCTTCAGAAAAATATTACCTTTCATGGAAAGAAGACATCGAAGATAACAGTCGCAACAAACTAGATAAATATCTACTCAAACTATGCAACAACGATCGTTTACTAGAACTAATTCATGACTTTGTTTTATATGACGGCGGCATTAAAAAATTACCCAGATTCCATCAATATTTTGCAATTCAATCAGCCCAACAAAAAATAGAAGAAAAGCAAGGGGGCATAATTTGGCATACCCAAGGCAGTGGTAAAAGTATCGTCATGGTGTTATTAGCTAAATGGATATTAGAAAACAAACACCAAGGTAGAATTGTCATCGTAACCGATCGAGATGAATTAGACAAACAAATAGAAAGTATATTCAAAGATACAGGTGAAGACATCCATCGCAGTGATAGCGGTAAAGACTTAATTAACCAACTATCCCAAGCTACACCCCGCTTATTATGTTCTTTGGTACACAAATTTGGCAAAAAAAATATTAATGATTTCGATCGATTTATTCAAGACTTAGAAGCACAACCTAGCCCCGCCGTCGGTGAGATTTATGTTTTTGTCGATGAATGCCACCGTACCCAAAGCGGAAGATTACACCGCATGATGAAAGCGATTTTGCCAAATGCCATTTTCATCGGTTTTACTGGTACGCCGTTGTTAAAAAAAGATAAACAAACTAGTAAGGAAGTTTTTGGGGGCTATATCCATACTTATAAATTTAGTGAAGCAGTAGAAGACGAAATAGTACTTGATTTGGTTTATGAAGCTAGAGACATCGAACAAAATTTAAGCTCACCTGAAAGGGTAGATAAATGGTTTGAGGCGAAAACAAAAGGATTGAATGACTGGCAAAAAGCCCAGTTAAAGAAAAAATGGGGTACGATGCAAAACGTACTCAGCTCGAAATCTCGGATGAATCAGGTTGTTAATGATATTGTCTTTGATTTTAATGTTAAACCTCGGCTTAATGATGGCAGAGGTACGGCTATTTTGGTTACTTCTAGTATTTACGAGGCTTGTAAATATTATCAGCTTTTTCAACAGACGGAGTTAAAAGATAAATATGCGGTGGTTACTTCTTATAATCCTCAAAGTACTAATCTTAGCAACGAAGACACTGGGGCAAATTCGGAAACTGATAAACAATTAATTTATCATACTTATCAACAAATTCTCAAAAATATTACTTCTCACTCTGGTAAAACCAAAACAGAAACTTACGAAGATATAGTTAAAAAGAAGTTTCAAAACGAACCTGCAAATATGAAACTACTAATTGTAGTTGATAAATTACTAACAGGTTTTGATGCTCCTAGTTGTACTTATATCTATCTTGATAAGTCTATGCAAGATCATGGTTTATTTCAAGCTATTTGTCGTACTAATCGTCTTGATGGTGAAGATAAAATTTTTGGTTATATTATCGACTATAAAGATTTGTTTAAAAAGGTAGAAAAGGCAATTTCAGTTTATACTTCTGAGTTAGATGATGGAGATAATGATATTGATCCTCAAATTATACTTCACGATCGTTTTAGTAAAGGTAAAGAGTCTTTAGATAATGCTTTAGAGGCGATTTTTCTTCTTTGCGAAGCTGTCAAACCTCCTCAAAGTGAAGTTGAGTATATCCATTATTTTTGTGGCAATACAGAAATACCAGCGGATTTACAAGAGCGTGAATATCGTCGGCTTAATCTTTATAGTAAAATAGCTTCTTTGATTCGTGCTTATACTAATATTATTGATGGATTAGATCAAGCAGGTTATAGTCAAGCAAAAATAACAGAGATTAAAGCCACTGTGAAAAACTATAGTGATATAAGGGATGTAATTCGTCATGCCAGTGGAGAAACTTTAGATTTAAAAGCTTACGAGGCGGATATGCGTCATTTAATCGATACTTATATTGAGGCTGAAACTCCTCGTAAAATATCGGCTTTTGATAATCTCTCTCTGGTTGATTTGATTGTTAAATCGGGTTTGAATGAAGCGGTTAATCAACTTCCTGAAGGAATTAAAAAAAATAAAAAAAGCGTCGCCGAAACGATCGAGAATAATATCCGTCGTATTATTGTCCAACAACAACTTAACGATCCTGCTTATTACGATAAGATGTCTAATTTGCTTAATGAATTGATTGCAACCAGAACACAAAATGCGATCGAATATGCAGACCTATTAAAACATTATGCACAACTAGCACAAAAAGTCAAGCAAGGGAAAGATGACAATACACCTTCAGAATTAGATACTCTGGCTAAATTAGCTATTTATAACAATCTACAACCATTACAAACTTCTAAGCCTTCCAAGGCAAAAAATAGAGTAAAAGAGCCTTCAGTAACCTATCAGGTAGGTAAGAAACAAGATTCACAAATAACCCTAGCCTTAAAAATCGATCGGGCAGTAAAACGGGTAAAACCAGCAGATTGGCGTGGAGAAAAATGAAGGAAAATATTATTAAGGGAGAATTATTTAAAATATTAGGGGATATAAACGAGGTAGAAAAAATATTTTTGATTATTAAACAGCAAGAGGAGTATTAGTTTAAAACTTTAAAAAAGATTGATCCCCCTAAATCCCCCTTAATAAGGTGGACTTCCAAGCTTCTTCTTATTGATGATGATTTTAGTTCAATTTATTGAACGAATAACTGTTAGCCTTGAATGATCGAATTCAAGGTGAGTTAAATACTCAAATTTTTACGATGATAACCCTTCCCCTTCGATCGCTCTAAATCCGCCTTAGTAAGTGGGGCAGGGAATTTGTGAATTAATATAGTTTAAAACGTAGATAAAAATGGAAACATTGACAATCTCTAATATAGTCATAAATATTGAGAGAAAAAAAATAAAGAATATGTATCTCAAAGTACGCCCACCTCAGGGAAAAGTTTTAATTTCTGCTCCGAAAAAGACTAAGATTGAAACTATCAGGATGTTTGCGATCGATAAATTAACTTGGATTAAAAAGCAACAAAAAAAATTCGATTCCCAAGTAAGAGAAACTCCTCGTGAATATATAGAAAGAGAAAGTCATTATCTTTGGGGAGAGCGTTATTTACTAAAAATTGTGGAATCAAATCAACACCCTCAAATCACCCTCAACCATAAAAATATATTATTACAAATACCTCCTCAATACGATCGTCTTCAAAAACAAAAAATGATGAATCGATGGTATAGAGAGCAACTCAAACAAGCTATTCCTTCTTTAATCGAAAAATGGCAACCAATGATGAAGGTAAAAGTCAACAAGTTTTTTGTCCAACAAATGAAAACTAAATGGGGTAGTTGTAATGTAACCCAAGGTAATATACGCCTCAATACCGAATTAGCTAAAAAACCAAGAGTGTGTTTAGAATATATAGTAGTTCACGAAATGAATCATTTACTAGTACCCAATCACGGTCAAAAATTTATTGATTTGATGGATTACTTTCTGCCTCAATGGCGGGAATATCAACAAATTCTCAATAGTTTACCGATTAGCGATTTTAACTGAATAACAGATACTCGGTTAGGTTATTAATAATTTACTAGCAAAATCAACTTCTAAATGAGGATAACAGTTTATATTTTATTAATAATTACCCGATTGATTTCTAAACAGATATGTTTTTCAATTACAATGTGACAAAGAAAATAATCAATCAATATTAACTAAATAATTTTTCAATTATTATGGTTTCAATCCAGAAAAATAGTCGTCAAGAGTTAGATATTAGTTTTGTTCCCGCTATCATAACAGCAATCATTTTAACAGCGATCGTTTATTTAGCGGCTTTACCTTTTCGAGATTCATACATCGGCAACTTACTCTTCAATCGAGGTCTGATTCAATACTTTACTATCTTTACTTCTTGTTTGGTTGCGGCTATTACAATTAGTAAATACATTAGAATTAATCAAGAAAAAAAGGTTTTAGATAAACTAGGTACACCAGAAAATATCGATTTTGAAAACCATAAATCAATTCAATTAGCCAATTTGCGAGAAGATTTCGCTCGTAACTCAACAATGGTTACAAATAGATTAGCCAGAGTCTTTACTGCTTATATAGAGTCAGGTAGTCGTAAGTCTGTAACTGAATTCGCATTAGATGATTCTTCTTTTTATCTCAGCTCATCCGAATCCTCTTATGCTTTGCCTCGTATCTTAGTTTGGGCAATTCCTTTGTTAGGGTTTATTGGTACTGTAATCGGTATTAGTAGTGCGGTAAGTGGTTTTACTAGTTTTTTAGAAAATACTGCCGAAATTGATCAAATCAAAGAGGGAATTGGTACTGTTACTGGTGGATTGGCTGTTGCTTTTGATACCACTTTGTTGGCATTGTTATTAAGTGTAGTAGTGATGATTCCTTTGGTTTTAGTCGAGAAAATGGAATCACGAGTATTATTAGCAACTGATATTTATATCAACGATAATATCTTACCTCGATTAGCAGACAATTCAACCGATTCCAAACCTGTTTTAAATTCTCAAGAAATAATTAGTACGATTACGCAAACGATCGCTCAAAGCCTACCACAAAAAGAAGAATTAATTCAACCGATAAGAGATGCTTTACCGACACCTGAGCAATTAATCGCCCCAGCGGAGGTTTATGCTAAAGAAGCGGCTAAAAATTTGGTGGCTGAATTTATTAGTGAGTTTAGTAAAATTCATCAGCAAGAGGAAGAGTTAATTAATAATATGAAAGAGATTAACCAAGTCATTTTAAAAGATAGAGATAGTTTTGTCGCTACTTTTGGGCAACAACACGATTTCAATCAGTCAATCATCCTCAATGTTAAAGAATTAGTTGATTTGGTTAAAGATAATAATCAAGAAAATCAAGAAAATTTTACTCAAGCAAGTACAGCAATAACTACTCAATTGGCTAAAGCGGCTAGTAGTTTGGAAGAAAAAGTAATTTCGTTAGAAAAATCTAGTAGTCAAATTGCTCAACTAAATCAACTCACTTCTCATTTAGAAAAGATAGTAACGGTGTTAAATTCTGTTGATAAAATGCAGGATAATTTATCTGGGATAAAAGAAAAGATAGCTTTATTAGAACCAACTTTGAAAGATTTAAGCAAACCTAGAGTTGTTCGTTTAGTAGAGCAAATTGAACCCTAATTGTCAAATCAACGTGATATCACAAAAAACTTACTTATTTATCAATTATCAATTAAAACCTTATGCGTAGGCAAATACGATCGTCAAATAAAGTAGAATTAGAATTGTTTCCTTTTCTGTCAGTATTAGCTTGTACGATCGGTAGTCTGATTTTACTGATTATTGTGGTTAGTACTCAGACTTTAGATAGTAACCCAGAAGTAACGATCGTCGCTAAAACTGAAAATGGTATTAATCAAGGTAAACAACCTCGTTATATTGAATGTAAAGCTGATGGTGTGGTTATTTATCCAAGTCAAGAATTTATCCCCGCTGATCAATTAGAAGGAAGAAATTCTCCTTTAGCCACATTCATTAATGAGGTCAAAGCTAATCGTGATCAAGAATATGTTATCGTAGCACTTAGACCAGACGGGATTGAAGTATTTCAAAAAGTAAGAGATTTGATTGAACAAGAAAAAATTGATATTGGTTATGAACCGATCGAGGAAGGTTGGACATTAAAAATAATTGAGTAAGCAATTTTAATTAGCCTGAAAGTTTGTAGTTATATTAAAGTATTAATTAGCTATAAAAACAAATTCAGTATCAACTTTATTTAGTCTTAATTTTGCGATACATAATAATTAAAATCTAACTAAAAAAATTTAGTATTTATAATATTTAATTTAAAAAATATGAGAAGTAGAAGACAAAGAAAGAACAATAATCCTCGTCCAAATTTGGATTCTTTTTTAGATATTCTCACCAATACAGTCGGCGTATTAATGTTTATCGGGCTATTTGTAAGTCTGTTAGCAGTAGAGGCTGGTACAATTATTCGGACTCCATTAGTTTCAGGTACAAGAAAATCACCTAAATTTTTTGAAGTGAGAGACAATGCTATTTTTTATTTAAGTGATCCTCAATTAGAAAGTAGAATAGAAGAGACTATCGTTACTCTACCTAATTGTAATCCGCCTAATCTTCCTGCTGATAATATTCCCAGTAACTTATACAATTTCTATCGTCAAGAGCAATTACAATACGAACGATGTGTTAATAATCGTAATCTTCGCTTACAAAACTTTTATTACGATAATGGCGATTATATAGTTACTTTTACCGATCGAGGTTCTTTGAAGTATGAACCTAATGTATCAGCTCAAGGAGAAACAGTTCAAGATTTGCGTGATAACAATTCTCAATTTAATCAAATTCTGGAACAATCTGATCCTAGTCTAAATTATGTTGCATTTATTGTCAGACCAGATAGTTTTGCAACTTTTAGAGCGGCTCGACAAAAAGCTTGGAATTCTGGTTATGAGATAGGTTGGGAGCCTTTTGCAGACGATCGTGTTTTGGTTTTTGGTTCTGGTGGTAGAGCTGTCGGCGTACAATAATAATTAATCCTTATTTAGGGTTGATTGTAGAATTACCACCTATATAACTATCATTTAAATGAAAAAAATAGATAAGCAGGAGTAGAGACAACACTAGTAAATAAAGATTTAAAGCTAACAAAAAATAATTGTTGAAAAAATTTTTTAAATCGAAGAAAAGCGACTATAAACTCAAGTACGATCGCTTTGGATAAATCAATGAGCAAGTTCTCAATTCTTCACTTTATAAACAAAAAAAATTAAGTTTTAAAATCGCATTATAGTAAAATCAAGTTGTTATGCACTCATT
Organism: uncultured cyanobacterium; assembly: GCA_963710605.1. Lineage (GTDB taxonomy): Bacteria > Cyanobacteriota > Cyanobacteriia > Cyanobacteriales > Cyanobacteriaceae > JAALKG01. The sequence continues at coordinate 295,100 of CAVQBA010000005.1, forward strand.
CTTTCCACGATAAAAGGCATCGCTAAACGATAAATTATCCAAGCCACAAATAAACCCAATATTGCCAACACACTAGCAATCCAAAAACCGATCGGATTAGATACAATACCCGTTGTTGCTAATTCTCGTGTCGTTACTAATAGTGGTGTAACGGGGTTTAATTGGACAATTATGCTAAATATACCTTCTTTCGGTATAGGGTAAATTACAGGAGTTAAAAATAACCAGATACTGACAATTAAAGTCATTCCCTTTGTGATATCTTGATATAATGCGCCTAATGGAGATAAAAGTAAACCCAAGCAAGTACCCAAAGCCACTAAATGAAGTAAAGCCACGGGTGCAATAATAATCGTCCAGGGTATCGGAATTTGAAACCAGATAAATAAGCAGACAATCAAAATTAGTTTGATGGCAAAATTAAATCCAACTTGTCCTAACTGTGCTAATATCAAAGCCTCTCGAGGAAAGTCTATTTTCGCTAACATAGATTTAGCCCTTGTAACGGCTTGAATCGGTCCATTGAGGGCTTCTACAAAAGTTTGCCAAAGAGTCATACTAAACATAACATAGGCAGGATATGGTAAGTCAGTAGCTTCAATATTAAACACCTTAGCATTATTGGCTAAAGTCAAGCCTACTGCGGTAACAATAGGTGGAACGAATGCCCAGAATAGTCCCAAAAAAGATTGACGATATTGAGCTTTAATATCTCTGAGTAATAATTGCCATGCTAATCCTCGAGCGGCAAGTAAATCGTACCACATCTGTTTGACTAACTTAACTGGTTCTTTAATACGACTTTCAGATGTATAGCGAGTTATTTTGTTCGATTTTGACATTCATTATCTCTCAACGAGCTTTTTTCAATTGATTAAAATTAACTAGAATGGACGATTCGAAAATCAAATTTTAGATCTAATTAAAACATGGTATCGCATAATTGAAATTAAATTTACATTTGTGAGGATCGACTATCCCACCAATCCAAGGCTTTAGCAAAACGTATTCCAAAAGAGGTAGGGGAGTAATTTTGTTCGTACCATTGACGACGATCGAGTTGTGAAGTCTCATCTTCAGGTGTTTGTAAATGTTTTAGAATAGCTTTAGTAAATGCAGAAATATCGCCTAGGGCAAATGTTTTCCCGTATTCTCCTAGAAGTTCGGGTACGCCACAAATCCCAAAAGCAAGACAGGGTTTTCCTAATGCTAGAGCTTCCATCAGAACTTTTGGCATTGGATCGTCTCTACTGGTTAAAATAAATAAATCAGCTTTCGCCATGATCGAGGCTGGATTTTCTAATGCTCCTGTGAAGGTAACGTAATTTTCAAGTCCGTGCTTTTGAAGTTGCTCGGCGATCGCACCTTCACAATATTCTTCTTCTCCAAACTTACCAATCCAGACAAATTTTACTTGAGGATTTTGCCTAATTACCTTTTCGGCAATTTGTAAAAAGTAATCTGTTCCTTTTTTCTTACTTACTAAACCACAAGCTACTACTAAATTTTCTTCTTTATCTAAGGGTAAGCTATATTTAAGCAATGGAGAAGAATTAGAAATATTATTTAAAACATAAATATTTTGAGCATTGATGTGATAAGTATCTTGTAACATTTTTGCTCCGTATTTACATACGTGAAAATGGATTATGTTGGGGTTACTTAATAATCGATCGACTACAGGATAAATCGCTGGTTGTCGTTCGATCGCTTTTTGTATTCCCCATTCGGTTTCGTGCCAATATATTGCTGTTTGTTTTTTAAGTAATTGTGACAAAAGATAAAATCTGTAGCCACGATAATTAACTAAACAAGGGATACCATCAAAAATAATCCTTTTTGCTTTAATAATTTGTAAAATTTTCGTTTTTTCTTGAGTCCAAAAGATTTTTAAATCAATGGCTCGATTCCGACACTCTTGTTGAGAAAACCAAAAAGAGTCTAAAGGTTTTCCGCCTCCTTGTTGATGATGAGAAAAAATAGTTACGGATTTCATCAGAAGTTTTTATTTTATTTACGATCTATAAATTTGTTTGAAACCTTTAAGCGAATTTTTACTATTATGATTACGATTGCCCATTTTTTCAAGTTTGGTTTCGGCAAATTCTAAAATAGCTTTAGCTCGACTATCCCAAGTATATTTATCCACTTCTGTATTAGCGAGACTTAGACAAAAATTATGCGGCAAAACCGACTTGGTTTTTATAATCGTAATTTTTCATAGCTTCTGTTTCTTCCTATTTAATAAATACCTTAATCAAGTTGGCTTCTCTAGATTGATAATAGAATAACAAAAGTGACTCTAGACTGAGACACTGTAGCCATCGATATTTAATCTTTAACTAACTCTATTCCCGTTTCTTTGGCTAGATTTGGTTCGCAGGTTTTAACGGGCAATCCTTGTTGTTTGAGATAAGATATTGCGTGGTCGATCGCTTTTGTAATATTCATAGCCACCACTATTTAAAGAAATACCCGCTATGATTACTTCTGACGCACCACGATAAAATGCCAAACAAACAGCAAATAAACCTGTAGATATTTTTTTGTCACCACCTCTTTGTCCTAAGTTTTCTCCTGTAACAGCATGAATAATTTTAGCTCTTTGTTGATGTTCGTTTTTACTTTTTCTTATCGGTAATTTAGTTGTGCCAATCTTTCTTTAGCCGAGACAAAATTTACACCACGCTCGATTCAAACTAATTCAGTTGTCTTAAGATTTCTAATACTTTCTCTAGTCGTAATTTTAACTGGGTCGGTTGTTTCTTGTGCCATATAACCGCTCATAATTGTGATTTTGGGAGTCTGTTGTAATTTTAACTTTGAGGCACAATATCCTGAAGCATTTACGCACACTAAATCTGCATTCTTTAATTTATCTTCTGCTATGGTGGGATTAGAAGCAGAACCAAGAACAAGAAAAGTTTTTTTTGATTTGTTAGGTAAAATATTTAATTTTTTATTTGTTTTTGTAAAAATGTATTTAAGTTGCTCGACAGTGTACATATTTAGTTAAAGTATCAGAGTTTATAATTTAGTCTTTAACGGCGATTGCGATTCGGAAACTAATGCTAAAATTTCGTCAACAGATAATTTACTTGATGCAATCGAATCCATTATATCTGGTCTCACATGACCTAACTTAACCTTAGATTCAATTAGTTCTGTCGCGACCAACCCTTTTTCGACACATTCTTTGAGTAAAGAGAAAAATAAACGTTCTTGTTGAATATCAGGATGTTGTTGATAAGTTGGACGTTTTTGACCGAGTAAACTGTATTGTAAAAAATTAGTTACCGAATCTCGCCATGTTTTTTTGTAGTTACCTAAATTTTCTCGCTGATAAGCTAATCCCGTTTTCCAAGGTTGGGTTAGTTGTTTGGTGTTGTGTAATAGCTTTGTTTCGCTGTTGAGTTTATCTCTGTGATTCCACTCGTTTTCCAAAGTTCCAATTATCTCTCTTGATTCTGTTTGTAATGAAATCCAGTGTTGTAAATCGATTTCACGAGCAAACAATCGATTGATCGTTTCTTCCCATTTCCAGTGACCTAGTTCACTGCAATCAAGAAGCATTACGCTAGTATCAAATCCTCTTTTGCTGGGTTTAACTGGTTTTGAAGTTGGACGAGAGATTTTGGGACAAGAAAAGATAGCTTTGCCTTCCATATCTCGTGACAGCAACTCGTAAATATCGGAAACAGCGAAAATATCGGGATCGATCAAAATAGCTCTACCTTGATAGCCCATAAGTTGAGGTACGAGAAAACGTAAAGGAAAAAAAGACTGAGGCACATCTTTGTACCATGCTGATTCTATCTGATTTCTAAGACAAGATTGACCATCATAATTCATCAAATAGGGATAGTCTTCTAAGTTAATTAACTTAACGTTAAATTTATCGGCATTTTGAGACATTCTCTTCAGAGAATACATTGCCACTGTAGCAGGAATTATTTCACGATCGTTACTATGAACAAATACAGTTGGTTTAATCATTAGCTTTAATTTTTTTAATAACTAAAAATAGGTTTATTTTGCCAGAAACTTAATTAGACTGTTGGCTATGAACTAAACTCCACAATCGTGGTTGATAAAACAAAGAGCGATTCATAGCTATTCCTTCTTCGACTATAAAAAAGAAGTTTTCGACAATATCAAGGTGTAAAATTAAATTTTGCTTAACAATAATCTTCATATAATACAAACCAGGTTTTAAACAAAGATAAGGAAATTCTAACTTAATTGTATTTTCACCTGGCATAACTTTCATCATTTTTTGGTCTAAAATACTATCTAAACTTAAGATGATATCGTTTTCTCCGCTTCTTTCTTTGATTAATACATAAACAGTCACTTGCTCTAATAAGTGGTGAGCGTAACAGCCTATTGATAGAAAAATTTGTTTGCCTGATGTTAGTTTTGTCAGTATATTATTTTCTAAGTCACAAAAGTTTAAAGAAACAATATCTAAACCTAAACTTTCATCTTTATTTTTTTTCGTAGTTTTCCAAACAGTGTTTTTTATCTGAGCGTCTCCAATCAGCATATCTTTTTCGTATTGGCTGATAACTGTTTCTACATTGCCACTAGAAATAACCTTACCTTTGGATAAATACACGGCTGATAAACAAACGGTAAATAAAGCTTGGGAATTATGAGAGACGAGAACAAAAGAAGTTCCTCTTTCTCGCAAATCACTTAGTTTTTTGTAGCATTTTTTCCTAAATTTAAAGTCTCCCACCGCTAAAACTTCATCAATCAAGAGTATTTCTGGTTCGGTATGAATTGCACAAGCAAATCCCAACCGTGCTTGCATTCCCGAACTATAAGTCTGTACGGGAGCGTCAATAGCTTCATCTATCTCAGCAAATTCAACAACTTCATCAAAACGATCGTTTATTTCTACTTTTGATAAACCCAAAATCGACATATTAGCATAAAGATTTTCTCTTCCCGTAAGAATCGGGTTAAAACCTGCACTTAAAGCAATCAATGGTGCAATTCGCCCACGAACATTGACAACTCCCGTATCGGGTTTAATCAAACCACTAATAATTCTGAGTAAAGTAGTTTTTCCTGCACCATTTGCTCCAACTAAACCTAAAGCTTCACCTTTTTTCAACTCGAAATCAATGTCTTGTAATGCCCAAAATTCTTGAGGGCGTAAGATATTATTTTTTGAACGTACCCCTGTTAACTCTTTAGCAATATCTTGAACTCCGTAATAAAGAGATTTTTTTAAATCACGGCAGAATTTTTTGGAGACACCTTTTACCGATAGGACAATATTTTCGTTTTTGGTTGAATTTACCACAACTGATTCCATTAAAATCTTAATCTACATTATATTAACTTTCTTTTTTTTGTTTAACTGTAATTATGATTCCGTTACCGAAAATAAGTCTTTTAGTTGTCTGGAGGCTTAAAATGCGATTCGATTCGATTACTTTTATCGTTTTTTTATTAATTAGGGTCTGCTGAATTAATCCAAACTATATATTTGTCAAAGATTTACACTGCCTTTACTTCCAGGTAAGTGAGGTTCCAATAATGTCCATAATCTATCTGAAATATCATGTCGTCGATGCGCTGTTATTGCTACTCCTTAAACTCAATATAAGTTAAATATAGCAAAATAATTATAGTTTGACGACACTATCTAATAAAAAACTAAAAGCGAAAATTAATGATTAATTGAATTGATTGAGTCTTTTTCCTCTTTTTCTGGTTTTGGCAATTGACAGTATCCATAAATAGTAGTAAGATGTGTTAGTATCGTAACCAGTAGTGTAGGCAATATAAAACAAAAAGTAAGTACCTTAAAAACTTTAATAGTGAAAGTATAGGGTTGTTGGCTCGAAAAACCTAGTCAACGTAAAACTTTTAAGGAAATATAGTAACTAATATACTAGCCGTCACCGCAGACGGTAGCACAGATAAGGGACTGTGTTTAAACTGCTTGTGGACTCGTTAGATACGGGGGCATTCATTATTAGCAATAACGATGTCTAGTTAAGAGGGGAACTTGAAAGAAGCAAGAATCGCCCATTACAATCTTTGCCGAGGATGCGACAGCAGACTCATTAATGGGTGAGTGTCAATTTTTTTACATAATAATTCTAAAGTCCGTCCTACTGTTAACCAAGCAAACAAGAATGTAAGTTACAAATCAATAAGATTTACCTTTAACATGTTGTCAGAAAGCCAAAAACATAGTTGATTTTATGAAAATAACAACAAAAAAAGTCGAGATACTTTTAGAGAAAAATGCTTTTGCATTTTTTTTCCTGTTAAGACTATTATCCGAATTTCCAAAGTATTTTCAGTGGTATAATCTAACAGAATCTAACAGAATTAAACGATTAAAAAGTTTAGATATCAAAAAATATAAAACAAGCGATACACTTTTTATCTTAGGAAGTGGTTCGTCAATAAATGAATTGGGTAAAGATGAATGGAAAATTATAAAAAATCACGATTCTTTTGGAATAAATTTTTGGCTAATTCATGAACATATACCCACTTACTATATGTTCGAAGCGGGAAAATATTCAGATAGATTTAACACCTTCACTGAGCTATTAAAAATTAAAGCGGACAAGTATGAAAACGTTCCCTTTATACTCAAACATATTCACATCGATAATGATAATTTAGATTTATCCAAATTACCGAAAAAACTTAGAAAAAATCTTTTTACAGGATACGAATTTAAATTTCCTGGTAGTCTTGAATCGCGATTGAATGAATCCATAAAGCTCACTAACTATTTTAATTTACATTTGATTAATAATATTCTTTTCTTTAAAAGAGCTTCTATTAGTCAAGCTCTATCTTTTGCTTTTAAAATGAAATATAAAAACATAGTACTTTGTGGTGTCGATCTCCAACAATACTAAATACTTTTATGAGGATGACTTTTATTATAGTTTAGGCATCCCGATTCCCGAGAATATTCAATCAGAATCTGTACATAAAACTTTATCCTCTAATTATGGCGAAATAACCATTGATAAAGTTGTTTTAAGTATGAGTCAATATCTTCTTAAGCCTCATAACCTTAGTTTATATATAGGTTCAAAAAGCTCTTTTTTATATCCATTGTTACCTTATTACTTTGAGCAAGTAGCTTTGTGATTTAACAATTTCTGTCAACTTTTTTATTCTTCTTTTTAGGAAATAGACCTCTTGCAAAACTAGAGAAATTATATGCTTCATAGATAGATAGATCGTGAAAGAATATTAAAAGTAATACTCAATTGTTTTTCTGTTTCTTCCATGAGCATCACAAAAAAGCCAAAAACTTCTAAGTCTAAATTTTTCGCATTTCAATTTTCAATTTTTGATTTTGTTGTGCCGATGAACTTGATAAGCTATCTATTACAGAAATTTATTTGAGAGTTTGATGAGAACTTTAACTCATAATTGTATATTGCAGCGATTAAATTGCATCTTCTCTCAAATCCTTTGGTTCTATTTCTGTATTTCCCTCTTATGATTGCAAATATCCTTAAGCTTCTGTTGATGTGTTCAATCTTGATTCTTTCTGTGCTTAATGCTTGATTGTATTCTTTTTCTAGTTTTGTTAATTGTTTATTTTTGCTTTTTTTGTATGGAACAAAACTATTTTGATGGTATTTTTGTATTCCCTGATAGCCGCTATCTTGAAAACTTTGTGTTTGAGGGTGAAGTTTTATTTTTGATGTTTTAAATAACTCAAAGTCATGATTTCTTCCTTTGCCACAAAACAAACAGATAATTTCTCCACTATCTTTATTCGCTAATACTTGGCATTTGAGTGTGTGTTGTTTTTTTTTCCCGAATAGTATTGCCGTTGATTTTTAATAGGTCGTTGAATAGGAGTTTCGGTAACATCAATTAAAATTGAATCAGGTACACAAGCTGATTGTAGTAAACTCTTTTTACCTTATAAACTAAATCGACCTGAGTTTAAAAGTCGTTTTTCCCGCACCATTTGCTCCAACTAAACCTAAAGCTTCACCTTTTTTTAACTCGAAATCAATGTCTTGCAATGCCCAAAACTCTTGAGGACGCAGGATATTATTTTTTGAACGTACCCCTGTTAACTCTTTAGCAATATCTTGAACTCCGTAATAAAGAGATTTTTTCAAATCACGGCAGAATTTTTTTGAGACACCTTCTACCGATAGGACAATATTTTCGTCTTCAAAGAATTTTTTAGTTTTAGATTTGAGTATATTCTCAGTCATAAATATAAAGAAGCTATTGGTTATCTTTTAGGTTAATTACAAGTATAGTTATTGTTTTTTTGAGTTAAGCAATGTCTTTACCGAACTTCGCCAACCAATGATTATTTGTGAGGTAAAAAAACTAGCGGGAAGTATTAAACCGAGTGTTAATTTGATACTACTTATCACAACGGTTATCGGATTGGTTAAGAATAAAGATGGATTTAACTTTAATGCTCGCCAATAATATTGTCCAGAGAGATAGCTGTTTGTCTTAGTAAAATTACTTTCAACTGCTTTTAAGCTCAAATATTGATAAAGATTAGCTAAATTTTGCTTTTTTAGATGTTGTAAATCTTCGGGTGCTTGAGAGAAAAAATATTCTAATGCTGTTTTACATTTTTGTTCGTGTTCGAGAAGGGCTTGACTAGTAGTTGAGCCTGAATAAATTCTATACCAGACATGAGGTTTTTTGACAACGGCAAAAGGATAAATTTTTGCCAAACGAAGAAAACAATCATAATCTTCACTATGAGACATCGATTCGTTAAAACCGCCTACGCGAACAAAAGCATCTCGACGAATTAGGACATTAGAACCAGAATGTAAAAAATTTTCTTGTAGAAGTTGCGAATAGACTCGACCGCTATAATTGGGTTGCATTGTATCGATCGTATTTCCTGAAATATCAATCAATTTAGTCCAACTATAAGCTACGGCGGCTTCTGGATTTTCTTCTAATGCCTCTACTTGCTCTTTGAGTTTATCGGGCATCCAGATATCGTCGGCATCGAGAAATGATAAGTATTCGCCATTAGCACAACTTACCCCTCGGTTTCGTGCGGCAGATACCCCAGTATTTTCCTGAGAAATTAGTTTAATACGAGAGTCGCAAAAGTTAGTAACAATTTCCACCGTATTATCAGTCGAACCGTCATTGACTATTATTACTTCAAAATCTTCATAAGTTTGTGCTAAAAGAGAATTCAAAGTTTCCGCAATTGTTTTACTTACGTTATAAGCAGGAATTACGACAGAGATTGAGTTCATATTAAGTAGTTTAGGTAAGATTGTGGGAAAACACGGCTAATATCCAGAAAGAAGTTTTAACTTGATTGGGTTAAGCAATGTCTTTTTTACCCAACGCACGCCAACCAACGATTATTCGTTTGAGAAAATTAGCAGGAAGTATCAAACCTAGTATTAATTTAATATAAGTCATCAAAACACCGATCGGATTACTCAAGACTAAAGACGGATTTAATTTTAATGCTTGCCAATAATACTGTGCTGACAAATAGCTTTTTTCTCGATCGAAACTTCCTTCAATTGCTTTTAGACTCAAATACTGATAAAGATTGGCTAAGTTCTGCTTTTTTAAATATTGTAAATTTTGAGGTGCTTGAGAGAAAAAATATTCTGTTGCTTCTCTAAATTTTTGCTCATGTTCAAGCAGAGATTGACTAGTAGTCGAACCAGAATAAATTCTATACCAGACATGAGGTTTTTTGACCACAGCAAAAGGATAAATTTTTGCTAAACGAAGAAAACAATCATAGTCTTCACCAAGAGACATCGCTCTGTGAGACATTGATTCGTTAAAACCTCCTATTTGCATAAAAACATCTCGATCGACTAGTATGTTAGAACCAGAATGTAAAAAGTTTCCTGTCAATAATTGTGCATAAACCTGACCGCTATAACTAGGTTTCATAGTAACGATCGGTTTTCCTGAAGCATCAATAAATTTAGTCCAACTATAAGCTACTACTGCTTCTTTGTTTGCTTGTAAAGCCTCTATTTGCTCTTTTAGTTTATCGGACATCCAGATATCATCAGCATCGAGGAATGATAAATATTTACCCTTAGCGCAACTTGCACCTCGGTTGCGGGCGGTAGATGCCCCACCATTATCTTGAGAAATTAGTTGAAGACGCTCCTCGCAAAAGCCAGAAACAATTTCTACAGTATCATCAGTCGAACCATCATTTACCACTATTATTTCAATATTTTGATAAGTTTGTGCTAAAACACTATTTAAGGTTTCTACTATTGTTTTACTCGCATTATAGGCAGGAATGACGACAGAGATTAAGTCCATATTAGTTAATTAGATTGGTTAGTCAACAAAGGGCACTCGTGCAAAGGTAATTTTACATTTTAAGTTTTTAGTTCTACATTCTTTTGACGTAAACTCATAACAATCTTTTGAGTTACCGAAGTCGGTAGAATTAGAGCCATAATAATTTTCAGATAAATTTTAATTGTTATATTTGGTTTAGATGTAAAAACAGTATATTTGGTTTTAAATGCCCGCCAATGATATTTTAATGCTAATACAGATTGCTTCTTTGTAAATTCACTTTCGATCGCTTTACAACCTAAATAGTAATAAAGATTAGCCAAACTTTTATTCTTCAAAAACTGTAATTCGGCAGGTGCTTGGGTAAAAGAATTATTAATAACCCCAACAGAATCTTGCTCCATTTTCGATAATTTACTAGACATCGAATTTTGCTGACCAATTCGATACAAAATACCGACATGGGATACTGCTACAAATTGATATTGTGCCGCCAAACGAATGAAAAGATCCCAATCGGCAGGGCCACTTAAAGACTCGTTAAAACCTTCTACTGTAGTCAATGCGTCTTTGTAAATTAGTGCGTTAGAACCACTTTGCAGAAAATCGGCAATCAAAATTTGTGGATATACGTCACCGCCATAAGTCATCCGCTCGTCTCGATCGATCTTATTTCCTTCTTCATCAATAAAGTCTGTCCAACTGTACGCGACTTTCGCTGACGGCGTGTTTTGTAAGACTTCTATCTGTTTAATTAACTTTTCTCTTGTCCACAAATCATCAGCATCGATAAAAGAGATATACTGCCCTTGAGCTAATGTAATCCCACGATTGCGACTTTTAGAAACACCGCTATTAGGATAAGAAAATACTTGAATTCTCGAATCATCATACTGACTTATAATATTGAGGCTATCATCAGTCGAGCCATCATCAATGATGATAATTTCTAAGTTACGGTAAGTTTGGTTTAAAACTGACTCTAAAGTTTCGGCAATAGTTCGTTCGCCGTTGTAAACAGGAATAACTACTGAAATTAAAGCGTATTGATTCATAATTTGATTATAAAGTTAACCGAAAAATAATATTCGCACTTTGACAAGTCCCGAACGTACGCAAAATACAATAAATACACAACCTGTAGAGGTAGAATATATTCTACCCCTACCATATATAATGTTTTCGCTTAAGTTCTAAAGTCTTTAAAATATTTAACATCGCAGATAGTATTAGTTGGTAGTAAGCCTTTTAAGGCTTATTGAGGTAATAGCTAAAGCTATCACTACAAACTTTATTTGTTGTTTGGGTACGTAAACTCGATCTTATACCAAATTTAAAAAATAAAAAGACAGTTCGATCGGGCTTATCGTGAAGGTTTTAACCCTCAACATCCAAAATTTCAGCTATTATTTTCTCAACTGCTTTTTGAGAGCCATTAATACTAAAATATTTCTTGATAAATGCTTCCATACTTGGTTGGTATTTTGCGGTATAATCGGCTTCTGTGACAATTTTTCTAATCGTTTCTTGAGCCTCTGCCAAACTTTTTACTTCAATTCCTGCCCCTGCTCGACAGACATCGGGAAAATAAGCAGGTAGAGAAGTAACATTAAAAATAAGTGGTAAAACTCCAAGGGCGATCGCTTCTAAAATAGTTGTCGAATAGATTGCTACCATCAAACAACTCATTTCTAACACTTGGGCTAGAGGGTATTGAGATGAAGGAACTAATTTAAGGTTAGAAAATTGGCTCAACTTGGTTTTATCTTCTAAAGGTAAAGGAAACTGAGGATGCTCTCTAACTAGTACAGAAATTTCGGAAAACTCTTTTGCTGTAAGAATTGCTAAGTCTAACATTTGATTCCAGCTTTTTTTGCTTCCTAACTCTCCTGGAGACTGGAGAAAAAAAGAAATCGCCTCTTTTTGTTGAGGCTGACGGGATAGAGACTCAGCAGACTTGAGAATATGGCTACCAGTAACAACGAAGTTTTGCTGAGGATTGTATGGTTGTAAAATTTCCGCAAATCCTTCTCCCCAAACTAACATCTTACTGTAAGACATATTACGAAAACCATTATGAACGATCGGCGACCAACCTTGTTGAAAACAAATTACGGGAATATTACATTGCTTACCTACTTGATTGATAACTTCATCTTGAATATGATTACCTTCTAAAACTATTAAGCACTTTGGTTGCACTTGTTTGACGATCGTATAAAAATAATTATAAAGATAAATTATCCCGAAGTTAATACGAAAGTACTTACTAGGTTGTTCTCTAAAAGCGAAAAATAGAGATGTATCGATCTCTATAGATGGTAACTGATTTTTTTCAAAAAACTGATTTACATGAATATGGGGGGTAACATAAGTAAATGAAAGTCGATCGTCTTTAGTAATAGGTTCTAGAAATCTGACAAATTTTTCATGTTCGATATAAACCAAAACTGTATCGGGTTTTGGTTTTGGTTTTGGTTTTGGTTTTAAGTTTAATGCTAGATGATAGAGTTTATCTTTTACGGTTTGCAAAAGCGATCGTATTCGATCTTCTCTAACAACAAGTCGCTTTAATTCAATTTGTCGCTCGAAAAGATAAAAAATAAAATCCCGTTCTGAAATAGTGTCAAACTCGATCGATTCTGGTAATTCGTCTTGTCGCCATTGTTCAAACAGATGATAACCTCGTTCATTCTTAAACCAAGAAAAATATAAACTACGCTCCACTGCATATTTTAAATTAGCACCGTCATAAAAAAAGGCTTTACGATCTTCTTTTTCCTGAGCGTTGGTATAAGACTCGATCGCACGACAGAGTTGTTGAATATATTCATATCTTAAATCCTCTTGCATAGCTTAAAACCACTTTTCTAAACGATCTAAAGCGTACCAAAATCCTTCTCCATCATTATTATGCCCTTGCCAAATTTCGGGGATAAATGAGGCTTGAGGAGCGATATTATCTAATCTTTGAGCCAAAGCCAGAAAATCAATTTCGCCCGAATCAATTTGTAAACCTTCTCCATCTACTTTAGTTGCATCTGCAATATGAAGATGAGCCGTGTAAACGCCTACTTGTTCGATAAATTCTTGAAAAGAAGTTTGAGTATGATTACAAGCAAGTTTGGAGTGAGAAACATCCAAACAAATTCGATAACCATGCTGACAAAAGTCGAGAATATTTTGAGCATTAACAAATAAATTATGATAGCTTTGTCCGCCAAAGTGCCAAGGAAAAGGAGGCATTGTTTGGGGGATAATTTCGACTCCTTCTGTATCTAAAGCTGATAAGCTCGATAGTAATAACTCAAAACGTTTTTTTTGTTCGTCTTGAGGTAAAGGAGCATTTCTGGTAAACCCGCCCACATTAGTCACGATTGGGGGTTGGGTAGCTTTAGAAAAATATTGTTTAAGGTTTCGGGTGACTTCAATGACTCTTTGTAACTCGTCGATCGATTTTTGACGGTAAGTTTCATCGGGAGAACAAAGATCGAGAATGAGATCGCCACGAAAAAGCTCAGGTGAATGAACGACTAAATCTAGATCGTAAACTCGATCGAAATAGGAAGCAAGATCAACTTCTAAATCTTTATAACTAAGATGAAACTCTAACAAATCGGGATTTGACTTCGATAAAATGTTTTTAAAGTCGTGATAGCGAACGGGAATTCCCCAAGGGCGTTTGAAAGTATAATTTCTTGGTTTTATTTGTGTCGACTCTAAATCGCTAGGAAAGAAAAAATCCCCTGCTTTGAGATTGCGTACCGCAGAGCGTCCGATTAATTGAGCTTTGTAATTAGGTTGTAATCCCTTACCAGGGCTTTTAACCTCTAGCATCTTTTCTTCGATCGTTTGCCCTGCTTTTAAATCGCAATTAATAACTAGACTTTTGGCTAATGTTTCTCGATTGATCAATTCTCCTTGAGATAAATTTCTGGGGGTAGAGGTGCCTAAAGCTAATTCTACCTGACGAATTCCTTTAACCATCGTTTTTAATTCGTGGGGCAACAAACTAACTTTGTGATCGTTTCCTTCCATACTTCGATCGAGGGTTAGATGTTTTTCGATTACTTTTGCCCCTTTGCCCACTGAGGCGATGGCGACATAAATATCTCTTTCATGACCAGAATATCCCACCAAACAGTCTCCAATTTCCTTTAGTCTTTCTAAATAATTGAGATTGATGTCTTTAAAAGGAGCGGGATAGGTCGAATTACAATGTAAGAGGATATAAATTGCTCCTAATCGCTTTAAAAGGGCAACAGATTCTTTAATTTCTGCCTCTGTCGCCATTCCTGTGGAGCAGATTAAAGGTTTACCCGTTGCCACCAGAGCTTTTAACAGATCGTGATTGGTTAAGTCTGCTGAAGCTACTTTATAAGCCTTCATGCCATATTCTTCTAGCAAATTTAGACTTTCAAAATCCCAAGGCGTACAAAGGGGAATTATTCCTTTTTGCTGACAGTAATTAAAGGCTGACAATAATTCTTCTGGTTTTAATTGAAAACGAGAAAGTAAATCTAATGTATATTGAGAACCTAAATCCTCGCTATCGTCGTTGGCATTTCCTGCATTTTTATATAAGCCTGATAAATGACGCATTTGAAATTTGGCACAGTTTGCTCCTGCTTCAACCGCCGCATCAATTAATTCTTTAGCACGGTTTAGGCTTCCGTTATGATTATTTCCAATCTCGGCAATAACGAAAGTAGATGATTCGGGATTAAGATTAAATTCACCGATCGAGATTCCTTCTGTCGGACGTGAATGGGCGATGGCGACTAAACGATCGTATTCATCCAATAACGGTATAAACTCAATGTTATTAGAGAAAAGAGACTCGATTTCGTCACGATCGTCTTTGAATAAGGCAAACTTAAAATTTTTGTTAGAAAGTTCGGCTACAGGTTGATTGAGATCGATCGTTTCTTGAGACACTAACCAGCGACGGAAATCTCCATCGGTAACAACCCCTTCTAACACTCCAGACTCGGTGACAGAAAAAATAATTCTACTTTTGTTGTCGCTAATTTTTTTTAATGCTTCGACGATCGAATCTTCTGCAAAAACAACATACTTTCTGAGATTGGTTTCAATAATCATTGGTTACTAACTCCCTATGCGATTTTGATGTAACATAATTTGCTCGACAATTGTAAAATCAAGTAAAGAATCGATTTCTAGTGCTGCGTTGTCACTCATTTTAAATAGTGTAATTTTCCCACCTAAACGATTACCTAACTTTTTTAAAACCCAAGGTTTGAAAATATAAATAGAACCATTTTCCATATATTGAGGTAACATTTCTTGACGACGCTGACGTTGTTGATAATTATAGTTAATCGACTCAGGATTGCCATTTTTTTCTTGCCATAAAAAGCGATGGGATGGTGAAACCGACAGTAATGAATCGGCTTGCTCTTTTTGTAGTTGAACGATCGCTTCATCGATGTCTGTTTTCGCTCTTATGGGTGAAGTACATTGAAGAAAAACTACTATCTTGGGTAATATTCCTTCTTGCTCTAAAGTTTCTAAAGTATGAAGTAAAGCTGATTCTGAAGAAGCTGTATCTGTTGCTAAAGTTGAAGGACGATCGATAACCTCCGCACCATATTCACTAGCAACGGTAGCTATTTCGTTATCATCCGTGGATACATATACTCGATCTACTAATTTAGATTCTTTAGCTACTGTAATTGAGTGAGTAATCAAAGGTTTATTTGCCAACAGACGTATATTTTTTCCTGGCACTCCTTTTGAGCCTCCACGAGCGGGAACGATCGCAATTACTTCTAGATTAGATTTATCCACAATAAATATTTTTGTTAAAGTTGGTACAATTTTTTAATGAGATCCATGCTGATAGTCAGTTAAATAAATTTATACATAGCGATCGCTGTTTAAGAATTAGTATTCGGAATTGTTGAAATTTTATTCCATTGCTATTTAATTTTATTATACTTTTTCGGCGAGAGTCCCCCTTCTGTAAGGGGGATTTAGGGGGATTGATCTTAATATTTTTTTAATTTAGTATTAACCATTAACCAAGGATTATTTTTTTAGCATACTGATAAAATTCTAGATCGGGCTGACATATTTGGGTTATCTTTTCCATTAAAGAGGAATCTATTTGAGGATTTGAGATAGGATTTTTATTCTCATGAGGAATTTTAAGATCTAGTGCTAATTTCTCCTTACATTCAACTTGAAATTGGGTAAGCTCTTCTAAAAATCCAACTACAGTAAATTTAGTTAAATTATCTTTAGCTATTACTATTTTTTCCTTAATATCGGTAGGATCGTTATTAGAAAAACCGCCAATAAAGTTTATATAAGAAACTCCTCGTGCTTTACTTCTTTTTGAATCTATAAAAGACTCAATATCTTCTGTTATTCTGGCATGATCGTCTTTTTTATAAGCATCAAAAAAAAAGTTAGAAATATATCTACTAATCGGCTCTCTTAAAACAGTGATATAAGCATATTTTTGTCCAAAAGTGTTCCAGATTTCTTGATTGAAACGTGTATGTCCGCTAATGTATTTTGTATCTTTAATCATTTCATGAGCTACTATGTGATGACTAAAGTAAGATGTACTGTGGTTTTTGTTTGGCGGATTTTCCAAATCATAAAGAGTTTGGGCTCCTTTTTGTATATAAGAAGGTTCGAGATGACATGATGAAAACGGATAAAACTTACTTATAGCACGATCGAGTGAAGTTCCGCCTGTCTTGGGAATATGAATAAAAAAAACGTTTTTTCTTTGATTACCTCCTGTTATCTTTTGCAGGTATTTTTTGGCAACTTGCTGATACATAAAACTTACTTTTTTGCTAGCTTAAATAATACTATTTTTAAATTTCAAATACTTAAATAATAATTACATATTGTTGACGATCGCACTTTTATCATACTTCCATCAACAAATTTTTTTGTACTAATTGTTCTTTAAGTTGAGAATCTAAAACTTGATAATCCAAATCTTGACGAGTATTAGTATAGTAATTAAGATGATTCTTGGCGTGTTGATTATTAGCTCCATAAGACAAAAAGATAGCGTATTTTGGACCTTTTATGGGACTACCTGAATGAATTAATCTGGTATTAAAAATAACACAATCCCCCGGTTCGGTTTTAAGATAAACAGGTTGAGTTGGAGGTTGCATAAAGTATTTAGGTTTATCGGTACGGACAAAACTTTGAAGCCAAGGATGTGTCTTGCTAATTACTCTTTGAGGAAAATAGAGTCTATTCCATACTTTTTTTTCTAGAGGAGAAAGAGAATATTCTCGCTGATGACTGCCGGGGATAACGACTAAAGACGAATTACTTTCGGCGTAAGATTGAAGATAAATCGCTATTCTGGCTACCTGATACTTTTGATTAGTTTCGTCCCAATCTTCTCCCACACCATAGGTACGATCTGCACTGTCGCGATGCCAACCAATCTCGCCACGATGTACGTGAAGATCGCTATGTTGAGTATAACGAATATCATCACCAAAAATTTCCCTAACACTACTTAACAAGTTTGGATGCCATATCAATGGCCAAAATTCACGGTTGGTAGATACACCATTAGGACATTGAAAATGAGGAGTCCGCTTTTTATCGTCTAAACCTGAAACCTTTTGTAACTTAGATTTATACTCTACTACCTCATCAGTATTAAGTAAATTTTTAATAACGACAAAACCTAATTCTTCAAATTGCCTTTTTAATTTGCTCATGTTTTTATCTCATTAATATCTAAAAATCAACTAACTTCTAATTCTAACCAATGAGAAAGATCTCGATCAATCGTTTCTTGTAATTGTAAAATTTCCTCTCGATACTCTTGTATTAAGCCTTGACGAACTTCTGGTTTTAAAGGAACTTTTTTAGAAGAAGAATTAAATTGAATTAAACGCTCGACAAAATTTTTGCCTAGCGGTAGTTCTTTTTTTAAAGTTTTCAAATATCGATCGAGAGTCTTATTTTTAGGTTTTTTAGGGCTAACGTTTAATCTTAGATTCATTTCGGGAACAAAAGTATCGTCAACACCGATAAACCTAAATATGTCTTGAGTAAAACCAATCGAATCTTTAAGATAATCTTCGTAGAGATAAACTTTGATTTGTTCCGGGTTGAAAAGCTCGTAATATCTTTTTAATTGAGTATAATAATATCCCCTAGAACGATAGTGCCAACGAAGATGCCAGTTATCGGCTATTCTGCTTTCTTCATCTTTTAATGCTAAAGCAAAATTTTCGTATGGTTCGTAACCATCTCGATAATTACCTTGAAATTGAGAATAAGCCCTTTGCACGGGATTGCGAAAAATGACAATTAATTTAGCCTCTGGAATATAGTCATGAATGCGTTTAGCCGCTAATGGATGATAGATATAATCTGTGCAAACCTCACCAATAGCTATTTCGTCTTTTACTTCTTCAAAAAGATTGAGATAATCTTCGATATTATTAATTGGTAAACGACGTGTTAAATCTCCTGGCCCTTGAAATCTAGTGAATCTCCTTCAGATGCAAAAAAACCACTCTCTTTAATAGTAGAATTAAGATAAATTTGAGGATGTTGCCTTAGATAATAATAAAGAGATGTAGTTCCTGCTTTTGCCGCACCAATAACAAGAAAGTTAGGAAGAGTCATACAAATAATTAGTAATTGATAATTGATAATTGAGAACAACCTCCACAGACAAGTTGGAGAGTTGAAACCCTATTTTTTCGGTCAGTTACAAATGCTTAAAACTAAGTTAACATATTGGATGCAGTTAATACTTATCGCCGACGAGGTATTTCATAACTTAAAAAGTCATAAGCCAAACTCGTTTGCGGAAAAATAGATTGAGCTTCTTTGAGTAAATCTTTAAGATTAATACTATTACCAAAATTGTAACGAGGGCTAAAATGAGTCATAATCAACTTTTTGACTTGAGCCGCTAAGGCAACCTGAGCCGCCATTGTGGTAGTTGAGTGTAATTTTTCAAACGCCATTTGAGCATCTTGATGAGCAAAAGTAGCTTCATGAATTAAAACATCGGCATCAGTTGCTAAAGATATTGCATTTTCACAAAAAACTGTATCAGTACAATAAACAAATTTACGACCGATTTCAGTAGGACCACAAAAATCACGCCCGTGAAAAGTTCTACCATCTTCTAGAGTTACCGTTTCTCCCGCTTTGAGTTTACCGTAAACAGGACCAAAAGGAATACCTAATTTTTTGGCTTTTTGGACATCGAATGTACCTGCACGGTTTTTTTCTTCAACACGATAACCAAAAGCTGTTATACGATGTTTTAAGGGTTGTACACTAACGATAAATTCGTCATCTTCGTAGATAACACCTTCGGTTACAGTTTTAATTTTGACACCATAAGGAAAATAAGTATGAGAATATTTCATACAAGATTTTAGGTAAGGTTCAATTCCAGGACGAACCATAAACAGTGACGTTTTCAGCATCTGCACCTAAACCACAACTTGCTAACAATCCCATTAAACCAAAAGTATGATCTCCGTGCATATGAGTGACGAAAATTTTTTTTAGTTGTGAGGCTTTAAGTTCGCTACGTAAGATTTGATGTTGAGTACCTTCGCCACAGTCAAATAACCAAAGTTCTCCTCTTTGAATATGTCTTAACGCTATACTCGAGACGTTTCTGGATTTTGTTGGTACTCCTGAGCTAGTTCCTAAAAATGTTATTTCCACGATCGTCTATTTTACCTATCAGTAACCTCATTTTCCGTACCTAATTATTATATCCAACATCAATAGTTAATAGTTAAGAGTTAAGAGTTAAGAGTTAATTACTTTTGAATTGTCAATTGTCAATAGTTCACAGTATATTATCAACATAATCTCGATTGGTATCATCAAAAGTTAGTTATGGAAACAAATGTTCGATCGTCTAATAGTTTAATCAATCCATCTGGTTGGTTGTTATTTGCATTTCTAGGTATCAGCTTAACCGTTATTACTCTAGTTCATTTAGATTTAATTAGTACTCGTAACTTATTACTATCAGCAGTAATCAGCGGATTATCAGGTTATCTAATCGTGCCTATTTTACAAAAAATGAAAGCATCTCAAGTCATTCAAGAAGATGGATTACAATCTCATTTAAAAAAAGTGGGTACACCGACGATGGGTGGTATTTTTTTTATCCCTGCATCGATAATTGTTGGCGTAATTGCTGGCGGTTTTACTAGTAATGTAATCGCAGTGGCTTTAGTTACTTTTATTTATGCTTTTATCGGTTGGATAGATGATTGGCAAATATTACGTAAAAAAACTAATTTAGGTTTAACTGCTAAGCAAAAATTTGGTTTACAAGTTATCTGTGCCGTTATTTTCTGTGTCTGGATGTATTTTACTCAACCCACTTCTATTACTAATGTTAGTTTACCGTTTGGCTTAGTTTTACCGTTGAGTTTTTTCTTTTGGTTTTTAGCTATTTTTGTCATTGTCGCCGAAAGTAACGCTACTAATTTTACCGACGGTGTTGATGGATTAGCAGGTGGTACAAGTGCGATCGCATTTTTAGGATTAGGACTTTTAGTTGCTCCTAATCATCCTGATTTACTCGGTTTTTGTTTGGCTATCAGTGGTGGTTGTTTGGGGTTTGTTTTGCACAATCGTAACAAAGCTTCTGTTTTTATGGGCGATACAGGCTCACTTGCTTTAGGTGCGGGTTTGGCGGCTGTGGGAATTTTGAGTCAAAATTTATGGGCTTTATTTATCCTCAGTCTGTTATTTTTTGTCGAGTCTTTATCAGTAATCGCTCAAGTACTTTATTACAAAGCGACAAAAGATGAAAATGGTCAAGGAAAAAGACTATTAAAAATGGCACCAATCCACCATCATTTAGAATTAAGTGGTTGGACGGAAACTCAAATAGTAGGTATATTTTATTTAGTTAGTATTTTCTTAGTTTTCTTGACGATCGTGGGTAAATAATCGATCGTAAACCGTAGGGGCAGAATGGTATTCTGCCCTCATTTTTTTATACCTGTACAACCCCTCGTGTTTCTCCCCGAAGACAAGAGGAGACTTTAATCGATAAATATAATATCCTAAGTAATTCCTTTACCGTTTCATAAATAAGTTCATTTAGCTGTAAATTACAAGCGAAAAGATTAAATTTCTCCACCTAAAGCATGATTTAAACATATAATTATCTTCGATAAAATAAGAGATTGGAGAAAAAATAAAAATAAAATAAATATATCATGTCTGTTAGAGTAAGAATTGCACCATCTCCTACAGGTAACTTACATATTGGTACTGCACGTACAGCAGTTTTCAATTGGTTGTTTGCCCGTAATCAAGAAGGCACGTTTATCTTGAGAGTAGAAGATACAGATTTAGAACGATCGAAATCAGAATATACTGAAAATATCAAATCAGGTTTAGAATGGCTGGGTTTAAATTGGGATGAGGGACCATTTTTTCAAACCGAAAGATTAGATTTATACAAAAATGCAATTCAAAAATTAATTGATGACGGTTTTGCTTATCCTTGTTATTGTACTCCCGAAGAGTTAGATGATATGCGGGAAAAACAAAAAGCGAATAATCAAGCCCCTGGTTATGATAATCGTCACCGAGATTTGAGTGAAGAGCAAATTAAAGAGTTTGAAGCCGAAGGAAAAAAACCCGTTATCCGTTTTAAAATAGATAACGATCGTGAAATTTCTTGGAATGATGCTATTAGAGATGAAGTTGTCTGGCAAGGTAGCGATTTAGGTGGTGATATGGTAATCGCCCGTGCACCAGAAACTGAAGACGAAAATTTTGGACAACCTCTTTATAATTTAGCGGTAGTGGTTGATGATATTGACATGAATATTTCTCATGTTATCCGTGGTGAAGATCATATTGCCAATACTGCCAAACAAATATTATTATATGAAGCCCTCGGTGCGGATATACCCGAATTTGTACATACACCTTTGATTTTGAATACCGAAGGTAAGAAGCTATCTAAAAGAGACGGCGTAACTTCGATCGATGATTTCCGCAAAATGGGTTTTGTACCCACTGCTTTAGTTAATTATATGACGTTGTTGGGTTGGACTTCTCCTGATGGTGAAGAAATCTTTAGTCTTGAAGAAGCGGCGACTCAATTTGATTTGGATAGAGTTAACAATTCAGGTGCTAAATTTGATTGGGATAAATTAGATTGGCTTAATAGTCAGTATCTTCACGAAATGCCATCAGAAGAATTATTACCTTTGTTAACACCTTATTGGCAAGAAGCTAACTATAAATTTGATAGTGAAAGTGATCAACAATGGTTATTAGATATTACCGCATTAATTGGTCCTAGTCTCACTCGTCTAACTGATGCAGTGGATGAAGGGGCGGTATTTTTTATTGATGATATTACTATCACTGATGAAGCTCAAGATTTTGTAACTCAAGATGGGGCAAAAGAAGTCTTAGAATATGTGATTAATCAAGATACTGCTGATTTAACTGTTGATTCAGCTAAAAGTATGATTAAAAACTTGACTAAAGAATTAGGCGTTAAAAAAGGCTTGGTAATGCGTACTCTCCGAGTTGGTTTGACAGGTGCATTAAATGGTCCAGATTTGATTCAAAGTTGGTTATTACTAAATCAAAAAGGAATTTCCCAAAAACGATTTACTAAAGTAGTTGAATCGATCGATAAATAATTGATTAATTATTAGAATTATAGCAATTGTCATACTTATAAAGTACACCCACGATCCCCCTAAATCCCCATCCCCCTTGCCCCCTTCGTAAGGGGGAAATTTAAAGATGCTTCGCTTTTATTGCGTGGGGGACTTGTAAATATAAACTGTACCTCATAAATGTGGGAACCGCTATATAAGATCTTTGGAAGGGGTTTTTCCCTTCTATTTTATTAATAGCGTGAAAATTGAGATGAAGGAGATATTGATACTTGTATTAGTAAATTGACAAAATTGAAGATTAAAAAATAATTGAGATTAATTACTATGGCTTAAATAAATGCTCAAGAGTAGATAACCTAAGTTGGATTGCTTCTGACTATCACGACATCAATAGTGACTGTTTTACCTGATTCGATCTAGAATTAACAATTTATCTAGACAAATAAAAAAATGACGAAAAAATGATTCCGAAAACACTCTATCAAGCAATAGTTGAAAAGAATTACTCGGAGATAAAAAAGTTTGCCCAAGAATTGGATGACGTTATATTGGATCATTTTCCTGAAAATTGTTTCCAATTAATTCTAGATTTATTAGAGTTACCATCTTTCTTAGATTTGGAAAATTCACATAATTTTCTTTTTGTGCTACTTGTTAACTGGGAATATTTATCTAATAACCAAAAAAATAAGCTGATTCCTTTATTAGAAAATAGTTATGAATTATTTAAAGATTGGTACTCATGTTTTATCATCTCTGAAATTTTTGGAGACAAGTTACATAATAAAAAAGTATTCGAGATTCTTTGTCAGTTAAAAAATATTACATCTGAAATGCCTCGTTCTTTTATTCCTCATGCTTTTGAACATATTGTCATAAAAACATCTGAGCAAAATTTAAAACTAAGTGCTTTCAATAAAATTAGGGAAATGAAAAAAGATCATTCACAAAAAGTTCGCAATGAAGTTGATTTATCTCTAAGGAAAATCAAAAATAAAGGTTTTAATTACTGAACACGATCGATTCCAATACTAGTATGATGCACTTGAGATAGATACGTATTGATACGTAATGTTATTAATGAAGATTATAATATTATTCATTTAACAAAGCCAAGACACGATCGAAAATAGATGATCCACTTTGCATAGTTCAATTAACGACAAACTGAAGTATTTTAGGTAACTAACGAACTCTTTAATAGAAACATCTCCCCTTGGAGGGGAGACAAAAAAATTAATCTTAATTAATATAATCAATCAGTTAGATTCAGATTAGATATCGATTAATACAAAGGCACAGAAGAATCGACTTCCTTACTCCAAGCGGTAATACCACCTGTTACATTAGTTCCCTCAATTCCTGCGTCTTTTAAGATTTGTAAAGCCTTAGCCGATCGTCCACCCATCTTACAATGAGCAATTAAACGGTTTTTACCATTAAGTAAATCTTTAACTTTACTTACCCCATCGCCATCTTCAATATCAGGTAAAGGTATTAAAGTTGCCCCATCAATTTGAGCAATTTGATATTCATTCGGATTACGTACATCAATTAAAACATAATCATCCGTATCGCTATCTAACAAAGATTTCAACTCGGTAACAGACATCTTAGCTAACTCTTCACTACTCTTACTCGCTTCGGCTTGAGCTTGAGGAATACCACAAAACTCTTGGTAATCAATTAGTTTTTCAATTACAGGGCGTACAGGATTAGGACGTAATTTTAATTCCCTGAACTTCATTTCCATCGCATTATAAAGCAATAATCTACCACTAAGAGTTTTAGCAGGATCGACCCCTAAAATAACCTTAATCGCTTCTGTAGCTTGGATACTACCAATAATACCGCACAGAACACCTAATACCCCACCTTCAGCACATGAAGGTACCATTCCTGGTGGTGGTGGCTCAGGATATAAATCACGATAATTGGGTCCTTCTTGATAATTAAAGACTGTGGCTTGTCCTTCAAAACGGAAGATTGAACCGTAAATATTAGGTTTGTTTAACAATACACAAGCATCATTAACTAGATAACGGGTAGGGAAATTATCAGTTCCGTCAATGATAACATCATAAGGCTCACAAATTTGTAAAGCATTTTCTGAAGTTAAACGTGTTTCGTATAAGTCAACCTGACAATCAGGATTGATTTCGAGAATACGATGTTTAGCTGATTCAATTTTAGGTTTATTTACCCAAGAAATACCGTGGATAATTTGTCTTTGTAGATTGGAAGCATCGACTATATCAAAATCGACTATACCGATTCTGCCAATACCTGAGGCGGCTAAATAGAGAATTAAAGGTGAGCCTAATCCTCCTGTGCCAACACAGAGTACACTCGCCGCTTTAAGACGTTTTTGTCCTTCTAAACCCACTTCGGGGAGGATAATATGTCTGGCGTAACGTTCATACTCATCTTTATTAAGTTCGATCGCATCTAAATTAGGATTGAGCATTATTTTCCTTATTCATTCTCGAAAAATTAATTTCTGTTATTTTTTGATGTAGTTGACCATTTTAACAAACAACCAGATTTATGTGTTTAATCGATCGTTAATCGTTAATACTTTGTGATAGTTGGTTAGATAGTGTAGTTATCTGCTGTATCTAGTTAATATTTTAAATCAGTTACATAATAATGAAATCTAAATAAAAACAAGATTGCCGCTGTTGCTACTCCAATAGATTGTCCTAACCATAAACCTAAACCACCTAAACCAAGGTGAAAACAGAGAAAATAGCCAATACCTAAACCCACAATCCAAAACGCTGGTATATTCAAAAGTACAGGAATACTCGTATCCTGAAGCCCTTGTAATACACCGTAGGCAATTTTTTGTACCGCATCTAGTATCTGCGAAATAGTAGCTACAGTTAACATCGGTAAAGCTAGATTGACGATCGCAGTGTTAGTAGGATCATTAACATTAAGGTATAGCCCGATTATTGCTAGAGGAAATAAAAGCATCAACAGTGCTAAAAAGATCGAAAAAACTAACCCCATCCCAATACTAAGATATCCTGCTCTTTTAATTCCGTTACTGTTTTTTTGTCCTAACCATTGTCCAACTCTTACTGTCGCCGCATAAGACATTCCTAAAGGAATCATAAACACTATTATCGTAGTTTGAAAAACAATTTGATGAGCGGCTAATACTTCTGTTCCTAACGTACCCATTAGATAAGTAACAACGGTAAATAATCCTAACTCTAAAGCGATAAAAACACCGATCGGTACACCTGTCTTAGCTAACTCCCATAAAATAATCGGTTTTATTTGATGTAGTCGATCGAAAATACGATAAATTTTTAGTTGTTTATGTCTGAGAATATAAACGAGTAAAGCAACAAACATTCCCCAAAGTGCGATCGTGCTAGAAATAGCTAATCCGACTAATTCTAAACGAGGAAACCCAAACTTCCCAAAACCTAAAATGTAGTTACCAATAACATTAAAAATTGTCCCGATAATGACAATAAACATAATCGGACGAGCATTAGATAATCCAGAAATTACACCTCTTAGCATGGCAAAACCTAATGCAGGAAGAAAACCCCACAGAATGATATTTAAATAAGAATCAGCTAAGATAACTGTGGTTTGGGATTGTCCTAATTTGAGCATCATCGAATCTAGATGAGCAAGGATAATCATCATCGGTAACGATAGTAGTAATACCAGCCAAAAACCCTGACGGACTAATTTTTCGATTCTCGGTTTATTTTTCGCACCATAAGCCTCAGCAACTAAAGGGCTAATACCCATCACTACTCCTGCGGCAATATTGAGTATGGCAAAGAAAGTTAGAGAAGCCAAACCACCTGCGGCTAATGTTTCGACACCCAATCTTCCCATCATAATAGTATCAAAAAAACCTGTTAAAGATTGTGCTACTTGCGCACTAACTAAAGGAATAGCTAATTTAAGAAATTGTTTACTCTCGTTATGGAGGGGGGTGTTTGCTGACATAATTGAAGTCATGGTTAAAATTTTTTAGTTAATTGTTTAGTGGTTTCAAAAAAAGTTAAAGAGATATTGGTGCATAAATATGTTTATCAATAATTAACCATTGACCATTATTGTTTGTTTGATTAGGCATTTGTCTTAAATTCTGAGGATAAATTAAGGGATCGATTTTAGTTATGATTCGCTAAGACGATCGCATTTTTTATGTTCATCAAATAGTTTTTATTTCAAAGTTATTTTTTGCTTGATAATATTAGTAATTATTGACTGGTAGTTAATTCGCTAATTCTCTGTTTTTATTGGTTAGTCAGCTTTTAAATCGTTACAATTACATAGTAGGCAACCAAAAATTTTTGAGCTTTCAAAATATTGCTTTACTTACAAAATCTTGCTGTTAGTTTTTTCTTATGTAAAAACAATGGTCAATTTATCACGAAAAACAACTAACCAAATACCATTACCAATTATTACCAGCTCTGATTTTGGTTGGGAATCAATTACTGTTTCTGAGTTTAAACAACCTCCAGGAAAAACATCTCTTCCTCCAGAAACAGATCATACAATTGCATTATGTTTATCTACCAAACCCTATCGTATCTGGCAGACAGTAGGCGAACTCAACTATACAGGAATTTATTCTAAAGGTGATATTTCTTTATCACCCGCAAAATTACCTTGTTCGTATCAAGTTGATGGTGATGATCATTATTTAGAAATCAAAATACCGACTCTATTTCTTGAGCAAGTAGCTTTTGAAGTGATGAATATTGATTTAGAGCATCTCAAGTTACGTACCGAATTTCGTAATCGCCATCCTCAAATCGAACAGTTAGCCATGATGTTACGCACTGAACTACATCGTGGTCAAAATGGAGGAGAACAATTATATATAGACTCATTAGCTAATGCTTTAACGGTTAATATTTTACGAGACTATAGCACAACGACTAAACCTCAACCTATTGCAATTTATGAAGGTGGATTAAATGATCGTGTTTTACTTAAAGCGATTGAATATATTAACGATCGTTTGAGTGAATCGATTAAACTAGAAGAGTTAAGTAATCATGTCGGAATTAGTAAATTTCATTTTAGTCGGTTATTTAAAAAATCGATGGGTGTATCTCCTCATCAATATGTGATGCAACAAAGAATCGATCGAGCAAAACAACTTTTACTTAAAGCAGATGAATCTATTTCTGATATAGCCATCATGTGTGGTTTTAATACTCATGCCCATATGAGTAAATATTTTCGTAACTATGTGGGTATGACTCCTAAAGCTTACCGTCAAGAATAGTCCATCACAATTGTGCAGTAAGAGAATGAAGGTTTTAGCTTATAGCTTTTAACTATTAACTCTTATAGTTGTTTAAATTAAGTTTGAGACAGTATCAAAATAGTAGGAAAAAGAGCATAAAACCTGCCTTGGGTATGAATTGACAAGGCTAATAAATTAAACTCGAAGAAAATATTCTCAAATCGCCTCATTCTTATTTTAATTAACTATAACTGTTAAGCCTTTTGCCCTTTGTTGACTCGTCACTAAAAATACTCCTTCACCTGTCCTCCTTAATTCTTACTTTTGATAGATGCGAAAATAAGTAAAGTAAAAGTAAAGAAATAAGTATATTTAATAACCAATTGTTGCAGTCGATCGAAAAGTTATCTTAAAATAAAAACTAATAAGTAGTCAAATTAAAAATAATTGTCTAATTAGGAACTAATTGATCTAAGAATCTGAGAGTCTAGAAATTAGTTACCGATTAATCAAAAATAAAATTTATGGTAGTTTCTAATATTCCTCCGTTAAAGACATCTGTTGAGGTTACTCCTATCAAGGTAACAGGGGCATTTGCTCTGATGGATAGTCTTCGTCTTCATGGGGTTAAACATATTTTCGGTTATCCTGGTGGGGCAATTTTGCCTATCTATGATGAAGTGTATCGTGCTGAAGAAAGAGGTGATGTGAAACATTATCTTGTCCGTCACGAACAAGGTGCTTCTCATGCGGCTGATGGTTATGCTCGTGCGACTGGTAAGGTTGGTGTTTGTTTCGCTACATCGGGGCCGGGTGCGACTAATTTAGTGACAGGTATCGCCACCGCTCATATGGATTCGATTCCGATGTTGGTGATTACAGGGCAAGTAGCTCGTGGTGCGATCGGTTCTGATGCGTTTCAAGAAACTGATATTTATGGTATCACTTTACCGATCGTTAAACATTCTTATGTCGCTCGTAACGCTGAAGATATTCCTCGCATTATCGCTGAAGCCTATCATTTAGCTAGTACAGGAAGACCAGGACCTGTTTTAGTTGATATTCCTAAAGATGTTGGTTTAGAAAATTTTTACTATACGCCCGTCAAACCCGGTGAAATCAAATTATCTGGTTATAATCCTACATTTAAAGGTCATTCTCGCCAAATTAATTCGGCTTTGGATTTGATCTCAACAGCTAGTCAACCTTTACTTTATGTTGGTGGTGGTGCAATTTTATCAGATGCTCACAAACAAATACATGAGTTAGCTGAATTATTTCAGTTACCTGTTACTACCACATTGATGGGTTTAGGCTCTTTTGATGAGCATAATCCTCTGGCGTTAGGAATGCTAGGAATGCACGGTACGGCTTATGCGAATTTTGCTGTTAGTGAATGTGATCTTTTAATTGCTGTTGGTGCTAGATTTGACGATCGAGTTACTGGTAAATTAGACGAATTCGCCTCAGGTGCTAAGGTAATTCATATCGATATTGACCCTGCTGAAGTAGGTAAAAATCGTCGCCCTAATGTACCGATTGTGGGTGATGTGTCTCAAGTTTTAGACCAAATGCTCGATCGAGCCAAAGAGTTAGGTATCACCTCTAAAACTGCAATTACCCAAGAATGGTTAGCACGTATCGATCGTTGGAAAGAAGATTATCCTTTAACTGTACCAACATTTGAAAATACGATCGCACCTCAAGCCGTTGTGGTGGAAGTAGCCCGTCAAGCACCTCATGCTTATTACACAACCGATGTTGGTCAACACCAAATGTGGTCAGCACAATTTCTGAAAACTGGTCCTCGTCGTTGGATTTCTAGTGCTGGTTTAGGTACGATGGGTTATGGTTTACCTGCGGCACTTGGTGCAAAAGTAGGTGTACCTGATGAGCAAGTTATTTGTATTAGTGGTGATGCTAGTTTCCAAATGAATTTACAAGAATTAGCCACTTTAGCTCAATACGATATTCAAGCCAAAACAATCATCATTAACAATGGTTGGCAAGGTATGGTGCGTCAATGGCAACAAGCATTTTTTGGTGAGCGTTATTCTTCTTCTAATATGCAAACAGGAATGCCTAATTTTGAAAAACTGGCTGAGGCTTTCGGCGTTAAAGGTATTACTGTAACAGAAAAAAGCCAACTCCAAGATGCGATCGCTCAAATGTTAGCTCATGATGGTCCTGTTTTATTAGATGTTCATGTTGAAAAAGACGTTAACTGTTATCCAATGATTGCCCCTGGTAAAAACAACTCGCAAATGATTGGTTTACCTGAATTAATCAAAAAAGAAATGCAACCAGAAAATATTGATTGTAGTAATTGTGGAACATCTAATCCAACAACGAATCAGTTTTGTCCTAACTGCGGTACAAAATTATAATTTTAATTATTTCAAATAAAATCAAAACAAATATTTTTTGTTTGTAGTAAGGACTTTAGTCCTCAAAATAATTACAGTTGTTATCAAATAGATCATAAACCGTTCTTCAATTAACTGGAGAACGGCTTTATTTTTTCGATCGACGATTGAGAAAGAAAATATTGTATAGCAAGTAACAAGTAGGGAGCGGACATATCAACCACCCCTAACCCACGGGGCGTTGACATTCATAGTTACGTCAATTCAGATGACAGCCCCTCCTCCTTCAAAGGAAGGGGAAATCTATTTAACTGTTCAAAACAAATAGTTTACTGCTATATCTACTTACACGACATATACTCTAATCGCTCAACTATCAACGTCTTGGTTAGCCTTCCCGTCTTGTTCAGCGTTCCCGTCTTGGCGAGCATTCCCTTGCGTCTTACGCCGACGCGGGATATCACCGCTTGCGACTTAACGTCGTCGCGGGGTCTGAACGCTTGCGTCTGTCGCATCTGAGCGGGTTCTGACCGCTATTAACTATTAACTATTAACTATTAATTATCGATCGTGTCTTTAGAAACTATTATTATCAAACCCGAAAACAACCAACCGCCTGAATTTATTTTAGTCTTGCTTCATGGTTGGGGAGCAAATAATCAAGATTTAACACCACTAATTCCCATGTTTGGATTAGATGGTGGTTATTATTTACTTCCTGATGCACCTTATATTCATCCTGAAGTCGCTGAGGGTAGAGCATGGTATGCTTTAGAAAATAATAATGAAGGGATTGAAAAAAGTTTAGATTCCTTATATCAATGGTTATTATCATTAGAAGATAAAACAGGTATTGGCTTAGATAAAACGATCGTTGGTGGCTTTTCTCAAGGTGGTGCAATGAGCCTTGATGTGGGTTTACAACTACCTGTAGCTGGTGTCTTTAGTTTTAGTGGTTATCTACATTTTCAACCGACAAACGATCGTAATCCTTTCCCACCTACACTTATTTGTCACGGTACCAAAGATGCGATCGTGCCTATTTCTAGTGCTAGACAATGCAACAGCAAATTACAGTCAGTTGGGGTTGAAGTTGAATATCACGAATTTGAAATTGATCATACAATTATTCCTGCTGAAGCACACTTATTGAGAGATTTTATTATTAAGCAACTGAAAAAGTGATTAACTGAATTTAGTCTTTACAATAGTAAATAAAACCCCCTTATAT
Source organism: uncultured cyanobacterium (assembly GCA_963710605.1). Classification (GTDB taxonomy): domain Bacteria; phylum Cyanobacteriota; class Cyanobacteriia; order Cyanobacteriales; family Cyanobacteriaceae; genus JAALKG01. The sequence goes on from CAVQBA010000005.1 coordinate 326,894, forward strand.
TGTAAGAAATCTTAATGAAAAGTAGTCCTGATTTGGTTTATGTTAGAAAACTAGCAATAAAAATTTTTTTTGTAAATCTTTTATAACCAAAAATATTAATAAATTAGGATCTAACGCAATCATGAGTGTAAATCTAGCCACAATGTTGAGAGAAGGTACGAAGAAATCCCATTCCATGGCAGAGAACATGGGTTTTATTAAGTGCTTTTTAAAAGGCGTAGTTGAGAAAAATTCCTATCGTAAATTAGCGGCTAACTTCTATTTCGTTTATAGTGCGATGGAAGAAGAAATGGAAAAATTAAAAAATCACCCAGTTGTTGGTCAAATTTATTTTCCTGAGTTAAATCGTGAAGAAAGTTTAGCTAAAGACTTACAATTCTATTATGGTCCTAATTGGAAAAATGAAATCAAGTTAACTCCTGAAGGACAAGCTTACGTCGATCGTATTCATGAAATTGCTAAAAACAGTCCTGAATTATTCGCCGCTCACTCTTATACTCGTTACATGGGTGATCTTTCTGGTGGACAAATTCTCAAAAATATTGCTCAAAAAGCAATGAATTTAGATAAAGATGGCACTGCTTTTTATGAGTTTGAAACGATCGATGACGAAAAAGCATTTAAAACTATGTATCGTCAAGCCTTAAATGATGCACCAGTAGATCAAGAAACTGCTGATAGAATCGTTGAGGAAGCTAATGATGCTTTTGGGATGAATATGAAAATGTTTCAAGAGTTAGAAGGTAATTTAATTATGTCGATCGGTAAAATGCTATTTAATAGCTTAACCTCTCGTCGCCGTCGTGGAAGCACCGAACTAGCAACTAACTAATTAGTTTAGTACGCTATTCATTCCCTAGTTAATGATCAACTTTAATTACGAATATCGTATATATCCGAAGCCATCACAGGAAGAAACTCTCTTGCGATGGCTTTGTGTTTGTAAGCGAGTATATAATTATTGCTTGGCAGAGAGAAAAGACTGGATAAAGTCTCGCAAGTCTCCAGTGAATCAATGTTCTTTGGTGAACGAGTATATTACCGCTGCGGATAAAAAGTATCCTGATTATTACTATCAAAAACGACAATTAACTGAAGCTAAAAAAACTAATCCCGAACTCAAACAAGTACAATCTCAGGTACTCCAAGAAATTGTCGGGAAAGTGGACAAGGCTTTCAGAGTATTCCATAACAAGGGATACGGATTTCCTAGATTTCGGAAGAAAATTCGCTCAATGGTCTTTCCTCAATTCAAATCTTGTCCAATCGTTGGTAATATAATTAAGTTACCCAAAATTGGACAAGTCGAAATAAGGTTACACAGACCAATTCCTGATGGATTTTTGGTGAAACAAGTCCAAATAGTCAAGAAGGCATCAGGTTGGTATGGAATTTGTACGATTCAATCACAAGGGAATATACCAAATCCAATTCCAGATTTATCTCATTCTAGCTTAGGAGTCGATTTGGGTTATACAATACAAATATTTAATAATAAACAACAACAACAAAGACCCCTTTTTTTTACCTAATAACATGTTAAGCTTATACATATATTTCTTCATTGTGTAAAGTTTATGTTGTCTTTGCAAAGGGAATAGATCCCGTTACAAACGAACCAGTTTGGTTGATGTTTGATGAGGACTATCAAATTGTCGAACCAATACAACGTTTTTTGACGTTTATGACTACAACCAAATCACCTAATACCATCAAATCTTATGGACACGATTTAAGATACTGGTGGCTTTTTCTTCAACAACAATGTTTGGATTGGAGGGAAGTAAATGTCTCCGATTTAGAAAACTATGCTCACTGGCTCAGAGTTGGAGATAAAGCTGTCATCAATCTACAAGGAATAGAAGCCATTAGAAGTGAAAGTACCGTTAATCGTATGATTACGGGGGTAACACAGTTTTACGAATATCATATTGCCAACAAGACTGTGGACTTCAAACAGTTCGACAGATTTCATTTACCCTATGGCATCACAAACAGAAGTAGTAAAGGACTACTCACAGGTATTGCTAAAACTAAGCCCGTTCGTCAAAAATTAGTTAAGCTCAAAGGCAAGAAAAAGTTTGCAGGATGCTTAACAGATGAGCAGGTAGAAGTATTGGTCAATGCCTGTAATCGTTTAAGAGACAAGTTGATTATCCTTATGCTTAATGGTACGGGAATGCGTAAAGGAGAAATACTAGGTCTAAAACATGAGGATGTGAGTGATTTTGGAGAAAACTACATTAAAGTAGTAAAAAGAAAAGATAACCCAAATGGTGCTTTGGCTAAAGGGCAAGAACGAACGATTCCTGTCATACCAGAGCTAATCCAAATGTACAACGATTATCTGCTTTATGAATATCCTGAAATAGAGTCAGAGTACGTATTTATCAATATTTGGGAAGGAGAAATAGGTAAGCCCATCAGTCCTGATGTTTTGAGTGTCATGTTTACTCGATTATCCCAAAAAACGGGAATCAAGGTTTATGCCCATTTATTTCGTCATACTTATGCCACTCGTTTGCTCAAAGCAGGTTATTCTCCTGATAGAGTCAAATATTTATTAGGACACGCCAGTATTCAAACGACGTTAGATGTGTATTCTCATGTGATTGAAGAAGCAGACTTACGAAGAGTAATCGAACAGGAGGAAGAAGAATGAATGCAATACCAGATTGGAATAGCCAACCTGAGTTATGGTTAGTAGAACAGAATGAGTCTGCTAGAGAGTTATTAAATAATCCTTTGCTACAAAAAGATGTTTGGCGAACCATTGAAGATTTGGGGTTAAGTGTGAATCAACATCAAAAAGTTTTAACTATTAGATTTGATAAAATTCAACAAGATTGGTTGAAGCTGCTGACTAAGCTCTACATATTGATTCGGGCTAAACGTAATTATTCGGCAATGTATCTAAAGAATGATGTTGCTTCTTTGAGGGAGTTCTCTATCTTTTTGAAAACTAAGTCTGTTTATAGTGTAGAAGATATCAATGAACAACTATTAGATGAATACGATTACTACTTACATTCAACGAAAAGCAAACAGACAAAAAAACCTTTATCCCAAAGAAGTATCTCTTTACGTTATATGACATTGATCAACTTCTTTAACCTTTGTCGGCAAGAAGGTTGGTTGGATGTCAATACTTATTGGTTTAAAGGTAAGTATCATGGTTCTCAAGCAAAGAATGACGAAGTAGAATACATCCCCGAAGAAGTATGGCAACAGCTAGATGAACACTTGCATTTGCTTCCCTCACCAAAGCAGAGAATGGTGTTAATCATTCGAGCAACAGGATTACGCATAGGAGAACTACTGAATTTACCTTTAGACTGTTTACGTAAGAGAGGGAGTGAATGGCGGTTGAGATTTCTGACAGAAAAGTATAAGACAGAGGATGAATTACCTATCTGTGAAGAACTTGTAGCCGTTATTAAAGAACAACAAGATTTTATTCGAGAACACTTTGGTGATACTTATCATAATCTGTTCGGTAGCAACGATGGTATATTTGGAAAATATAACCCTGCTCCTAGAATAATGAAAGTAGATGGCTTTAGTCGTTGGCTTAATAAACTGGCAGAGGAACAAAATATCTGTACAAAAGAAGGAAATCTTTGGCATTTTCGTTCTCACCAATTCAGAAAGACTGTGGCAATCGGTAATGACTAATGCAGGAGTAAGAGACTTAATTATTCAAAAGTATCTACGTCACCGTTCTCCCGATATGCAGAACTACTACAAACATTTACTTAAGGAGGTAGTGGGCGAAGAGTATCAGGAATTAATGCAGAGTACAAAGTACGTTGACAGTACAGGAAAGATAGTAAAAGAACATAAACCCAAAAATGTTATTACTGAGTTAATGCGAAGAAAAATGTATCAGGTAACGACGAACTATGGGGAATGTCATCGCCCTGTTTTAAAATCACCCTGTCAAACTGTTAATGCTTGTTGGCAATGTGAACATTGGCTCACTTCCACGGATGACCTAAACTACCTCAAACAAGACTTACAGAGAATAGATGAGGAATTGGAGATAGCTACTAATTTGGGTTTAGTTAGACAAAGTAAAGGACTTACCGATGATAAAGAAAGATTAATTGTTCGTATTCAAGGGTTGGAGGGCAACAGTAATGGAAATTAATTGGAAACAAGACTATCAAGGAGAATTTATCTGCCCTAAATGCAATGAAATGCCTTTGAAATTAGGGGGGCTGAATAATGGTAAGGCAACAATTTCGATGCTCAAATTGCAGAGGTTCAGTCGTTTCTTCAATTAATTTGAACAATCGTTCTCGTTATTTAACAGATAGATTGATTGATGAACAGGTTGATTGGGGACAAGACTATCACGGTGAGTTTATCTGCCCTGAATGTAATCATTTAGGAATGGTAGTAGGAGGAATTAAGCAACCCAATAATAAAAGGCAATTTCGATGTCCTCACTGCCAAAAAATACAGCAGGATTCATGCAATATCAAAGGTGGTTATGAAGCCATTGAAGACCCAACGAATAAAGGTGTGGTCTGGTATCGGAATCATAGGATAGAAGGCTTTGTTTGTCCTGAATGTAATGCAATGGATATGTATATTGCAGGAATTAATAAGCAAAACAAAAAGACATTTAGTTGTCGAAGTTGTCGTAAAACTCAATACGATTATATTGAGTTAAATCAAGTAAATTTAAGTTATTTCACACAACAAGACAGACATATAAAACCATTTCAATGGCAAGATGAGCGATGGGATTGAGAAACCTTAATCTCAACTACAACCCAAAAAATTTAACACATTCCATCGCTAACTTCAGTCAGATTAAGCAACAATGGTTGAAAGACAAAGCTAAGCAGTATGTCGAACATTTATGCAAAATAGAAAAGGCTTTTGGAACAATCAACCATGTTCTAGTCGCCTTCCGCTCATTATCTATTTACTTACAAACTACTGCTATTAGTGATTTTGAACAGATTAATCGTACAGTTTTTCTTGACTACCTATCAAAAGAGAAAAAGTTACTAAATCCAAGTTAACTCCATTAAGAGATTTTTTCTTTGTGGGTACAGTTAAGGGTTGGTTTGATATTGACCAAGATATTATTCGAGATGAAGACTATCCTAAACGTCGCCGAGGCAATCCAGATCCCCTATCACAAAAAGTTACAGAGCAAATAGAAGC
>CAVQBA010000006.1:0-946439 GCA_963710605.1 uncultured cyanobacterium
AAGTTGGTTGTAAAATTTATGCTGATGCGGCGATCGTTCAACCGAAGCAAAAACACCTCAAACGAGTGATTGCGGAGATGGGGGGCAAAAATGGCATAATTGTCGATGAAAGTGCCGATTTAGATCAAGCAGTGGCGGGTGTGGTACAATCTGCCTTTGGCTATAGCGGTCAAAAATGTTCTGCTTGTTCACGAGTGATTGTCTTGGATACTGTTTACGATAGTTTTGTCGATCGATTGACTGAAGCTGTCAAATCATTAAATGTCGGTGAAGCGAAAAACCCAAGTACCAAAATTGGTCCTGTAATTGATGCTACTGCTCAAAAACGTATTTTAGAATATATCGAACAAGGAAAACAAGAAGGTACGATCGCCATTCAAGTAACTCCGCCAGAAAATGGTTATTTTGTCCCTCCCACTGTAATTAAAGATATTTCACCTAGTGCGACAATTGCTCAAGAAGAAATTTTTGGTCCTGTCTTAGCAGTGATTAAAGCAAGTAGTTTCGATAACGCTTTAGATATTGCTAATGGTACAGATTTTGCTTTAACGGGTGGTTTGTATTCTCGTACACCTAACCATATCGACAGGGCTTATAAAGAGTTTGAGGTGGGTAATGTTTATATTAACCGAGGAATTACAGGAGCGATCGTTGCTCGTCAACCTTTTGGTGGTTTTAAACTTTCTGGTGTCGGTTCAAAAGCAGGTGGTCCTGATTATCTGTTACAGTTTTTAGAACCACGTGTAGTGACTGAAAACATTCAAAGACAAGGATTTGCACCGATCGAGGGGGCGGATAATTAATTATTATTGTCGGGGGTGTAAACGTTTACACCCTTATTTGATTTGATATAGTTGAATAATACTCTCATTAATTTAATTAGATTATATGAAAATCAAAGTTATAATTCATTCAGCAGAAGAAGGTGGATATTGGGCTGAAGTTCCTTCTTTACCTGGTTGTGGTACACAGGGAGATTCTTTTGAAGAATTGCTACAAAATCTATATGAAGCAATTGAGGGTTATTTATTGGTAGATACAAATTCTTTAGAATTAGAAGATGGTGCCAAAGTGTTAGAAATTGCTATATGAAGTCAATGACAGGAAAACAGTTGGCTAAACTGTTAGAAAAACACGGATGGGAATTGATTAGAATACAAGGTAGTCATCACATTTATGGAAAAGTAAATGTCAAGGTAAGAATTTCTGTACCTATTCATGGAAATAAAGACTTAAAAACTGGACTTTTAAGATATTTATTAAAACAGGCTAATTTACAAAAATATTTATAAATTTTTTGCTTTTGGCGATGGAATTGACGATGAATAATATCACCCAAACTAAATCTTTGGAATACTATTTATCTTCAAAATATCCGATACCTTCTGAGAAGAATAAATATTTAACTTATTTACAAATATGATAGACGATCGATATTTAAACCTATTAATCACATTTCCTCCACGTCCAATTAAGTTAGAGGAGGATTTCGCTCGAATTCAAGCTGTAATAGATAATTTAGTAGATCAAGAAAATTTGACTTTAGACGAACAAGATTATTTGAATGTTCTAGGTAGTTTAGTTAGAGATTATGAAGATTTACATCAAAACTATATAAAGGAGAATAGAATTGATTGAAGGAAAGTAAAAATGAACTATCCGATCGTTATTTACCCTTGTGAAGAAGGGGGTTATGTAGCAGAAATTCCCAGTTTCAAAGGATGTCTAGCACAGGGAGAAACTTTAGGAGATACTTTGCAAGAACTAATAATTGTCCGAAAGTTATGGTTAGAAACAGCGAAGAAAAGGGTAAAACTCTTCCTAATATAGTCATTTTAATTAAGATTAAGACAGTAAGAACAATACTGAAACTAAAGTATCAAACCCGCCTTTAACTGTCGTGCAAGACTAACATCCTGTTCGTTTAATAAATTAAACTTAAATTTAGATTCATCACTCTTGTCTCATTTTTATTTTAAATAACTATACATCAGTTATAAAAGGAGAATATCAATTAGTATTACTTATTTTACCTTGTTAATTTAACTTACAGTAGTGGTTAGATTACGATCGACTTTTTTTCTTTCGGCTATTGCTAACCCTTCTTTTAATGCTTGAAAACGATCGTCAATCCAACAATTTTCAGGTATTGAAGCAATCTTCATTTTTTGCAAACGGCTTTTTACTTGCTCTATTGCACCGACAATTATCACTCCTTTATTACAATCAATTGCTTCAGAGATAGCCTTTTCGATTGCTAATGAAGCAGTAACACCTAAAACAGATACTTCTGATAAATCGACAATTAAAACATCGTAATTATCGCACGCATCATGTTGACGAGAAATATTCTTCGCCACACTAAAAATCATCGGACCACTTAAATGAAATAATAATATGCTTCCATCGGCGGAATCAAGAATAAATTTTTCTTCATCGCTCAAAAAAATCTGGTCATCATCATTAGTAATTGTTTTAACTGCATCCGATTGTACAGCCATTAAACGATCGATGGTTAAAAGATTGGTGATAAATACACCAACAGCTACCGCCACCATTAAATCTACAAAAACGGTCAGTAAAACCACAGTATAAACAATACCCGTGGCTTTGATTGAAATTTGATGAACTCTTTTCAAAAAACTCCAGTCAATAATATCAATACCAACTTTTAAAACAATACCTGATAAGACAGCCAAAGGAATCGCCGAAGTAGTTGAAGCCGCTAAAAGCAGAATCATCAACAACACTAAAGCCCTGCAAATACCAGCTAAAGCGGTTCGTCCACCTGCTTGAATATTGACTACACTAGCTGTCGTTGCACCCGCACCTGCTATTCCTCCACAAAAACCAGTAATCAAATTAGCAACACCTTGCCCGATTAATTCTTTATTTGATTGATGTTCACTGCGAGTTAAACTATCACAAATTACACAACTTAGTAATGAATCGATCGAACTAACTATAGCTAATACTACTGCACTAGTAAACATCAATTGTAGATTGTCGAGGCTGAAAACAGGTATTTGTAAATTAGGTAAACCAGCGGTAATTTTACCAACAGTTGCGATCGTCCTAATATCAGCATTACCTAAAAACAATAAGGCAACTAAAGTACCAATTATCAAAGTAACTAACTGAGGCGGCACAACAGTCTTCCATCTATTAGGATAAATAAACAAAATAACTAAAGTTAGTAAACCTAAACCAAGCTCTAAGGGATTAAAATTAACAATTAAATCGGGTAAATTTCTAATTACTCCTAAAACACCGCCATTCGGTATTTCTTGACCCGATAATGGTGCAATCTGTAAGATAATTAGAGTTACCCCTATACCCGTCATAAATCCTGAAATGACGTTATAAGAAAGCATCGTAATGTATTTACCTAACTTGAGTAAACCAAATAAGATCTGAAATATTCCTGCCATCATAATAACGGTAAAAGCCATTGCTAAACCTGTCTCAGGATCTTTTTCAACTAATTTAGCAATTACCGCTGTTGTAATCACCGTCATCGATCCTGTCGGCTCAGAAATCAGACCAGGTGTACCCCCAAACAAAGCTGTAAAAAAACCGATTAAGATTGCACCCCACATACCAGCCGATGCACCAGCACCAGAAGCAACTCCGAAAGCTAACGCTACGGGTAAAGCTATTATTGCCGCTGTTACGCCACCGAAAATATCTCCACGAAGATTATCAAAGTCAATTTTATTGATTATTTGCATTATGAATGTTTTGCTAATGCTCAAACTAACTATTTAAGCTATGGATAATTGCTGTAATCGATCGAGATATTATTAATTTGAACATCTCCTCTTATTATATTCAAAAGTATCTGCAACAAACTAATAATCAACATCCTGAAGAGGAATTTTGAGAGTAGCGATTACTTACATAGTGGCAAATGATCGTTTGATTGTAAACACATTATCAACTTAAAGTACGATCGATTGTTTATTTACTATGAACAAACTCAGTTTGTAAAATATAACAAGAGTTAACTCAAGTGAGGAGATAGATAATATTGTTCACCGTAATTAAAATGTGATAAGCCACGATTATTTATCAATACTCGTCTAATTTTGATCGACTTACTAGTTCCGATATGATGTAGATAGAGAAAAACCGTCACCTTGATTGATTAGTTAAGTTAAATGTAAGCCATTATCAAAAAGTTGCATAATTATTGGAAATGTAGTCCTAGCATACTGAAGACGCACGTTCCATGCAGTAAGCATATCAGAATATATACAGGTGTGCTCATGTAATTCATAATTTTGGTGTTGATAGTTAAGAAATTCGCTCCATTTAGCTACCGTTTTCTTTGCTATATCAGATCCATAAAGATATTCAAGTGTACAAATTACCCATTCAGGAGTGATCGATTCGTCAATCCAACTATTTTGTAAACTGCCATTTGCACAGCCTTCTAGGTAACTGAATAGCACAGACTGAGTTGAAGTACCTGAGACTCGTGCCAAGCAAATACATATATGACTAACGTGTCCTGGTCTTGCCAACAGTATAGATTCTAAATATGGGAGGTAATCTGGGTTCTGTTTATAGGCAATAAACCAAGCTGCAACTATAGACGGACGCCAAGTGGAGTTTAACATTTCCAGTATTTGTTGGTCACTGACTTCCATGGCTAGAATACGGAAAGCAGAAAGGACTTGTTCCTGTTTTTCAGGTGGATAATATGCTATGTTTGCCCTCATCAAAGATCCATAGAAAGGAGCAACTAGCGTGGGATGAAAAGTCCAGTCAGTCATATATGTAAAAGTATAATTTATAATATTTACCAGATGTCGATGCTATTATTTAACTAATACGATCGTTTTATTGGAAGTATTTGATTCTTTTTTTGCATCGAAAGCGTTACCACAATCTTTCACAAAATTAGATTGTTATCTCTTCACTATTAATATCTTTAATATTTAATGCACTATTACTATTATCTATATTATTAACGTACCAAAATATAACAGAACACGGAGGAATTTACTCGTTTTAGATTATAATTTTAAAAAATAATTTATTTGTCGAGAATAACTATGTTGATTTTACTACTATGCAAAGAGAAAATATCGTAATTTTAGTTAGACAAAGATTCATTTAACTCCTTAATTGAATTAAAATCTTCTTTCAAAACTGTGTACTCACTTTCATCATCTTGTATCTTTTGTTCAATATCAAGTAATGATTTATATACTTCCTTGAAATTGGTAATAGCTTTTTCCTCAAAGGTATTAAATACAGGTTTGGTCATTAACCCTAAACAAATTAAAGTATTAATTCTAGCAATCAGGAAATTAGTTCGTTTTTGGCATCTGTTGATTGAATCTGAATCGAAAGTATCAAATTTATCGATCGAATTAGGTAATTCATAACAGGTAAAGTTTCTCAGCTCTTCTAGAACAACATTCAGCTTACGAAAGTATTTTACAAGAATTTCCAAGTCACTAGACTTATATAACTTTAAATTATCTAGTTTCCGTTTGTATAATTCATCATCATTAATATTAGTTTCTAAATCTTCAATTCTAGTTGTGTATTTTAATAAACCTCTTCTTTCTTCTGTCGTTCGTTGGGGATTGGACTGCTCATCGTCTTGTGAGTCAATAATGATATCTGCATTAGTAGTTAATTGATTATTTATGTTTTGACACGCCATTCTAATATTGTAAAGATCATCTATTTGATTACCGATAATTAAGTCGAATACTTTTGAAACATCTTTGAGCATATTTCTGTACTTAAAGCTATTAATTATCCAGTTTCCTAAAACTATTCCTAATCCAGTATTGATTCCTGTAAACAATGTTTCTTGGAAATCATCAATAAATCTCATCAAAAAATTCAAAAATTCCATAAATATAATGATTTAGTTGAAAACAACTAAAAAAAGATTACACTTCTTAGTTTAATGGTTAAAAACATATTTTAAAACTATGATTTAATGCATCAATTCAGTAGTGAATGATTTTTAAAATTTAGGATAATTATCACAATGTCAGAAAAAATCAATCAATTTATGATTAGAGGTGAAAAGCTTAGCTTGAATTACTATTAAAATCCAATACGCCATTCAATGGAGTATCCCCCCCATCCCTACGGGGCTTACAAGCATCTGAAGTAAATTCAGATGACAGCCCCTCCCCTTTGAAAGGGGGGAGATTCGGGACTTTAAACCCTTTATTTTTTGGTAAGTTCGCTTGTAATGATAAAATTAGAGCTTTTTCTTAGTTGTTTATTCTATAACGTATTGGTTAACAAACCGCTTAAAAAGTTTTTTATCTTCTTCAGACAGATGATTATCATGCCCTCCGCTTTCAACTACAATTAGTTGCTTAGATTCAGGAGCAGTTTTATACAAACGTTGTCCCATTTCTAGAGGGATTTGAATATCATTAGTACCCGTAATAATTAGCACTGGCATTTTTACTTTCTTCATTTTCTCAATCGATTCAAATTGTTGTGTCAGAATTAACTCTATTGGTAATAACCAATACAATCCAAAACGTTTTGTCATATCTCGCATACTTGTAAACGAATTATGGACGATGAGTGCGGCACTTTCTGAATTTTTCGAGGCTAAATCAATTGCAATCGCCCCTCCAATTGAGTGACCATAAATAATAATTTGGTTGCCCGGAATTTTACGCTCTTGAGTCAAGTAATCCCAAGCGATTTGTGCATCCTCATAAACTTGAGATTCTGTCGGAAAAGCTCCCTCACTCTGACCAAAACCTCGATAATCAAAGAGAAAAACTGAATACCCTAATTGATGAAATTGTAAAGCTTGACTGACGTTAGCTCCGATATTAACAGCATTATGATGAAAATACAAAATCACAGGAGCATTTGGCTGTTTAGCTTCAATCCACCAGCCATGTATCCTCTGTATTTGCCCTTGTTTGTCTGAAATGGGAAGCCATACGTCTTGATAATCTAAACCATAAAGAGTCGGAGTATTTTTAAGTTGACGACTGGGAAAAAACATGAGCCTTTGTTGCTGAAAATAAAGGATAGAGCAAACAAGTACATAACCGATCGCAAATCTACGTATTAGTGGTTGCCATTTTTTCTTCCGATATCGCTTAATAGGCATTAATTTTATCTCAAACGTTACGACCACTAATGATAAATTGTTTTAATTACAATAGTCAACAAAGGGCAAAGGGCAAAGGGCAAAGGGCAAAGGGCAGAGGGCAAAGGTAATTTTAGAAGTAGCTTGAAACTATCACCAAAATTAATAACGGCAATTAATGTCGGTTTGAGGTAGGAGGGTTGACCAGATATGATTTGCACTATCATTAAGTCGGTTAATAAATAAAAGATTTGAATTATGGATAGAGAAGAGTTGTTGAGAAGATATACTGCTGGAGAAAGGGACTTTTCTTGGGTCGATAAAATATCCTTTGTTGATGTTGATTTCAGTGGGCTTATCCTCCAAAATATTAATTTCACTGGTCTCGATTTTTTCGCTACTGATTTTGAAGGTACTGACTTGAGTGGAAGTATCTTCAAAAACGCCGATTTGGAATCCACTTGTTTCGATAATGCTATTTTGGCTGGAAGTAATTTGAGTAAGGCTAGGATTGATGGTACCTGTTTTTATAATACAATTCTTGATAGGACAAATCTTACTGGAATCGAAGCTATTGAAATTAATTTTATTGATACTTCTTTCATCAAAGCTAATTTTAGTAGTCTTTTCTCTAATAAAACTTATATATTCGGGTGTCTGTTTGAAAGAGCTAATTTTACTGATGCCAATTTGAGTAAAGCTATCTTTACTGATAGTCACTTTGTCAATACCAATTTTACCGGTGTCAACTTGAAAAATGTTACTTTCTCGAATACTATTATGCCTGATGGTAGTATTCGCAATACTAGTAGTATAGAGCCGTCTTAAATTACTTGTTGTATGATGATCAATATCAAATTCATTATTACTAGTATTCCGTGATTTTGCTAATAAAGGGGGGGAGATTCAGGGGTTTAAACCCTCAATTTTGGGTAAATTATACGATCGAACTATCAGTAGAGCCTTAAAAAAATCAATTTTACCAGAAAAAAAACTTATGGGTATCAAGAACGCGACTACATGAAAAGGAAAGTATTTCAGGACGAAATAGCGAAATTGAACAGTGCTCAGATTGTTTATGCTGATGAAGCACCCGACGATGGATAATCGAGAAGACTATGGCTATGCCTATCAACAAAAAGGTCAACGTTTTCATGCACTCAAATCAGGTTGAAGATAAGGACGAGTGAACATGATTGCCGCTCAATGTCAAAACTATTTATTTGCACCTTTTGCAATAGAAGGCTCTTGTAATCGAACTGTTTTTGAAACTTGGTTAAAAAACTGCTTGTTACCATTATTACATCCTAGTCAAGTTTTAGTAATTAATAATGCTAGTTTCCATAAAGGAGGACAAATTGAACAACTACTTAATAGTGTTGGATGCGAAGTACTTTATTTACCACCTTATTCGCCAGACTACAATAAAATTGAGAAGAGTTAGTCTTGGTTAAAAAGTAGAATTCGTCACTGCTTAAAAGATTTTGATTGTTTACGAGATGCTATGGTATTTGTCTTGGCTCAAGCGTCCTAATAGTTATGGCGGTTGCTATAACTACAAACTTTCTTTTATTTAGGTGGAGCTACTTACTAAGATCACTACTTTATTTTATAACTCTTAATTTATGTATAAATATCAACGTATCCAAAATCTTTGTGACATTGATTTTAAAAAATATACTGGTGTTCATAAACAAACTTTTCAATTAATGCTTACTTTCTGGCATCAATATTATTTTTCAGATTCTACTGCAGCAGGTCGCCCCTCTAAATTATCTCCACAAGAACAAATTTTACTGACTTTAGAGTATTGTTCGTGAGTATCGAACTTATTTTCATATCGCTCAAGATTGGGGAATTTCTGAGTCTACTGTTTCTCGTATTGTTCACCGTGTCGAAAAAGTTTTATTAAACGATCGGTCAATTTCGTCTCAAAGGAAAGAAAAGTTTGTTACAAGAAGATATTGCTCCTAGTCGAGTGATAATTGATGTCACCGAAACGCCCATTGAACGACCTGTTAAACATCAAAAAAAGTATTATTCAGGTAAAAAAAAACAACACACTTTCAATTGTCAAGTAGTTGCTGATGCCGATAGCTCAGAAATAATCTGTTTGTTTTTTGGTTAAGGAAGTAGTCATGATTTTAGTCTGTATAAAGATTCTCAAGTAAAATTTTGTCCCGAGACACAAACCTATCCAGATAGTGGCTATCAAGGAATTAGAAAATATCATGACAATATTTTTGTACTCTACAAAAAAACCAAAAATAAAAAGCTGACAATTGTAGAAAAACAGTACAATTAGGCGTTAAGCAAAGAGCGTATCAAAATAGAACATATTAATAAAAGCTTAAAAACATTTAGCATTATCAGAGGAAGATATCAAAATAAAGCACGAGGATACGAACGAAGATGTCAATTAATAGCGGCAATTTGTTCTGGTTCAAGATACAGTGGCGATCGATTTGTCAAGCATATGATGGTCATAATTTTGCAAGAGGTCTAATAATCAATAATTATATTAAGCACAATGATAACCATAAATGATTGCTCATCGCCCGATAATTAACTCTTAACTATAAAGATTCTGTTATAATGATAGATTGTGATTAAATGTACTTATTATAAGAAATAAAGTTTAAGTATCGAGGTAATTATGGCTAAAAAAATGCAACTGTTATTAAATAAAGAAGTTAACAAATTAGGTAAAAGAGGCGATTTAGTTGATGTCGCTCCCGGATATGCTCGTAACTTTCTCGTGCCTAAAGGTTTTGGAGTAGTAGTCACAGATGGTATTTTACGTCAAGTAGAACAAAGAAGAGAAAAAGAAAGACAACGTCTGTTAACACTTCTAGAAGAAGCTAAATCTTGGAAAACTGCTCTCCAGACAATTAATAATTTTGTGATTCGGAAGCAATTAGGTGAAGATCAAGCAATTTTTGGTACTGTAACTACTCAAGAAGTAGTTGATGTAATCAAACAAAATGCTAATTTAGATGTTGAGCGTCAAGATATTGAGCTACCAGAAGTTAAGAAAGTAGGTAAATATCCTGTACAAATCAAACTTCACCCTGACGTTGTCGCCGAAATTATTGTCGAAGTTATGCCTTTGTAATCAATCTTTAATAATGGAGGATGAAGATTAAAAGATGAAGCAAAAACTAAAAAGTAAAAAGTACTAATTCTACATTTACGCATTTACGCATTCTCCCCGAATAATTGCTCGAAGAGCAAGAATTCATCTTCATTCTCCATTCATTTTTACTCTTCTTGTTGAGTAAGTTGATTACCCTGAGTATTTAAAGGTGAAAAATCTGGCCAAAAAACGATCGATTCATTTAAAGGCTCAAGTTTAGTATTAGGGTAGTAAAATTCAAGTATCTTTTGAGCTGTCCAACCTCTTTTTGCTAGATTATAGCTACCAAACTGACTTAAACCAACTCCATGCCCAAAACCACCGCCAACAAAAGCATAACCAGCCAAATTTTGTTGATCATTATAAAAAGGTTCAAGATAAAATAAAGTACTACGAGGAGGTCCAAACGCACTTCTTACTTCATTTTTTTGTAACTCAACCACTCCAGCATCAGTTGTTACGTTTAATTGTAATATTCTACCCGAATTAGAACGCTCAACTACTTGCATTTGTTTTACTTGTTCAAAATAGGATAAAGGATGTTTGATTTTAGTTAGATATTTTTTTAAATCCTTAGTTATATCATCAATGCTACTTTTTTTATTCCAACGAAACAAACTTCTACCAGTTTCGTTAAATCCCTGATTAAGAGCAATAAATCTTTTAAAATTAGCTTCAGACTCCAAACTATTGTTTTCAAAATCCCACAGTTTTTGCGGAGAATCAACCACAGGTTTAAGATAAGGACGATTATCTCCATTCCAAACATCACTAAAATTAGAGGTAATACCACCGCTAGTAGAAGAATATAAAGCATCAACTAACTCATTGTTGTAAGTTAAAACTAATCCTTTAGTCGATCGAATTGCCTTATCAGAGATAGGAGAAGTACCCGTTAAACCATAATAAACCTGACAATGAGTTGTGGCACAAAGCTCGTAATTATCGGCTTGAAAACGACGAGTATTACGTAAAGCATAAGTACGAGCAATAATAGTTTGGGCTTCTGCCGCCGCTGAAGGTACATTACTACCAATCTCATGAGGCACAACTCCCCTTAGATAGGTTTCTATATCTACTTTATTAACTAAAGTATAATTACCATAAGCATTAGGTTGAATAGTGAAACTACCACCATATTTACGCCATTTACCCTTCTGTTGACTTTCGTCTTTAATTTGAACAATTCCTTTATTACTTTGAATTTGTAGATAATTAACCTGATAAGTTTTTCCGTTTACCTCAAAAGAAACTTGTGGCACTTCCTGTAAAACTTCTGTTTCGATGTAAGCATTATGTCCTTTCTCCTGTATTTTTTCCAGTAAAAGCCTTTTAAGTAACGCCGTATTATAAGTACTTCTTTTTGCCCAGACTTGCCAACGCCCTGGTTGAGTTATTTCTACATCAATTCCCAACGAATGCCAACGTTTAGCATCATCTTCTGCTGTTTCAAATGTACCATGATCTCCCAAAATTAATCTTTCTTCTAGATATTTTTGAGCTAACTGTTGCGAAACCATACTCAATTTTATTTCTGAAGTCGTGATTGTTTGGTTTTGCTTAGTTTGTGTATCAGTAAATGTCAGCATCAACAAATCACCTTGATTACTTTTGATGGTGATAGTATCTTTTGATTCATCACCAAATCTTTGCACAATTCCAACTTCGATATCATAAGCATTAGCCGATTGATGTGGAGTCGATAAGAAAAAACTAGTCGTGGCTAACAACGGTAAGCCAAAGCAAAATTTAGCGGTGATTGATGGCAAGTTATTCAGTTTTAGCCTTTGATTCAACTTCATATGTAATTGTAATTATCTTCACTTAGTCTTTTGAGAATAATTCTAACTTTTCTCACTGTCAAGATTTGCTGATCATTTTTATTGAGTCAGTTTAATTAATTTAACACCAAATTTTGATCAACAATTTATTAACAATGATTATAATATATAAACTATTATTACATTATTAGTCAGTCAGGTTCTCAAGTTATAGATCAAGACAATTTGAGGTTAGGATAGTTCCCGTAGATAGCTTAACAAATCTGCCATATCTTTAGTTGAAGGCTGAAATTTAGGCATGGGGGGAGTATTGCCACCTACTACTTGTTGAATAATTTGTGATTGTGATTTATGATGTGAAATTGCGATTAAACTAGGCCCCACATTTCCTGTCGCATTAATCCCATGGCAACCTGCACAATTAACTTGAAAAATACTCTCTCCTCTACTAAGATTACCATCGTATGCTAAAACTTTTTCTATATAAGGGTCATTCGCTGTTGGAAAAAAATACCAGATTGATATTCCTGATAAAATTACGATTATTGCTGTGATTATAATTTTTGTTAATATTGTCTGTTGATTCTGATTATAATTTGTTTCAGTCAATTGGTTATTCACGAGTTCATCATTAAGTTTTTCAATAATCTATTTACATTTTGCAACATTTTGTTTGATAAACCTACTTACTTAAGGTTTTATCAAGATTTACGTGCTTTTGAGGAGAATTAAAGAAACAATACTTAATGAATTTTTGTAAACCTTATCAACTTGCTAAGTTAAAAAAATAGTTCAAATTTATTGATTAAATAATGATGTTCGCTAATGAGTAATCGGTAATGAGTTGAAATTCAATGATAGGATAAAAAGTACAACAAATTTACAATAAATTGATCAAGATTAGAAATCTGGAGATTATTAGCAATGATTGAACCTTTATTACTTGGTATCGTTTTGGGCTTAATTCCTGTTACCTTATTGGGCTTATTTTTCGCCGCTTATCGTCAATATAAACGTAGTAGTGAAATTGGTGTTGACTCGAATTCATAATTAAACTTTTTCCTTTTTCTTGTGTTAGCTTATTTCTCACCATATGAAGATGATTATGATCAAAAATAGTTAACAAGTTAGTGAAAAGTTGATTCTTTGTTGATAGAGACAAGATATATTTTTTTGTCTCTACGTCTAAAACGATCGATATTATCTGTGATTATGTTATGGCATAACGATCGCTTCAAAACCAATCTGGGTTAAAGATTGAGAGACTTGTTGGATATTTTCATTACTACTAAAAATACCGATTTGTAAAAAAGAATCTCCGTTTATTCTTTTGTTGAAGGCTTGAGGGTAATGTGATTTAATTAGTAATTTTTCTTCTTCGTTATTTACTTTAACTAAAACTTTACGCGCTTGTTGATTTGTTACAGAAGCAGAAAGGATAACCGAAGTATTATTATTTGTTTGTCTATTGGTGACGGTTGTTGAATTATTATTACTGATAGACGGACTTGATTGTATTAAAATATCTTTTAACGATCGTCTATTTCCTTGCTGTTGAGGTAAAGATGGTTGAGTATTTTGGTTATTGCTACTAACGCTACTAGGAGTAACATTTGTTGTTTTAGCTTGTGTTGTTGATTTTGATTGATGATTTGTCTTTACAACTTCATTATCTTCTGTGGGAGTTGTATTAAAAGGAGAAACAGAAATAGATGTATTCGTTGGATCAGTTGATGTGTTATCGTTATCCTTATTACTGTTACTTTGCTTACTATAAGGTTGAGCTAAAGGCGGAATAGCGGGTAATGATTGAGAAGAAGAAGTAAGTGAGCCTTTTACTTGCGAAGAGCGACGAGGAGTAGGATTAGCATCAATATAAACTGTCTCAGTTATCTTACTTGCAGGAGGTGTATTAGTATCTAATGGTATAGTTTGTACACTAGAATCATTATAAGGGTCAATACTAATGGATTCAGTTACTTGAGCGGTAGCTTTTGTACCGATAAATAAACTAACGAAAAAAACTAATATAGTAGTAGTTTGATGGGTTGTTTGATGATTGAACATAACTCAAGATTTATGGTGATAAATTAAGATGACGTGACAAAAATGAATTAATATCCCTTAAGTTTCGGTTTTTTCTCTTCTATCGTGGTTTTCAATCTAAAAAAATTTGACCTAACTTAACTGATTACTAACTGGCATATACTAGCATGAAAACAGTTGATAGTTGCTTAGATTGTATCTTGAATAAAACTTTTTTTTGTTAAGATAAACTGTTGCTATTGACAAAGGTCTATTTTTTATGTTAAATTTGTATTATATAATGGAAATCTGGTCAATTTCAAAAATGCATAAAATACTACCATTATGAACTTTATATTTATATACTAACATAAATTGCGTTCATAATCAATCTAAAAAAACAATAAATAAAATTAAGTTGAGTTAGAACGAGAACAAACCCAAAACTTATAATGAAGGAGTAAGGAGTAAGAAGAATGAGTGAATTCAACTCTTGCATGGAGTGCCTTTTTTTAACTTTTAACTTTTAACACCTAACTTACCCTTAGCACTTTGTTGACCAGACTATTGTTTAGGGGACAGTTATCAGCTAAAATAGGAAATTATTAATGTTGATATTAGGAAGATAAAAAATGTTTGGAGTATTTGCTTATATTGGTATCATACTTGCGTTTACAGGAGTTGCTGTAGCTTTATTTTGGGGGCTTCGGGCAATCAAGTTTCTTTAAGTTTAATCCTCAATGGTTAGTGATATTTTGTCATTAATCATTTGAGTTACAATCAAGCTTTGTCAAAGATTACAGTTGATTATACTAGTTCACAATGGAGTCTAAAAACCTATGTCTGCTCTAGCTGAGTCGGCGGCGGCAAATACTTCTCGATCGCTTTTTTCTTGCCAATCGTTGTCTCCTATCTCTGTGTAGAAATCATTATCGTAAGGACGAGTACGTACCACAACAGGCATAGGTACAGCATGACCTAAAATCAAAGCTTGTTGTTTAGAATCAAGTTTAGATAAAACCGATCGTAATCCATTAGCACCAGAAACACCTGTAAAAATAGCATCAATATCTTTATCATCATTAAGCAGACAAGTGATACGAGTACCAACTTGAGACATCACCTCATTATCAATCCCTGAAGGACGTTGATCGACAATAAGTAAGGTTACAAAGTATTTTCGCATCTCACGGGCGATCGTGCCAAAAATAGTTTGATTAACAATCTTAGAATCAAGAAAACGGTGAGCTTCTTCTATTGTAATCACTAACTGACGAGGTCGATCCAGAGCATTTTTAGTTTGGAGATAATGCTCAGCTTTTTTGACATAAGCACTATGAATCCGACGAGTAATCATATTCGTCACCAACATATAAGAAAGCATATTACCTTGTGAACCAAATTCAACCACTACATTTTTATTCCCATCCAACAACGCTAGAATTTCTTTGATGTAATTATGAGGGCAAACCGATTTCATGTATTTAAGACTCTCAAGCCGTTTGAGTTTTCTTTGTAATGCCATAATCGAACCTTGATGCCCTTGTTTTTCGGTACAAAACATCTGGATATCTTCATTAGACATATTGATGAGGGTATAAATCCAATCTGGACCAAATTCTGAGGCTAATACATTTGCATTATCTAAACTCGCTTCGGATAAACCTAATTCTCTAGCAATCAAACGCAAATCTTCAATCTCAATTTGGTTATAACTCAAATACAATTCATTAGCATTTGTCACACCACGACGTAAAGTTGATTCGGCATCGAGGGTATATATTTCTACCCGATTAGGAAATAGTTGTTTTAAACCTTTGACTGTATTAGCATTCTTACCCTCAGTGATGGCTTCCCAACCATATTCCGAGTGCATATCAAACATCAAATTAACCCCTGCTTCTTTTTTAATTACCCCTGAAAGTAAGAGTCGAGTTAAAAATGATTTACCTGTACCTGATTTACCAAAGATGCCGTTACTTCTTTCGACTAAACGCCCTAAATCAATACAAACTGGTACATCCATATCTAAAGGTTGCCCGATCGAAAAATTATTTCTCTGTATATCATCTTCTGAACCAAACACGGAGCGAAAATCGTTTTCTGTGGATTCATAAACGGGGCTAAAATGGCTAGGAATGGTCTTTACAGGGAGCAGTTGCAAGTCTGTTTCTAATCCTGTCAAACGAGGTATATTATCAAATCCACCTATTGCGTCATCTTCAACTGGAGTTAGGGTTAGCATCAGCATCGGGGCGATTTCGATCGTACCATAGGTATCACTACCTGCTAGGACATCTAACCAAAATGTGTCATTATGATCAGGAGGATGGGCAAAGATACGAGGATTTGATGTACCTAAAGAAACATCAGTTAGTAAGCAGAAAAATCTCGATCGAGTACCTTGGACAACTAAAAACTTACCTACACGCATATCTTCTACTGATATATCAGGTAATAATCTTACTTCTAATCCATCACTTAATGAGCCTTGAATAACTGAACCTAATGCTTGAGGTTGATTAAAATCCATATTGTCGCCACTATATTAATTATTCTTCATCTGGTCACCATACAGACAGGTTAACACTACTTTCATTAATTCAGTAGTAGATAATATAAAGATACTATCATATTTACACAATATGTAGTGTAAGTAATGGAGAATGGAGATGAATTCACGGCGAAGCAATTATTCGGGGAGAATTGAGAATTAAATACAAAAAATTCTTGATAACTTTTACTTTAGGTAACTAAATACGCCATTAAAAAAAGTTCGTAGTTATGGCTTTAGCCATGATTTCAACAAGCCCTAAAAGTATTTTTTATTGAAGGGTGCTACCAAATGCACCCCTACAGTAGGTTATTAAACTTCTTAATTGTTTGAGCGTTTAGTTTGACGAAAGCTTTTTTTGAGGAGGAGAAATTGCGATCGTAAGTAGTCTGTATTGGGGGTAATATCACCATAACGCCATGTGACATAATTGTTGGTAATTAGATTAATGATTTCTAATTGTTCAGCTAAAAAAATATGTTCTAAACTAGAAGTATATTCATAAGGAGTTTGAGCGAGTCTTTTAGGATGACCTTTTTTATCTAATAAATTGAGCATCTCTCGATACAATTTGGCAACAGGATGAAGTTTATTACCAAAAGAAGTAGTAGAAGTTTTGTTTTTAAAATACTTGAAGATAAACCAACAAATAACAGCTACTATAATTATCAGTAAGATAATAACTAAACTATTGATTAGTAATTGCCACAATAAACCTAACCAATCGGGTTGATTTTCGTAACCATTACCTTTATCTTGAGGATTACCAAATAATTCGGCGAAAAACTCTTTTATTTTGTCTAATAATTTGGCTTCACCGTCTCCTAATTCTCCTTGATTCGATCGACCATTTTCTCCTCCTTCTCCTCCCAAGGATTGTGGCTGATAATTATAACGGGGTAATATAGCTGAAATGATCAATCCTGAAAATAAGATAATTAAAGCATAGACATAAGTCTTGTTACCGAAAATTTTTGTATTAAGTGATGAAGATGATTTTTGTTTTTGTTGTAACGATCGATTTTCCCAATTACTCAATCCCATTTTGAAACGATGATATAAACTCAGAGTAGGAATAGCAACGATCGAAAATATTATTAACCAAGCAGTAAAAAGGAAGAAACTATCATCAGATAAACTACCTGCAACTCCTATTAAGATGAGGCTATTTATCATTGATGCACCCAGATAAAAATTCAAGCTAAATATAAGTTGTACTCGGATGGAAAATCCAGCTATTAACAGAGGAAGACTACTTGTCGTTGGTTGGGTTAACCATAAATAACACATTATGATAGCTATCCAAATACAAACATTGACAGCTAAATTGAGCTTGTTGTTATTTTGATGTTTATTTCTTTTTGCCCAACCTATACCGATAGCAAAACTAATCAAAGGAATTGCCCACAAACTAAAAAATATTGAAGTAGATGAAGTATTAGTGACAGCAAAAAAATCGATCGCTATAATACCAATAAATACTAAACTATGAATTAATCCGACTAATAGAATCGAATCTCTTGTCTTTTCTTCCTCGGCGATACCTTGATTAACTTTTAAAGGTTGAAATGATTGATTTGTAATTGAGGTAGATGTGTTTTCTACTTTAGTTAATACTTGTACTAATTGAGTCTTTAATTGACGTGGATTGACTCCTAATTTTTTGAGAATACTACTAGCTAAAATATCACCAGTTAAAGCCCAAAGTAAATGTTGTGCCGTGACATAGTCATCACCTAATTGATGAGATTTATTTGCCGATAATTGAAAAATTCGTTTGGCAGGATCGTTAAACGGCAAATCTGCTTTAGTATAATGAGAGCCTTTTCTAATGATTTTTTCGGTTTTAATTCGAGCGTCTTCTAAATTAACGCCCATCGATTTGAGAATTTTTGCTCCTGTATCGGTATCTTGAGCTATGATACCTAACAAAAGATGTCCTGTCGTCACACAATTATGTTCTAATAAATGAGCCTCGTTTTGGGCTAAGGCAATCACTTTGATAGCATTATCAGTAAAATTCTCAAACATAATTTTCGATCGACACTTGATAACTTACTTTACATTACTCAGACATTTTTATCTTAGGTGATTTCTACTAATAAAAATACGATGAGCGATGACGATAAGTTTAAAAAAAAACCCCCCTCTCCTCGCAGGAGAGGGGTTGGGGGTGAGGTTAAATCAAAAGGCTATATTTTAATTATTAATTATTCATTATTAATTATTCATTACAAAACTATCCCATCAAGATGACATTATCAATTACATGAATAACTCCATTATCAGCTTCAATATCAGCCATGACAACTGTGGCATTTTTAACTTCAAAATTATCACTACAATCGATCGAAATTGGTGAGCCTTCAACAGAAATAACCGAATCAACTTTTTCTAAATCAGCCTTCATCAATTTACCTGAAACAACATGATAAGTCAAAATTCTGCCTAGTTGAGGAGGATTTTGAACTAAAGTTGTAATCGTGCCTTCAGGTAGCTTAGCAAAGGCGGCATCTGTTGGGGCAAAGACTGTAAAAGGGCCATCACTTTTAAGCACATCAACTAAATTAGCGGCTTGTACGGCGGCAACTAAAGTATTAAAATCATCATTACTAACTGCAATATCAACTATATCTGGCATGGTTAATTATTTCCTTTTGTTTAGTGGTTTTTTTTTTAAATAATCGCCTTGCAATGAATTGACAAGGCTAACACAATGGCGTTCATTAAAATGAACTAATCATTAAAAATTTATACTTACTTAGATAAAAGGGTACAAACGAAAGCACCCTTACAAATTTAATTCTCAATTCTCACCGAAGACGTGCTTCGATAAGGGATTCATCACGGGTTCTCAATTTTCAATTCTCTACCTATCGATAATCAGCAGTTTGAATATCATCAAGTCTTGCTTCGGGGCGTTTGAATCTATCCATTTGCATTTCAAAAAAGGCGCGATTTTTTTCTAAATGTTTAGGATTCTCATCATCAAGAGGATAAAGTAAAGCCGCTCTTAATGCTTGAATTACTGCTGAAGTTACATTGTACATCGATCGTTGGAATGTAACACCCAATTGAATCAACATATCATCTTCTCCACGACAATGTTTTTGGTAATATTCCACGAGATAAGGAGGAAGAAAATGCAACATATCATCCATTAATAATGTAGGCGGAATACCGGCACTACCGACAGGGAAGACATCAGCATAAAGAATACCATAATGAAAATCTTGTTGCTCTTGAGGTATTTGTTTGGCTTGTGCGTTATAAGATTTTGTCCCACGGAATGGAGAAGTACGATAAAAAACAGCTTCTACATAAGGTAACGCCGCTTCATAAAGCCAAGTAAATCCTTTTTCTTTCGGTATAATCGGGTAGCATTCGCCGTCTATATATACATTATGATATATTGGTCTTCCTGCAACCGCAAAAATTCCGTTAACCAAAAAGTCCATCGCATCAGGCACGCCTTTAAAACCACCTTCATCATAAATATCAGACATTTCAAAGAAGACAGGTGCCATCACCTCCCAAAATAAACCCAAATTAGAATAGTAAGATAACTGCTTAACTTGCTCTAAAAACATTTCGGGAAATGATTTATATAAACCCATCATCACAGGATTATTTTTAAAAAAGGCTTTGATAGCAATATCTGCGTTAGCTTTGTATTCATCGGTATCGAGATATTTATCAAATTCACCCAAACCCATATCCTTACCGTGCCATAACATAGCCCGCATACAAGCCTCAGCAAATTCCATGTTAATACGATCGTGTAACAGATGATGTACTAATTTTGGCATCTTCTTAGTTTCGCCCTTCTCCATAAAAGCGAGTAACTCTGGATGTGCAGTCGCTTCTCCTCGCCAGATTCGTAAATCTGCACCTTCTCCTGCATAATGATTTGGTAAGTCTAAATATTCTTGAGGCAGAAAATATTTAAAGAAAGGTAACGGTTGCAAAAATACTCTTTCAGCGATATAAAGTAAATCACGCCAATAAAAATCCATTGGCACTGCATAGGCTTTATAAATACCGATAATCTGCATCAAATTCTCAGGAGTATCAGGTAACATCGAGCCACCTGCTTCTAAACGATGAATTACATTAGCAAATGGATGCTTAGATGGTGGTAGTTTTGTTTTTAATTGTGTCATGTTAATTAGTTAAGAGTTAAGAGTTAAGAGTTAAAAGTAGAGACGTATTTTGTGCAACATCTTGTATCTTTGCGGTGCAAAGTCTTGTATCTATTTTTGATAACAGA
Organism: uncultured cyanobacterium; assembly: GCA_963710605.1. Classification (GTDB taxonomy): domain Bacteria; phylum Cyanobacteriota; class Cyanobacteriia; order Cyanobacteriales; family Cyanobacteriaceae; genus JAALKG01. The sequence continues at coordinate 20,863 of CAVQBA010000006.1, forward strand.
ATGAAAAATATTTAATTGCTAATTGCTAATTACTAATTACTAATTGCTAATTGTCAATGCGATCGCTTCACTAGTTTTTAGGCTAAGATTAGTCAGTAGCGAAGGTTGTAAACCAAAGACGATAATCACCACAGCAAGGATAAAAGCAGGAAGACGCTCAATGTTACTTACTTTAGGTAAATATCCTTTTTCATTATCCATTCTGCCAAAAAAGACACGATTCAAAAGAATGACAAAATAAACAGCAGTCAAACCAGTAGAAACTAAACAGATAAGAGTATAAACAGGAAAGACGCTAAAACTTCCTTGAAAACAAAGAAATTCAGCAATAAAACCAATCATCCCCGGAATACCTGCACTAGCCATAACAGCAAGAATCATTATCCCTCCCACAAAGGGTAAACCTCGGTAAGGATTCATCAAACCCTGCAACTTAGACAAATCACGAGTGCCTGTTTTTTGCTCGATGATACCGACTAAATGAAACAATAAAGCGACAATTAAACCATGGGCAAATATTTGACAAATTGCACCAAGTATGGATAGAGATGTACCTGAAGCAGTTGCTAAAACAACATAATTAATATGAGCAAAAGAAGCATAAGCAATCATTTTTTTCATATCTGTTTGCGAAATAGCAACTAATGAACCATACACAGCACTAATGACGGCTACAATAGCTAAATAAGGGGAAACAATCTCCCAAGCGTCAGGAAACATTTGTAAACCAAAACGAATCAATCCATAAATACCTAACTTAGAAATAATACCTCCTAACAACATTGAAACGGGAGTAGAGGATTCGGTATAAGCATCAGGTAGCCATGTATGTAAAGGAAAAACAGGAATTTTAATGACAAATCCAATTACAACGGCTAGTAATAAGAAAATTTGTTTACTTTGAGGTAAAACAGTGGTAGAAATACTGGCAATATCAAAATTGTTGACATTAGTCAGAAAGTTTAAACCTAAAAATGCAGTTAAAACAAAGATGCCACTAAAAGCGGTATAAAGTAAATATTTTGTTGCCGCATAATTTCTTTTCTCTCTTCCCCAAATTGAAATCAACAAATAAATGGGTACAAGTTTTATCTCGTAACAGATGAAGAATAAAAGCAAGTTTTGTGCAATTAATGCACCATTTATACAGGTTGTTAAAAGTAGGATTAAAATGTAGTAAAGTTTCGGTTTATTTAGTTTACTAACTTCTACTTCCCCATTACAAAAGGTAAGGGTAATGATTAAACTATTTAAGATGATTAATGGTAAAGATAAACCATCAATTCCAACATTATAATTTAAGCCTAAAAATGGTAACCATTCTAAAGATAATGTAAATTGTGTTCCTGTTATTTGATAGTCAAATTGAGTAGCAATTATTAAGCTAATAATAAAGGTAAGTAAGCTAAATAATAGTGCTACATTTCTGGTAAAATTGTTTGTTTTTTTCTGCGGTGAAATACCAATTACGATCGCTCCAATAATTGGTAATATCAGTAATAAATTGATCATAGATAAATATGAGTTATAATCGTTTGAATTAAATTAAAATAGAGTCAGAATGATTAATCATTAATTATTAATTATTGACTGTTACTGGGTTAAACCAAAAAGAATAGCCGCAAAAATTAATCCCAAAAGGATTGAAACAACGTATAACTGAGATTGCCCTGAAGTACTATATTTCAGTGCTTGTCCGCCGAAGATTGTCCCGAAACCAACGAGGTTGACAACTCCATCGACAATATATCGATCGAACCAATAAGTTAGTTTTGCAGTAAGATTAACTAAACCAACAATAGTGAATTTATAAATCTCTTGAATATAAAGATCATTGGCAAATAAATTACGTACAGATTCAGGAATTATCGTAATAGTTTGTTCACTTGATTTTTTACGATAAATAATAATAGCTAAAACAGCACCAATTAAAGTAGATAAACTAAAGAGTATATTCAAATTTCCTTGTAAACTAATTAACTTAAATTGAGCTAAAACTAAAGGTAAATGTAAAGTAACTCCTGTTAAAATCATCATTGGTAAAACCATCGCCCATAACACTTCAGGCGATCGAGTTGCCATCTGTTTTGAGTCTCCTAAAAAGATTAAACAAAAAGCCCTTAATAAAGAAAAAGTAGTTAAAGCGTTAACAATCAACATCACCACAACTAACCAAGATTGTGAAGATAAAAGATAATCACTACCTAGTTGAGGTAAAATCCAAAAACCACCTAAAGGAGGAAAAGCTACTAAACCAAAAGTACCAACTAAAAAAGCAATTCCTGTTAAAGGGCGACGTTTCCATAAGCCACCTAATTGAGTTATATCTTGAGTAATATTACTAATAATAATAGTACCGATACTCATGTACAGTAAAGCCATCGCCACTGCATAAACCGCTATCAAAACTAAAGCTGTTTCTTCGTGGTTTGTACCAACAGCGATGAAGACTAAACCCATATAAGCACTGACGATATAGGAAAGTACTCTTTTTAAATCAATTTGTGCGATCGCAATTAAAGAAGCTAAAACCGCAGTTATCGCACCAATAATAACTAAAATCTCTGACACAACAGGAGACATTGCCAAGACAGGTTGCAGTTGAATAATAACATACGCACCCACAGCTACAACGATCGAATTACGTAAAATAGAAGCAGGTAAAGGTCCTTCCATAGCTTCATCTAACCATAATTGTAAGGGTATTTGTGCACATTTAGCGATAGGACCTGAAACCAAAGCCAAACAAAGTAAAGTAGAGGAAAAAGAATCCATGGGTGAAGTTTGTGCCCAAAATGCTAAATAATTATAATTCCAGGTATCGGAAAACGGATAAATAGCAATGACACCCATCAACAAGAGTATATCTCCTATTCTTTTTGTCCAAAAAGCATCCCTCGCCCCAGAAACAACTAAAGGTTGTGCAAACCAGAATCCGACTAATAAATAAGTACCAAGGGTGAGAATTTCTAAATAGACGTAGCTAAAGAAAAGGGAATTACATAAAACCAAACCACACATTCCTGCCTCGAAAAAACCCATCAAGGCATAAAACCTTGCCCAACCCCAATCCATCTCTAAATAGCCGACGGCATAAAGTTGACAAAGCACATTCAATCCTGTGATTAAAGCTAATGCACCCACACTGACAGGAGAAATTTGTAAATCGAAGGAAATATTAACCCCCGCCGCTTCTAACCATGTGAAACGTAATTCTTGAGCAGGTTTTTCCCAAATTTGATATAAGGCAATGACACTATGAACAAAAGCTAAAAATGCCATTAAAATATTAACATAACCCGCAGGACGAGAACCTGTTTTTTTGATTATAGCAGGTGACCACAATAAAGCGATCGCACCGCCAATCAATGTATAACAAGGTATAAACCAGATTGTTTTACTAAAAAAGTCCATCTTTATTGATTGATTTATAATTAATGATTTATCGATCGATTACTTGTCGTTATTTCGTTTTTACTATTCACTTTTATGAATAAATATTAATAAACAAATAGACTTATGTCAATGATCAATAGTAAGAGATTGTGGGATGAAGAGTTAAGTGAAAAGTATTAGTTGTTATTCACCTTTCATCTTTCCATCGTTAGCTGTTTACGCTGAATACTTTTTATTGTAATCGGTTGAGGGCTAGTAATTAATAAAAAGTTTAAATATTTCGGCAAAGTCTTTACGAGCGAATTGATGATATGCTTTTTTTTACCATTGTTAATAGTTAATAGTTAGTAGTTACAGCGTCTAGCTCATAACTATTACTTTAATAAATATTTTAATTACTAATTACTAATTGATTTGTTACATAAGTTAATCGCTTCGATCGTAGTAAAAAGCTAAAATAAAAAATCGATCGATACCAACAAAACAAAGATGAAAGTCAAAGCCGCCGTTGCCTTAGAATCAGGAAAACCCCTCACTATTACTACCGTCGATTTGCAACCACCTCAAGCAGGAGAAGTATTAGTAGAGATTAAAGCAACAGGAGTGTGTCATACCGATGCTTATACTCTTTCAGGAAAAGACCCTGAAGGGCTATTCCCTAGCATTTTAGGGCATGAAGGAGCGGGGGTAGTAGTTGAAGTAGGAGAAGGGGTTAGAAGCCTCAAAAAAGGTGATCATGTAATTCCTTTATATGTGCCTGAATGTCGAGAATGTGAATATTGCCTAAGCATGAAAACGAATCTTTGTCAAGCAATTAGGGTAACTCAAGGTAACGGTTTGATGCCTAACGGTAGTAGTCGTTTTTCTCTTGATGGTGAGCCTCTTTTTCATTATATGGGTACATCGACTTTTGCTAATTACACGGTTGTGCCAGAAATTTCTTTAGCTAAAATTCGTGATGATGCACCGTTTGAAAAAGTTTGTTATATCGGTTGTGGGGTAACTACTGGTGTGGGTGCGGTAATAAATACAGCGAAAGTTGAGGCTGGGGCAAATGTAATTGTTTTTGGTTTGGGTGGGATTGGTTTAAATGTGATTCAGGCTTGTCGGATGGTAGGGGCGAATATGATTATCGGTGTCGATCTTAATCCTAGCAAAAAAGCGATCGCTGAAAAATTTGGCATGACTCATTTTGTTAATCCTCAAGAGGTAGAAAAAGATTTAGTACCATATTTGGTAGATTTAACAAAGGGCGGTGCTGATTATACTTTTGAATGTATTGGCAATACTGAGGTGATGCGTATCTCATTAGAATCGTGTCATAAAGGTTGGGGTGTTTCGACTATTATTGGTGTTGCGGGTGCAGGGCAAGAAATTAAAACTCGACCATTTCAACTCGTTACGGGTAGAGTATGGAAAGGTACAGCTTTTGGTGGTGCTAGAGGACGTACTGATGTACCCAAAATTGTCGATTGGTATATGGATGGCAAAATTAATATTGATGATTTGATTACTCACATTATGCCTCTTGAGCAAATTAATGATGCTTTTGATTTGATGCACGATGGTGAATCGATTAGGAGTGTTATTACGTTTTAGGAAGGATGAATAATAATTGAGAATTTGATTGTCCACCTTTTTATAACATTTCAAGGTGATTGTTTTTACAGCAAATAAAATCAAAATTAATCTAAGAATAAAGTCTCAAATAGCGATCGAATTGCTGAAGCGATCGCATCTTCTCTTGTTTTAAAACCACTTTCTATTTTAGATTTATCGATAGGAAGATTAACAGATGATGATGTGGAATTTTTATTAAATTGTGTGGTATCGAAGGAGTAAAAAACAATTAATTAGCTTATCATAATTAAATAGACGTTGTAGTCAGCATTTTAGAAGATGCACCTCATTCTAAAGTAAGACAGACGATATTTGTCATTTCAAATTACTTCACAATTCAACGATCGCTAAATTAAGCCAATCTGACTTTTTTACTGATTTCCCAAAAAGCTAATAATTGGCTATTTAAACTTAATTATTAAAGAAACTAGTTTTGATAATTAATTATATTATGTCTTTAATTAATTACTTATTTCTATCGTAAGTACAAACTAGAAGTTAAAGTCAAATTAAGATCTTTTTGAGTATTAATAGAAATCAACTCTTTTTCGTTACTACCACCAAATAAAAACCCAGCTAAAGCACCAAAACCAGCCCCACCTAAAACTTCCTCTGTTGCGATCGCTTTATCTCCTGTAATTCCTGACAAAATAGTAGCCGCCGCCGCACCTGCTGCTGCACCTTGCCAAATCGCATCTGTATTTCTGCCACTATTAACAGTTTCTGTGCGAGATATAACACGAGAATTAGCTGTTATAGAAGCTTCTTGCCCATCAGGTAAAATCAAAGTCTTAGCGACAAAACGGCTACCACCATTAGCTGGACGAATCTCTCCTTCAATTCTACTATTACGAGGAATCATAATATTACCTGAGTTATCTCTAATATTTTGCGTTACTTGTAATGTAAAAGGTGCTATTTCATCTTTGGTTACTAAAATCTTTCTAGCTGAAGGGTAACTAGTCTCGATGATTGTACCAACTGGTAAACTACTTGTGTAATAATTGGAGTTATTGCGATTGTCACGATTATTCCAATTGTCACGGTTGTTACGATCAAAACGATCGTTTTCATTATATCTAATATCTCTTTGATTATTATTACCACGTAAAGGCTGAGACAAAGGAGATCTTTTTTGGGAATATTCAACCGTAGGTTTTAGATTAGAAAATCTCGATAAATTACTATTGATAGAATCTAAATTCAATTCTGATTTTAAATTACTACGATTATATTGACTTGGTTTTGCCGAAACTGAGGTGAAACTATTAACAACTGTAGTTAATGAAAGAGTCAAGGCAAAAAGTTTAAAAGCTTGATTTTTGATTGAATTAGAGTTGGACATATTTAAATACCTAGTTTAAAAGTTTCATGTTTGTTTTGACGCAGTCCAATTGCATTTGTTCCAAATTTAGTTAACGAACAACTTCAAACTAAATTTTATTTACTTCGATCGAATTTATTTAGCTGATTTGCAATCGTTTAATATTAAAAAAAACATTATCTTTCTAGAAATTATTTTAAGTTCTAAGTAAAAATCGATCGAGTAAATAGTGAACTACTAAATAACTCACGAAAATATAATTACATTGTAGGTAATACAATACACCTTTAACTTCTTATTTACTCATTTGTAACATCAATTTATTCAATTTGTAACTTGATACTTAGATCATTTACAGCCCCAAAATACATTATCCATCAATATTTCATCTATACCTAAGTAATATAACGTAGATTACTTTACAGAAACTTCATTTTTATTTTGCTTTAAAGGGGTTGACAGAACAAAGAAGTTCAAGCTATCATTTGGATGAAAGTAAAGATAGAATTATTTATTTAACAAACAATAATGGGCTTTTCTCTTAATATATTTAAGATTTAATGAATCAATTATGACTTTTGTTGATTAAGTAACCAGGGAGCGATAGGTGCGAAAACTTAATCTTTGGGCTATATTACTTGACATTTTAGTATAACAAACAATATACAACACATGAAAACAACTTCTTTATTAACCAAAAACCTAGCTTTAGGTTTAGCAACCGTTGGTTTAGCCACTGGTGCTTCTGTTTTATTTTCAGCTGATTCAGCTCAGGCTATAGTAATCAAATATACTTTAAGCGGTGTAACCACTAGTGACGGTGGTACACTTTCAGGTAGCTTTAATTATAATTCTGATAATCCTGATCTTTTTGAAAACTTTAATCTCAGTGGTACACCTGGAATTGCCATCACAAGTTCGACTTCTTATGGTGCTGGTGCAATTAGCCCCGGCCCTGCTATTCAGTCTCAAGAAGGACCTAATACTGGAACTTTCTTAAGTGTTAGAAGCAACAACGGTACCCCAAGATCTGCTTTAGCATTAGAGTTTAGTGGTGATCTTACTACTGCGTCACCAGGAGATTCATTCACAATCTTACCTGGAACTACCGGATTTAATTTCAATCCATCTTATGAACTTTTACAAATAGATAATCGTGATTCACAAGCTAGATCTGTTAGCGGTGGTTTAGTTACTGCGTCTAAAGTTCCTGAGCCTGTAACTATTTTAGGTACATTATTAGCTGGTGGTATTGGTGCAGCTATGAAAAAAAGAAAAGGTCAATTAAGCTAATTTCTATTTAGTTAGATAGTAAGTTTTAAGAAATAATCAGTAAATATATTTTAGAGGTATTATAGCAATGACTTATTTATGTCAATTGTTCCTCGCCTTCTTGATCCGTAAATAGTTAGTCTAAAGTTATTGTCTTTAGCTATTTGCGGGTTTATTTTATTTTTTGCCATAAAGCTAAACCGCCACCTCTTCCTCGTGCGGCTATTAATTTATCGCTAACTAAGAAGTAACTAAAAAATGCTTTTTGACTCAAGTTTTGCTTAAAAAAAGTTTCTTCGCTGTTTTTACCGCCACGAATATTTTGACTATATATTTTTTTACCCAAGATAAATAAGGTAAGATAAATGAAATCAAAAGCAAGAATATTTTTTTTCTGATAAAATTGACAAGGTCCGGCTACTGCAAATTCGACTAAGCCAATCCCGACAGTATTCACGACTTTACCTTTATGAGTATTCACAACTGTATCTTCATCAAGAGAATAGCTTATTTTAACGGGGGTAAAACTAGGTAAATAAAACCCCTGCGGTAATAAACCATCAAGACGAGAACGACTTTTATTTGTACCATTAATAAAACACAAACGCCAAGTACCCAAAAATTGTTCAAATTGATATTGTGGCTTTGAGTAACGACTATTTTTTTCCGCTGTTTTGAGGGCAGTTAATGTTTCCTCGGCACTAGGAGTCTTTTGTTGACTATCAACTGCTCGATCGAGTATATCAAGATATTCGTTCATAAAGAATTAATTAAGCTTTATATTTAAAGTAATGAGTAATCAATAATAATTGAGTATAAATACGCTTATACCTATAATCAATTTGTTATTTGTTCACTGTTATCTGTTTTTTTATATTTCACTAATGCGACGAATATTTAAAACATCACTTATATCTCTAATTTTGTTCATAGTCGATTGTAACTGAGAGAAATTTGTCACATCGATCGTTAAACTAATTAAAGCAGGTTTATCAAAACTAGTTTTAACATTAGCACCACTAACATTGATTTTTTGGTCGCTTAAACGTCCTAATATATCTCTAAATATCCCCTTTCTATCTAAAGTTTCGATGGTAATATCAATAGGATAAGTGACAGTACAATGATTTTTTACGTCCGTTTGTTTCTCTGATTCATTCCAATTAATGGGAATTAAACGCTCACCTTCAATACTGGTCAAATTATGACAGTCGTGATGATGAATAGAAACACCACGAGAGTGAGTAACAACACCAATAATATCTTCACCTGGTAGCGGTTTACAACAACCTGCGATATGATACATCAATCCTTCAATACCAATAATCGGATATTTGCGACAATCAACTTGTTTACCATTATTTTTAAAAGTATGAGTAATCGAACTATCAACTAAGTTATCAGGATATTCGGTTGATTCTTTAGTTTCTTCTCGTAACCTATTAATTACTAAAACACTACCTATTTCTCCATAACCCAAAGCCGCTAACAAGTCATCTACTTTATGAAAGTTACATTTACTAGCTACTTTGACCATTGTTTCGGATTTTAGCAATGAGTCTAAACCATTTTTACCGTATTCCTTTTCTAGTAAGTCTCTTCCTCTAGCAATATTTTGGTCTCGGTGCGATCGTTTATACCACTGACGAATTTTATTTCTTGCACTAGGAGTAACTACAAAATTAAGCCAATCTAGACTAGGATGACTACTCTTACTAGTAATAATTTCTACAATATCACCATTTTTAAGAGGTTGATCTAAAGGAGACCATTTATCATTAATACTAACTCCTTTAATATGATTACCCACTTCACTATGAATACGATAAGCAAAATCGACGGGAGTTGCCCCTTTAGCCAGAGAAATTACCTCTCCTGTGGGGGTAAAAACATAAACATCATCATCAAACAAATTCTCTTTAAGATTATCAACATATTCTTCCGCATCAGGTAAATCTTGTTGCCAATCAAGCAATTGTCTTAACCAACTAAACTTTTCATCAGCACTAGATAAATTACTATTAGAATTTCCTGTTTCTTTGTATTTCCAATGGGCGGCGATACCATATTCAGCAATATGGTGCATTTCTTCAGTCCGAATTTGTATCTCTAAAGGACGACCATTTGTATTAACAACAGTAGTATGCAAAGATTGATAACCATTTGGTTTTTTAACACTAATGTAATCTTTAAACCTACCGGGTATGTGACGAAACTCTTCATGAACAACAGAAAGGGCTTTATAACAGTCGTGCATTTGCCTGACAATAATTCTGATAGCGGCTATATCATAAATTTGCTCGAATTGTTTATTTTGTCGAGTCATTTTTTGGTAGATGCCGTAAAGATGTTTAGGGCGCCCTTTTACTTCCACAAAAGAAATATTATGATAATTTAGTTTTTGCTTAATAGTCAGGGAAATATCTTCTATACGAGTTTCCCTATCTTTTCTTCTTTCACAAATCAGACTTTTGATTTGGTTATATTCTTCGGGGTGGAGATATTTAAAGGATAAATCTTCTAATTCCCATTTAAAATGCCACATTCCTAAACGATTAGCTAAGGGGGCAAATATTTCTTTAGTTTCTTCAGCGATACTACGTTGTTTTTCTGGGGAGAGAAAATCGAGGGTACGCATATTGTGTAATCTATCAGCTAATTTAACCACAATCACACGTATATCTTGTGCCATAGCAATAAACATCCGACGAAAGTTTTCAGCTTGTCTTTCTGTTTTTGTCGAAAAATTAAATTTTGATAGTTTGGTAACAGCTTCAACTAATTGACGTACATTCGCCCCAAATAAATTTTCAATCTCCTCAGGTGTTACTTCAGTATCTTCTACTACATCATGTAGAAAACCTGCGGCTATCATTTCACTATCACCACCTAAGTCTCTGAGTAATCCCGCAACAGCAATAGGATGAGCGATATATGCTTCTCCTGATTTACGTGTTTGCCCTTGATGAAGATTATAAGCAAATTCAAATGCTCGACAAACTAAGTTGTTGTTATCATCATTTTGATCGGAAATTAAGCACTGATTTAACCAATTAGGGATGGCAACTTGATATTGTTTAGTGGCAGAATCAGATCCTAAATTTATGGCTGTCATGGTATTTTCAGATAGGTAATTAGGGAAATTTTAAAAAATAATTGCTGATTATCATAAAGATAAAATCAACAAGTAAGGGTTAATATATGTTGGAGATAATTGGGAAATAATTTCTAATCTGAATAATATCTAAAGACAATTTTACTACTTGAGCATAAGTAATACTCTTTGTCGGCTCTATGTCTTACTGAGTTATTTATTTCTCTGTTAAGGTCTATTTTTCGATTAAGATTAGAATGTATTTGTTTCTTAAAATTCTAACTTATATTTATCATAAATGTTACTTTCAGTACATAAAAATAGCTTAATTTCTTGGTTAAATTTATTACTTCGTTTTCAAGAGATTATATCCCAAGAAAAAGTAAATTTTTCTGATGTCCAAATCCAATGGGAAGAGATACAAAAGTACTTGCAAAATACGATCGTAGCGATCGATTGTGAAGATTTAGAAACCGAGCAAAAATCAAGTTGGCAAACATGGCAAACGGAAACTTATCGTTATGTTCGTCTTTTAAATACAGAAATACTATTTTGGCGATCGTCACGACAAGCAGAAACAAAAAACGATCGTTTTTTAGCCATACAACAAAGATTAAGTAATATGATTCAATTAACCGATAAATTACTTAATAGTTGAGAGTAAGGAGTAACGAGTCGTGTTATTAATTACTAATTGCTAATTACTAATTGCTAATTCAAACTGTGCTATGATGTTTAGGTTTCACAAATAAATATAGCAAGATACTGAGTGAGAATTATTCGGTATTTTATTTATTGATTAGAATTTGTTAAAAGAAAAAATATAGTAATTCGTATGAAAGTAACACAGGAAAAACTTCCTGCCAGTCAAATTGGTTTAAACATCGAGATACCAGCACCTCAAGCTCAAGAAACTTACGACAAAGTTGTCAAAAATATAGCCAAAACAACTACCATTCCAGGTTTTCGTAAAGGAAAAATACCTCGCCCTATTTTACTTCAACGTTTAGGTAGTAAAAGAATTAAAGCCGCTGTTTTAGAACAAATTGTTCAAGATACCTTTAGCAAAGCCGTTGAAGAGCAAGAAATTAATGTTCTTGGTAATTATCAGCTTCGTTCTGATTTTGAAGAATTAGTTGAGCAATATCAAGTCGGACAACCTTTTGTTTATGAAGCTTCAGTTGATGTTCCTCCAGAAGTAACTTTAGGACAGTATCAAGGACTACAGGTAAAAGCTGAAGAAGTAGTTTATAATCCTGAAGATATTGATAATTTACTTCGTGAACAACAAGAAAAATTAGCAACTTTAATCCCAATCGAAGATCGACCTGCTCAGTTAGATGATACTGTGATTATTGATTTTGAAGGACGTAATCCGGGTGAAAACGAAGGTGAAGAAGGAGATGTTATTCCTAACACCGAAGCTAAAGAATATCAAACCGAATTACAGGAAGAAAAATTTATCCCCGGTTTTATCGCTGGTATTGTCGGGATGAATTTAAACGAAAGCAAAAAATTAGATTTAACTTTTCCTGAAGATTACCCTCAAGAAGAATTAGCTGGTAAACCTGTAATTTTTACTGTCACTCTTAAAGATATCAAAGTCAAAGAATTACCTGAATTAGATGATGATTTTGCCGCTGATGCCAGCGAATTTGAAACTTTTGCCGAATTAAAAGAATCTTTAGAAAAGCAGTATCAAGAAAAAGCGGTTAATGATACTAACCAAAAAGTTTATGATGCTATTGTTGAAGAGTTATTAAAGCATACCACGATCGAAATACCTCACACCATGATGGAAGAGGAAACACAAAATATTTTGATGCAAACAGCCAGACAACTAGAAGGCTATGGTATGGATTTGAAACAGTTTTTTACTCCCGAAATGGTTGCTAAAATGCGTGAAACTGCCAAGCCAGAAGCAAGCAAAAATCTACATACTACCTTAATCATCGATAAAATTGCTGAAACTGAAAATATTAGTCTTAGTGATGAAGAAATAGAAGCTAAGAAAAATGAAATCAGACAAAGTCTGAAACAAGATGAAGTTGATGAGGAAAAACTAAATAAGTTTGTTAAACAAGACTTATTAAGCGACAAAACTTTAGCATGGCTTAAAAACCAAAATGAAGTTGAATTAGTACCAGAAGGCACTCTTAACCCTCCTGAAGAAGATTCGAGTGAAGAGGCACAAGAGGCAGAAGAAGTATCTTCCGAGTCGCAACCAGAAGAAGAAATTGTCACTACAGATAGTTAATCTTAATCAGGAGTTACTCAGTATTTAGATAAGTAAAGAGTAAAAATGTTGCTCTTACTTACTTACTTACTTTTTAATACCTTAGGTTTACACAAATCTCGTCCTTGATGACGGGATTTTGCCTTATATTTTTTTTCTTATTAACTTTAATAATTATTAGTAATTATGTCCGATAATCAAATTTCTGAACTAAAATATGGAGAAAGAGCGATCGAAGAAAGTAAATTAATTACTTTTCCTAATCCTCGTCCTGGTCGTGTTTATAATATTAGTGTCAGTTTACCCGAGTTTACTTGTAAATGTCCTTTCTCTGGTTATCCTGATTTTGCGACTATTTATATCAATTATTCTCCTGATGAAACAGTAGTAGAATTAAAAGCCATCAAATTGTATATCAATAGTTATCGAGAGCGTTATATATCTCATGAAGAGACAATCAACCAGATTTTAGACGATTTTGTCGCCGCTTGCGATCCTTTATCGATTACGATCAAAGGAGATTATTATCCTCGTGGTAACGTACATACTGTCGTTGAAGTTAGCCATCAAAAAAACCAAGGATGACGAGCTAAAATAGGAAGTAAAAAGTAATAGCTAGTTTATTGCTAACTATTAACTTTTCTTAGCGATACATTTTGTTACGCCACTTATTTAAGGTTTGATTACCAATTGAAGCAACTGATTCTAATTCAGCTACTTTTTTTTCTAAACGGGTAATGGTATTTTGCTGTTCTTGATTAGTTTTTTGTAAATTAGCAAAACTTTGATTATGATTGACGGTAATTTGATTTGCCCTAGTTTGTAATTGTCTTATTTGTTCGTTTTGAGATTGGTTTTGTTGTTTTAATTGAGCAATTAAATTATCTTTTTTCTCCATTTCTTGGGTGAATTTTGCTGACTGATTCGCTGATGATGTTTCTTCATTTTGCCAGTTAGTAGCATCTTCTTTTAATCGATTAATTTCTTGATTTAAATTATCGATTGTTATTTGTTTTTCGTCACTCGATTTTTCTAAATCAATTATTTGCTGACTTGTTTTTTCAGTTTTGTCTTTAGCTTGAGCTAAATCTTTTTTAAAGCTTTCGGAAATCAAAGAAACTTCAGCTAATTTTACTTGTAAAGAGTAATTTTCTTGGTCTTTTTCTTGTAAATTATTTTCTATTTGCTCAATCTTTTTTTCGAGGGTACTAATAGTTTCTTCTTGAGCTGAAATTTGGTTATTCTGAAGATTAGAATCAGAATCTTTTGGTTCTTTATTTAACTCATCAACAACTTCTACTGTTAAATTAAGATCATCTTTAGTCTCGCTAGAAGTATCATCAAATTTTAAATTGACTAATTTTTTAGCGTCCTCATTAGCCAGCGAAATAGAGCCATCTAAAATACCTTCAAAAAAATCTGATTTAGTTAATTCTACTTCGTTGATGATTTTTTCTAAAGCTGATTTCGATTGAAGCGTAATCGATAAATTAACTTTAGCTTTAGGATTACTTAAACCTTTGCTTGTTTTTGTAGTTCTTCTAGCCATATTTTAGTTCCTTAACGCAGAGATGCGATCACTATATATATCAAGTTATTGTATTATAAATTACATTTTTTCCCTATCAAATGCAATAAAACTTTATATATTTAGATATCATCTGAAGAGTGTTTGGTTGAGAATAAATTGGTTAATTGATAATTAACGACTAAATATTTAGATGTTTCTTTACCCTTGATTTATCGAATTTTTTGATGAATATGGTATGGGAACTTTTATACGTCAAAAATAAATCAATTCTCAATTCTCACCGAATAATTGCTTCAAGCAAGAATTCATCTCAATTCATGATTACTGTCTTCTTTCTTGTAGTTTTTTATAAACATCTCGCAGATTAACATTATGATAAGCTAAGGCAACCAAACTGTGGTAAAATAAATCGGCAAATTCCCCAGCAATTTGTTGAGGATCATCATCTTTACACGCCATTACAACTTCAGCGGCTTCTTCGCCAATTTTTTTAAGAATTTTGTTGTCTCCACCTTCATACAATTTACAGGTGTAAGATTCGGCAACAGGATGTTCTTTCCGATCGCTGATAATTTTAAATAATTCTGATAAAGTATCAGCAGGAGGAGCAGATTTAGAATGATCGATTTGATGAAAACAACTTCTTTCACCTTTATGACAAGCTACATCACCAATTTGTTCGATCGTTAAAAGTAGTGCATCACTATCACAATCGTAGCGAATAGTTTTAATTTTTTGAATATGTCCTGAGGTTGCACCCTTATGCCATAATTCTTGACGAGAACGACTCCAATACCACGCCTCGCCAGTATCGATCGTTTTTTGTAATGATTCTTTATTCATCCATGCCATCATCAAAACTGTACCATCAAGATAATCTTGAGTAATAGCAGGAACTAATCCTTGGTCATTATAAGCGATTTTTTCTACAGGGATAGATTGACTCAGAGGTATGGAAGGATTAACTGACATTTGATTTGATGGACTGCAATTATTATGTAAAACTTAAAACTAATTCCCTATCATATCAGTATTATGACCATTAACTATTGACAATGAACAATGAACGTGCGAACAATGAACAATGAACGTGCGAACAACTATTAAAAAATGAAGAATAAAATATTAATTCTCCATTCTCCATTCTCAATTATCAATTCTTAATATGGCTATTAAAGCACGCAAACAATTTGGACAACATTGGTTAAAAAATAAAAATGTTCTTGAGCAAATTATTGCCACCGCTCAAATCAGTGAAAAGGATAAGATTCTAGAAATAGGACCAGGAAAAGGAGTTTTAACCGAAAGACTTTTTAAATTTGCTGATAAATTATTAGCCGTCGAAATCGATCGAGATTTATGTAAATTTCTAGTTAATAAATATGGAGATTTAGATAACTTTCTCTTATTAGAAGGAGACTTTCTCGATTTAGATACAAAAAGTATTTTAGAAAGATTTCCTCAATTTGCTAACTATAATAAAGTAGTTGCTAATATTCCTTATAACATCACAGGACCAATTATCGAGAAACTTTTAGGCACGATTAGTAAACCAGCAGATAGACAATTAGAATCGATCGTTTTATTAGTCCAAAAAGAAGTAGGGCAAAGATTAGTCGCTGTACCTAATAACAAAATATATGGTGCTTTAACAGTCAGAGTACAGTATCTTGCTGATTGCGAAATAACTTGTGATGTACCGGCTAAAGACTTTTATCCTCGCCCTAAAGTAGATTCAGTGGTAGTTAAAATCACTCCCAGAAAAATTGCTCAACCTGCGGATAATCCCAAACTTTTAGAAAGCTTGATTAAAGTCGGTTTTTCTAGTCGTCGAAAAATGTTAAAAAATAATCTTAAAAGTATAGTCGATCAAGATAAACTCAATGAAATATTAACCCAATTACAATTAAATCCTCAAGTAAGAGCAGAAAATTTAAGTGTTGAAGAATGGATTAAATTAAGTAATAATTTGAATTCTTTGGAAGAATAGCTTAAAAAGTGTGAATATATTTTACTAAAGGCTATATTTACCCATCTTTTGTCTAATATTTTTCTTTTACATCTTCCCAATCGATTTCATTTTCATCTTTTCTTTCTTGAGAGACAAGCACATCAGAAAAATCTTCCCACAAGTCACCATATTTATCTAAATCAATTAATACAGCTTTTTTATCACCTTTCTCATCAATAACAAAACTAATTCCTTGCATAACTGTATTTTCTATAAAATCTTAATTATTATTGTATCCGAATGAAAAGACGATCTTTCTCACCACACCTTATAATTTAACGAGATAAAGACGATCGAACAAGACTTATAGCATCATCAGTTTGTTAAAATCCAAACATTAATATTATTCAACTGATTGCATCAATAACTTGTTTTACTATTTTAGGATGAAGTATTTTTTTGCCATGAAAAGGAATAACAACTCTAATATTTTCTTTCTGGTATATGCGATGACTTCCCTGACTTCTAATAAGAGTAAAATTAGCATCTAATAATAATTTTTCTGCTTCTTTTGCATTTAATCTCGGTAATTTAGGCAACTGATACCTCCATACTTACCGTAGAAATTTCCTTAGTCAATAATAATTGTCTTTCTTCCTCGTTTAAAGTGGAGATATATAACTCTATTGCCTCTTGAATATTAGTTTTAATTTCATCTAACGAATCACCCTGACTTTGGCATCCTTCTAGTTGGGGGCAATATGCGTAATATCCATATTCATCTTTTTCGATGATGACAGTTACATGGTAGGAGTTATTGCTCATTTTAATTTCGTATAAACCATCAAATTTTAACTACTATCATAATTTTAATCTTGATTGCCAAAACGTCGATCGTTCTCAGCACAATTTATAATGTAACGACACAAAGACGATTTTTACTTATTAAAAATAAACATCGATATCACTAGGCGAAAGCTCAAAAGATAAAGAAGATAAAATATGTTATTATCTTGGTGCTTTTTTCCATCCTGCATTAATAGCTTCTTGCTCACTACAAAACCATTTTTCTCCATGTTCGGACTGTATTCTTGTCTTCTCATAATCTTTTTGTCCAGGAACATGATAAATTTTATTACCACTATTAATTGATATATTACCTTTGATTTTGCAGGTTGAATTGAGGTTACTATTTGGAGAATTAGGAATATTTTCTGAGACAGGAGGAAGGTTACGCTCTTTGATAGTAATGAAATAACCAATACCGAAGATTATTAATGTAAATAGCAATTTTTTCATGTAATTATTTGTAATTATAATAAATTAACGATCGATATTCTTAAGCCAAGTTTTCTTATTTGCTAAATATCATTTTGATGTCCATCTTTTAAATCAATCAATTAGTTTATTTTGTTACACATCATTCTAATCGATTATTTTAGTTTATTCGATCGCTCTCAAATTACGTTAAACTAGTAGATTAAACTACCCCACAAAACAAAAGCCAACATTTTATAACGTTAGTGATTACTCGATGAAAAGCCTATTTTTAGAAAGATTAAATAGTCCACAACGTCCCGTGTTAGTATTGGATGGGGCAATGGGAACAAATTTACAAGTGCAAAACCTTACCGCTGAAGACTTTGGCGGAGCAGAATATGAAGGTTGTAACGAATATTTAGTCCATACTAAACCAGAAGCCGTAGAAATTGTCCATAGAGGCTTTCTGGAGGCGGGAGCGGATGTCATTGAAACCGATACCTTTGGTGGCACACCCTTAGTCTTAGCCGAATATGATTTAGCAGACAAATCTTACTACCTCAATAAAACTGCCGCCGAGTTAGCCAAAAAAGTAGCTCAAGAATTCTCCACACCCGAAAAACCCCGTTTCGTGGCAGGAAGTATAGGACCTGGTACTAAATTACCAACTTTAGGACATATTGATTACGATCGTCTTAAAGATGCTTACGTAACTCAAGTAAACGGCTTATACGACGGTGGTGTAGATTTATTCTTAGTGGAAACCTGTCAAGATGTTTTACAAATAAAAGCCGTCTTAAACGCCATCGAAGAAGTATTTACGGAGAAAGGAAAAAGACTCCCTTTGATGGTATCAGTAACCATAGAAGACTTTGGCACAATGTTAGTCGGTACAGAAATTAACGCCGTTGTTGCTATCCTCGAACCTTATCCGATCGATATATTAGGCTTAAACTGTGCGACTGGTCCGGATTTGATGAAGCCTCATATCAAATATCTCAGTGAAAATTCTCCCTTCATCGTTTCTTGTGTACCCAATGCAGGTTTACCTGAAAACATTGGCGGACAAGCCCACTACAAATTAACACCGATCGAATTGAAAATGGCATTGATGCACTTCGTTGAAGACTTAGGAGTGCAAATTATTGGTGGTTGTTGCGGTACAGACCAGCTCATATCAAAGCTTTAGCCGAGATTACGACAACTCTAACCCCCAAGCAAAGAGAATATAATTATGAGCCTTCAGCCGCTTCAATTTACAGCACAACTACTTATACTCAAGACAATTCTTTCCTCATTATTGGTGAAAGATTAAATGCCAGTGGTTCAAAAAAATGTCGTACTCTTCTTAATGAAGAAGATTGGGATGGTTTAATTTCTCTAGCAAAAAATCAAGTCAAAGAAGGTGCGCACGTCTTAGATGTCAACGTCGATTATGTTGGGCGTGATGGTGTCAAAGATATGCACGAGTTAGCTTCTCGTTTGGTCAACAACGTTACCTTACCCTTGATGTTAGATTCCACTGAATGGCAAAAAATGGAAGCAGGATTAAAAGTAGCTGGTGGTAAATGTATCCTTAATTCTACTAACTATGAAGACGGGGAAGAGAGGTTTTTTAAAGTACTTCAATTAGCCAAAAAATACGGTGCAGGAGTCGTGATCGGGACGATCGATGAGGAGGGAATGGCTCGGACAGCCGAACAGAAATTTGCGATCGCTAAACGTGCCTATGAGGATGCGAAAAAATTTGGTCTTCCTCCTTATGAATTATTTTATGATCCTTTAGCACTACCTATTTCAACTGGGATTGAAGAAGATCGAGAAAACGGAAAAGCAACAGTAGAAGCAATCAAACGTATTCGAGAAGAGTTACCTGAATGTCATATTCTCCTTGGTATTTCTAATATCTCTTTTGGTTTGAATCCTGCCTCTCGTCAAGTATTGAATTCGATCTTTTTACATGAATGTATGCAAGTAGGTTTGGATGGAGCGATCGTTTCACCTAATAAAATATTACCATTAGCGAAGATTGATGAAGAGCCGTTAAAAGTATGTCTTGATTTGATTTACGATCGACGAGAATTCAATGATAATATTTGTAGTTATGATCCCCTAATTAAATTAACTACTTTATACGAAGGTAAAACCACTAAAAGTAACAAGAAAAATGTAGCCGATTTACCGATCGAAGAAAGACTCAAACAACATATCATTGAAGGAGAAAGAATAGGTTTAGAAGATGCTTTAAATATCGCCTTAGAAAGTTATCCACCATTAGATGTGATCAATATCTATTTATTAGACGGCATGAAAGTTGTTGGTGAATTATTTGGTAACGGACAAATGCAATTACCTTTTGTTTTACAGTCAGCCCAAACTATGAAAGCGGCGGTGGCTTATCTCGAACCTTTTATGGATAAAGACGAAGCCGATGATAGCGGAAAAGGTAAGTTTTTAATCGCTACAGTTAAAGGAGATGTCCACGATATTGGTAAAAATTTAGTCGATATTATTCTCTCTAATAATGGCTATAAAGTTATTAATTTAGGTATCAAACAACCTGTCGAAAATATTCTTAAAGCCTACCATGAACATCAACCAGATTGTATTGCCATGAGTGGTTTATTAGTCAAATCTACTGCTTTTATGAAAGATAACCTAGATACCTTTAACAAAGAAGGTATAAACGTTCCCGTCATTCTAGGTGGTGCGGCACTTACTCCCAAATTTGTTCATGGTGATTGTCAAGATGTTTATCAAGGTAAGGTAGTTTACGGTAAAGATGCTTTTGCTGATTTGAATTTTATGGACAAATTAATGCCCGCTAAAAAATCAGATCAATGGAATGATGTTAGTGGTTTTTTAGGCGAATTTTTAGAGCAAAATGAATACTTTGCAGGTAGAGCTAAAAATGAAGAAAATGGCGATAATAATAAAGAAGAAAAAGAAGTAAAAAATAAAGAACCAGAAGTAATAGATACTCGCCGTAGTGAAGCTGTAGATATTAATATAAAACGTCCAACACCTCCTTTTTGGGGTACTAAAATATTATCACCAGAAGATTTTGATTTAGACGAACTTTTTTGGTATTTAGACTTACAAGCACTTTTTGCAGGGCAATGGCAATTTCGTAAACCTCAAGGGCAACCAAGAGAAGAATATAACGAATTTTTAGCTGAAAAAGTACACCCTATTTTAGATGAGTGGAAAGCTAAAGTTAAAGCCGAAAATCTATTACATCCCACATTAATTTATGGTTATTTTCCTTGTCAATCTGAAGGAAATACTTTGTATATTTATAACCCCGAAAAACCAGAGGATAAAGAGATTGTTGCTCAATTTGACTTCCCCCGTCAAAAATCGGGTAAACGTTTGTGTATAGCCGACTTTTTTGCCCCTACAGACTCAGATACGATCGATGTCTTCCCGATGCAAGCCGTAACGGTGGGAGAAGTTGCGACTGAATATGCCCAAAAACTATTTGCGGCTGATGAATATACCAATTACCTTTATTATCACGGTATGGCGGTACAAACAGCCGAAGCGATGGCAGAATGGTGTCATGCAAGGATAAGACGAGAGTTAGGTTATGGTGATTCTGAGCCCGATAATATTCGGGAAATGTTCCAACAACGCTATCAAGGCTCACGTTATAGTTTTGGTTATCCTGCTTGTCCGAATATGCTAGATCAGTATATACAATTAGATTTATTGGATACTAAACGCATTGGTATGTATATGGATGAGAGTGAGCAAATATATCCCGAGCAATCGACAAGTGCTATTATTTGTTATCATCCCGTAGCGAAATATTTTAGTGCTTAAATTTAGTGTAAAGAGTGAGCTTTTTGCTCACTTTGTTATTTTATGAATATACAATTTGAATGGGATGAAAATAAGCGTTACAGCAATATTCGTAAACATGGAATCGATTTTATTGATGCTTACAAAATATTTGATTACGATACAGTAATAATAGAAGACGATCGTTTTAATTATGGCGAACAAAGACTTATCGCTATTGGTTTATTAAAGGGTACAATAATCGTCGTTGTTTACACCGAAAAAGAAAATAGTATTAGAATAATATCAGCACGAAAAGGGACAAAAAATGAACAACAAATCTACTTCCAAGAAATCTATGACTGATTGGGAAAGATTAGATTCTATGACTGATGAAGATATAGACTTTTCCGATTGCCCTGAAATTACACCTGAAATGACAAAAAGTAAAACTATTAGACGTGGTTTAAAAGATTCTTCACACAAACAGCTACTAACTTTGTATTTAGATGAGGAAATAGTAACTTGGTATCAAAAAAATAAAGAATCTCATCAAGTAGAAATTAATAATTTATTAAAAGATTATATTAAAAATCATTAATCTTGATTATCAAAGTAGTCGATCGTTTTTAAAAAATACTTTATTTGTTCCTCATACAGAAGAAGAAACTCATCTTCTGGCATCACTAATTGAGTTTGTTGGGGTTTTAGTCGAGTCTTATGAAGATAAAAATATTTTTGAGTTGATGTAAGTTGAGTCTAAAACGATCGTCTATTATAATTTTGAGTGCGAAAAAATTTTACTGCTTAAGGTTTTTTTGGTCTTGCTCACTCTATAATTAGCTTAACTAAAATATGGCATTAATAGAACATTATGAGAATAACAAAAATTTCTATAGATGGATTATTTGGGATTTTTAACCATGAAATTCGTCTAAATGTGGAAGAAAGGATAACTATTATTCATGGTGCTAATGGTGTAGGGAAAACAATTATTCTTACAATGCTCAATGATTTTTTTCATTCTCGTTATTCCATTTTTAGAAAAACACCATTTGAAAAATTTGTAATTTATTTTGATAACGCTCATAATATTGAAATTGTAAAAAAGAATCATATTAACGACAAAAAAACGACAAGTCATAGGTATGATATCAAATTCTTATTAAAAGAAAATGATTTAGTTATTAAAGACTTTATTCCTAGAATAGAAGATAATGAAGAAAAAATAGAAGATTATGATTCTCAAATTTCTTGGTATAGTCAGATAATAAGACGGAAAATATCTATGGATATAAATGAAATAGAAGAAGACTCAAATAAAAATGATGATGATATCTGTGAATGGTTAGAGCAAATAACAAATAATATTAATATCCACTTAATAAATTCTCAAAGATTAATCAATATAGAAAAAATCAATAAAAAGAAGAAATCGTACTCTACTGTTTCTAATTATTCAGAAAAATTAGCTAACTTAATGGATCGAAAATTTACTGAATATGGTTCTATTTCACAATCTTTAGAAAGAACTTTTCCATCGAGAGTTTTACAATTGGTACAAGTAGGAAACACTGATTTACAAAGAGAAAATCTATCTGAACAACTAAATCATCTGCAAAAACAGAGAAATCGCTTAATAAATGTTGGTTTGTTGAACAAAGAAGAAGATAGCGATTTTAATATACAGTCTAATACCATTGATAATACCGATGAAAGCACAAAAATGTTTTTATCTGTATATGTTGAAGATGTAGAAAAAAAGTTAAATGTATTTAAAGATATAGCTGATAAAATAGAATTGTTAAAAAAAATTATTGATAAAAAATTTGCTTATTCTTCTAAACAAATTAATTTTGACAAAGAAAGGGGTTTTATTTTTACAACGAATAAAGATTTATCTTCTCCTTCAGAAAATGAAAATAAGAAAATTTCGCCGACAGATTTATCATCAGGAGAACAGCACGAATTAATCATGCTTTATGATTTATTATTTAATGTAAAACCTAATTCTTTAGTCTTAATTGACGAACCCGAATTATCCCTTCATGTAAGTTGGCTAGTCGATTTTTTAACTGATTTAGAAAGTATAATTAAAATTGCCGATTTAGATATTTTAATGGCGACTCATTCACCAGATTTGATAAACGATCGCTGGGATTTAACGGTTGAATTAAAGAAATAGAATAATGCGAGAATATCTAACAGTCGATCGTATTGCTAACACTATCCGACAACAAAAAACAAATTTTCAAGGTAGTTTTATATTAGTCGAGGGTGATTCTGATAAAAAAGTATATCAAAATTTTGTTGACCAATTAAATTGTCGTTTTGAAATCTGTAAAGGAAAACCATCTAGTAAACAAAGAGTAATTCAAGTATTAGATATTTTAAATAACGATAATATACAAGGAATAATAGGTATCGTTGATGCTGATTTCGATCGTTTAGAAAATACTCAATATAACCACAATAATTTATTTTTAACGGATTATCATGATTTGGAAATTATGTTAATTCGATCGCCAGCTTTAAATAAATTACTTCAAGAATTTGCCTCAGAAGATAAGCTTAATAAATTAAAATTAGATGTTAGACAAGTTTTATTAAATTTAAGTTGTGATTTGGGTTATTTACGTTGGATTTCTAGAGAAGATAACTTGAATCTCAGTTTTAATGATTTGAAGTACCAAAATTTTTTAGATACAAAAAAATTAATTGTTGATTGTAAAAAATTAATTAAAACAATTATAGATAAAACTCAAAACTATTCGATTGTTCAACAAGATTTACTAGTGAAAATTAAGAATAAAAAAGATAAGCTTCATTATAAAGAGCAGATATGTTGTGGTCATGACTTAATTAATATTTTATCAATTTTGTTATGTAAAAAAATTGGCTCTAATAATACAAATCAAGTTAACAAAGAGAATCTAGAACGTAGTTTAAGATTAGCTTATGAAAGTATCTATTTTCAGCAAACTAATCTTTATCTTCAGGTAATTAAATGGCAAGATCAGAATCACATTACTATGTTTGTGAAATAAGTAATTATCATAGTTTATGTCACCTTATCTATCTTTGAAATTTAGAATCATCAAGAGTAAATAAAGAAAAGAGTATAAACAATTAGTCAGTCTTCTATTTTAGAGTCACAAGCTTATACTTGATGAACCTATTACGATCGCAGGTAAAAATAGATATGAGACTAAACTATACTTAGAAAAAGATGAAAAGCTAGAAGAATTATAATGAACAATCATTACAACATGGTAATTCAATAAAGTGAAGAAGATAATATTATTTATTCATAAAAAGAAGGTAATTGCTTAATTAACTCGTACTCTATCTCCTCTAATTTGGGAACTATACCAATTTCTGGATCTTGCAAAATTTGGTTTTTAAATTCAGTTAAATAATCAAGAATATTTTTTCTTAAAATAGGACGAGAATCCGCTACCATATTCTTATAATCCCATACATCCCAAGCTACAAAACCGATCGCTAATAAAGGATCTATTAATTTAGCTGTAGTTGATACAGCAACGGAAGTTCCACCTTTAACTGCTAATTTACTTCCTGCTTTGAGTGCGATATTACTAAATAATTTGGCACCGATAACTGCTCCAACGATCGTAGTTTCGGTTAACAATGAACTACCTAAACTTTGTAGTGATAAGCTAGATTTACTATTTCCTGTATTATAAATTAATTGAGCAAGTTCTCCTAAATGGCTATCCCAATCACGATCGTCAATTTTGTAATCGTTTTTAATATCTGCGAAAACTAAACTAATAGAATTACCATATATTTTACCAGTTCTTTCAATTATTTTTTTAAGATCTTTTTGAGCTGATTTAGTAAATACTAATTCCTGAAATTTATCATAAAACTTTCTGGTCAATCTTTTAGCTATTATTTCACTTGAATTGAGATTTTTTTCATCTTCTTTTCTTAATAGTTTTAAGCGTTTGTCCAATTTGAAACCTACCCAAGAAATTACGCCTCCATATTCGATCGATTTTTGATTGAAAAAACTAAAGTACCAATCTAAAAAATCTTGATCTACATTCACCATCAATTCATCAATATAGTCATCTAATTCTTCTGTTGCGAATTCCTCCGCCACAAGAAGACTGTCTTTAATTTTATCAGTTAATGATTTATCTATCTTTGCCCAGTCATAATTTTTATCATCTAAAAAAGCTATTTTGTTATTGTTAATTATGTCCGCTACAGCAGGTTTTAAAAATAACAAATGATTATTAAAAACTAAAATAATAGTAAGTAATAAGATAGTTAAGTTTTTGGTTAATCGATCGATAATATTCATAAAAAATAATTAAATTAAAGATTTTAAAAATAGTTAAGCATGGTAAAAGTTTTAATTAAATCAAACTTGAAACAATATTTTCCTGAATTCGATCGATAATAATTATAATTCCTGTCTCAGGATTATTAAGTAACGAATCTTTTACTTCTTCTAAATAACCAATCAAATTTTCTTTTAAAATCGGTTTTTCAATTTGAGCGGTATGATTAATATCCCAAATATCCCATAAAATAATACCAACTCCTACACTTGCATCTAAAAAAGTTGAGCCAATTTTACCGGCTAAAACTCCACCTGTTTTAGTTGCCACTTTTGCCCCCGCTTTTCCTGCTAATTTAGCCACTACTTTACTGCTGACTGTCGGTATAAGTTTGACGATTAAAGGTTTAACAGCTACATAAGCACCACCACCGACAAAAACTTTTAAAGGTGTATTAGAAATGTTCCCTTCTGTATTGTAAATACTAACGGCAATATCATTAAGATAATTATCCCAATCTGTTTGAGGAATTTGATAGTTGATGGCAATGTCACTAATATTTGTTTCAACTTGCTTAAGATAATATCTAACTATTTGATTGGTTATTCTTTCTAATTGCAATTGAGCTATTTGGGGGCGTAATACTCTTTTACTAAATTCTAACTGAAAATCTTGAGTAATTGACTCGGCTATTTGCTCATTTATACCTTTATTATTCAGTTTAAATAGCTTAAAACTTCCAGCTTTCAAGGCATTAAAAAAACCTTTATATTCTATTTGTTTTTGATTAAAATAACCAAAGTACCAATCTAAAAAATTAGGATCGATTCTAGTAGCTAAATCATCAACCCAAATTTGTAATTGCTCGTCTGCATATTCATTAGTATTTTTATAAGCTAAATCTAAACTATCTTTAATTGCAACATCAATTTTATTCCACTCAATAACTGTTTTTTCAATCGTAATTTCTTTATTAGAAGTTGGTTTGTTACTAAAAGATTGAGCAATAATTCCTTGCCCGATTAAGGGAATAATAACAATAATAATTACTAATACCCATAGATAAGGTGCAAAAGATTTTAACAAATTAGCGATCGAATTTAACAAGCGACTCCAAGAATTTATTTTTTGGGTAACATCGTTATCAGTCTTAGCTTCTAATGTTTTATTTACCTGCTTATCTTCTTTCTTGTCTTTCTCAATACTATTATCTTCTAACGTCTGTTTTTTTGGTTCGGTGTTTTCTTGAGTCATCTATCTATGGGTTAGTTAGTGAAATACTTTAATCAGTTTAATATTATTGTTTAGTCTAATCTTTTAAGCATAAATGAATAACAAAGTACTGTAGTAATGACTTTAGTCATTGGATATGACTGAGTATATGTATATCTTGATTTTATTATAAGTCATCAAACAAATTTAATATCACTATCTAAAGCTCGATTTAATCTAAAATTATCTTGAGGTAAAAAAACAAATAGTCGATCACTAAAAATGCTAACAAAAATAGATTCAAATATTTGGATTGCACAACAACAATTAAAATACTTAGGGTTAGAAGTCGGGACAAAAATGACTATCATTCGTCTAGAGAATGATGAATTAGTAGTTATTTCTCCTATCCAAATTAATGATACTATTCAAACTCAATTGAATGAAATTGGATTAGTAAAACATATTATTGCACCTAATTTATTTCATTATTTATTTGTTTCTGATTGGAAAAAACTTTTTCCTAATGCGATGGTTTGGGCAAGTCCAGATTTGAAAGCTAAAAAACCAAATATATCGATCGATAAAAACCTTAATTATCAAGGTGGTAAATTTAATAATAGTCTTGAATATCTTTTTTTTGATGGATTTAAAACAACTACTTTTAACGGTTTTGAATTATTAAATGAATTTGTTTTTTTTCATTCTTTAACTAAGACTCTTATATTGACAGACACAGCTTTTAATATTGATGATAGTTTTTCGCCTTTTATACAATTTGTAGCGAGAATTACTGGTGATTTTAATCATCTTAAACCATCGCTTTTAGAAAAAATTGCTACTAGCGATAAACAGAAAGTCAAAACTTCAGTGACTAAAATTCTAGAATGGGATTTTGAAAGGGTAATTATGGCACATGGCTCAATTATTGAATCAAATGGAAAACAAAAGTTTAAACAAGGATATGAGCAGTTTCTTAATTGTACTTTGAATAATATGTAGTTAATTAGTAACTATAAAATTAGATAGATTAGATTTGCAATAATTTTTTAGCAGACATACACAAAATGTTTAATTAGTCAAGCAATATATGATGAGTAAGTTTATTGATCTGATCGATCGTCTGCCCTTATTCTGCTTCGCACGATCGTCTGTTATTATCATGAAAGTGAAATATTTTAGTGTTAAAACAAGAACAAGACAAAATGACAACTTATTTAGTGACAGGGGCAAATAGAGGTATAGGTTTAGAATATTGTCGTCAACTAAAACAACTTGGAAATCAAGTAATTGCAGTTTGTCGAAGCACTTCAGAAGAATTAGATAGTTTGGGAGTAACAGTTATATCAGGCATAGAAATTACTGAGTATCAAACGATCGCTGATTTGGTTGTAAAATTAGATGGTGAAACAATTGATGTTTTAATTAACAACGCTGGAATAGTTAATGCTGATAGCTTCGATTATTTAAATTTTGATAGTATTCGTCAGCAATTTGAAATAAATGCGATCGGTACACTCAAGATAACTAAAGCATTATTACCTAACCTCCCAAAAGGTGGAAAAGTAATTATTATGACTAGTCGTATGGGTTCAATCGAAGATAATACATCTGGTGGTTATTATGGCTATCGTCTGAGCAAAGCCGCAGTTTCTATGGCAGGTAAATGTTTATCAATCGATCTCAAACCCGAAGAGATTGCTGTGGCGATTCTTCATCCTGGATTAGTTAAAACTCGGATGACAGGCTTTACTGATAATGGTATTACAACAGAACAATCTGTCACAGGATTGTTATCGAGAATTGATGAACTTACTTTGGAAAATACAGGAACATTTTGGCATTCTAATGGAGAAGTTTTGCCTTGGTAATAAGGGAAGGGAAAATTAACACATTTATGTTTGACTCAGTTGTCATGAATATAAATAAATAATTGAGCGTAGTGTGATAATGTCTCTAAAGAACGAATATATCGATCGCTAAAACAATACCAGAGTTTAGGTACTTGTTGGTTGTCTTCTAAATTTCGATTGATAAGAAGTAAATTGCATTGATAAGAAGTAACAAGTTAATCAAAACCTGTGATGAATTAGTTCGGCTACGCAATTATTCGGTGAGAATTATAGTTATTTAAACGGTTGCCCCCACCATTGCCATGATTCTTTATTAAAAGGCGATCGCCATTTTAAGATTAATTCTTTTTCTAACTTTTGGCGTAACTTTCTAGATTCTGGAACACTCCACCAAAAAGCACTTCTAATCAAAACAGGTAAATCGTACTTTCGATGTAATTCTAAATAGTGTTGAATATAGTTTTTACAATCGTGATTAATCCATCTTTGCCCGGGCGATCGTTTTGTTTCTCCTACGTATAATAATAAAGAAGAATGAGTATCTAAAATAAAGTATAAACAACTTTCACTTAAGTTGTAATTAGGTAAATCATAAAACTGATCGCTATGAGTTTCTTGTTCAAAAGGATTAAATAATTCTACTTCGCAAATAGATGTTTTTTCACTGATTAAATCACCTTGTTGTATCTGATTATTTATTTGAGCTTGTTGATAATTGTAAATACTTTTTTTCCAGTTTTCTAAAAAACTTTTACTCATAGCAATATCAGGAGTAGTTGTTTTTTTTGATAACTGATAAGTAGCTGAGGGTTCAAACAAGCTCAACTGTTTTGGTGAAGATGAAGGACGATAATCAGAATAATTCAATGGTTTTGAGCAAATAAATAATTTCGATTCAAGCGATAAGTCTGTAGGGGTTTATGGCATAAACCCAAAATTAAATTTGTAGTTTTGTTTGTCAGGTTTCGCACTTTATTTTATATATTACTTATATCCTAACGTTTTCTAAGCTTCAATCCAACCGACAATTTACGATCGCCATTAATACCCGATCGCACTTCCATCACCACGAGGATCTGTACCACCATATCTTACATCAGTGTCTCGATCGATTATAATCATCCCAGCGTGTCCCATCACATCAGTAAAATTAGGTTGTATATTAAGTTGATGCCCTCGTCTTTCTAACTCATTTAAAACAGATTGCTCGACTCTTCCTTCTATTTTAAGTTCATTTGTTTCCGAGCCAAGATTTCGCCCTTGAATCCAACGAGGAGATTCGATCGCATCTTGTGCTGAAAAACCAAAATCAACTACACGAGTAACCAGTGCCGCTTGGGTTTGAGGTTGCCCGTCTCCGCCCATCGTGCCGTAAACTAAATAAGGCTTACTTTGTTTTAATAACATCGCTGGATTAAGAGTATGATAAGTACGCTTGTATGGTTCTAGATAATTAACGTGATTTGAATCAAGGGAAAAAAACTTACCTCGATTTTGAAGCAATACACCCGTATTTTTAGCCACAATACCAGAGCCAAAAGCATCGGCAATACTATGAATATAAGATACAGCGTTACCATCTTTATCCACCACACCCATCCAAGCAGTATCAGATTCGAGACTAGTTGTTGAATCTGGAAATTGAGTAACCTGCATCTGGATTTGTTGAGCGAGATTGAGATTATGAGTCTTTGATAATAATTGAGTTAGGGGAATATTAACAAAATCAGGATCACTAAGCCAACGATTACGATCGTTAAATGCTAATTTAATTGCTTCGACGATTAGATGATAATAATCTGCTGTTCCTTCTCCTAACTCCTTCACGTTAAAATTATTAAGAATACTTAAAATTTGTAGCGATGCCATTCCTTGAGTCGGAGGTGGTAGATTATAGGCTTGATAACCACGATAATCGACAGAGATTGGCTCAACCCATTTAGCTTGATGCCTAGCAAAATCATCGAAAGTTAGTAATCCATCGTTAGATTGCAAATCTTGAATAATTCTTTTAGCTGTTTCTCCTTGATAAAATTCATCTGCACCATACTCAGCAATTCTAGTTAATGTTTGGGCTAAATCTGTTTGATATAGTATTTCTCCATATTGATAAGGCTTACCGTTAGGTTTAAAAAAAATCGAGTTAAAACCTTGAAAACGTTTTAGATTACCAAATTCTCGATCGAGTGAATTAATGTTTCTTTCTAGCCATTGATGTTGATGAGTAGAAATAGGAAAACCATTTTCGGCATATTCAATCGCAGGAGTGAGTAAATCTTGCCACTTACTCGTACCATTCATTTGCTCTTGAGAATAGTGATAAGCCTCTTGCCAACCAGCTACTGCACCCGGTACTGTATTTGCCGCTAAATAACCTCGATCGGGTATTGTATCGTACCCTTTAGAGCGATAAAAGTTGCTGGTGACGTTTTTTCCTGCCGCCCCCGTTGATTCTAAACCCTTTATTTGTTTTGTCTTAGCACTGTATATCAACCAAAAATTATCGCCACCAATTGTCCCCATTTGTGGATACACTACCGAAAGTGCGGTCGAACCTGCGATCGTTGCTTCTACAGCATTACAGCCTTGATTTAAAGCAGTTAGAGCCACTTGTGAAGCTAAATAGTTAGGAGATGAAACCATCCCTTTTGTTGACATTACTGTGGTATTCGATCTACCAAAAAACTCATTCATGGAGTTAGTCTAAAAAATATATTGTGAGATTAACCAAGACATCAAAAATATAGCAGAAAATGAATAGGTTAGGACATTGTCATCCCCCTTCAATCAAGCAGGGCTGTTTCATGTCTTATGTCTGTAATTTATACCACGCCAGAAATACCAGTAAACTTAGCCGTTTTTTTCTAATAGTAAAAAGACAATGTAAGCACTCTCGATCGAGTAGTAATAGCTTCTAGCTATTTATTGTGAGCAGATAGCTATTTATTGTGAGCAGATAGCTATTTTCTTCTTCCTTTGAATGAAACAGCCCTGCCCTTCAATCAAGGAGGAAACTTCTACTATAATATTCACACAAACCCTTTGGTTGCTACAGATATTATCAATTTACGAGAATAAGTTGATCTAGTTTTTTTGTTGACTTTGTTTAGAATTAGCTATTGATTAAATTGATGGCAATTTGCTGAGTTTTTGTCACTAAAGAATTTAACTTGATTGTAGTTAGTTGTCCTCGATTCGACTATTTTTTTCCCGTTGACAAAACTATAATTAACTCGATCGTTTTGACAGTAAATTAAAGCCGAAACCAAATCAGCATGAGTACCAACAAAACTAGGTTTATCTATATCAATCGCAATAAAATCCGCTGCCATTCCTGTGGCTAGATAACCAATATCATCTCTTCCTAATACTTTAGCACCTCCTCTAGTGGCAATCTCAAGAGCATTACGAGCATTCATCACCCCAGCAGATTCACTACCTACCCTAGCTAACAAAAAAGCCTGACGGGCTTCATGGAGTAAATTAGTGGCATCATTAGAAGCCGCTCCATCAACACCTAAACCCACGTTTACATTCGCATTCAGCATTTTACGAATTGGAGCAATTCCACTGCCTAAACGCATATTACTACAAGGGCAATGAGCAACTCCTGTACCTGTTTTACCAAAATTTTCGATCGAGCGATCGCTTAATTTCACACAATGGGCGTGCCAAACATCATCTCCTAACCAGCCCACCGAATCAGCATAATCCCCCGGAATTAAATTAAACTTAGATAAGCTATACTCAACATCAGCTTTATTTTCAGCTAAATGGGTATGTAAACGGACACCTGCATAACTTCTTGCCATAGCCGCCGATTCTTTCATTAAATCAGTAGATACCGAAAAAGGCGAACAAGGGGCAAGAACAATTCTCAACATAGAGTATCGATCGTTATCGTGGTATTGTTCAATTAACCTGCGACTATCTTGAAGAATATCCGCTTCTTTTTCCACTAAGCTATCAGGTGGTAAACCTCCTTTACTCTCACCGACACTCATACTACCACGACTAGCATGGAATCTTAAACCAGTTTCTTGTACCGCTCTAATTTGTTCATCAAGAGTACAATCATTCGGAAAAATATAATGATGATCACTTGAAGTGGTACAACCTGAGAGTAATAACTCCGCCACTGCCAATTGGGAACTATAATACATAGCTTCGGCGGTAAGGTTTGCCCAGAGGGGATAATGAGCAGTCAACCAGTTAAATAAACTACCATTTTGCCCCGCAGGAGTAACACGGGTTAGGTTTTGATAAAAATGATGATGAGTATTAATTAAACCAGGTAAGACTATATGTTTATCTTCTAAGTCAAGAATTTCATCGGCAGTATCAGGTAATTGTTCGATCGTTCCTACCTGTTCGATGACGTTATCATTAATGTATAAAGCACCATGACGAATTTCTCGACGGTTATCATCCATGGTGACTAAAGTATGGATATTTTTGACTAATAAAGTGGACATATACTAGAAATTTTTTAACTGATTAACGACTCTAAACGTAGTCGGGCAATAGTACTTATTTCGGTTAATGCCCGTTGAGTTTCTTGCTCTCGATCGTTTTGCAGACGATCGACAAAAGCCTGTAAAATACTTTCTTTATTATGATACTTAACTGCAATGATAAAAGGAAAACCAAACTTATCTTTATAAGTCTGATTGAGATTTAATAGACGATCGTATTCTTGCTCGGATAGAGAATTTAATCCTGCCCCTGTTTGCTCTTCTACCGACGCTTGAGCCATTTTTGCTTTACTACCTAAATCAGGATGTGCTTTAATTAAGGCTAATTGTTCGGTTTCTGTCATTTGATTGACGATTGTTAGCATCTGTTGGTATAAATCATCTAAATCTTTAAATGCTCTTTGATACCAAGTCTTTCGGGCAATAGCTGGGGTTTGTTCCCAAATTTCCCCTAAAGTAGCCACAAATTCCTCTAAAGACATTTGATTTATTTGTTCGATGCTATATAAACTGCTATTCATAGAAAA
Organism: uncultured cyanobacterium; assembly: GCA_963710605.1. Classification (GTDB taxonomy): domain Bacteria; phylum Cyanobacteriota; class Cyanobacteriia; order Cyanobacteriales; family Cyanobacteriaceae; genus JAALKG01. The sequence goes on from CAVQBA010000006.1 coordinate 54,710, forward strand.
AGTATTAAAATTCAAAAAAAAGCTTAGAGAATGGAGAATTTGGAGTTAAAAGATGATGAAAAAGAAAAATTTTCCACTCATAATTCAACTCATTAAATTTTCAGCCAACAAAAAATCCCCCAACTCAAATATAATGACGATCGTGGTTAAAATAATTCCCCACTACAAAGATTAACCGATCGCTATTCCTTGGCAATACAACTATTAGCGGTATTTAAAACTTGAGTTGTAAGTCTTCTTGAGATTAACGCAGTGGCCCACCTAAAATAATTTTAGCGATCGCATCGGTCACATCTTTTTCTTCTTCTTGTTTTAACTGCTCGTACCATTCACGAGTTAAATCGGGTTCTTTATTATAAATAATGTCGGTACGCTTACGAGCCTTTAATACTAACTTAGCAACCCTTTCTTTGCGTTCAGCTTCATAACGATTAAGAGCATCTTCTACACTGATATTAGTAGTAATCAAATAACGAGATAAAACCTCACCATCTTCCATAGCTTGACAACCACCTTGACCTAAGGTAGGGGTACTCGCATGGGCAGAATCTCCAACTAAAGCAATTCTACCTTTAACCAGATGAGGTAAAGGATCGAGATCACCAATTTCTAAACGATTAACCTGATCAAGATCGATTTTAGCAATCAAATTTTGTACAGGAGTAGCCCAACCTTGAAAAACTTCTTGTAATTCTGCACGGATTTTTTCAGGAGGAGTTTTACTACCTTGAGCCATCGGGCAACCAAAGAAAAAGTAAAAACGATTGTCCCCAATAGGCATCATTGAAGCTCTTTTACCATCGCCTACATATATCACCCAAACATCCTTCTGGGCTAAATCAGGACTAGCTTCTACTATTCCATTCCAGTTAACATAACCTGCATAACGAGGTTGTATTTCACTACCATTAAGATAGCTTCTCACGATCGAATTAACTCCATCAGCCGCAATTAGCACATCTGCTGTAGCGGTAGTGCCATCTTCAAAAACGGCTGTTGCTTTGTCTTCATCTTGCTTAACTTCGACACAAGGCATCCCCATTTTTACATCTTCTTCACCAAAAGCCGTTAACATCATTTGCTGTAAGTCTGTACGAGAGACAGGATAAGGTCTTTGCCCTACTTGTTCCATTAAGGGAATTAAGTTAATATCATTTAAAACCTCTCCTTCTAAATTACGGTACTCCATACGGTTCATTTGTCCACCAATGGCGGCAACTTCTTCTCCTAAGCCTAATTTATTGAGGACTTTAATACCATTTGACCATAGAGATATACCTGCACCTGCGGGACGTAATTTTTTAGTTCTTTCATAGATTTCTACCTTGTATCCCGCTTGACGTAGAGCGATACCGATTGTTAAACCTGCCATTCCTGCACCGATAATGACTGCTTTTAAGTTATACATTTTCTCTTTAATTTGATTTATGAATGATTGATTTAATTAATTAATTAGTTATCTTTTAGTATTAATTCACAATTGGTAAGCTGTGTTAGTTCGGCTAATACCAATTTACTTACATTTTTAGCACAAAATAAAGGTTAAATGAAGGGTACTCGTGCAAGGGGTAAAGGGCAAAGGGTAAGTTAGCTTTTAGCTTTTTACTCATTACTCATTACTCGTTACTCGTTACTCATTACTCATTTATTCTCGTCCAGGTATAATTGTATTTAACAATAAAGCAGTAATTCCTCCTGTAGAAATACCTGAAGAAAAGATATTTTTAACTAAGATAGGCATATTCGCTAAAATTTCGGGTACGACAGTTACTCCTAAGCCCAAACCTAAGGAAACAGCTAAAATGATCGAATTACGCTTAGTTAAATTAACACAAGAAAGAATTTTAATTCCTGCTACGGCTACTGTAGCGAACATAACAATGGTTGCTCCTCCTAAAACAGGTTGAGGTAAGGCTTGGAAAACTCCAGTAACAAGAGGAAAACAACCCAAAATTATAAAAATAGGGGCGATAAAAAAACCAATATAACGGCTACCAACTCCTGTTAGTTGAATTACACCATTGTTTTGACTAAAAGTAGTATTAGGAAAAGTGTTTAAACAAGCCGCAATGATTGAGTTAATACCATCAGCTAAAACTCCACCTTTAATACGTTTGAAATATTTAGGTCCTTCAATCGGTTCTCCTGAAATTGCTGAAGTTGCGGTTAAATCACCAATAGATTCGATCGCTGTAATCAGATAAATAAAAGCGAAAGGAATAAATGCTCCCCAACTAAATCCTAAACCATAACGAAAGGGTATGGGAAGAGTAAAAGCAGGTAATCCAGAGAGGTTACTAAAATCGACTAAACCTAAAGGAATACAAACTATAAAACCGACAACTAAACCAATAACAATTGATGACATACGCAAAAAATTATTGGTGGTACAATTCAAAGCAATTATTACCGCTAAAACTAAAAATGCCACCCCTAAAAAAATAGGACGACCAAAAGTATCTGCGTTTTGGGCAGCAACACCGCCTCCCATCGAAACAATACCAACTTTAATTAAAGTTAAACCGATTAGAGTGACGACTACCCCCGTTACTAAAGGAGTAATAACCTTATTAGCTAAATGAAGAAAGCGACTGATAAAAATTTCGACAAAAGCACCAAAAAAACATAAACCGAAAATTATTCTCAGGGCTTCTTGAGGGCTACCACCTGCACCTTTGATGGCTAAACCAGTACCAATAATCGGACCTAAGAAAGCAAAACTTGTTCCTTGGATACTAAGTAAACCCGAACCAACAGGGCCTAGTTTTTTTACTTGAATAAATGTAGCGATACCTGACACGACTAAAGACATACTGAGAATATAAGTTGTATCTTGAGGAGGTACTTCTAATGCACCGCAAATTATTAATCCGGGGGTAATAATACCAACAAAACAGGCAAACACGTGTTGTAAGGCGACAAATATCGACTCAACAAAAGGTGGTTTGGCATCCAAACCATAGATTAAATCTGATTCTACAGTATTACTTGTTGTAGATACTCTATTTTCTGGTTCTTGTGTACTTATCTTAGGATTATTCATTTTTTATAATTAATATTTCAGTTTCTTAATTTTTGTTTTGCCTCTGACTAGGAATGTCATGTTCTTGCCATTAAAGTTTTCTGCTATTGGTATTACTGCTAAAATTGCTAAAATTTAGACAAGTAAAAAATAACTTTACTTTGATTCAACTAATACACAAGGTTTTGTGTTGAAAGTAACTATAATTTGAGTTTTTCTACTTTAAGTTTAATACTGTATACCGTATCCCAAAATATAAGTAAAGAATGTGTTTTTGGTTACAGATTAATGATTATTAAACAAACAATTTTTTAGCTATTCCGTTTTTGGCTAAGTAGCCCCAATTAATTAAACGTCAAAAAACTTTCTTTTATTTAGGTAAAGCTACTTATCTAAGCTGAAACTGGCGATAATCAAGAATTTTGCCCAATCAAAAGCCCAAGGGATATCAACTTTAGCTGTAGGGATGACTTGATTGGTGATTGCTTCGGCTGAAAGTTTTAATTGCCATCACCTAAAAAGAAATCTCAACAATTGCACTAGCTATAAAGATTAAAGTATAATACTTTGGGCGTAAGAAATTATCTATTATTAAATTAGGAGATTAAGAAAATTGCCACATACCATTGTTACTGATGTTTGTGAAGGAGTTTCTGATTGTGTATCTGCTTGTCCTGTAGCTTGTATTCATGAAGGGCCAGGTAAAAATGCGATCGGTACTGACTGGTTTTGGATTGATTTTGATACTTGTATCGATTGTGGTATCTGTCTGCAAGTTTGTCCTGTAGAAGGTGCTATTTTAGGCGAAGAGCGTCCCGATTTACAAAAAACTCCTTCTTAAACTATTGTTGAAGTAGTAATTTATATTTTATATTTTATATCTTACATTGTGTATTTCTTCTGAATTACTTTTAGGCTTCATGCTTTATTTTTCATGCTTTATTCTTCATCCTTACAGATGTAACTATTAACTCTCAATTATGGGCAACTTACTCGAAGTAGAAAATGTATATGCTGGATATATTAAAGATTTAAATATTTTACAGGGTATTAATTTTCGGATAGATAATGACGAATTAGTAACCGTAATTGGGCCAAATGGTGCGGGGAAATCGACTTTAGCAAAAACAATTTTTGGCTTATTATCTCCTAATCAAGGCAAAATTACTTTTAAAGGTGAAAATATTGCTGGTTTAAAACCGAATGAAATTGTCGCTAAGGGAATGTGTTATGTACCGCAAATTGTTAATGTTTTCCCAACTTTAAGTGTAGAAGAAAATCTCGAGATGGGTGCTTATATTCTTTCTGGTAGTACCAAAAAACAAAAGGATTTTATCTATACAATGTTTCCTAAATTGCTTGAAAGAGCAAAACAAAAAGCAGGTACTCTTTCAGGTGGCGAAAGACAAATGTTGGCAATGGGTAGGGCTTTAATGTTAGATCCAGATTTACTCATTTTAGATGAACCTTCGGCGGCTTTATCTCCTATTTTAGTTAATAATGTTTTTGAACAAATCAAGGCAATTAATCAAGCGGGTAAAGCAATTATTTTAGTTGAGCAAAATGCTAAAAAAGCTTTGATGATGGCACATAGAGGATATGTACTAGAAAGTGGTACAGATGCGATTGAGGGTAAAGGTGTAGATTTACTCAACAATCCTCAAGTAGGTGAACTTTATTTGGGTATTAGTCACAATTAATAATTAGCAATTAATAATTAATAATTGTTTTTTTGATACTCTACATAGAGCAGAAGATGAGATATTTTAATTTTCTGCCGACTTTTCTACTATTAATTGCTAATATGAAGATATTTTGTTAGTTTAGTATTTTTGGATGATAAAAATAGTGTTATCTCGTTACCGATTTTTACCAATTTTAGTTTTATTGAGTTTGCTTTCTTTTTCTCCTAAAGTTAAAGCACAGGCATTGTTGCCTTACACTCCTGAATTGAATGAAGAGTATTTTAATACTTATAGTTCACAGTTGATACAAGATGCGGTACAACTAATTAGATTTCAAGAATTTGATTTAGCCCTTTCACGAGCAAAACTGGCAACACAATTGTCTCCTCAAATTTATCAGACATGGTTTATTTTAGGAACGTTAGAACTACAGTCGGGAAATACTGCTGAGGGAATACAATCATTTCTCAAAGCGAAAAACTTAGCCCCTGAAGATGCAGATATTTTATTTTCTTTAGGCAATTCTTATTTTCAGTTAGGAGAATACGAATCAGCGTTAGAAGAATTGCAAGCAGGAGTAAAAATTAATCCTGAAGTGCCACAAGCATATTTTGATTTAGGTAATACTTATTTAAAGTTAAATAAATATCCAGATGCGATCGCATCTTACCAAAAAGCGACTGCATTAGAAGCTGATTTTTGGCCAGCAACAAATAATATTGGTTTGGTTGAATACGAAGAAGGTAAAACCAGCCAAGCAATTGACAAATGGAGACAAGCATTAACAGTAGATGAAAATCAAGCTGAGCCAATATTAGCTATCGCTGTTGCTTTGTATCAACAAGGAGAACGTACAGAAGCGATTAAATTAGGTCAAAAAGCCCTAAAAATAGATAATAGCTATGGTAAATTAGAATTTTTGTCTGAAAATCTGTGGGGAGATAAACTGTTAGCTGATACGAGTAAGTTTTTCCAAAATCCAGCTATCAAACCGTTGTTACCTCTTCCTTAAAATTTCTTAATAGTTATCTAGATAACTTTTAGCTGATGTAAACGACTCTATTGTGAGGAAAAGATATCCATAACATTTTTATTTTATGAACGCATCTGAACAAGCTAATACATTAGAAACAACCACCAAAATAGCCTCTGTTGTTAATCTGTTCAAACAACATTTTCCTGATGCTAAAGCTGACTTGAAACCATGGCAAAATGACCCAGATACGATCGATTTAATTGATCCAAATTCGATCGATATTGGTTTTCACTTTCCCGGATGGAGTCGTAAACTACAAAGTAGAAGTATCTTAGTCCAAATAAGGTTTCACCAAGATATAGTCGAACAAACCCATAAATTTATCGGCATCGAAACAGCAGGTTTTAACCATAGTGGAGAAGTCTGGCGATTTTCAACGATCGAAAATTGGCAATTAACAGGTAAATCCCTACCGACTAAAGAAATAGAAGAAAAATTAAAACTATTTTGCCGTGGCGTATTTGAATTGTTTTAATTGATAAGAGTTGTTATTTTTTTCAACAATTTGTAACATTTTTGCACTTAAAAACAGACACCAAATTAGGTTAAACTAATCATATAAATACATCAAATAACACTAGTTAATTAAAAATGAGTATAGTCAGTAAAGTTATTCTCAAAGCAGACGATGAACTTCGTTACCCTAGTAGCGGTGAACTACAAGGAATCAAAGCATTTTTAGATACTGGAGAAATGAGGGTACAAATCGCCCAAACATTGTCTGAAAACGAACAAAAAATTGTTGATAAAGCAGGTCAAGAATTATTTAGCAAACGCCCTGACTATCGTGCACCCGGTGGTAATGCTTCTACTCAAAGACAATATAATCAATGTTTAAGAGATTTTGGTTGGTATTTACGTTTAGCCAGCTACGGAATATTAGCAGGGGATAAAGAGCCGATTGAAAAAATTGGTTTGATTGGAGCTAAAGAAATGTATAATTCTTTAGGAGTACCTTTAAATGGTATGGCTGAATCTTTACGTTGTCTCAAACAAGCATCATTAGCATTGCTTTCTAGCCAAGAAGCAGAACAAGCCGCTCCTTATTTTGATTATATGATTCAATATATGTGTTAATTTTGCTAGGCAAGAGCAAGCTGACTCAATAATTAATTAGTTGGGTAAAACGAAAATAAAACAATTTTGGCGTTGCTACTTGCTTTAGCTAAGTGCATAGTTAAAGGTGAAAGATTAAAGGATAAAGGATGAAAGCGGAATTGAAAATTGCGGTTAACTGTTTTTATTGACTACTAATCGCTTTTTTGAACTTCCCTTTCTATTAATAAAAAATTTGCTACCGAGAGTAAAAAGTTCACTACAGAGTAATTTGATCGCTAATAGATTCAACTAATTATCAAAAATCTCGACTTAGATTCGATAGTAAGTAAAAATTTGGTATTCACTACGGTTGTTAGATGCCTAATAATAGATACAAACTTAATTCCCAAAACGAAGATATATCTTGGTTAAATAGCAACTTATTTTTATCTTCAAGTCTTTTTCTGTGTACTTATCTTATTTTTGGTTGGTTGATTGCCAGTAATGCTTTATTTTGGGCTGATTTACTTCATGAGCAAAACGTCTCTTTGCAAGTTGGTTTAGAAGATGACTTATTGTTATCACTAATTAAATTTTTGGCGGTGATTACTATTATCCTGATTACTCTTGCTTTAAGTACACCTATTGCTTTAACTACTTTTTTGTTTACTAAAAGTATCAATTCCGATTTTAAAGGATTGTTTTCACTTTTATTATGGTCGATCGTATTAGTCTTTGCATTTTGCTATTTTGGTTATTTTGCTGATTTTTTAGTGATTGTTTCGGCAAATATTTTGCTAAGGTTAGATTTAAAGAAACTAAAATTATCTCAATGGCAGATTATGCTAATTACGATCGTCTTTAGTGTACTTGCCTTTATAACTGGAATGATTTTGTTTGACTTATTAGCTACATAACAAATGAGGGATGAAAGATGAGGGATGAAGGATTAATTCAAAAAAGCTTACTCTTTATAACTATCAACGTCTTAATCAGCCTTCGGTGTCGAGTGTCGATTATCATCGCTCAATTAAAACCTCTTCGTCTGTCGTATTACTAGCGGACTTCTGAGTGCTATCAACTATCAATTATCAACTAATTATTATCGATGACTATGGAAACACTTAATGAGCAAAATGTAACGATCGATTACAATCAAAAAATACAACTTCAACCGTTACCTTATCAACGTCCTTTGTTGATGATAGGTCATGGTACAAGAGATGAAGATGGTCGTCAAGTTTTTCTGGACTTTGTTCAGATGTATCAAAATTTGGATCATTCTCGCCCTGTGATTCCTTGTTTTTTGGAATTAACCGAACCAAATATCGAGCAAGGTGTTGATTATTGCATTGAACAAGGTTATACAGATATATCAGCTTTACCGATACTTTTATTTGCCGCTCGTCACAACAAGTTTGATATAACAGGCGAACTCGATCGTACTCGTGTAAAATATCCTCAACTTAATTTTCATTACGGCAGACACTTTGGCATCAACCCCAATATCGTTTCCTTATGGCAAAATAGACTCGCCGAGCTAGATACCCCTGAATATAATCCTCGTCAGATTGCCCGTAAAGACACTGTCTTACTCTTTGTTGGTAGAGGATCGAGTGATCCTGACGCTAATGGAGATGTTTGCAAATTAGCTCGTATTATGTGGGAGGGAAGCGACTATCAGACTGTTGAAACTTGTTTTATCGGTATTACTCATCCTCGTTTAGAAATGGGTTTTGAAAGAGCATTATTGTATCGCCCGCAAAAGAATTATTGTCTTACCTTATTTCTTGTTTATGGGTGCATTGATGAAAAAAATACATCGTATCACCGACGAATACAGACAAGAATATCCAGACATCGAAATCACTTCCTTATCAGAAATGGGGATTCAACCTGAGTTATTACAACTACTGAGAGAAAGAGAAATAGAAACTCATCTAGGCGAAGTAAAAATGAATTGTGAGATGTGTAAATTCCGCCTTAATGCTCTCAATGGCGACAATGCTCATCATGATCATAATCATCATACTCATAGCCATGGACACAATCACAGCCATGAACATAATCATAGTAATGCAGATCCTTGTGCTAAGCCTCATGATTATCATCAACGCATCTGGCAGACACCTTAAAACAGTGAACAAATAGACAAAATACAACCTTTTCTCCTGCCTCTTTTAGAAAGATTGGACTAAGAGGGGTAGGAAAGACGAGTGAAAGGTTTGATCAATACAGCTTTGTTCAAGATAATAATTGCACTTTAGAGACATGATAACCTTGAACATAATCAATATCCATTTGGCTTATCATCTCTCTGATTTCTCGATTTTCTACATATTCAGCGATCGTTTTAATTTGTAAAATTTTAGCCATCTCACTGATTGACTCAACTATCTTGTAACATAAAGAATCAGTGAGAATATTCTTCACAAATTGACCATCTATTTTAATGTAATCTACAGGCAATTCTTTCATATAAGTAAATGACGACATTCCTGAGCCAAAATCATCTAAAGCAAATTGACAACCTTTATTTTTGAGTTGTAAAATAAATTCTTGGGCTTGATTCAAATTGCCGACAGTAAAAGTTTCGGTAATTTCAAAACAAATATGGGAATAAGATACTTGGTATTGCTCAAACAAATCAAATAGTGAATGTAAAAATTCTTGATTCCCAACAGTTTTTCCTGACAAATTAACCATATATGTAGTCTCTTTTACTTTTGGATTATGACTATTTTGAGACAAAAACAAAAATAATTTTTTGATGACGAGTAAATCGATCGTATTCATTAGACTATATCTTTCGGCAATCGGCACGAAAATCGCAGGAGAGACAATTCGTTGATTGGGTAAAATCATTCTTAACAAAACTTCACAACGAGGAGAAGAGTGAGAAAGATTATTGCTATTACTCGGTTCTATTTTTTGATGATAAAGAACAAAATAGTCATTTTCGATCGCTTGATTAATTTGAACAATCCATTGCCTTTCTAGACGCATTTGTTGTAATTGAGTATCAGTATCTCGGTGAACCCAATAACGGTTTCCTCCTGCTTGTTTAGCCGCATAACAAGCTCGATCTAAATTACTCATAATCCAAGTTTTATCTATATTATCTTCATTAGGAATTTCAATAATACCGATACTGACACCGACTTTAAATATTTGTTGTTGCCAAACAAAGCTATATGCTTGAACATGATCAATAATTTTTTTAGCCACTTCAACGGTTAGGCTTAAATCTGTTTGATAAATAACGATCGAAAATTCATCACCTCCGACACGGGCGATTAAACTTGATGGCGGTAATTGTTGTTTAATTAAATTAGCTAAATGAAAAAGTACTTCGTCTCCTGCCGGATGCCCACAAGTATCATTAACAATTTTAAATTTATCTAAATCTAGAAATAAAATTAGATTACTTTGTCTGGAGCGATTGTTTTTATTTTTGTCCTTTTCAATTAACAAAGATAATTGTTTTTCAAAATAATAACGATTATATAAACCCGTTAAAAAATCTTTTTCTGCTCGATCACGTAAATCAGAAAATAACAATTCTAATTGATTGGACATTTGTAGAAAAGATCGACCTAAAACCTGTATTTCTTTGATTGGATGAAACGAAATTGATTGCTGTAAATCGCCTGCCGCTATTTTTTCAGTTGTTTTAGTTAATTTAGCTAATGGTTCAGAAATAATCTTTGATTGATACAAAATGATCAACATAGAAAAGAATAAAACAATTAGACAAATCAAAATCGTGTTGTACCAATTTTCTTTTAAAATAGCCGTAAAATCTGATTTATTGACGGCTGTAACAATTAACCAATCAATACCATATTCATCCTGATACACATTAACTTGAGCTAGATAATTATCATTTTTATCTTGATTGATAGTTAAATTAATTTTTTCAGTATTGTTAATATCATTTAAGTCGTTATATTTTTCAATAAGTTTTGTTGTCAGACTACTAATAACAACATTTTTACTTTTGTGAGCTGAAATGAAAGTTAGTTCTTCTTTTTGAGGATTTAACCAAACTGTTACTTTATCTTCTGTTGTCGTAGCGATTAGATTACCTTTTCGATCGATAATAAAAATTTCAGTAGAAGGTGAAAATTGAAGATTTCTTAAAAAGTTACAGATATCATCTAAAAGAACTTCTGCGGTTAAAATACCTTGTAATTTATCTTGCTGATAAATTGGTTTGACTGCTCTAAGAGTAGCCGCTTCAACAATACTATAAGGTCTTATTTTCAGCCAAGTTTGTTTGTTTTTACTAATACTGTCTTGATACCAGAGTAACTGACGATGATCGTAATCAGGAATCGTTTTAAATTCTTCAGTAACAATTCCATTTTCATCTAAATAATATAAGCTTAAATTATCTTGAAAAGATTCCGCTAAAATATCTTTATTTTCTTTGCCAAAAATACCGAAACGATCGTGTGCAAAGGTAACAACTTCTCCTTTTTCGTTAGCATAAATAATTGTAGTTAAATTATCGAATTGCTTTAGTTGAAATTGTGAACCAAAAAAACTTTTTAATTGATCAAAATCGTTAATATCAACTATATTAGTCTCCAAAGCAAGACTATTAATTTCTAAAAACTTATGAGGAGTAGCTAAAAAGTCATTTAATTGATAATTTATTTGCTGTGATGATTTGTCTAACAACTGATAGACAACCTTTTCAACTTCATCATCTCCATTTTGATAAGCAAAATAACCGACCAAAAAACAAGCACAGATTAATGTAATGACAGAAGGAAAAATAAGAATTGTCGAAATACTAAAAGATTTATTTTTGATTTTCTTTTGGTACGATTTACGCCATAATCTAAGAATCATTACGATCGAGTTTGATCAATACAACTTTGTTTAAATCATTTTAGTCTTAATTTCAAATATTATCGATTTAGATACCGAATAAAAAGTTTGAAACCAATTCATTCTACAACAGAGTTTTACTATTATGATGTCCGCTATTATAAAGATTTAGTAAAGTTGCTCAGTCATTATAACCTCCTGTTAAAATTATCAGATTATATTGATCTAATACTACAAAAGATTTCACAAGTGACTCGATCGCCAAGAAGTAGTAAGTAATGAGTTATACCTGTGCAGAGTAATGCAATTGCTCTTAAAGTATCACAATTATACTTTTTTTTTCGTCATAAAGACGAGGCTAAAGCTTACCTAGTTAAAAGCTGAAGTTATACTCATTACTCATTACTCATTAATTTATTGCCCTGTGATTGATAACTCATCAACCCAAATACGTGGGCAAACACCGCTAGGAGTAACCTCTGCTTGATTATCTGGCTCAACATAAACGATCGATTTTAGTAAACTTAAAAAATCACCCGCTACTGTTGCCGCCTCGATACTAGTTTTTTCGCCTTTATTGATTAACCAACCATCAAAAGGTAAAGAAAAAGAACCTTGCAAAGAATTAACACCTGCGTGTAATGCTTGGACATCATCAATTAAAATGACATTTTCAGCGGTATCTAAACTATATTCTTCACTCTTTGGTTGCTCACCACGAAAAACATGATAATAGTTAGGACCAATACTTACTTTAGCACCGATACTAGCATTACCCGTTGGCTCGGCATTCATTTTTTTAGCTGTGACACTACTATGTAAAAAATTAGTCAAAACTCCTTTTTCGATAATCGATAAGTTTTGAGTCGGAGTGCCTTCTCCGTCAAATGTTTCCGCACTAATATTACCTGAGTGAAGGGCATTATCACTAACTGATAACAAAGGTGAAGCAATTTGTTTCCCGATCGATTCAGATGTACTCAAACTTTGTTTATCAAGTATGTTTTGAGCATTATAAAGATTACTAAATGCACCTAACAAGCTTAAAAATGCTTCAGCGGAAAAAACAACTTTATATTTACCTGATTTGATTGGTTGATAATTCAAATGGCTAACGGTTTTTTCAACGGTTTCGCTAAAACAACCTTCTAAGTCTAATTTGTCGAGACTGTGAGCTATTTTATATGCCCCACCACTACGAGGTTTTTTGTTTTCTTGTTCGGTAGTCGCATAAAGATAAACGGAAGAATAGGTGCGTTTTTCTTCTCTGGTTGCACCTTCGCTATTAAGATAAAAACGTTCTATCTCTTGTTCTCCTAAGCCATTATAAGGTACTGAAGCGATCGCTTCGTGAGAATCTAATAATTTTTTTTCTAACTTTAATAAATGCTCAATCAAATCAGAAGCGGGTGTATTTTCTCCTAACTCGGTAGAAACTTCAGGTAAAGAAGATTTAGCCGAAGGGCTAAAATCTGGTACATCTTCGGTTACACCAAAATAACTAGCTTCTTGAGCTGTTTTTAGAGCTAATTCTATCCCTAACTTATCAACATCAGTAGTAGAAGTTACACCGATTTGCTCTTTTTCATTCCAGACTCTGACAATGACATTGGATTTTTGGGAAGCTTTTATCTGTTTTGGCTCTCCTTGAAATACTTGTACATTTGTTCCATCGACTGCCGAGCCGTAAATATCAAATTTCTTGATTCCTAATTGTGTTGCTACTTCACTAGCTGTTTGAGCGATCGTCTGTACTTTTGACATAATGTGATAATTAACTTTTTTCCCCTATTTTGACATACTCTTCCCATTAACTGCTATTTATTCTTCGATCGTGATCAAAATCAAGAATTATTTATTAGTTATTTTTTAATTATTAGTTTAAATCTTATAATATTTGATTATTTACTATTAACTAATTATTATTTTCAATTATTAATCATCTTTAATTATTAAGATAGCTTTTTTTGCTTTTCGGCTAATAAAAGTCTAAGTTATTTAATCAATACTTTAATTAAATTGTTAGGAAATAAAACTAATAAATCTTTATTACTAATCTCATTATTTAACGATAATAACCGCTCATTCTATCAATAATAAGTTGCGATGTCTCTTCAATCTGATTATCTTCGATCGTACAATTTAACTGTTTGAAAACGTCAGTTAACATTGCACGACACTGATCAAGATAATCTATTTGGATCATGAATTTTTCAATAATCAAAACAGGAAATTCTTATCAACACAATAATATTAAATAGCGATACTTATATAATGCAAGTCTTACATAAATATAACTTTGTTCTCACTAACATTTAATTATTAAGTTTAGATTGACTATATTGATAATTTAATTTTACCTGAGTTTTGAATGACTGGAATATAACTATTTTGTTTTGATTCAGATAAACCAGATTAAGCAAAAATTAGAAATAATCTTTAGTTATTCAAACAAAATCTTCTCAAAACATTTTTCACCAGTATCTCTAAGTTCTCTTGCCGTTTTTCGATTAGTATTTATTTGCTGGGTTAGTGTTTTAAACTGTGCTGTAGTATATTTATTTCTAAATTGGGAAATAGTACATTGACAGACAGTCTTAGCTGATTGTAAAGGTAAACCCTCTTTTTTTGACTGAACCAAACATTCTTCTTCGTAATTACACCAAACAGAAGCTTGTGTAGATTTCAAACCTTGCTTGACTAAGTTTTGAATACATTGCTGTTTATTTAATAAAGCTGGCTTCGATTGGGCTAGTGTTTGCTGGGGTATCATCGAAGAAGCTAAAGAAAATAAGGTGATGTTAACAGCGATTAAAGAAAGACGATTTTTTAGCATAAATAAATTAGTAATAAAGATACCTAATTTTTATTACGACGATAAGTAGAGATAAAAGTTGCCCATGATAGTAAATGATTGGCGATTAGCAATTGGCAGTTAAATAAAAAGAATTAATCATAGCAACGATCGTATTTTGTGCTCAATAATCGATCGTTGTATCTAATTATTAATTATTGATTCTCCAAACGACAATGCCCTTCTCCGACATGACCTAAAGATTTAAGATTATCCATTAGCTTACTGTAATCTTCGCTGGATAATTGTTGCTCTAAAGTAGGCAAATCTGTTTGTAACTGATTATCATTACTAGCAATTACCGCTAAAGGCTCAAATCCTAATGCACCAAGATTTAGTTCATCATCAGCAGGTGTTTCACTATCGCCAAAAAGATGATCGAAATGAAAAGTAGTTTCTAACTCAGCAGGTTGATTAGCTTCAATGATACCTTTTCTTTCATCACCTACAAATTCACCGCAAAGATATTCTAATTCGATCGGAAATGAGATGACAAAATCAACAGTACGATCGTCTTTAACCGCAACACCATCAAGAATAACACTAGCATTTTTCTCAGGGTCATTAACCAAACTCCAACCGATCGCATTATAATTTCCTTCAGGTGCAGATACTTCTGTCACCACAATAGGCGAAGCGTTTTCGTCACCTTCGGCTAAATCGATCGTTGTTGGTGTTTCTACTAATGCAACTGATTCAACTGCTTCAAATTCACCTTCTTCAGCATTAAAAGGAGGATTTGTCTGATAAGCAGTAACTTGATTCAAAGTGACATAAGCATGATTAAAATCTATTTGCCAACCGTCTTTACTGACAAAACCCTGACGAATAAAATCTTCTCCATTAGCAACTAACGAAAAATTGCTAGTTTCATCGTTATTATCTGAAGAGTTGGTGGTTGTTGTTTGAGGTGAATCACTGACTCCACAAGCCGATAAAGTGAAAATTAATAAAGCACTTTTGAGTGCCAAGATAGTTGTTTTTGCCATTTTAATTAATTACATAATGAAGCTATCACTACATCTTCTCTTGAATGTTTTCCTTTTACAATGCCCCCCCATTGGAATTAAGTAATAAAGTTTCAAGATAAAAAGTTAAAAGTCTAAAAGTCTGTCGATTGAAGGATACTCGTATAACATAGAACTATTTAATTAGGACAATAAACCACCCCTAACCCTTCCAAATAAAGGAAAGGAACTTTTTCAAAGCGTCTTAACTTATTCTTTTACTGCTATATCTCTACATTTTAAGTAATTTCTAACTCATCAATCAAACCGCTTATCTTTATTGATTAATTAACAAAAAGCATTAATGCACTTAATTGTTTTTTATTATCTATAGCAATTATCGCCATTATGAAGTACAAAGAAAGCCCCCTCAATCAATTCTGGGGGAGGATATAGGATGCTTCGCTTTGATTTGTTGGGACTTGTAAATAGCAAATGTACCTCATAATTCTGAAAAACGTTATCTTCTACTCACGTTTGACTCATCACCATCAGGTAAAGACTGATCGGGCTATGATATTAGAATCTAGTATTTTATTTATCGATCGTTAATCTATTTTATATGAGTGTCTCGAATTATAATTCTTCGTTTTGGAATTTATTTTGGCGAAAACTAATTAGAATTATTTCTGATTTACGTTTAGCTATTATTTTACTATTAGTAATCGCCCTTTTTAGTATCAGCGGTACAGTTATCGAACAAAATCAGGGGCTTAATTATTACCAAGAAAACTATCCTGAAAACCCAGCTTTATTTGGTTTTTTAACTTGGCAAGTTTTGCTAACGATCGGATTAAATCATGTTTATACTACTTGGTGGTATTTAAGTTTATTAGTCTTTTTTGGAGCTAGTTTAATTGCTTGTACATTTAGAAGACAATTACCCGCCTTAAAAGCCGTTAAAATTTGGAACTATTATGATAAACCAAAACAATTTAATAAGTTAGCAATTAGTGCCGAGATAGAAGCAGAATCTTTAGCTAAAATTCAGTCTAAATTAAATGTCAAAGGATATCGTGTCTATCAAAACGATCATGCTTTATATGCCCAAAAAGGTATCAGTGGCAGAATCGGACCAATTATTGTTCATATTGGCATGATTGTTATTTTATTAGGTGCTATTTGGGGTGCTTTTACTGGTTTTTTTGCTCAAGAAATTATTCCGAGTGGAGATACATTTTCAATTAATAATTTTATTGAAGCTGGTAAATTTACTAATCTAGAATCAGCTCAATCTTTTCAAGTAAAAGTTAATAATTTTAGAATCCAATACACAGATACAGGCTCAGTTGATCAATTTTATTCTGACTTATCAGTTATTAATGATAATGGCGAAGAATTAAAACATGAAACTATTTTTGTTAATCAACCTTTAAGATATAATGGCATTACTTTTTATCAAACTACATGGGGTATTTCGGGTATTAAAGTACAGTTAAATAATAGTCCTATTTTTAAATTACCAATGGTAGAATTAAATAGCGAAAATCAAGGACGAATTTGGGGTACATGGATTCCTCTTAAACCTGATTTAACTGAAGGAGTTTCTTTAATTGCTAAGGATTTACAGGGAACTATGTTTCTTTATGATATGCGTGGTAATTTGGTTAAAGCCGCCCGCACTAATATGCCGATTGAAATAAATGGTATTACTTTAACTATCTTAGATTTGATTGGTTCTACTGGTTTACAAATTAAATCTGATCCCGGTGTACCGATAGTTTACACTGGTTTTGCTCTTTTAATGATTGGGGTAGTGATGAGTTATATCTCTTTCTCTGAAGTTTGGGCTTTAGAAAAAGACGATCGTTTTTTCGTCGGTGGCAAAACTAATCGAGCTCAAGTTGCTTTTGAAAAAGAATTTTTACAAATTATCGAACAACTCTAAACCCATTTGTAGTCTCTGTTGGTTAATTTTATCTTGAATCAATACCCAGAAAACCAAGCTGTAATCTTGATCAACAGTGAACTATAAATACTCAACACAAAACAGTTAATTAAGTATTGATCATTATATAGCAATTCTCACCATTATAAAGTACAAAGCGATCCCCCGCTCATCCCCCGCGCATTCGGGGGACTTGAAAATAATAAATGTACCTCATAATTATGGGCAACGCTATATCGTTGACAAATATTAAGACTAACCGACTTTTCGTTTCACAAAACTGTCAAAATGTCAAGTAAAAAACAAATATTAAAATTACCCAAATCATGAGTTTTACCAATATTAATGTAGAAGAATTAGCGATCGTATTAGAAGACGAAAATCCTCAACAGCAATTAATTGATGTCAGAGAATTATCAGAAGCTCAAATTGCCTTTATTCCTCAATTCAAATTGTTACCTTTAAGTGAATCTCAACAATGGATGAATCAAATCACGACTAATTTTGATCCGCAAATAGAAACGATCGTTTTATGTCATCATGGTATGCGATCGACTCAGATGTGTCAGTGGTTGGCAACACAAGGATTTACTCAGCTTAAAAACGTAACTGGTGGAATTGATGCTTATTCAGTGGCTGTTGATTCATCTATACCTAGATACTAGTGTTTTAAATAATTGAAAAATAATTAGTAGTAAGTAATACATTTTTCAAAAGATAAATAGAGATAAAATTAGTTTAAATTAATCGAAAATATAGTAATAAAAAAAACTAATACGTTTTGAAGATTAAAATTGAAAAAAACTAAGCTAATTGTTAATTTTATATTTTTGCGACGGTTAAAGCTAGATAGCAAAGGTAATCACTAATTAGTACTTTACTTTAGAGTTGATTAAAAATAGATAAAACATAAGTATTAATCAATTCAATTAACTAAAAAAAACAAGTTAAAGTATTTGTTTAAGTGTATCTTTGTAGTATTATTTACTAAAATCAAAAAATACAATTAATTAAGAGTAATCATTTTGTTGAATATTCCTTTTTTAACCTAAAGGATTAATAGTTGATTTGCATAAATAAGCAATGATAGGATGAACAAATAATTTATAGTCAAGAGCGAACCTTTATGACAAAAGACTGGTCACACTTACTTACCCAACTTTTAGAGCAAGAATCTCTAACAGAAACACAAGCAGGAGAGTTAATGAGTGGATGGCTCAAAACTCAAATTTCTCCAGCCCTTTCAGGGGCTATTTTGACTGCAATTCAAGCTAAAGGTGTTAGTGCAACCGAATTAGCAGGAATGGCTAAAGTGCTTAAGTCTCAATCAGTTCAATCTCAACTAACTAACTATACTATTCCTGTCATTGATACTTGCGGTACGGGTGGTGATGGTGCTTCTACTTTTAATATTTCTACTGCCGTCGCTTTTGTTGCCTCCGCTGGGGGTGTTAAAGTGGCAAAACATGGTAATCGCTCCGCTTCTAGTAAAGTTGGTTCGGCTGATGTTTTAGAATATTTAGGAGTTAAACTTAATGCGGATGAGTCAATTTACCAAAAAGCATTAGCCGAAGTAGGTATTACTTTTTTGTTCGCACCAGGATGGCATCCAGCTATGAAAGCGATCGCACCTATTCGTCAAGAATTGAAGATTAGGACTATTTTTAATCTTTTAGGGCCATTAGTCAATCCCCTTAATCCGACAGCACAAGTTATCGGTGTCTATCATCCTCGCTTAATCAAACCTATAGCCGAGGCTTTACAGTTACTTAATTGCCAAAAAGCGATCGTTGTTTATGGGCGAGAAAAACTAGATGAAGCTGGATTAGGAGATATTAGCGACATCGCCTTATTAGACAATCAAAACTTAACTATCACAACTATTAATCCTCAAGAATTAGGCTTAACAAAGGCATCGTTATCTGAGCTAAAAGGTGGTAATGTAGCCGAAAACGCCGAAATTCTGACTAAAGTATTGCAAGGAAAAGGTACACCTGCCCAAACTGATGTAGTTGCACTTAATTCTTCTTTAGCTTTGCAAGTAGCTGGGGTGATTCCGATGGGAGAACATCGTCAAGGAATAGAGATAAGCCAAGAAATCATTAGCAATGGTAAAGCATGGCATAAATTAAGTCAATTAGTTGACTGGTTTTGTTAAATTATTTTGTTTTTTGACAAAAATTACTGAAATAAACTCCAATTAAGTTATAATCTTGCTGAGTAGAATTGACTAGGTATATCAAATCTTTATTAAACTACTCAGGGACTCATAGCAATACTTCCAAACGATCGATAACTTTTAATCATATATTATCCTATAATTGATTAGTAAAAATTTTCTTTTGCTGGCGATTATTTCTGACTATACTAAAAACAAGTCAATATTATTAGTGACTTATTATGAACGAAAACGAACTAAACCTATCCGAATTTATCAAAGTATCTAACTCTATGTCAACTAATGGCGATCGCACAAAAACTGTGATCAAAAAAGTTGCCAGCCCTCAGCAAGGAAAATTAGAACCAGAAATGAACCCTAACCAGATTGTACCGAGTAATATAGCGAAAATAAAAGTAATTGGTGTTGGTGGTGGTGGTTGTAATGCAGTTAATCGGATGATTCAAAGTAACGTCGTCGGTATTGAATTTTGGCAAATTAATACTGATGCTCAAGCATTAGCTCAATCCATGGCGACTTACTGCTTACAAGTTGGACAAAAACTAACTAGAGGTTTAGGTGCAGGAGGAAACCCAGCTATTGGGCAAAAAGCGGCTGAAGAATCAAGAGATGAGATAGCCAAAGCATTAGAAAATACAGATTTAGTTTTTATCACCGCCGGGATGGGTGGTGGTACAGGTACAGGTGCCGCACCTGTCGTGGCTGAAATAGCCAAAGATATGGGTTGTTTGACAGTTGGGGTTGTCACTCGTCCGTTTACTTTTGAAGGTCGCCGTCGTACCAAGCAAGCAGAAGCAGGAATTAAAGACTTAGAAAGTAAAGTCGATACTTTGATTGTTATTCCTAATAACAAGCTACTTTCAGTGATTCCGGCGGATACTCCTTTACAAGAATCATTCCGTATGGCTGATGATACCCTCAGACAAGGAGTTCAAGGTATTTCGGATATTATTACAATTCCGGGATTAGTTAACGTTGATTTTGCCGATGTTAGAGCTGTGATGGCTGATGCTGGTTCGGCTTTGATGGGAATAGGTATTAGTTCAGGTAAATCTCGGGCAAAAGAAGGTGCGATCGCCGCTATTTCTTCTCCTTTAATTGAATCTTCGATCGAAGGAGCGACTGGTGTGGTGTTAAACATTACAGGTGGAAAAGATTTGACTTTACACGAAGTTAATACCGCCGCTGAGACAATTTACGATATAGTCGATCCAGATGCTAATATTATTTTTGGTGCAGTAGTCGATGAGTCAATGCAAGGTGAGGTAAGAGTAACAGTAATCGCCACCGGTTTTTCAGGACAAAATACGACTATTGTTCAAGAAGAAGTTAAACAAATAACGACTCCTCGTGTTAATCCTAATCAGGTTCAACAAAATACTAATACTGTCACTCATGAGCAAAAGGTAGTTCCCCCAAAACCAGCCGAAGATGACGATTTAACTTCAGGATTAGATATTCCAGAATTCTTGCAACGTCGTCGTTTTCCACGTAACTAAAGTATTGTTTAGCTATTAGTGATTATTGATTGAGATTGAATACCAAAATTATCACAATCAAAGGTAAAAGTTATTCTTCTTAGCCATGGTTATTGACTAGTAATGATTAATTATTAGCTAAACAAACACAAAATATAATTAGAAGGAAAATAGCCTCTAACCAACGAGAAATAGATGGTTTGACTCAATAAATTATTGTTTTTGATCAATTAGCGAAAATATTAATTGATAAATAGTTTTTATTTATTGACACTTTTAGTTAGAATTGAAGTTAAAATAATAGGTAAAATTACTGGTTAAGGTATTATGACTAGTAGCAAAACGAATCAATCAGCATCCTTGTCTGAGAGGGAAATAGAAATTTTGGATTTAGTCGCCACTGGCTTAACCAATCATGACATTGCCCTCAAGCTAGAAATTAGCAAAAGAACAGTTGACAATCATATTAGTAATATTCTCACTAAAACTAAAACTGACAATCGTGTTGAATTAGTTCGTTGGGCATTACAATGGGGCAAAATTTGTCTTGATCAAGTCAATTGTTGTACTCTTCCTCATACTTTGTGAATCAGTTTGATTCATTTGTTGACGGGTATTTAGTAAAGCAACTATGATAAAAGGGTTATGCTTAATAATACAACAAAATTTCCCCTCTAAAAATAACTGTAAGTAAACCTTTTTATTATCAAAGATATGACTGCAACTTTACAAATACCCACGACAAAACGTCGTGTAGTTTTTCCTTTTACGGCAATTGTGGGGCAAGAACAAATGAAACTTGCGTTACTACTTAATGTCATCGATCCTACCATTGGTGGTGTCATGATTATGGGCGATCGAGGTACAGGTAAATCAACAACAATCAGAGCATTAGCTGATTTATTACCTGAAATTGATGTAGTCAATGGTGACTTTTACAATTCTTCTGCCGATGATTTAGAGTTGATGGGGGATGAAGTTAGAGAAAAAATTCAAAACCAAGAAGAATTAGAAATAGTTAAAAAGAAAGTACCGATGGTTGATTTGCCTTTAGGGGCGACTGAAGATCGAGTTTGTGGTACGATCGATATCGAAAAAGCCTTATCTGAAGGTATAAAAGCATTTGAACCGGGTTTGCTCGCTAAAGCGAATCGGGGTATTCTTTATGTTGATGAAGTTAATCTTCTTGATGATCATTTAGTTGATGTTTTACTCGATTCTGCCGCTAGTGGCTGGAATACAGTTGAAAGAGAGGGTATTTCTATTCGTCACCCTGCTCGATTTGTTTTAGTTGGTTCAGGTAATCCAGAAGAGGGTGAATTGCGTCCTCAGTTGCTCGATCGTTTCGGAATGCACGCAGAGATTAGAACAGTTAAACAGCCTGATTTAAGAGTCAAAATAGTCGAGCAAAGAGCCGATTTTGATCAAGACTCTCAATCATTTATGGCAGAGTATCAATCACAACAAGAAGAATTACAAGAAAAACTAGTTAAAGCACAACAACTTTTACCTAAAGTAAATATTGATTACGATATTAGAGTTAAAATCTCGGAAATCTGTTCTGAATTAGACGTAGATGGATTAAGAGGAGATATAGTTACTAATCGTGCCGCTAAAGCCATTGCCGCTATGGAAGAGCGTACTGAAGTGACTATTGATGATGTTCGTCGGGTTATGCCTTTATGTTTACGTCATCGCCTCAGAAAAGATCCCTTAGAAACGATCGATTCAGGATATAAAGTAGAAAAATCGATTAACCGTGTCTTCGGTTTAGATATAGAAGAAGAGTAATTAATACCACTGCTATTTCCTCTTAGGAATCTAAATTAGGTACTTACATTAGTTAATTAGCAAAACCAAAACTAAAACCCAACAAATTACCCCGCTTAAAGCCAAAGATTAAACTTTAAACGGGGATGATTTTTAGATGATGACTATTGAAGTTATTCTTGAGAATCAAAATTTACTAGCTAAGCACAATTGAAAAATGATTAGCACAGAAATAATGTAATCTAATAACTAAGATAGATAAATTTATCAAATCACAAAATATTGATTATTGCTGATCTTGTTGTTCAGACTTATTTTCATCTTTTTCTTCATCTTTCTTCTGGAAACCTCCATTTCCATATCCTCTACCACGACGAGAAGAGTAACGAGATTGTTTTTTACGGAATTTTCGAGCGTAAGCTTTATTTCTTTCAGCTTTTTCTTTTTTCGGATTTGGACGCTTTGACATTGTTACCTCATTTATAGGACGTAATGCTTCTTGATCTTTATATTTGATTAAATCAACGAAGAAACATTATTATATCTCATCTCAAGTGTAACAGGATTTCATGTTTACACTATATCGATAATCTTAGAAACAAGAAGAGAAATTATCGTAGCCGAGGATTACCACCACCACGATTAAAGTCTTTTTTCTCACGAGGTTTAGCTTTATTTACTCTTAATTCACGATTCATCCAGTCTGCACCATCAAGAGTTTCGATCGCTTTATCTTCTTCTTCTTCCGATGCCATTTCCACAAAGGCAAAACCTCTTACACGACCTGTTTCACGATCTGTGGGAATATGTACTCTATTCACTGTTCCATATTCAGCGAATACTTCTTTTAAAGTTTCAGAAGTAACTTCATAGGGAAGATTTCCTATATAAATTGACATGATGATTGTTTTTACGTAATTAAAATTATTTGTAGAGGGCGATAGAGATACTAGAAAACGGTCTGCGTTCCAAGTCAATAGACTTATACTTAAATACTATCAATACTGAAAACAAACACTGCTATTAATCTTTAACTATCGACTTAATTGTAACATTGATTAGGCTACAATTACAACTCACTAATTATTATCATATCGATAAAATGAAGAATTAATAATTAATAACTAATAAAAATAATGAGTACTTATTATACTTGTCTTCATGTGGATATCTATGTGCGTAGAAGATACACACCTGAGGAGGCTTCACTTGTGTTCGCAATTATCAATAATCAATTGCTATAGTAGATAGAGTAATCCCACGATAAGATTAAATAAGTATGGATGAGTTACAGTGGCAAGAAGAAGACTGGGATAATACTATTTTAGATTTTGCCAACTTACAAGGCGAAATTAATTATCAAAAAGCACAAGAATCTTTACAAAATTTACTCACTAATTTAGATTTAAAAGAAGAAGAGAAAACAGGGTTAGAAAAACAAATCAATCACCTCGAACAGATGTTAAATAATCTGGAAAACTCTGTAATTCAAATAGCCGCTTTTGGGATGGTAGGCAAAGGTAAATCTAGTGTTTTAAATGCTTTAATTGGTCAAGATTTGTTTATAACCGGACCATTACATGGTGTCACTCGTGAGATAGATAAAGGTAATTGGCATTTAGGTAAACATGATTTTGCTAATAGTCAATTTCCAGTTCAAAAATTAATTAAAGCCACTGAAAATGTTCAAATACAATTACTAGATACCCCAGGGATTGATGAGATTGATGGCGAAAAATACGAAAAGTTAGCTCATGAAATTGCCCAAAATGTTGATTTAATTTTATTTGTGATAGCAGGAGATATTACACGAGTAGAATATCAAGCACTTTGCCAATTAAGAGAGGTGGGTAAACCGATGTTGTTAATCTTTAATAAAATCGATCAATATCCCAGTGCCGATCGAGAAGAAATTTATGCGACAATTAGAGACAAAAGGGTAAAAGAATTACTTTCTGCGGATGAGATTGTCATGGTAGCGGCTTCTCCTTTGATTACTATTGCTCAAAAAGATGAAGCAGGAAAATTAAATGTGACTCGTCAACGAGGTAAACCGCAAATAGAAGATTTACAACTCAAGATTTTGCAGATTCTCCATCAAGAAGGTAAATCTTTGGTTGCTCTTAATACGATGTTATCCACAGGAAATATTAATCAAAAACTAGTTGAGCAAAAATTTATTTATCGTTTTGAAGAAGCCGAAAAAATAATTCAAAAAACAGTGATTACTAAAGCAACTGCGATCGCTTTTAATCCTGTCACGGCGATCGATTTATTTACCGGTGCAATAATCGATATAGCGATGATTTTAAGTTTATCTCACCTGTATGGTATTCCCATGACACAATCTAGTGCGGTCAAATTATTACAAAAAATAGCCGTAAGTTTGGGTAGTCTGACAATTAGTGATATTTTAGTTACCTTTGGTTTAAGTTCGCTTAAAGGGGTATTAGGTTTAGCCACTCCTGCTACAGGTGGATTAGCTGTAGTACCTTATTTATCTGTAGCGGTTACACAAGGATTAATCGCTGGATTTTATACTTATACGATCGCTCAAGTTACAAAAACTTATTTAGCCAATGGTGCATCATGGGGAGAAAATAGTCCTAAAGCTGTGGTAGAAAACATCATCAATTCTTTAGATGAAACTTCAATCATAAACCGTATCAAATGGGAATTAAAAGCCAAATTAGGCAAACAAATCAAGAATAGATAATATTGATAATTGAGAGAGTGCGAGAATAAATACTTTTTACTTCTTACTTCTTACTTCTTACTCCTTACTCCTTACTCCTTACTCCTTACTTCTTACTTCTTACTCATTACTTTGCGACTCCTAAGTATTTTTCTGTAGTCGTGATTCAATTTAATGACGCAAATTGTTAAGATAGTTACACAGACAAACAACAAACATTTAGAATAAGAATATATATATTCAAAAACTATGTCTTTAGCATTAACAGACGGTAACGTCGAAACAGTATTGGACGAATTACGTCCTTATTTGATGGCAGACGGCGGTAATGTCGAACTTGTCGAAATTGAGGGACCTACAGTCAAGTTAAGATTACAGGGTGCTTGTGGCTCTTGCCCTAGTTCGGCAATGACTTTAAAAATGGGTATTGAACGTCGTTTAAGAGAGAAAATCCCCGAAATTTCTGAAGTAGAACAAGTATTTTAGAAACTTGATGATTGATAATTGATAATTGATAGTTAATTTTTGTCAATTATCAATTTATTGATTAAACTTTGGCTTCTAGAGATTTTAAATACTCAGTATTCACTCCCGATTCACGAACTAGAGCTATTTTACCTGTACGAGCAATTTCTTTGACACCGAATTTAGTTAACATTGAGATAATTGCAACCATTTTACCGGGGTCACCTACCACTTCAAAGGTGAGACTATTATCAGACATATCGACCACTCTAGCACGGAAAATTTGAGCTATTTGTAGGGCTTCGTTACGATTATGGGTATCTGTACTAACTTTAATTAACATCAATTCTCTTTCAACGCAAGGTGTCTTGGTGACATCTGTTACCTTCAGAACATTGACTAATTTATTTAGTTGTTTGGTTAGTTGCTCGATCGTATTTTCATCACCGGGTACAACCATTGTAATGCGGGAAATACCGTAAGTTTCGGCAGGTCCTACAGCTAGACTTTCAATATTAAAACCTCTACGGGCAAATAAACCCGCTATTCTAGTCAGAACTCCTGCTTCGTCTTCTACTAGTACGCAAATAGTATGCTTCATTGATTGATATTTAAAGATTCGATTAGTAAATAAAATTAACAGACTAAGGCTAATTTTTGGGTTGTCTTCTGCTATTGATTTAGCAATTAATTAAGCCCTTTATCTTAGCAAAATCTCTCCTATATCGCTACCATTATGATTATTATTTAACGATCGATATTCTACTCACCTAATTATATTCTGGTTAGTAACTGTTCTCTAAATTAATCTCGACAATAATTGATAAATGTAAAACAAATTTGCTTGATCTTGATTAAAACCATAAACTAAAATTTTGACTCGACAATTTGGGACAAAATAATAGTACAATCAAAAGATAATTTCACGTTATAATATCGTTACTGTTGTGTAGATTGAAAAGATATAAAAATTAATATACTTAAGTATTTTTACGCCGTAATAATTCAGTAAAATACAGTAAGTATAAAAGCAAATATTACCTATATTTAAATAATAATTAAATAATCATCAACTAGTTATTTACAACTAAGGCAAATTTGACCGATAAAAGCACGATTAGTAAACAAAACAAGTTAAGAGAATCTAAAAAAAGCCATGACTCAAACACCCATCTCTTCTTTTGATAATAAACAAGAAAAATTAAAAACGGCTCTTGTCAGTCCCGATTATTTTAACCCCTTTGGTAACAAGTTAATTCAATCAGGATATATTGATAAAGAACAATTAAAAAATGCTTTAGTAAAAGTTCGCAATACCAACAAATCATTGGTAAACGTTTTAGAAGAGATGACCAATAAAGCGTTATCTCCAGAATTGTTGAGGCAATATAAACAACATCATCTTTTTGAATTAAAAATATTATATGGTGTAGATTCAGTCGATCCTGATACAGAAGAAATTCTTTCTGAGCAGATGGTTGATTTGATTGAATCAGTTATTGGTAGTCAGATTTGTGTCCGTCATAAGTTATTACCTTTAAGGCGTTTAGAAACTGAACCACCGACGATCGTGATTGCAATGGTAAATCCAGATGATTTACAAGCATTAGATGACGTTAAAAGAAGATTACGCTCTAAAGGATTAGGAATTAGTCGAATTGTAATTACAGAAGAAGATTACAAAAGACTTTTAGATGAATTTTATGCTAACGAAAAACAAAGACAAAAAAGACAAGAAGAATTAAACGCTAAAAAAGAATCCGAAAGATTAGGTGATGTTAGCGATTTAGTTGATGACTTAGGAGAGCAAGGTTTAGATGAGGCGGCTGATGAAGGTGGAGATTTAGCTTCTACTGATGATGCGAATCAAGCTCCTATCATTAAATTAGTTAATAAAATTTTAATTAAAGCTTTACAAGAGCAAGCATCAGATATTCATATTGAACCACAAGAAGAATTATTACGAGTTCGTTTACGTAAAGATGGTGTTTTAAAACAATACTTTACTTTACCTAAACACATTATTCCTGCGGTAGTAGCTCGTTTTAAAATTATGGGTGAATTAGACATTGCTGAGCGTCGTGTCCCTCAAGATGGCAAAATCCGAAGAGTATTCCAAGGACGAAATGTTGACTTTAGAATGAATACTCTTCCTAGTCGTTATGGGGAAAAAGTAGTCTTAAGGATTTTAGATAACTCAGCTACTCAATTAGGTTTAGATTTTCTAATTTCTGATCCTGAAACATTAACTAAAGTTAGAGATGTTGCTAGTCGTTCTTTTGGTTTGATTTTAGTAACTGGCCCTACTGGATCGGGTAAATCCACGACATTATATTCTGTATTAGCAGAAAGAAACGATCCAGAAGTTAATATCTCAACAGCCGAAGATCCGATCGAATATGCCTTACCCGGGATTACTCAGGTACAGGTAATTCGAGAAAAAGGAATGAATTTCGCTTCAATTTTAAGAGCATTTTTACGTCAAGATCCTGATATTATTCTGGTAGGGGAAACAAGAGACTCAGAAACAGCTAAAACAGCGATCGAAGCCGCTTTGACTGGTCACTTAGTCTTAACAACTCTTCATACTAACGATGCGGCAGGAGCGATCGCCCGTTTAGACGAAATGGGAGTTGAACCATTTATGATCTCAGGTGCATTACTAGGTGTATTAGCCCAACGTTTGATGCGTAAAGTCTGTAGCGAATGTAAAGAAGCTTATAACCCAACTAAAGAAGAATTAGCCCGTTTTGGCATGAGTTCGGCTAACGAAGATTCTATCACTTTTTATCGAGCAAAAACTTTGGATAAAAAACAATTAAAACAAGCCGAAGCTGATGGTACATTATGTTCTAAATGCGGTGGCGGTGGTTATAAAGGACGTATTGGGGTGTATGAATTTATGGTGATGAGTGAAAGACTCGAAAAACTAATCAACCAAGGTGCAACTACCGACATGATTAAAGAAGCCGCCGTTGATGAAGGGATGATTACGATACTTGCCTATAGTTTAAACTTAGTACGTGAAGGACATACAACTTTAGAAGAAGTAGAAAGAGTAACCTTTACCGACTCTGGCTTAGAATCTGAACTTAAAGCTAAACGTAAAACATCTTTAACTTGCGAAAACTGCGAGGCTGAATTAAAACAAGATTGGTTAGATTGCCCTTATTGTTTGACACCTCGTTTTGCCTAAAAAGATAGAGATATATAGTATAGGTAACCGAAAAATTCGCACTATCACTATATTATTGATTCAAACTATAGATATTATCCTCATAGCTTAATCAGATTGAGCTATATTTAAACCAATTATTTAACCAAAAGGAAAAAACATGATGGATATAATGATCGAAGATTTGATGGAGCAACTAGTAGAATTAGGTGGCTCTGATATGCACATTCAAGCTGGCGCACCTGTTTATTTCCGTATTAGTGGTAAATTAACCCCTATTAATGACGAACTTCTTAGCCCTCAAGAATGTCAAAAGTTAATCTTTAGTATGCTAAATAATACTCAAAGAAAAACCTTAGAACAAGAATGGGAACTAGATTGCTCTTATGGGGTGAAAGGTTTAGCTCGTTTTCGGGTTAATGTTTATAAAGAAAGAGGTTGTTACGCCGCTTGTTTGCGAGCATTATCCTCAAAAATACCTAACTTTGATCAATTAGGATTACCTGATATTATCAAAGATATGAGCGATCGTCCTCGTGGTTTAATTTTAGTGACAGGGCAAACAGGCTCAGGTAAAACAACAACCTTAGCGGCGATGTTAGATTTAATTAATCGAACTCGTGCAGAACATATCTTAACAGTTGAAGATCCGATCGAATACGTCTTTAACAACGTCAATAGCCTTTTTCATCAACGTCAAAAGGGAGAAGATACCAGAAGTTTTGCGAATGCCCTGCGAGCCGCTTTAAGAGAAGATCCTGATATCATACTAGTAGGTGAGATGCGAGATTTAGAAACGATTTCTCTAGCTATTAGTGCCGCTGAGACAGGACACTTAGTTTTTGGGACACTTCATACTAGTTCAGCCGCTGGTACAATCGATCGGATTATTGATGTTTTTCCTGCCGCCGAGCAAGCTCAAATCAGAGCCATGCTTTCTAACTCATTATTAGCCGTGTTTGCTCAATGTTTACCGAAAAAACAAAACCCCAAACCCGGTGAATTTGGTCGAGCCTTAGCTCAAGAATTAATGATTATTACCCCAGCAATCGCTAACTTGATTAGAGAAGCCAAAGCACCACAAATTTATTCGGCTATCCAAACAGGAGGAAAGCTGGGAATGCAAACAATGGAACAAGCTTTATCTAACCACGTAAAAACGGGTACAATCTCCTTGGAAGAAGCATTAGCTAAAAGTGGTAAGCCAGAAGAGCTTAAACGCTTACTTGGTGGTTCGCTTGATGCTAGTAAAGGTAACAACATGGTAGGACAAAAAAAACGTCGTTAAGATTAATTGATTATTAATTTTGAGGAAGCTGTTTTCTTTTCTATAGTTTTGACTAAACCGTAGGTAGATAAGTTTCCTTAGATTTAATTATTAATTACAAATTATAAATTATAAATTATTAATTATGTAAAGAGGTATCACAACTATGGCTACTTATATCGTTCAAGTTAAAGATAAAGCAGGAAACCTATTTCAAGAAAGAGTGGTTGCCGATTCTCAAGACGAAGCTAGAAGAATTTTACAAAAAAGATTTCCCGCAGTCGGTAAAATTAAAAAAGCAGGAGTTGACTTTGATTTAGCTAGTATTGAAGCGGCTTTAAGTAATGTTGGTGTAAAAGATAAAGCTATTTTCTCTCGTCAGTTTGCTGTTTTGGTTAATGCTGGGGTAGCAATTGTTCGCTCTTTGGGAGTATTAGCTGAGCAATCAGGAAATCCTAAATTTAAAAAAGCTCTAACTATCATCAGTGAAGATGTTCAACAAGGAACAAATTTGTCTGAAGCGATGGCGAAACATCCTGATTGTTTTGATCAATTATATGTAAGTATGGTTCAAGCAGGAGAAACAGGTGGTGTACTCGATGAGGTTATGAATCGTCTTGCTAAACTATTAGAAGATGTTGCTCGTTTACAAAACCAAATCAAATCAGCAATGGCTTACCCTGTTACCGTCGGCATTTTTGCGGTACTTGCTTTTTTGGGGATGACCATTTTTCTTATACCTGTATTTGGAGATATTTTTACTCAGTTAGGAGCGGAATTACCTCTTTTAACCCAAACAATGCTTACTTTGAGCGATTTTCTCCGAAGCCCAAAAATAATTTTTCCGATCGTTGTCTTTATTGGTATTGTAATTGGTTTTCGTACATATTATAAAACACCGATGGGCAGGTTACAGATTGATCAAGTTTTATTGAAAATGCCTATCTTTGGTGATTTAAACGAAAAAAGTGCTGTAGCTCGTTTTTGTCGAGTCTTCGGTACACTGACTCGTTCTGGTGTACCCATCTTACAATGTTTGGAGATTGTGCAAGATACTATTCCTAATAAAGTAATTGCTAACGCCGTAGGTGGTGCTAAAGATGCAATTCTAGAAGGTGGTATGCTCAGTGTAGCGATCGGTAGTAAAAATGTATTTCCGCCAATGGCAGTACAAATGATGATGATTGGGGAAGAAACAGGGGAATTAGATGCAATGATGATGAAAGTTGCTGACTTTTACGAAGATGAAGTAGAACAAGCTGTAAAAGCTTTAACCAGTGTAATCGAACCGTTAATGATGGTTGGGATTGCGGGAATGGTTGGTACTATTTTGTTATCAATGTATTTACCAATGTTCTCTATTTTCGATCAGTTAGGTTAATAATCAACAATTTTTCAGTACGAGAATTGACAATTAATAATAGTTTAGTAAGTAGCTAACCTAAATAAAAGAACGTTTGTAGTTACCCCTAATGGTGTCTAAAAAGCTATTAAGATAAGGGCAATAGCCCTAACTCTAATATTTTTGACGTTTAATTAATTGGGGCTAGTTAATCTTCACTGACTATTATTAATGTCTTGTTTTAATTGACTAAAGTTATCACTACAAGTTTTTATACCTCAACTATCAATTATTAAATATCATCGATCGTGTCTATCAAAAAATCTGATTACGAAAATGTTTTAGCCGATTATACTAACAGAGTCTCAGTTGCATCTTTATTAAAAGAGCATCGTGAATACATGGAGATGATTCCTAGTATGAGAAGAGTAAAAGATAGTATCGTCACAATACCTCTACCTTTAGCAAAAATTCGTTCTGTACGATCGACTTTAAATCAATCGACAAATATTCTGCCGAATCAAGAACAAATAACTTCTATCCCTTGTGATATAGCTATATTAATGTGTGATCCTGAATGGAAGATCAAAATAGGAGTTGAGATTTTGATTTTTATTCATCGCCCTGAAGAAGACTTTTCCGATTTACTCAAACGTTGGCGACAATCACAAATATATTTACATCAACCATACGAATGGATAATGCCCACAAACGAACAACATATGTTTAGCGACATTGCTGAGCAAATTTTACCCCTTTTTATTATTTTTCCTCAAACCCCCGATCGAATTAAAAAAGGTTTAAATGGTACTGGTTTACCTTATATCGAATACATTAATCAATCAGCAGATAATAACGATCGTATTTTAGAAGAAGAAGAATCTGCGACTACTAATTAATTATATCGATCGATTGATCGTCTCTTGTCATGCAACGTCTTTGTTTGGGAATTATACCCTCGATTTTTAAGCTCAGGAGCAAACCACAGCCAAACACTAATTTAAGATATAATTAATGCTTGACAATTGATAAGAATATTTAATTAACACAAAGAAAATTTATGTTTTGGGCGGATAAAATAGCACAGAAATCTCAACAAGAAGAATTAGTTAACGATTCTAAAACCCCTTCAGGAAGAGTACACGTAGGTTCGGTTAGGGGCGTAATTATTCATGATGTTTTATATCGTGCCTTGAAAAGACTAGACAAACCTGTCAAATTTACTTATGGTGTTGATGATTACGATGCCCTTGATAATGTACCTCACTATTTAGATCAAGAAAAATTTACTCCTTATTTGGGTCAACCTCTTTGTAATGTACCTTCTCCCGATGAAAGTGCTTCTGATTATGCTAAATACTTTATGGGTGAGTTTTTAGAAGTATTTGAATATTTGGGTGTCAAACCAGAAATTTATTACCTCAGAGATTTATATCGTGAAGGTAAACTAAATAGTTATATCGATAAATTTTTACAACACGCTCAAGATATAAAAGACGTATATAAAAAAGTTAGTAACTCCGATCGAGCTGACAACTGGTATCCGTTTCAAGTTATTTGCCCGAATTGTGGCAAAATCGCTACTACTGAAGTTACTGATTATAATGGTGAAGAAGTTTTTTTCACTTGTAAAGAAGATGCCACCGATTATGTCAAAGGATGTGGGCATCAAGGTTGGATTTCTCCTTTTGATGGTAACGGTAAACTACCTTGGAAAGTGGAATGGGTAGCTAAATGGGATTTAGTCGGTGTCACCATGGAGATGGCAGGAAAAGATCATTCTCAAAAAGGAGGCTCAAGAGATGTCGCTAATGGTATCTGTAGCAAAGTATTACACCAAAAACCACCTTTTCATTCTCCTTATGAATTTATCTTAGTTAATGGTACTAAAATGAGTTCGTCTAAAGGAGTCGGCTCAAGTGCTAAAGATATGGCACAGTTGTTACCTCCTGAGTTATTACGTTTTCTTATGTTACGTACACAACCACGTACGGTAATTAATTTTTCTCCTGATTATGAAACTATTACACGTCTATTCCGAGATTATGATAGTTTGATCGAAAAATATGCTGAATATAAAGCTGAAGATAAAGATATAGAATCAGATAAAAATTTGTTAGCTTTGCTTTATGCTCAAACAGATGGCGAAATAGTTTCACATAATCCTGTTGAGTTGACTACCATCATTTCTTTATTACAAATACCTCATTTAGATTTAAAAGAGGAAATCATTAAACGATCGACTGTAGAATTAACTGATTATGATTGGCAAAAAGTAGATGAAAGAATTACTGTTGCCCAAAAATGGTTAGATGATTATGCTGATGAAGAAGAAAAACTAGTTATTTATTTTGATGAAATTCCTGATACTGTATCGTTATTAACTGATGAGCAAAAACAGTATTTAAGTAAGCTTAAAGAAGTTTTATCAAATGTACCAAGGTGGGATGGTGAACCTTTACAAACAGCTTTATTTGATGCTCTAAAAGCGTTAGATATGAAACCTAATATTGCGTTTCCTGCTGTTTATTATAGTTTCTTAGGTAAAGATAAAGGTCCTAAAGCAGGTTATATATTCTCTTATTTAGATAAAGATTTTGTTTTTAAACGTATTGATGATGCGATTAATAGCTAATAATTGAGAATATCTGAATTATTGATTGTGTAAAAGTTATAAAGATATAAAAGGGACGTTGTTATGTAACGTCTCTACTTTTTTATGACAACAAATATTCCACAGCTTTAAAAGATATTATTCTTACTTTTAAAGTAATATATTAATCACTTTCAAAATGAAAATAGATAGATTCAATTTTGCTCCTTACTTATAAAGGTAAAAGTCTAGATAAAATATTTTATTCTCAAAAGTATATTTAAAAAATATTAATAAAACGATCGGTAACTATAGCAGTAAACTAGTTAATTACGACAAATATTGTGAATCAAAAATTTTGATTGAAAATCCATATTTCTCTGTATTTCTCTGTATTTCTCTGCGCTCTCTGCGTTCTCTGCGGTTGTATAATTACTCAATAAATGTCCTAATCAAATCGTTTTTTGCTATACAATTAAGTTTTACAATCAAAATTTGAAAATTAATAAAACACGATCGATTAATCAACTAAAAATAATGAAAAAATCACCATTAAAATCTAAAAACAAACTTTTCAATCAATCTAAATTGTTAACAATATTTTTAACTAGTTGGGGATTTAATCTGATTAATCTTAATTTAATTGAAGCCAAACCAGTAACATATGACTTTACAATTAATGTAGTTGAAGGCTCACTAAAAGGAAATACTTACAACGGTTTTTTTTCTTATGATGATGAAGAATTAACAGGAAAAGAAACCGAAACAATCAACGCCGAAAATGGTTTAAAAGTCTGTATGAACTTTTTTGATCAAATTCATAACGAAACCAAAGATGTTGATTATCCTCAATATCCTGTTTTAATATTTAATCAAGGTAAACCCGAAACATTAGATTTTTGGATGGAATCACCTAAACGTAGTATTTGGTGGAATCGTAATGGCTGGAATGTGGAAATCACTCCAAGAGAAAATCAAACTCAAGTAACTAATTGCGATTGTTTAAAGCCATTGACAATGGATAATTAATCAAAGTATCAAAGTATAGTAAAGGACAAAGTTAAATAGACAAAGGCAAAGGATTCAAAGGAATTGATATAGACTTCATAATACTAATAATCACTAGATCAAATTATAACTATTAACTAAAGAGGTTTTTAATTAATGTTTTTTAAAAAATATAATTAGAACTCTTTTTTTTGTTTTTAACTATTATTATTTATATTTTTTGTATTTATAAAAATAAATAGCTTGTGTCTTAAAACTTAGTTGACACTAGATATAGTGGAAAGAAAATATGTACTGCAAAAACTAAAAAAAACGGTAGAAATAATCGAAACAAAAGATGTATAATAAAAAACCTTGAGCTAAACAAGAAATTACAGTTTTGTCAAAAAATAGATAAAGTACGATGATCAAGTATCAAAAAAATAAAGAAAATAAAAGTAAGTATTATGCGGTCGCTTTACTTTATACAAATGGAGAAGAAAATCCAGAAGAATTATTTTGGGAAAACATCAGTCAACCATATAAATCAATATTAGAAGAATGTTATGATTGTGCTGAAATAGGTAAATATCAAAAATTAGAACAAATTACTAATAATATTAAATATCAGCGTTTAAGCTATATCAAACTAGGTATATTACTTTATCAAACTAGATACTATAAATTGTATAAAAAAAAGTATTATAGCTTTACAACTTATTGTAGAAAAGAACTTCATTATCATAAATGGAGAGTAAATCAAGTAATAGAATCAGCACAAGTTGCAATTAAACTTATCAAAGCAGATTTCGATATAATTCCTCAAAATGAAACCCAAGCTCGAATTTTAACCAAATTAAATGAAGTAGAATTAATTAGTAAATGGCAAGAAGTATTAGATACTTATGAGCCACATGATATAACAGCTAAAAGAATAAAAAAAGTAGTTTTTGGAGAGAAACAAATAACTAAAGGAACAATAAAATTACCAATTAATCTTATTACTAAAATAGAAAATAAATCATGGGAAATAGGTATCTCTTCCGCTGATTTGATTAGTAAAATAATTGAGGGAGAATTATTAATTAATAGTGATGGAAGTATAGAAAATCATTTAGTTGAAACAGAAGAAATAACTCATAATCCTTCAACAGAAGTATTAGAAAGATGGGAAAAAGATTTGGATAAACTAGTTTTATCTGATAGAAATAAAATAGATGATTTTGCTGAAGATTTAGCTGAAGAAGTAAAAAATACAGTAACAGATTTTCAAGAAGTGATTAAAAAACGTTTTATTAAGTCGTTTTTAGAACCTTTATTCAGCTTAGAAAATATCTAAAGTAGTGGACAGTAAAGAGTGAACAGATAATAATTAGTCATCAATACTTTTTACGAATTACTTAATTTTCAATAATAAACTATTTATATCTTTAATTCTCCCCGAATAATTGCGGACAGTGCAAGAATTCATCTCCATTCCCTATTTCCTAACGTATTTTGTCATTGCTTGTTTAATATCGTCACATTTAATCGGTTTAGCCACAAAGTCATTCATTCCCATTTGTAAACAATTATCCTTATCTTGAGATAAAGCAGAAGCTGTCATAGCAACAATCCATGGTTGATTAACTTTTTCAGTTAATTTTCTTATTTGTTGTGTAGCTGAAAAACCATCAAGTATAGGCATTTGTATATCCATAAAGATAAGCGGATAATTTTCACAATCAAACATTAAAACTGCTTCTTTTCCATTTTGAGCAACATCTACATTCTGATAACCTAGTGTTTGTAAAATTAGTAATGCTACTTGTTGATTAATTTTATTATCTTCAACTAACAATATTTTCAAATTATTGATTGATATTTTTTTATTCTCAAAGTTATTCAATGAAGAATTACTGAGAGATTGAGAAAATAAATCATTAAAAGCTAAACATAATTGTTTGTATTGGATAGGTTTAGTGATGAAAGTGACTGGAGAAGATGTCGTTTTGGTTAATTTATTTTTGTGTTCTATACTTAGAGGTGTTAAATAAATTAAAGGTATTTCAGGAAAATATTGTTGGATATTTTGTTTGAGTTGTATTTGCTTAATTAGGGTTAAAGGATAATCAAGAATAATTACATCGATTGAAGCAAAATTAATGTTATAATAAGAATTAGAATCTTGACATATCTGGGTCATTAAACCTAAATGCTCACAATACAAACTTAGCATTTCGATCATACTTTGAGATTCAAAAATAATTAATACTTTTTTATTCTTAAAGTTCACTTGAGGGCAACATTGACTTGCAATGGTTGTTAGGTTTTGTATTTGATACTCTAAAGGTAGAGTAACCTTAAATTGAGAACCTCGATTGATTTTACTTGTAACAGTAATTTCTCCCCCCATCAACTCAGTTAGTTTTTTACTAATAGTCAATCCTAACCCAGTGCCTCCGTATTGACGAGTGGTAGAAGCATTAACTTGAGAAAAAGCATCAAAAATATGCTTCAAACGACTACTAGGCATCCCAATACCTGTATCTTCAACAAACAAACAAACCTCAACTATATTTTCATCTACAATCTCAATTTTTTGAGTAACAACTATTTCTCCTCTTTCAGTAAACTTAATTGCATTACTAACTAAATTAAGAATCACTTGTTTAATTCGATTAATATCTCCCACTAACAGATAATTATCTTGGGGGTAACAAACATAAATAAGATTTAAACCTTTTTTTTCAGCTTGTAATCCGACTACATTAATTACTGATTCGATATTTTCATTAAGATTAAAAGCAATTGATTCTAACTCTATTTTTTGTGATTCTATTTTGGATAAATCTAAAATATCATTGATAATCGTGAGTAGAGTATTACTACTTTGATTAATAATAGATAATAAATTTTTTTGCTCTTGATTGAGGTTAGTTTGAGCTAATAATTCAGCCACACCAATAATACCATTCATCGGAGTTCTAATTTCATGACTCATCGAAGCGAGAAAATCGCTTTTGGCTTTACTCGCCGTTTGTGCTTTTTCTTGGGCTTTTTTTAAGGCTAGATTACTCTTTTTTTCTTGCTCAAGAAGTCTAGCTTGACTAATGGCTATCGCTAATTGCTGGGCAACACTTTCGAGTAAATTTATTTCTGAGGTTGTCCAATTTCTAAATCGATCGCATTGATGTAAGCATATTAAACCATTTACTTGATTTTTATAGTAAGTACGGACACATAAAATTGATTTTAATTGTATTTGTTCACAAAAATCAATTAATGATTCTAACAAAGGTTCTTGATAAATATCGTTAGTAGCGATCGCTTTTTCACTTTCTTTAATAGCAAAGAAATAAGAATCACTAGCTGATAAATGCGTATCAACTCCTAACAGAGGAATAAAATCACCATTAATTGCTTCTGCTGTCATCTGAAAACAAGCTGATTGCTCACGATTATAAGTAAAAATTTGACAACGATTAACTCGAAAATGATTAATCAAAATTTGTACGGCTTGAGCAAATAACGTCTCGATATCAAGGTTTTGCCGAATATTTTGGGTAATTTTTTTGAGAATAATTTCTTGCTTTAATTTCTCTTCAATATGAGAAACTTTTTTAATTAATTTATATTTGTTTTGTACTTTTTGATACCGACAAATAATTACTTTTTTGTTGATTCGTTCTAATTTAACTTTAAATGGCAAACTTAAGTTATTTTTTGTGTTTACTAAAACTTCGTTTTCCCATAAACCTTCTTTTTTACAAACCGAAACACCTTTTTCCAGTAATTTTTGTGAAGATGCTTGATGATGCTCTAACCACGAATTATTTAATAATTCATTTTTTGCATAACCTAATAATTGCAAATATTGCTGATTAACAAATATATATTTAGTTTCTTCAATGATAACTATTGCTTCATCTAGATAATTAATAGCTATATTTTTGGATTTATCTAAGATCATTTCTTAAACATAAGTAATATTCTGTTATTGATTTTCATTATAAATCACAAACATCTTAGCCGCTATACTTTTACTAAACTTAATATTAAAATTATTTACTATTATATTTTTTAATTTTTTAGCCAATAATACATTATCTGTAATTAGAATATAAGCTAATATATCTCGAACTTATTAATAAAATAGCTTGGGTTTAAAACATAACGATGGCTAGTAAAATAAAAGCAAAGCTATTGATCTCATAGATTAATTATTTTTGAGTAAAAGTAACAGCTCAAAAATACGCCTATCGTAATCTAAAACTCAAATAAATATTTACTGTCAGAAACATTATAAGAGAATAAAATAATATTGATATTTATCATAGATAACTAAAACAGTAAAAATACAATTAAAAAATACTTGATTATAAATGTAAATTATCTAAAGAAAGTGATTTGGAGCTAAAAATAGTATAGATTGCCTATAAACTAATCTAGTTTTAACTAGGATGATTTTTAATTTTTAATTAGTATCTAAATACAATTTGAGGAAATAATTGGTAAAATTTAAGTAAATATTTCGATCGATAAAGATATTAAAACAACGTGATTATTTAAATGTATAGTTTGTATTATTCAGTGACCAAAGTTTAAATAAAGCTTTTTTTGGTAGATTGATTAAATAATTTAATCTATACCTACAGAACGATAGACAGTATGTCACAACCAAGAGATAATATAGTATTCACAACAACTGCTTAGATACAGATTTAGCTAAAAAAACTTCTGACAAATTTAGTGAAACTGTCTGTGTCATTACTACCAATTATTTTCATTAACATACATATATATCAATGTCGGCTAAAATTACTATTCGTGGTGCTAGACAGCATAACCTTAAAAATATCGATTTAGATTTACCTCGCAACCAATTAATTGTCTTTACAGGTGTTTCAGGATCTGGTAAATCATCCCTTGCTTTTGATACAATATTTGCAGAGGGGCAGCGTCGTTATGTAGAGTCTTTAAGTGCTTATGCTCGTCAATTTTTAGGGCAGTTAGATAAACCTGATGTTGATAGTATTGAAGGATTATCCCCCGCAATTTCGATCGATCAAAAATCAACTTCCAATAATCCTCGCTCTACAGTAGGTACGGTAACAGAAATTTACGATTATCTACGTTTACTTTATGGTAGGGCAGGCGAGCCTTTTTGTCCTAAATGCGGTCAATCGATCGCTCCTCAAACTATCGACGAAATGTGCGATCGTATTGTTAGTTTACCTGAAAAAAGCAAAATACATTTACTCGCTCCTGTGATTAGAGGTAAAAAAGGTAATCATAGTCAACTACTCTCAGGATTAAGAAGTCAAGGTTTTGCCAGAGTTAAAGTTAATGGTGAAATTAGGGAATTAGCCGATAACATCGAGTTACAACCGCAACAAAAACACGATATTAGTGTAGTAGTCGATCGTTTGATTGTTAAACCAAAAATTCAAGAAAGACTTTCAGATTCGCTTTCTACCTGTCTTAAAATAGCCGATGGGATAGCGATCGTCGAGGTTTTAGATAGCCCCCCTAGCCAAGAAACCACCCCTAGTCACTCCTTGCAAGGAGAAGATACCACCCCTAGCCCCTCTTTGCAAGTAAACAAAACCACCCCTAGCCCCTCCTTTCAAGGAGGGGGAGAAGAAAAAGCCCCCCTTTGTAGAGACGTAGCATTGCTACGCCGTGGGGGTTGGGGGGATCAAATTGTCTTCTCAGAAAACTTTGCTTGTCCGACTCATGGGGCGGTAATAGAAGAGTTATCTCCTCGTTTGTTTTCTTTTAATTCTCCTTATGGTGCTTGTTCTAATTGTCACGGTTTGGGTACTTTGAAGCGATTTTCTCCTGATTTAGTTATACCAGATCCATCCGCTTCTGTCAGAAGTGCGATCGCACCTTGGCAATATAAAGATAATGACTATTATATGTCGTTACTTGAATATACCGCCGATGAATACAAATATAACCTAAGTGATAGTTGGGATAGTCTTAGTGAAAAACAACAACAGATTGTTTTGTATGGAGATAAAGAAATTCAAAATATTCAATATGGTTATTATCGAGGAGTTATTCCCATGTTGGAGAAAACTTATCGAGAAACTAACTCTGAGATTATTAAACAAAAATTAGAGCAATATATCGAGCATCAAACCTGTGGCGTATGTGAAGGTAAACGGCTTAAACCCGAAACTCTTTCCGTCAGATTAGGGCAATACAATATTAATCATTTAACTAGCGTTTCGATTGATGAATGTTTAGAGAAAATAAATCAGATTGAATTGACACCCAGACAAGCACAAATTGGTGAGTTGGCTTTAAAAGAAATCAGAGAGCGATTACAATTTTTACTTGATGTTGGTTTAAACTACCTTACTCTCGATCGAACTGCCATGACTTTATCTGGTGGTGAAGCACAACGTATTCGTTTAGCTACTCAAATTGGTTCAGGATTAACGGGAGTATTGTATGTTTTAGATGAGCCTAGTATCGGTTTACATCAACGAGATAACGATCGTTTACTAGAAACCTTAAAAAAATTACGAGATCTCGACAATACTTTGATTATTGTAGAACATGATGAGGATACCATCAAGTTTGCTGATTATATCGTTGATATTGGCCCGTAAAGCAGGTGTACATGGTGGCGAGATTGTCTGTAAGGGGAATTTACAAAAACTACTCAAATCAAGAAAGTCTCTCACAGGTGCTTATTTATCAGGACGTAAAAAAATTGAAATTCCTGAAACTAGAAGAGAAGGTAATGGTAAATTTTTAACCCTAAAAGACTGTCATCGCAACAATTTAAGACATCTTGACGTAGATATACCTTTAGGTAAATTTGTGAGTGTAACAGGGGTTTCTGGTTCGGGTAAATCGACTTTAATTAATGAACTACTATACCCTGCCTTGCAACATCATCTTAGTCGTAAAGTACCTTTTCCTAAAGAGTTAGGTAGTTTTGAAGGGATAGAAGCGATCGATAAAGCCATTGTAATTGATCAATCTCCCATCGGACGTACACCTCGATCGAATCCTGCCACTTATACAGGGGTATTTGATGTAATTCGGGATATGTTCACTAAGACAATAGAAGCAAAAGCTCGTGGTTATAAAGCAGGGCGTTTTTCTTTTAACGTCAAAGGAGGTAGATGTGAGGCTTGTAGTGGGCAAGGGGTAAATGTTATCTCGATGAATTTTTTACCTGATGTCTATGTCCAATGTGATATTTGTAAAGGAGCAAGATATAACAGAGAGACACTACAGGTTAAGTATAAAGGACATTCGATCGCTGATGTGTTGGATATGACGATCGAAGAAGCGTTAGTGGTATTTGAAAATATACCCCGTGCGGTGAATCGTTTACAAACTTTAGTTGATGTGGGTCTATCTTATATCAAGTTAGGACAATCTGCACCAACTCTTTCTGGTGGTGAAGCACAAAGGGTTAAGTTAGCCACCGAGTTATCTCGTCGGGCAACAGGTAAAACAATTTATTTGATTGATGAGCCAACTACAGGTTTATCTTTTTATGATGTACATCATCTACTTAATGTATTACAAAGATTAGCAGATAAGGGTAATTCGATCGTGGTAATTGAGCATAATTTAGATGTAATTAAATGTGCCGATTGGATTATCGATTTAGGTTTAGAAGGTGGTGATAAAGGAGGAGAAATTATAGCAATGGGTACACCTGAAGAGATTGCTAAGTCGAAGAAATCTTATTTGGCAAAGTATCTGAAGCCCTTGTTAAAGAAATAATTTCTCTTTTTATAAATAAAATATTTGTTAAATCAGTCATCAGCCAAAATGTATGAACTTCAATATAGTAAAACTGCGATTAAAAAATTACGAAAAATACCCAAAAACTTGGTTAAAAGTATTCAACGCAAATTAACGGAAATTGCTGAAAATCCTTATGAAAATCATCCTAACGCAAAAAAGCTAGTTGGTAGAAGAGGTTATAGGCTCAGAGTCGGTGATTGGAGAGTTATTTAC
The DNA here is from genome assembly GCA_963710605.1 of uncultured cyanobacterium. Lineage (GTDB taxonomy): Bacteria > Cyanobacteriota > Cyanobacteriia > Cyanobacteriales > Cyanobacteriaceae > JAALKG01. Next base: position 98,007 of record CAVQBA010000006.1, read on the forward strand.
GAAATAGATAACGATAAAATTGTTATTCTAGTATTGACAATCGATACTAGAGGAGATGTTTATAAATGAACACGGAAATTATTAATAAAAATGGTAAAAATTATGCTGTTATTCCCTACGAAATTTATCAACAACTAATTGAAGATGCAGAAAGTTTGGCTGATATTCAAGCCTATGATGAAGTAAAAGAAAGAAAAGAAGAGAATTTTCCGAGTTATATAGTCGATTGAATTTTTATTAATCAAGAAAATTCGATTAAAGTTTATCGAGAATATCGTAGTTTAACTCAATTGGAGTTAGTGAATAAAGCTAATATTAGTTTTGAAAAGTTACAACAAATTGAGAGTAATATTGACTTAGCTGATAAAGATGATTTAGAAACGATAATTAAAGTCTTAAATGTTGATTTAGATATGATTGGCTAACTGTAATTCGTGGTGAGATTTCAATTAAGTCTTTTCAACGGGCAGGAAATCGATCGAATTCTTGATTAATAAACCAAAACCAAATATGAGTATCGAGAATAATCATTTTAGACATTCCCACTCATCTTCATCTACAATAGGACTTACTATATCTCCAATCGTTTTTCCTTTACCTGCAATATTTTGAGGTGGTATTCGAGGTGTTGGAGAAATAGGTGATTCTTCAACAATAGTAATTATGACACGGGCAGAATCTATCTTTGGTTTATCATTAAGCCATTTGACTTGACCATTTTCATATATGGCTTCATAGCTTTTCAACATAATTACACACGATCGATATTATTATATTCATTATACTTCCAGCAACATTTTAGCGACATTCAAGCCTATGATGAAGTAAAAGAAAGAAAAGAAGATAGTTTTGTTAGTTATATAGTCGATTGAATTTTTATTAATCAAGAAAATCCGATTAAAGTTTATCGAGAATATCGTAATTTAACTCAGTTAGAGTTAGTGAATAAGGCTAATATTAGTCTTAAAAAGTTAGAACAAATTGAGAGTAATATTGACTTAGCTGATAAAGATGATTTAGAAACGATTGTTAAAGTCTTAAATATTGATTTAGATATGATTGGCTAACTGTAATTCGTGGTGAGATTTCAATTAAGTCTTTCCAACGGGCAGGAAATCGATCGAATTCTTGATTAATAAACCAAAACCAAATATGAGTGTCAAGAATAATCATTTCAAACATTCCCAATTATCTTCATCAATAATTGGATTTACTATATCTCCTAAAGTTTTACCTTTACCTGCAATATTTTCTTTCAGGCGGTATTCGACGTGATTGAGAAAGACAAGACTTTATGGCATTTTGGTTATATATATTGACAACGATCAAACTTTTATTGTTAAATTAATTTTGATCAAAATAACCTCTCTATCTAGTTATCATTTAGTAACAAGTATCTCAAAATCAAATCAACAAATTTTATAATCATCATTAATGTAAGAACTCATTTTTGAGACTTAAATTAATCATCAAAATTATTACCATGAGTATTCACAATATAAAACGCTTTTCAATATATGGACTTTTTGGGATCAATGATGTTCATATTCCTTTTAATGAAAATATTAAAATTTTAATAGGAGAAAATGGTTTAGGAAAAACTCAAGTATTAAATATTTTTTACTATACTTTAATAACAAATTTTTCTAAACTAAGTGAATTTTCTTTTGAAAAAATAGAACTTATACTATATCCTAATAACAAATTAATAACAATTAGTAAAAAAGAATGTCAAGAATATGTAGAAAATTATTATGAAGATCTTACTCTTAAAAAACTTGTTACTTTAATAGGATTTGAGGCAACTGAAAAATTAATAAAAAAAGTACGTTACCGCAGTATTATTGAAACTAGACATTTTATCAAAAATAATCCACAATATAATCAAATTAATCAAATAGCTCCAGTAGAATATATATTTAATTTACTACGAGAAGAAAGTAGTATAAATAAGCAACAAATAAAAAAAACACAGCATTTTATTTCAAATGATTTTGCCAATAAGGTTAGTGAAATTAAACAAAATTTTCCAGAAAATACGATTTTATACTTTCCGACATTTAGAAGAGTGGAAGAAGATTTATATAATTTAGGATACGATGACGAAGACTTTTTTATTAACACAAAAGATATTCGTTTAATTAATTTCGGAATGGATGATGTGCAAAAACGTTTTGATGCTATTGAGAAAAAAATAGATTTACTTTTGAAAGAAGGATTTAGCCAAATTACTAGTGAAATTTTAAGTAAATTAGTAAAGGGTTTTGGAGAAACAAATAAAAATATATTAGATGGAATCAGTGAAGCTGATATTGATATTATTTTGGCGAGAGTTGGAAATCAAATTCCCGAAACAGATAAATCAAGAATTAGAGATATTGTTTTTAACAAAAAAATTTCTGACGCAGATAACTCCTTGTTTTATTTTATTCAAATTTTGATAAATATATATGAAAAACAAAAAGAGTTAGATAGTTTGATTAATAGATTTCAAGAAGTATGTAATGAATATTTAATCGGAAAACAAGTGTCTTATGATGAAAGTAATATCAAAATATATATAGAATCTGATAATAGCAACGAACTTTTAACTTTAAATCAATTATCATCAGGAGAAAAACAAATTATTTCTATTTTTTCTACTATTTATCTTTCTGAAGAAAATGATAAATTTATTGTTTTATTTGATGAGCCAGAATTATCGTTATCTATGACTTGGCAAAAAAAATTATTACCTGATATAGTTAATTCAGGAAAATGTGATATTTCTTTTAGCTGTAACTCATTCACCCTTTATTTTTGATAATGAGTTAGATAAATATGCTATTGGTTTAAATGAATATGTTCAACCTTCAAAACTTGTATTATCTTAATAAATGTCATATCTAGACGAACTAAGAAAAGGTAGAAGTAAAGCTCAAGTTGCCTATCAAGATTTCATACTTCATACAAGAGCAAATAAAGATGGTTTGTTTTGTTTTTTTGAAGGTAAAGATAACGTTTATTATATACCCAGAATAAAAAGATTTACTAACAAATATCATTCTATTCATTGTGGTGGAAGAGAGAAAGTTTTAAAGGTATATGAATTGATTAATCATCATCGAGAATACGATAAATATAAGAAAGCATTTTTGATCGATCGAGATTTTAATTCTCCTTTATCACCTCCCAATCCAGATATTTTTGAAACACCTTGTTATTCTATCGAAAATTTTTATGTTTCTGTTAATGTTTTTCAAGAAATTATTAAAAATTACTTTTATTTATCAGAAATTAGTCAAGAATTTGAAATTTGCCTTCAATTATTCAAAGAAAGACAAAAAGAATTTCATCAAGCTGTTATTTTATTTAACGCTTGGTATGCGTGCTTGATAGATAAAAAAAAGAAACAGGATTACAAACGGGTGTTAATTTATGCGATAAATTACCGAAAGGATTTGTTGAGTTTAAATTAGAGAAAATAACTCAAAAATATAATATTGAAACGATAAACAATCAATTTACTAACGCATTAGAAATTTCAGAAGATATTCTGCAAGAAAAAATTAATAAATTTACATCTTGCGAGCAAAGTAAAGTCTTTAGAGGTAAATATGAAATGGAATTTATGTTAAAAATTATTGAGTTGATTTTACAAGATTCTTTAAAAAACAAGAAATATATAAAATGTAAAATAAAATCTCTATTTGCTGATAAAATAAGTAATGAACAAGCGTTAACTATTTTTTCGGATTGTGCTGAAACACCTAAAGTTCTTGAAGAGTATTTAACTACGATTATAAAATAGTTGTCTAGAACTTAAGTTTAAGATAATTGTATCAATCTGTTCATTTCTATACTAGTGAATATTTTTACTTAATTTTGAATACGTTTAAGAAGAATTTGATCGTAATAAATAGATAAATTAACACAATAAAACCTATTATTGATTACATGATTATATAATCGTTTTTGTTATTATAAAATTGAGATAATTGCTATAAAAAAATAACGTGATTAAATCTTTTAAAAATAAAGAAACAGAGAAAATCTTTAATCGAAAGCGATCGTCCAAATTACCATCAGATATACAACAAATAGCCTTACGTAAGTTAAGAATAATTAACAGAGTACAAAATCTTCAAGAGTTAAAAATACCTCCTGCTAACCGTTTAGAAAAACTAAAAGGAGAAAGATTCGGTCAATATAGTATTAGAATAAACAATCAATGGAGAATCTGTTTTGAATGGCAAGATGATAATGCCTTTAATGTCGAAATAGTAGATTATCACTAAAAAATTATGACATCAGAAAAATTACAACCAATTCACCCAGGAGAAATTCTTTTAGAAGAGTTTTTAAAACCTTTACAAATAAGTACCGAAAATCTCGCTCAAGAATTAAAAGTTTCTCCAGAAATTATTCATAATATAATTGAGAAAAAACAATCTATTACTGCTGATATTGCTTTGCGTTTAGCCCGTTACTTTCAAATTTCACCACAATTTTGGCTGGGTTTACAAATTGATTATGATTTAGATTTCGCCGAAGATAATTTTGGAAAACAAATTGAGCAAGAAGTTATGGCATTATAATTAGACATTTTGATAATCAATATTTTGTTTTGTTTCCGTAAAAATTAAGTAATAAAGTGATATAGCGTTTCCCATACTTGTGAAGTACAGTTAGCGATTCGACAAGTCCCCCTTTGGCAAGGGGGATTTAGGGGGATTTATATGTACCTCGTAATGGTGATAATTGCTATATTACGATCGTTAAAGTCTTAAATCTTGATTTAGAGATGATTCTATTACAGTTATATATCTGATGGTTAATCATTGTTATCGAGCATAATTTAGATGTAATAAAGTGTGCTTATAGGATTATTAATTTGAGTTTAGAATGAAAAAAAAGAAAGCAACTAAAGATTATTTTCCTTTCAAAAGTATAATATGTCTCCATACAATTATCGACTACAGTGTTGGAAGTAGTTATAGTTCTTCTCAGTGGAAAGAATATAGAGAAAAAAGCCAAAGTTTTCATTTCCCTTCGATTTTTCACCCTGCTTATTTTGGTATATCTAATCATAATCACAGATTAGTTTGTTATTGGGATTTAGGTTATAAAACCTCATGGATTAATACTCGGTATTTGTGTTCATCGGAATGGGAACAAGCTTTTGAATTAAATCAAGCTCATGATTTTGGACTTATAAAAGAAGGAAAAATAGGTGTTTTTAACTATCAAGATAGTTTTTTGGAAATTAAATATTGAGACTGAGGTATATCATCAAGAAGGATATTTAGGAAGTTGTGGTAAGAATATTATTTGTCCTTATGAATTTACTATTGTATCTGTTTTTGAATGACAAGAAGAAGATTGGGAAAATCTAGCTAATATTGATACTCGTCAATTTATTGTTTGGAATAGTGAAACTAATTTTAAATATTTTAAATACGAATATTATCGAAATCCTGTATTTGATGAAGCAAATCCTTTATATAAATTAAGCAATCATCCATCTTGTTTTGTTTTTACTCCTGATGCTCAATTTTTAGTTGTTTGCTATGAATGTAGAAATGATGATTCTTATCAATCAATTATTGATAAATCTCTTATACAAATTTGGCAGATAGAATCGGGTGAATTAGTAAAAACGATCGATAATCTTCCTTTATTAACGATCGATTCTTTAGCAATTAACGAAAACGAAGAAATCATCGCTTCAGGTGTTAGAGAAGATAAAGTCTGCGTTTGGAATCTTGCCCATGACTCTATTATTAAAAGTTTTGAGAGTGTCTCCCCTACTCTTTTAACATCAGACGGAAGAGTTTTAATTTACTGTAATCAAGAGAATGAAATTGTCGTGTGGGATTTAGAAAAAAGACGATGAATTACGAAGATTAAAAGGTCATACATCCACAATTATATATTTAAAGATGAGTAACGTTCGGCAAAGCCGCACCTTCGGTGAGCGAGATTTTATAGTTAGTTATAGTATCGATACGGAAATTAGAATTTGGGGTTTGTCGAAAAATAAGAGACGAAAGAGAAAAAAGAAATAGTTGAATATTTTTGATTGAAGATATCAAAGACAAATAGATAAAACTAGATAAAAGTTAGGTAGTCAGATTGATATTATTGAGCTACAATATAGTTGGTTGTCGATCGACAACTCGTACTTTAACGGTATTTTATGGCAGAAAAACATCCTAAGAAGGAAATTCGTGAGGCGATTGATTATGCACAAAAACATGATTGGACGATCGAAAAATCAAACTCTCATGCACATATTTGGGGAAAGATGCTTTGTAAATATAATGATTCCTCTTGTAGATGTGGAAAGCATTGTATAACAAGTATTTCTTCTACTCCTCCTAATCCGTCAAATCATGCAAGAAAACTGAAAAGGATTGTGAGAAACTGTACACATTTTGACTCATAAAGTCACTTAAAACAGTATAAGTTCATTTGTCAAATAGAGTGGATTAATTTCCGCTCTTTTAATAAAAATTATTTTCTTGATGTACAAATAAATTAAATTATCAAGATATCAATTATGAAAGAATACGATTTCGCTTTAAATTTCAAATTTTCTAACCCAGAAATAAATCCAGAAATTTATTTAGATGCACTTTACGAAGCGGGTTTAAGTGATGCTGTATTTGGTATCGGAGAAAAAGGTGGTATATCTGTTGATATTATCCGAGAATCTGAATCTGCATATGATGCTATTTATAGTGCAATTGAACAAGTAAAATCAGTTATTCCTGATGCCAATTTAACTCATGTATCTCCTGATATAGTTGGAGTAAGAGATTTAGCAGAAATATTTGAATGTACTAGACAAAATATTCAAAAATTTGTCTCAAAAAGAGATTTTCCTGAACCATTATATAAAAATTCTCAAGCTATTTGGTATTTAAGAACTGTTTTAAGATGGTTTACTCAAAACTCTGACAAAAAAATAAATCAAGAAATGATAGATGTAGCTGAATTAGCTAGAGAAATTAATTTATCTTTAGAAAAAAAATTATCAAATCCCGAATTATCCGATTCAGCAGAACAATTAGTTATAATTTAATTTTTAATTGAAGCAATAGATTTATATTTACAATCTGATAAAAAGTATAATCTGTTAAGAAAGTATTTGAACAATTTATTCAAATAGTCAATTAATTTACTGTTCGTACAACCAATTTATTGGATGACAGGATATTCAAAATCGAATAATTATCGAATCGTAAAAATAGGTGACTTTTATCAAATAATTTAGATAATTTTACCGTTCACCAACTTATTAACGATCGAAAAAAATCTTGTAAATCAATCAATCTTGTCAAATCTTGATACTAACATGAAAAAATAAAATAACAATACTAACTTATAAAGTCTGTTGACGAATAATAAAATTTTGCACCTTATCTCGATATATTTGTAAATGATTTTCTGCCCATTCACGACTATCACTATTGGCATAGATATGTACTAATGGTTCTCCGGCATCGGGTAAAATTGAAATCCAGTTATCAGTATGATTTTCGTTTATTTTAACGCCGTCGATTAATTCTAAATTTTCAGGTGATTCAGTTTCTACCATATGTCTCATCAAAGCCCCTTTCACCTTCCATGGGCAACGTACAGAAAATGATTTGTAGTAAACAAGAGGTAATTCGCTTCTGACTTGTGCTAATGTTCGCTCTTGAATAGTAAGCATTTCAATCAATTTAGCGATCGTAAACATGGCATCAAATCCCGGATGTAGTTGCGGAAAGATAAAGCCCATATTGCCACTACCACCTAAAACAACATTAGGATTATTTTGGGTTGCTTCCATCAAAGCCGTTGGATTAACTTTAGTTCGAATCACGTTACCATCATGACGACGGGCAATTTGTTCAACAGCAGAGGAAGTATCAATCGGTACAACTACAGTCAATCGAGGATAAGCTGTTAAGATAGTATTCACCATCAAAGCCGTTAATTCTTGCCCTCTGATATTAATACCAGATTCATCAACTAAAACGAGTAACTCACCATTAGCGGATACTTGTACACCAAAACTAGCATTAAGTGCTTCAACTACTTGCCCTAACTGAGACAATAAATCTTCTTTTTCAATATTAGAAATCGCTCGTTGTCGCAGACTAGCATTTAACACCACCGCATCACAATCAAATTTAGCGAGTAACTGAGGTAAAATTGCACCTGAAACTGAATAAACATAGTCGATAACAATTTTACTGTTACTATTACGCACAGCTTCTAAATTGATCAGAGTTTCAAATGTTTTACTATAAGCATCTACTACTTGAGCAGGATAAGCCATATCGCCAATATCCACTCCTTGCACTCTTCTTAAATCTTCTTTGAAATAAGCACCTTCGATTTTTTTCTCTTTGGCTTTAGAAATATTAATCCCGTTACGATCGAAAAATTCAATTAACATATAATCATGTCGATCGGGATGAAGCCGAACATGAATACCACCAGCGACACCTAAAGTGGGTGTCATCGTACGAGAGATAGGAATGGCAGTTGCTTGCAAATTTTGAATTTCGATACCCACAGACATCAAACCAGCGATGATAGAACGACTAACCATTCGTGATACCGTTCTTTGATCTCTAGATACAACTACGCTACTACCGATTTTGATAGTTGAACCATAAGCCGCCCCTAATTTTACGGCAAATTCAGGAGTTATATCAATATTAGCTAACCCCGTCACGCCCCTTTGTCCAAAAAGGTTACGATAGGCGATATTCCCCCAAATCAGGTTGATATTAAGAGTTGCACCAGATTCAATTTGTTTACTGGCAAACTTTTACGCCGATATTAATTTGAGCTTCTTCACCAATGTTACATAATCGCCGAATGACTGCCCCTTCTAAAATATGCGATCGACAATCGACTCTACTACCACGGGCGATAATACAAGCAGAAAGAGATGTTTCTTCACCAACAATTGCACCATTCCAAATAATTGGACGAGAAAGTTCGGCATCATTGCCAACAGTTACATTATCACCAATAATTGTCCCACTGAGAATTTTTGCTCTTGCACCGATACGACAGCCATCACCGATAAAAACAGGGCTTTCAACGATCGCACTAGGATCGATATATGTGTTCTCACCAATCCAAATACCAGGTTGAGTTTCTTTTGAGGTAAATTCTAACTCGACTTTTTTTTCTAATGCGTCGTAATGAGCTTCACGATAAGTATCTAAATGACCAACATCACACCAATAGCCATCAGCTACATAACCATACATCGGTTCTCCTAATTCGAGTAATAAAGGAAATAAATCGTTGGAGAAATCAGATTCTTCGTTTTCAGGTAAATATTTTAAAACTTCAGGCTCAAGGATATAAATACCTGTATTGACTGTATCGGAAAAAATTTCACTAGTGGAGGGTTTTTCTAAAAATCTTTGAATTTGATTTTCTTTATTGGTAATGACAACGCCAAATTCGAATCGGGTTTGGTACTCTTTTAAGAATTAAAGTAGCAGTCGCTTTTTTTTCTCGGTGAAAATCGATCGCTTCTTGTAAATTAAAATCAGTAATACTATCACCGCTAATAACGATAAAAGTATCATCTAAAACTTCTTCAATATTTTTTACACATCCTGCCGTACCCAAAGGTTGCTCTTCTTCTACCGCATAAGTAAGATTCACACCAAAATCACTACCGTCATGAAAATAGTTGCGCATCACATCGGGTAAATAATGTACCGTAGCGATCACCTCAGTAATACCGTATTTTCTCAGTAAATTGATGATATGTTCGGCAATAGGTCGGTTTAAAACAGGTACCATTGGCTTGGGTAAGTCACAAGTCAAAGGGCGTAATCTTGTCCCCGAACCTCCAGCCATTAAAACAGCACGCATAAAACCTCCTATAAAAGCAACTTATTTATCTATCAATGTAAACTATTTCTTAAATATCTTCTGTAGATATTGATTTTTCTTAACGTCCGTCTAGCAATGAACAATGGACAATTGACAATTGACAATTACCAATAAAATATAGTAAAAACACAATCGTGTTGAATATATAGCAGAAAACTTCTGTAGTTAGGACACAACTTAAAAGAGAAACGATGATACTCGATCGGAATTTTATCTTTGTCCGCAAGTCCATTGCTATACCATCAATAAATACCGTAGGGGCTGAATACTATTCAACCCACATACAATTTGTAAACTGTAGCAAAGAGACTTTAAACACACACTCCTTACTCCTTACTCCTTACTCCTTACTCCTTACTCCTTACTCATTACTCCTTATCAAATACCTAATTTTTGAAAAACCACATCCAAATTTTGTAAATGTTCTTTAGGATCAAAACAAGTATTAATTTCGAGTTCTGATAATAACTCTTTTACTTGCTCATTTTCTTCAATTAGTTTACGGAAATTGCCATTAGTTGTATTCCATGCTTGATGGGCGCAACCTTGCACTACACTATAAGCTTCTTCCCGACTCATACCTTTACCGACTAAAGCCAATAATACTTTTTGACTAAATATTACTCCACCATAGACATTCATGTTTCTTTCCATATTGTCTGGATAAACCAACAGATTTTGCACCAAATTAGTGGTTTCTTTCAGCATAAAATGAATCAAAATGCAAGTATCAGGTAAGATAACTCTTTCGACTGAACTATGAGAAATATCTCTTTCGTGCCACAAAGCGACGTTTTCTAAAGCGGCGACGGCGTTACCTCTAATAATTCTCGCCATACCCGTAATTCTTTCACTACGAATGGGGTTACGTTTATGGGGCATTGCTGATGAGCCTTTTTGTTTTTTCAGAGAAATATTCTTCTACTTCTAAAACATCGGTACGTTGCATATTACGCACTTCAACCGCAAATCTTTCTAAGGAGGCGGCGAGTAAAGCTAATTGTTGCACAAATTCTGCGTGACGATCGCGCGATATTACTTGAGTGGATGCTGTATCTGGTTCTAATCCTAATTTAGAACAAGCGATCAATTCTACACGAGGATCAATATTAGCATAAGTACCGACAGCCCCAGAAATTTGCCCGACTGCTATATCTTTACGTAAACGAACTAATCGCTTACGATTACGACGCATTTCTGCTAACCAACCTGCTAACTTAAAACCGAAGGTAATTGGTTCTGCATGAATACCATGCGATCGTCCTACCATGATAGTATAACGGTGTTTTTGGGCTTGATGACGAATAGCTTGAATTGTTTCTTCTACACATTCAAGGATCAAATTTAAACTAGCTACCATCTGTAAAGCAAGGGCTGTATCTAGCATATCAGAGCTAGTCATGCCTAAATGAATATAACGACCTGCATCTCCTACATATTCATTGACGTTAGTTAAAAAAGCAATTACATCGTGGCGAACTTCTGCTTCTATTTCTAAAACCCGATTAACGTCAAAATCAGCTTTAGCTTTAATTTCTTCTACTGCTTCGGTGGGAATTTTGCCTAATTCTGCCTGTGCTTCACATACAGCTATTTCTACTTCTAACCATGTTTTTAAACGATATTCATCTGTCCAAATCGAACCCATTGCGGGTAAAGTGTAGCGTTCTATCACGGCAACTTTTCTTCTTAATCTTTCAAATACAACCTTTCTATCTTATCAGCACTTAGTCAGAAGAATTGAGAATTAAGGCAAAAGGATGAAGGAAGAGAAATAATTAAATTGCGACTTTTTTACTTTCAATTTTTAACTGTTCTCTAATCATCAATCGTTAATCACTATAATAGTTATAGCTCTAATGAGTTTGAATCTTACCTCAATCAACCATCTGTTTGATTATTAATTACTAATTACTAATTATTAATTAGCCCTCATGCCATTTAATTCCTTAATTCGATCGATTTCTCAATCTCCTTTAACCACCAGTTTAATTGATAAATTAAATACCGCATCTACTCTACGTTTGCAAGGTGCTTCTCGTTTAGCTAAAGGTATCGTTACTTCTGCGATAACTCAAAAACAAAACAAAAATCTTCTTATTGTTTGTGCAACTTTAGAAGAAGCCGCTCGTTGGATGGCTCAAATTGAGCTAATGGGTTGGAAAGGGCGTTATTTTTATCCGACCTCCGAAGCAAGTCCGTATGAGTCTTTCGATCGTGAATCCGAGATGATTTGGGGGCAATTGCAGACTTTATCAAGTTTGGTCAATCGAGATGATGATTCCCAAAATTTAGTCATCGTAACCACCGAAAAAGCTCTCCAACCTCATTTACCGCCACCATCAGTATTAGCCGAATATTGTCTTAATCTGGTTAAAGGGATGACTTTTGAAAGTAAGCAAATAGACATTACCTTAGCCAAGATGGGTTATGAAAGAGTCAATTTAGTTGAAACAGAAGGGCAATGGAGTAAACGAGGAGATTTGATTGATATTTTTCCTGTCTCTGCTGAGTTACCGATACGTTTGGAGTGGTTTGGGGATGAGTTAGAAAACATCCGTGAATTTGATCCAGCAACTCAACGTAGTTTAGAAAAGATTGAAGAGTTTCGTCTGACACCGACAAATTACCAGACTATTATCGGGCAGAATATACCCAGCCTAGAAACGATTAAACCATATTTATCCGCTTCTGAGCAAGAACAATTAAATGAAGAAATTTATCCCGAAGGATTAAGTCGTTTTTTGGGTTTTGCTTTTGACGATCGAGTTGCTTCAATTATTGATTATCTTCCTAGTAACACTATAGTAGCAATCGATGAATTAAATCAATGTTTAGCTCATGGTCATATTTGGCTTGAACAAGCACAAGAAAAATGGCAGTTAATTAATGAGTTAAAAGCAGGTGAAAATGTTGAGCCTTTAATTAAAATTCACCGAGATTTTAGTGAAAGTTTAAACTTAATTAAATTCCCGCAAATTTATCTAGATGAAATAGCTTATGAAGATGATGAAAATAATCAACCAAGTTTAGATATTTCCACTCGTCCATTACCAGTTTCTCCTCATCAATTTGCTAAAATAGGCGAATTATTAAGAGGTAAAAAAGAAGTCTCAGAAACAATCAATTTAAGTAAGTATAATAGTTGGTTAATTTCTGCTCAACCTTCTCGCTCTGTTGCTTTATTACAAGAACATGATTGCCCTGCTCAATTTATCCCTAATCCGCTTGATTTTGGCATAATTGAAAAAATGCACAGACAACATACAGCGGTTGCTTTAAAGTATTCAGGACAAGCAGAATTAGAAGGATTTATTTTACCGACATTTAGAATAGTTGTTGTTACCGATAAAGAATTTTTTGGACAACATAATTTAGCTACCCCAAGTTATATCAGAAAACGTCGTCGAGCGGCATCTAAGCAAGTTGATTTAAACAAGTTAAGACCAAAAGATTTTATTGTTCATAAGTATCATGGAATTGGACAATTTTTAGAATTAGAAACTTATCAAAGCCGAGAATATTTAGTGATTAAATATGCCGATGGAACTTTAAAAGTTCCCGCTGACAGTTTAGACTTAGTCAGCCGTTATCGACAGACAGGAGAAAAACCCCCTAGTCTTAATAAAATGTCGAGTAAACAATGGCAGGGAGTTAAAAATAAAGTCAAAAAATCGATTAAAAAATTAGCGGTAGATTTAGTCAAATTATATGCTAAAAGAAGTGAACTAACAGGTTATGCTTATCCTGAAGATTCTCCTTGGCAAAGGGAATTAGAAGATTCATTTCCTTATCAAGCAACACCTGATCAATTAAAAGCGGTTAAAGATGTAAAAATAGATTTAGAAAGCGATCGACCAATGGATAGATTAGTCTGTGGCGATGTTGGTTTTGGTAAAACAGAAGTAGCAATTAGAAGTATTTTTAAAGTAGTTACTACAGGTAATAAACAAGTTGCTTTTTTAGCCCCCACTACTATTTTATCCCAGCAACATTATCATACTTTAACCGAAAGATTTGCTCCTTATCCTATTAATATTGGTTTACTTAATCGCTTCCGTACCAAGTCAGAAGTTAAGGAAATAAAACAAAAATTAGCAACAGGAGAATTAGATGTTGTCGTCGGTACTCATCTACTTTTAGGGGATACTGTAAAATACAGAGATTTAGGTTTATTAGTAATAGATGAAGAGCAAAGATTTGGCGTTAATCATAAAGAAAAAATAAAAGAAGCAAAAACTTCAGTGGATGTCTTAACCCTCAGTGCAACCCCAATTCCTCGTACTCTTTATATGTCTATTTCTGGGGTGAGAGAAATGAGTTTGATTACCACACCCCCACCAAGTCGTCGCCCGATTAAAACCCATATTTCTCCATTTAAAAAAGCGGCAATTCGCACTGCTATTCGTAATGAATTAGATCGAGGCGGACAAGTTTTTTACGTGGTTGCTCGGATTGAAAGAATAGACAAAGTATTGGTAATGCTCAAAGAAATGATACCGAGTTTGAGAATTGCGATCGCACACGGACAAATGGGTGAAGGGGAATTAGAGTCAACGATGCTTGGTTTTAATAATGGCGATGCGGATTTACTTATCTGTACGACAATTATTGAGTCGGGTTTGGATATACCGAGGGTGAATACAATTATTATTGAATCAGCTCATCGTTTTGGTTTATCACAATTGTATCAACTGCGGGGACGAGTAGGTCGATCGGGTATTCAAGCCCATGCTTGGTTGTTTTATTCTAATAAGCAAGCTTTGTCTGATATTGCTCGTAAAAGACTCAGGGCGTTACAGGAGTTTTCTCAATTAGGCTCAGGTTATCAGTTAGCAATGCGAGATATGGAAATTAGAGGAGTAGGTAGCCTCTTAGGAGCTCAACAGTCGGGGCAAATGGAAGCGATCGGTTTTGAAATGTACACCCAGTTGTTAAAAGAAGCAATTAATGAAATACAAGGGCAAGAGATACCGCAGGTAGAGGATACGCAACTAGACTTAAGACTGACTGCGTTTATACCTAATAGTTATATTAATGACTTAGAACAAAAAATGGATGCTTATCGAGATGTGGCTACAGTCACTTCTAACAAACAAATAAAACAAATTAAAGCTGATTGGCAAGACAGATATGGTGATATTCCTTCTCCTGTGGAACAATTATTACAACTAGCTCAGTTAAAATTGAAAGCTAAATCGATCGGTTTTTCTCGGATTAAACCAGAAGGTAAAAAGAATATTGTTTTAGAAACACCAATGTTAGAGCCAGCTTGGGAGTTATTAGCCGATAAATTACCTAAACATATTAGTAGTCGTTTTATGTATGGCGAGAAGAAAGTGATTGCTAAAGGTTTGGGGATGATGAAACCTTCATTGCAGTTAGAAACGCTTAATAATTGGTTTGATTATCTTACCGAAGTAGAAAAAGAAGGGTAGCAATGAACAATAAACAGTTAAGCATTATTCTCTTACCCCACCACATATTGATTTTAAGAACGACAATAGACCATTTTAGAGGTATTTCAACTATTTTTATTTACCAAAAACTGATACTTTCAAGCGATCGAAATTATCAAAAATATCAGCGATTAGAAAATAATCATTACCTAAATTCAAGGAAAATCGATAATTAATCCAATATAGTCATTGATCTCGCGTTAATGACAAAATAGAAATCGAAATAGATTGAAGTTATATTTAAGTATGGTTTTGAGAGTTTAGAAATAGATCCATCGCCTCTGAATATGATTTAATTATTATTGTGTGGTGGGGTAAGCCATTATTCTCAACTCTCCATTCTCAAACTTACTTATTTTATAATGAACAATATAATCGCTATTACAAATAAGAAAAAGTATGAAAATAGCAACTATAGACATTAATCAAGCCTTGCCTCAGATACATAAATTATTAGAAAATGCTTCAAATGGAGAAGAAATTATTATTACTAAAAATAACCAACCAATGGTTAAAATAAGTTCGATCGAACTTATCAATCAACGTCCATCTTTATTTGGTATTGATAAAAATATTATTGATATTACAGATGATTTTGATGAACCTTTAGAGGATTTTAATGATTATATATAATGAAGTTACTTTTAGATACTCACAGTTTAATTTGGTTTTTTAGTGGTAATTCCAAACTTAGTGAAACAGCAAGAATGTTAATGGAAGACATTAATCATCAAAAACTGATTAGCTTAGTTAGTGTTTGGGAAATGGCAATTAAACAAAGTAAAGGTAAATTAAGTTTATCTTTACCAGTGGAAGATTATATTAACCAAAAAGCTGAATTAGAAGATTATGAAATAATACCTATAAATCTAAACCATTTAGGTCTTGTTTCTACATTACCTTTCTATCACAACGATCCTTTTGATAGGCTGTTAATCGCTCAATCAGTAGTAGAAAATATTCCTATCATAACTAAAGATAACGCTTTTTCTGCTTATAATATTCAAATAATTTGGAATTAATACGAGTAATTGTTGTCTGTAGATTAATTAAAATTAAAAGAAAAATAGATCGTTTTTTATTTAAAAAAACAAGTTTTTAGTAATTAAAAATGGCTGATTATCACTGATTTTATTTGAGCCAATTCATTAAGTCATCGATCGAATTAAAATCTAAAAGTGCCTCCCCCAAATCTTCTAATTGAGATAGAGGCAAATTTCTGACTTTGTTTTCGTATTGCGACGGTAAATCTTTTACTTTTCTTTTGAGAAGACGTATAACTAATTCTATTTCCTGTTGCATACCTTGTTGCATACCTTGTTGCATACCTTGTTGCATACCTTCAAGGCGACTTTCTGCTAGTTTTTTTTCGTAAATAGGTGATAATTTCATAATTAATTCCTCATCTTCTTGGGTTAGTTTTTGCGAATCTTGTTTTTTTGCTTCTAACATCGTATAAAGATTTGATATTAATTCTAATACATTCTCTCGATGAGGATGAGCTTCGGGCAATTGTTTTAATTCATCAATCGCATTTTCTTGTACTTTTCCTTTGCCTAATATTCTCAGCCACAATGTGTCTTTATTTTTGGGTAACTGATGAATAACTATTATTCCTGTATCTAATGCTGATGGTAATTGATAAATACCTGCTAAATCTTCTTCTTTTTGTTTAGCCTCAAATGAATTCAAAATATTTTGTGATAATGTTGGGGTTAAAATCCACAATTTCACTTCCTGATTTTCGCTCTTTTTATCTGAAGTATTTTTTCTTTTTGCTCTCTTGATTTCTCTTTTTACTTCAATCAATTTACCGATACACTCATTAATTTCTTCTGTAGAAACATGATTGCGATAGACTTCAAATAAGCAAATTGTTTGCAAAAATTTACTTAGCCATCCGACTATATTTTCAACATTAGTAGGTAAAGTTTTTGTCGGTTCAAAAAAAACATCTATCTCTTTAATCTGACTTCTGATTTTTTTCCCTTCTTGAGGTATTCCGTAATCGGAAATTAATTCAGGAATATATTGTTTGACAAACTCATCATGAGGAAATTGACTCATTTTTTCTTCTTTAAGGGCGATCGTATTACGAACAAAGATATTATACTGGATAATATACGATCGTTTTATTCGATAAAATTCACTTTGATAACTAATTTACGAAGAGATAATTTACAGTATCAAAATTAGGTTATTCTTGAGTTTTTTTAAGTTGGTTGTTAGGTTTCTTTCTTTATTTTGTCTCGTTTATATATCGATCTTTTTTAAACTTCAAATTTTTATGACGAAATTGGTTCTTTTAATAGATGACAACAATACTAGTTCATCTCCCTTCTCCATCTCCATATTGAGGTCCAATAATCAAAGTACCATCAGGCATCCAAGTATGACAAATCAAGTTTCGCAATCCGCAAATGTGTTCGACAGGAATCCTAGCTTTATAAAAACTAGCATTAGCCAAAATTGCACACTCGAAGGCATTTAATATAGCTCCATTGAAAGAAGCACAACAAGCATTCATATGAGTTAAAACACTGCCGCTAAAATCGGCATCATGTAATTTAGCCCAACTTAAGTTGACATGATGCAAATTGGCATCTCTGATAATCGCATTAGACAAATTGGTATTAGCTAAAAAAGCCCCAGATAAATTAGCCTCAGATAGATTAGCTTCAGACAAATCAGCCCTAGATAGATTAGCCCCAGATAAATTAATATTTTGTAAGTTAATACCTCGAAGATCGATTCGTTCACCTCAAACCAACATTGTTATCACCTATAAAATAACAGACTTACCTATCCAAATAGAATAAGTTAGACAATTGTCAGCTATCAATTATTCGCTATTTTGTGTCATAATCTATAGATACTGTGTATTTAAGAACTAGAGCTTGTGGTAACGACCAATATTCATCAATCCCCAACTAATTATCAGACTAAGTCTGGCTGGAAAGGCTTAATAGAAGAGTATAAACATTATTTACCCGTTACAGACGCTACACCGATTATCACTCTACGTGAGGGCAACACGCCTCTAATTCCTGTACCTTCTATTTCCAAGATGATTGGTCGTAATATTAAAGTCTATGCCAAATATGATGGCTTGAACCCTACAGGCTCGTTTAAAGATAGGGGTATGACTATGGCTATTTCTAAAGCCAAAGAAGAAGGAGCGAAAGCTGTTATTTGTGCTAGTACTGGGAATACTTCCGCCGCCGCCGCCGCTTATGCAACCAGAGCGGGAATGAAGGCTTTTGTGATGATTCCTGATGGTTATGTAGCTTTAGGCAAACTTGGACAAGCTCTAATTTATGGTGCAGAGATACTAGCGATCGAAGGTAATTTTGATGATGCACTTACCATAGTTAGACAAATAGCCGAAAGTTATCCCGTTACTTTAGTTAACTCAGTCAATCCTTATCGTTTGGAAGGACAAAAAACAGCGGCTTTTGAAATTGTTGATACCCTTGGTGATGTACCCGATTGGTTAGCGATTCCTGTTGGTAATGCTGGTAATATTACTGCTTACTGGATGGGTTTTTGTCAGTATCATAGCGATAAAAAATGTACTCGACTTCCTCGGATGATGGGATTTCAAGCTTCTGGTGCCGCACCTTTTATTAACGGTCATAAAGTTGATAATCCTGAAACGATTGCTACTGCTATTCGGATTGGTAATCCTGCTAACTGGGATAAAGCGATCGCCGTTCAAGAGGCTTCTCAAGGTGAATTTAATGCAGTTACTGATCAAGAAATTTTAGAGGCTTATAAAATTTTAGGTAGAGAAGAAGGTATTTTTTGCGAACCTGCAAGTGCGGCATCTGTAGCTGGTATTTTAAAACACAAAGATAAAATTCCTGAAAATGGTACTGTTGTCTGCGTCTTAACAGGTAATGGTCTAAAAGATCCAGATACTGCTATTAATACGAATGCTAATGGTATTAAAGGTGGTATTAAAGCTGATTTACATGAAGTAGCAAAAATTATGGGATTTAGTATTAGTAAGAATTCATTGTATTTTCTTTGATTAATTGTCGGGTTTTATTGCATAAACCTTAATCTGCTAATTCTCAATTTTATGGCTAGACATCTGGAAATAATTATCCGTTGTAGTTTAATTTATTACACGGTATTTTTTGCCTTGTCTTTAGCAAGGTTTTCGTCTTATCTATTAGCCTGTAATCATAATTAATTACTGAGTTTTCTATAATTAAGGTAATGCAGGTTATACTAATAGGAATTAGTTTCTGCTTTGCTGTTTTTAATAATGCCCTAACATGACTAGAGATTCACGTCTGACACCACCACCACCACAACCACCTTCAGCATCATTACCTGCCACAATTCAGAAAGTTTCCCGAAGTTTACAACGTTGGGGATTTTGGAGTTTTTGGTCACAATTAGTCTTAGGAGTTATTTCAACTGTTACTTTACTTTTTGCTACTCCTGCTTTATTTGAAGCCCAAGAAAGTCTTCAAGGTGTTCAATTTGGAATTTTTTCAGCTTTTATTAGTATAACTTTATTGATTATTGCGATCGTTATCTCTTTTCGTTATAGCAAAATTGGTCGCAAAATTCAAAATAGAGATCCTGTAATGCGTCCGAAAAAGTCGGATACTTTTAAATTAATTAGAACAGGGATTATTCTGAATCTAGTCGGGATGTTGTTTTCAGTATTGGGTGCTGAAGCACTAGTTGGTATAGCATTAGCAAAACTATTAACTTTATCTCCTCAATTGATCGGTTCAAATCCTCAGCAATATGTTAATTCTCTCGATTTATTAATTATTCAAGCTAACACAAACACGATCGCCGCTCATTTTGCTGGTTTAGTAACTAGCTTGATTTTATATAACAATATCAACAATTAAAAAATATATTGGTTTCCGCATTAATGAGGTACAGTTTATATTTGCAAGTCCCCTAGAAACAAAAGCGAAGCATCCTTAAATTTCCCCCTTACAAAGGGGAGGGGCTGTCACCTGAATTGATTTCAGGTGCTTGTAAGCCCCGTGGGAAGGGGGATGGGGATTTAGGGGGATTGCTATTTATTAATTATCTTAGAATATCCGCTGACAATCGCCAAATTGACTTTCGATCGATTCAACAGGTGTCAGTGGTTGTAATTGCCAATGAGTTTGCAAATTCTGCAATAAAATATCTTGATTTCTTCTCATGGTAGGAAGACCATTACCATAGTTAATAATGGCAAAATAAACTTTTTCTCTCTCGACGGTAGGAATCACTCCAGATAAAGCACTGACTACCGCTAAAGACCCTGTTTTACCTGCAATACCAATAGGGATATTACGCTCTTCAAATGTACCCCTAGTATCAACACCAGCTACAGGAAACAAATCACCTAAATTAATATTACTATCAGCTAACATATGTCTAATGCCATAAACATCGAACTCGCCGCACGAGGAGAAATACGATTATTAACTCCTAAACCCGAACCATTAATTAATAAAACTTCCTCGGTTGGTACATTAGCGACTTTGGCGGCGATCGCACCTACTTTTTCACCTCCGCCGATTTGTTGGGCTAAAGATTCGGCAATATAGTTATTACTATAAACATTCATCAAACGGAGGATTTCTTTGAGGGTTAGAGATTGATGAGTCAGTAATAATCGGTTATTGTTAGGTAATTCAGTTAGAGTTTTAACGTTACCTAATATTGTTACTTGTGGGCGAGGTATAGTTGGTTTAATAGTTTGATATTGTTTTTCGATCGTACTTGTCCATTGTTTCGAGTTAAGGGCTTGTTTAAACAATTTAGCTGATTGAATAGCACCTGTTTTATAATTCATTTGCCAATTACCAATAACAACTAAATCACCTGTTATTTTTTGAATACCCAGTTTTTCAAGGTGATTACCAACTGAAATAGCTTCCTCCCAAACAAATAAAGGATCACCTTCTGCGAGTATAATTAAATCACCATCAACTACACCTTCGGTAACTTCTGCGGTGGCGTAAAATTTAGTATCAAAGCGATGATTTAACTCCCATGTTTGTAATGAAGCGATGGTAGTAGCAACTTTAGTCAGTGAAGCCGCAGGAGCGGGTATTTTACCTCGATTATCAGCCAGAGTTGCCCATTCAGATTGGATATAAATACCTTGCTGACTAGTAGCAAAACCTCGTCTAGCCAGATTGGCTAAATAACGATCGACTATTTGTTCGACTTCAATATCGGTATCGGTATTCACTTGAAAAATAGAAGCCTCATGCCAAGGTATGGTTTGTATAGGGGTGAAATCATCAGCAGAGGCAGAAGCAGAAAAAAAAGATAAAGCAAGTAAACCAAAAGTAAGCATAGAGGAGTAAAGATTGACAATGAACAATTATTTATTATCCATTATCAATTATCAAATATCAAATAATTTAACTGACATTACCTACTTTTTTTTTAGTAATTAGATACTAAAACTTTTTTTACTCCCCTCTCCTCGCAGGAGCGGTCAGACCCCGCTCAGATGCGGCAAGTCGCAAGCGGTGGAAGCCCGCGTCGGCGACAGACGCAAGGGAACGTCCACCAAGACGGGAATGCTCACCAAGACGGGAACGCTGACCAAGACAGAGGGGTTGGGGGTGAGGTAAAATCAAGATGAAGCTGGTACTTTTTTTCATCAAAATGTCCTAAAACCTAACATCAATTATTTAATCTGATTGATTGCTTGGTTTACTCTGCTAATAACATTATCAGGTAACGGAATATAACCTAAACTGGCACTGTATTTTTGACCACCAGATTTACTTACAGCCCATCTTAAAACTTTTTTTAAGGCATCAGCAGTTTTAGGGTCACTATAATTTTTGTAAGCCAAAATCCAAGTATAGGTTACAATTGGGTAAGAACCTGTACCAACTGGATCTTCGATAAAAGCTCTAAGATTAGATGGTAATTTAACTTGAGATAAAGTAGTAGTAGCACTTTGAAGTGAAGGCTTAACATATTTACCAGCTTTGTTTTGTAAAGCGGCAGTTTTCAAATTGTTTCTAGTCGCATAACCATATTCTACATAACCGATCGCACCATCGGTTTGTTTGATAGTTGCGGTAACACCTTCATTACCTTTAGCACCAATACCAGTTTTCCATTGTACAGTTTTAGCTGAACCGACTTGACTTGTCCATGTGTTACTGATTTTAGAAAGGTGTTTGGTAAATACAGCAGTTGTACCACTACCATCAGAGCGATGAACTATTCTAACTGGTTTGGATTTGGATGAGCCTAATTGATTCCAATTAGTAATTTTCCCTAAAAATACATCAACTAATTGTTGACGAGAAAGTCTGAGGTTTGCTACATCACTATTATTATAAGCAATAACGATCGCTCCTGCGGTTACAGGTAAAAGTACTGTACCTTTAGAAACTCTACTCATATCCTCATCTTTCATGGCTACGTCACTAGCACCAAAATCAACCGTACCAGCTATAAACTGCTTAACGCCAGAGCCACTACCAATAGATTGATAGTTTACTTGAACGTCTTTATTAATTTTGTTATATTCAACAAACCAACGTTGGTATAGAGGAGCAGGAAAACTAGCCCCTGCACCATTAATTCTAGTAGCGGCAAGTACAGGCTTATTAATTATTTGACTTGCAATTACACCACCAGACAAACCAACTAAACCATATAAAAAATCTCTTCTTTTAAGACGAAAGTCGTTCATTTTTCTGTATTAATCTCAAATAAAATATTGGTGGTTTGAATCGATAAATATTACTTTACTTATAAATTTATTGATAACTTTATTTAGTTATTTATTAATAACAAACAAAATATTTTTTTCAAACTACGATCATTTTATATTTCCCCCGTAATTAAAGGGTTAAGCCTTGATTAAAATACAGTTAAACCTAATTTATTTTTAGGTTAATAAGCAATTTTTTGCTTTTCTTAATTAATTATTAATTATCAATTATTACTTGTCCTTGTCGTAAAATATTCCATTGATTATTTTTCCATTTGATGACAGTAGAAGCGACATTGGAATTATTACTATTTTCAATATCTAAAACATAAACAGTAGGAAAGATACGATCGATTTCTAGCATTTTAGTTAATGCTGTTTGTCCAGATAGATTAGCACTAGTAGTAGCTAAAGCACCTGTTTGTTTTAATATTTGTTGAGCGATCGCATTTTGGGGAACACGAACGCCAATACTATCGGGGTTCAGAGGATTCATTGTTCTAGGTATAATTGGTGAAGCTGGTAAAACCATCGTTAAAGCACCCGGTAAGTGTTTGTTTGCCATCTGTTGCCATAGTTTCAATTCTTCGGTTGTACCCTCAACGTATTGCCAAATATCTTCAATCTCACCCACCATCAAAATTAAGGGTTTCTCATAACTACGTTGCTTCAACTCAAAGATAGATTCGCTTTGGACAGGTTGTACAGCTAAAGCTGGAAGTGTATCAGTCGGAAAACTAACGACATTACCCTCGATCGCTTTTTTGATTAAAACATCACTAGAAACTAAAGTCATTTTCGACAACGTAAAAAGTAAAAAACAAATAGTAATCAGGATATCTAATTATTCATAATTAATTATCTGGTGATACTAATAAATAGAACTAAAAAAGCCTACCTTCACATAATATAGTAACCTTTTCTTTTAGAGCAGAGCAACGAACATCCCACACCAAAACAATTGTTCTTTTGTGGAGTTTACGGTGTTAGGCTTTTACCCGAAGAAGCTAAATATATATCATAGACGATCGCTGTTATAGCAGTACAGATAAATAAATTAGTTAATTTAGTTGATTTAGCCAAAATGTTTAGATTCACAGAAAAACTTATTTTGAGAATAAACAATTGAGAATAGATAGGGGAAAATTAATATTTTTGATTTTTAATAATTGCATTTATCGTTAATCTGTTCTTAAACCTTAATCAGTCACAGAGCAATTATAATTAGGGTGACGATTTTTAAAACAAAACTGTATATAACTAAGAGATATCTCTTTTTATTTTGCTAAATAAGCTTAAAATATTAATCTTAATTTATTCAAATTATAGTTTTGACAAAATGTTTAAATTTAAAGCGTCTTTTTAACTATTAAGCAATTTCTTTTGCAATCAATTTTATTATCTAAATAAATTAAAAATAATGAATAATCCCTCTTCTCTTGAATTTACCGACAAAGTAGTATTAAGAGCAGAAAACGTTGACGTCTATTATGGTGCTCACAAGGCTGTCGCTGGTGTTAATTTAGAAATTCCTCGTAATAATGCGATCGCTTTTATTGGTCCTTCTGGGTGCGGTAAAAGTACTATGTTACGTTGCTTTAATCGTATGAATGATTTGATTACTAGTGCGAGAATTGAAGGTAAAATCAAGTTTAATGGTCGAGATATTTATGCGAAAAATGTTGACCCTGTAAGTGTTAGAAGCACTATCGGGATGGTATTTCAAAAACCTAATCCCTTTCCTAAATCAATTTATGAAAATATTGCTTGGGGTGCTAAAATAAACGGTTATAAAGGAAACATGGATGATTTAGTCGAAGACTCTTTACGCAAAGCGGCTTTATGGGAAGAAGTAAAAGATAAATTGCGTCAAAGCGGTTTAGCTATCTCTGGTGGACAACAACAACGTTTATGTATCGCTCGTACGATCGCATTACAACCTCAAGTTATTTTGATGGATGAGCCTTGTTCTGCATTAGATCCAATTTCGACTTTAAAAGTAGAAGAATCAATTCATGATCTTAAGAAAAATTTTACGATCGTCATTGTAACTCACAATATGCAACAAGCTTCTAGGGTATCTGATTATACTGCTTTTTTTAATGCTAAAAGCGTTGAAGGCGGTAGTGGTAAGTTAGGTTATTTAGTTGAATACAGTGAAACAGAAAATATTTTTCAAAATCCAACTGAGCACGCTACTCAAGAGTATGTTAGTGGGCGGTTTGGATAGGTTAAATAATTGACAGTTGACAGTTGACAATTAGTTTAAATTCAGAGAATAAATGTCAGCCAACAAATTTATCAAGAATAATTAATAATTTAGAAGTTAAGTTTTTCTCGTTGCTGTTTCTATACTTGGATTAAACTAGATATAGATTTTTTTGTCGTTTAAGTTTAATTTATGGATTTATTACGCTCATTACCGATCGGGTTATATTTA
Source organism: uncultured cyanobacterium (assembly GCA_963710605.1). GTDB lineage: Bacteria > Cyanobacteriota > Cyanobacteriia > Cyanobacteriales > Cyanobacteriaceae > JAALKG01. Next base: position 123,523 of record CAVQBA010000006.1, read on the forward strand.
GAAAAACCTCTAACTTGGTTACACAAATTAGATTCAAGAGTTAAATTAGCTTGGTTGATGAGTTTAATCTTGTCTCCATTATTAGCTAATCCTTATTGGCGTATCTTTTTAGTTGCATTTTTAATCTTGATTACGGTATTGGCTTTAATTCCGTGGCGAGTACAAAAAAGACAAACTAGTTGGTTATTGTTTTTTACTTGTGTAATTTTTATTCTTACTTGTTTTGCCCCTGATGGCATGAATGTAACTTATCAGCCTCGATTGCCTAGTAGCGAAATCACGATCGATTCTCCTAATAGTTATAGTTATATACTTTATACATTAGGCAATTTTACCGTTACTAGACGCTCTTTAGATTTAGCTATTAAAATTAGTACTTTAATTTTTACTTTAATTTATAGTAGTAATCTTTATTTATTAACCACCGCCCCAGAGCAAATAACAGCGGGAATTGAAAATTTATTATCACCTTTAAAAAGATTCAATTTACCAATTACTGAAATTGTTTTAACTTTAACTTTATCCTTAAGATTTATTCCATTAGTATTAGAAGAAATCCAAAATTTAATTCGCTCAATTCGTACTAGAGCAATTAATTGGAAAAAATTAGGTATTAAAAGAGGTGTCCAAATTTGGTTGATTGTAGCCGAAAGACTGCTCGAAAATATCTTATTAAGAGCCGAGCAAATATCGATCGCTATGGAAGTTAGAGGTTTTACTACTCCTGATGAACATCAAGTTCAATGGCATCAACTTAAAATTAGAAAAAAAGATATACTAGCTTTAATTATTTTATTTATATTTTGGGGAATGAGATTAACGATCGGGCGAGAATGAGAAGATTGAACTTATAAATAAACCAAATCTTCAGGTAATTCAGATAGCTTAAAAAAGTTATCCTTTTGAATAATAATATCTCTAAATAATTTTTTATTTTTACTAGGTAAAATAAGTACTTTTTCTGATTTGACTACAGATTCACGAAAATTTTCTAAGTTTTTACTGGTTTCTAAATAACTAACTAAACGCCGAAATAACTTAGGTAAAACAACCACTGTTTTATCTTCAGCAAACAAATCCCAAACATCAAAACCTTTATTAGTTAAGTCAAATTCCCATAATCCTTGATTATTTTTACGAGCAGAATTAACAGCTTGAGTCATTTTAATTCTTAGAGTTGGAGCAATTCCTCGGTAATAAGTAGGATAAGATTCTCCATATAATAGACTTTGATAATTAACTGAATTAAAAAATATATCTAGAGGTAAAAAGAAATTACTCCCGTCTGGTTGATCAATTTTTCCTTTAAAAATAAAACCTAAAGGGCGACCATGTTGATCCGTTTTTTTAGCAACAATAAAACCCTCTGTATTATCATTAGCCGAAGAAACCACATTTTGAGCTTCATTCCATTTAACCTCGGTAATATCTAAAGATTTCAAAAGAAAATCAGCCGCACTAATCGCCCATTTCATACTTTGTTGGCAATCACGAAAATGTGTTTCTAAACTATCTATACCAATCAAACGAATTTGGACATGAGCGTTTTCGTTTAAAACCGGAGGCAAACCTTTAATCTTATTCCAGTTTTCGGGGTTATTAGCTTTAAAGCGAATTGAGTCACCATCAGGTGAATAGCCAACAGCGTGAAATGTTCCTTTAATCAGAGTAAAAGACATTGGTACGACTTTTAACCTCCATAAATAATAATTGACCAAGACTAATAAAAATACGATCGATATAATAGTTTTTCGATTGAGGAAGTACAGTTTTATCTCTCTAAATCTTCTTCTATTTGTAAGAAGACTTTAATTGAAGCGATGTACCTAACAATTATTAAAAACGCTATAATTTCTTAATTTTTGATCGTCTTTATTCTCTACTATAACAGTTGACAATCATTATCAGTAATTATCTTAAAACTTGATTTTTTTAGATTTAAATATAAAAGTACGATCGTTTGTACCTACATTAACTATTTGTTGCTAATTTTCTTAATTTTATAGTCCTATACAAACAACAATGAGACAATTTTTTACATTTACTCTTGGTTTAATTTATCTCTAGCTCAAATAAATAGTAACTATATCCGTCGGTAAATAATTAATTAATCGAGAATGGGCTTGGGTATAATATGCTCTTACTTCAGATAAAGTTATATTTTGTTCCTGCTGATTAAGATATTCTAATATTTTCTCTTCTTCCCACTGAAAATTATCTTGAGTCATTATCACAATTCTTTCTAAAGGATATAGTTGTTTTAGAGATTTTTCTAAAAAGTATTGTAACGGTAAGTAGCGTAAATTTTTTTGCGGTAATTGGTTAACTAAATTAGTTTTCTCACTGACAATTTGTTTTTGAGCGAAGAATTCTTCTACTAATGAATTGATAACTACTTGCACATTGTATTGTGAAGCACGAATATTAACTAAAAATAGATCGAAAATATAAAACCACAACTTATCATAATAAGTATAAATTAGTTTTTTATATTTAGGTTTAGCTTGCAACACATTTGCTAAGCGATAATGACGAAAAAAGATAGCTAATAAGTATCGACACTTATAAGGCTCATTTTCCCACTTTTTCCCAATTTGAAAATCATCCAAGGAATTTAACGGTATTATTAGCTCATGATTTATTTCGGGAAATAGCTCAATTTGATTATTCATATATCACATTGCATAATAGTAAATGGAGAAAATAAGGATTATAACAATTAATAATTGATGATAGCTAAGTGTTGAATGCGGAATACAAAAATGCTAAATGCACCAATTAGTTAGAATATCATTATGATTGAATATATAGATAAAAATAAAATTTAAACTGGTATGATTACAAACCTTAGTGTTGCTATTTTTGGAGCATTTTTACCTGAATTAACCGATAGTTTATTTTCCACGCAAGGCATCATGGTAATGTTATTGATGGCTTATGGTGGTGCAATGTGGATGTTTTTGAGTAGCGCACCGAAGGTTTATACGGTGATGGTGTCTGATGTTAATATTGCTAGACAGTTTTACGAGGAAATATTAAGTTTACCGATCGCTGAAGTTCCTTTACAATATTATTACGATTACGAACAAAGTATGGGTGCGGCTAGTTTTGATCCAATTTACAATATGGGTTCTACTTTTAGCACATCTTCGGTTAAACCTCAATCGGGTTTATGGTATCAATTAAAAAAGAATACCCAATTACATATTATTAGTGGTGCAAGCTTAGGTACAAAAAACTGTCAACGTCACGTGAGTTTCGATCGAGAATGTCTTGATGCTTTATTATTAAGGGTGCAGTCACGCCGTTTGAAATACAAAATTCGTCGAGAAAGCCCTCTTAATTTCCTCGTCAAAGATTATGACAATCGAGTAATTGAAATGTCTGAGGCAAGCAACTAGAAGAATTGAGATGAATTGCGAATTGAAGCAGTCATCGGGAATTGAGAATTGAGAATGGAGAATTGAAATTAATAATTGATAATTGACAATGAATGAATTCGGAAGTCAGAATTAGGAATTCGTAGTTAGGAAGGCAAGAGTGAATAATTAACTCCTTACTCATTACTCATTACTCATTACTCATTACTCATTACTCATTACTCATTACTCATTACTCATTACTCATTACTCATTACTCATTACTCATTACTCGTTACTCTTTACTCGTTACTCATTACTTCTTACTTGTGTTTAATGTCTGAATTTTCTTCTCCTCTTGATTCTTTAGTGCGGGGTAATTGGTTTAAATTGATTTGTGGTGCGAGTTATCAACATTTACCTTCAATACGTAATTTGGCTTTAGTCTATACTTTAGCAGGTGCTGATTGTCTTGATTTAGCCGCCGATAAAGCTGTGGTTTATACTGCCTTAGAAGGAATTAATGTCGCTGGCAAAATTTAGAGATAAAGCGATCGAGTTAGGGTATAATCCTCATCCTACTCCTTTACTTATGATAAGTATAAATGATGGAGAAGATCCTCATTTTCGCAAAGCTAAGTTTAACCCGACTGAATGTTTAACTGATTGTCATCGCCCTTGTCAAACTATTTGCCCTGTAGATGCGATCGCTTTTCCTGCTCTTAATCAAGGAGTAATCGAAGAATTGTGTTACGGATGCGGACGATGTTTGCCTGTTTGCCCGATCGATATTATTGAAACCGAATCAAAAATCATTAGCGTTTCAGAAGTTTTACAATGGTTAGATATTTTACCGATAAGTGCGATCGAAATCCACACTCAGCAGGGACATTTCGATCGTTTTAAGCAGGTTTGGCAGACTATTAAACCACAACTACCTAAACTGAAATTGATAGCCATCAGTTGCCCTTATACACCGACTGTGACTGAATATTTAACTCAAATTTATCAACATATTGATTCTGATATTAAAGATGTTAACTTGATTTGGCAAACAGACGGACGACCAATGAGTGGTGATATTGGTAGCGGTACAACTCATCTTACAATTAAATACGCTCAACAAGTTAAACAGTTAAAGATGAAAGGGTTTATTCAATTAGCAGGGGGTACAAACGAATATACAGTATCGAAGTTACGTAGTTTGAATTTGCTCCCTTCAACGGTATCTGGTGTGGCTTATGGTAGTCAAGGCAGAAAAATAATTGCGGAAACTCTAACTCAATTAGAATCTATTTGTGAGCATAATCAATTAGAAAATTATCCTGATTTACTTTGGCAGGCGGTAACACAAGCTAGACAATTGATTGCACCTTTAAAAGAATAGTGTCAACAATGTTGGGTTTCGCTTTTATTTATGTATCGTTATATCTCTTGATGCTTTTGTAGCTCAACCCAACCTACAATAAATGCGATCGTACTGCGACGCTAATACACACAATAGTGAAAATTTAATTAGTAAAAACCTAATCATCAGTTATCATAGTTTCGTCTGGTATGATAACTCTATTTGCCGTGTATCGCTAGAAGAAGATACTCGATCGTTTATAGTTATAGTTATTTAAAATAACAGTGAGACAATATTGAAGCTAAAATTAGAGTTTAATTTATTAAACGGTATCTGTTAGCCTTGTCAATTTATTGCAAGGCGAGTTTGGGATTCATATTTTTACTCTTATTTATACTGTCTCAAACTTAATTAAAATGACTATATCATAGTGTTCGGACACGATCGATTCCAACAAAAATAATTATTCATTATTAATTATTAATTATTAATTACCAATGGTGTTTACTGCTAAGTATCAAAAATATAGTTTAAAATTTAAACGTCCTAGTGGTACTTCTCGTGGCATAATGACCACTAAAGATACTTATTTTGTTTTCCTTAAAGATAGTAATAATCCTAACAAAATTGCGATCGGTGAATGTGGTTTATTAAAAGGATTAAGTCACGACGATCGACCTAACTATGAAACTAAACTACAACAAGTTTGTCAGCAAATCAAACAGATTAGATCACTAGAAGGAATCAATCGTTTGTGTTTGAGTTTGTTAGATTACCCTTCGATTCGTTTTGGAGTAGAAATGGCGTTTCAAGATTTAGTAATGGGTAGCCAACGTATTTTTTACGATAATTATTTTACTCAAGGAAAACCAATCCCGATTAATGGTTTAATTTGGATGGGTGAAATTGAGTTTATGCGTCAGCAAATTATCAAGAAAATAGAAAGTGGTTTTAGTTGTTTAAAATTAAAAATAGGGGCGATCGATTGGGAAACGGAGTTACAATTAATAGCAAGTATTCGTCAAGAATTTTCAGCCAATGACATTGAAATTAGAGTTGATGCTAATGGTGCTTTTTCTCCCTCCACTGCTTTAGAAAAGTTAGAGCTTTTAGCAAAGTACAATTTACATTCGATCGAACAACCGATTAAACAAAATCAATGGCAAGAGATGGCTTTATTGTGCGATCGAACTCCTTTACCAATAGCCTTAGATGAAGAACTAATTGGCATCAACAATCCAGAAGAAAAAGATAAATTAGTAAACTTTATTTCACCGCAATACCTAATTTTTAAACCTAGTTTAATTGGTGGTTTTAAAGCTACTCAAGAATGGATAGATATAGCAAATGAAAAACAAATCCCTTGGTGGATAACCTCAGCATTAGAAAGTAATATTGGATTAAATGCGATCGCTCAATTTACAGCTAATACCAACAATAAAATGCCACAAGGATTGGGTACGGGGCAGTTATACACAAATAATATCGACTCTCCTTTAGAAGTAAAAGCAGGACATCTTTACTATCGCCCAAACCTAAAATGGAATTTATCTTCTTTACACTAGTGATGATTAAGATTGATATAGATTAGTGATACATACCTAATTAATGTGACACATTTTTAAACAGAAATAGTTTATTTTCTGTCTGAATTTTGGGCATTCTAATAACATATCTCATTCTAGATAAATAGAAATATCAGATCGAGATAAAAAGCGATCTATGAAATCAGAAATTAACATGGTGTTAAAGAAAATATCACTAGTTAGTTATCAAATGTAAGGAAACAACAAGTTATTTTGATGGTTTTATTTTTCTGGCAATGATTAGTATATGGATTACTAAAATTTTATAACTAGGATAAGTTCATGATAGAAAATACCAATAACAATGAGATTATTATCGAAATTTCAAAAAATCTTAAGAAAAAACAAATTGAGCTGATTAAAATAATGTCAGAAGATAAAATCAAAATAGATTCAAGTATTTCGATTTTATCTGAGTCTCCAAAAGAATTGATTAAAAATTCAACAAAAAATGTAAAAACTAGAATTATTAATTTACTTTACAAACTGGAAAAACAAGAAATAGTCAAATCAGAAAATAATATATTTAGCTTAACTGAGTTAGGTCAAAATATTGCTGAATATTTAGAGAAAAATCAAATTCTGAATAAAGAAAAAAGAAGCTCTTCCCGTCAACTTCAAAAACAAGAAGTTCAAAAAAAAAGGAATGAATTTCTTGAACTATATAAACAAGGCTTGAGTTATCAAGATATAGGTAATAAACATCAAATTTCTAGAGAAAGAGTTAGACAAATCTTAATAGACAATCCTACTTTTCATGAATATAGAGAAGAACAAGAATTAGCTAAAATTCAAGCCCAAGAAGAAAAAGAAAAACAAGCTGAAGAAAATTTTTACGAACGAAGTATTGCTTTTCTTTATCCAGAAAAAGTCGATCTGCTCTGGGATTATGAAAAAAATGGAAATCTTCAACCTGATGAAGTTATCGCAGGAAGTGTAAGTCAATACATATGGCTCAAATGTCCTCTCGATCGATATTCTTGGAAAAAAAAACCTAACGATATTACAACTAGTTGGTCAAGATATGGAACAAGTGGTTGTCCCAAATGTGCTGGTAAAACAAAAAAAATACAACAAAGACCAAAATTAAAAGATGCTTATCCTGATTTTGTCCAGCAATATTGGGATTATGAAAAGAATGATGAATTAAATATTTATCCAGAAAAAGTTAAAACTGGTAGTAACAAAAAAGCATGGTTTAAATGTTCTGTTGATGGCAATGAATGGGAAAGGATAATTCATTCAATGGTGGCTCAAAATTGGTCAAAAGGTAATGGTGGTTGTAGTGTTTGTAATGGTACTCAGGATAGAAAAAAAAGTAAGTGGACAAGAGCTAATCCTGTGGCAGTAGATTTTTCTGAAGAAGTGGCTAAATATTGGCTTTATGAAAAAAATAATGAATTAAAGCTCAATCCTAATAAATTAACAACTGGTTCTAAGAAAAAAGCATGGTTCAAGTGTCCTCTCGATCAACATGAATGGGAGGCATCTATTACAGCTATTGCTAAAACTTCTTGGAAAAAAGGTAATAGTGGTTGTCCTGCTTGTAGAGGATGGATTGCGGCTGAAACTACTTCCTTAATTGCTCTTTATCCCGAATACATACAACAATATTGGGATTATGAAAAAAATGATTGATTAGGTTTGTATCCAGATCGATTAACAAAAGGTACTAATAAAGAAGCATGGTTTAAATGTTCTATAGATGATTACGAATGGAAAGCTCGAATTTATTCAATTATTAAAGGTTCATGGAGTGTCGGAAATAGTGGTTGTGTTAGATGTAGCAATCGTTGGACAATTGAAGCAATCCGTCAATTTGTAGCTAGTTTAAAAGAACATATTCCTAACTTAACACCAGCAGAACGTTATAGAATATTTGAACAATCAGGTATTTTAAATACTCAAAATAAAGAAGGTCTTACAATTGTAAAAGATATTATTAAAGGTAAATTATCGGGAGCTAAATTAGGCGGATTTCTCAGAGGGGAAGAAACAAAAGAAGATAACTTAGAAAATAGTTTTGATAATAATCTAAATGCTGATGAAGAATTACAAACCGTTGATGATGATCCTTCTCATCTTTCCAAACATACTTTTCATAAAGATACTGAAAATGCGGAAGAAGAAACTATAGAAAATGAAGATTTACCAAAAATTCATGTACAAAAAAGCCTAGAATTTCTTAATAGTAAAGTAGTTGCATCTTCAGATCGAGAAGCAGTTGATTTCTTTATTGCTTCCCGAAAAAATCGCATTTGGGCAGAAGTTTTTGAAGATGAGTCCGCAGTCGAAGGTTTAGAAGAATTTACCGATGAAGGTTATGGCTATCAAGTAAGAGATCAATTTCTTGATGAATATTATCAAGCAAAAAATATGCAAACTCCTCAAGGTTGGGGTTTTAAAATCAATGGGAAAATAACACCTCCTAACTTAATGCAGAAAGTCTCTGCGGTGCGATTAAATAATGCCAAAAGAATGCTCAATTTATCTTTAACTGGAACAGGTAAAACCATTGGTGGAATTTTAAGTAGTCGTATTATTGATGCTAATTTAACTATTATTATTTGTCCTTTTGATACTGTTAGTAATTGGCATAGTGAAATCAAAAAAGTTTTCCCCGATAGTAAAGTTACAACTAAAAATTTTAGTCCTTATTGGGAAACTATAAAAAATGGACATCATTATATGATTTTTAACCATGAAATGTTCCAACAACCCAATACAGCAAGTCGTATTCGTCAACTATTAGAAAAATATCAAATTGATTTAATCATTGTTGATGAAATTCACAAATGTAAACAAAGAAGTCAAAATCCTTCTAAACGCCGTCAAATGATTATGGGATTAATCACCAATGCCAATGAAATTAATCCTAATCTTCATGTTTTAGGGATGAGTGCCACACCAATTATTAATAATCTCAAAGAAGGCAAAAGTTTAGTTGAATTAGTCTCAGGAATAGAAAGAAGTGATTTAGGAGAAAAAGCCACAACTAATAATTGTATGAAGTTACATCAGGCTTTTGTAACTTTAGGCATTCGCTCAAGGGTAAAACCTAAAATTAAAATTGATAGAATCCAAATTCCTATTGATATTTCACATTTAGTTGATGAAATTAGAGAGGAAGGAAAATCTGTTCTCAAAATGGAGCAAATTTTAACCCGTGCTAAAATACCGACTATTTTAGAGCAAATACGACCTAAAACTATTATTTATACTCATTATGTAGAAAGTATAGTTTCTCAATTAAAAGAAGCAATTGAAACTGAAGGTTGGACAGTTGGCTTTCATTTAGGAGGCAATAAAAGCGGTTATGATGGTTTCGTTAATGGTTCAACGGATATTTTAATTGCTAGTAGTGCAATGGCTGTAGGGGTTGATGGTTTTCAGAAAGTTTGTAGTCGTTTAATTTTAAATATTCCACCTTGGACAAGTGCCGAATTAGAGCAATTAGAAGGGCGTTTAAATCGCCAAGGACAAACATCTAATATTTTAACAATTGTTATGCCTGTGACTTATGGTCACGATAAAGAAGAATATTGGAGCTGGGATGAAGGAAGATTGGCACGATTAGAGAATAAACAAACTATAGCTGATGCGGCGGTTGATGGTATTATTCCTGAAGGGCAATTAAGAACTCAATCTCAAGCTTTTCGTGATTTGAGAAAATGGCTAGAAAGACTTAAAACAGGAAAACAAAAATCAATTATCAGACCTAAAATATTTGTACCTTTACCTGAAGACAATCCGAGTGATGTTAAACGTCGTTATGCTCGTTATGGTGATTTTAGCAAGATGAATGCTCGTTGGAATACAAGTTATAGTCATACACTTTACCAACGTTTACAAGAAAATCCTGAAGAATGGATGCAATATCATACACTTTACCAAGAAGCCAGAAAAACATGGAATCTTATTCCTTACAAAGAAACGATTAAATGGCTCGAACAACGTTCAGATTTAATAGTAGGAGACTTTGGTTGTGGAGAAGCTTTTATCGCTAAAGAATTAGCAGATAAACATACAATTCATAGCTTTGATTTCATTGCAATTAATGATTCTGTAACAGAATGTGATCTGAAAAATGTACCATTAGAGGATAATTGTCTGGATATAGCAATCTTTAATCTATCTTTAATGGGTTTAAATTACGAGCAATATATTATTGAAGCCTCCAGAACTTTAAAGTTAGATGGGCAACTTTGGATTTACGAAGCAATATCGAGAATCAAAGATATAAATAATTTTATTCAAAAAATTCAATTTTTTGGTTTTAGTATTATCAAAAATATCGAAACTAACAAATTCATACATATTTGGGCAATTAAGTCAGAGTTTAAAAATTACAGTTAAAACAAACTTTTTCTTTTACTAAATAAATCACGATCGTTAATTTGGGAAATTGAGTTACAATTAATACCTAGTATCCGTCAAGAATTTTCAGCCAATGAAATTGAAATTAGAGTCGATGCTAATGGTGCTTTTTCTCCCTCCACTGCTTTAGAAAAGTTAGAGCTTTTAGCAAAGTACAATTTACATTCGATCGAACAACCGATTAAACAAAATCAATGGCAAGAGATGGCTTTATTGTGTAGTAAAACTCCTTTACCGATAGCATTAGACGAAGAACTAATCAGCATCAACAATCCAGAAGAAAAAGATAAATTAGTAAACTTTATTTCACCGCAATACCTAATTTTTAAACCTAGTTTAATAGGTGGTTTTAAGGCTACTCAAGAATGGATAGATATAGCAAATCAAAAACAAATCCCTTGGTGGATAACCTCAGCCTTAGAAAGTAATATAGGACTAAATGCGATCGCTCAATTTACAGCTAATACCAACAATAAAATGCCACAAGGATTGGGTACGGGGCAGTTATACACAAATAATATCGACTCTCCTTTAGAAGTAAAAGCAGGACATCTTTACTATCGTCAACAACTTCAGTGGGATTTATCTTAATTATCGATCGATAATTAAGAATTTAATAATAATTCACAAAAAACTAGTAAAACAATGCAAATAGAATTAGAAAGATTTCGCTTAGAGTATCAAACTGCATTACAAAAATTTTCGGCAATAGCAAATATTTGTGACAAACTGAATCAAACTTCGATCGGTTTATACGAAACTTCAAAATATCTAATAACTACAGCTAACGAGTTAAAAGATAGTAACGATCGATAATAGTTGAAATTAAGCTAATTTTTATTTTATTTAAGGGAGACAAAATGACAGGTTTTTTTGATTATGAAACTGAAGAAGAATTATTAGAAGAGGAAGATTCTGGTGTATGGCTTTCTGTAGGAGACTTAATGTCAGGATTGTTGATGTTTTTTGCTTTGTTATTTATTGCGGTATCCGCTCAACTGGTTGAATATGACAACATTATCAAAAAAATTCCCTTAGCTATTGTTGAAGCGACTAAAAATATTGAGGGAGTAAAAGATAGTATTAAACTTGAACCTAATGGCGATTTGAGCTTAGATGATAAAATTCTTTTTGATGAAGGGCAAGCTACTTTAAAACCTGAAGGAAAAAACTTTTTGACTAACTTTATTCCTGTATATACTGAAACTATTTTTAGTGACGAAATGTTTGACCAGCAAGTATCAAGAATTATTATAGAAGGTCATACTAGCTCAAATGGTTCAGAAAAGCAAAATATGGAGTTAAGTTTTCAACGGGCATTAGCGGTGAGTGAATATATTAAAACGATCGATTTTCCTTATCAAAATCAATTAAAACAAAAATTGTTAGCCGCAGGCAGAGGAGAAACTGATTCTAATCAAACTTTTGACGATTCTAAAGACAGAAAAGTGATGTTACGTTTTCAATTTAAAAGACAGGAGTTAACAAATGTATTCCCAAATCAAACCAATAATTTAAATCCGTAAAAGATTAAATTAACGATGAATTTTTTTAAGTCAAAAATAAATTTACCTGATTTACCACCACCAAAATCGATCGAGTTATTAAAATTAACCCAAGGCATTAAAGGGTTACTCATCAATGACTAAAGTCATTACTACCAACTTTAATTTAAACTATAGCTTTTTTCATGTTTACGAGGTACAACGGAAAATCGGAAGTCCCCTTTATAAGGGGGATTTAGGGGGCTTTCTTTATATTTCACAAGACTAATAATTGCTATATTTAGCTATTACTTTAGTTATTCCGCAAAAGTTTCTACATTACCACTAGGAGAAAGAATCAATCTGATAGTAAGAGGAGACACTTGTGTAAAACCTGAAGTAATTATCTCACCAATCAACGGCATTGGTGTTTGATCAATAAATATCGAGGCAATTTGTCCGACAGGTGTTATTCTACTTAAACTACCATCACCGTTTAATACAAGGCGATATTCGATGCTTTGTGTGAGATTCTCAGGCGGTTGCCATTTGCTTTGAAAATAGGTTTCAACTTCAGTAGAAACATTATTACTAATCTGCTTGGCTATCACTATCGGGCTGTTATCTGTGCTTAATTGTTGTCTTAGTTTTACACTCGGCTTGATTTGTTGATTATTTGTGGTTGGTAAATTAGGTAAGTTATTACTAGAATCAAGGCTTGGTTTTGGATTTGCCGCTGATAAAACAGGTACGGTAGAAGGAGGATTAGTTTTAGTATTAAGTGGTTTTGATGGTGGTTGTTTATTCTCAATAACTTGATCTTGTTTGATTGTTGGAGGAGAATTAAAAGACGGTTTTATTGCCATAATCACCGATGGGTTAACTTTTTTATCGGTTGAATTTGACGGCAAATTGAATACTTTTTGTGAAGGAAAAGGTTTTGTTTTTGAGGATGAAGAAGTTGTTTTTGAGGATGGTGTGGGTAAAACACTAGTAATGCTCAAGTTATTTTGCTTTGATGAATTGTTATCTTCATTAGGAATAACTAAATCAATTGACGATGGTGTAATATTTGGTGGTGGTAATAATGATTGTTGACGAATTGCTTGTGGCGAAATTTTAGCTAGATTTGTCTGAGCGGGTATTTTAGGTACAATTGTTTGAGGTATATTTTTAGCATCTAATGGTTGAGGTGGCACAACTGCTTGAACATTCGTGTCATATTTGTCAGCAGGTAAATTTTCATCATCAGTTTCTTGGGCTATATCGCTAGCTAAATTTTGCTGATAACGCCACCATCCTAGCCCTCCTGCGGTTGTAATTATCGCTATTAGAGCAATCCAAGCACTAGCCGATAACGATCGTTTTTTCTTTTTGATATTTACATTAGTCGCATCCCAATGATAAGTATCTAAAGCATTGACAAAATCGACTAGTTGTGTATTATTTAAAACGACTTCGATCGTTTCTGGATGAGGTTCAAAAGATTGATAATAGAGAAGATGGCTATAAGCACTCAATCGGCTTAAATGAACAATTTTACCTTCTGCTGATAATGGTATTTCGCAAGCGAGTTTTTCTGGTTGCTCCCAAATAGATGTACAGTTAAGATATTCTTGTACATATTTAGTTAATGTTTTTCTAAGTGTTTCAAGCAAATCTCGATCGCCAATTACGGTAATTTTATCTTCTTGTGTTAACCGAGGATCATCAAAATGTAACTGGAAACTAAATAAAGGAGGAAAATGTTGCGATCGCCATCTACCCCAAAACGGTTGTGGATGATATATTTCTAATGTACAAGTAGGAGGGGTATAACGCCTAAAAGAATTAAATTTGTGAATTACCATACTCGCTATTTCTGGAAAATTATATACGATCGCTCTTTTTTAAGATAACAGATTAAGATCAAAAATAAGGAGCAAACAATTGAGCGATCGTCAAAATAATAACTATTAACTATTAACTATCCACTATTAATAAACTTGTGTTCTGTTTCCATTTTTGTTTACAATTTTTTAAAATTAGTATATAAAACTTAACATAACTAAAGGAAGAAAAAATGCCAACAATCACTTTTATCAACGATAAAAAAGAAAATCAAGATGTTGTAGCCGCTAATGGTGCTAATTTGAGAGAAAAAGCATTACAAAACTCCGTTGATATCTACAAATGGCGGGGTAAACTAACTAATTGTGGTGGTTTGGGGCAATGTGCTACTTGTGTGGTAGAAGTTTTAGAAGGGAGCGAAAATTTATCTCCTCGTACTGACTTTGAAAATCGCCGTTTACGCAAAAAACCTGATAATTATCGTTTAGCTTGTCAAACTTTAGTTAATGATGGTTCGATTACTGTCAAGACTAAACCTAAATAGTTAAGGCAGTTAACAGTTAAGAGTTAACAGTTGATAGTTCATTGTTTGACTACTATACGATCGTTATTGATGAATTATTAATTGTCAATTATTAATCGTTAATTACAAACTGACAGTTGAGGTGTCCACAAAAATGATATTTTATTCTAAGTATCTATTTTTTTGTTGATACAATTTAGAAGCAAAATATAAAATAAATAAATGGTAGAAACTATCCCTTCAACTGTCGAAATTACCGAGGCTTTGTCAATTCCTGAAGATTTGGATTTTGAGTTACCTAATCCTGAAGATGAGCAATTAGGAGAAGACGAGTTTTTATATCAAATTGATCATGTTTGGAAAGTATGCGACAGGTTTGATTTACAAACAGATATTTGGCGAGGTAGAATACTTAGAGCGGTTAGAGATCGAGAAAAACTCGGTGGTGAAGGTAGAGGTACAGGTTTTTTAAATTGGTTAAAAAATAGAGAAATAACTAAAAGTCAAGCCTATGCTTTAATTCAAGTAGCCAATAGTGCTGATACTTTACTCGCAGAGGGTAATTTAGAGCCAGAAGCGATTAATAACTTCAGTAAACGGGCTTTTGTCGAAACCGCTAAAGCAGAGCCAGAAATTCAAAAAATTGTTAGTGAAGCCGCTCAAAATGGCGATCGTATTACCCGCCGAGAAGTTAAACAATTAACTGACGAATACACGGCGATGAATTCGGATTTTTTACCTGATAATATCAAAGAAAAAGCAGTTGATGGTACATTACCTCCTCGTCATCTAGCACCTTTAGTTAAGGAGTTAGAAAAGTTACCAGAAGAGCAAATTGAAGAAATAAAAAAAGAAGTAGAACAAAATCCTGATATCGATACAGTCAAGGAAATGACTTCTACTGCTAAAAGCTTAGCTAAATACCTCGATTCTGCCGCTCAAGTAGAAACACTCAGAGAATCAAGTGTCGATGTCAAACTAGCTTTAGATGAGGCGTTAAGATTAGATTGCTTGAGTATTACCGCTGATTTGGTTAAACAAGCCACTAACCTTGAGCATAGTGTCGCAAAGTTATATACTCAGTGGAAAAGAATGGGTGGTATAGCCGATTGTCTTTATGTAGAAACAGGGGCTACCACTCCTAATTTACGATCGCTTTTGAGTTGTTTAGAAAAATTGACCAGTGAAGTTGTTGAAGTACGTTTAGATGATGGCGGCGAAAAAATGGTACGTCTAAGAATTGTCAGTGATGAGGTGTAAAAAGCTCAAGAAGTTTGCTTCAAACCTGTGTCCTAAAAAATATTGATTGTGATTCTGTTTTTACCCTTTGTAAGCCCCTTATATTTATCTAAAAAAAGGAACAAACATTTAGTTTTGTGGTCATTATTATTACCAAAAGCTATCTATTGAATTATCTTTTGTCGAAAAAAACTTACTCACAAATCAGTCGGATGAAAAAAAAGAACAAGATTTGGAGAACTTTAGCCGTAGCTGTGATTAGTTTACCATTACAACTATTAATTACTCCTAAATCGATCGCTCAACGACAATTACCCCCAAATGTAGTGATTCAACTAATGTATGAAGGAATAGCTAATCTTCACGGTAATCGTGCTATTCCTCGTGTTTATAAACCAATTCGACCAGGAACAATCACACGATGCGGTAGAATGATACCGGGTAATGCCGCTTATTGTAAATTAGACCACTCAATTTATATTAGTACTGATATGGTAAGAAGAGCTTACCGATACGGTGATGCGGCTTTAGCTTATATTGTCGGACATGAATATGCTCATGCGATGCAAAATGTTTATGGCTTTAATAACAGTAAGAGTGCTTTATCTGAACTACAAGCTGATTGCTTAGCTGGTTTTTATATGGCGGCAATACCTAATATAGTTTTCGATCGACGAGATATGCAAGAGATTCGTTCATTTGCTTACGATTTAGGTGATGAAAATGTTTGGTCAGAAGATCATCATGGTACACCCAGTCAAAGATTAAAAGCTGTTACTCTTGGTTTGACAAGCAAAAATATATCTGCTTGTTTTTAAGTTTCTAATTTGAAAATAATGACTAAACAAAAAAAGAGAGTCAGTTAAGACTCTCCTCTTTCGTTCTTTTTTTTTAATACCCCCAAGGGAATTCGAATCCCTGTCGCCTCCGTGAAAGGGAGGTGTCCTAGGCCTCTAGACGATGGGGGCTTAGGTATTTATGCTTACTGAGTTTTGTTTAACTTTTGTTAGGCACATTTATTAATATAACGAACATTTTTTGAGTTGTCAACAAAAATAACTTTTTTTCTGATTTATGCCCAAAATTACTGACCAAAAAAGAGGATTTGGAGTCCACATACCATAAAAATAGATTGAACTTAAGGTATGGATGGTTTAACCATTCTCAACAATATCAACTTCCACTTTGAATACTTTTGTTGACTGACAAACATATTTTGTTTAATATGCTAATGTCTCTAAGGTAGATCTTAAATATTGCTTAACTTGTTCTTCTACAGTTGTCTCAAGTTGATTTTCTTTTTGCCAACTTTTAAAGCCTGAGCTTTGAGAAATAGCTTGTTGTAGGTTTTGCCAAATTTCTCGATCGTGCAACGCCGAGCTTTCAGCTCTATCACCGTTGGCTATGTTCGTCGAAGGAGTAGGTACAATCATAGGTATTTGTGAATAATTTATTTATGTTAACTAGAATAACCTAATTCTAACTTTTATGATTGTGTTCTCAAATACACATTTTTGAAAATATCGATCGTATATCAATATATTGACTTAAATCGATCGTGATTTTGCTCTTGATATATTATTGATTAAATACCTTAAAATACAAATGTATTAAAAAGTTTGACGAGATCAATTTTTCATTATTTACTTTTAGGTTCAAACTGTTAGTTAGGTAGATAATATATTCAGCGGCAATATTTATCTTCAATATTGCATAAATTCTAGTTTGCGTCGGGAAGAATAATTAAGGTTAATTCAAAAATTGAAGATTAATGAGTGATATCGAACAACAAAGAAAGGAAGCCCAAGACGAAACAACTCCACCAAAACAATTACAAGAGTTATCGGTGTCACCTGATTCTCTAACTCGTCAATATGTAGCTCAAAATCCCAATACACCGACACAAACTCTTCTAAATTCAAGCGATGAATTTCCTCAACAAGTCTTAAATAACGATGTTATTCCTTTACTTTTAATTGAAACTCCTCAGCTTTTTTCTTGTCCATTTCGTTTCGATTTGGTACACGTAATTCGTGTTACCAGTCGGTTGATGAAATGTTTAGGATGGACAGTCGAAGACGGAAAACTGTATTTAATGCAAACCTATGGCCAAAAATCTCGAAATTTACTTTCTGATGAGCAGTTATTAGAATTTATGAGGATGCTTCAAAATCTCAAAGATAGTCAACAAAATAATAATACCTGTTCGTAGTAACTCCTTAGTCATTGTCTTCGTTAAAAAAGAAAGCCTAAAGGCTTAACTACAAACTTTCTTGTAAAAGTTTAGATGTTGCATAAAATATTATTTAGCTCAGGAAGAATAATTAAAGTTAATAAAAAAATAGAAGATTAATGAACGATATCGAACAGGTAAAAAAACTAATTACACAGCCAAAACTAAGTCTTTTTTCTGAACAATTACGAGAAATTGCTCAAAACCCTAATACTTCTGCTGAGATATTTACTCTATTAGTTGAAGAATTTAATAAAACAAATAGTTTATTTTATCAAGAAATTACGAAGTCGATCGCTCTCAATCCTAATATACCTAGCGAACTTCTTGAAAAACTACTGATGTATCATTCCGTTGAGGTATTGAATAACCCGACTATTTTGAGGAGATTAAAAGAGCAACCCAATTTACTTTATTTGCTCGAAACAAATTATTCTAGGGTTAAAACTCTAATTGAATATAATTATGATGTACCTAACTGGTTTCTAGAAAGATTAACTAATTTAAAAAACTTTACCGTTAAAAAAGAATTCGATCGAGAAATTACTACTATAGCCCAACAAATATTAGAGGCAAAAAACGAAAGTACACCACCAGCAAAATTGGTAGAATTAGGTGAAAAATCAACTTTTAGTATTCGTCGATTTGTTGCTCTCAATCCTAACACACTTGTCGATACTTTGATTGAAGTAGCTTATGCTTTTCCTAAAGAAGTATTAAATAATCCTGTTTTTGATTTATTAATTTTAGAGGATGCAGATTTCATTAAAAGAATACCGCCCGAGACTTTTATCGAATTACTTTGTCAAGAAGAAATGACATCTAGTTTTCTTGCTTTAGCGATTGAACATCCTGAAGATAGAGTAAAATCTCATATAGCAATAGATCCTGCAACATCACCTAAAACATTACAAAGATTATTAGAAAACATCTTAGCAGGAAAAGGTTCGCTTTCATTATCTAGGTCAATTGCTAATAATCCGAATATATCCACTGAAACATTACAATTGTTAACCGATCGAAGTAAAGATGTAACTTTGGCTAAACATACAATTTATTGTTCTAAGATTAAAATTCCTACTGAAACGATCGAACAATTGATTGAAAATGGGGATGAAAAATTACTTGAAGCGATCGCACTTAATCCTAATACTCCAACACATATAATAGAAAATTTATGTTCTTCTTATATAAATAAAAGCTATACAAATAAAAATTACAAAATTATTTATGCAATTTCTCAAAACCCGAAGACAAATAGTCAAATTTTAGAATCGATAACTAATAAATATATTTCAGATAATAACCCGCATTTAGTTAGAGATTTATTACTGAATATTGCTAGTCATGATAATGCTTCTTCACAAACTCTTGAAAGGTTAGCAGATTATCCCGATGAGTGGGCAACTGAAGCTGTTGCGGTAAATTCTAATGTTTCTGAAAAAACGATCGAGAAAATACTAATAAAAGTTGTTAATTCATTATTTGCTCAAAAATCTCAAGAAGAAAAACTAGCTTTATTGGTTTTAGCATTTGA
This sequence comes from uncultured cyanobacterium, assembly GCA_963710605.1. Lineage (GTDB taxonomy): Bacteria > Cyanobacteriota > Cyanobacteriia > Cyanobacteriales > Cyanobacteriaceae > JAALKG01. Next base: position 143,039 of record CAVQBA010000006.1, read on the forward strand.
TGAATTGCAAAAAGCAAAAAATACTCAAACATCTATCTCTTTATTGGAACAATATACTAAACATCGCTGGCGTGCAATTCGTTTGGCAGTTGCTAAAAATCCGAGTACGCCTGATTCTATACTTCAACAACTGGCTAACGATGGATATCCTAAGGTTGCTGAATGGGTTGCCAAACATCCGAATTGTTCTAGCTACACTTTAGACATTCTCAATCAATACCCTGCAACTTACATACACCAGATAGCCTTAAAACATCCTAACATCTCAAGACTAACCAAACAAAGATCTTACAGTGGAAAATCATATACATAAATCAAATTAGACATAAAAGTAATGAATATCGAACAACAAATAAAAGAAGCTCAAGACGAAACAACGCCACCAGAAAGATTACGAGAGTTAGCAGTTTCCTCTAATTATCTTGTTCTTGAAAGTATAGTCAAAAATCCTAATATACCACCTGACGTTATACAAAATTTGGCTGGGCAGTTTCCTCAACAAGTTTTTGAGAATCCTGCTTTAGAATTATTATTATTAGAAACTCCCGATTTACTTTTTAAAATAAACTCTTACTCTCTCCAAACAATAGCCCAAACAACTACTTGTGTTAAAACTCTAGCGATATTAGCTAGAAATGAAGATGACAGAGTTCGTGGGTATGTAGCACGAAACCCAAAGATAACGATCGAAATTTTAGAAAAATTGGCTCTCGATACAGGTACGAATATCAGACAAGCAGTAGCAATAAACCCTCGTACTTCGGTTAAATTATTACAACAATTAGCTTTCGATGCAGATTTTCATGTCAGAGAAGCTGTAGCACAAAACCCTCATATTTCAATTGAATTATTACAACAACTAGCTCTCGATTCTAGCGGTTGGGTAAAAGGTTATGTTGTCAGCAATCCTAAAATTCCAATTGAATTATTACAACAACTAGCTTTTGATACTAATGCCGATGTCAGACAAGTAGTAGTATATAACCCCAAGGCAACACCCAAAATTTTAGAAAAATTGGCTCTTGATACAGATGCGGGTGTCAGACAAAGAGTCGCACAAAATCCTCAGACAACAACTGAAATCTTAGAAAAATTAGCTCTTGATTGGAATTATAAAGTCAGACAAATAGTTGCACGAAACCCTCAGATAACGCCTGAAATATCCAAAAAATTGGCTCTCGATGGGAATCATAAAGTAAGAAAAGCAATAGCACGAAATCCTTATATTTCAATTAAAATCTTACAACAAATAGCTCTTAAACCTTTGCAAGACTCAACAATACCAGTAAAAGTAGCGATTAATTTTCAGACCTCAACTGATATATTAGAACTACTAGCTAGGTATTACAGTCAACGTGTAAGACAAATGGTAGCAAGAAATCTTAAGACACCAATAAAAACCTTACAACAACTAGCTCTCGATTCGGATTGTGTAATAAGAAAAGAGGTGGCTTTCAATCCTCATACTCCAAGTAAAACCTTAATAAAATTGGCTCGTGATTCTGAGGCGAAAATTAGAGAAATCATTGCTCTGAATCCTAATACTTCAACTGAAATCTTAAAAAAATTGGCTCGTGATTCTGAGAAACAAATAAGGGAAATCGTCGCACTTAATTCTAATATCACGATCGATATTTTACAACAATTAGCTCGTGATTCTGAACATACAGTCAAAGTTGCTGTAGCGTTACATTCAAAAACAACGATCGATACTTTACAACAATTAGCAGATGATTTGCATTATAGAGTAAGAGTAGCGGTGGCTAGAAATTCTAATACCACAACCCAAATATTGGAACAATTAGCAGATGATTATCACGAGCGAGTAAGAATGGCTGTTGTTAAAAATTCTAATACAGCGATCGAAATATTAGAAAAATTAGCTAATGATTCTGATAGTGGAGTAAGAATTGCTATTACCCGAAATCTTAATAAGCCGATAGCTTTCGATTCTGATTATGAGGTAAAATATACACTTACAAAAAATACTTTGACCACAAGTCAAATGTTACAACAAGCGGCTAAACATAGTAGCTATGAAGTGAGGATTGAAATTGCTAAAAATCCAAACGTCACGCTAAAAATATTAAAACAACTAATCTCAGAACAATTAGCTGAAGATCGTTATGGTAAAGTTAAAACGCAAGTGGCACAACATCCGCTCACAACAGTAGAAATGTTAGAAACATTAGCAAATGATTATCATAGCGGAGTAAGAAAAGCTGTCGCCAGAAATCCTAACACACCGATCGAAATATTACAAGCATTATCTGGGGATGAAATTGCTTATGTAAGTAAACACGCTGAAGCTAATTTCTTTCGATTAATTATGATTAAGAAAAATGTTTGTTCGTCTAATACTATAAGTTGAAGCTACTTTTGATTGATTTTATTTTATGTCGGTTTTGTCATTAAAAATAAGGCATAAATATTTATAACTATAGTCGATCGATCGTATGACTTAACTTTTAAATTGTAAGTTAGACTGACTCGATCGATCACAATTAAAAAATTTGTCGGCAACATCTACTTCAATATTGCATAAATTCTAGTTTGCGTCGGGAAGAATAATTAAAGTCGATCGAAAACTGAAAATTAATGATAAATATCGAACAACAAAGAAACGAAGCACAAAATGAAAGCATATCACCACAAAGATTACGAGAGTTAGCAGTCTCAGAAGACTTTCTTACCCTTGAACATATAGTTAAAAATCCTAATGTACCACCTGATGTATTACAAAATTTAGCCGGACAATTTTCCGAACAGACTTTTAAGAATCCTGCGATCGATTTATTGTTACTAGCAAACCCTGATTTACTCTCTGGAATTAGCTCTGACTCTCTTGAAACAATCGCTCAAACAACGGCTTCAACTAATATTCTGGCTGTATTAGCAAGAAATCAGCATTGGAGAGTTCGTTGGGGAGTAGCAAAAAATCCAGAGACGACAATAGAAATCTTAAAACAATTAGCTCAAGATTTTAATCCTTATTCAAGACAAGAAGTAGCAAAAAATCCAAAAATTGATGAAGAAATAATTACAAAAATTCTTTTTTACAAACATTCTATTGAAGAACTTAACGCTACTCATACGAAAGGAAAACGACCTATTACACTAACTATAGATGATAAAGAATATCTAATTGAACCATGTGCCAGTTTACATCTAGATGATAATCCTCTGGGTAATGTTGCTAGTAATCCTAATTTATCTTTAGATATTATTGAGCAGTTAGTGTCAAACATACTTAAAATATTAGAATGGGCATGGGGTATAAATTTTGTTACAGGTATTGTTTCAAATCCAAATATTCGTGTTTCTACATTAAGATGGTTATCAGGAGAAGAATATTTAAAAATTCACAATGATGCTGTATTTGAATATCATATAAATAGTCTTGCATCTTATAAAGCTAACTGCGATCCTTTTCTGAAAAAAAAATCATATCAAGAAATTGTTAGTTATCTAAAAAAAGATTGGAGCGTACAAGAAGGTGCTAGTAATTCTGCGATGAGATTAATTGGTCAATTATACTGGGCAATTGTACAAAATCCAACCACTCCCGAAGATTTAAAATCTGATTTATTACTTAAATTAACCAGCGATAAGATAATCGTTTCAGAAGTTCGTTATCACATTGCTAAATCTTTGGATGTACCAGTAGAAATCCTTAGAAGATTAGCAAAAGTCGATCCTCATCCTCATAAAGCATTGGCGGAAAATCCTCATACTCCTAGTGATGTTTTAGGACAACTAGCAAATCATAAAGATAGTGATATGCGTAAAAAAGTGGTACAACATCCTAGTACCTTACCTGAAACCTTAGAAAAATTGTCTGAAGACGAAGATGAACAAGTTAGTAAAGCGGCAAAAGCTAATATTTCCAGATTAAAACTTGCAAACTAGTTTAATCCCTACAATTGCATGATCAGTGATTTTGAAGTTCATGTCAATGAACGGATTCTATTAGCCTTGCAATGATAATTCAAGGCGGAATATAAGAATAACAGAATTAATTACGTTAACACCAAATAAAGAAAGCCTAAAGGCTTAACTACAAACTTTTTTTAACCATGACACCGACACAACTTAAAAAATATCTTAATAAACTCGTTAGCCAAAACATCAAAATTAGTACCATGATTTGGGGTGCACCCGGTATTGGTAAATCTAGCATCGTATCTCAAATCACCGAGCAACACGATATTGATTTTGTCGATGTTCGTCTTTCTCAACTCGCCCCTACAGATTTACGTGGTTTACCTGTCGCTGAAGATGGTATTTCTAAATGGTTTCCTCCTGAATTTTTGCCTAGAGAAGGTAAAGGTATCCTTTTTATGGATGAATTAAATATGGCACCTCCAGCTTTACAAGGGGTTGCTCAACAACTTAATTTTAGACAGATGTGTTGGTAGTTATAAAGTCCCCGAAAACTGGTTTGTCTGGGCGGCGGGAAATCGCAAAGAAGATAGGGCGGCGGTATTCGAGATGCCTGCACCTTTAGCTAATCGTTTTTTACATCTTAAGGTAGAGGCTGATTTTGAGAGTTTTAAAATTTATGCTTTAGAAAAACAAATACACGAACAAGTAATTGCTTTTTTATCATTTCGATCGACATTATTACACAAACTCGACCCCCAACAACCTGCATGGTGTTCACCTCGCTCTTGGGTGATGGCAAGTCAACTTCATTATGTCGGTTTACCGATCGCTTCTGCGGTAGGAGAAGGTGCGCAAGCTGAATTTAATGCTTTTGTCACTCTTTACGAAACTCTACCTAATTTAAGCCCTATTTTAGAAGGAAAAGGAAGCTCTATTAAATTTCCGAGTGAGCCATCAGTAAGATATGCTACCACCACTGGTTTGACAGTTAGAGCTGAAAATGCAAATCAAGCCTATAATGCCTTTAATTGGCTTAGCGAAAAAGCGACTGCTGAATGGGTACAGTTGTTTGCAGTGGATATGTTCCGTCAAATGCGTAATAAGGGGCAAATGGGAGCATTAGCGAAGTTAGTTAAGCAAGATAGTCAATTACAAAAGTTCTTGAAAGATTTCCAAGAGTTAATTGGATTTTAAATTAATTGATAATTGACAATTGTACCAAATCTAAAAAATATTACGATAGATTTATCCCCCCAACCCCCATCCCCCTCTATCCCCCTTCGCAAGGGGGAGGATGCAAGGATGCTTCGCTTTTATTTTTTGGGGCTTATAAGCTATAAGTGTAGTTTTAATTATTGAAAATCGTCTTAGAGATAAAAAATTAACTAGTAAAGGTAAAGGTGTGTTTATACTTTTATCGTTCATCTTTCATTTTTGTTTAGTTGGGTTTCGTCTTTTTGGTATATAGCGATTTGTATTTCAATATTGTCATAACTCAACCCAACCTACTGATTACTTTATCTTCCCCCAGAGTTGGGGGATTGAGGGGGCAGAGGTTTGAATTTGGTATTAATTACGAATTCACAAAGCATCAATTTTAGCTAAAAATTCTTGAGTGAGTTGATAAAATGCTTTTGAGCCATTTGATTTAGGTGTAGTTAAAACAACGGGCATAAATAAATCAACGGCTTTAGCAACATTAACATCCATGGGAATATCTGAGCTAAACATTTGATCGATCGAAAAATCTTGTTTAATTCTACGTTTAACTTGATCATAATATTTATCATAACGACCAAATAAACCTGCTTCTGAGAGAATAAAAACAATCCCTAACAATTGTAAATTTAATGGTTTGTCTTCTTGATGACTTTTTTTAAGTTTTTTGACTCTTCTTTCTAAAAGCTGAATACCTACCAAAGAAAGAGGTTCGGGGCGAGCGGGTAAAAGATAAAAATCACTAGCGGCGATCGCACTACGAGTTAATAGATTATAACCGGGCGCACAATCCATGATTACAAAATCATAATAATCAACAACAGGTTGTAAAATATCGTAAATTAAAAATCGTTCAAAATTATTCCAAACAGATTCAAAATTTTCGGTTTTCTCCTCATCAACTGCTTTTTGATGTAGCATCTCGGAGACTAAGTATTCATCATATAATTCAATATCGCCGGGTAATAGTTCTAAATTACTCAAGCCACAAATAGAAGGAGTAATCAAATCTCCGATATTTAATTTAGCATAAGGATTAGGTTTGATGGCTAAATCTAGTAGATAACTTAAAGTCTTGCGTTTTTTACGTAACTTTCCAAACTCGTGAGGCGGTAGCAAACTTAAAGTGGCACTAATTTGAGCATCTAAATCTAGTACTAATACTTTTTTGCCAAAATTTTTCGCTAAAGAAGTGGCTAAATTAACAGTGAGGGTGGTTTTGCCCACTCCTCCTTTCATATTAACTGTACTGATAATATATCCCATAATCTGATAAATCTTGATATGATAGCAATGAATAATAAGCAAGTTCCTAATCAAGTTTATAACTGTATGTCGCACTCGCTAAAACCTAATTGTAAAATTGTGTCGATGATGACGCTTTTATCGATCGATTACTATTAGAATATGTTGGTCTTTTAAAGACAAATACTGACCAATAAATGCGATCGTAATATTACTTAAAAAACTAATTATAATAGTTAGTTATTATTACCTAACTTTAGATAAAAACGGATCGAACTAAAGTAAATAACGGGTATATTAAAAAATAAGGTAAATACTTGGCTGATTGCATGAATAACTAATATTGTATTGATTGAAAGAAGAAAACTTGATGACAAACTCTAACTTTGCCCCTGATAATTTTGAGCCTCAACTGGTAATTCCTGAAGAAGGATTATCCGAAAAATCTAACATCAATTCTCGTCCGATAGTCAGTTTCCAGACTTATTTCACAGGAATAATGGAAATGTATGCTGATGAGAAAACTGTTTGTGAATATTTAAATGAGCATCAAGGCTGGTTTATTCGTTGTGCTAAACCGATGAAAGCTATCCCCTATGGCGAAAATGGCTATACTTTAATCGTTGGTAATTATGGTGCTTTAGGTTATTACGTTGAACCACAAATGAGCGTCATTATTGAGCCTCCTCACTCTAAACGTTATGCAATGTATTCGGTTAATAATCCTCAGATAGAACATCCGGGTTATGAAGTTAATTATCGCTCAGATTTAGAGATAGAGTCAATACCTGTATCTTTAGCCGCTAAAGGAATTGAAAAAGTTTTTCGTAAACACACACAAGCCAAGTTACCCGAACAAATCACTAAAATCAATTGGCAGTTAAATTTAAAAGTTAAAGTACAATTTCCGGCATTTATTTACCGTTTACCAATGTCAATGATTGAATCGACGGGAAATCGTTTACTTACCCAAATTGTTAAACAAGTTTCACCTAGTCTAAGTCATAAAGTCCAAAAAGACTTTCATTCTCGGATGAATTTACCTATTCCACCTGCAAGTTCAAGAACTTGTTTAGCCACAAAAGCGAAATTGAGTTAAAATCAGATTACGTTATTTTAATGGGTTACCTCATCACTGATGAAAGTATCTAATGGCAATTGGTGGCAAAAAATCACCCAAGCAACCGAAAAAGCGATCGCATCTCATGCACTACATTCGATCGCTACTACTACTCATATCATCGAACAGAATGGGATACCTTTTGTTATTAGAATAATTGATAATTTAATTAGAAAAGAAAAACAACAAAAAAAGAATAAAAAAGATCCTAATTTTAATCCTTTTTTACCTTTTGAAACTAATCTTTTTATTGGCGAAATTAGTACAACTCATGTAGCAATTTTAAATAAATTTAATGTAGTTAATAATCATTTATTAATTATTACTCGTGATTTTGAAGCTCAAGAAAATATACTTAATTATGATGATTTTTTTGCTTTATGGTCAATTTTAGTCGAAGTTGATGGTTTTGCTTTTTATAACGCAGGAGCTATCGCTGGTGCATCTCAAGCCCATAAACATCTACAACTTATTCCTTATGCTTCTGGAAAAATCGAGACAGTACCGATTGAAGAACTAATTTTAAAACATAGTAAGAAAGAAGAAATAATTAGTTTATCAGAATTACCATTTATTCATAAAATAGCCTTTTTTCCTGATTTGGATAATAAATCAATCGATGAATTGGCTAAGATAACTTTAGATTATTACCATCAATTGTTAACAGAATTAAACATTAAAATAGAAGAGCAAAAACCATCATTACAATATAACTTTTTAATGACTAAAAAATGGATGATGATTGTACCTCGTAGCCAAGACAAATTTGATAAAATATCGGTTAATTCTTTAGGTTTTTGTGGTGCATTACTGGCTAAAAATCAAAAAGGTTTGGATAAAATAAAACAACATCAACCTTTAGAAATTCTCAAGCAAGTAGGTTTTAAAAAGTAAGAAAACAACCTGTAAGCTATAAATAAAATATTTTTTATATCCATTGTGTTTTTGATTTACAAAACTTCATTTATGTTGAATATAATTATTTTTAAATAATGATTAAGTAAACAATTGTTAACTTAACTTAAATACTGAATAAATTGTAGAATAATCATAAGTATAAATTTAGGTAAATAATGAAATGAATAAATTCAATTTTAAATGTCTGGCGTTTATATTTTTTTTCTTAAATGGAGTAGTTTTAATTAATTCTGAAGTTAAAGCCGCTACAATAGCGTATACATTTAGTTATGGAGAATCTGAATATACTCCTAATTTTTTTAATTGGTTTAGTATATTAGATGATGATTATAAATCATTAACATCTAATGGAACTGAATTTTTAGATGCACACGAAACATATATAATAAATACAATATATATAGATGATATAAATGATAGCGGTTTCAGTGAGATACATTATTATGATGATAGTCCCAATCTTAAAGTAGCATTTTTAAATGGCGAATTATTAGGATTAGATGGTGGTTATGCTAATATTAGTTTTTTTCCTGGTACGACTGATATAAGTCAAGCATATGCTATATATGACGTTCCTATTAAAGTTCAATACGAGTTAAGCCCCCCTGGTGCAGCCCTTCCAATACCAGAGCCATTAACTATATTCGGTTCTCTAACTGCTTTAGGCTTGGGATCATTAATGAAATATAAAAAAAGTAACTCCTGATCTTAACTTATAGTCATTTGTATTTCATCTGTTTAGGTCATAGTTATGGAGGCTTTATTTATTTCTTTCTTTTGTAATACTGAATTAAATTATCAAGTGTTTTTAATTTGGAATGACTATAATATTTTTTGAAGTTTTGTAGTAAGTCTTTTAAAACTTATTCGCTACTAATTGCTAAAGTCATGACTACAAACTTAAAATGATGTAGTCTTAAATAAAAATATTATCATTTACATTACTAATCAATGACATTTATCATCGTAGATTTAGAAGCAACTTGTTGTAATGGAGGCTCGATTCCTAGAAACGAAATGGAGATAATTGAAATCGGTGCAGTTGCTTTAGAAAATAGAACTTATAATATTATTTCTGAATTTGATACACTGGTTAAACCTGTTAGAAATCCAAAGTTAACCCAATTTTGTACTAAACTTACTTCTATCTCTCAAACAATGGTAGATAACTGCGAAACTTTTTCTCAAGCCCTTGACAAATTTAAAGATTGGCTCTCAAATTTTGATAAACCAGAATTTTGTAGTTGGGGTAACTACGATAAAAATCAATTAATCAGAGATTGTCAGTATCATAAGCTCGATTATCCTTTCAATTCATATCACATTAACATCAAAAAACGATTTGCTCAAAAAAATGGCTTAGCTAAACCTGTCTCATTAGGAAAAGCCATTCGGATGGTTAATCTTGAATTTGTTGGCACACCTCATCGAGGAATTGAAGACGCTAAAAATATGGCAAGACTCAGTGATTATATTTTTGGGAAAAAAAGATTACACTCTTAAAATAATCCTTATTAGTTGAGATTCCACAATAACCCAGAGGATGTTTTCGATTCGAAAATCATTTCTCCACTAGTTTCGATCGTTTTTTGATAATTATATTTCGCTCTTTGGATTGCGAACATCTTGTTCGCTGGTGTACAAACATCTATTTTTTTTTAGATTGCGAACATCTTGTTCGCTAAATTTATTCCTATCTTGTTTGCTGGAGTACGAACATAATAATCTAGAGAGTGAGACGCTTTCACTACATATACATATATATATATATATACACACAAATCGATCGTATATAGTTTTTGGTAAAGAAAACAACACCCTTCTTCTATTATGAAGATAAGTTAAGCTAAAAATAGACAAAACGAGATTTAATATAAGTAATGACTACAACAGCAACAAACCCTCTTTTGATAGGTGAAGGATTACCACCATTTGAACAAATAAAACCTGAACATATCGTTCCGGGAATCGAACAATTATTGATCGAATTAGAAGCAGAATTAACCCAAATTGAAGAAGATTTTCAACCGACATGGTCTGGTTTGATTGTACCCTTAAATAATATCGAAGAAAGACTACGTTGGAGTTGGGGTATCATTGGGCATTTGATGGGAGTGAAAAATAGTGATGAATTACGTCAAGCTTACGAAACAGTACAATCACAATTAGTTCAATTTTCCAATAGATTTAGTCAAAGCAAACCTCTTTATCAAGGTTTTGTCGCCATCAAAAATAGCGATGAATGGAATAATTTTGAACCAGCCCAAAAAAGAATTATCACCTCAGCGATTAAAGATGCCCAATTATCAGGAGTCGCTTTAGAAGGAGAAAACAAAGAACGTTTTAACGAAATACAATTAGAATTAGCTGGATTATCAACACAATTTTCTAATCATGTTTTAGATGCTACCAAAGCATTTAAACTCAAACTAACTAACAAAGAAGAAGTAGCAGGATTACCCGCAAGTTTACTTAGTTTAGCCGCTCAAACTGCTAGAAGTGAAGGAGAAGAAGAAGCGACAACCGAAAATGGCCCATGGGTGATTACTTTAGATTATCCGAGTTATGTACCTTTTCTTAAGTTTAGTAGCCGTAGAGATTTAAGAGAAAAAGTCTATCGTGCATTTATTACTCGTGCGACGGCAGGAGAATTAGATAACAATCCTTTAATTAGCAAAATTCTAACTCTCAAACAAGAAAAAGCCGAAATATTAGGGTATCAAAATTACGCCGAAATTAGCTTAACTCGCAAAATGGCGGATAGTGTAGAAGCAGTAGAAAAACTCTTAGAAGAATTAAGAGTAGTTAGTTATGATGCCGCTCAAAACGAATTAGAAGAATTAAAAGAATTTGCTACCCAAGAAGAAGATTTACAACCTTGGGATGTAAGTTACTGGGCAGAAAAACAAAGAGAAAGCAAGTTTAATTTTACTCAAGAAGAGTTACGCCCTTATTTTTCCTTAGATAAAGTATTAGATGGTTTGTTTGGCTTGGCTAAACGAATTTTTGGTGTCAGTATTGTTTCTGCTGATGGTGAAGCACCTATATGGCATGAAGATGTTAAATATTTTCAGGTTAGTAATGAAACTGATGAAGTGATTGCTCATTTTTATTTAGATGCTTATTCTCGCCCTGCTGAAAAAAGAGGTGGTGCGTGGATGGATGATTGTTTAGGTAGAGCGAAATTTCAAATTGATGGTAAAGCTGTGACTCGTTTACCTGTGGCTTATCTAACTTGTAATCAATCTCCGCCGATAGATGGAAAACCTAGTTTGATGACTTTTGGTGAAGTGGAGACTCTTTTTCATGAGTTTGGGCATGGTTTACAACATATGCTGACTGTCATCGATTATGCGGGTGCGGCAGGTATTAATAATGTTGAATGGGATGCGGTGGAGTTACCTAGTCAGTTTATGGAAAACTGGTGTTTAGAAAAAAATACTCTGTTTGGCATGGCTAAGCATTACGAAACGGGCGAAACTTTACCTAATCATTATTATGAAAAATTGGTGGCTTCTAAAAATTACATGAGTGGTTCTGGTATGCTAAGACAGTTACACTTTGCGATGTTAGATTTAGAGTTACATTCTCGTTATCAAGCAAATAATGGCGAAACTCATCATGATGTACGCGATCGTATTGCTAAGTTGACAACTGTTATGACACCTTTACCAGAAGATCAATTTTTATGTGCTTTTGGGCATATTTTCGCTGGTGGTTATGCGGCAGGTTACTACAGCTACAAATGGGCAGAAGTACTCAGTGCCGACGCTTTTTCTGCTTTTGAAGAGGCAGGTTTAGAAGATGAAGAGGCTGTTGCTACTGTGGGTAAACGTTTTCGTGATACTGTTTTAGGTTTAGGTGGTAGTTTATCTCCTATGGAAGTATTCAAACAATTCCGTGGAAGAGAGCCAAAAACTGAGCCTTTACTAAGACATAGTGGCTTATTAGTTAGTTAAAAGTTAAGAGTTAAGAGTTAAGAGTTGAGAGTTACTTAGAATAATTGACAATTGATAATTACTGTTCATTGTTCATTGTTCATTGTTCATTGTTCGCTCTTAATGCTTAGGCGATTGTTTTTTGTTCGTGACGATCGAAAAAACGGTAAACTGATTGACTACTAAGGGGCTTGGAGAAAAAATATCCTTGCCCAAAATCACAGCCTAAATAACGAAGTCGATCGAATTGTGCTTGATTTTCAATTCCTTCGGCGACTATTTTCATATTAAGATTTTTACCTAATGTCATTATAGTTTCAATAATGTTAGCACTGTCGGCTTTTTTCATAATTGTTTTGACAAAAGAGCGATCGATTTTTAGCTGATTCACAGGAAAACGATGTAGATAACTTAAAGAAGAATAACCTGTGCCAAAATCATCAATACTTAAACCTATATTACGCTCCCTAATTTGACACAGAATGTTATTAGCTAATTCTTGGTTATCCATAATTGCTGTTTCGGTGATTTCTAGATTTAGCCACTGACTATCAATTTTAGTTTCCGCTAAAATTTGATCTATTTGTTGAATCAAATCAGATTTGGCGAATTGTTTAACCGAGAGATTAACATTCATCGTCAAATTACCCGGTATTAGATTTTGTTGTTGCCAAACTTGTAGCTGACGGCAAGCTTCCTTTAATACCCACATTCCCAAAGGTACAATTAATCCGGTTTCTTCCGCCAAATTAATAAAATTCATGGGTGAAAGTAAACCTTTAGTGGGATGATTCCAGCGTACTAAAGCTTCAAATCCTTTAATACGATTATTTGTGAAAGAAAATATTGGTTGATAATGAAGTACAAATTCTTCTTTTTCTAAAGCTTGTCTTAAATCAGTTTCTAATTGTAATTTCTGTTGTGCTAACTGGTGCATCTCGGATTTGAAAACTCGATAACAAGCTTTTCCTGATTCTTTTGCCCGATACATAGCCATATCCGCATCTCTGACAATTGTTTCAGCAGATTGATAATGTTTGGTATCAACTAAAACCCCAACACTACCACCTAAAAATATTTCTCTTTCCTTAATCCGAAAAGGTTTTTTTAATTTATTAATTAATTGTTGAGCTATCTTGGTGGTATAGTTAACCGTTGGTAAATCTTCTAAAAGTACCATAAACTCGTCTCCTCCTAAACGAGCTAAGATGTCTGTTGGACGTAAGCAAGATTGTAATCTACGGGCAACTTGTTGTAACACCTGATCACCAGCTAGATGCCCTAAAGAATCATTGACTAATTTAAAACGATCGCAATCTAAAAAAAGTACAGAATAAGTATAATGAGCTTCATGCTGACTACGTTCGATCGAATTTTGTAATAAATTTAATAATAATACTCGGTTAGGTAAATTAGTAAGTGTGTCGTAAAAAGCCATTTGTATCAGCTTTTTTTGCGTAAGTTTGTGTTGCTGAATTTCTTCTTGTAAGTTAGTAGTGCTTTGTTTTACTCTTGTTTCTAATTCTTCATTAAGGCATTTGATTTGATTTTGAGCAGATTGTAGTTTTAATTGATTTTCTACCCGCATCAAAACTTCTTCAAACTTAAATGGTTTACTAATATAATCAACTCCTCCTACTTCAAATGCTTTTTGTTTATCTTTAGTATTTTCTAATGCACTCAAAAAAATAATCGGAATTTGAGCAGTTACTGGTGTCTGTTTTAGTTTCTGACACAGTTGATAACCATTCATTTTCGGCATCATCACATCAAGTAAAATTAATTGCGGCGGTTTAATTTCTATTTGAGCTAATGCTTCTTTGCCACTACAAGCTGATCTAACATTATACCCTCGTTTTGTGAGCAATTTAGATAATAAAATGATATTAGTCTGAAAATCATCAATAATTAGAATATCACTTTGAATTTTTATTTCATCTCTAACCGAATTAGTTTTATTATTGATATTCATAATTGGTGATAACCTCTTCTTATTAAGATATAAATTAAGTTTAGATATTTATATAATTTGTCTTGCTCAACAAGCTTTATTAGTTCAAAAAAACAAATATATCCAGTAATTTTATTCAAAAAATGCAATTATTTAGATTAATGTTTCATAATAATTATTATCACAAGCAATAGTGAATATCTTGTGTAGAAATAGTAATTTATCAAGTATGTTGGTAATTAATCGATCGAATAAGTGAATACTATCTTAATGATCTATAAAATCTATTATTGCAGATGCTAAAGACAATGATTAACATTTAAAATAGAAGTAATTATGGATGATCACCAATATTAATCCACTTTGGTGAGAGTTTTAAATTAAACAAAATATAACTCTAATACCGAAAACTTTTTGTTGTCGTCTTAATTTTATTAATAATACATTGATTATGAACAAAACCGTAACAGTTGAAAAAGAAAAATTAGCTCAACCTCCTCTCAATTTACATTTTTTAGGAGATAAAGTATTACGTCAAAATACCAAACGAATTGCTAAAATCGACCAAGACGTTAGAGATTTAGCCAAACATATGCTTCAAACTATGTACTCCGAAAACGGTATTGGTTTAGCCGCACCTCAAGTAGGGATACATAAAAAAATGTTAGTGGTTGATTGTCAGCCAGATAATCCTGCTACTCCACCGATGATTTTAATTAATCCTGAAATTACTAAGTTTGGTAAAGATTTTTGTGTAGCCGAGGAAGGTTGCCTTAGTATTCCTCAAGTGTTTTTAGAAGTTATTCGCCCTCGCACTATCGAAGTGACTTTTAAAGATGAATCGGGTAAGAAGAATAAAATTAAAGCCGCAGGTTTACTTTCTCGTGTCATTCAACACGAAATGGATCATCTTGATGGTGTATTATTTGTCGATCGAGTTAAAAATAATTTAGCATTAACTGAACAATTACAAAAAAAAGGTTTTTCTCTTAGTGCAGTACAATCAATCGTTTAATCAATTGTAATAATTAATAACGACAAAATAAAATGATTAGTGGTTAAACTTAAAGACACAACCATATTTTGTGGTAATATTCTATATCTTCTGATGATTGCTATAATTTGATTGTCAATTCATAATTAAAAAATATTTATTCAAAAAAACTATGACAGGAAAAAAAGGATTTGGTTTAGGTTTAGGCAAAATGAAAGAATTAGCTGAAGCCTTCAAAAAAGCTCAACAGATACAAGATGATGCTAAAATACTCCAACAAGAGTTGGAATCAATGCAAATTCAAGGGCAAAGTGAAGATGGCTTAGTTGTAGTTACCATGAGTGGTAATCAAGAGCCCTTAAATGTAGAAATAGCTGAAGAAGCCCTAACCAGAGGTGCTAGTGAAGTCTCTGCATTAGTTACTGTCGCTATTAAAGATGCTTATGATAAATCAACTACAATTATGCGTGAGAAAATGGAATCTTTAACCGGTAATTTGAATTTACCCGGAATGTAGATTTAATAGTTGAGAATTGAGAATTGAGAATTATTATTTTTGTTCTCAGTTTTTCTTGTTTTATTGATTCATTACGGAGAGTATATACAGTATTTTCTTCGATTAGGTAACTAATAATTGTTTGATAATAACTATTGTCTAGTGTTTATAAATATAGTAATATTTTATTTTTTACTTGTTTATCGGATGCTAGATTTTAGTTTGTGTACTTAATTATTATTAATTATTAATAAAAAAAATTTAATTATACTTCTTTGGTGAAGTTAAAAAAAATTATGGGTAAAATAAAGTTATTATTTGTTTGTTTGGGTAATATTTGTCGATCGCCTTCGGCGGAAAATTTGATGCGACATTTGATCGAAAAAGAGGGTTTAAGTGAGCAATTTGAGTTAGATTCTGCTGGCACTTGTAACTATCATATAGGTTCAATACCAGATAGTAGAATGAGAGTGGCGGCTAAGAAAAGAGGTATAGAATTAAAAGGTAAAGCCAGACAAATTGAAGAAATAGATTTGGAATATTACGATCTGATTTTGGCAATGGATAAGTCTAATTATCAAGATATTTTAGCACTCGATCGTCAAGGTAAATATCACCATAAAATCAAATTAATGTGCGATTTTGCTACCGAATATACCGATTCAGAAGTACCCGACCCTTATTATGGAGGAGAATTGGGTTTCGATTACGTAATTGACTTATTACTCGATTCGTGTCAAGGATTAGTTGAATATTGCCAAACAGAATTTTAATCAAGCTAAATAGATAGTTGAGAGTGAAGAGTTAACTAGTTATAGATAAAAGATGAAGGATGAGAAATGAATTATACAAACTTTATAGCAAGCAAACACTTTATCTGCAAATGATAGTAGTAATAACTTAATTCATTAAAATGCTTAAGTATTTGATGAGGATTACCAACAATAGATAATATCAACGAAAATCAACCTATCTTTTTACGATTATCGATAATTAAACGAATTTCAAATTAATAGTTACCTCAATCACTCCACTACATTTATTTTGAATTACTCCATTGTCCGTGAATATTAACACTGTAAGGGATTAAGTAACTCAGTAAACCCGAAATCCATCTTTGCTGGTTCATTTTGCCCGTCATTAAAGCGTTTCCATGATTAATCATCAATAGTATCGTACCTACAAACAAAGCTACTTTAATTGCTGATTGACTGTATTTAGGGTTAACTAGATTTTGTAGATAATCAGTTATATTATAAATCATGACCAAAAATATTCGTTCTGTAAAAAAAATACAGTTGTTAATAATTGTAACAATATTTAATTTTACCTTATTTGGGTGTGGTGATAATAAAATCGGTAGTTGTAAATTAATTCAAGAAGTAACCACGGAATTAAACCAAACTGTTGTACTCTATTTAGATAGTGAAGATACGATCGAAATTCAACAAGTTGCCGATAAGTTTAAACAAGCAGAAGAACAAATATTATCAGCAAATATTAAAGACGAAAATTTAGCTAATTTAAGTGACCAATTAGCTAATATATATAATCAATATAGTATAGTTACTAGTAATTATATTGTGGCTTATCAACAACGCAATCGAGAAAAAGTTATACAATATAAAGAGCAAATTAATCAGTTATCTCTTAAGCAAAACAATATTATTCAACAAATAAATAACTATTGTCTTAATTAAAAATGAAGGATGAAAGATGAAAAAAAGAGAAATAAAAAATATTGTTGTTAATTATTAACTATCAACTATCACTATTCATTACTAAATATGTTACCAATAGATGTAAAAAAAAGACTAGAATTTGCCGATCGTTTTTGGTCAGATTTTAGAAATAAAAAACCCAATATAAACAAAGTTATTACAACTAGTGAAGAAACGATCGATAACCATGATTTTGATGTAGTGATTTGTGGTGGCACTTTAGGTATCTTTTTAGCTACAACTTTACAACAACAAGGTTATCAAGTAGCCGTAATCGAGAAAGGTATATTGCAAGGAAGAGAACAAGAATGGAATATATCTCGTCATGAATTAAATAATTTATTAGAATTAGAATTACTAACGCAAAGTGAATTAGAAGATATTATTTATACTGAATATAATCCCGCTAGAATTAGTTTTCATCAAGGTTACGAATTGTGGGTAAAAGATATTTTAAATATTGGTGTTAGCCCTAAATTATTAATAGCTAAAATTAAAGAAAAATTTATTCGCTGGGGTGGAAAAGTCCTCGAAAAAACCGCCTTTGAATCAGCAATTGTATCCGATACAGGTGTAATAGTTAAAACAGATCAAAATCAATTAAAAACTAAATTACTCATTGATAGTATGGGTAACTTTTCACCGATCGTTAAACAAGTAAGAAACGGCACAAAACCTGAAGGAGTTTGTTTAGTTGTTGGTAGTTGTGGTGATGGTTTTACTAATAACAATACAGGTGATTTAATCGCCTCGATTACGCCGATTCAAAATCAATGTCAATATTTTTGGGAAGCATTTCCTGCTAAAGATGGGCGGACAACTTATTTGTTTACTTATGTTGATGCACACCCAGATAGAATTAGTTTGACAGAATTGATGAATGAATATCTGCGATTGTTACCTGAATATCAACAGATAGAATTAGGCGAAATAGACTTTAAACGTTTTTTGTTTAGTTTTTTTCCTGCCTATCGTCAAAGCCCATTAAAAATGCCTTGGCAAAGAATGCTAGCCATCGGTGATAGTAGCGGTTTGCAATCTCCCGTTAGTTTTGGTGGTTTTGGATCGATGATGCGTCATTTACCCCGATTGAAAGTTGCGATCGATCAAGCTTTAAAAGAAGACTGTTTAACAACGGCTGAGCTAGGTTTAATTCAACCATACCAACCTAATATATCGGTGACATGGTTATTCCAAAAAACGATGAGTGTGAATATTGATGCCCAACCACAACCTAACCAAATTAACGATTTGATGAGTGGAGTTTTTAAAGTGATGGATAGATTAGGCGATAATGTTTTGACACCATTTTTACAAGATGTGGTTACTTTTCCGGGGTTAGCGAAAACTTTACCTTTAGTTAATCCGTTGTTGGTATTGCCTTTGTTACCTCAAGTGGGTGTACCTGTTTTAGCTGATTGGTTAAAGCATTTTGCTACTTTAGGTGTTTATAGCGGTTTGTATCCTTTAGGTAAATCTTTACAATCAACTATTATGCAGAAATTGACACCTCAACAACAATATTATTACGATCGTTATCTACAAATGTGGCAATATGGTTCAGGGAATAAATAGTTAATCAAACAAAGTTGATTCGATCAGCAAAATTTTCTCATTTTTATGAGAAAAAATTATATTTGCCCTAACCTGATTTATTGCTCTCAAACAGAAGTATTTGATGATTTATTTTAAATATTACTGACTGTTATATAGCGTTTCCCATCATTATGAAGTACACTTACGATTCCCCCTAAATCCCCCTTACAAAAGGGGGACTTACCATTTTTTTGTACCTCGTAAATATGGGAAAGGCTATAATCGTTTCAAATAATAATAAGATAATTTATGGTTAAGAATCTTAGTTTAATTTATTAAACGGATAAGTGTTAGCCTTAAATGGCAATTTAAGGCGGGTTTTATCCTCAAATTTGACCGATCATTATTGATATCTCAGTTTAAATATTACTGACTGTTATCAATCAACTACTGTACTTACCTTTGCCCTTTGCACGAGTGCCCTTTGCCCTTTGTTGACAAATTGTCAATCGTTTCTTGATTATACTCTCTACCAAATTATTTAAACTAGTCATCTTATCTAATTAGCGATCATTTGTTTGTTACACAATTAGCGATTATCCAACAGCTTAATTAATCCCCCTCCTTTGAAAGGAGGGGTTAGGGGTGGTTATTTCCCTATTTAAATAGGGTTAGGGGTGGTTATTTCCCCATTTAAAGAGGGGTTAGGGGTGTTTATTTACCTACACCAACCGAAGTTTCTTCTTCTTGTTTAGCAAACCAAGAATTTAAGATTTGTTCGGCGATTTGAGGAGGAGTTAAACCTAAATCATAATAAGACTCATCAGGTTTAGCATGATCGACTAATTTGTCAGGAATACCAATACGTTTGAACTGAGGAGTCAAGATCGTTGTCGAATAAAGCTTCAGCGACGGCTGAGCCAAATCCACCCATAATGCAACCTTCTTCTAAAGTCACAACTTTACCAATTTTTTCAGCTAAAGGTAAAATCAAGTCAGTATCTAAAGGTTTGACAAAACGAGCATTAACTACAGTTGCTTCTATTCCATGCTCACTTAGTATTTCCGCCGCTTGCATCGAAACATTAACCATTGTGCCATAACCTAAAAGTAATAAATCATCACCTTGGCGTAAAATTTCACCTTTACCAATTTCGATTTCTTCCCAACCTTCCTCGGCTAAGACAACACCAATACCACTACCACGAGGATAACGCATAGCGATCGCACTTTCAGTATGATTAATACCTGTTACCACCATTCTTTGTAGCTCAGCTTCGTCTTTAGGTGCCATCACTACTAAGTTAGGAATACAACGCAGGTAAGCAATATCATATACCCCTTGGTGAGTTGGGCCATCTGGCCGACAATACCTGCTCTATCTAAACAGAAAAATACAGGTAATTTTTGAATACAAACATCATGAATAATTTGGTCAAAAGCCCGTTGCAAGAAAGTAGAATAAATAGTCGCAACTGGACGCATACCTTCACAAGCTAAACCTGCGGCAAGAGTAATTGCGTGTTGCTCGGCAATACCAACATCGATATATTGCTTAGGTAATTTTTGTTGTAATTTAACTAAACCTGTACCTGTACCCATCGCCGCTGTAATTGCAATAATTTTGGGGTTATTTTCAGCCAACTTCGTTAAAGTATGAGTAAAAACTTTAGAATAACTAGGTGGTTTTGGTTTACTTGAAGGAATTGGTTTACCTGTAATTAAATTGAAGGGATTTTGAGCATGATAACCAACTTGATCTTTTTCAGCGACGGCATAACCTTTACCTTTAACTGTCGCTACATGGACGAATACTGGTCCTTTTACTTTATGAGCTTTTTTAAAAGTCTCAATTAACTCAGCTAAATTATGCCCATCAATCGGACCAAAATAAGTAAAACCTAATTCTTCAATTACAGCACCGACTTTAGGCATCGCTACTCTTTTCATTGCTTCTTTGAGGTTGATCATTTCAGGAGAAAGATTTTTACCATCACCAAACAATGGAAAATGTTTGAATTGCTCTTCGAGGTTATCAGTGATAAATTGAACAGGATCTGATAAACGAACTTTATTCAAATAACGAGAAATTGCTCCCACATTAGGAGAAATAGACATATCGTTATCATTAAGCACTACCATCAAATTAGTATTGGGTAAATGTCCTGCGTGGTTAATTGCTTCTAATGCCATTCCACCTGTTAAGGCACCATCACCGATAATGGAAACTACTTTGAAGTTTTCGCCTTTACTATCTCTAGCTAAAGCCATACCTAACCCAGCAGAAATACTTGTAGAGGCGTGTCCTGCTCCGAAATGATCAAATTTGCTCTCACTACGTTTTAGATACCCCGCAACACCTTTTTTTTGTCTTAAGGTATGGAAATCATTGTATCTACCCGTTAGCATTTTATGAGGATAAGCTTGATGCCCTACGTCCCAAATTACTTTATCGTGGTCTAAGTCTAAAGTTTGATATAATCCGATGGTTAATTCTACTACTCCTAATCCCGGCCCTAGATGTCCTCCTGTGGCTGCGATCGTTTCTAGGTGTTTTTCTCTGATTTGTTTGGCAACATCTTCTAACTGCCTAACAGAGAGTCCGTGTAATTGATTGGGATGAGTAATTTCACTTATCTGCATATGTTATCTTCCCTTTAATATATATATACTAAATGTTTATCTATTGTATTAAGACTACTTTTCTTTATTGTGTCTCAATTTTCTTTTTTTTACTATCGATAATTTATTTAGTTAACCACAGATTGTAATGTTCTTATGTAAAGTATTATCGCAAATATTAATTAAATAGCCGAACATTCGCCGATAAATTTCATTTAAATTTATTAGTTTATTTTTATGAACGATTGTTATTAGCCTTGTTAATTTATACTTTGAGTTTATACAAGTGAAGGTTTTAAAACCCTGATGACAATCAACTTGTTTTAAGGCAAATTTTGACAATGGGAATTTTAATTGCTGAATGAGGCAATCTGATTACGGATTAACTCTAGTTGCTGAGCTAGTTTACCGCTACTTAATAACTCTTTTGTTACGGTCAAACCTTCTTCTATACTAGAAACGACACCACACCGCCACAAATAAAAACCACCATTCAAAATACTAATTTGAGTTAGGGGTGTATTTTCTCCGGCAATTGTTTGTTGTAGTTGTTGGAAATAAGTAGATCGATCGTCTAAAATTGGATCATCCCCATCTAAATCATATTCACGAGCATTAATTTTCAAATACTTTGATTCATCAGATTCTTCTGAATGATCGATACTGATAATATTAGTTTGAGATAATTTTAAATCACCACTTCCTTCTAATCCTTTAATCAAAGTATATTTTTCTTGCCCATTAAGTTTTAATGCACCTTTAATCATCTTTTCGGTGGGAGGATGAACAAAACCCGCTATCACATGAGTTTTACCTTGATAAGGATGCCAGATTAATTCTAAAGTAGCTAAAGGTGGACGTTTACCAATTTGATCTCTATATGCCACCATATTATGAGCTAAAGGAAAATGATTCGGCAGATAAAGAAAACCAAAATTAGTAGCTTTTAATAATTGATTAACTTGATTCAAAGAAAGACTAGTCACATCTACACCTAAACTTGCCCAAATATCAGCTAAAGGTAAACCATATTTAGTCGGCATTGTGATTCCGCCGTGCATCACTACAGGTAGATTCATCGTGCTTAAAACCAAAGCCGTAATTGGTGAAATAGGTGTAGTACGTGTTCTACCATCATAAGGGATACCTAAAACCACCAGCTCAGAAGAATTATCTAAAGGTGCTAATACATCACCTAAATTGTTGTAGCTACTCAACATTCCGCCTAATTCTTCAGCAGTAGGGCGTTTGATTCGATGAGCAATCAAAAAAGCACCTATTTGAGCTGGAGTAGCAACTTCGGTGAACATCATTTCTAAAGCGTTACTGGCTTCGGTAAATGTAAGGTCTTTGTGGGTGTGTGTACCACTACCTACTTTTTTTAAAAGTTCTCTGAATTCGTTACTCATAGATTTAGATTAAGATTGATTTAGATCAAGAAAAAAGACATCTTTTAACGAATTGTTAAACATAAATTATAATAATTTATCCATTTTTTTTCATTATTTAATCTCAATAGGTATCAGATAATTAACGATCGACAAATGATAGTTAAAAACAAGTAGGTACGTTAGAACTTAAATGAAATAGATAAAAAAATCCCACGCTTAACTAAAAACGTGGGTATAAAAGCGATCGATAATTGATCAATAGGAATTATATTCTCTTTCTTTTTTTCACCTCTAAATTGAGATAGAGGTTGATTATCAATTATTGGCAATAAGACCGAATCTGACTTATTTTTGATAATTTTAAAGATACTTTTCTAATGTATTAGATAAAGTAGTTTTAGGTACTGCACCTACTACAGTATCTGTTTTTTGACCATCTTTAAAAATCATCAAAGTTGGAATGCTACGGATACCGTACTGACTAGCAATTTGAGGATTTTCGTCGGTATTTAACTTAACGACTTTAACCTTACCTTCGTATTGTTGAGCAATTTCTTCTACCACAGGTGCAACCATCCGACAAGGACCACACCAAGGAGCCCAAAAGTCAACTAATACAGGGACATTACTCTCTAAGACAGTTTCTTTAAAATCTGCTTCTTTTACTTCTGTCACATCTGACATTATATTTATTCTTCCTTAACTAGATTTAGTAGTATTTAAAATACTATCAAATTTTAGAATAGCAAATATTACGGTTCTCACCATCAATTATTTTCAGAAGTTTACATTCTGACTAAAACAAGTTGACAATAGACGAAATTAGAAATCCGCCCTTACGAATAAGAGCGGTTTATGGTGTGAGGAGTGAACGGAAAAAAAATTCTTCCGCCTTCTCTATTCTAAAACAATTCTGAGGATTATTATCATCATCAGTTTAAATAATCCTTTCTTAATCTAAAAATAAACCTATTTTTTCACCAACTAATTTTAACAAATGTTAAATTTTTATGAATTTTCTCATTTTCGACAGTAAACTAACCAAGATGGGATAAATAAGTCAAACAATCACGAACTAAAAAGTAAACGACCATCATCGCCGCGGCGGCTAACGCAACTAGTGTACCAGCTAGTATCAAGGAAAATTCTCGATGGTCAAAGGCTTTCTGCATCAAGTGCAAAGACCAAGCAACTAAAGCGACATCTAATATGAGAATAGGTATTAACATTTCTTAAAATATAAGTTCTATTCTATTTTAAACTAATTTTTTTAAGATATGAAGTTTTGTAAAGGCTAAACCTATTTTCGGACTTTAACATCATGAAATGTTAAGAATTGCTTAATTTCACTGACAGTTAATTCTCCATAGTGTAGTAGTGAAGCGAGTAAGGCGGCCTCGGCTTTACCTTCTGTCAGAGCGTCGTATATATGTTGACAGTTACCCGCACCACCAGAAGCAATCACGGGTATTTCAACTTGAGAGGCGATCGTTTTAGTTAGGCTTAAGTCATAGCCATTTTTAGTGCCATCAGCATCCATACTAGTAATAAGTAATTCACCTGCACCTCTATTAGTTACTTCTTTTGCCCATTCAATCGCATCAATGCCTGTATTTTCTCTGCCACCACGAACATATACATCCCAACCAGGGTTAGTGGGATCATTTCTTTTTCTCGCATCGATCGCTACTACTATACATTGAACCCCAAAACGATCGCTAGCGGCGTTAATAAAATCAGGATTTTTAACCGCAGTAGAGTTGATACTGACTTTATCTGCCCCCGCCCGTAATAAATTTTTGACGTTATCTAAAGTTTTGATTCCACCACCTACAGTTAGAGGAATAAATACTTGTTCTGCGGTACGGTAAACTACATCAATAATAGTGTCCCTAGCTTCATGAGTGGCGGTAATATCCAGAAAAACTAACTCATCAGCACCCGCATCATTATAAACTTTAGCTAATTCTACAGGATCGCCTGCATCTTTTAAATCGACAAAATTGACTCCTTTTACAACTCTACCGTTATTAACATCCAAACAAGGTAAAATTCTTTTCGCTAACATCTATATTGACCAGTAATTACACGCCATTATTTAGGATAACAGTTTTGTTA
Organism: uncultured cyanobacterium; assembly: GCA_963710605.1. Taxonomy (GTDB): domain Bacteria; phylum Cyanobacteriota; class Cyanobacteriia; order Cyanobacteriales; family Cyanobacteriaceae; genus JAALKG01. The sequence goes on from CAVQBA010000006.1 coordinate 168,192, forward strand.
CCATTGCGATCGATCGATCGTTACGTCATATTTTATCCTCAATTAATAAGGTGTAATCGCCCCTAATCTTCTTGCTTTTGCTTTCTTGCTTTAGAAAAGGGGCAGGGCTGTTTCATTCTTAAAAAGAAGAAAATAGCTAGAAGCAAAAAATAAATAGCTAGAAGCTATTACTACATACTCGATCGAGAGATTTAGTAAAATTGTATTTTTACTATTAGAAAAAAACTGCGATCCATTTACTGCTATTTCTGGCGTTGTAGAAATTACAAATTTTAAGAATGAAACAGCCCTGCATAGGGACGGGGGGGATACTCCATTGATAGGCGTTATTAATTTTGGTGGTAGTGATGGCACGCTACTTTTAAAATTACCTTTGCACGAGTGCCCTTTTCACGAGTGCCCTTTGTTGACTTTTAATTAAAACAATTCAAAGAAAATCATCAACAATTAGAAGTCTTACCGAATCGTTTGACAAATTTGTCTTCTACTTTAGTCATTAAATCAAAAGGAAAACCAGCTTTTTTATAAAGGTGGGAAGGGATATTTTTCTTGATTTCTTCATGAAGCATTGGTAGTTCGCTCCAATGACGGCCATATTGAAGATGATGAGCGGTATGGTATCCCAAATTACAAGTAAAAAAGTTATACCAACGATCGGTAATATTATAAGTTGCTTGGTAATGATCTTCTTCATCTAATCCAGCATGATGATCATAAGTTACATACACCGTCATAAATAACAAGAAAATCATTGGTACCACAAAAATAATTAAAGTGTTTAGCCAATTAATCCAAGAGAATATAGCCAGTGTGAATAATGTGAGCAAGATATTTTCAATTAGTTTTCGACGAGATTTAGGATGAGCTTGACCAACTTGTAAAGCTACAGGGTAAGCCTGAATTGAAACTTTGAAAGTATATTCAAGACGAGGTATTAGCTTTCGGCTACTACTCATCCAAGCCGATTCATCTTTAGATTGATCTAGATAATTAACATGATGACCAAGATTATGATGCAAAACCCAAAGTTCTCCCACAATTCCGGTTTGTAAACCCATAATTAATTCAATAATCCGATTTGCCCAAGGACGATTGAAAAACTTGTAATGTTGGTGGTGATGATTCCAACTACAAATCCATCCTTTGATGTTAAGGCTAATAATAATCCAAATAAGAGGAGTTAAAACCGAAGAACTAGACAAAAAAAAAGCTAAATCAAGAGCGAATACGGATAAAATGACAGCGATTAGGTAGTAATCAATTTTTTTTCTAACAAGCATTTTTTATATTAAGAGACAAATTGTAACCAAAACCATTATAAAACCATCAAAAGACAAAATCAAAGCTTACATTAAGAACACAGATAATATAAGAGCATCAGAAAACACAAATTATCACCGCAAATAGCCATAATTAAAGAACTTAATCTTATTATTATAAGATGGGCAAATTACTATAGCTTAGGGTACGATCGTCGATCGTGTAGTCCATTGATAAGTCTCGAAAAGTCTAATATGTAAACGATACATAATTATCTTCATTCTCAATTACTAATTACTAATTATTATGCTTAGCGGTTACACATTACCTGTCTTTGCCACGGCTTCGGCTGTAGCGGGTTTACAATATTTACAAAACAAGTTTGACGATTCAAAACAAGTTTCGATCGATTTAATTAATCCTGAGAAGATAGTCTCGATCGAAATCGAACAAATAGCCAAAATTAGCGCATCCGAAGTATTAGCTATTACAAAATCAGATCCCGGTGATAACTTAGATTTAACTCGTGATACACCAATTTGGGCGATCGTTAAATTAACACCATCATCTGAAAAGAAAGTCATTTTTAAAGGAGGAGAAGGAGTAGGGCAGATAGTAAATAAGAATCATCAATCGGCAATTTATAGTTATGCCCAAAATTTATTACAAACAAATTTACTAGCTAATCTTGAAAGTAATAGTTTAGTTGAAGTGACGATTATTTTACCCGAAGGAAAAAAACTAGCTCTTAAAACATCTAATTCAGCTTTTGGTGTTGTCGAAGGTTTATCCTTGTTAGGTACAAGTGGTATTGCTCAACCTTTAACCAGTAAAGAGCAATTAGATATTTATCAACAAGAATTACTCGAAAAAGCCGAGCAACACGATACTTTAATTTTTTGTATCGGCGAAAATGGTTTAGATTTAGCCCCAAAATTAGGTTTTAATCCTGAGCAATTAATTAAGACAGCTAATTGGTTAGGCTCGATGCTAGTCTCGGCTACCCAAACACCAGTTAAATCAATTATTTTACTTGGTTATCATGGTAAATTAATTAAACTAGCTGGTAATATTTTTCATACTCATCATAAATTAGCTGATGCGAGGTTAGAAATTTTGACGGGTATAGGGGCTTATTTGGGTTTACCTCATCATCTTTGTTCGCAGATATTTGAAGCCTCTACAACAGAAAGTGCGTTGAAAATACTCAGAAATTTTGACGAGCAAAATGGTAGTTGTTGGCAAGAACAAATTTATCAATTTATCGCTAATCGTATTGAGCAAAATTCAGTTGAGTATATCAATAAGAATGTTGATTCTTCAATTAAAGTTGGTGCTATTTTATTCGATCGTGATCGACAAGTGATTAGTCGGGGTGAACAAGCTCAGAAATTGATGGGTAATTTTTGAGAGGGCGATTACTTGTTGGTATTGGCTGTTGGGTTTCGCTTTTTTTTAAGTATTGTTTAGCTCTCAAATTTTTTGAGGCTTAACCGCTTTTTATGATCGTACCTCATCCTAGTTGTTTCCTCCTTTTGAATTAGTTGTTTTCGGCAGAATCGATCGTTAATAACGAAGGTGATTCAAGTTGTTTTGGTTTTAGATACAAATTTTCAATCACTACCCCCACACCAGCTACCCAAGGAGGAACAATTAACGCCCCCAGAATACCTAAAACTTGAACTCCACCTAATACTGCTAAAAGTTGATACAAAGGTGGTACTTTCACGCTAGAACCGACTAATAAAGGATCTAGTACATAAGTTTCTAGATTTTGAATAATTAAAAACAGAAGTAGTACCCAACCAAAGGTAAATCCACCTTGAGCAATAGCGACAATCAATGCCGGTACTAAACCTAAAACAGGACCAAAAAAAGGAATTAAATTAGTAATACCAGCAATTACCCCTAAACCAAGAGCAAATTCACTAATACCAATCACCCTTAAACCAATACTGACAGTTATTCCTAAAATAAAGGAAACGAGTAATCTACCCTGAATATATTTGCCCATACGATCGCTTACAGGACCAAATTGAGCTTGAATACGAAGATCCCACGGTGCAGGAAATAAACTAGCAAAATCTCGAATCAGTGTATGCGAGCCAGATAACATATACCCTGAAAAAATAATTGAAAGTAAACCATTAAAAAGCCCTGTGGCAATTAGTCTAGTTAAATCTAAAGAGCTTAAAATAATTCTTTGACTATAACGTGCTGTCCATGCTACCAAGACTTGTAAATCTAACCATTTCTCCACTAAATCTAATACCTGAGGCTCGGTGATACCTACACGAAGAATTAAGGATTGAGTCAGACTATTAAGAATATCTAAATATAAAGGGAATTTTTGTAATAATTTTTGAATTTGGGTAATGACAGTTGGTCCAATTAATAATCCTGTCACAGTAGCGATCGAAATAATTGACAGATAAGTTAATATTACCCCCAGCCAACGTGGTAGATTGAGTTTTTTCTCTCCATAATCAACTATAGGAGCTAATGTAGCCGCTAACACTGCCGAAATCATTAAAACAACGATTAATGCTCTAATTTTCCACAACAAAATCACTAAAAAAAAAGTGACGGTTACTAAAGCAATATTTCTTAAAGATTTAGACATCAATCTCCTGAGCTAATGAATAATGAATAATGAATAATGAATAATGAATAATGGAAGATTATCATTAAACTTTTGAATGTGGTGGTTATGTAAATAATGTGACAGACAAAGATAAAGAATGAACACCTTTACAGATAAAAATCCCACAGTGAGACATTTTAACAGTCAATTACTAATAAATATATTTAATTAATATTCGTTCTTTATTTTTAACTATTAACTATTAACTTTTTCGACTGATTCTTGTATTTCCAGCGAATTTTTCTGTGAAAAGCCCCAAGTAAAAAAGCCAATAATCAAAATAATCATTAACCATTCAGGAGGAGCAAATTGTGGATAACCAACTTTAATCAGTAAACGTAAACCAACTAATGCTACGGTAATAAATCCTGCGTCTTGTAAATGAGTATATTCTTCAATCCAACGAATGAACAACTGAGCCAAAAATCGTAAGGTAATCACACCAATTGTACCTCCTGCAATAACTAACCAAACTTCATCAGCGACTGCGATTGCGGTAGTAACACTATCAAGAGAAAATGCTAAGTCGGTAAAACCAATAATGGGTATAGTTTGCCATAGACTTGTAAAATTTAATTGTGAGCCATCGGTATTATCTTCATCTTCCGAATTAGTAAAATAACGATACGAAAGCCAAATTAAATACAATCCTCCAATCAATTCAAACTGCCAATATTTAATTACCCAAGTGGCAGTTACAATTAAAGTCATTCTCAAGACATAAGCAATTAGTAAGCCAATATTTAACGCTAAGGCTTGTTGCTTTTCGTCTTCTAAACCTTGAGCAATAGATGCTAAGGCGATCGCATTATCAGCTGATAATACGGCTTCTAATGCGACTAAAATTATTAAGATAAAAAATGTATCAAGTCCTAATTCTATCGAAGGATGTAAAATTTGCTCTAGCATTGGCGATCGTTACCTTTAAAATTAATGTTAATGTAAGTTTGGTGAATTATTATGTAAATAAAAAATATCTTTATTTTGCTTTTGAGTAATGATGAAAACTATTAAAACTATTTAGGTGACAAAATATTTTGTGCGATATGATCTAATCAAGATCGTGAAAAAGATTGATTAATCTCTCAATTATCTTTTTTACTCTACTTCTATTCTATTATTACTTAACCTGTTCCGTAAAATGCTGATTCTCGGATTTGATCCTGGTCGAGATAAATGTGGTTTAGCTATCACCAAAAATAAAGTTGAAATTCTTTATCATCAAGTAATCGAAAGTAAAGATGCGATCGAGATTATCAATAATTTGATTAATCAATATCATCCTGAGAAAATAGTAATGGGTAATCAGACTACTTCCAAGCAATGGCAAGAAAAGTTAACCCAAAATCTTAACACTTCAATCAAAATTGAATTAATCAACGAAAAAAATAGTACTGTTGAAGCAAAACAACGTTACTGGCAAATGTATCCAGCTAAAGGATTAAAGAAATTAATTCCCTTAGAAATGAGAATTCCACCACGCCCTGTAGATGATATTGTGGCAATTTTGTTGATTGAACGTTATTACAACCAAATCAAGGATTAAGTTTTCTTAAGATACACTTGTTGTAACAGTAAAAAAAAGCCAACATATGATTATTTATGTCACCCGTTTAAAATCAATCATATGTCAAATCAAAATAACGAATATATTATCTATATTCACGGAGTTTCTCAAGAAAATAATCTTCCTCATACCGAAACTTACAATCAACTTCATCAGGGTATTCAAGCAGTTTCCTCAAAAGATTTTCCTCATCGACAGACTTGGCAGGAGGCGAATCGGTGCGATGTCGAATGGGGTTGGGATCATTCTTCTATCGAAAATAATAGTAATGGCGATCGATTTTTAGCTGATGCTCAAGATCAATTTGGTGATGACATTCTACAAACCGTTAAGGATACCAGTGATTTTACAATTCGCCCTGCTCGTCTGCTAAATCCTGAGTTACGAGATTTAATGATCAAAGGATTTTCAGATATGTTTTATTATTGTTCGTATGATGGCAAAAATAGCGTTAGAGCAACAGTTGCTTCGCAAATCATCAAATCGATTAAACAACCATTAGCTAATAACGAGCCTATCTCTCTAACCCTAATGGGGCATAGTGCTGGTTCGATCGTCGCATTTGATTTACTTTTCTACCTGTTTGCTCCTGATGATGTTTTAAACAAACATGAGTTTATTGAAAAAAAGAATAACACAGAAATAATCGAAGATTTTAAGCATTTACGCACTTTAGCTCAAGCACAAAAACTACGTATTCGTCGATTAATTACCTTTGGCTCACCTATTTCTATGTTAGCTTTTCGTAGTAATGCTGTGGTTAAAATTCTCGCTGAAGGAGAAAAACTTAATCCTGACGATTATGGTTTGAACCAAAACCCAGAAATATTTGGTGAGGCTTTAGCTCAACCTCGTTGGCTTAATTTTTGGGATAAAGACGACATCATTTCTTGGCCAGTTCAACCTTTGATGCAAAATTCACCAACAATAAAAGATATTTACCCATATGTTAGTAATAATATTGCTAAAGCTCACAATGAATATTGGGATAACGAAAAAGTTCATCAACAAATAGCTCAATATTGGTAAGTTATATTACTAACTGATGTCACGCAAAAATTATTTGAGGTATGAGGAGTTAGGGGCTTGCCGCATTCCTTGCACCGCTTCTATCCGTAATTAGCAATTATAAAAGAGGTCTATTAAGTCTATTGCAAATTTCAACTTCTAAATAGCGAACTGCGAATTCTAATCTATTTATTATTTTGTAATCCAAAAATTTGCTTTATAATGAACAATCGACAAGATAACTATTAATTTTAAATTAATTCTGATGAGCCAAGCAATTATTGTTGATAAAATTAGATCGATCGCCGACAAGAGAAAAGCATTAGTAGAACTACTAGAAAGACCAGATATAGGTAGTTTACGTCTTGATGTTAACCAAGCACTAGAAGAATTAGACGAATTAATTGAAGAATTAAACAAAACTTTTCCTCAAATCTAGACCTTAAAAAAAAAGCCCATACTTAAAAAAATAGATGGGCTTCAATTATTTAATTATCAATAAAGTACGATCGTATTTTATCTGTGTGACAATCAAAAAAATTATTTATTTGGTTGAGGAGTCATACGTAAATAAGGCTTGACTTCATTAACACCTTTAGGAAATTGTTTTTTAGCATCTTCAGTCGAAATAGAAGGCACAACTACACAATCACTGCCATCTTGCCAATTAGCAGGAGTAGCAACTTGATGATAATCAGTTAATTGTAACGAATCAATAACTCTTAAAATTTCATCAAAATTACGTCCAGTACTTGCAGGATAAGTAATAGTTAAACGTAATTTTTTGTTAGGGTCAATAATAAAAACACTTCTAACAGTCAAATTGTTCAAAGATTTAGGATGAACCATCCCATATAAATCAGCTACCTTACGATCTTCATCCGCAATAATGGGATAGTTGACGTTAGTGTTTTGAGTTTCGTTAATATCGTTAATCCAACCTTTGTGAGATTCTACACCATCCACACTTAAAGCTAATACTTTTACATTACGTTTTTCAAACTCAGGTTTCAAACTTGCCACAGTACCTAACTCAGTTGTGCAAACAGGAGTATAATCAGCAGGGTGAGAAAAAAGTACAACCCAACTGTCACCAGCCCATTTATGAAAAGAAATTTCTCCCTCACTGGTTGCTTGAGTAAAATCTGGTACTACGTCTCCTAATTGTAATGTCATAATCTAATTTTTAGTCTTGAAAGAAAATATAGAGGTCAATCTTTATCTTGTCATATTAAAGGTTTGATTGTTGCATCAGCTACATTTATTGTTTTTTATCTTTACAAATCTTTACTTGATTATGTAACGAAAAACGCAGATTGACTGATAAAATCAATAATTAATAGATACTCTAAGCACTAGCACTTAAGAGTAACCCAGACTCTTTAAAATAGTCGTTGAATACACATTTGGTTTGTCTGTACATTTTTGTTTTTTCATGAGTTATTTTTCTCATGTCTCAAATGAGTTACAGTGTGCGTACATCGTACTCAAAAATATAGTTATGTAACTATTGTTTAAATTTCAGACCAAAAAATAACTAGCGTAGATGTTTATCTATCTGCAATAGTCTCATAAAATTAATATATATCAAGATAAAGATTACATTATCACCATCAATTTTAAATCTCGGAGGTTCTACTTTAATGAAATTTTGGCGTTCTCTTTTCACCTTTATGGGTGTAGTTTTATTTTCATCTTCTTTATTTTTCTCTCAACCAGCTCAAGCAGTTAACTTCACTTCTATTACTCAGGCTAGTTCTAGTATGATAGCCGTAGTTAATGAACGTCGTAATGTAGCTGATGACTTGCTAAACACTGATTTTGGACAAAAAATTGATGTTAATAACAGTGATATTCGCAATTTTCGTGAATTAAGAGGTTTTTATCCTGGATTAGCCAGTTTGATTATTCAAAATGCTCCTTATGATGATGTTGATGGAGTATTGTCTATTCCTGGTTTGAGCGAATCACAAATTAGTAGATTACAAGCTAATATGGATAAATTTACTGCTAATCCTCCTTCGATCGTTTTTAATGAAGGAGACGAGCGTTATAATCCTGGTGTTTATTAAATCAAAATTTGAATAAGTCACTTTAGATTAAGTACTTAATTATAATAATTTTGAAGGAGTAACTAGTATTGCCGTTACTCCTTTTTTGTTGTCATTTAAGCTAAATCAACTTGATAGTAACAATATCTGTGAAACGATCGACTTTCAATACAGTATTTGTACTTCAATTAAACTGAATAATCATCAAACTCGACTCTAACCGTGTCCAAACAACCAATAATTGTGATCAAATAAGACAAAATAAAGTAGTCTAGCAATTATAATTAATTTTAATTCCTAGTCATGAACTTATAAAATGAGAAGACCTCTATTTTGTATTTGGCAAAAAGATATAATTGAGCAAAATCAACAAAAAAGACAATTAGCCTTAGAAAAATTAGAATTAACATCAAATAAAGTAATTCCTATTTTTGACGAAGCAACTCAAACTGTTGCCGACGTTTTAAATTGTCCAATTGCTATGTTAGGAATAGTTTCAGTTACTCAAACAGAATATATTTTAAAGTCAGCTTATGGGCTTTCTAATTTAGGTTTGATGAACGAATTAGCTCGTACCAGAAAAGTTTCTACTCCACAATCCTTCGCAACAAACGTAATTGATAGTTGTAGTTGTTTACTAATTGACAACACCTTAAATGATAGTTTTTTTTCTCAAACTGATTTTTCTTTAATTTATGGTATCACAGCTTATATTGGTGTTCCTCTAATTACGGCTGATGGAGTTTGTATTGGTTGTTTAGAAGTGATGGATACTCAATCACGTGAATTTAGCCCGATAGAAATTAATTATCTAACTGTTACCGCTCGTTGGTGTCTTGCTGAGTATGAAAGAAATAAACTGGTAACGACAATTGCGACTACTAATTTAATCACTAATCAGCAATCTGTGGTCAATGATTTAAATTCAGCGGAGTTACTGCCGACTCAGAATGAAGTTGTCTCACCATCATTACCACTTCAACAAGATAGTCATAGTGATTATGATCAAGAATCATATCTGAAAAAACTGATTTTTTTATTGTTAAATAAATTAATTGGTAAACTGTCTATACCTTTGACTTCTGTGATTGGAATGTCGAGTGTTTTAAAACGAGAAATTTACGGTAATTTAAACCCTAAACAATCAGAGTATATTGAAATTATTTATAATAGTGGGCAAGAAGTTACTAATCTAATTGATGAAATTACTCAAATTACTAATATTGAAAATGAGCTAAAGCTTGTATATGCACCAGTAGATTTAGAAAATTTAGGTAAGCAAGTAATTGCTAGCTTAGAGTCAATGGCTGACACTCAAAAGCAAAAAATGCGTTTATCTATTCAGCCGGGAAAAAAAGTATGGCGACTCGATCGAGAAAAAGTTAAAAAGACTATTTATTATCTTTTAATTAGCGTCATCCAAAGTTCTCGCACAGGGGGAGAAATTCAAATTCATATTTCTCAAAAAGGTGAGCAACTTAATATTAGTTGTCATGTTGATCATTCTTGGTTAGGAGATGGTATTTCTTTAGAAAAAGTTAACTGGTATCGAGAAATTTTGCAATATGATGAATATAATCATTTATCGATCGAAAATAGTGTTAATCTAATCAAACACAACAATCTTGATTATGATTTAATTTGCTTATTATTTACTGCTTATTTAGCTCATATTCAAAACGGTAATGTCAAATTACTAGGCTCGATCGAATCTGGACATCGTTTTATTCTCTCCATACCTGTTCCTTAAACTAATGAGTAAATTGTTTAATTATATTTTCGTGCTGAGGATATAATTTAATCAAACTTTCTTGTTCAGCGATCGAAAAATCATCAAAATCAAAACCGGGAGCAACAGTACAACCAATCAAACTATAAGATTTTGGTTGGCTCACACCACAAGCAAACCAAGTTTGTTGAGGGATAACTAACTGTAAAATTTGGTTTTGATCAGGCATATTTCCTAATTTATAATAAGAATATTTTCCTTGTTCACTAATTAAATGAACATCTAAAGCAGAGCCACTATAAAAATGAAATATTTCATCACTTTTAAGTTTATGAAAACGAGAAAAATCTTCGTCTATTAATAAATAATAAATAGCTGTACTAGCATTTCTTGAACTATCATATTTATTTAAAGAGCCATCTTGATTTACTATATCTAAACTTCGATAAGTTTCTCGATAATATCCACCCTCTGGATGTTCTTGTAAATCTAGTTTTTTGACCCAATCTTTACCTGTTAAATTCATTTTCTTTTCTACTAAATATGATAATTTGTGCAAAAATACCGAAGTGATATTGGTAGTATAGCTAATCACTGACAGTTAATAGTATAGATTATCAATTATCGTGACTGTGGACATTCTCTGTGCCTCTGTCGCATTACTAGCGGGCTTCTGTCCGCAATTATCAATTATCAATTATTAATTATTGTATGCCTATTTATTTGTATTGGGGTGATGACAATTTTGTTATTAATCAACAAGTCAGTAACCTAAAAAAAGAAAACTTAGATAGTAACTGGCTACAATTCAATTTCCAAAAATTTTCTGGAGATAAAGCTGAGTATATTGAAGAGGCTTTAATCGAAGTAATGACTGCTCCTTTTGGTAGTGGCAATCGATTAGTATTAATAGAAAATACAACCATATTTACTCAATGTAGTGAAGACTTGTTGATACAGTTACAAAAAACTTTACCACAAATTCCTGCGACAACTCATTTATTGTTTATTAGTAATAAAAAACCGAATAATAGATTAAAAAGTAGTAAATTATTAACTAGTCAACAAGCCGAAATAAAAGAGTTTAGTTTAACCCCTCCTTGGCAAACTGATATTTTAGTGAAAAAAGTAGCTAATTCATGTCAAGAAAAAGGAATTAAAATTAACACTGAAGCGATCGAAGTCTTAGCTAATTGTGTCGGAAACGATAGTCTTTTATTATGGCAAGAAATAGAAAAATTAGCAATTTATCAAGGAGAAAAAAGTCAACCTTTAGATAGCGAAATAATTAAAGAATTAGTTAATTCTAGTAACCAAAATAGTTTGCAATTAGCTAAAGAAATTTTAAATAATAATGTTGCTAATGCTTTACAAATAGCTACAGATTTAATTAATATGAATGAGCCTGCATTGAGGATAGTTGCAACCTTAGTCGGGCAATTTAGAACATGGACAATCGTTAAAAATATGATCGAAATAGGAGAAAAAGACGAGCAAAAAATAGCTAAAATAGCTGATATTTATAATCCTAAAAGAATTTATTTTCTCAAAAAAGAAGTCAATCGCAAAACAGTAAAGCAATTAAATAAAAGCTTACCAATCTTGCTAGAATTAGAATCTAGTTTAAAATTAGGAGCTGAACCTTTAACTACTTTAAAAACTAAAATAATCGAATTGTGTCAGTAATAAAAATAGTAATAGTAGTGGTATTTTCACCGTAGTTTGAGACATTATTAATTAAAATAACTATTAACTATTATGCCCACCCTGAAATAAATTTCAAGGCTAATCGATTACGTTCAATAAATTGAACTCAAATTTAAAAGTGCGAAAATTGTCTCATCGTTATTTTAAACGACTATAAATTATTATTCATGCTTCATTCCTCATTACTCATCTTTCCTTTATTACTCCTTACTCATTCTTCATGGGTTTTTCCGAGGCAAAATAATTTAATTGAGTAGGATAAGCAAACTCTATATTATGCTGAGTAAACGCATTTTTAATCGCTAAATTAACTTTATGTTTAGCTTGACGATATTTTTTTAACTCATTACTATGTACATAAAAAATAACTTCAAAATCCAGACTAAAATCACCGTAACTAGAAAAATAAGCAATATCAAGAGTTATAATATTTATGTCTTTTAAAGCATACTTAATAATCTCAGGAATTTCTTCTAACAACTCATGTGGAGTTTGATAAATAACTCCGATTGTTAAAATTACCTGCCTTCTTTGCATACGCTTAAAATTACGTAATCTAGAGTTAGTTAAATCCGTATTTGCTAGAATAATTTGCTCTCCTGTTAAGGCTTTTATCCTTGTAGTTTTAATCCCAATATGTTCTACATAACCGACAAAATCATCAACCGAAACTAAATCATATATTTCAAAAGGACAATCGAATAAAATAGCAAAATAACTAAACAAGTCTTGTAGAATACCTTGAGAAGCTAAAGCAATTGCCACACCACCAATACCTAAACCTGCTACTATCGCCCCGACATCCAAACCTAAATTACTTAATATAAATATAGTAGCTAAAGTCCAAATCATAACTCTTAAAGCAGGGAATAGAGCATTGATTTTACTTTCAATATTTTGATCAGATAACTGATATTTTGTGCTATAAAAAGAAATACTAATCCGAGAAATATCAACCAATAATTGAGCCACATAAAAAGTAGTCGCCAAAATCAAAATCGTTTTAGTCGTTGTTAAAACTGTCGGGTGTAAATTGATTTCTTTGACTGTCAGATAAAATAAACCAAAGTAACTAATCGGCAAAAAATATTGATTTAAAAGCTCAATAAAAGTAGTTGTAAGAATATGCTCATTGTGATCACTAATTTTTCTTAGCTGGCGAAAGATAAATTTTTTGATGAAGTCAAGAAAAAAATAACCGAAAACCAAAATAAATGAAGAGATAATTATATCTTTAACAAGGCTAGGTAAATTGGTAATTAAATCAATGACAGGTTGCCACATAAGTATAAATGCAAGATTGATAAGACGTTTTGAATAATGAGAGTGCTTTGTTTATGTTTTACTCTTAATATTCCTTCACCTAGTTTAGAGTAATTACTCTTGTTTTATCGCCAATAAAAAAACTCATTCGATCGTATAATGACTTTGATAATGATTGTTCTCAGTATAGTCTTTGTGTGACTACAAAACTTAGTTTGATAAAAATATTGTCTAATTCTCAATTATCTCAATTATTAGAGTAAAGTAATGACTAACTTTGGATATCATTTGGTAATTTTTACTGAATTGAATATAATTTATTCTTTATGTTTAATATTTCCAATATTGTGTCATCGATGATTATTTCTTCAATAACAGGGGCGGAGTTATTAACTAAAACGGTGACGGTAGCTTGATTAGAAAGATTACCATCGTTATCTTCTACAGTATAGGTAAATCGATCGAGTCCTACAAACTCGCTATTAGGTTGATAGTCAACTATGCCTTGTGAATTAACTGTGATAACGCCGTTACTAGGTTGGCTCGTTATTTGTAAGCTATTAGGTATTAATGTACCATCACGATCGCTATCATTGGCTAAGACATCGATGGCGATATTTTCTCCTTGGTTTATGGAGATTAAATCGTTGAGGGCTAATGGGGCAGTAACGGACTGATTGTCGATTTTTACGTTATCGAGATAAATTGTCGAATCTGCGTCACCAAAGCCTAATAAATCAAAATAGAGAGTAACTTCAGTACCCGATGGTATGTCAGAAATATCAACAGTAACAGTTTCATTAATTGTCAATTGTCCATTGTCCATTGTCAATTGCTCACCGCTGGATGTGCCACCAATTCTAACTCGATCGTCGAAGTAGGCTGTGCCGTCGTTTTGCAGGTTGAAGAAGCTATCGGTATTTGATAAAGTATTACCGAGAATTGGTTGGTTGGTGTTGGCATCAAGAAGAGCTACTTCAAAGGCATCTGGTGGTAGAATCGTGTTGTTGGTATCGCCATTACCTAGTTGGGCGTTAAAGCTAAATTGTAAGGTTTGACTATTTTCAGGGACGATAAAGCTTTGGGTGAAGTTACTTAAATAGGAAGAGTCTTCGGTGAGAATTGCTCGATCGTTTTTGACGGTAGCGGCACCTCGGTTATTCCAGCCATAATCAGGGTTTGTATTGTTACTAATAGCAAAGTCACCGTTAAGGATTTCTGCCATCAATCCACTAGAGGTTAGTGGTGCGGTGAGGGAGATTCCCACCTCTTCTTCGGAAGGAGAAAGGCTATTGCTGAGGTTGAAATCTAGAGAAGAATCCCCCCTAGCCCCCCTTTGTAAGGGGGGAACAAGATCGTGGTCGTGGTTGTCCGTTTGAGGTATTAGGGTATGATAAGTGTCGGTTTTTGTATTTTGAATTGCGTTGAGTATTAAGACGTTGATATCAGAAGGAAGTTTACGGATACTAGGGGCGAGATGGGTATTTAATAAGTCATGGGGGTGAGCTCGTTTGTCTAAATGTGAACCATCTACTGAGAGCAAGGCAGTAAAGTTATCGCCGATAAAGGTACGTTTACCATTTTTATAACGAACATTTTTATCAAATTCTGAATAACCACCCATGAAGCCATAAAGGTGTGCGGCTTCGTGGAGGATAGTGGTAAGGAGATCGTATTTACCATATGCTGGGGAGTCGGGAGTGGCTTGAAATGCCCAATCTGTATTATTGATACTGTATTCTTCGTTGGCGAAGGGTGTTTGGTCGATAAACCAGCCGGCACCGTTAGCATCATGATCGATTTTAATAATACCAGCGTTAGGTTTACCTTGAGAGTCGAAACCTGTTATGGTAGCTTCTGCTAGTTGTCCAGAAGGTAAGTCTTTTATTTCATAAGTGATGTCTATATCTGTTTGGGGTATAAGGGTTGACCAGATGTGGTTTACGCTATTATTTAGTTGGTTAAGCGTTTGGAGATTTGAATTATGGATATTACTGCCGAAGAATTGGTCAGAAGATATGAGGCTGGGGAACGTGATTTTCGAGGTATTATTTTGCAGTACACCAGTTTGAATGGAGTTCAATTTGAAGAGGTTGATTTCCGAGGAGCGATTTTTAATAATATCTCGTTTGGCACCATTAAATTCGTTCCAACTAAGTTTATTAATTGTAATCTCTCCTGTACTGAGTGGTGGTTTTGTGGTTTGCCCCCACTGTTTGGATGTAATTTGCAATACTCTATCATAGAATCTTGTTATTTTGGAGATACTTTTGTTGATTGCGATTGGAGAAATAGTCAAATTAGTTGTCCCACCTTTGATGACGTTATTTTCGATAGGTGTAACTTGACTGGGCAAAGAGAAGCCAAAGGAACTGGTCATTTTCTTTCTGGTGAAGTGATTGGACTCCAAAACTTTGGAATTGGTCTTAAAAACACTTTCGATAGAAATGGTGTTTTTCACTCTGGTATCTTTTGTCGATGGCCTCGTAGAAGTCTTCTGCAATATCCGATTAGATAATAAATTAGCAGAATTATTAGAAGGTGAAGGTATTGTTATGATATTTAAATTTGTGAGATTAAATATTTGATTAAAGTCAAAACGAGGTAAGTTGATTTGATTGTTTGGACTATTTAGAATATTTTGTAATTCTGATAATCCTATCAACCATACATGAGGATCTCTCCATTCGCTGAAGTTATCAATAGCGATAGAGCTCGCTTGTAGGGTGCGTTCTCTTAAACCGTTACATATTTAAGACGATCCCATATAGCAAAGAACGCACCACCCTTGTTTATTCACTAAAACGGTGACAGTAGCTTGATTAAAAAGATTACCATCGTTATCTTCGCTATGTATAGGTAAATCGATCGATTCCTACAAACTGATTATTAGGTTGATACTCAACTATGCCTTGTGAATTAACTGTGATAACGGCGTTATTAGGTTGACTAGTTATTTGCAAGCTATTAGGTATTAATGTACTATCACGATCGCTATCGTTAGCTAAGACATCGATGGCGATATTTTCTCCTCGATCGATCGTCGTCATTTGTAAATCCCTTAAACACCATAAGGAAGCCCCTCACTATTAGATAAAGGAGGAGTCACACCATCTGGCACACCTAACTCATAGGTACGTCCTACTACATTAGTTTCAACTAATTGTAAACCTGCGGCAACATCAATTAAAGGCTCAATATCATCGATCGGTTTACTTTTGAGATCGCTAGGATTATCATTTACAGTCTTAATAATCTGTTGAATATCAAAGATAAAAGTACTAGCCGCAAAAGGATAAGTAGCATAGAGATAGCGATCGTTTCCAGAGACAGTTAAGCTAGTAGCGATCGCCCCTGGTACCGGTCTGGTGGCGGCAACTAGTTCAGGATTACTACCTAATGGATTTTTGATAATACCAATATTACTACCAGCAAACTCATCACTGATACTTGGAATGGTACTACCTAAATTGCGACCATTACGCCCAACCACAAACCCATATTCAGTTCCAGTTATCTCATCATAAACAATCGTGACATCAACAGCCTCATTAACATCAAAGTAATCGTTAGTGCTACCAAGATTTAAGCCAGCATAATTAACCTTCATGGTAAAAGCATTAGAATCGTTGTTGGTAATAGTTAAAACACCATAACCTTGAGATTCATTTGCTCTGTTTGTAAATGCCATTTTCGAGTCACTAGGAGTATCAGAAATAGCTTTGACACCACTACCAACCTTGATAATACCGATTTGTTCGTGCCAACGGAAAAGATTATTGAAACTGCTTATCGGTTGCTCATCGGGATTAATATTGATTGCCACAATATAACCATCACCCAAACTCCGATAACTACCTAAAGTAACAAAAAGACGATCGCCTTGATTGTTAATAGCAATATCTTGAATGTTGACATCATCAGTAGGAACATTCAGATTAATATTAGCAATATGTTGATTGTAAGTATCCGAATTAGCATCAATATCAACTACATAGATCAGATTTTGATCACGATCGCTAATATAAGCATATCGATCGTTTTTACTAATGGTAATCGATCGAGGTACAGAACCCGCAGGTAAAGGAATCGGGTCAATTTGACTAGTATTAAGATTACCATCTAACTGCTTGAATGCCAGTAAATCAACCACCGCTACACTAGAAGAAGTTTCTAAAGGTACGTATAAACGAGAAGCCTTATTTGTAGGGGCAGAGAAGCGAGGAGTATCTTGAACAGCAGATGTACCTACGCCAATACTAGCTAAGAGAAGATTACCCACACCATCAGTTTCAATAACTGTCTTTGGATTACTTGAGTTAATAATATTAACACGATCGGCAAAAGGTATAGTTGCGATCGCAAAATCAAATCCTAATTCTTCAAGGAAAGTTAGTCAAGGCTTTTAATGATAAAAAAGTAATCTTAAAAGAAGCTAGAGATAGTTATATTCAAATATTTTTTTTATAGTGCTAAACTAACTATTGATACTGTCTGTAATCAAGAAGCACATAAAAAATGGGTCGCCTGAGACTCGAACTCAGGCCGATTGGTTAAAAGCCGAGTGCTCTACCACTGAGCTAGCGACCCTTTTGTTGTTGATGTTATTTTCAGCAACAGTAACCATTATAGCTACTATTTTTTG
The DNA here is from genome assembly GCA_963710605.1 of uncultured cyanobacterium. GTDB lineage: Bacteria > Cyanobacteriota > Cyanobacteriia > Cyanobacteriales > Cyanobacteriaceae > JAALKG01. The sequence continues at coordinate 186,066 of CAVQBA010000006.1, forward strand.
AGATTGCAAGGGGTCAAGCCAAAAAATTTTCAAAAACTTTTAAGCCTGATTTTCCCTAAGATTTACTCTCGGATTTTGCACTAATATCTAACAGTACTTCAGGCATCACATTCGGTGTCATCATTGCCCCTGGTGTATTCTGCTCATATATTTCACCCATAGGTAAAGTCTCTTGTCTAACTTGTTCTTGTGGGTCACCTTCAGGTAATAATTTAAGTAGTGGTAAAGGAAGTAAAGTTGATAAATTCGTAATCAAAAGTAATAACCACATATGCTCAAAATTGGTTTCGGTTACACCCAGCCATTTAGTCAGTAATGCACCTAATTCGTGAGATAACAAACCACCCAAATTCCAAATTGACATTAATAAAGCAAAAAAACTAGCTTCAATACCTTCTGGGCATAAACGGGCGGATAAAACCAAAACGGGCATAAAAGCAATTTGCCCCATGACAGTTAAAACTAGACTATCACCTAAACTAAACCAGTGGTCATCGATACCAATGGCACGATTAGCATGAGTAACTAACAATAAACTAGTCATACCCAATACTGAAGAAAGTACCACACACCAACCCAGAATAGTCCGAAAAGAAATTTGTTTTAACCACTGTTGGTAAGACCAAATACCAATTAGAGACGCTAAGCTGGTAATAAGACGTACTCTACCTAAAAATTCAGGGGTAAAACCTAATTCATTAGTAGAAAAGAAGAAAAAAGCAGAATCGGCACTAGGTGTACTTTGCCAGAGAAAAACAAACATCACAGGAGCAAAAATAGATGGTTGTCTAAGGGTTTGCCATAATTGCTTAACTTGTTCAGGAAAAGGTTTTATTTTGGTTTCTTTGGTGACAGGTTGCTCAATTATTAATCCTGCTACAGTAATTACTAAAATAGGAAAACTAGCAACGATGAGAAATACTTGATTATTACTAAAATGTTCTAATAATAAACCACTAAAGTAGGCGGTAATTAAACCACCTAAAGCTGAGGTTGCCCATGTGACAGACTGTAATGAGCCAGATTTGGCTAATGATTCTGATTTTGCTCTTTCTACTACTACAGAATCAACAATTACATCGCTCATCGCTACTGATAAAGATGTACCGAGGATTGCGATAACTGCACTCCACAAACTATCAACAAATAGGGCTAAACTCAACCAAGAAATTGAGCCGAGAATACCTGCAAGGATAAGATAACTACGACGACGATAATTAAATAATGGTTTACCATCGCTTAAAAAACCAATCACGGGTTTGGTTATCCAAGGAATAGAGGCGACTCCCATCAAGGCGGCTACTTGAGCAGGAGAAAGCATTAAATCATCTTTGAGGAAGAAACTAACGGCGAGTCTAGCTAATCCTAAAATACCTTGAACAAAATATACGGTTAAGATGGCAAATAATTCTGCTGTAAGCTTGTTACCAAATAATAGTTTCTCTTCTATATATTGGATAACTTGATTTTTAAAATCTGTATTGACAAACATTAAGTATTTTGATGTTAGTTTACTTAATATATCTTAATACATTAGTCTCGATCGACAAGTAAGATCACAAACAGATAACTGTATTTAAACTAAATAATAGGTCGCACAGTTAATACTTTTTAGTTTTGTTCAAATCAATATTGCTTGAATTAATATTTTCTGAGGTTACATTCGATAAATTGACATCAGTAAAAGACTTGAATATTACAAATAAATAGAGCTAAAAAATTTTCATTTAGTCAATACGTTAATTCTTAATTACTATATAATGCTGTTGAATATGATCAAGATAATTAAAAATAATGACCTTAAGTGAACAAATCAAAAACAAAGAAGTGAGTTCAAATATCGCCGTAGATTGTGTTGCATTGATGGAAGAGCAAGTTAGTGCTAAAAAAGGGATTAAAGGAGTAACATTTAAGACACTTTATAAAGGAATTAAAACCATAAGTCCAGACTACACCACCAATGCAATAAAAGGGCTTTTACCTTCTATTTCTCAAGCGATCGATCCTCTTTGGAGTGAAGGAATCGAGCAAGGTAATCCTGTTGATTATTTATCAAAGAATCAATCTTTAACTGCGGATACAATTTTAACAGTAACAGACAATAGAATCAAGAATTCTAGTAATAAAATTGTCAAGGCTAGTTATAATAAGGTGCGTAATTCTTTAAAAAGTGAAATTGAAGAAGTAGTACCACAATTAGCAGTTATCCTCGATCGAAATATTGCTTCTACATAAAAAAACCATAATCACACAATTGATAATAATCTCAATTAATCGGCATAAAACTTAAGAATTAGAAATAAATTTTGATGCTTTATGTTTGGGTTAAGTTATAAAATACAGAACATGAAATCAGTCAAAGAAGTAGAACAAATAATTATTGATTTAGTTCAACCCCTTACAGAACATGAATTTGTACCTTTAAATAAAGCAACTAATCGTGTTTTAGCCCAAAATATATCTTCAAAGCTCGATTTTCCTTATTGGGATAACTCAGCTATGGATGGTTATGCAGTGAGATATGTCGATGTCAAAAACGCATCGGCAACTAATCCTGTTTGTCTAAATATTGTTGAAGAAATTCCTGCTGGTTATTGCCCAAAAAAATCAATTAATAGTGGTGAAAGTGCCAGAATTTTTACAGGTGGTATTCTGCCAACGGGTGCGGATACGGTGATTATGCAAGAAAATACTCAGCGACAAAATGATCAAGTCTCTATTTTTTCTGCTTCACATCAAAATAATTTTGTGCGTCGTCAAGGTTCATTTTATCAAGCCCAAGACTGTTTACTCTCAGCTAGAATCAAAATAAATCCGCCTGAAATGGCTATTTTAGCTACTGCTCAATGTTTAAATGTACCTGTAATACGATCGCCTATTATTGCTATTTTATCTACAGGAGATGAATTAATTGCTCCCGATGAGCCTTTACATCGAGGTAAAATAATTGATTCTAACCAATATTTACTCACCAGTTTTTTAGAACAAAATAATGTAACTGTCTTACCTTTAGGTATTATCAGCGATAATTTTGAGGTTTTAAAACAAACGGTAAAAAATGCTTTACAACAAGCTGATTGGGTAATTTCGACAGGAGGAGTTTCGGTAGGGGAATATGATTATGTCGATCGAGTTTTAACTGAGTTAGGAGCCCAAATTGTAGTTAATAGTGTCAACATCAAACCCGGTAAACCTCTAACAGTAGCCCGTTTTCCTGAAAATAAACTGTATTTTGGGATTCCGGGTAATCCTGTTTCAACGATGGTTACTTGTTGGCGTTTTTTACAAACTGCTATTAGTAAATTATCAGGAGACAAAAACTATACATTACCTAGTATAGTAATAGGCAAAACTAAAATTAATTTAACATCTACAGGTACTAAAGAAACTTATATTTGGGGTCGTGCTACTTTAGTTAAAGGATATTACCAATTTTCGATCGCTAAGGGGGCATCTAGTTCGGGTAACTTGATTAATTTACAGGGAGTTAATGCTTTGGCTATTATTCGGGTAGGGACAAATTTGATTGAGACAAACAACGATGTAGAAATTATGTTGATTTAAACAATGTATCATTTGTTTTCCATTGTTTACAAACAGCCGTGAATTAAAATATGATGAATCAACTTTATAACGCTTTTACTTTATTCACCAGTTTACTAGTAGAAGCAATGCCTTTTTTATTAATTGGGGTATTGTTATCTAGTGGTTTAATTTTATTTTTAGAGGATAATGTTTTAATTCAAAAAATGCCGAAAAATCCGATACTGGGTTCTATTGTCGGGAGTATTTTTGGTTTTTGCTTTCCTGTGTGCGAGTGTGGCAATATTCCTGTAGCACGTAGTTTTTTATTACAAGGTTTACCGACTTCGGTGGCGGTTTCTTTTTTACTAGCCGCACCAACAATTAATCCTGTAGTATTATGGTCAACTTATATCGCTTTTCGTGGACAACCAGAGGTTTTTTGGTTAAGAATTATTTTTTCTTTAACGATCGCTATTTCTATTGGTTGTATCTTTAGTTTTCAAACTGATGCTCGTCCTTTACTTAAACCAATTTTAGCTAAGCGTTTGACTACATTGATGAATCAGCAACAGAAAGCTGAATTAGCGTCAACACAAAATAAACTAGAATCAGATTACAATTTACTTCAATCAGGGAGTTTTATCTTATCAGACAAAGGTCAAACCCTTAAAATGGATGAGCAATTATTAAAGTCTTCTTCATCTGTAAAAAATTCTCGTGCGATTTGGCAACAGAGAATAAATTTATTTTTAACCAACGTTCATAATGAATTAAGAGAATTAGGTGCTGTTTTGATTTTAGGTAGTGCGATCGCTTCTTTGATACAAGTTTTTGTACCCAGAGAAGTGATTCTTAGTTTGGGGCAAAGTAATGTGACTTCAATCATTGCGATGATGATTTTAGCGGCTGTTGTTTCTATTTGTTCAACAGTAGATTCGTTTTTTGTATTATCTTTTGCTTCTACTTTCACTACTTCTTCTTTAGTCGCATTTTTAGTTTTTGGTCCTATGATAGATATCAAAGCTATTGGGTTAATGTTATCTATTTTTAAACCTCGAATGATTATTTATTTAATGTTGATTGCGGCTCAACTGACTTTTCTTTTAACTCTTTCTTATAGTTACTTCTTCTAACCATCATCTTTACTTAATTAAGACTAATGACTAAAGTAATTTCCCGAAAAAAATGGTTTGATGTTCTCGATTTTATATCTATGTTTTTATGGTTTTTATTATTATTTAAATACTGGATCACAGGACAGTTAAATCTTTTAATTCATCCTAATTATTTTTTATTAGTCCTTGTGACTAGTCTGGTTTTACTTTTATTAGCAGTTGGTAAATTATTTTTAATTATTAGTAATTATCGTCCTCAATCTCAATGGTCAACTAGTAATATTAGTGGTCAACAAACTAGTTTATTTCCACCAGGATGGGGTAGTATTTTGTTAATTACGGTAGCCATTTTAGGTTTAGTTATTCAACCTCGTGTTTTAAATTCTGAAGCGGCTTTACAAAGAGGAATTAATGATTCTTTACCGCCGACTACTTTACAAGCTCAATCTTTTTTAAATTCAACTTCTCCTGAGCAACGATCGTTAATTGAATGGGTACGAACTTTAAATGTTTATCCTGAACCTGATAACTATACGAATCAACCGGCAAATTTGATCGGTTTTGTGGTTTATTTAGAGCAATTACCTGATAATTATATTTATTTATCACGTTTTGTTTTGACTTGTTGTGCCGTTGATGCTTATCCTGTCGGAATCGTAGTTCATTTACCCCAGCCTCGTAGTCAATATGCGATCGATAGTTGGTTAGAAGTTAAAGGAATGATGCAAACAGAAACTTTACCACCATTAGATCCTAAAAGCATCAGTGAAAATCAACGTCAATTAGTTCTCAAAGCAACAGAAATTACCACTATTCCTACCCCTAGAAATCCTTATAGCTACTGATAATAATTGAGAATGGAGAATGGAGAATTGAGAATGAAGATAGCTAAAAAGAAAAGGTGAGCATTGCCCACCTTACAATTAATAAACTTGAGTTGATAATCTAAATCTAATCGTTAAGCTTCATGTTTTTTGAAAGCCAAAGTGACGTTATGTCCGCCAAAACCAAAAGAATTAGATAAAGCAACATTAATCTCTACCTCACGACTTTGATTGGCTACGTAATCCAAATCACATTCAGGGTCAGGATTAGCAAGATTAATCGTTGGTGGTACTTGATCATTTGCTATCGCCATAATTGTTGCTACTGCTTCAATACCACCACTACCACCTAACAAATGACCTGTCATTGATTTGGTTGAACTAATTGCAATAGCGTTAGCTCGCTCTTCTCCTAAAGCGGTTTTAATTGCCTTGGTTTCGGTTTTATCATTAGCAGGTGTACTAGTACCATGAGCGTTGATATAAGATACTTGGTCAGGTGTGATACCAGCATCTTTCATTGCTAATTCGATCGCTCTAGTAGCACCAGCACCATCGGGTACAGGGGCTGTCATATGATAAGCATCACAAGTCATGGCATAACCAATCATCTCGGCATAAATTTTAGCTCCACGAGCGATCGCACTTTCTCTTTCTTCTAAAATTAGAATACCTGAACCTTCACCCATAACAAAACCATCTCTATCAGCACTAAATGGGCGACTAGCAGTTTCGGGGCTGTCATTACGAAAAGAAAGAGCCTTAGCCGAGGCAAAACCAGCCATTGATAATTGTGTAATTGCCGCTTCTGTACCGCCACAAATTACGGCTTGAGCGTAACCTGATTGAATCAAACGAAAGGCATCACCGATTGCATTAGAACCTGCGGCACAAGCGGTTACAGGGCAACAATTAGGTCCTTTTGCACCGGTATGAATAGCAGTTAAACCTGCCGCCATATTACAAATCATTGTTGGTACAAGAAAAGGAGTTACTCGACTTGCCCCTTTTGTGAGTAAAACTTCATTTTGCTCTTCCATGACGCTTAAGCCACCAACACCTGTACCAATAATAACGCCAATATCATGAGCATTATCCTCATTAATTTCTAGCTGTGCATCTTTAAGGGCATCAAGACTAGCCGCAACGCCAAATTGCGAAAAACGAGCCATCCGTTTGGCTTCTTTGCGTGTTATGTAAGCTAAAGGATCAAAATCTTTTACTTCACCTGCTATTTTACAAGCATAATCGGTAGTATCAAAATGGGTAATATAACCGATACCATTTTTGCCTTCTGTTAGCCCTTGCCAATATTGCGTTACATTATTACCAATTGGGGTAATAGCACCTAAACCTGTAACTACGACTCTGTTGAGTTGTCGATCAGTCATAATGTTATTGATATAATGAAAAATCTGACTCCTTGAGCAGACCAAATTTATAGAAATTTACTTTATTATTTTTACTGTATGGGGTTTTAGCCAACAGACATAATAATTAATATCTAAATTAGTTTGATTTTACTAATACTTAATGTAAAAGCAGTTTTTTCCATTGCCAACAACAAAGTCCACAACAGATTAATTAATCACACGTCATCTAGATAATATTTACGTCTGAGAGTCAATTGTTTAAATGATATGAGCTATGATTAACCCCATAACTGAAATATTGAAAAATTAAATTAATTGAGAACTAATTAATTAATTAATTAGGCTGTTGCTTGTGTTTTAGCTTCAATATGCTCGACTGCGGCACCTACTGTAGCAATTTTTTCTGCTTCTTCGTCAGAAATTTCAATTTCAAATGCTTCTTCTAAAGCCATGACTAATTCGACTACATCTAATGAGTCGGCATCTAAGTCATTAACAAAGTTGGCTTCTGGTGTTACTTTTTCTACGTCTGCATCTAATTGTTCAACAACGATGTCTTTGACTTTATCTAAAATTGCTTGATTCATGTTATTTTCTATATTGTTTTATTTATCCGTCTTTGATTTAATTGTGGTTACAAACAGCTTATATTCTTGACTAAATATAGTCTTCCAAAATTTTTAATGGCTGTTAAATGATTTATTTTTATCTCACTTTTTATCTTTTAGTTATTGTGGCTAAAAGTTTTATGCGTGTTTTTTTCTCAAATAAATCGTTAAATCATAAATTAAGACGATTGAACTGTTTCTTAGTTTACATTTTTTTGGTAGATCGATCGATAAAATTTGCTAAAATTTACCTTTTTCATTTTGACCATTACCAATGAGTTAATTTGGTTTAGATAATCTAAATATCTTTGCTTTAATTATTTTAGTTATCTAGTAAAGCACAATTGTCAGCATCCCTGAGATTATCACAAACTCTGGTTTTGAATGCGTCTGGGATTTGTAAAAGAGAATTACGTTTACTCATGTAAATTGGATCATCCCATAAAGTTTCGGCATGATTAGTTAATAACCGACAATCATTATTAGTCCATTGAACCAGTTTTACGCCACAACGATCGCATTGTTTAATTACTTTAAGATCCATTTACTTTCTCTCTCAAAATTTTTAATTCAAGTGTGTGATTATTTTATCTCAAATTATGCTCAATAATTGACAATTGACAATTGACAATTGATAATTATAATAATTTTAAATAAAAACCGATCGTTATAATGTCGTCAATTTCTCACCTTTTAACGTTTAACTCTAACGGGTGTTAGGTGTTAAGATAATTTCGTTAAAAATTGCAAAAGTTTTTTGGTGTTAGATGTTAACAAAGTACGACGATAAGCATCAGCGGCTTTTTTGATGGCATCGGCTTGAGTGGGATAAGAATGAATCACGCTTGATAAACCATTCAAACCTATTTTATTAACCATCGCACTGGTAATTTCTGAGATTATCTCTCCTGCATGACTAGAAACAATTGTTGCACCTAAAATACGATCGCTTCCTTTTTGGTAATGTACTTTGACAAAACCTGTTGTTTCAGCATCAGTTATTGCTCTATCAACAGTATCCATCTCAATTTTGATTGTCTCTACTTCTATTCCTTTTTCTTTAGCATCTGTTTCATACATTCCCACATGAGCAATTTCTGGTTGAGTATATGTCACCCAAGGAATAACTAAATCACTAAACTTGGCTTTACCAAAACCAAAAGGAGAAAACAAGGTATTTTTAATGACAATACGGGCGGCGGCATCGGCTGTATGGGTAAATTTTTCACTTAAACAAATATCACCTGCGGCGTAAATAGAAGAATTTGTTGTTTGTAAATTATCGTTAACTTTAACTCCACGTCGATCGTATTCTACCCCAACAGCATCTAAATTAAGAGTTTCTAAATTTGGTTGTCTTCCTGCACCCATTAATATTTCGTCAACTTCGATCGATTTTACTTGTCCATTACCTTGATAATAAATCTTTTTACCTGTTGCTGTTTTTTCTGCTCTAACAACATCGGCATTCAACACCAATTTGATTCCTTCTTGAAGAAACTGATTTTGAACAATCTCAGCGGCATCAGCATCTTCACGGTTTAATAAATGTCCGTGTTTATGAAATAAAATTACTTCTGAGCCTAAACGATGAAATGCTTGAGCTAACTCACATCCGATCGGACCTCCTCCAAATACAGCCATAGTTTTAGGTAATTGAGTTAAAGAAAAAATAGTTTCATTAGTTTTAAATCCTGTTTCTTCTATTCCCTCTATTTCGGGTTTAACTGCCCTTGCACCTGTAGCGATGACAGCTTTTTTGTAACTTAAATTTTGACCATTAACCACGATCGTTTTATTAGCTTGAAAACTAGCTTCACCAAAAAAAACATCAATACCCAAGTCTTTAAATCTTTTAGCAGAATCATGATGACTAATACTTGCTCTAATATTACGCATTCTCGCCATTACTTGAGCAAAATTAACTTTAACTTCGCCAACATCAACACCTAAATGTTTGCCTTTCATTATTTCGCCGATTACCTTTGCCGATCGAATCACTGCTTTTGAAGGCACACAACCGAAATTTAAACAATCTCCTCCCATCAAATGTTTTTCAACTAAAGCTACTTTCAAACCAATATCTAATCCTGCCGCCCCTGCCGCTACTACTAATCCTGCTGTACCAGCACCGATAACAACTAAATCATATTGACTTTCAGGAGTTGGATTTGCCCAATTTGATGGATGCACATGATTGATAAGTTTTTGATTATACTCATCCATTGGTGCGAGGTTAACGGCTTGGTCGTTTTTAGATAGTGTATTCATTTATCTTTAATATCTCTACTTTTTAGTTTAATTAACAATGATTAGAAGTTGGGAATAATAACAATTCAAATAAAACTTGCAACAGTTTTTGTTAGTAAGTCTTTCAAAAATAGGAGCGAGGCATCCGCACAGCCTCCCCCACAATTAAAGCGAAGAAGCATCCTTTATTGTCCCCCAGAATTGGGGGATTTAGGGGGCAGGGGATAGAGGGGGATCGGAATTTAAGGAGCTTAATCTATCTTTTTAGTTTTTTATCTTTTAAATATTTTCATCTATTAAAATCTTGCTGTTGTCTTAGTTTTAATTGTAATTATCAAATCTGAGAAACAAATAAATAAAACTGAAGAATTAGATAAGACTTTGATCAAGGTGTTAGGTGTTAGGTGGAATGCTTATAACTTATAGCTTATCTTTTATCAAAGTATCGTAAAGATATTTCAATTGTTGTAAAGGAATAATAATTAGTAGTTAATAAATATGAAAAAATATGTCAACTTCAATACAGATGGCTTAATTCAATTGGGGAAAAGATATATTAGAGCTATAGACCACTAATACTTAATGACCAAAAAATAGTCGTTGATTAGTCAATGTAAAATAGCTAGTTTATGTTAGTGCCAGTAGATCTTAAAGTTTTTTATCTATTTAATTCTCTACTTAAAAATAATGAGAAAAGAATAGTTAATTATCGATCGTAACTACAAAAAAATTAAGTATTAGTTATTTAAACTTTTGTAAAAAATATTTGACAATTGGCTAAATTTAATTGAATACAAAACAAAAAGATCGGTTTAAAACGATCGTAAATACAAAATATTAGCAAATTAAATCTTGTCAAACATTACTTAAGTAACTTGAAAGACTACTGCAAAATAAACTTTATTCAAAGCGATCTCTTTGTGTAAACTTTCAAAGTACGACTATCACAACAATAATAGAAAAAACGGAACTAAATGAACAACACCCCTCCTACCTCTTCTTCTGGACAGTGTCCCTTTCGTGGAACCCGCGTTGGAGGTGCACTTGGCTCTAAGCCACAAACAGATGATTGGTGGCCAAATCGACTTCAAGTAGAGCTACTTCATCAGAATTCACCTTTAGCTAATCCCCTCAAAGATTTTAATTATCAAGAAGCGTTTCAAAAAATTGACTTCCAACAGTTAAAAAATGATATTAAAGCTTTACTAAAAGATTCAAAAGATTGGTGGCCAGCAGATTACGGTAACTATGGACCTCAAATGATTCGTATGGCATGGCACTCAGCGGGAACATACCGTATCGCCGATGGTCGTGGTGGAGCCGCTCAGGGTATGCAACGCTTTGCCCCAATTAATTCTTGGTGGGATAACGGTAATACAGATAAATCAAGACGGTTACTTTGGCCCATCAAACAAAAATATGGAGCGTCACTAAGTTGGGCAGATTTAATGATTTTAGTCGGTAACTGCTCTCTTGAAATTATGGGTTTAAAACCCTTTGGTTACGGCGGTGGTCGTATTGATGCTTGGGAAGCAGATAAAGCCACTTATTGGGGTCCTGAATTCTGGAACGGTGAACCTTTTGGAGGAAATGAAAAAGCTAAACCCCTTGAAGGACATCCAGATCAAATGGTTACTCGTGATATTCGTTGGGTTGGCGAACCAAAAGACGAGTACTATGACCTCGAAAATCCTTTAGGAGCTTCCCATCAAGCGTTGATTTACGTCGATCCTGAAGGTCCTGGTGGAAATGGCGATCCGATCGCATCTGCCCGTGACATCCGTGAAACTTTCGCTCGTATGGCAATGAACGACGAAGAAACTGTAGCCTTGATTGCAGGTGGTCATGCTTTTGGTAAAAGTCATGGTATGGTCGAGCCAGATAAAATCGGTCCTGCCCCAGAAGGTGCCCCAATTCAAGCAATGGGAATGGGATGGCAAAACCCTGAAGGTACTGGCTTTGCTGAATATACGATGACCAATGGTATTGAAGGCTCTTGGACACCAAACCCAACTCAGTGGGATAATAGCTACTTAGAAAATTTATTTAAGTACGAGTGGGAAAAAACAAAAAGTCCCGCAGGTTCGGTACAATGGCATCCAAAAGATTCAGACGCACCTAAAACACCAGACGCACACAGAGAAGGTGTTGAGCATGCGTTAATGATGATGACTTCGGATATTGCCTTAAAAGAAGATTCTGCTTATAATGAAGTTTGTCAACGTTTCCTCAATGACTTTGAGTATTTTAGCGAAGCATTTTCTCTGGCTTGGTATAAGCTAACCCACAGAGATATGGGACCAAAAGTACGTTATCTAGGTCCAGAAGTTCCTGAAGAAGAGCTATCTTGGCAAGATCCAATTCCAGCACTCGATCATGATGTTGTTGATGATGCGGATATTAGTTCTTTAAAAGACAAACTTTTAGCAAGTGAGCTTTCTGTCTCGGCATTAGTGTCGGCGGCTTGGGCATCGGCATCAAACTATCGTAATACTGACAAACGTGGTGGTGCAAATGGTGCGCGTGTTGGCTTAAATCCTCAAAAAGAATGGGAAGTAAACCGTCCGCAAGAACTAGCTCAAGTTTTATCGACTCTCGAACAAATTCAAACTGACTTTAATAATAGTCAGTCAGGTAACAAAAAAGTATCGATCGCCGATCTTATTGTTCTCGGTGGCTGTGCTGGTATCGAAAAAGCGGCTAAATCTGCTGGAGTAGATGTGACTGTTCCCTTTACCCCTGGTAGAATGGATACTACTCAAGAATTAACAGATATTGAAACCTTCCAATGGCTCAAACCTGTCTCCGATGGTTTCAGAAATTACCATAATGAGGCGATCGGTTATAAAGTAAAAGCCGAGCGTATCTTCCTCGATCGAGCCCAATTACTTACTTTAACTGCACCTGAATGGACAGCTCTTGTTGGTGGACTTCGAGCTTTAGATCAAAACTGGGATCATTCTAAGCATGGTATCTTCACCGATCGTCCAGGTGTTTTAACTAATGACTTTTTCCGTGTCTTGACTAGTATGGATTATGAGTGGAAACCGATCGATAATCGTGAAATGATTTTTAATATTTGCGATCGTCAAACAGGTGAAACCAAATTTACTGCTACACGTTGCGATCTCATCTTTGGCTCTAATGCCGAACTACGTCAGGTAGCTGAAGTTTATGGTGCTAATGACGGTCAAGAGCTGATGGTTAAAGACTTTGTTGCCGCTTGGAATAAAGTGATGATGCTCGATCGTTTTGATGTTCGCACTGTGTAATTACTAATTGTTATAGCCTTTATGAAGCTATATAGTAATTTCAAATAAAAACCGATTGTATAGGATGTAGGGACGTAGCAATGCTACGTCCCTACCAGATCTTTTACATATGGTTTGGAACTTGATTTAAATGACTATAATTATTAATTGTTAAAGTTATTGACAGTAAAATATTTTTAACTCTTCATTTATGATAGATAGAGAAAAAAACCGCCCGACATGGAATGAGTATTTTATGCTGATGGCAAAACTAGCATCGAGCCGATCGACTTGTTTGGCTTTTCCTGTAGGTGCTGTGATTGTCAAAAATCGACAAGTTTTAGCGACAGGTTACAATGGTTCGCCTTCAGGTACTGCTCATTGTATCGCTCAAGGTTTTTGTTATGAAGGTTTAGATAGTTGTGATGCAAGTAAATCATTACCTTCTCGTGCCGTTCATGCCGAAGCAAATGCGATCGCTCAAGCGGCTAAACATGGTATTGCTACCGATGGAGCAACAATTTATGTCACTCTTGAGCCTTGTCTGGCTTGTTTAAAATTAGTAATTTCAGCAGGAATTAAAGAGGTTTTTTATGAAACTGATTTCAATTCAGGAAAAAAAGCCTTAGTCAGAGATAGTTTTGTGGCGGATGATCTGGTTAAATTACATAAAATGACTGTACGTGAAGAGTTAGCTAATAATATAGCCGATTTTTTGCTTACACCTATTTCGATCGTTGGTGATTAGAGAAATTAATGAATAATTAATAAGTATTTATGGTAGGGGTGTAAGCGGTGGAAACCCGCTCAGATGCGACAGAAGCAAGCGGTGAGACCCCCAAGACCACACTTTTCCGCAAGGGAGCGCTGACCAAGACAGGCTTGCATCCTCCTTCTGCAATAATTGTAGCCATTCCAGTTAAATAATGGTCTGGTAAAAAAGGGTAGAATGATATTCTACCCCTACGGTGTTTGAATTTGTATAATTAAAATTTTATTCTTAGTTCATGTCAATGAACGATTCCTATTAGCCTTGCACGATAGTTCAAGGCGGGTTATAACAATAAGTCTGACTCATCTTCATCTCATCGATTTAATTATCTCTCAACGAGATAAAAACTCTAAATTTTTCCCTGTCTGAGAACGAAAATCTTTGATTGAACAACTAAACTCTAATTTTCCTTGCTCTAAAAGAATAATCCAATCGGCAGAAGCGATCGAATTATGAAAGCCGATTACCGAACTAACTGATGATGATAAATATTTACTTTTAGATTTAGAAATAAATACTCTAGCTTTTTGTTCACCGGTTTTTTACTGGGCAGAAGATAGCTTAAAAGTAGTAACTGCTTGCGATTAGTCTCGGTCAAACATTTTTATCAAAAATTTAAAATTCTTTGACTATTAATGGTCAAATCGAATAAATGACGATCGTTATTTATCTAACTATTCCTTTTAGAAGATGCCGTATTTGTTGAAGAGTAATAGAATTTATTTAAATTATAATTATTTATTAATTTTTTCCAACTTAATTTTGTACCCATAAATTTTACTAAGATTATTATTTTCTAAGTTATCTAATAGATTTGACTACAAAAACAGTTCGTATTCCTAATCAAGATATACTAATTGACGCTTATTTAGTACAACCAAAAACTACAGAAAAATTACCTGCAATTATCGTTATTCAAGAAATCTTTGGTGTCAACGAGCATATTAAAGATGTAACTGAGCGTTTAGCCAAACAAGGTTATATCACAATTGCCCCTGCCATGTATCAACGTCTTGCACCAAATTTTACCGCAGGTTATACGCCAGAGGATGTCAAAATAGGTAAGGCTTACAAAGTACAAACTCAAGCTAGTCAATTACTTAGCGATATTCAAGCAACGATCGATTTTTTGTATCAATTACCGCAAGTCAAAAAAACAGGTGTTGGTAGTATCGGTTTTTGTTTTGGCGGACATATAGCTTATCTATGTGCTACTTTACCTGAAATTAAAGCCACAGCCTCTTTTTACGGTGCTCAAATAGCGACTTGGTGTCCGGGTATTGAAGATACAGCTACGATCGATTTTACTAAAGAGATTAAAGGAGAGATACACTGCTTTTTTGGTTTAGAAGATGCCAGTATTCCTAAATCACAAATAGAACAAATTGCGACGGAATTAGATAAACAGCAAATTCAAAATCAAGTTTTCCGCTACCCTTCGGCAGGGCATGGGTTTTTTTGCGATTGTCGTCAAAGTTATCATCAAAAATCGGCAGAATCTGCTTGGGCAAAAGTGTTGACTTTATTTAACAGATTGTTATAATTACAAATTATGGTTAATTGACTAAGTTAAATGTATTTAAATGAAGTTGTTGTAATAATGATTCATAATTATTTAAAACTTTTATCGATCATTGCCATATTTAGGCTGTAATATACTAACAATTGGTTATCGAAATAATTACAATTCGATCGTTACATTAGTTTATCTTAAACAAAAAATAATCAAGGTTCGTTTTTAGTGGTTAAAAACTGAGTTAAATGTCTATTTTTAGTAATTATAGGGGAATAGTATTAGATAATCTCATCGAAAATAGGAAAAAGAACTCATTTCGTTCTCTGTTAACTTTTATTGATACAATTACGATTAATAATAAGATAATATGACAACATAAATATTTATATTATTTTCTGTAGTATATGTCCTCGTTGCTTTAATGAAGATTATAAAGTTTTTGTTAAGAGTAATTACGATAACTACACCATAAACAATTATTTATGATTAAATACAGATATAAAGAGTAATTAAGCAACTACTGAGTAATGATTTAGTTATTAAAAACCCAAATGTTGAAAAACTTGATTAGTGAGTAGGAAATAAATAGAGGTTAAAGTACATGAAAGCAAGCCAATTTTTACGTCTATATGAACAAGGAATTCGTGTGTTTCACGGGATTAATTTACAAAGTGCCCAGTTACATCGATCGGTTTTAGTTGCTTTAGATTTAGAAGGGGCAAATTTGATTGGGATTGACTTTGATAGTGCTTTTTTGACCAAATCTAATTTTAATAATGCTCAACTAAATTGGTCTAATTTCACTCACGGAAAATTAAGTGAAGCTCAATTTAATCAAGCTGATTTAACTAAAGCTAATTTTTCAGGTGCTTTTATGGTACGTTCACAACTAATTAGTAGTCAGTTGAGCGGTGCGAATCTAAGTCATACTAATTTGCGTCATGGTAATCTTCAATTATCTAATCTCTGTGGTGCTTCTTTATACCGTGTTAATCTGAGAGGCTCTTTATTGATGGAAACCAATCTTAATTGGACTAACTGTCAAGAATCTCGATTGAGTGGCTCTAATATGCAAAATTGCTCGGCTTACAATGCTAATTTTACTCGAGCGTTTATGAAAGAAGTTGATTCTTAGTAATAGCGATTTAACTAACGCTAATTTGTATGGTGCGAGATTAAACGATGCTAATTTACAAAATGCTAATTTACAAAATGCTAACTTGTCTAATGCGAGACTAAAAGGTGCTAATTTGGAAAACGCTGATTTACGTGGTGCGAATTTAAACAATGTCGATTTAGAAATGGCTAATCTTAAAGGTACTATTCTCGATCGTTATCATCCACAATATACTAATACACGTAATACTAAATTAGCTCAAAATTACTTACATAGAGCATGGGAGCAAGAAAAAGTTTTTGCTGAACAAAACTATTGTTTAATTAATAGCGGTGGTTGTTTCAATTATAGTTTCTAATTATTTCGATGATGATTATTCTGTTGATTATAAGGGGATAATTCCGCTGGGGTTAAGAGGAAAGAGATTACCAAAATAATCTTGTTTGACTGCATCAACGTCGTAAGTCTCTTTAATATTAGGTAAATTATCAATTTGGGTAACGTACCGACTCAAATTAGGATAATCACTGATACGTTTAAGACTACACTTGAATAAACTATAATAAGCCACATCAAAACGAATTAAAGTAGTAAACAAACGAACATCAGCTAAAGTTATTTGCTCGCCACATAAATAAAGATTATCTTGTAAATGTGATTCGATCGTATCTAAAGTATCAAATAATCCCTGACAAGCTTCTTCATATGCTGATTGAGTAGTAGCAAAACCGCAACGATAAACGCCATTATTCACATTATGATATATCTTTTCGTTCCATTCCTCTATCTGCGATCGTAAATCATCAGGATAAAGATTCAATTCGGGTTTCTCGGCAAATTGATTAAATTGCTCGTTGAGGATAATAATAATCTCGGCACTCTCGTTATTGACGATCGTTTTAGTGGTTTTATCCCATAAAATAGGTACAGTAGAACGACCACTATAACCAGATTGAGCTAACTGATAAAGTTGTTTGACAGATTGACAATTTTCTGACGGTTGTGTCATTACCCAACCACCTTCATTAACTGAAGGAATTAAGACTGTAACATCGATCGTTTTTTCTAAACCCTTTAATGCCCTCACCATCAAAGTACGATGCGCCCAAGGGCAACTCATCCCCACATACAAACGATAACGCCCTTCTTCTGCGGGATAAACAGCAGAAGAATTGTTACTTACAGATTGAGTAAACTGACTTGAGGGGCGTTGATAACTACCTTCTTTTGAGCTAGGTGCGAGTTGAGACATCATCGTTTGCCACATAGTATGCCAAACCCATTTAGCTGTCACAATCAAAAACGATGTCGGTAATGATTTGTTTTTGTTACTCATAAAAAAATTACGCCTAGATATTGATGATTATACCTCAATCAATAATAAGAGAAAGAATCACCACTTTCTCAATTTTTGACAAAAATAAAGGTGGGCATTGCCCACCCTACTTAATTCTCTTCCACTGCTAATTGTCAATTGTCAATTGTTATCTAAACTTCGTATGCTATTTCAGCATTATTAGAATTATCTGCTACGATTTTTGATTTGTTTGCTAACCAAATAAATACAGTCAGAGGTAAAATACCCAATAAAATACCTAAAGCGATAGGAAGATAAAAACCCGCACCCATACTCATAATCATCGCAAAACCAAAGTTACCGATATAAACTAGAGCGGGAATAGTTAAAGATATTTCATCAAAATTAAGCGGTTTTAAACGCCAGATAAATGTCGCTACAGTCATGAATACAACACCTGTACCAAACCAACCGGCAAAGTTTTGATAAGGCATACCAAAAAATGCTCCTGGTTGATCCCATAACCAAAATGGTACAGTAGTTTGACTCATGGCAGGATCTAAAACAAAATCCCATGAGGTTAGTAATAATGAACCAAAAACGATCGCACCTAAGTCTTTTAACCAAGGATTGATAGATAGCTGATTTAAACCTACTCGTGCAACCAGATAACTACTCAAACCAAGATAAAACCAAGACAAAGGAATAGTAAAAGGTACTAAACCGGCAATCTTGTAACCTAATCCTGAAAGATAATGATATGCACCGAAAGGAAAACCTGTGCTTGTACCTAATAATTCGCTGGTTAAAGAAATTCCTAAAGCAGGAATCATAAATCCGAAACAATACCAAGCACCTAATTGACGATAAGCATATACTGCGACTGCCGCCCAACCCAAAATCATATAAACGACACCGCCACCAATCATTGACCAACTAAATGCTGATTGTCCGATTGGCGGTAAACTAGCTATAAATTGCGGATTTGGTAACACTAACAATAATCCTGCTAAACCAAACACCATCGATATTATATGACCAACTAAAAAATAGCCTTCTGTCGTTAGTATTTTGTCTTTGACTACAGTCGTTGTTTCTTTAAAATTTCCCTTTAACAACATAAAATGATTTCATTGTGTATAAGTAAACGTATGGTTAACATTTTACTGATTTTTTATTAAGTTTTGTGAATATTTAATCAAATATCAAGATCTAAGCTTGTTTGATAATTAGAAACTTGCTTTAAGCAGAACATAATAATAATCGATCGTATTTATTAATGATAGACAATAAAATGGGTTTGATCTTAACTTTCTCTACCCAAGATAAGATTAAACAAGGATAAACCGCTTTGCCCCATATATTATGATATAAGCCACAGCTACCATTTTGTTTTTGAAAGCTAGGTAAGTAACGTGTAACGATCGTATTTAGATCAAAAATATCCGTTCCCGATTTTGAGTATAAAGGTAAACCAGAGCGAGGACAAATAATTTCTACACTAATATTTTGCTCCTGACAAGTAAGATAAAAATCACGACTCAAACTTTCAAACTCTTTTAATAATCGATCTTTTTCTAATTGCTCTTGTTTTAAATTAGTACCATCTAAAGGTAAATTACATTGGAAAAAAATAAAAACGATCGTCTTTGGTGGTTGTTGATATTCAGGTAGTAATCGATCGTGATATTGAATAATATACTCTTCAGATATACTTTTTAACGGTTGAATAGATATTTCTATTTCTTGTTGATTAAAAGTAGTTTGATGTTTTTTCTTTTTGTTCAAAATTAAATATTTTTAATCGTATAACAGTAAACGGTGTTCACTTTTGACAAATTCTCAATCGATAAATTTTAGACTTAAAACTGTGATTAAATCCCCCTCCTTTCAAAGGAGGGGTTAGGGGTGGTTTAGAATCTTTCATCTCATTAAATCAATAATCGTCGTCTTATCTAACATTTCTGGAGATAGATTAATATATTCTTTTTCCTGCTCTTCTTCAGTCACCGCAACAATAACTATTAGCTCCTGCCTTAGTCAAAATTTCTCTAAAATCAAGAGAATTAACTAATTTACTTACTAAAAATTTTCTAGTATATAGAGACTGTTCATTCTGATAAGAAGTAATAGAATTACCGATACTTACGTTAGCAAAATAAAATCTGTTTTCTTGGTTTATATTAACTATTAAACCTAAAATATTTTGTTTTTTAGTGATGCTTATATTAGCAGAAGCAATTATTTTATTAACATCTACCATATAGTTTTTACCGAAATTATCGGGTTTTTCTTGGGCAACCAAAATCTTCGCTTCTACTTCGTCGCTTTTATTAAAATTGTAGTAATTAACCGTTAAAATACGTGCTTCTTGCTCAGCCTGTTTAAGATAAAAAAGTTCAGATGCCCCTTTTGGTGCAGGTGCGTTAGTAACATCTCCAGAAAATAAGACTTGTTTATCTGAGGAGCGATAATCGGCATCCCAACCAATTTTACCTGATTCTCCAATAACAGATAAATCTAAATCGACTCTCTTAGTTTTTGTATTTGTCCAATGGATACCAACGATCGTATCTTGCTTGGTTACAACATAACTACCCGTAGGTATATACCCTGTAAATTGCTTTTCGGTAGCAGGTAGAGCATAATGGACGTTAGCAGGAATATAAATAGTTTTACCTTCAACGTTTTTTTTCACATCTTCAACGATCGAATTTATAACTGCATTCAATGCTTGTTGGGTTTTATCTTTAACCACAGTCCACCATTCAAAGTCAAATTCCGTCGCCCAACCTTTTCCATTTCTGACTGTATAGACGATCGAATCACAAGCATTAAGACGATATTTTAAAGCATAAGCCAAACGAATTTTACGAAAAATAGTTGCTTTACCCAGTTTTTGAGCTAAGGTTTCTAGATTTAAGTTGTCCTGTTTTATCTGACTAGTAATGCTATTAAGATAATCTGGTGGTAAAGGTTTATGTAACTTGTTCGCTTTTTTTCTTAACTGATTAAAATATGTTTTGTTACTAGAAATAGACTTCATTGCTAAGAATAAAGGTTTGAAGCGAAAGAAAATTGAGGCTAAATCATTTGGGGCATCTTGCAATAAAGTATCTAATAATTTACCGTTAGCTTGTTTAATTTTGTCGATTAGGTATTGATTTTTGATTAGTAATGATTCATCGGTTAATTTACTAATCAAATGACGTAAAAATTCAACTGGCTCTGATGGTACAATATGATAAAAATCGTATAGTAAGGCTTTTAATTCTCGATTACCTATTTTCTCAACAAAGCCTTTATCGTAATTGTGAGCTTTAATGATACTCATCATATCAGCCAGTGTTTCTGGAGATAAGGCGATACCATCGGCTAATTGAATGATATTAGCTAAAATTTCCTCAGCAGTCATCGCTTTGATAATAACTAAAGGAATATCATCAGTAATCTCTGGTAACTCTAAAACTTCTTTGGGGATATAAACGGCATCTTCTCGATAAATACCTATACTTTCAAAGCCGTAGGTGGTGATGTAATGAATAATCTGTTGCTTGACCAAAGATTCCATATCGGTATCTTGAATAATCTGCCATGATTTGTGGAAAGCAGAATTAGCTTTAATGCCTGAAATACCGACTACACTTTCAATTGCATTTAGTAATTTTGTCTTAGGATTAATTGCTCGATCGAGAATATAACCCTGAGCGATCGTTCTTGCTAAAATAGATTCAGATATATCTTGATTATTTTTATTCTCAACCTCGATCGCATTAAATAATCTTAACGTTGCTGGATTCATTTTTCGTACTTTTAATTTTAAAGAGGGCGAGAGATAATTTGTTTTATTGCAAAAAACTGGCTTTCGCCATTCAAGGAATCTCTTTTGCCCTCTCTTGTTGGGGAAGGTAGGATTTGAACCTACGTCCAACGAGACCAATAATAAAAGGAACTTTGGAGTGCATAGTAATGCGCAAAGTAAAAAATCGTTGCTCTACCAGACTGAGCTACTTCCCCTTAATTGTTCCCTTTTCAGTTTAGCTTATTCATAAAATAATCAAGTTGAATTTTTATGAAGAATGAAAAGCGATCGCTTTAATCAACTCTCTCTATCGAAAAATATTTGTTGACTTAAAACCAGTTATTCTCTCTTTTTCTCTTCCTCCTTTCCACCTCTGATTCTGTATTTTTCTCTCCTCATCTTTCTTCTCTCTGCGTACTCTGCGTACTCTGCGGTTAATTACCACTGACAATAAATGTCTAACACCACAGATATTTTTTACGATACGATGCTTTAAAACTAAATTACCAGATCAATGACAAAATAAAAAGACAAGGCGTACCTTGTCTCTACGTTAGAAAATAAATTGTACCTTTAATTAAACAGGTTGTGGTTGTGGCTGTGGTTGGAATTGGAATAGAGAATAAACGACATTACGACGAATATCGATCATCATTTCCAAGAACATTTCGTATCCTTCTTGTTTGTACTCAACTAAAGGATCTTTTTGTCCATAACCACGTAAACCAACCGATTCTCTTAAACCATCCATTGATTGTAAATGTTCACGCCATAGGTTATCAATTTGTTGCAGAATAAAGAATCTTTCTGCTTGTCGCATCAAACCCGGTTGCATTTGTTCAACTTGATTTTCTTTCAAGTCATAGGCTTTATGTACTTCTTCATGGAGAAAAGTTTTCATTTCGGTAACTGTCATATCCGCCATATCTTCAATGGTGACATCTTCTAATAGATAGATAAATTCTTTAGCTTTAGCGACTAACGCTTCTACATTCCATTCATCAGGTGGTAAATCGGGGTTAACATAGGCATCAACTATCTCATCCATTGTACGAGTAGCGTAGTCTAAAACTTGCTCTCTTAAGTCTCTTCCTTCTAATACTCGACGACGCTCAGCATAAATAGCTCGACGTTGGTTGTTCATTACCTCGTCATATTCAAAGACTTGTTTACGGGCGTCATAATAAAAGGTTTCAACTTTTTTCTGTGCACCTTCTAAAGAGCGAGTGAGCATACCCGATTCGATCGGCATATCTTCTTCTACTCTAAAAGCATTCATTAAACCTGCAACTCGATCGCCACCGAAAATACGTAGTAAATTATCTTCTAAGCTCAAAAAGAAGCGTGTAGAACCAGGATCTCCTTGTCTTCCTGCTCTTCCTCGTAATTGGTTATCAATACGGCGAGATTCGTGTCTTTCTGTCCCGATTACGTGCAAACCACCGTTATCGATTACCAAATCATGTTCACCATCGGTAACGCCTTCGTATTCAGCCAAAATTGCTTGATATACTTCTCGTAGTTTTTGAATTACAGAATCGTTTGTGGGTGCTTTTTCAGCGGCGATCGCAATTTTTTCTTCTGCGTCTAATTCAGATAAACTTTGTCTGCCATAATTTTGGACTGCAACGGCAACAGATTCTTTGAGTTTATTTTCGGTTTCAGGAGAAAGTTGGCAAGGAAAAAGATCAGATGTCGGTTTCCAGTTTTTGAGTTTTTTACCATTTTCGGCATTACCATCACCATTAAAACCTTGTCCTTTGGTGTGTTTTTTTAACATCGATGTAGCCATTAATTGATCTTCTTCAGGGATGACAATCTGAGGCATGAGATATTCTCTGATTTTTAATCTTGCCATATAGTCAGAGTTACCACCAAGGATGATATCTGTACCACGCCCTGCCATGTTGGTTGCGATCGTTACTGCTCCTTTTCTTCCCGCTTGAGCAACAATTTCGGATTCTCTTTCGACGTTTTCTGGACGAGCATTCAGAATGTTATGAGGTATTTTTTTCTCGACTAATAATTTAGATATTACCTCTGATTTCTCAACACTTGTAGTACCAACTAAGACAGGTCTGTTTGTTTCGTGCATTTCGGCACATTCTTCGGCTACTGCTTTCCATTTAGCAATTTCGTTTTTATAAACAACATCGGGTAAATCAGCTCGATCGGAAGGACGGTTAGTAGGTATGATGGTAACTTCAAGGCTATAAACTTTTTCAAATTCAGTTTCTTCAGTTTTAGCTGTACCTGTCATACCTGAAAGTTTGTTATATAACAAGAAGAAATTTTGATAAGTAATACTAGCTAGAGTTTGAGTTTCTTTTTGAATATCAACACCTTCTTTAGCTTCCATAGCTTGGTGCAAACCATCACTCCATCTTCTACCAGATAAAACCCTACCTGTATATTCATCGACAATGACAACTTCGTTATTACGAACAATATAGTTAACATCAGCGACGAATAATTCTTTGGCTTTAATAGCATTAAAAATATAATGAGCCCAAGGATTTTCTTGATCGTATAAATCAGTTACGCCTAATAATTCTTCAGCTTTAGCAAAACCTTCTTCAGTAAGAATGACACTACGAGCTTTTTCATCAACTTCATAGTCATTACCATCATTTTCTTCTTTTTGTCTGACAAGCATGGAAGCAACTTCTTTGGCTTTAAGATATTTTTCCTGAGGGCGTTCAATTTGCCCTGAGATAATTAAAGGAGTACGAGCTTCATCAACTAAAATAGAGTCAACCTCATCAATGATGCAATAATTAGGTGGACGTTGGACAACTTCATTAATGTCAGTTGACATATTATCTCGTAGATAATCAAAACCCAATTCACTGTTAGTAGCGTAGGTAATATCAGCGTTATAATTTTTTTGTCTTTCGGTGGCTGTCATCCCACCTTGAATTAAACCAACTTCTAAACCTAAAAAGCGATGTACTTGCCCCATCCACTCTGCGTCTCTTCGGGCTAGATAATCGTTGACTGTGACGACATGGACTCCTTTACCTGTTAAACCGTTAAGATAAGCGGGTAAAGTAGCAACGAGGGTTTTACCTTCCCCTGTTTTCATCTCAGCAATTTGTCCTGAATTTAAGACAATTCCGCCTAACATTTGTACGTCATAATGACGCATTCCTAATACTCTAATTCCTGCTTCTCGCACCAAAGCAAAGGCTTCGGGAAGAATTTCTTCTAATATTTCTTCTTGCTCTTCGGTGGTATCTACTTTAGCTAACATTTGTTGGAATTCTGCGGTTTTCGATCGCATTTGGTCGTCTGTTAGCTGTTTGATATCTTCTTCTAAAAGATTAATCTCGGCGATTGAGGGTTGTAATTTTTTGAGTTTACGAGTGTTTGGATCACCAAATAACTTTTTAAACATATTTAATTTTATATAATATCTTTCCTATATATTAATAATCATAAGGGATAATTGATAGTTGACTGTTACGGCAATTAATAATTGCTAATAATCTGTTTTACTTAACTAGTTTATTACTTATAATGGAGTTTAACTATTAGCTGTATAATCACCCTATCCAATTACTCATTGTGCCTCTGCGAAAAACTAACCCTATCGACCTTAAAAATGAATATCCTTGCCCTTGTCGTCGTCAAGGTAAACTGTGTAATATTATTTTAACCGAAGCAATGGGTTGCCAATTATGTCAAACTATTTTTGTTTTGTCTGCTACAGGAGAATCTTTAGAGCAATTAAATGCTCATTATCCTTATAAGAAAGAGTGGCGTTGGACGGGTAAAAAATGGATTAGTAACCATAAACGTTGGTATGAAAACTATTTTGTTCTTTCTACTATTTGCTTATTTTTTTCGGTTTTGATTTCTAGTCCTTTATTGATTACTTTTAAAGGAGGAATTCATTTAATCTCTGTTATTATGGTAGGGCTAATAATTATATTACTAGCCGCATCTTTATGGTTTGCTTATCGCCGTTAATTAAATAATAATGAATGATCATAACCCCCCACCGATTTCTGTAATTGCACAACAAGCACAAACTGCTTTTTTAGAGCTAAATTCGATTAAGGGGATAGAAAGTTCGGAGGCTGTCGCACAAATGGCGAGTAAGTTGAATGAATGTATGGATGATATTCTTCAGGCTAATACTTTAGATTTAGAAATTAGCCGAGAAATGGCTGTACCTGATCTGATTTTGGAGTGGTTGAAACTTACTCCCCAAAGGTTAAGGGCAACTGTTGAGATTCTTGAAGCCCTCGCCGAATTACCTGATCCTTTTCAGAAGGTAATTAATTCGCCTTATCAGGTTACTTATTGTCAAAATTATTCTCAATTGATGCCTTTAGGTACTGTTGCTTTTATTTACGAAGCGTTACCTGAGTTAGCGATCGTTGCCGCTGGTTTAGCGATTAAAACGGGTAATACGATCATTCTTAAAGGTAGTAGCGAAGCGAGTAATACCAATACAATTATTGCTCAGGCTTTACAAGTGGCTTTAGAAGAGGTTAATTTTCCTGATAATTGTTTACAGTTTTTGCCTCCTGAGCAAGGATATTCGATCGAAGATTTGGTAACTCAAGATGAATGTATTAGTTTAATTATTCCTTATGGTAGAACCAGTTTAGTCAAACAAGTAACTCAATTTGCTACCGCACCAGTACTCAAATCAGCTATTGGTAATTGTTATTTATATTGGTCATTATCTAGTGATTTAGATTTAGTCAGACACATAATTTTAGATAGTTATACCACCATACCAGAACCTGTAAATGCGATCGAAAAAGTATTAATTAGTACCCAACAAAAACCTAATTCTTTGATCAGATTATTTAATTATTTACGAGAACAAGAATTTACACTCATGGGGGATGAAAGTTTGATGAATGAATTCGGCGAATATTTAACTTTTATTCCTGCTGATTCTCCTAAATGGGGTGAACCTTTTTTAAATAAAACGATCGCTTTTCGTTTAGTTGATGATCTCGATGAAGCTATTACCCTGATTAATAAGTATAGTAGTGGTCACGCTAATTGTTTAATTACCGACTCCTATCAAGAAGGTAGAATCTTTGGCATGGAAACTGATAGTGCTTTAATTTATATCAATTCATCTCCTCGTTTTTACCGTTATTTACCCGGTAGTAATTCTGTATTTTTAGGTATTTCTAATCAAAAAGGTCATCGCCGTGGCTTAATCAGTTTAGAAACTTTTACTACTCTCAAACAAATTGTTGTCGGAGACGGCGAGGTGTGAGTTAAGAGTTAAGAGTTAAGAGTTAAGAGTTAAGAGTTAGTTGATAATTTTTATTTCCTATTTCTTAATTCCCTATTTCTCGATTCTCACCGAAGACGTGCGAAGCAGGGATTCATCTCAATTATTACCACGAGCGTCTTTTTCTACTTGCTCGATAATTTCGTCTGTTTTTTTATTATTGTATTTGTTGTTTTCTAATACATCTTCATCAAAAGAGCCGACTAAAGCATTATTTATTTTAGTCCTAGTTTGATAACTCCAGCTATTAAGAGGATAAGGTAAAAACTTATCTCCATAAGCGATCGCAACGATTAAAAATACAGGTAAAAGCTGGAATAAGCGAACGAAAATACTTCTTATTAAGCTACCTGAACCATTTAGCAATTTGATTTTCATAGTAATTGTTTGCTCAAATTAAATACTATTGTTGATCTTGTTCTTAATCTAGCAAAAATTAAAATCATATAATAGAAATGTTAATGTTTAATTACAAAATTTAATTATGACTCAATTTTTAATTACTTTGTTGGTTACGGCTGTATCAATGTTGATAACTTCATATTTGATACCGGGTATTGTTGTCAGTAATATTGTCGCCGCTGTGATTGCGGCATTTATTTTTGGTATAGTTAATGCGATCGTCAAACCACTTTTAATTCTATTAACTTTACCTGTAACGATCGTAACTTTGGGTTTATTTTTATTTGTCGTCAATGGAATTTGTTTTGCTTTAGCGGCGGCTTTTACCCCCGGATTCGCTGTTAGCGGTTTTCTCAGTGCTTTAATCGGTGCTGTGGTTGTTTCTATTATTTCTAGTGTTATTAGTAGCCAAATCGATTCTAAATAATTTCTATTTCAATAATTAATTTTAAAAAATCAACTCAAAATTTCTCACTCATGAGCAACATGAATTATTAAGATAACTCGATCGTAAATGATAAATAGACTTCTAGTCAAAAAGGTTTAATAATAGTTTTGGGTTGAATACTATTCAACCCTGACAATTGTCTTTTCTTCATTCTTTATTCTCGCACTCTTTCAATCCTCAATTCTTTCATGATTCATCCAATCTTTCGTTTACTAAGATATGCTCATAAATATCAAACTCGCATTAATCAAGCTAGTATTAGCTCAATTTTAAATAAAGTATTTGATCTCACACCACCGATTTTGATTGGTATTGCCGTCGATATTGTTGTTGAACAACAAGACTCTTTTGTCGCTCAATTTGGAATCGAGGGGGTTTTTAATCAATTAGTCGTTTTAAGTATCTTGTCGTTTATTGTATGGAGCTTAGAATCAGTTTTTGAATATGCCCATGAGCGTTTATGGCGTAATATTGCTCAGAATATTCAACATGATTTACGGATTAATGCCTATAGTCATATTCAAGATTTAGAATTAGAATTTTTTGAAAATAATAGTACAGGTCGATTATTAGCTATTCTTAATGACGATATCAATCAATTAGAAAGGTTTTTAGATGTCGGGGCGAATGAAATTATTCAGGTTTTGACTACTGTAATTATTATCAGTACAGCTTTTTTTATTTTAGCCCCTAGTCATGCTTGGATGACCATTTTACCTATTCCGATTATTATCTGGGGTGCGGTTAGTTTTCAGAAATTATTAGCCCCTCGTTATGCAGAAGTTAGAGAACAAGTTAGTTCATTAAGTAGTCGTTTAGCAAATAATTTGTCAGGGATTACGACGATTAAAAGTTTTACTACTGAATATTACGAAATCGAAAGGGTAAGAAAAGATAGTCTGGCTTATCTTAATAGTAATCAAAAAGCGATTAATTTAAGTGCGGCTTTTGTACCTTTAATTCGCTTTGTTATTTTGGCAGGATTTACAGGTATTTTACTTTTTGGTGGTTTAGAAGTAGAAAAAGGTAATTTGGCAGTTGGTACTTATAGTGTATTAGTTTTTATGACACAACGGTTACTATGGCCACTAACTCGTTTGGGGCAAACTCTTGATTTATATCAAAGGGCGATGGCTTCGACGAATAGAGTTATGAATTTATTAGATACTCCTGTGACGATTCATTCAGGGGATACATCTTTGCCTTTGCATAGTATTCGAGGAGATATTGTTTTCGATCGTATTAGTTTTGCTTACAATCAAAGAGAATCTGTCATTAAAGATTTTAACTTAACTATCCCCGCAGGAACAACGATCGCAATTGTTGGTTTGACAGGCTCAGGAAAAAGTACTTTAGTCAAATTATTATTACGTTTTTACGAAATCCAAGCCGGTAATATAACAGTTGATGGTATTGATTTAAGAAAAATAGTCCTTTCTGATTTACGTCGAGCAATCGGTTTAGTTAGTCAAGATGTATTTTTGTTTCATGGTACGGTTAGAGACAACATTGCTTATGGTAATCCTGAGGCAACCGAAACCGAAATTATTAATGCGGCGAAAATGGCGGAAGCTCATAATTTTGTGATGGAATTACCTGAAGGTTATGACACCATCGTCGGTGAGAGAGGGCAAAAACTTTCTGGGGGGCAAAGACAACGGCTTTCTATTGCTCGGGCGATTGTCAAAAATCCACCGATTCTAATTCTTGATGAGGCAACCTCAGCCGTGGATAATGAAACAGAAGCGGCGATCGCACGATCGTTAGAATATATCACTAAAAATCGTACCACGATTATGATTGCTCATCGTCTTTCTACTATTCGTAATGTCGATCGTATTTATGTACTAGAAAGAGGCAAGATTATCGAGCAAGGCACACACGAAGATTTAATTACCCAAGAAGGAGTTTATAATAATCTATGGCGAGTACAAACAGGGCAATAAAAGTTAAGAGTTAAAAGTTAAAAGTTAAAAGTTAAAAGTTAAAAGACTGATTACCCATTTATCCCTCATTCTTCATCCTTTTATTGTGGTGTTTGGGGAGAAAGATTTGTGGTTATCCATTGATTGTCTGAGTTAAGAGAGTAATAATAATGATTTTGAGGATTACCTCTTAATTCTAAATGATCGACTTGTTCAGGAGCGAATAATAATAAACAAAAATTACTGACAGGTTGTTGCTTATCAACGGGTGTATCTATAGGCGGTAGGCTTTCTTCGGGTAGAATTTGAGGATACGACCAAAAAAATTGAGCTTTGGCATTATCGCTAAGTCTTTGCCATGTTTGTTGACGTGTCTGCTCGAATTCTGTATTTTCTTCTGCGGTAACTAAGATAATCTTACCGCTAATTCTAAATTGTTCTCTGGTTTTGGTGAAATACCAACAAATTTCAGCTCTATGATTGTTTTGTAAATGAGTAAACTTATCACTACGAGTATCAGTAATTATTTTAATCTGGTTACTATCATCAAGAAAGCCACGGAAGACAACTGTTCGATTTGTCGGAAAACCTTGCTCATTTATAGTTGCTAATTGAAAATACCGACTAAAAACCTGCGATCGATTTCTATGTAACGCTCTTTGTAATACGCTTCGCCATGGGGCTAAATTTTCGTTCATTATCTATTAAATTTAAAAGCTAAATATTGGAGTTTTTGACAATTTTTTATAATTATTCTTGATAGTAAAATGTTGATTTTGGTAATAGTAAATTTGATGTATCTTATTTTATTTTCATACGATCGATAAAATTCAGAGTTTTTTTCTTACTCCCCTCTCTTTTCTTACTCCCCTCTCCTTGAGGAGCGGTCAGACCCCGCGTCGGCGTAAGACGCAAGCGGTGAGACCCCGCGACGACTATAAGTCGCAAGGGAATGCTCACCAAGACGGGAACGCTGACCAAGACAGAGGGGCTGGGGGTGAGGTAGTATTTTCAAACGTAGTAGAAGTTAAAGGCAAAGCGTAATCAACAATTTTATTTAACACCATTTCCAAATTATCAAAAACTTCCTCATTAGTAAATCGAATCACAGTCAAACCATGAGACTTTAACCAATTTTCTCGATCTAAATCTCTTTCTTTTTGCCTTGGTAAATCATGAATTTTACCATCAACCTCAATGACTAATTTGGCATTGTAACAATAAAAATCAACAATGTATTGTCCAATATTATGTTGACGACGAAATTTAGTATCAAATAGTCTTCTTCCTCTTAAACATTGCCATAATATTTGCTCAGCAGGAGTTTGTTTTTTTCTTAATTCTCTGGCTTTGGCTAATAATTCTCTAGGAATTTGACGGTTTGCACCTGCTATTTTACTTATTTCTAGTGGCTCTTTTTTGCTCATCCTTAACTCTTTTTCCACTGGAGTATTTGCCCTCATCCCTAACCCTTCTCCCACTGGGAGAAGGGGACAATATTCTTTCTGCGTCTTCATAACGCCATAAATCAATCTTAAAAGTAAAAGGTATTTTTTGCATACTCTTTATTTTTTCAACCTATAGATTAGCACAACAGAAAATGTATATCGATCGATTTGAGGAATTACTTATGACTACTAAAAATTTACAAAAATCAAAAACTATCTCAGAAGTTGTGAATATAGACAATTCCCAAGACGGTATTCTGACTTCTTCTTCTACTCAAGAACGTTTACAAATGATTGGTGCGATCGCACATCTGATGATTAATTCTCCTCTCCATCGTCAATACAACATCAGTGACATTGCCGAGCGATTTGTACCTGCAATGCTTCACAATCAATTTCGCTATTACGAGATCGATGGTAACCCAATCGGTTTTGTTAACTGGGCATGGCTAACTGATGAAGTAGAACAAAAATTTATTGATGGGGCATATGTCTTAAATCTTGATGAATGGCAAGGAGGAAATAACTTATGGTTTCCCGAATTTATCGCTCCTTTTGGTCATGCACGATACATAGTCAAAGATTTACGTACCAATATTTTACCTAAAGGTACACCAGCTAAATCCTTTAAAATCAACCCCGATGGTAGTTTTAACACTATCTCTCACTGGAAAATATAATTCTTTCACTTCACATTATGAAATTTTACGTTTAAGACATTAATTTAATTTATTTGGAGACATATCATGGGGAAAGCAGTTAAAGCAGTCAAAAAAACCGTCAAGAAAGTTAGTAACAAGGTTAACCCTTTCTATAAAAATGGCGGTAACCGCAACGATAGTTTTTCAATTTATGGTGCAGGTGCGGCTTATGGTAACGGAGGAAATGATACCCTCAGGGCTTATGCTATTTATGTCAAACTCAGTGGCGGTTGGGGTAATGATAATATTAAAGCCTATTCAGGTAGATCGGACTTGTACGGTGGCTCAGGTCATGATTATATGGAAGCATGGGGGCTTTCTAACAAAATTAGAGGCGATTCAGGAAACGATACAATCAAAGCTCACGCCGCTCATAATGACATTTCAGGAGGAACGGGACATGATAAAATCTACGCCTATGGTGGCTATAACAATGTCCGTGGTGATAGTAATAACGATCGTATTTATGCTTATGGTGCGGGTAATACAGTAGATGGTGGTAGCGACAGTGACTATATTTATGCGGCGGCGGCTGGTAATTGGCTTTACGGCGGTTCGGGTAATGATACCATCGAAGCTCATGGTGGAGCGAATTTTATTTACGCAGGTTCTGATTACGATACTATTAGAGCTTACGGCGGTGCGAATATTATCGATGCTAATGACGATAGTGATTATGACAATATCGAAGCCTATGGTGGTGCTAATGTAGTGAATGCAGGTGGTGGTAGCGATCGAATTATCGTCGGTGGTATCGGTAATAAGGTTAATGCAGGTAACGGTAATAACTATATTGAAGGTTATGGTGGTGCTAATGTAGTTAATACTGGTAGTGGAAACGATCGTATTATTGCAGGTGGTATCGGTAATGTAGTTAACGCAGGTAGTGGTAATAACAGTATCGAAGCCTATGGCGGTGTCAATGTAGTTAATACTGGCTCAGGCAACGATAATATCACTGTCGGTGGCGGATTAAACGTCGTTGTTGCGGGTACTGGAAACGATAAAATTAAAGCCTTTGGTGGTGCTAATGTTGTTTACACTTCAGGTGGTAATAACGAAATACTCGGTATCGGGCTTGGTGGTAACGTTTTTGTCAAAACAGGAAATGGTAATGACAAAATGTATGCCGCAGGTGGTTTAAATGTAATGGCTAAAGTCGCCGACGGCGATACCACAATGATGGTGGGAGGGTTATATAATATCCTGACTAAAATCGGTGACGGTGATGATACTTTTGTCACTTTAGGTAAAGGTAATCTTAATACTAAAATTGGTGATGGTAGCTCTTTAATGCTCAGTGGCGGTTTATACAACATAACCACCTCATGGGGTGAAAGCAATGATTTAATCGCTTCAGTTGGTTTATCTAATGTAGCGATCGCTGGTGCTAAAGACGATAAAATATTTTTAGCAGGAATAGGAAACCTTGCCTTTGGTGATTCTTTAGCAATTTCTCTTGATAGCTTTAAAAGTGAAGAAAGCAAACAAGCAGGAAAAGATGCTAAAACAGATGAGGTAAATACGGGTGTTGATTGGGAAAGTGTAGTCAATAGCCTTACTGCTACCCTCGATGTTACTGGAGATGATTTGGTTGTCGCTTTGGGTTTAAATAACGCCGTAGTTGGCGGTAGAGGTGCGGATACATTAGTAACAATGGGACAAAATAATGTTTCTGTAGCTGATAATTTAACTGATGTAATTAATGATTTTAGTATCGATTTAACTAATCTTACTAATATCGGTGCTAACGTTATTCTTCCTGAATGGAATTTTGACTTTTCTCCTGAAGTAACTCTTCCTGAGTTTAATTTCGATTTTTCTCCTGAAGTAATTTTGCCAGAATTTAATTTAGATTTAACTCCCTCTATTATTCTCCCTGAATGGAATTTTGATTTTTCTCCTGAAATCAGTTTACCTACTTTCAGTGCTGACTTATTCCCTTCTATCACTTTACCAGAATGGAATTTAGATTTCGATCGTCTCAATTTTGATTTTACTGGCGAAAATGACGATACTCAAGTTAGTCTTGGTTTAAACAATATCTTATTCAGTAATGACGGAAACGATCGAGTTTATGCAGTGGGTAAAAACAATTTCATCCACAGTGGAGAAGGTGATGATTTAGTAACCAGTCTTGGATTAAATAATGTCATTGTTGGTGATGAAGGTGCGGATACAATCATTAATGTCGGTAAGAATAACTTGATTTTAGGTGATTATTTAGAAATACCTGATTTAAGTGATTTGACGATCGATTTATCGGGTTTTGGCTTTGACTTTAGTTTCCCAGACATCGACTTATCAGATTTTGGCTTTGATTTAGGTATTCCCACGATCGATTTATCGGGTTTTGGCTTTGACTTTGCTCTCCCCGATATTGACTTGTCAGGATTAGGATTTGATTTTTCACTTCCCGATTTAGATTTATCAGGCTTCGGTTTTGACTTTGCTATTCCTGATTTAGACTTATCTGGTTTAGGATTCGATTTAAGTCTCGATTTTGAAGATATTATTCTTAGTGCTGGTACAAATAATATTGCTTATAGTGGTGGTGGTGATGACTTGACTGTAACCTATAGTCAAAATATTAAAAGTCAGGTACAAGAAAGCTCTGGTAACGACAACCAAAGCACTTTAACTAAACTAGCTAATATGGGTTGGAATGTCTCGCTATCTGGTGATGGTGATGATGTAACGATCGGTGTTGGTAACTATAATATGCTTAGTGGTGGTGATGGTGATGATAATCTTTGGGCAGGGCAACTACCAAAAATAAAAGATACTACTGGCGATTCAACCTTAACTAATCTTAAAAACAGAGCTAGTAATTTATTAACCATCAAAAGATTAGCCACTGGTGCAATCGAATATATCGGCAGTGGTGATGAAGTTTCTGCAATACAAACGATCGCTGGTAAAAGTAATTTTAATATGTTGCTCGGTGGTGAAGGAAAAGATACTTTATGGAGTAAAGGTAAGGGTAATATTCTCCATGGTGGTAAAGGTGACGATGTAATTTCTGCTAATGGGCATCTTAATATTGCTCTTGGTGGCGATGGTGATGATTACATTGAAACAACAGGATTATTTAGCTCGGTGCATGGTGGAGATGGCGATGATGCAATTTTTGTCCAAGATGTAGCCAGTCAAATTTATGGTGGTGATGGAGACGATTTGATCGGTTTAGGTGGCATCAAAGGTGGTATTCTTAGTACTCTAGATGGTGGTAAAGGAAATGACACTTATGCGATCGATACTGATTTATTTCAACTCTCAACTTTAGCTAGTGCTACTTATATCAATAATGATGGCGATAACAATAGTATAGATACTCTTTTGTTTGGTGGCGAAGTTACTGCAACAGAGATTAAATTTAGTCGCTTTGATAATACAGATTTGGAAGTAGGCATTTTCGGTACTAACAGACATCTTATCCTTCAAGATTGGTATGAAAACGAAACTGGACGCATTGATACTTTCCAAATTAGTCAAGGTGCTAGTTTAGAGAAATCACAAGTTGAGCAGTTAGTAAATAATTGGGAAAACTTTGATACTGGTTTGATTAGTCAATCTCAATTAGATACTACGATTAATAATAGTTGGATTGTTTAGTAATACCAAGTTTATTAAATAAGGCTACAGATAGAATAGCTCCCCCCAACCCCCTTACAAAGGGGGCTTATGTTAACGCTTTGGATGAATACTAATAAATAGAGCTTGTAGTAATGACCTGAGTCATTAAATTATTCTCAAATTAAAATAAAGTTACTATAACCTCTGTTCGCTCAACACACGAGAAAAAGATTTTATTATTTAGAAATCGATCTTAGATTGCTTTACCAATTAGTGTAAAAGCCGCCCAGTTATACGGTTCAGGATATTTTTCTTTTATTGTCAGCATCGCTTGGCGTAAAGCCTGAGCTTTATTCGGGTTAGATTCAAGATTTTGATAGAATTCAACCATTAATTCAGCCGTAGGACTATCTGGAACTGACCATAAGGAGGCAACCACAGTAGGAACACCATTAATAAGAAAAGGGCGAGCTAATCCGATTACTCCTTCCGTAGAAGTTTCTCCTAATCCAGTATCACAGGCACTCAAAACTATTAAATTAGCATTTAGATCGAGACCATAAATTTCTGCTTCATCTAATAAACCGTCATCTTGATCAGATGGAGTAAATGCCAATACGTCAATTCCTTCTTTTTGTATTTGACAAAGCTCAATTAATTTTATAGTTGAATTGTATGGTGTATCACTATCAATATTATGTCCCTCGTTGTAATCTTGACATTGTGGGCTGAAAATTTTCGCATTTAGAACTCCATGGGTTGCAAAGTGTACTATTTTTGCTTCAGATATTCTGTTCGTAACTTCTGTTTCAGTTGCGTCTTTACCCAATAAAGGTTTGGTATTAAGTATCTGTGCAATAGTTCTAGCTTCTTTTTCTGCTCCAGGTAGTGAAATAAGTTCTTGCTCTGTTCCTTCCACAGTATTTGCAATAGTTACTTCAGGCATTATAGGATTACCAACAACTAAAGCCTTTGTGTTTGTCAATGAATTATTTCCATTCGCATTTAAAAGCTCAAGTATTTTGAGAGAAGGAATACTACTAATAGTATGCTTATCAATTAAATATTGTCCTTTTGAATCTTGTAATGCTGCAAATGAAACAGTATGTAATTCTTCATCTGGAACGAAGATGATTCTGTTCTTCTGTATTATCTGGCAATAAATCTTCTATAGGTTCAATTATAATTTCAGACAAAGAGCGTAAACAATTGTTTTGTTCGTGGCAGTTCAACTGTTGCTCAGAGATAGAACGCTTTTGTTTATTTATCCCTCTAGTTTCTGTAACAGCAGATTGAATTAAAGAAGAAAAATGGACGTTGCTAAATTCTTTTGTATTAGAAAAAGACAAATTAGTGGAACTATTTTGACAAGAAGAAAGAGTTAACAATGGAATGCAAAGAATCAGTGCACCCTTGGATAATTTATGACCTTTAAATTTGTAACAAATAAAGAGATAAAATATTATTAATATGGTAAAAAAAGTAGCTAACGAAGTTTTTTGAGTAGATTTAGAGATCGATAAGTTATTACCCAAATTCAAATGAATTTGACGTAAGTTTATTACTCCTTCAGAATTGATTACCCAGATGGCAAGTTTCTCTTCTGTTAACATCGAGTAATAAACAATAGTGCTACTGTTTTCTTTCGCAATTTGCTTAATTTTATCGATAGTAAGTGTATCAAATCGTTTGTAATTAGTATTAAGTTGCTCTGATAATAAAATTGCCATCGCTCCAGTTCTACGTTCTTCTGCAAATTCTAAAGCTTTTTCATAATTACCCTGTTCAATATTCAGTTCTTGTAATCCATCGTATAGAAATTCGTATGTATGATAAACTGAAGTAACTTGATTTGTGACTCCTAGAAATGGATTTGTTCCTCTATTACTTGTATATTTTTGAACAAGAAAATCTTCTCTTTCTTTAAACATTTGATATGTTTTGTCAAAATGTAATTTGGCTTTTTTAATTTTATTTTGACGTAATAATGAATATCCTAAACCAGTAGAGTCCATAATAGGGTAATTTACTAGATCGGAAGAATCTTCATTTGTAGAAGGATATTTTTGTTCTAATTCAATCCGTGTGTTTTTTGCCTTTGTATAATATTTAACCGCTAAGTCATAATCTTGATCTAAAAAGGCTAATTGAGCTATTCGTGTAGAAAATTTAGCTCTTTCTATCTCTATCATTTTTTGTCCAAGAGCAGAATCGACTTCACCTCCTACTCTCATAATTTCACGACTCGTTTCTTCAATTCGATGTCTCTGTTCTGCTTTTTTAGTTGTAGAAATTGCTTTTTTATAGTTACCTAATTGTTCATAAATAGATGCCAAACTACTATAAGCCACATGTGTGGTTATTTCTGGATTTGACTTTTGTAATTCTTGCTGTATCTCTAAGCTTAGTTGACAATATTTTTCTGCACTACTCCAATCCTCAATTTCAAAAGCCGCCGCACATAATTGACTAGCGATATTCTGAGCAAAAAAGAGACTATTTGGATTATCAATATTTTGCTGTAAAATTGATAGTGATTTTTTTAAATTGGCAATTGCAGCTTTTTTTTCTTCTAAAGAACCATAATATAGAGGAAGTTCTGTCTTTTTTACTAATTGTTCTGCTTCCTTATTCAAGTTTCTTGCTGAGTTAGACTGAATAGCAGGGGAAGGTGTAGTAGAGAAAGGTATCTTCTGATACCAATCTATTTTTACATCAGATACAATTTCTCCTCTTTGTATAGACAATATCAATGGAGTTATATTATTTCTGTCAAAGCAATCAACTTCGAACTGGCATTCTGATGCTTGAGTGAAAAAATTACCTTCGGAGTATTCATCTACAGGTTCAAAACTTAAACAATCAAAAGTACTACTGTATGAACTACATAGTGTAGCTGAAACAATATAGTTTCCAGGAGGAACTTTTATTTCATAACTTCCTTGTTCTTCTTCTGTCTCTGTACAGTGTTGCTGACGTGTTTCTATATTTGTAGCACAAAGTTTTTGTGCTGGAATAAAATCGCTAGGGTAAGATGTCGCTCCTTTAATGATACCGAAACCTTCATTTGCTTGAGCAAGAAAAGGTTTATTGTTTGAAAATAATGAAACTCCGTATCCTAAAAAAATAATTAGTAATAGTGTTTTCTTTGATATGTTAGTAAATTTCATTATTCTATATACTCTTTTGATTATAATTCATTGTCTTTACTGATACGATACTTTGTCTTCTGTTTTAACTATGGGTATATACTCGTATTTAAAAACCACGTATTTTAGGTTTAAGTTCTTTTTCTAAGTTATAAAAAACTCTTACTTTTTGGGCTGAGCCTCCTCTTTTGAGAGGTTTACCAGTTTCTGGTTCGCTACGAAGGGCTATTATTTCTTGCAATACTCGATCTGGCTCGTCATCTGACTGAAGAGTAAATAATAAATCTTCTTCTTCACATTGAGTATATTTTTGCTCGACACCACAAATAATATTAGTATTTGAATGACCGAGCCATCTGGCAACATCATTAGTAATAAAATTAATCCCGTTACGATCGTGTATAGATTGAAATCGCTCGGAAACTGTTTCACATCGCTTTTGAGGAGACCATTTTTCGCCAAAATATTGGTTATCCCCATCCCAATAAATTAGAGTTAAAGGATTATCTAGCAAATCGTTATTTACGACAGTAGCAAGTACTTGTTCACCATCTTTTTGAGTATCAACACAGTAAAACTCTACGTTTGTAACCTCATCTTCTTTAGGTTTGGAGGTATTTTCTTTGTTTTGAGTTGTAGAATCAGCTTTAGTTTTTCCCGTACAACCAGAGGTCAAAAGCAATAAAATTGCCAAAACAGAAATAACAGACGAATAACGGATGCTCTTCATCATGATTGAAAAATTATTTATGATCTAACTCAATTTACAATAACATGATTTTTGATGTTCGTATTTTAATGATTATTTGTTAAAAAAAAAGTAAGTAACTTTACGTGAATAAAGTTAAGTTTTTAATAAACTATTTAAAGTTTTTTCTCTTTAAATTACAAAACTTTTTCTATTTACTTATACGATCATTTATACTATTTTAAATAATTAAAACTACACTTATAGCTAGTCAGCACCCAAAAAAGCGGTGCATCTGCATATTTTTTACCTTCGCTAACTGAGATAGAGAGATTGAGGGTATTTATCTATATCTTTATTTTTAGAACTTGCTATTAGATTTAGTTATTACAAGTCTTGTAACCCTAACACCTAATATTTAGAATCTATAAACATTTATAAATTTATATTAAATATTACTAAATTCTATTTTTGTAAATATTTACAAGGTCAATCGATTAAACCTTATTGTGTAAACTTCAATTATTATTAATTATTAATCAATTAGTTATGTTCTTTCAAATATCTATCGATCCAAAAAAAAGAGTTAAAACTCTCACTAAAATTGTTATCGGTTATTTTTGCTTATCCTTGACTACTAGTGTGACACTTGCTCAAGAAAATACCAGCACACTTAGAGTCGCTACCAAAAACTTTCCGCCTTTTGCCTTTGAACAAAACGGACAATATGTCGGCTTTAGTATTGATTTATGGAACGAAATTGCCCAAGAATTAGATGCCAACTCGCAAATATACGGAGAGGCAACTGTACCCGCATTATTAGAGTCAGTAAGTAATGGAGAAACAGATATTGGTATCGCAGGAATAACTATTAATCAAGAAAGAGAAAAGATAATTGATTTTTCGCACTCTTTTTATGAGTCAGGATTACAAATCATGGTTTCCACCAGCAATTTATCCCCTTGGCAAACTTTTTTTGCTTTTGTTTTTTCTCCTGTTTTATGGAGTGCGATCGTATTTTTGATAGTCGTAATCACCATCGCCGCCCATATTATTTGGTATTTTGAAAGAAAAGCTAACCCGCAAATGTTTCCGCAAACATATTTAGCCGGTGTCGGTGAGGCTTTGTGGTGGGCGGTAGTAACTGTGGTAACAGTGGGTTATGGAGATAAAACTCCTAAAGGTATTATCGGTAGAATAGTCGCCACAATTTGGATGTTTACGGGTATTTTATTAATCTCTTATTTCACCGCTTCAGTAACATCTGCTTTAACTGTGCAAAAATTAGATCAAAATATTACCACCATTCAAGACTTACACAATCAATCGATCGGTACTGTTAAAAATACTACTGCCTCAGACTTTTTAGCAACTACACCTGCTTATGTAATTGATTTTGATACCATTGAAGATGCTTATCTAGCTTTGACTGAAGGTACGATAAAAGCGATCGTTTATGATGCACCTGCACTACGTTACTACGTCCAAGGAGAAGGTAGAGGTAAGGTTAAAGTCGTGGGTACAGTTTTTGCCCAACAAAGTTATGGTATTGCTTTACAAACAAATAGCCCTTATCGAGAATCCATTAATCAAGCAATTCTTAAACTTAAAGAAGATGGCACTTATGGACAAATTTATCAAAAATGGTTTGGTAAAGACTAATTAATAGCTATAAGCTATAAGCTATAAGCTATAAGCTAAGGCACGAAATTCACTTTTTATTCTCAATTCTCAATTCTACATTCTCCATTCTTTTACCTACTCCTTACTCCTTACTCA
Organism: uncultured cyanobacterium; assembly: GCA_963710605.1. GTDB lineage: Bacteria > Cyanobacteriota > Cyanobacteriia > Cyanobacteriales > Cyanobacteriaceae > JAALKG01. The sequence goes on from CAVQBA010000006.1 coordinate 226,898, forward strand.
TTACTCATTATTTAATGCGGTGAATAACATAATTAGTTAATTCAGCCAAAGAATCAGTAGCAGGTGAAGATGACAGACATTCAATGTCTTGTAATGCTAATTGACTGTGAGTAAATGCTAATTCTCTTGCCCTTTCAATCCCATTACTTTCATGTACTAAAGTCAATGCTTTTTCTAAATCGCCATCTTCATTAAATTCTCTTTCAATCAATGTAGTTAAAATTGGTTTTTCTTCCATAGCATACAATACAGGAATAGTTAAGTTTCCACTAGCTAAATCTGAACCTGCGGGTTTACCTAATACTTCAGTAGAAGACGTAAAATCGATAATATCATCAACAATTTGAAAGGCTAAACCTAAGTTACGTCCATAACTATAAACTTTATCTGCTATTTTTGGAGTTTGACCACTTAATACCGCTGCGGCTTTAGCACTGTTGGCAATTAAAGAAGCAGTTTTAAAATAACTTTTTTGTAAATATGCGTCCAAAGTTACCTCTGTATCAAAACAACTCAATCCTTGTTGAATTTCTCCCTCAGCAAAATCTCTAATCACCTCGGATAGTAATTTGACTACTTCTAAGTTATCTAAATTAGCTAAATACCAAGAAGATTGAGCAAAAAGAAAATCTCCTGCTAATACTGCTATACGATTACCAAAAAGTGAGTTGACTGTTTCGACTTGTCTTCTTAATTCTGCTTCATCAACGACATCATCATGGACTAAACTTGCAGTATGAATCATCTCCGTGATTTCTGCTAAACGTCTGTGTTTAGGGCTTAAATCCTCTGTTTTCATTGTCGCACGAGATACCAGTAATACGATCGCAGGTCGAATTCTTTTACCACCAGCAGAGAACAGATGTTCTGCGGCAGCTCCCAAAATTGGATGTTGGGCTTCAACAAGGCTAGTTAGATTATCAATTAATACGGATAAATCTTTTTCTACAGGGGCAAATATCGAGGTTGCAGTCGTCATTGATGAATAGCTTTTATAAATAATATTTAACGAAAGTTTACATATCTTATTGCTATTTTAAGCTATGGTTTAACAACTCGACCAAAAATCAAGAAATATTTTAGTTTTTCCGATTTTCATGAGTCTTTATACTCATTACTAGGACTAGTTTAGAGCTAATTTAAAAAAAAGTAAACTTTTTTTAATTATTGCAAAAGATATGTTATATTAAAAGTAAGAAAAGTCAATCTTAAAAAAATCTATAATTCATTAGAGATTATAGTTTCTATAGAGCATTCTGTTCTAAATCTAAACAAGTAAGAAACTTAATCTAATCACTTTATCTAGTGTGACCAATTTTCGAGATTACACAACACACTATTTTATTATTTAGTGATTTTGTAGTCAGAAAAAATATTCATTTGGTTACTGTTATAAGAATAAGTTTTAATTGACAATAGCAAAAATATTGTTTGTTGAAGATTTAATCAGTAGCTTTATAAATAACAAGTGATCAACAAAATTTGGGTAATTAAATTTTAATTACTGAAAACAAATAAGGTGAGTAATCACCATAACTAGATTAATTTAAGTTGCCAGATAAGACTAGTGAGAAAATACTTTGATGTTAATATCCAAAGTAGTATTTCGGATATACTTATATTTACAATCTAGTTATCTTTAAATGGTTGGTAACTAAAGTAATTAATTAGTTCTCAATAATTATTAGTTAATTCTATGATGTGAAGCAATTTGTAAATAGCTTTACTAAAAGAGTTATAGTTTGACTTTTTTTAAAATTATTTTTAGGAGAACTTCATGTTGATACCGGTACTGGCTTCGTTGTACGCATTAACTATCTATTTACTTTTAGGCACAATGGCTAAAAGTCTTAATAAAAAAGAGCTTAGTTAAAAGTTAAAAGTGCTTGCGACTCACTTAATTGAGTATAAATAAAAAATATTTTCAGAGTTTTTAACTCAATTAGTTTTTGCATAGATGATCAAAATTTGTCTATTACGAAAACCAATAGTAATAATTCCAATACAATTAAACAATTAGTCATCAAACAAGTATATCTTGATCTATATAAATCTTGAGCACTTGCTTAATGGCTAATCTTTTTTGTCTGATTATAAAAAGATCAATGATCGATCGAACTGTAGATACAATCTAATCTTAATCCGATAAATTTTGTTCAATAAAATTGGTGTAAATATTACCGGCGAGAAATTCAGGATGATTAAGAATACGTCGATGAAAATCAATGGTAGTACAAACACCTGTTATGGCACATTCTCTTAATGCACGTTTCATTCTTTTAATGGCTGTATCTCTATTTTCGCCCCAGACAATCAATTTACCAATCAATGAATCGTAATACGGCGGAATCTCATAATCTGGATAGACAAAAGAATCCATTCTCACACCCGGACCACCAGGTGGTAAATAAGCGATAATTTTACCCGGATTAGGACGAAAATCATGTTTTGGATCTTCCGCATTAATACGACATTCGATCGCATGACCTTTTAATTGTACTTCGCTTTGAGTAAAAGATAGTTTTTCGCCTTGTGCGATCGCAATTTGTTCTTTAATTAAATCCAAACCTGTAATCATCTCCGTCACAGGATGTTCAACTTGAATACGAGTATTCATTTCCATAAAATAAAAATTATTATATTTATCTAATAAAAACTCAACTGTACCCGCACCCTTATAATTGATAGATTTAGCCGCTTTTACTGCCGCCGCCCCCATTTTTTGGCGTAACTCATCACTAATAACGATCGAAGGTGCTTCTTCCAACAACTTTTGATGACGACGTTGAATTGAGCAATCTCTTTCTCCTAAGTGAACTACATTACCATAACTATCAGCTAAAATTTGAAACTCAATATGACGGGGTAATTCAATACATTTTTCGATATAAATACCGCCATTACCAAAAGCCGCTTCCGCTTCACCTTGAGCGGCGGCTAATAAACGAGGTAATTCTGAGGCATTAGGGACGAAACGCATTCCTCTACCACCACCCCCTGCTGTAGCTTTTACAATGACAGGATAACCTATTTCTGCGGCTATTTTACTAGCTTCTTCTACTCCGCTGACTAAACCTTTACTTCCGGGGATGGTTGGTACACCTGCTTTTTGCATCGTTTTTTTTGCTGTTGCTTTATCACCCATGGAGATAATCGATTCGGGTGCAGGACCAATAAAACTCAGATTATGATCAGCACATATCTGTGCAAAACGAGCATTTTCAGCTAAAAACCCATAGCCAGGATGAATTGCTTCAGCACCTCTGGTTAATGCCGCCGCAATAATGTTGGGTATATTTAGATAACTTTTATTACTAGGAGGAGGGCCGATACAAACACTTTCATCAGCGAGTTTAACATGTAAAGCATTACGATCGATCGTAGAGTGAACCGCAACTGTAGCTATACCCATCTCTTCACAACTATGAATAATCCGTAAAGCAATTTCACCTCGGTTCGCAATTAAGATTTTGGCAAACGGCATTGTTGATCCTTAAACATATATCATCAGTATCATATTTTGTTTTGGTACTTCTGGCAATTTATTGCTCAGTAATTTTATTCTGGTATTGCCCATACTCTAATTGATGTATCAGTGCTGTAGCTAGCGATAAATTCTCTGTCGCTACTCATTGCTATATAGCCTATTGGTGCTGTATGCCCTTTTAATTTTACTAATTCTCGATTGTTAACTAAATCCCAAACTACAATATCATAACCGTCATTACAATAAATAAAAATTCTACCATCAGCGGTTAACAAAGTAGGAGAAAAAAAAGGAAAAGACTTAATAATTTTATCGCTTTGTAATTCCCAAACACAAACGTTATCTTCTCTGATGCCACCTGCGATAATTTTTCCTTCTGGATTGATGGCTAATGAATGTACAGCAAGTAGAGGAAGATTATCTATTTCTTGGATTAATGTACCTGTTTCTATTTCCCATAGTTGAATAACAATATGACAAGGACGTACATAAATATTAACGTAACAAACTACAACAAATTTACTGTCAGGAGTAAAAATAAAGCGAGAAGATTGATTTAAAGAAAACTCAAAGGGATTTTTTTTAACTCTTGTCTCTATATTTGAATTAAATGGAAAGGAGAGTTTATCAAATTTATAATTAAAGTATAAAGAATTAGTTTCTAGATTCCAAACATAAAATTCTCCTTCATGACCATTACACGCACTAGTCATAATAATAGGTTTATAAGGACAAATTACTATCGAACTAAAACAATATTTATTCGTAGGTGTTGCCAGAGAATGATACTTTTGTGTTTCTATCTTTACACTTATAAGTCTCTCTTGATAGTTATAGACGCAAAGTTTTCCCTTTTCTATCAAACCTAAATCATGAGCTGAATTAACAGAGAAACTTGTTTTTAAATTAGATGTTTTTAAACACCAAGAATTAAGAAAAGAATAGTTATAATTTATATCCCAATAACAAACTAAACTCTTGTCGTACTCAGCAATACCGATAAAAAAAGGATGATATATTGTGCCAAAATCATGTTGTTTTCTCTCATCTTTTTTCCAGCTAAAAAAATTATCGTAACTACCAAGACTGTAATCGTCAATCAAATGAATACATTGCATTTGTGAGAAAGGCAAATGATTGTATATAATAGCATTTTTGGTAGTCTCATTATCAATCTCGGTTAATAAAATAAAAGCTGATTCTCTTACTTCCCTAACCGAATTATTTAACATCAAAGCGACAAGTTTTATCCCTTCGTCTCCACAATCGACAGCATCAAGAAGAGCATCTATTTTCTCTTCGATTAAATTACTTTTCAAACGCTCTGTAATATTATCAATAGCTTGTTTATTTTCTTCAGAAGTCATTATTGATTGATGAGAATAAGTACAAACGTTTATTGGTGAAAAAACTTAAATGTAGGGGGCAAGGTTTATGCCCTTTTTATATTTCCTTCCAAAATGAAAAACTGCCCTTCGTATATAAAAGAGCAGTTTATTTAATTAGTTATTTTAAATAATTTTTGTTTCAATTAAGCTATTCAATTGAAAACATTGAATTAATTGTGTTTAAACTAAACTTACATTGAAGAACCGATACCAGCGTAAGCACCATAGAAAAATAGTGCAACTACGCCCAAAGCACCCATTCCAGCGATCGTACCAACGATCCATAAAGGAATTTTAGCATTACCCATAACGAAACCTCCTAAATTAATTAATGAATTTTTTAGTTGAAGAAGTAACTAGAGAATAAAACACCTAGTACTGCTACCCCCAATAAGCCTAAATACAAGGAAGTACGGTTTAATTCTACAGCTTGTCTATTAGGATTTGTTTTTCTTTCCATGATTACTCCTATTTATAATTTTATCTTTGAATAAATTGCATTGCGGTGATGGCACCGACAAAAAACACACTAGGCACTGCTAAAGTGTGTACTGCTAACCATCTTACTGTAAAAATGGGGTAAGATACTGGTTGTTCAGGACTATTACTACTTGTCATATTTTTTACTACTTGATTAATCTAATTAAATTATCTGAATTATTTATTAAATTCTTCGATTTGTTTTGTTGCTTCGTATCTATCGCTGACGATCGGTAATTCATCACGGGTTTGAGTAAAATACTGATCAGGGCGAGGAGTACCAAAAACATCATAAGCTAAACCAGTTTGGATAAATAACCAACCTGCAATAAATAACATCGGAATTGTAATGCTATGAATAATCCAATAACGGACACTTGTCACAATATCGGTAAACGGACGTTCGCCTGTATCTCCAGCCATAATTAAAATATGCTCCTAAAGTTTTTTCTACCTAAATCTAATTTACAACATTAATGGCTTAACTAATCGATTATATAAGCCTATTTTATGAATAAAAGGTATTAAATATCAATACCTCGAAATAATTTAAACGTTCTGAGTATTATATTTTAACAGAACACCACGCTCTCCTAAAATAAAACCTTTATTTTGCTCAACAAAAACAATTTTATAAAGATTAGAAGGCACAGAAGTTATCTCTTCATCTTTTAACCAAGAATCTCCGCCATCAGGGCTAAGTAATAAATTACCACTACCACCTGACAACCAAATGTTTTCACCATCAGGTGTGGCTAAATCGAGAAAACCCCAACTAGTAGAATATTCGGGTGTAATTGGTTCATCCCAATCTTCAAAGTCTTCTGAATTACTAAATTGAACTTGACCACCTCTGGCAATTAACCATAAAGTTTCGTCATCAAAAAAGCCCATGTTTTGTAAACGACGAGAAGAAGTACGTTGATGAGGCACCCATTCTGTAGCACCTGGTTGCCATGTAGAATAAAAGTTTCCTCTAGCACTAACAGCGACGTATTTACCATCGGTAGAGCGATTAACGCTACGAGCAACACCGACTGCACCTTCTACTAGTGCTTTCCATGTTTTGGCGTTATCGGTTGTTTTATAAATAGCACCTAAATTAGTAACCATTTCTGCGGTATTATCACCTAAAGCAATTACTCCGTAAGGAATACCGGGAAGTTGATCACTTAAAAGTACTCTTTCCCAGTTGTTACCACCATCTTTGGTATGTAAAAGTATTGTCGGTGCGCCAGTTATCCAACCTTCATCGCCAAAAAAGCTAACTGCGGTAAAGTTAACTCTTTCTTCTCCTAACTCAATAAATCTCTCTGCCCATGTGTTACCACCATCGTTAGTTTCAAACAATGCTGACTTGGTACCGACTAACCAACCATGATTGGCATCACTGGTAAAGGCAATATCAGCAAAAATTGCTTCTGTATTTAAATTGATGGTTGTCCAAGGATTTTCACTCAGTGAAGGTAAATAAGAACAACTAATACAGAAAAAAGTAAGTACTACAAATACTAAAAGTGATTTTAGTCGATTCAATAATAAATTCATTTTTATTTCGGAAAAAAGTTCATAATGGATTAATCTATTTGTTTACTTAGTTCAATCCATATAGACTAAGAAAAAATAATGCACCTAAGGCTAAAGCACCAAAAATCAACAGATTTTTTTGTCCTGGTGTCATACGATTAACACCAAAACCGTAATTCAAATTCTCGGCAAATCCCGATGGTGCGTCGGTTGCCCCAATATTTTTGAATAGAGTTTGATTCGCCCCACAAACTGGACAACGCCATTTTTTAGGTAAATCGGCAAATAATGTTCCCGGTGGAATATTTGTATTCGTGTCTCCTTTTGAAGGGACGTAAGTATATCCGCAAGAGCGACATTCAAAACTAGCTGGTGCTTGTTCTGCTAATGTTTTTTCTTGACTCGCTTGACTAACTTGTTTTTGTTGATTGTCTTCAGTCATGATTACAATTGTCCAACCAAACCTTAAAAGTTTTTTAAGAATTATTACGTTAACAAACGATCGTCTATTAAACTTTCGATCGTTTTTTAAGTCAGGAAAATAATTGCTTTAAGACAAACATTTTAAAGCGTTTGTTAGCTATAATATTTCCGAACTTGTTTACGGTATCGCCTTAGTATATCTTAAATTAGCTACTTTAGTCGAGATGGTTTGCTTACTAGTTTATTTATCACAGAAAACTTTTAATTAGTTAATGATGACTGTTTTAGCTACGAACGTAATTAAGTCAACTTTTTACCTTGATTTGTTAAGTTATACGTCAAGTTTTTCATAAACTAGTTGATTCTGAGTCAAAAAAACTTTTTTTAGATTAACGAACATTTTGATAAGCTCTTGCTTTTTTGGTAATAATAAGCAATCTTTATCTTTGAGAGATATTGTTTAAAGAAAAAAAACTTTCAATCGGTAGTTTTCGTACTAAAATTCAGCAAACGCTAAAAAGATTAGGTGAGATAGATATGGGTAATTCAGAAAAAACAACTGTTGGAATTGTTGGTGCTTCAGGTTACGGTGGTGTACAGTTAGTTAGATTATTAGTTGAGCATCCTCAAGTCGAAATTGTTTATTTAGGAGGTGATAGTAGTGCCGGTAAACAATATGGTGAATTATATCCTCATCTACGTCATCGGATAACTACTAAAATTGAAAAAGTGGATTTAGAAACGATCGCTTCTCGTTGTGATGTCGTCTTTTTAGGATTACCTAACGGATTAGCTTGTGATATAGCACCTCAATTACTAGCAAATGGCTGTAAAGTATTAGATTTGTCCGCTGACTATCGTTTTAAAGATTTAGATACTTACACTCAATGGTACAAAACAGATAGAAAAGATATAGAAACTTCTGCTCATGCAGTTTATGGCTTACCAGAATTATACCGAGAAAAAATTAAAAATAGCCGTTTAATCGGTTGCCCTGGTTGTTATCCTACAGCTAGTTTGTTAGCACTCGCTCCTTTATTAAAACAAGGTTTAATTGATCCTAATAGCATTATTATTGATGCCAAATCAGGAACTTCAGGCGGTGGCAGGCAAGGTAAAATAAATTTGTTATTAGCTGAAGCTGATAACTCTTTAGGTGCTTATGGTATCGCCAAACATAGACATACCCCAGAGATAGAACAAATCTGCTCTGATTTAGCTCGTGATGAAGTGAAGGTACAATTTACTCCTCACTTGATACCGATGCCTAGAGGAATATTATCTACTGTCTATGGTACTTTAACTGATCCGGGTTTGGTCACAGAAGATTTATTAACTGTTTATACAGCTTTTTATCGTAATTCTAAATTTGTTAATGTTTTAGAAAGAGGTATTTATCCGCAAACTAAATGGGCTTGTGGTACGAATGTTGGTTATCTAGGTTTAGAAGTTGATTCACGTACAGGAAGAGTTATTGTTGTCAGTGCGATCGATAATTTGATTAAAGGACAAGCAGGACAAGCTGTTCAATGTTTAAATATTATGATGGGATGGGCTGAAGAAACTGGTTTACCTACTTTAGGTTTTTATCCTTAAAGATCAACAATTGATAGTAAATAGTAGGTAGTTAGGTAAAATTAATTAATCTGTCAGAAATTATTGACGATCTTTGAATTGATACACTTTACTATTAATAAACTATTTACTATTTACTCAGTCATAGTTATTAAAAAACTTATATGAACAAAAAAAATTGGTCTTCATTAATCTTTGGTATTACTAGTTTATTTTTTTTGACAACATCAGCTATTCAAGCTGAAACAGTTTTAGAAGAAATTAATCGTACAGGAATTTTAAAAGTTGGGATTAGAAATGATGTCATCCCCTTTGGTTATCTGGATAATCAAGATAATTTAGCAGGTATCTGTTTTGATTTAGTTAAGTTAATTGAAACAGAAATTCCCAAATATCTCGATCGAGATATAATTGCCACAAGACTATTAATCTCAAGTTTGTACAATCGTTTTGAAATTGTTCAAGATGAATTAGTACATTTAGAATGTGGTCCTAATACAATTAGAAAATTAGAACAAGAGCAAGTAAGTTTCTCTAAGCCATTTTTTGTTTCTGGTGTTCGATTTTTGGTAAAAGAAGAATCGGCAAGAAAGCTAATTAATTCTCAAGGAAAAGATTTTCGGATTGGTGTATTGCGTTACACAAGTACAGAAGAATTAATTAAACAAAAATATCCTCAAGCTACCTTTGAATATTTTCAAGGTGATGGGGCGGCTTCACAAGCGTTTGAATTAGTTAAAGCCGGACAATTAGATGCTTTTATCAATGATACTATTTTACTAACCGGTCAATCTGTAGCCCAAAGATTTCCTATCGGCGAAACTACAGAGTATGTTTTAACTCCTGAGCAACCTTTTAGTTGCGAAAAATATGGTTTTATTTTACCTAAGAATAATCCTGATTGGTCGAATTTAGTTAATTCTGTTATTCAATCAACACAAACTCAAGAAGTATTTCAACGTTGGTTTAGTACTTTTAATTCGGATTATGGTTCAGATGTTCTAAAATGCCCTAAAGAGTTAGATGATATAGTTGAATAATTGATAATTAACAATTAATAATTGAGGAGAAAAAATCATATTTTGAGTATGGATTATGGTTTACAAGAAAAAATAATTACTGTCGGTTTAGTTGGCACAGGTTATGCGGCAAAAAAAAGGGCAGAGGCTTTTAAAAACGACCCTGATAGTGAATTAGTCGCCGTCGTTGGTAATACGGTTGCTCATACTCAAGATTTTTGTCAAACTTTTGAGCTTCGGGTGGTGGCTACTTGGCAAGAATTAGTAAACGATCGTAATATTGATTTAGTCTGTATCTGTAACATCAATAAAGAACATGGAGAGATAGTTAAAGGAGCTTTATTGGCAGACAAACACGTTATTGTTGAGTATCCTTTAAGTTTAGACCCAATTGAAGCAGAAAAACTCATTAAATTAGCCCAAGAAAAACAAAAATTATTACACGTCGAACATATTGAAGTTATCGGTGGCGTACATCAAGCTATTAAACAAAATATCGACAAGATTGGTACTCCCTTTCTCGCCCGTTATAGTACTATTTTAGCTAAGTCCAAAAAAGCTCCCCATTGGACTTATAGTTATGATGATTATGGCTTTCCTTTAATTGCCGCTTTATCTCGTATTAACCGTTTTGTCGATTTGTTTGGTGACGTTGATTCAGTTGGTTGTTACGGGCGTTATTGGGATGCACCTATAGCAGGTTATTTTAGTGCTTGTTTTTTTCAGGCACAACTCAAATTTAATAACCAAATGATGGTTAATCTTACTTATGGTAAAGGAGAAAAATTTAAAACAAGCGATCGTACTTTAGAAATACATGGAGATAAAGCAACCCTTAAATTTGTCGGCGAAAAAGGCACTATCACCAAAGGAAAAGAAGTAACAGAGATTGAGGTAGGTAGCAGAGTCGGTTTGTTTAACAAAGATACGCAAATGGTTTTACAACACCTTAAACAAAGCAAACCACTATACATAGATAACAATCAAAGTGCTTATTCGTTAAAAGTAGCCCAAGCAACTAATCAAGCATATCAACAAGAAACGATCGTGATAGTTAATAATTAATAATTAATAATGAAAATATCTATTAGGCTATAAGCTGTATTCTGTTCATTGTTCACTGTTCATTGTTCATTGTTCATTGTTCGTTGCTATATAATGGAATTTAAACATTTAAAGATAAAAAAAAGAATATAATATGTCAGTATTGGCAGCGATCGCAGTTTTAGGTATCTTAATAGTAGTACACGAACTAGGACATTTTGGAGCGGCAAGACTTCAAGGTATTTATGTCACCAAATTTTCGATCGGTTTTGGTCCAGTTTTAGCTAAATACGACGGTAAAGAAACAGAATATGCACTTAGAGCGATTCCTTTAGGTGGATACGTTGCTTTTCCTGATGATGAAGGTGAAGATAGTGATATTCCTCCAGATGATCCTAATTTACTACGAAATCGTCCCGTATTCGATCGGGCAATTGTAATTAGTGCAGGAGTAATCGCTAATCTTATCTTTGCTTATTTGCTTTTAGTCGGACAAGTTGCCACCGTCGGCGTACAAGATATTAGTTATCAACAAGGCGTTTTGATTCCTGAAATAATTGCCGAAGCAGATTCTCCAGCATATGTAGCAGGATTACAAAATGGTGATGTTATTGTGGCTATTGATGGTAAAGAGTTACCCGCATCAGAAGAAGCTATCAATTCACTTAGAAAAACAATTCAAGCCTCACCTAATCAACCTTTAAATTTTGAAGTTAAAAGAAAAGAAGAATTAATTAATCTTGAGATTACACCTCAAACAACAGAAAGTGGACAAGGTAAAATAGGCGTTATGCTTTCACCTTATGGCGAGTTAATCAAACGTCATCCTGAAAATGTTACTGAATTATTTACTGTCGCTTCTCAGCAATTTGAACGTTATACTCGTTTAACAATTCAAGGTTTTGGGCAACTAATCACCAACTTTAAAGAAAGCTCAAAACAAGTAGCAGGACCTATCGCTATTGTAGCAGTAGGAGCCGAGTTAGCTAAAAATGATTTAGGTAATCTATTTCAATTCGGTGCTTTGATTAGTATCAACTTAGCAATTATCAACATTTTACCTTTACCTGCTTTAGATGGTGGACAACTAGCATTTTTAGCTTTTGAAGGAGTGATGGGTAAACCTTTACCTAATCGTTTACAAGAAGGAATTATGCAAACAGGTTTGGTTTTATTACTTGGTTTAGGTATTTTCTTGATTGTAAGAGATACTGCTAACCTCGCTTTTTTCCAACAACTTTTACCTGAATAATTAAATCTCAAAATTATTAATTATCATTAACACGAAATAAAACGAAAAAAGGGTGCATACCATGCACCCCTACATATAATTATGAATATTTATTTAAAAAGACAATATTTAATTCTCCATTCTCAATTCTCAACTCTCCATTCCCGAAGGCAGGCTTAACCTTTGATTGCACCTGCTGTAATACCTTGCACGATTCTTTTTTGGAAAATTAAAACTAAGACGATTAAAGGAAAAGTACCTAAAATTGTTGCCGATGCGATCGCACCATAAGGAATCTCAAAAGCACTACTCCCACCAACTTTAGCCACTGCCACGGGTATAGTTTGTAAACTTTCTCTAGAAATAAAAGTAAGGGCGAAAATAAATTCATTCCAAGCAAAAATAAAAGCCAAAATTCCAGTAGTTATCAATGCAGGAATAGTTAAAGGGAAAACTATTTTTAATAGCATTTGCACCAGATTGTAACCATCCATACGGGCTGAATCTTCTAAATCTTTGGGTAATTGTAAAAAGAAACTACGCAAAACTAAAATAGTTAATGGTAAATTAATAGCCGTATAAGGAATAATTAAGGATAAATAATTGTTTCCTAAATCTAAAAATTTAACGATTTCTAATAAGCCTAAAAAAAGTAAAACATAAGGAAACAAACTCACTACTAAAACAAAACCGATAATGATGTTTTGATAGGAAAGATTAAACCTTGCTAAAGCATACGCACAGGGTGCACCCAAAGCCAAGCATAAAATTGTCGAAACAAGAGCAACAAAAGCACTGTTGAGCATATACCGTAAGAAAATTGCTCCTAAGCTCGAATAGTTAGTCCAAGTTAATTGCTCTGAATTAGGAAAATAAATTGTCGGAATTTTAGCGATCGCTTCGTTAGTTTTTACTGAAGTTAAAACTTGCCATAAAACAGGAGCAAGACAAAAAGAAATTATTAGAATAATTCCCAAATATAAAAGTATTTGTTTATAATTATTTTTTAACATTATTAATTATTAATTATCAATTATTTTTACTGATTTTATTTAAAACAAAACTAACAATAGTTACTACCAAAATCAGAATTAAAAAAGTAACCGTAACTAAAGTTGCCCCATAGCCAAAATCGAGATAACGTCGTACCGTTGCATATATATACACAGCGATCGTTTCTGTACTACCAGCAGGACCACCACCAGTCATTACTTGTACCAAATCAAACACCCCAAAAGATTGAGCAAAACGAAATAAAAGAGCGATCAAAATTTGAGGTATTAATAAAGGAAAAGTAATCTGCCAAAAACTTTGCCAAGGATTTGCACCATCCATTTGATGTGCCTCATACAAATCACTAGAAATAGATTGCAAACCAGCTAGTAAAATCAAAGCAATAAAAGGAGTCGTTTTCCAGACATCAGCCACAATTAAAGAAAACATTGCCCTTGTCGGATTGCCAAGCCAGTTAATACCTTCATTGATAATACCTAAACGCAACAGAATATCATTAACTACACCATATTGGTCATTAAAAATCCATGCCCACGCTAAACCCATTACAGCAGTCGGTAACGCCCAAGGAATCAAGGTAATAGTACGTACTAAGCCTCTACCAACAAAAGCTTGGTTAAGGATTAAAGCAAAAATCATCCCTAATACTAACTCCAAGGTTAGACTAATTGTCGTAAAAACTGTCGTATTAGCCAAATCCGCCCAAAAACGTCCATCACCAAATAGACGAATATAATTACCTAATCCTGCAAATTCAGGTTGTAATTGCGTACCTAAATTTTGAAGATAAAAACTACTCCAAACAGCACGAGTAATAGGGTAAACAAAAACAAAAATAAGTAGTAATAAAGCAGGTATTACTAATAACCAACGAATATATTTTTCTCGACTAGAAACTTGTTGTAAATTCATTATTTATAAACTCTTAACTCTTAACTCTTAACTCTTAACTCTTAACTCTTTAGCAGTCTTCTGGTTTCTCCCGCCGCTTGTTGCATCGCTTTTTCTGGTGTCATAGTTTGAGTTAATGCCGCACTCAAATACCTTTGTAAAATATCGGAGGCTTGAGCATATTGAGGAATAGGAGGGCGTAATGCCGAGCTTTCTACAACTTTTAATAAGTCAGGATAATAAGGATATTTGGCAACAATTTCTTCGTTATTAAATAAAGAAGTACGACTAGGTACGTAACCTGTTGCTAACACCATTTCTTTTTGATTCTCTTCGCTGGAGAAAAATTCGATTACTCGCCATGCTTCTGAGGGGTGAGAAGTAAACGCAGACATCCCAAAACCCCAACCACCTTGACAAGCACCACTTTTTTCGTTGGGTTTATGCACCATCGGCTTAAGGGCAAATTTACCTGCAATCTCGGATTCAGAAGCTAATCCTGCCACATATGGCCAATTACGGAGGAAGATACTTTCGCCATTTTCAAAGATACGTCGGGTTTCTTCTTCGGCATAGGTTGTGACACCTGGAGGAGATATACCTGTTTCGATTGTTTCTAATAAAAATTGTACACCAGCGATCGCTTCTGGGGAATCTAACCCCACTTCATTAGTTTCAGGATTAATCCAATAAGCACCAAAACCTTTGAGTATCTCAACAAACATCGCCGATAAACCTTCATATTGTTTCCCTTGCCAGAGATAACCCCATTTGGCGACATTTTTGCTTTGTAAATCTTGAGAAATTTTAATTAATTCACTAAAAGTATTTGGAGGATTATAGCCATTTTCTGCTAACAAGTCACTGCGATAATAAAGCATTCCGCCATCAGAACGAAAAGGCATTCTGTATAATGAATCTTGATAACTTCCTCCTCTTATATCTCCTTTGAGATAAGCATCTAGATAATCAGGAGTGACAAATTCATCTAAAGGTTTTAACCATTTTGCCGCCGCAAATTTTTGCACCCAAGCAATGTCTAAATAGACTAAATCGTAAGGTGAATCTCCTAATAAAAAAGCTGAAGTATATAAATCTTCTACTATATTAGTTTGGTTTGGAGCGGTGATAATTTCTAAGTTTAGATCGGGATTATTTTGATTAAATTTATCGATTAAAAATTCTAGTCTTTGTTTTTCAAAAGCCTGCATTAAAACCGTAATTTTAGTTGGCTGTTGACTATAGCTAAGTTTGGTAAATAAAACTATAGAGAGAAAAATTGATAATACGATCCAGACTAATCTTTTTTTTAATTGTGAAAATAAATAACTAATCATTATATTTATTTAATTATCGTCGTCACTAATTTTAACTTAGCTTAGATTACGATCGTATTAATAAAAAATAATTTGTCATATTTTCGTGGAGATGAAAATTAATAGTTTTACTTGTAACTAATCTTAAATATCTTTTATTGTTGGTAAATATTGATATTAATAATTTTTTTAGATTCATCGACTACAAAATATTCGGGTGCAAACCTTGCACCCCTACCTACAATTAATTGGAAATCAATATTACTTAATCGTTTTTTTCCCCATTCCCACCCTCACTAAATTAGTAAATCTATACATGGTAGTTACAGTTACAATACCCGATACTCATGTAACAATACTGAGTATTAAAGTGTAATTTAGGGAATCGAACCCATTTGGCTATGACTCTTCAGCCGTACCTAGCTAACTAATTACCCGTTAGCGAGGTTTGTATTCGCCTTTACTAATTTAGTTACCAACAAAGCAAATTATTCCATTAATTCAGTTGACCAATTCAATTGTTGTATTTTGGCATCTAATTCTCGATATTGTTTTGATAGAGCATCCGCTTGTTTTTGAATTTCTGATACTTTAACTGTACTTTTAAATTTTACCTCGGATTTGCTATAACGATCTTGAGTAATTGTGGCTGTTTGTGCTAAATTTTTATATGCAGAGTACTTGAGCAACATAACATCTCTAGTTGCAAGTTTGTCCGCAATTGTTTTATCATCACTAACAACTGTATTGGAATTAGTTCTATTAATTTTTTGGATGATACTTTCTAACTGCCCGGATGTACTTTCTAAATCCTCTATCAATTCTTGAGGAGATTCTGAAGGAGAGTCTCCTTCTTGTACTTTGGCATTTTGCGTTAGTCTATTTTTTAAGTCGCTCAGTTTTTTTTGATAATTAGCTCTTAATAAAAGTGCTTCAGCTAGTTTCATGTTAATGTTTTTCTTTTTTTACGAAACATATATATCTTTAATTATGTAACTATTAAAATTTAGACAAATATTTTAGTTTCATCGGTTTTTATTATTAATCATTATAATCATGTTATAACTTTTTCTAGTTACGATCGTAATTGACTATGTAACAATAATTATTACCATAATCGATCGTGAATTAACTTTTTCAACCAGTGTTACAAACAATCTTAATCGTGATAACTAGTACATATTAGCAATAAAAATTATTGTAAGTGATAGTGGTGTAGTCAATAAACCTTGAATATGATTATTTTGAATTAGTAAGACCAATCGTCAAAGTATTCATAGTATATAATTACTAAAAATACTTATAAGCAAAAATGTCAGAAATCACTAATGCAGTCAAAAGAATTGCTAACATTGCTAGAAACAAAAATTGGAGTAATCTACCAGCAATATCTCTAATTTATTCTGGGGAATATCAAGACATCCCTTCAGGAAAAATCAAGCCAGAACAACTAACACAGGAACAACTAAAATATATAGATGATGTTTTTGGTGATTTTCAGCCATATTTAACCAAAGAAAAAATAGAAAACAAAGTCAAGACATATCCCTTTAAACTTCCTCAAGAATTTTATGAATTGTATCAACTAGGTAATGGTTGTCTTCCTTTTGATGTTATAGATGAATCACAAAACGATCGCAAAAAGTCGAGCTCAATTTATGACTACTTTTATTTTCCTAATCCTGATGATAAATTATTAGATTTACATTCAATTATGAATTTTTATTCTCGTACCAAATATGCAGTTTGAATACTTAGAAAATAAATATTAGTAGCATTGGATGGAATCCAATATTATTCCTCTAAAAAGATTTATTGTCCTCATTGTAATTGTCGCAATCATAGAAATGGTGAAACAACTTATTATCATCAAGTAATTACTCCAGTTATCGTCTCACCAAACAAAAAACAAGTAATTAACTTAGAGCCTGAATTTATTAGAAAACAGGATGGTAAAACGAAGCAAGATTGTGAAAACGTAGCGGTAAAAAGGTGGTTATTACGAAATTCAAATGACCAAGAAAAAAATCAAATAACCTTATTGGGAGATGATCTTTATTCTCGTCAGCCAATATGTGAATTAGCGATAAAACAAGGATATAATTTTATATTTGTGGCTTTACCATCATCTCATAAAAGTTTATATGAATGGCTTGATTTTTTAGAAAAAAATGAAGAAATAAAGAAAGGAGAAATCAAAAAATATGAAAAAGGAAGACCGATAATTTATCGTTATAAGTATGTAAATAATGTACCAATGAGAGAAAAAAAGCCAAGCTTAATGGTCAATTGGTATGAGGTCGAGATAATTGATAGAATTAAGAATAAAGTAATTTATTATAATAGCTTTATCACTAATCATAAATTAAAAGAAGACAATATATTAGTAATAATAAAAGGGGGAAGAACAAGATGGAAAGTAGAAAATGAAGGTAATAATATCTTGAAAAATCAAGGATATAATTTTGAACATAATTTTGGTCATGGGCAAGAGAATTTGTCCGAAATATTGTTATCATTAAATCTACTAGGATTTCTCTTTCACAATGTTTTAGAATTAGTGAATGTTAACTATCAAAAAATTAGAGACAAATTAGTGAGGAGAAAAACATTTTTTAATGATATAAGAGCGTTATTGAAATATATATGGTTTGAAAGTTGGCAGGATTTATTCATATTTGTACTAACGGAAGGAGAAGAAAGAAAGTTAATCAACACAAGTTAAAAAGAGAAAAAATAAACAGTAAATTCTCCTTTACTACCTATTTTTATGTATTTAGATGCTGGAGAGTATTATCTATGTTTGGAAGGAAGTAATCAACAAGAAGAAACTTCTTCGTTATCGTTAACAATTCATGGAGGAGATTTGAGTTTTGACGTAATAGAAGAAATGTGGCCCAGTCTTACTAATATGATATTAGCCTATGCTCAATTACAAGAAACAAAAGATTTGAAAAAAGATATTTATGAAGAGTATGGTAGCTGTTGTGAGTATGCAGATGATTTTTTTACATAATTGCTATTCACAAAGTAAACACAAGCCTTTAGTCTTTAATGCGTTATTCTTTTAATTTTTTACTCCTTGACTATAAGTAAAACAAAAAATTTTAGTTTCGATCGTTTTGTACTTCAATTCTTAATTAAATAGTATAAAATGAAATTCCGTTAAGAAATGTAATAATATATTACGAAGACGATCGCTCAATTCATCGAGGAGACAATAAATGCTCAGACTAGAACATATCAGTAAAATATATCCCACAGGCGAAATTCTCAAAGATGTAAACTGGGAGGTAAACCCAGGAGAAAGAGTGGGATTAGTTGGGGTGAATGGAGCGGGAAAATCCACCCAAATGAAAATTGTTACGGGCGAAATTGAACCTACCGCAGGAGAAATAATCCGTCCTGCAAGTCTGCATATTGCTTATCTTACTCAAGAATTTGAAGTTGAACCGACTCGTACTTTAAGAGAAGAATTTTGGACTGTATTTACTGAAGCCAATGATGTACAAAAAGCTTTAACTCAAGTTGAGTTAGATATGGGAGTAGCTAACCCTGATGAATTGGATAGATTAATTCACAAACTAGATAAATTACAACGTAAATTTGAAGGTTTAGATGGTTATGGTTTAGAAGCTCAAATCGAGAAAATCATCCCTGAAATGGGTTTTAATATTGAAGATGGCGATCGTTTAGTTAGCTCTTTTAGTGGCGGTTGGCAGATGCGTATCAGTTTGGGTAAAATCCTCTTGCAAAATCCCGATATCTTGCTGTTAGATGAACCAACTAACCATTTAGACTTAGAAACGATTGAATGGCTGGAAAACTACCTCAGAAGCCTGAAAACACCGATGGTGATAATTTCTCATGATAGAGAATTTCTCGATCGTCTTTGTACTAAAATTGTGGAAACCGAAAGAGGTGTATCGACAACTTATTTAGGTAACTATTCTGCTTATTTACAACAAAAAGAAGAAGCCAAAATTGCTCAACAATCAGCTTATGAGCGTCAGAAGAAAGAAATAGAAAAACAACAAGTATTTGTCGAACGTTTCCGTGCATCTGCTACCCGTAGCACCCAAGCCAAAAGTAGAGAAAAGCAACTCGATAAAATAGAACGTATCGACGCACCTACATCCAATCTACGTGGTTTACATTTTCGTTTCCCTGATGCCCCTCGTAGCGGTCAGGAAGTTGTGAGAGTTGAAGATTTAGTGCATACTTATAATGAAAATATTCTGTTTTTAGGAGCAGAATTATTAGTTGAAAGAGGCGATCGCATTGCCTTTTTAGGACCTAATGGTTGCGGTAAATCGACCCTTTTACGCATGATTATGGGGAAAGAAAAACCCGATGAAGGTATTGCCGAATTAGGAAAGCATAATATTATTTCTGGTTATTTTGAACAAAATCAAGCCGAAGCCTTGATATTAGAAAAAACTGTCATGGAAACAATTCATGATGAAGTGCCTGAATGGAAAAATGGCGAAGTTCGTAGTTTGTTAGGTAGTTTTTTGTTTAGTGGCGAAACAGTATTTAAACAAGTAAAAGCCCTTAGTGGAGGCGAAAAAGCACGTCTTGCTTTAGCAAAAATGCTCTTATCTCCAGCGAATTTACTTATTTTGGATGAGCCTACTAACCATTTGGATATTCCTGCTAAACAGATGTTAGAAGAGGCAATTCAAAACTATGAAGGTACGGTGATGGTTATATCTCACGATTGTTATTTTATCTCTCAAGTAGCTAACAAAATTGTCGAAATTCGTGACGGTGAGTTGCTCGTTTACAACGGAGACTATCAGTATTATCTAAGCAAACTTGAAGAAGAAAAACAAAAAGAGCGTCGTCGTATAGAAACTGAAAAACAAGCGGCGAAAAAAGCTAGTAAAAACAACAAAAAGAAAAAACAAACAACCAAGGCTTAAATATGGTTAGTTAATTGATTGCCCCTTTCTAAAGAGGACTTTGTCTTCGTAAATGTAAGACCTAATGTAGGGTGGGTAAAATATGAATATCAAACCCACCTTGAAGTTAACTTCAAGGCTAATAGAATTCGTTTAATAAATTAAACTTTATCTGAATGGTGTTAGTTCATTAAAATGAACGATCGTTTTTAGCCTTGTCAATTTATTGCAAGGCTTCTCACAGATTAATTAATAACTACCAAATATAATGTTTTTACTTTATTTTTCGTAATAAATTAAACCCTAATTTTTGAGAAAAATTTTAGTATCAAACCCACCTTGAATTGCCACCTCTTCGCTAACAGAATCCGTTTAATAAATTAAACTTTATCTGAATGGTGTTAGTTCATTTCAATGAACAATTGTTTTTCCCGATAAGTATTACCGCGATTGTAATAAGCATCAGCATCATTAGGATCGAGTTCAATTGCTTTACTGTAATCGGCGATCGCTTGTGAATATTTTTTTAAGCTCCGATAAGTATTACCACGATTGTAATAAGCCCAAGTATAATTGGGATCGAGTTCAATTGCTTTAGTGTAATCGGCGATCGCTTGTGAATATTTTCTAAGCTCCGATAAGTATTACCACGATTGTAATAAACATCGGCATGATTAGGATCGAGTTCAATCGATTTACTATAATCGGCGATAGCCTGTGAATATTTTTTTAAGTCATCATAAGCAACACCACGACTGTTGTAGGCATCAGTATAATTAGGAGCGAGTTCAATCGCTTTACTGTAGTCGGCGATCGCTTGTGGATATTTTTTGAGGTTTTTGTAAGTAATACCACGATTACGGTAAGCATCGGCATGATTAGGAGCGAGTTTAATTGCTTTACTATAATCAGCCATAGCTTGTGAATACTTTTTGAGGTTATTGTAAGTTACACCACGATTATTGTAAGCATTAGCATAATTGGGATCGATTTCAATCGCTTTATTATAATCAGCGATAGCTTGTGAATGTTTTTTTAAGTTATCATAAGTAATACCACGACTGTTGTAAGCATTAGCATAATTGGGATCGAGTTTAATTGCTTTATTATAATCAGCGATAGCTTGTGAATGTTTTTTTAAGTCATCATAAGTAATACCACGATTATTGTAAGCTTTAGTATAATTGGGATCGAGTTCAATCGCTTTATTATAATCAGCGATCGCCCGTGAATATTGTTTTAAGTCATCATAAGTAATACCACGACTGTTGTAAGCATTAGCATAATTGGGATCGAGTTCAATCGCTTTATTGTAGTCAGCCATCGCTTGTGGATATTTTTTTAAGTCTCGATAAGTATTACCACGATTATGGTAAGCATAAGTATGATTAGAATCGAGTTCAATCGCTTTATTATAGTCCGCAAGCGCTTGTGTATATTTTTTAAGCTCATCGTAAGCAATACCACGATTGTTGTAAGCTTCAGTAAAATTGGGATCGAGTTCAATCGCTTTACTATAGTCAGCGATCGCTTCTGTATATTTTTCTAAGTCAGAGTAAGCATTACCACGATTTTTGTAAGGGTTAGCATCGTTAGGATTAAGCTCAATTGCCTTAAAATATTTTCTTAGTTTTCTGTGAGCATCAGTATTATTAGTATTGGTTACAATATTTTCTTCACTTTCTTCTGGTTGATTATTAATTTCAATAGGTTTAACAACAGGCGAATTATTAGGTTGTAGTGTATTTGTGGCTATCTCGACTGGATTTTGTTCTGTCCAACTAAGATAAAGATAAATAGGAATACTTAAAAAATCTCTCACCGCAACGGTCGGATCTTTGATAACATGACCATTGATACCGACTAATTGTCCTTTGTTATTTAATACCGCCCCGCCACTCATCCCCGGAATTGTTTCTGCTTTATGGGAAATCTGATAACCTTCTCTGGCTGTATTACTAATACCATTAATATCGCCCTGGTTAAATAGATAACGTCGTTGAGCATCTAACTTACTGTTACCACCAAACCCTGACGCATAAATAGTTTGCCCTTGACTTAATTTAGCTGAATTTCCTAATTTAGCTACTTGATATTTTTTATTAGTTTGAAATTTTATTTGAGCTAAATCGAGGTTATTGTCTTCTGTATAGCGACTAATTTGATTGGAGGAAATAGTATAAGTATCTTCTTGATTATCTTGATAAATAGTGATTTTATAATCACCATCGTTTTCTACTACATGATGATTTGTCACGATAGTATAAATATTACCATCACGATCGATTAACACTCCCGAACCTTGACCTGCACCTTCAATCTTGACTGTAATGTTTTGGGCGACTTGAGCGATTTTAGTTGAATGCAGAGGGAAGCCTAATCGTGCGTATAAATGAGGTTGCCCAAATATTATTAAGATTATAGTCGCTACCATCAAAATAGCAGTAATAACGATCGATCGTTTTTTCATGGGGATAGTCAATAGTTCAAACTTATACTAATTTATCCTCCCCCTTTATAAAGGGGGATAGAGGGGGATCGAGATTTAGGGAGCTTGTTCTGTTTTTTTTTGTATTATTTCAATAATTATAGATCGAAGGGCAAGGGGAAATTTAAAATTAATACAATCATTTCAATTAAGTTTCAAAGCATATATAAAATGTCTGGTAGGGACGTAGCACTGCTACGTCCCTACACCAATACCGTAACACAGAAAAAATTACGATCGTGATTCTTTCATTTTGCTTCATTTCTTGATTGAATATTAAATAGTAATGAGTCATCATTGTTTAATAAATCGATCGAGTTAATTAATGAAAAAACTAGTTGTAGCTACTGGTAATTCGGGTAAAGTGAAAGAAATGCGAAAATATCTCCAAGAATTCGCTATCGAATTAGTTCCAAAACCTCAAGAAATCGAGATCGAAGAGACAGGAGATACCTTCATCGCTAATGCTATCCTCAAGGCAACACAAACAGCTAAGGCAATGCAAGAATGGTCGATCGCTGATGATTCTGGTTTGATGGTAACTGCTTTGAATGGACAACCGGGGATTTATTCTGCTAGATACGGAAAAACAGATCACGATCGTATCGAGCGTTTATTGACCGAATTAGGAGATAATCAAAATCGTCAAGCTCAATTTGTCTGTGCGATCGCTATTTCCAATCCTCAAGGAGAAACTGTGATTCAAACAGAAGGTATCTGTCAAGGACAAATACTAAAACAAGTATCAGGAGAAGGCGGTTTTGGTTACGATCCTATTTTCTATGTTCCTTCAGCACAGCAGACTTTTGCTCAAATGTCAACTGAAGTAAAGAAAAATTATTCTCATCGTGGTCTTGCTTTTGCTAATCTTGAACCATTATTAAAATCATTGTTAAATAAAAATTAATCACAAAAATGAGCGAACAAGAAGTAATCGGTGTCGATTTAGGTGGTACTGCAATCAAACTAGGACGGTTTAGAAAAGATGGTACTTGTGTAGAACATATTTCTATTGCTACTCCTCAACCTGCGACTCCTAGTGCTGTCATTGAAGCGATCGCATTAACTGTAAATCTATTAAATACCGCCAAGAATGCAGTAGCTATTGGTATGGGCGTACCTGGTCCTACAGACGCTGAAGGTAGAGTTGCTTTAGTGGCGATTAATCTTTTTGGCTGGCACAACGTACAGGTTGCTGATGAATTAGAAGCCCAAACTGGTTTACCGACTATTCTTGCTAATGATGCCAATTGTGCAGGTTTAGGTGAATATTGGTTAGGTGCAGGTAAAGACTATCAAAATTTGATTTTACTAACTTTGGGTACAGGTGTTGGTGGTGCGGTAGTATTAGACGGCAAGTTATTTACAGGGCGTTTAGGCTCTGCTGGTGAATTAGGGCTAATTACACTTAATCCTGATGGTCCTCCTTGTAATAGCGGCAATAACGGCTCTTTAGAACAATATGTATCGGCTACGGCTATCAGGAGAGATACAGGTAAAGCCCCTGCGGAATTAGGTAAACTAGCTTTACAAAATGATCCTTTTGCTTTGACATTTTGGATCGATTATGGTAAAAAATTAGCGGCTGGAATTGCTAGTTTAGTTTATATTTTTACCCCCGAAGTAGTTGTCATCGGTGGTGGTGTTTGTGCTAGTGCGAGATACTTTTTTCCCGCATTAGAAGCAGAAGTTAATCGTCGAGTTTTAGAGACTTCTCGTGCTGATATGAAGTTAATTGTTGCCGAGTTAGGTAATAATGCAGGTATGGTGGGGGCGGCGAAGTTAGCTTGGGAAGCGGTTTCGAGAATTTAAAACTAATTTTAGTTAACAGTTAAGAGTTAATTACCAAAAAATCAAGGGTTTAAAGCCCCGAATCTCCCCCCTTACAAAGGGGAGGGGCTGTCATCTGAATTTACGTGACTATGAATGTCAACGCCCCGTAGGGATGGGGGGGATACTCCATTGATAGGCGTATTGGATTTTAATGGTAGTTCAAGCTATTTTTAAAATTACCTTTGCCCCTTGCCCTTTGCCCTTTGCCCTTTTGACCAGATTTGTTTGTTTCCTTGTCCCCAGAAACGATCGTATTTGGTTACTTTAATATCTCCTAAAACTTTAGTTTGACAAGCTAGGCGTAAATCACGCTCTTTATCGTGAGGTGGTAATGAGCGTCTGGCTTTGTCTTTCCAATTTACTTGACTAACTTCTCCTTCAATTTTAACTGCACAAGTACCACAAGTACCTAACGATCGACAATTAATTATTTTGGCTTGACCATTATATAAATCAATGTCACTGGCTAACAATACTTGACGTAAGTTCGCTCCCTTCGCACAGTTGATTATTTTTCCCTGAGCTTTGATTATCGGCATTTTTCATCTATTTTCGTGCGTTTAAGACAGAGCTTATATCCCCATTTTTTCGGTCAGGGGAATAAAACCTAATTATATAACAAATAATTAAGTAGTTTTGAGATTGATAAATTCAACTAAAACCTACGTCCTTTACCCTAAACTAGGAAAAAGAAAAAGGCGACACCCAGATTCGAACTGGGGATAGAGGTTTTGCAGACCTCGGCCTTACCACTTGGCGATGTCGCCGCTTTTTAATACTTTGCTAGTATAACAAATATTTGAGTATTTAACAAGAAAAATGGGTTTAGAAATAGAACGCAAATTTTTGGTCAACCACGATCGATGGCTTCCACCAGATCAAGGTATAATTTATCGTCAAGGTTATATCTATACTCATAACGGTAATACAGTCAGGATTAGGGTAGCTGACAGTGAAGGTTATTTGACTTTGAAAAGTAAAACTAAAGGGTGTAGTCGTGCGGAGTTTGAATACTCAATACCGTTAACCGAAGCTGAAGAAATGTTGAACTTATTATGCGATCGACCTTTAATCGAAAAAATTAGATATAAAGTAACGATTGAGGGTTTTTTATGGGAAGTAGATCAGTTTTTAGGCGAAAACAAAGGTTTAATTTTAGCCGAAATTGAGTTAGAGAATGAAGCCCAAAATTTTACTTTACCAGAATGGATAGATAAAGAAGTAACTCATGATAAACGCTACTATAATTCTTATCTGGCTAAACATCCCTATCAGTCAATTGTTAATAATTAATTAAGAGTAAAATTAATTGTAAAAATAAACGATCGTCTTGACTAAATTATTCTGTAAAATTTACTTATAATTTAATTAAGCTACTTTGAAATAATCAATAAACAAAAAAAAAACTCTTATTAATGGATATACAATTTGGCAGATGACATATTATCTTAGAATGCTACAATATTGATAAAAATCATAAATTAGATTTGAATTAAAGTCTTGAGATTATAACTACAAACTAGCAATTATTTATTATCAGTTATCAATAATTATTTATGGTATTTAACCCCTTTAAAAAGACTTCCTGGAAGACAAACATAAGACTATTGTTAGTATTACCATTCGTTTGTCAAATTTTAGCTGGTTTAGGAATATTTGGTTATTTATCATATCGTAATAGTCAGAAAGCCTTAGAAGAAATAACGGTAAAACTAAGACAAGACATGGCAATCAGAATTGATAACCAAGTCGAGAGATTAGTAGAAAATGGTAATAATTTAAATCAAATTAATGAAAATCAGCTTATTTTAGATCCTTCATTAATAAAAAATACTAGTCAATTAGCCCGTTATTTTGCTTTACAATATCAATGGACTGAATATATCAATTTGATTGGCTTTGTTAGTCAAAAAGAAGGAAACTATATAGAAGTAAGAAAACAATCTACAGGAGAATTAGAGTTAACAATTCTCGAAAAAAATAAATCTAATGCTTTATTAACTTATCAAGTTAATTCTCAAGGAGATATTATTAAACTTTTGCGTAGTCAACCAAACTTTGATTTTAATCCTCGTCAAGAATCATGGTATCAAAACACTTTAGCCAATAAACAAGAATATTGGCATCAAACGCAAAAAAATAGTACAACAGACAAACTAGTTTTTGTTAATAGCAAACAAGTTTATAACTCACAAGGTGAATTATTAGGAATCGTTACTAATCAAATAGATTTAATTGAATTAAGTTTCTTTTTGAGCAGTTTAAAAATAGGTAAAACTGGATCAGCTTTTATTATTGATAAGCAAGGAAAATTAATAGCTGATTCTATAACTATGAAAAGAAGCGATGCTATTTACAACGAAAAGCTTTTATTAAATCCAGCAACTAATCATCCTGATCAATATATTAAAGGAATTACTAGTTATATTTTTAAAAATCAATCTAATTTAAATAGCTATAATCAATCTCAGTTTACATCAATAAAAGTAAATAAAAAAAATCTTTTAATCGATGTAAATAATTTTGATAAAAGTAATAGTATAGAATGGTTGATTGTTTTAGTAATTCCTAAATCTGATTTTATGGACTTTATTGGTAAAAATAATCGAGTTACATTCATGCTCTTATTTTTAGCTTTAATTATTGCAATTATCAGTGGGTTAGTTACATCTAAATTAATTGTTCGTCCAATTATTAATTTACAAGACGCATCACAGAAGATTGCACAAGGAGATTTTAATCAAAATATATCTTTACAAGGAATAAAAGAATTAGATACATTAGCAAATTCTTTTAATTATATGACACAAATGTTAGATTCTTTTTTTAATGATTTAAATAAGTCTTTAAAAAAGGTTTCTAATCTCAAATATGCGATCGATCAATCAGCAATTGTAACTGTCACAGATACAGAAGGAAAAATAATTTATTGTAATGATAAATTAACTGAAATATCAGGTTATACCCCTCAAGAATTAATTGGCAAAACAACTAGTATTTTAAAATCGGGATATCATCGAGATACCTTTTATAAAAGAATATGGGTTCAAATATCTGAACAAAAAGTATGGCGAGGAGAAATTAAAAATAAAACTAAAGATGACTGTTATTATTGGGTTGACACAACGATCGTACCTTTAAGTAACGAAGAAGGTAAACTAGTTCAATATTTATCAATTCAAACTGAAATAACAGAAAGAAAACAGTTAGAAAAAAACTTAGAAGAAGTAGTTGATATTCGTACTCAAGAATTAGCAAATGCTAACGAAGAAATTACGCTTTTAAATCAGCGTTTATGTACCGAAAATATCCAGATGAGTGGTAAACTAAGAATGCTCCACGAAATGCAACAATTAATCTTACCAACTACTGAAGAATTAAAGAATATAGAACATTTAGATATAGCAGGTTATATGGAACCAGCTGATGAATTAGGCGGGGATTATTACGATGTTTTAACAGGAGATAATACAGTTACAATTGGAATTGGAGATGTAACAGGGCATGGGTTAGAAAGTGGTATTCTAATGGTGATGACACAAGCGGCAATTTGTACTTTAAAACAACTTGGAGAAACTAATCCGCTCAAATTTTTAGATATTTTAAATCGGACTATTTACTATAACGTTAAAAGGATGAATTCGGAAAAGAATCTTTCTTTAGCAATTATTAATTATTTTAATGGTACTGTCTGTATTAGTGGGCAACATGAAGAAGTTATTATAGTCCGTAAAAAAGAATGTAAAGTAGAAATAATTGATACGATCGATTTAGGTTTACCAATCGGTATTGATGAAGATATTCGTCCTTATATTGATCATACTATTATTACTTTAAATCAAGGTGACGGTATTGTACTTTATACAGATGGTATTACTGAAGCTAGAAATATGGAAAAAGATCAATACGGTATTGAGCGTTTATGCAAAGTAGTTAGTCAACACTGGCATCTTAATAGCGAAGAAATTAGAGATATTGTTATTAATGATGTTAAAAAATTTATTGGTTTACAAAAAATAGAAGATGACCTTACTTTATTATTATTAAAACAACTCTAAATAGTTAAAAGTTAAAAGTTAAAAGTTAAGAGTTAAGAGTTATTTTTTAAACAATTAGCTATTCTTTATTACTTCTTACATCTTATCCCTTCCAAATTCCGAATTCCGAATTCCGAATTCAAACAACCTAGTTTTTTTGTTCTAGACTAGATAATGTGATGATATTATGATTATAATTAAAATTATTTTATGTTCATATATTAAGAAATATTAATGCAGACGTTAAGTAACCTAATAAGTACCCGTATTAATCCTAATATCTCATCTCCTTTGAAAATTATTGCTATCGGTGATAGCTTAGTTTATGGGTATGGAGATACCGAAGCAGGAGGTTGGGTAGAAAGGTTAAGACTTAACTTAATGAATAATGAATCAGGTCATGTATTGTATAACTTAGGGATAAGAGGCGATCGAACTCAACAAGTAAGTAAAAGATTAAGCGATGAATTTAACCATCGTGGCGAAATCAGAAATAAATATCCCGATTTGATTATTATGTCCATAGGCGTTAACGATACACCCCGTTTAGGACATTTACAAGGAAGAAACCTCACCGATTATCAAGAATTTACTCGACAAATTAATAACTTACTAAATCAAGCACAAAAACTAGCACCAGTTTTATTTATCGGCATGATACCAGTAGATGAGACTAAAATGCCATTTCTTGATTGTATGTATTTTAATCGTCGAGATCAATATCATTACAAAGAAGTTACTAAAAATGCTTGTCAAGTTCTAGATATTCCTTATTTGGATATATTTGATTTATGGATGAGTCGAGGCGAAAACTGGTACAAATCGCAAATATCTGCCGATGGATTGCACCCAAATGCTGAAGGATATGCTAATTTATACCAAGAGATTAGTAATTGGCAGTTTCTGCGTAAAATTATTGATTAATTGCTTAAAAAACAAGCACAATTAAAATAACTATGATACTATCTGAAATTAAGTTAAGTAAAAATAGGTAAAGAATCTTAAAATAATTGTGTAGGGGAATATTCACTATTTATGAAAAATCAAAGATTATCCGCAGATAATTTACCCATGAACAAAAATTATAATCGCCCCCTCAAAATAGGTGTTATTGGGGTAGGTAATATGGGACAACATCATACCAGAGTTTTGAGCTTACTCAAAGACGTTGAGTTAGTAGGAATTGCTGACGTTAACGTCGAAAGAGGTTTGGATTTAGCTGGTAAGTATAGAGTTCGTTTTTTTGAAAATTACCAAGAATTATTACCTCATGTAGAAGCAGTTTGTATTGCCGCCCCAACTAAACTGCATCATCAATTAGGTTTAGAATGTCTTAACGCTGGCGTACATATTTTAATCGAAAAACCAATTGCCGCTAGTATAGCTGAAGCCGAATCTTTAGTTAACGCCGCCGCTACTGCTAATTGTATTTTACAAGTCGGACATATCGAACGTTTTAATCCAGCTTTCCAAGAATTGAGTAAGGTATTAAAAACAGAAGATATACTTGCACTTGAAGCCCACAGAATGAGCCCCTACTCTAATCGTGCTAATGATGTTTCTGTGGTTTTAGATTTAATGATTCATGATTTAGATTTACTTTTAGAAGTAGCTAATTCTTATGTAGTCAAAGTTAATGCTACAGGTAGCCGTTTAGCAAATTCTCAACATCTAGATTATGTTACTGCTACTCTTAATTTTGCTAATGGTATCGTTGCCACTGTCACGGCAAGTAAAGTAACTCATCGTAAAATTCGTGGTTTAGCCGCCCATTGTCAAAATAGCCTAACTGAGGCAGATTTCCTTAACAATGAAATTTTAATTCATCGTCATACTACTGCTAATTATACTACCGACTATGGACAAATTTGTTATCGTCAAGATGGTTTAATTGAAAAGGTTTACACCAGTAATATTGAACCTTTACACGCTGAATTAGAACATTTTGTTAGTTGTGTTAGAGGTGGTAATCAACCTTCTGTTGGTGGCGAACAAGCCTTAAAAGCCTTACGTTTAGCTAGTTGTATCGAAAAGTTGGCTTTAGATGGTAAAGTGTGGGAAGATTCTTCGATTGATTTACATCAATTAAACGGACACATTGTCAGCATCTAACAGTTAAGAGTTAAGAGTTAAGAGTTAAAAGTTAAAACCTATAAGCTATAAGCTAAGAGTTATTTATTGTCAATTCTCAATTGTCAATTATTATACATACCATAGTGTTCGTAACGATAATTAACTACTTATTACTTATTAGACTTCTTTCATAATTAACAATTAAAGTTAGAAGATAAAAATTATGGAATTAATTACAGGTGAAGAGTTAATTGACTTTGCCACAACTATCAAATCAAAATCAGATTTTGAGTATTTTCTTCTATGTTTTGTCGAAGACTATAAAAAAAATCAAAATGAATGGGAGAATAAAAATTTGCTGAGTTATTTGGAAGGGATGAGATATTTTGTTCCGAGTATGGCTAACTACTATAAAAATATGAATGAAGAGGTTGATGTCGAACATGCAAGTTGGCGTATTGTTGCTGAAGTATTAATTGCGGCAACTATTTATGGTAATTAAATACGATCGTATCTGTTATCTAGTATGTCAACGGAAAATTAACTAAAGTAGGATTGTTATTTTGTAGTATGATAGTCGATCTTATTGGGTGTGTTTTTTAAAATCATTACATATTTAAGATCGTCTTATACAGCATAGAACGCATCACCCTTGCTGTTAAGTACGAATGATTTACACTGTGGTCGATCGAGATAATATTTGCGTTGGGTTTATCCTCCAAGTCAGAACCTGTTGATAGTGGCTTATGCTAATTATCCTGTTGGTCAGTCTTTTATTTGGTAGGTGATGTCGATGTCTGTTTGGAGTAGAAGGGTTGACCAGATGTGGTTTACGCTATTATTGAGTTGATTATTGGAAAGATACTCCTTGATGGTGATGCAAGTACGATCGACATCTCGTAGGTTGGGTTAAGCCTCGAAAAGATTAATATACATTCGATACATAAAATAAAAGCCAAACCCAATAACCGTCGCCTTAATAAAACTAGAAATAGCGATCGTAACCTAACCCTCGATCGATCGAGACAATTTCTACCTTGGGTTTACCTTCCGAATCGAAATCTGTAATGATGGCTTCTGCTAGTTGTCCAGAAGGTAAGTCTTTTATTTGATAGGTTATCGATGTTTGTTTGAGGTAGAAAAGTTGACCAGATTTGGTTTACGCTATTATTTTATCGATCGAGTGTTTGTAGATTTGAATTAGATATTGAAGGAGAAATTTGATGACCAGTATTATTATTGATCCCATTGAGCATAAACGTAGAATGGATACTTGGAGTTATATTGACAGAATTTGGGACAGAAGCGATATCGCTCAAGAAGAAATTGTTAATATTTTTGATCAGTTCTTTGCTCCCACTATTACTGTTCGGGAATTGCGGGAATATTATGCCAGAGGAGAAAGAGAATTCATTGACATCAGTTTGCCCCATAAAGCTAATTTGACGGGAATCAATTTGGCTGGTGCGAATTTGATTGGTGCCAAGTTTAATCACTCCAATCTGACTGGGGCTAATTTGAACGGGGCTAATTTGAGATATGCTTGGATTAATGGAGTTAACTTCACTGAAGCTAATTTGGAAGGTGTTGATATTTCCTGGGCTGATGCTACTGGAGCTATTTTAAAAAATGCTAGTTTGCTCAATGCGATTGGACAATTTGGTATTAATTGTGATGCTCTTTATGAAAATACTATCAGACCTAATGGAAGCATTATCAAAGGACCCTATCGCCCTTTCGGATAATTCTAATAAGTTATTATTCGCTAATAAAAAAACTGGTAGCCTATAAGTACGATCGACATCTCGTAGAAAAAGGTGAAGCCCCGAAAAGATTAATATACATTCGATACATAAAATAAAAGCCAAACCCAACAACCGTCACCTCAGTTAAACTAGAAATAGCGATCGTAACCTAACCCTCGATCGAGACAATTCCTACCTTGGGTTTATTTTGAGAGTCAAAACCTGTGATAGTGACTTGTACTAATTGCCCTATTGGTAAGTCTTTTATTTCATCGATTATCGATGTTTGTTTGAGGTAGGAGAGTTAACCAGATTTGATTTACGCTATTATTTAGTTGATTAATTATTTGAGGATTTGAACTATGACTATGGAAGGTGGAGAATTGATCGCTCGTTATGGGGCGGGAGAAAGAGACTTTGCTGGAGTCGATTTGAGTGATGCCGATTTGCAAGATGTTCATTTGGATGGGATCAATTTGGAAGGGGCTATCTTGGATGGGGCTAATATGTGTTTTAGCACTTTTTCTCATGCTAACTTCAAAAATGCCAGTATGGAAGAAATTGTTGCTCAAGAAACTTTCTTTGGAGATGCCACTTTTGAAAATGCTAATCTCAGAAATGCTATTATTGCTGAATGTTGTATTGATAGAGCTAGTTTCAAAGGAGCTAATATTGAAGGTGTCGATGATAGCCTTTTCTACGGGGAGTATATATGGAGCGATGGAAAAGTCATTAGTGAGTGAGTAATCTTCAAAGTACGATCGACATCTTGTAGGTTGGGTTAAAGCCTCGAAAAGCTCAATATAAATTCGATACATAAAATACAAGCGAAAGCTAACAACAGTCGCCTCAGTAAAACTAGAAATAGCGATCGATCCCCCTAAATCCCCCTTAGAAAGGGGGACTCGATCTATTTATGTATCGCTTTTATAGATTGAATTGGTCTTCTTACTTATTACTCCCACAATCGCCGACGAGACGAACCATTATAGCGGTGATGGCTATCATACAATAACTGCGGTATATCTAAAGATTCGGGGCATTTAGGTAAACATTCGCCACATTCGGTACATTTGTTTCCTTTTTGTCCCCAAAACCAATGCCCTGCATTTTCAAACATTTGATAACGATATTTAGCGTATTCTGTCATCTCCAAACCAACACCAAGATTACGCAGACGTAATATTTCAGATATATTGATATTTTCAGGGCAAGGTAAACATAGATGACATTGACTACATCGATCGGTTTGTAAAATCTCGCTCAATGCGGTTTCAATTTTAGCAAAAGTTTGTTGTTCTTCAAAAGTTAACGATCGATCGTCTTCGGCGACTGATAATGGTACGATAAACTGTTCTGGATTACTTGCCCCTAAACTCAATGTGGTAATACGTCGATCGTTAAGTAAAAAACGGTAATTCAAATACATCGGTGTAAAAGGCTGACAAAGACTACTCAATTTAGTTGAAGGTTGATGTAACAACCCTCCTTTGTCTACAGGAGAAATAATAAATACACCCATATCTTTCTCTTGGGCTAATGTTAAAGCAGGGCTATTTCTTTGCCAAAAATAATAGTAGTGTAAATTAACAAACGAAAATAGATTTGTTTCGATCGTCTTGCTAATTAAATCTAAATTACCATGAGTAGAAAAACCAATATGTTTAATTTTTCCTAATTGTTGTGCTTTTTTTAAAACATCTAAGCAACTGTTTTTTTGCGTAACAATTTCTAAATGTTGTGGCGTATTAATTCCGTGAATAGCAACACAATCAAGATAATCTACTTGTAAATTAGCTAAAGATTCATCTAACCATTTTTGCATTATTTGAGCAGAATCAACAGGAGTAAATTTAGTCGTAATAACAATTTTTTCACGAGGAATATTTAACTGTTTTAAAGCCTTACCCAAATATTGTTCACTTTCACCGTAAGCCTTTGCAGTTTCTATATGATTGATACCTAATTCTAATGCTTCATTAACGGTGTCTAACAATTGATTATAATTATCACAACAACGCATCAAACCAAGAGAGAAAACCGACATTTTTAATTCTGTCTTACCAAAACGACGATATAGCATTGCATAGTTAATAGTTGATATAGCGTTTCCTACATTTATGAGGTATAGTTTATATTTGCAAGTCCCCCTTTCTAAGGGGGATTTAGGGGGATCGATATGTGATTCATAATACTAATAATTGCTATCTATAAAACGATCGTCTCTTGTCAAATGTGCTAAGTAATTAATTATTCATTCTAAGGGTTAGTTGTTGGGTTTCGTTTTTATTTTATTTGTAGTTTAGATCTTAAGCCTTTAGAGACTCAACCCAACCTACAACTATAAAACGATCGTCTCTTGTCAAATGAGCTAAGTAATTAATTATTCATTTTAAGGGTTAGTTGTTGGGTTTCGTTTTTATTTTATCTCTAGTTTAGATCTTAAGCCCTTGGAGGCTCAACCCAACCTACAACTATTCCTCTTTTGTTACTCCCCTCTCCTGCGAGGAGCGGTCAGACCCCGCGTCGGCGTAGGACGCAAGGGAACGCTGACCAAGACAGAGGGGTTGGGGGTGAGGTAAAATCAAAATAAGGCTGGTACTTTTTTTCATGGAAATGTCTTTAATTATCAATGACTAACTGCTGTTTAGAATTAAAAAATTTACGATAAACGCCTTCAGTAATAATTAAAGTAGTCATCAAATTAGATAAAGCAACCATAAACAAAATTAAAATTTGATATGAAGCCGCTGATAAAGGATCGTTTCCTGCTAATACTTGCCCTGTAAACATCCCTGGTAAACTCACCATCCCAACTATCATCATCGTATTTAACGTGGGAATTAAAGCGACTTTAACTGCTCCAATACGGTATTTTTCGATCGCTTGTTTGTCTGTTGCCCCCAAACATAAATGGGTTTCAATCTCCAGACGATTATGTTTAATTGAGGTAGCAAGTCTTTCTCCTGATAAAGATGCACCATTAAGGGTGTTACCAAGTATCATACCGACTAAAGGGATAAGATACTGAGGATTGTACCATCGATCGGGTTGAATAATAAAAATTATGCCATAACCCACAATTAATGAGGAGGTGAAAAATAATGCTCCCCAGACTATGGGTAATAAACCTGCCATCTTTTTCGCAATTCGATTTTTAGCCACGATCGCCGCAATTGTGATCATCACTGATACAATTGAAATTACCGCAACAGGATTATCGATCGCAAAAATAAATTCTAAGACATAACCGATAAACATTAGCTGAATCAAAGAGCGAATACCAGCTATTAAAAATTGACCTTCTAGCCCTAGTTTTTGCCACCTAGATAAAGCGATCGCAATTACAATCAGCCCCCCAGTCCAAAACAAATCAAGAAAGTCTAATTCGATAATTTCCATCTTTTTAGAATTTAGAAGTCATAATTCAGGTGTTAGCCGTTAGCTCTTAACTTTTATCATTAATTAAAATAAAAATGAGACAATTTGAGAATTATTTCTTTTAGTTTAATTTATTAAACGGATTCTATTAGCCTTGGCAATTTATTGCAAGGCGGGTTCGGGTTTCATATTTATACTGTCTCAAACTTAATTTAAACAACTATAACTGTTTAACTTTTTACAAATTACTTCCTCTTTCATCCTTGACTAAGAATCGATCGAAAAAGAAAGACCACAGGTACAATGGTGAGTAATATCAGGGTTTTTAAATTGGAATGCACCCCCCATCAAATCTTCTAAATAATCGATCGTCAAATTTTGGATTTGTTCATGACTTACTCGATCGGTAATAATTACAATACCCGAATCGTGAGTAAACTGTAAATTTTGCTGATCAGATTCAGCCATAAAATCTAACTGATAAATAAACTCCAAACAACCTCCCTCACTAACTTTGATTCGTAGATACTTAGAATCAGAATCAGAATCTTGGTGATTTTTTAATCTCTCTAATTCAGCGATCGCTCTTGTTGTTAAATTAACCATAGGTAATTTAATTAATAATTAATAATTAATAATTAATAATTTTTTAATCTGTTATTATTTCAATTTGAGAAAATATTATCTCATAAATAATTGTCATTAGGGTATGAGAGAAAAAGAAAACACAAAGTTTTTATACTTATAAGTTCAAAAAACAACAAACAATGTTTAGTTTTGAAACTTGAATACTAGACACAGATATCAATATGTTTAGTGGGAAAAAATTCATTCTCCATTCTCCATTCTCCATTCTCCATTAATTACCTATCCACGGGAATAATCATCTTGAAAACGGATAATGTCATCTTCGCCTAGATATTCGCCATTCTGGACTTCAATTAAAACTAACTTGATTACCCCTGGATTTTCTAAACGATGAGCAGTACACTGAGGCACATAAGTAGATTCATTCGCACCTAAAATTGTTTCTTTATCACCACAAGTTACCTTAGCTGTACCTGATACGACAATCCAATGTTCGCTACGGTGGTGGTGCATTTGTAAACTTAATCGGTGTCCAGGTTGAACTTCAATTCGTTTGATTTTGTAACCTGTACCTTCTTCTAAAGTGGTAAAGCTACCCCAAGGACGAGTTTCAGACATATTTGCTTGATTAACAGGAGTTTGAGTAATAGACATAGACATCACCAATTGAATTTAGTTTAAAAGCACTTTGCTGTAATTCTAACTTAAGATAACAATAGTTTAAGGTTTTATATAGTCAAAAAGAATACATTATGGAATTACATTTATGTACTTGGCAAGAAGTAGAAAATTATCTCAACAGTTCAGATAGTATTATTATACCGATCGGTTCTACAGAACAGCATGGTCCGACTGGATTAATTGGTACTGATGCTATTTGTGCTTATAAAGTAGCTATAGGAGTAGGAGAAAAAGCTAACGCCTTAGTTGCCCCGACGATGAATGTGGGGATGGCACTTCATCATACGGCTTTCCCCGGTAGTATTAGTTTACGCCCCACTACCTTAATTCTTTATATCCAAGATTATATTACCTCTTTAGCTAAAGCAGGTTTTCGTAAATTCTTTTTTATCAATGGGCATGGTGGTAATGTAGCTACATTAAGAGCGGCTTTTTCGCAAATATACGATCATTTAGATGGTTTAAATATAACTAATTCTGAACAAGTTAAATGTAAAGTAGCAAATTGGTATATGGGTAGGGAAGTTTATCAATTAGCAAAAAGCTTGTATGGTAAGGAAGAAGGCTCTCATGCTACCCCTTCTGAAGTTGCTTTAACTCAATATGTTTATCCAGAAGAAATTAAAACAGCTACCCTAAACCCAGAAGTATCAAAAGGTTATGCTATTTATGGAGCAAAGAGCTTTCGTAAAAGTTACCCAGATGGTAGAATGGGATCAAATCCCGCTTTGGCTACTCCTGAACACGGTCAACAATTCTACGAGTTGGCAGTAAAAGAATTAACTCAAAGTTACGGGGAATTTATTCAATAAATTTAGACATTTTTTCATCACCAGACTTTCATCATATGAAACCATATTTGGCGGCGGCGGTTTGCATGACTAGTACTCCTGATATAGATCATAATCTAGCTCAGGCGGAAGAATTAATCGAGTTAGCAGTAAATCAAGGGGCAAAACTAATCGGTTTACCAGAAAATTTTTCTTTTTTAGGTGAAGACGATGACAAAATTGCTCAAGCAAAAACGATCGTTTCTCGAAGCGAAAAGTTTCTCACTCAGATGTCACGGCGTTATCAGGTAACTATCCTTGGTGGTGGTTTTCCTGCTACTGTAGCAGACGATCATTCTAAAGTATCTAATACAGCAGTATTAGTTTCTCCTGATGGTTCGCAATTAGCTCGTTATCACAAGGTACATTTATTTGATGCTGATATGCCTGATGGTAATCATTATCAAGAATCTAGTTCGGTGATGGCAGGAGACAAATTACCTGATGTTTGTGATGCTGGAGATTTGGGTAAGTTAGGTTTTTCGATTTGTTATGATGTCCGTTTTCCTGAATTATTTCGTCATTTATCTGAGCAAGGGGCAGAAATAATCTTTATCCCTGCGGCTTTCACCGCTTTTACTGGAAAAGATCATTGGCAAGTATTATTACAAGCAAGAGCGATCGAAAATACTAGTTATGTGATTGCCCCTGCCCAAACAGGTAATCATTATGGTCGTCGTTGTAGCCACGGTCATGCTATGATTATCGATCCTTGGGGTTGTATTCTCAAAAGCACTGGCACACAAATTGGCATCGCTTTGGCTGAAATTAATCCACAACGATTACAACAAGTAAGAAAACAAATGCCTTGTTTACAACACCGAGTGTTTTGAGTAAGGAGTAAGGAGTAATGAGTAATGAGTAATGAGTTAATTGTTAATTGTTAATTGCTTTATTGTTAATTGCTTTATTGCTTTAACAATGTAATCAGCTAAAGTCACTCCATCAACTCCCATTTCGCTGACATCTTCAACTGCTAAAATACCTGCTTGTTGATGTAACCATGCGGCTAGGGCTACCATATCAGCAACAGAATATTTAGTATAATCTCCTTGAGAAACTAAAGCACAAATCAAACCACTGAGTACATCTCCATTTCCTCCTCTGGCTAAAGCGGGTGTACTCTTATTTATTACCCATGTATGTCCACCTCGATCGCAAATCATAGTTTTAGCACCTTTAAGTAAAATAATACAATTTGCTTCTCTAGAGGCTTGTTGTACACCCTGTAAACGATTTTTGGTTAAATCAATGTCAGGAAATAACCGTTTAAATTCTCCTTCATGAGGAGTAAGTATAGTAATACCTTGGCGTTGAGACAACAATGAGTAAACATTTTCTTCGGCTAAAAGATTTAAACCATCCGCATCAATTAATAATGTATTTTGACTAGCTAAAAGTTGTCCGACAAATTGACGGGCTAGAGATGTTACCTCACGAGAAAAACCCATCCCAAAACCAATCACGTCATATTTAGATAAATCATCAGGATGAATCGGAATTGTATTCATCTCTCCTGTAT
Organism: uncultured cyanobacterium; assembly: GCA_963710605.1. GTDB lineage: Bacteria > Cyanobacteriota > Cyanobacteriia > Cyanobacteriales > Cyanobacteriaceae > JAALKG01. The sequence continues at coordinate 266,375 of CAVQBA010000006.1, forward strand.
TTGTTTCGTTACTACCAATTACTAATGCCATAGGAATATTTTGATTAATCAATGGTTTTACTGAGGAGGGAACAACCATGGTTAACATCCCCACACCGCCACTATTTGCTCCATATCCAGAGAGTAATGCCGCTCCTGCATACCTAGCAGAGCCACAAATTAAAGCGATGTTTCCTTGGCGATATTTATGGGTATTGACACGGCGAGGTAATGGTAAGATTGCTTTGGCTTTTGTCGGGGTAATCAATTCTACTGCTGTACGAGGATTGATGAATTCGGTAACAACATGATCAGGAATACCAATATCAATTAAATACGAATTACCGATGTATTCAACGGCGTTGTCTTGAAATAAACCGATTTTCCATAATCCTAAACAAAATGTATCTGTGGCTTTGATCGCAATTCCTTGTACTGTACCTGTATCACTATTAATTCCTGATGGAATATCAATACTAACTACTGGTTGTGATAATTGATTAACAAATTCGATATCTTGAAATAGTCTTCCTTCGATCGATCGTTGTAAGCCGAAACCTAATAAACTATCAATGATAAAATTACACTGCTGTAACTCTTCTATCTGTTGAACAAAATTAAGCCCTAGAAATTGAGCATAATTAAGATGTTGTAAGGTTAAATTTTTTGATTTATTCGCTAGAGGTGCATATAAATAAACATCATAACCATTAAGATGTAATTCTCTGGCAATTACCAAACCATCTCCACCATTATGACCACAACCAACAATTATGCCCACTTTATCATATTTGTTTTGAGGATATAATTGTTCAATTTTTTGGCTTGACAAAAGTGCAACTTTCTCCATTAAACTCGCTATAGGCATTTGATGAGCAAATAGTTGGTTCTCTATTTGTTGCATTTGTTGTGTGGTAACGATCGTTTGTGTTATGGTTGTTTTTCTCATTTTCGGGCTTAATCAGCTTTACCTTTTCTGCAAGTATTATCCTCTATTCAAAAGTTATTGATTCTAATTAATTTTGATTAGAATATCCTTTTGATTAAAGAATAAATAATTTGTTTTAAATTTGTAGTTAATTTTACTTTTATTGTAAAATTTTGTTACAAAATTATCGTTATAGATTCAAATTAAAACTTTATCAAGACTTTACACAAAATACTAGTATTTATTGCCGAAAAAGAAGTAATGAATGCTATCTTAAAAATAGCAAATTCAAACACGAATCAATTAATTAAAGTTATTAAAACTAAAAAGTAGGTATTGAAATAAATACTTTCTTGAGTAATTTGTCGGTATGACCCAAACAATAACAATTAAGAAAAGAAGTAGAAACCATCAGGGGAGGAAATGAATAGTAGTAGTACAATAGCGTTACAAAAAATACTCCAATCCCTAAGAGGAAAAAAGTTTACAGGCAGAATAGATATTAAGCAAAGTGACGGGCAACAGTGGCATATTTATCTGTGTTTAAGTCGTTTGGTATGGGCTGATGGTGGTTATCATCCTTTAAGAGAATGGAATAGATTACTAATTAAGTATTTTCCTGAATTAGATCATCAATTATTAGATTTAGAAAAAGCCAAAAAATACGAGTGTTGGAATTATTATTTGATAATCTCTTTATTACAAAGATTTTTAATTACTAAAACACAAGCATATAGTTTAATTAAAACTAAAATAAAACAAACTTTATTAGATATTTATCAAGCTGAAGTTAATGATCAAGTTACTTATAAAATTATTGAATTAGAAAATAATTTTTCTGTAGAATCAGGGTTACGAATATCGATCGCTCTTTTTACGATCGATAAATTATTAGTTGAAACAGAAACTCAATGGCATATGTGGCAAAAATTAGATTTAATTCCTTGGAATCCACATTCAGCACCAACAATTAGAAATCATGTTTTACTCAAACAACAGTTTCAAAATCAAGAAAAAACATATCAAAGATTAGTTTCTTTATTTAACGGTCAATTTACTTTAATTGAATTAGCCGATAAATTAAATTTAAATTTACTTAAACTAATGGTTTGGTTTAAACCTTATTTTGAAAGTGGAATTGTTGAATTAGTACCAATTATCGATCGCCAAAATAAAGCTAATTTGATTGGAGTTAATAATAATAATCAAATTACTAAACCAACTTCTCAACAATTAATTGTTTGTATTGATGACAGTATTCAAATTTGTGAGATAATGCAACATATCATCACCGAAGCAGGTTATCAATTTTTTTCAATTCAAGATCCTCTCAAAGCTTTACCAATATTAATTAAAAGAAAACCAGATTTAATTTTACTCGATTTAGTGATGCCGATCGTTAATGGTTACGAAATTTGTACCCAAATTCGTCGTGTCTCTGCTTTACAAAATATTCCTGTAATTATTTTAACGGGTAATGATGGTATGATCGATCGACTCAGAAGTAAAATGGTAGGGGCGAATGGCTTTTTAAGTAAACCAATCGATCAAGAAAAACTATTAAGTAAAATCAAATCTGTCTTAACAATCGCTTCAACGAGTGATTCGCCGACTCAATTAAGATAAAGCCAAAAGCAAAATATTGTCACAGATAATTGATTATAGTTACAATGGTAAAATTGTCTAATAATTAAAATTACTATTTTTTAAAATTCATGGCTGTACCAAAGAAGAAAACATCGAAATCTAAACGTAATCAACGTAGGGCACATTGGTTTAAAAAAGCCGAAAAAGAAGCTCAAAAAGCATTATCTTTAGGTAAATCAGTATTAACAGGAAACTCAAATAGTTTTGTTTATCCTACTAAAGACGACGACGAAGATGAAACTGAAGAATAACTATCAATTGTGAATTAGTAAATAACAGCAATTGAATATCTTTAATGAGGTGCATCATGTTTTGCACCCTTATTTTTATCGAAAAATTACGGGTTTTAAACCCCGAATCACCCCCCTTTCAAAGGGCAGGGCTGTTTTATTCAAAGGAAGAAAAAAATAGCTATCTGCTCAAAACAAATAGCTAGAAGCTATTACTACATACAATACGATCGATCGAGAGTGGTTACATTGTGTTTTTACTATAGGAAAAAAACAGCTACATTTACTGCTATTTCTGGCGTTGTATAAGTTACAAAATTTGACAATGAATCAGCCCTGCTTTACAAAGGGGTTGCACGAGTGCCCTTTGCCCTTTGCCCTTTGTTGACAAGTAGATATTGTAAAAGGTAATGAAATACAGATAATTAATAATTTACTGTTTAACTACTACTGATTAACGATTGCTTCTAAATCATGTCTTTTAAATTCTGTCTCCTACCTTCATAATAAATAAATGTTTTTACTGAGGCATCAGTTATTAAGATTAAGATAATCTTCAGGTGTATTGCAGTTAAACAAAATAGTTTGATTATCAATTGAGATAGGAGTTACCTTAACGTTTTTTAACCAAGATTGAAAAGATTTGCCCCCCGTGTTAAGGTATTGCTCAATAGAAGAAAGACAATTACGACGATAAAAACCACATAAACATTCCCATCGATTTTGATTATTTACTAGAAAAGCAACTGAATCTGGTGGTAATTGTTCTAGCTCATTGATCCAGTTTTCGATCGGTGCTAAATTAAAATAAGGTAAATCACAAGCTAATAACAACACCCATTGAGTTTGTATATGTGTTAATCCTTGGCTAAAAGCTGATAAAGGACCTTGAAATTTTTTAGCTTCGGTAATAAACTGACAATTATCGTCAACTAAATCTTGATATTTTTCCTGCCATGGTGTAACGATATAAACTTGTTGGCTGAATTGATTTGCTTGTTGATAAATATGGCTTAAAAAAGATTTTCCTTCTATACTTAATAAAGCTTTATCTTTCCCCATACGAGAGCTTTTTCCACCTGCTAAGATAATTGTTTCAATTTTCATAAATAATTTAAATACAATAAAAACAATTGTGCCTTAAATAACTATCAATCCCTTATTCCGATTCAAAATAGTATAGTTAAAAACAAAAGAAAGTAAAACCTCAGAAAACTTATGAGCAAACGATTAGACAACAAAACTGATAACTATAGTTTGACTAAATAATTGAGGAGAAAAAGTTATACCAAATCAAAAACTAAACAATAGGGTAACACTGTAACCAACAATTTGACAATAGAGATATTAAATTATTAATTATCTTTACCCGATACCTTTTTTTCAAAATTAATTGTCTATAATAAAAACTGACTTCACACAAGCCTAAAGCAATGAATAATTATCCAGATTTAAGTAGCACCAACTACTCCATAATTAGAGAATTAGGGCGAAACTCTGAAGGTGGTAGAGTTAGTTATTTAGCTACCGAAAACGATCGACAAGTAGTGATTAAGCAATTCCGCTTTTTTACAGGTGAGAGTGATTGGCATGGATTTAAAGTATATGAAACAGAAGTAAATATTCTCAAAGAATTAAACCATCCGCGCATACCTACATATATAGATTCATTTGAAACAGATGACGGTTTTTGTTTAGTACAAGAATATAAAGATGCACCTTCAATTGCAACTTTAAAAGATTTGACTCCTCAAATAGTTCAGAAAATTGCTATTTCGATTTTAGAAATTTTAGAAGATTTACAATCAAGAAAACCTGCTATTATTCATCGAGATTTGAAACCCGAAAATATCTTAGTAGATACTGATTATAATGCTTATTTAATTGATTTTGGTTTAGCTAAAAAACCAGACCAAAATATTGCTATTAGTAGTATGGCGATGGGAACGCCGGGTTTTATGCCCCCAGAAGAAGTGTTTAGTCGTAGTGTAACTTCTGCATCCGATCTTTACAGTTTAGGAGCAACTTTAATTGGATTATTAACTAATACTCCCTCGATCGAAATTAGTAGTTTAATTAATGATAATTATCGCTTTTATTTTCAAGATCAATTAGGAGAAATTAATCCTTTATTTGTAAATTGGTTAACCCTGATGGTTGAACCTAATCCGAAGAATAGATTTCCCAATGCAACTACAGCTTTAAAAGCAATTAAATCGATCGATATTGATAATTACGATCGATACGATTCTTCTGTCTCTAATAAACCTAATAGTTTATTAATTGGCTCTAGGATTGTTATTGGCTTGGTTGTGAGTGCAAATATTTGGGGTAATTATATTGCTCCATCTTCTTCACCTAAAGTTACTACACAAAACCGATCGTTCAACCAAAAAGTTCATTTAGCACCAGATTCTGCACAGCAATGGTTTAAAACTATTAAACCTCAATGTAATTCAGTTGAGATTGGTACTACAATTGGTAATTTTCCACCTCCACAAACTACAGGCGGAATTGGTTACGCCAGTGCATGTTATGCTTTAGCTGGAAAAATTGAAGTAGCCGATCAATTAATTCAGTCTTTACCGCAAACTCAACAAGCTAAAGCGGCTAATATTGTCTTTAATATCGGACATCCTATTGCCGATGCGGGTGATGATGAGTCAGCAGGGGCAATTATGAATTTAGTTGTTAAATACCAACCTAACAATTATATGGCGTTGTATCATGCAGGAATGTCAGCTTATATTCTTGGTGATTTAACAATGTCGAAACAACATCTAGAGTCTTTTCTCGATATTTATAGTTGTAATAATCGTTGGCGACAAAATGCTTTGGAAATTCTCGATCAGCCGAAGGCTGGCGCTGCGCGATCGTATTTGATCAATAATGGATAATTAAAAATATTTTTGGCTATTTTCACTTCTTCACTTTTAACTTTTAAGGTGGGCATTGCCCACCTCTCTACGTCAATCTTATGATCAGGAATAAACAGAATTTTTAACCTTCGACTTTCAATTCTTTAATAGCGGGGCCGTGAAGAATTTTACCTGCGGTATCAAAACGTGAACCATGACAAGGGCAATCCCAACTTTTTTCAGCCGCATTCCAAGCCATAATACAGCCTAAGTGAGGACAAACAGCCGATACTTGGTGTAGTTCTCCTGTTTCGTCTCGGTAAGCACCAACTTTTTTAAGTCCTGCGGTAACTAGTTTTCCTTCGCCTATTTTCACGTCTTCGGGGCTTTCACCAAGGTTTTTAAAACGATCGCCTACCCAACGTGTACCAACATCTAAATTGTTTTTAATTGATGCTTTACTGACAAAAGGAGTGGCACGGGTGGAATCATAAAGCGTCGCCCATGAATTTTGTTGATTTAAAATTAAATCTTTTAATAACATCGCTGAAAGTGTACCGTTAGTCATTCCCCATAAACTAAATCCTGTAGCGACATATGTATGTTTATGTAACGGTGTTAAATTACCGACATAAGGTACTTGATCGAATGATTTAAAATCTTGAGATGACCAATAATAATCGATTTTTTCTACACCAAAATGTTCACGAGCATAATTACCCAAACGAGCAAAACGCTCTTCGGTATCGTCGGCTTCACCTACTTTATGCCCTTCACCACCGATTAATAACAGAGTACCACCATCATCAGTAGGAGTTGTACGAATAGAGCGGTATTTATCTCCCGTGCCAATAAAGACTGCCGTTGTGGGTGCTTTGTCTGCATCAATACGAGCACCGACTAAATAAGAGCGTTGCGGATGAGTTTTAGCAAAAAATAATCCTAAATCAAGAATAGGTAAATTAGTGGCAACAATTACATCAGTAGCGGTAATTGTCAATCCATCTACAGTTTTAACTTTGCAAGGCTCTTCACCATCAACAGTTTCAATGCGAGTTTGCTCGAATACATAAGAACCATCACCATCAATTTTAGCCGCTAAAGCAAGTAAGTATTTACGTGGATGGAATTGGGCTTGATTGGTAAATTTAACCGCTCCTAAGACAGGAAATGGGAGGGGGACTTCATCGACAAAAGATGCCGGTAAACCAAGGGATTGAGCGGCTTCTACTTCTTTTTTTACTTTCTCTAAAGTGTCAGGAGATGTGGCAAATGTATAGGCATCTTTACGCTCAAAATCACAATCGATTGATTCTGTTTCAACTAAGGTAGCAATTTGTTCGATTGCCGCTTGATTAGATTCACCATATGCTCGTGCTTTTTCTTCTCCCATTTTGTCAATGAGTGTCGCATATTTGAGTTGATGTAAGGCAGTAACTTTCGCAGTTGTATGTCCAGAAGCACCTTGAGCAATACTGTCAGCTTCAATTAAAGCTACTTTTTTTTCCTGCTTTTTTTAATAAATAAGCGGCGGTAACACCCGCTATTCCAGCACCAACAATGGCAACGTCAATTTCTATATTTTCAGTTAAAGAAGGATAGGTAGAAGCAAGAGTAGAATCAATCCAAAAAGACTGATGACTGTCTAAAAATGAAGGTATAGTCATGGCTTAATACTATTTATAGTCTATAAAGTTTTGAGTGAGGATAAATACTTGAAGTGCCAATCTTCTACCAAGACAATAAATGTCAGAAGTAAAATTACAGGTCGAGGTATATTTACGACCGGGAATCAACTCTAGTAGAAGATCATTGGCACTATAACGGGGCATATGTACTGATTATACAAAGGTAAATAAATTTTAATATCTAACTAAAGGAAGATGAGGAGATTATCGAAAAACTCTGTTTTTTTGACAGTTAATTAAGAGACTAAATCATAAACATAAATATTGTTTCATCTATAAGACTGAAATTATGTCACTATATTTAACTAATTTTTGAATTTTGACAAGGATAGGATAGTTAGTTTTTTAACTGATAATATCAAGTTAAATTTTAGAAACAAACGGAAAAGTTTGCTTTAAATACTAGTAAGTAATCAATTTACTTTTTCAATAGACTTCTGGCAAATTACTAACATGAAATCACTATTAATACCGATCGCAATTATTATTGGTGCAACAATAGGTGCAATATCTCGTTTTTATTTAACTGAATGGACAAAAAGAGTTTGGGGCGATCGATTTGCTTACGGCACATTTATCGTGAATATCACAGGATGTTTGTTAATCGGTTTATTTTTTACTTTATCTACATCTATTAAAGGTTACTCTACAGAATTAGATATTTTAATCAGAACAGGTTTTTTAGGCTCTTTTACCACATTTTCTACTTACAGTTGGGAGACTTTTATCCTTTGGCATGATCATAAAGTATTGAGTCTGTTTTACTCGTTGGCAAGTGCTATTTTTGGGATAGCTGCGGTTTATCTTGGTATTCTATTGGGTAGGTTATTTATTAATTAAAAAAGATTATGTTTCAATCAATTCGCCCTGCAATTGCAATCGCTTTAGGTGCAAGTATAGGGGCATTGAGTAGATACTATCTGGGTGAACTAGTACAAAAAAACTTAGGTGAAGATTTTGGTTTTTATGGTACATTTATTGTCAACATAATCGGCTGTATCATGATTGGTTTTTTTCTGACGTTGGCTACAGAAAGAATCAAAAATTTTCATCCTGAAATAAAATTACTTTTAACAACAGGTTTTTGTGGTGCATTTACTACTTTTTCGAGTTTTGAATTAGAAACACAGATTTTTTTAGCCGGGTCGGATTTATTACTTGCTTTTAACTATTGGTTTAGTAGTATTGTAATGGGAATAATTGGCATTTTTTTAGGTGTTAGATTAGCAAAATTAGCAACTAGCAATTAGCAATTAATAATTAACAATCAATAATCATTTTTATTATATGAATAAGTTTAGCCTTAAATCAAAAATTATTATTTTATTATTAGGAGTTAGTCTTTTTTCTATAGCCACAGGAAGTATTTTAAGTTGGTTAAGATTTAAAATATTAATTGAAGAACAAGTTTTTACTCAATTAACTAGTATTAAAAAAACTAAATCTTATCATACCGAATATTATTTTGAAAACTTACGCAATCAGTTAGAAATATTAAGCGAAAATCAAATTTTAGTTACGGCAATAAGTGAATTTAATACGGCATTTCAAGAATTAGAAAATTATCAACTTTCTAGCAATATAAATCAAGAAGTGAAAACTTTTTATGAAGAGACTTTTTTTCCTAAATTAGCTCAAAATAGAGAAGGAGAGCAAATTTATAGTAATTATTCTCCTTTAAGTAAAGCAGGTATATATCTTCAGTACCATTATCTAGTTAAAAATCCTTTTTCTTTAGGTGAAAAAAACAAATTAAACTCAGCAAAAGATAATAGTAATTATAGTCAGGTACATAATAAATATCATTCAATTTTGCAAGACTTAGTCAAAAAATTTGGCTATAATGATTTATTTTTAATTGATTATCAAACAGAGGCAATTATTTATTCAGTCTATAAAGAAACTGATTATGCAACTAATTTACAAAAAGGAGCTTATAGTCGTAGCAACTTAGCTTCTGTTGTTAATGCAGTCAAAGACAATCCTGCTAAAGGTTTAGTTCATGTAACAGATTTTCAGTCTTATACACCTAGTTATGGTGAACCTGCGGCTTTTTTGGCAATACCTATTTATGATAATACTCAGATTACTGGTATTTTAGCTGTTCAATTACCGATCGATAAACTTAACAGTATTTTAATAGAAGATAATGCTTTTCAAGGATTAGGAAATACAGGCGAAGTTTATTTATTTGGTAATGATTATTTAATGAGATCTCAAGCTAGATTATTAAAAGAAAATCCTCAAAAATATTCTCAACAAATTAAAAAATTAGGTTTACCTGAATTAACTATTAAATTAATTGAAAATTATCAAAGTTCGGTTTTTTTACAACCAGTAGATAGGAAAATAGCTAACTTAGCTATTTCAGGGGATTCAGGAAATATTATTACTGAAAATAATCAAGGTAAATTGATTTTTAGTTCTTATTCACCTTTAGATATAAAGGGATTACAGTGGGGTATTATTGCTCAAATAGAAGCCGATGAAGTTTTTGAACCTTTATATTCGTTTTTATCTAATTTAGTGGTTATCAGTGCCATTACCGCAGCACTTATTTTAGGTATATCAAATTTAGCTTCCCGAAATTTAATTAAGCCAATTCAATCTTTAATCAATTTAGGTGACAAAATACAAGCGGGAAATTACGATATTAAAGCACAATTGAATCGTAATGATGAATTACAAGAGTTAGCTCAAAGTATTAATCATATTATCGATCGAGTTCAAATTCAATCGCAATTAGTAGAAGAAAAAAGTCAAAAAAATAAAAGTTTATTATTAAATATTCTTCCTGATGTAGTTGTTGAAAGACTCAATCAAGGTGAACAATCAATTAATGATTCTGTTTCTCAAGCTACTGTTGTCGCCACTAGAATCGTCGGCTTAGATGAATTAGCAACTCAAAGAAATCTTGCTGAAATTGCTGAAATTTTTAATCAGCTAATTAATAGTTTTGATGGGTTAGCAATCGAATATGGTATAGAAAAGCAAAACACGATTGGGGCTGGATATATCGGTATTTGTGGTTTATCAGTCGCTTATTTAGATCATGAACAAAGATGTGTTAGGTTTACTTTTGAAATGCTAGAAGCGATCGAATCTGTTAATGCAAAATATGAAACTAATCTTGGTTTAAGAATAGCAATTCATTCTGGGGCGTTAAGTGCAAGTATTATTGGTAAACAGAAATTTGCATATCAAGTTTGGGGAGAAACAATTGATAATATCATCAAAATCAATCAAGCACAAAAAATAAATAATATTTTAGTGACTCAATCTCTTCAAGAAAAATTAACAGATCAATATTTATTTATTAAACATTACGGTGTCGATAACGAAGCAAAAGGTAAGATTCAGACATGGATGTTGATGACACCTAAAGGTACATTCTCTAAACAAGTAGATTTAGTTCAAGATTCTTTCGTTAAATTATTACCTCAAATGGATTCGACAGGAGAATTGTTTTACGATCGATTATTTAAAGTTGCTCCTCAAGTTCGTCGTATGTTTAAAAAAGACATGAAAACACAACATCAAAATTTAATGTCAACTTTACAAATAGCAGTGAATGGTTTGAGGAATTTAGAAACTTTGTTACCGATTGTGCAAGATTTGGGGAGAAAACACGTAGGTTACCACGTTGTGCCCGAACAATACGATTTAGTCGCAGAAGTCTTGATTTGGACTTTAGAGCAACAACTAGCTCAAGATTTTACTCCTTCAGTCAAAGTAGCTTGGCGTACTGCTTTATCTTTAATTATTAATGTGATGAAAGATGCGGCTATGTCTGTATCTGATTTAAATGTAGAAAACAAAAAAATTAATCAAGCTGTTTAATGTAATTAACTCAAAAGAAAAAATGGCAAAATCAACTTTAGTTTGGGGATTAATTATCATGATTGCTATTCCAATTGTGGCAGTTATTTTAATTGAGTGTATTCGTTATTTTGAGAAACAAAAAAGTTTGTTTACTCCTGTTGTTAAAAATATTTGGCAATATATTTTTCCTCTAACGGTTTTATTGTTAGTGATGACTAAACTTTTAAATTTTACCAGTAATAATATACTAGTAAAGGTCATTGAAACAGGTTTTTGGATTGGAGCATTTATTACTTTACTGGCAGTAATTAACTCAATTTTAACGACAAAAGAAGTAGGTAAAGGGCTTTCACAGATAAAAGTATCTAATCTATTTTTTCAATTAACCCGTGGTTTAGTTTTAGCCGTTATTTTCTATTATGTTTTTGAAGTCGTTTGGCAAGTTAATTTAGCTAACTTAGCAGGTGCATTAGGAATTGGTTCGTTAGTAATTGCTTTAGCCCTGCAAGATACTTTTAGTGGTCTTGTTTCGGGTTTTTTATTAGCAATCGATCGACCTTTTAAAGTTGGTGATTGGATAAAATTTAATGAAATTGAAGGAGAAGTTATTGACCAAAATTGGCGTGCGGTGAGAGTAGAAACATTGTTTGGTGATGAGATTATTATTCCTAATAGTATTTTATCTAAAGCGGTGATTACTAACCCTGTGAATCTTTATCCTTGGATTTGGCGAGAGTTAGATGTCCGTTTTGCTTATTATCATCCTCCTAATTTAATCAAAAAAATCATTTTAGAAGAAGTGTTCGAGAAAACACCCAGTATATTTGTTGAGCCTAAGCCTGTAGTTCGTGTTAGTGCTTATGAAGATTTTTACATTAAGTATTATATTGGTTTTGCGATGAACGATCGAGAATATCGTTCTTGTCTTGACTATGACGACATGGTTATGACTCAAATTTATTACGCTACAAAACGAGCTAATTTGGTCACACCAATCTCAACTAAAATACAATTAAAAAGCGATCGACATCCTTATAATCCTTATTATGATCCTAATGATAAATACGATCGTGATTATATTCAACAATTTTTACAACTACTATCTTATTTTTCTTATCTAGATGAAAAGACGATCGCAAATTTGACAACTAAAGCCAGTTTAAAAACTTATGGTATGAATGAATATATTATTCAAGCACAAGAAACAGATCAAGGATTATATATTATTTTAGAAGGTAGTGTCAAACTTCAAATTAGAGATTGGCAAAATGAACAAAAAATAGTTAGTCATCTATTCAAAGGTGATTTATTCGGTGAGATGGCACTTTTAGAAAACGAATCTTCTCCTGTTTCTATTCTGGCGATAGAAGATGTTACGGTAGTTATCTTTAACCATCAATTAATTAATACTATTATTGATAGTAACGCCAAATTTGGTCGAGATATGAATCAATTTATTGAAGAGCGGAAAAAATTGATCGGTTTTGCTCAAGGCTTAGAAAATACAACTAAAAATCGAACCAACGAAGATGATTTTACACAGTTAATTGTTTAGTCAGAGTAATTTAATACTTTTGTATTGATGATAAAAGTTAAGACATAATTTTAGTTCAATTTATTGAACGGTTGTTGTAGCCTTGTCAATTGATTGCAAGGCGGGTTTTATCTTCTTTTTCTATTATTACTTATACTGTCTCAAACTTAATTTAAACAACTATAAGACATAATTTTAGTTCAATTTATTGAACGGTTATTTGTAGCCTTGAACTTAAGTTCAAGGCTAATCATGTACGTTAACTAAAGTTAACTTTTAGTTTATTGGGAGATTTATTAGTGTATATAATCTTTTTTTGCTTAGGTGCAATTATGAAATTACGATCGCACCTAATATATTAATCCTAACTATTAAATTGTTCAAACACTGATAAATCTAATTGCTCAAACTGCTTAAAAAACATCAGTAAACGAGAAGCAATTTTACTCACACCACCACTGATATTACTTTCTATATTTAAAGGTATAACAGGATCGTGTAAAGATAAACGTAATAAAAACCAACCTTTTTCTTGCTCAGATTCACAAGCCACTCTTACCCCTTCATGATTGGGAGTAACTAGTTGCCAATCTGATTGAGTTTGAACAAATTCGCTTAATTCGTCAATTACTTTATTTCCATATGCTTTAAAGTCATCTGTATTAATTGCAAAACGAAATTCTTCACTTTCAATCGGCTCAACTAAATCAGCGATTAAATCGGTTAATTTTTGCCCCTTTAAATTCAACTTGGCTAATTCGATTAATAATTTGGTGATTAAATAAGCACCATCATCAAGAAAATGGTTTTCTTTTAATGCCCCATGCCCTGAAGTTTCGATCGCTAACCATGATTCCTCTCCTGCTTCGTTTAGCTTTAAAGATTCGTTGATAACGTTTTTGTAACCACGTTTGAAACGATGATGTTTACCTTGTAATTTTTCTACGATAAATTGAGTTAATCCATCAGAGGTAATTGAATCTGTAACAACAGTTGAGTGAGGATGCTCGGTTAAAACGATCGAACTGATTAAAGCAATCAGACGGTTACGATTTAATTCTTTACCCTCGGCATCAACCGCCGCTGAGCGATCGACATCAGTATCAAAAATAATACCAAAATCAGCTTGATTATCAACAACAGCTTGAGAAATTGAAGCCATCGCCTCTTTGTTTTCAGGGTTAGGAATATGGTTAGGAAAATTACCATCAGGCTCTAAAAACTGACTTCCTGTAGTATCTGCCCCTAAGGGTTTTAATACTTTATCAGCGTAAAATCCACCTGCACCATTACCAGCATCTACGATTATTTTTAACCCTTGTAAAGGTTGCTCAAAACTGTCTGGATGATTGACAGCCTTTCTAATTTGTTGAACGAAACCATCGGCATAAACCGAAATAAAGTCATGGTTAGTTACTTTACCTTTGGTATCACTATCAATAAATTCGTTTTGCTCAGCGAGGGTTAAAATATCAGTAATATTTTGTTTTCCTAAACCACCATTAGGGGTAAAAAATTTTAAACCATTACGATTAAAAGGTAGGTGACTAGCTGTTAACATAATCGCTCCATCGCAATTAAACCCATCGGTGATAGTACTCATAAACATTGCCGGAGTAGAGGCGATCGCAAAATTTAATACATTTGCCCCCAGACTATTGATACCTTCGCTTAAGGCTTTGAGTAATGTCTCTCCTGATAAACGACTATCTCTACCTACAGAAACAGTGAGTTGATTAGTTGGTTTTTGGCTTTGTTGACTTAACCATTGCGTAAAGGCTTTACCTAAAATGGTAACAACTTCAGGAGTTAGGTTAACCTTTTCGCCTTTTACTCCTTCAATTGCTACACCTCTAATATCAGAACCATTTTGTAGTTTTTGCCAATTAGTTGTTGTGATCATGATCAAAAATTTTTGAAATTGATAATTACTGATGAAGAGGCGACTAATCCTCTTTACAATTAACGATAACAATTCCCTTTCAAAAACAAGAACAAAAAGTAGCTTTACTTAATATTCTTAGTTTTTAAGAAAAAAAAGAGCAAAAATTACCCTGAATTGAGGATAGTCTTAAATACTTAATAGTTGATCGTGATTTTATTTTTCACTAAATACTAAAATATAATCTGATTGTGAAGTATCTCAATACTAAATTGAGTAAGAAATAGCAATTATTAATTATTAATTATTAATTATTAATTACTTTTTACCAAGTAAAATTAGTTTCGTAAACTTTCTTGCAGATAAAGTAAGAAAAGACTAAAAATAAAATCATTGGAATTGCGATCGCAATTAAGTTTGACAGACCAAAAGTCTCTAAAATATTTTTTAAAGGTAAAACGAATTGGTGAGTGATAAAAAATGGAAATGCTAAAATCCCAATAGTTGCTGTTGCTTGAAAGATAAATTTAAGCCACTGAGGAAATTCATTGTATTGAGATAAAATACGATCGTTAATTTTTAAAAGTACTAAAATCGCTCCAATATTAAATATCCAAGTCCAAGAAGATACTGGACGTGGCCACGTCCACCAAGTATCAAATGAATCAGCATGAGAAGAAGTGACTAGTGCGAAGGAAATCAAAGCAAGACCAATCCAAATGTAGTCAGTATTAAGCGGATTTATTTCTTTATTTATTTTCTTCCTCATGGCAATACCAATACTCATACCAACTAATACGCCAGGAGTGAGGCTAAAGTAACCAAATTTGGCAACCATCAAAATTTTAAATAATTCAACTAAGCCATAGGCTGTGTAATTTCCCCAACCTTGTAAGAAAAAATAATATAAAAAGTGAATTAGTACACCCAAACACAAACTGACAACAACAGGATTTTTAACTTTCTCTAGTAACTTAAACCACAATCCGAGAGTAGCAGTAATTAAGAAGAAATAGCTAATAACAGAATAGAAAGAGTTAGTAAAATTAGTAAATGAATCAAATCGATTAGTAGCTAATTGCAGTCCAATCACTCTAATTGATAGAGCGATAATACCTACAAATAAAAGTTTTAACGTTGTTTTAATAAGTTTGTAAAAACGTTGACGATCGTTTTTATATATTTCAAACAAAGAATAACCAGCCGAAACACCATACACAATACTAAAACCTTGAGTACCTGCCGCAAATATATTCGCCATCACAGGTGCTAATATTTGACCAATAACTGAAGGTAGCTTATCAAAAAGACCAGCTGACCAATGTCCAGATATAACGCAAAAAACTAAAAATCCACGAATTATATTGATATTAAAACCTGTTTTAGTATAAAGATTAGAAATAGTGTGAGATATTTTAACAGGTTCTTTTTCGGTATTTTGAGAGGCTTGAATTCTTTGAGCTAATTCTCTAACTGACAAACCTTGTAACATTCCCCTGACAATCTCACGAGGAATACCTAACTGCTCCATTTTGACCATTACTGAGATCGCTGTTAAGGAGTCTCCACCAATGGAAAAGAAGTTACTCTCAGGTTCAATGTTATCTACTCCTAGAACTTCTTGCCAAACTTTAATAATATGTTGTTCTTGTTCGTGCTGAGTATTTGTCGTAGTGGTTGCTGTTGTCGTTTTTGAGCCTTCAATTCTCTGGGCTAACTCCCTGACTGACAAGCCTTGCAACATTCCCCTAACAATATCACGAGAGATACCTAACTGCTCCATTTTGACCATTACTGAGATCGCTGTTAAGGAGTCTCCACCGATTGAAAAGAAGTTGCTATCTGGTTCAATATTTTCTACTCCTAATATTTCTTGCCAAACCTCGATGATATGTCTTTCTTGTTCACTGAGATGATTACCACCATTGGTTGAGAAGACATCAACATCAGGGGCTGTACTATCAATTTTTGGTTCAGCTTCAAATAGTTTAGTTAATTCTTTTCTTTTGATTTTACCTGTGTTAGTAGTGGGAAATTCATCCAACTCAATTAGTTTAATGGCATCAAAACTACGAATATTATTTGCCGCCATTGCTTCTGTGGCGGCTTTTTTGACTGATTCTAATGGTAAATTGTATTCTTTTAAGGTAGCAATTAGGATACCATCACCTCTCATAACATCTGGTATTCTGGTAACTGCAACACCTGATTTGATTTGAAGTGTTTCTCTGATGTGTTTTTCGATCGTTTCTGGTGATATTTTGATTCCACCACAGTTAATTAAATCATCCGCTCTACCTTGATAGTAAATATAACCATTCTCAATCTTACCTAAATCGTTAGTAGTTAACCATCCTTGTTGATCAATATTTTCAATTAATTCACCGTTAACTAACATTTTGCGAGCAACGTTATCTCCTTTAATCATTATTTTTTGTTCAGGAGATAATTTGATTTGCATATTACCGTAACCTTTACCTACAGATTCTAAATCGATACCTGAAGTTTGATCAATTTCTAAAAATGTACTTCGAGATGCTTCAGTTAAACCGTAGTGTTGAAGTATTTTAGCATTAGGAAAAAGAGCTTTGATTTGTTCTTTTTCTTTTTGACTCATGTATTGACTACCAATTTCAATCCACTTTACTTGATGAGTTTCTTGACCAAAAATTTGTTGACATTGAAATAACAATCGCCATAAACTAGGAACAGCAGAGATAGCATTAATCGATCCTTCTAACAGCATATCTCTGATTTCTAGCGGATTAAATCCATTTTCAGGTAAATAAAATTCTCCTCCTGCGGTGGCAACGGCTCGGCATCTACCAAAACCGAATGAATAATTAACTGGAATACCCACATATTCTCTAATAGTTGAATCGACTTTCATTGTGTGGTTAAGACGCTCAACAACATCGTTTAAGTTTTGATGAGATAACAATACCCCTTTAGGATTTCCTGTTGTACCTGAAGTAAAAGCTATTTGGGCGAGCGATTCTGTTTGTTGAGGAATAAAACCTATTTTACACCAACCAAACTCTAATTTGGGGGTAATTATTTTTTTTGCCCCTGTTAAATCTATTTTATAGTAATCTTGTTCACTCGTTAAAAATACGGCTATTTTTTTTTCTTGAAAACAGTTAAAAATTGTCCTGATAAAATCGATCGAATTAACTGAGACAACCCCAACTATTTCTCTAGTATTTGCACCAAAAATATGTTGTTTCGTTTGTGGGGAGATAATATCGTTTTCCATCGTTTATCCTCAGTATTAAAATACAAAATAATTTATTCACAAAGCAAGGAATGAGAAATATAGGTTATTAAAACAGTTAATTTATTGAATTTAAATCAAAACTGCTGTTAAGTTTAGCATTTAAATCTTTATATCTTTTTACGTCAATAAGGTCAAGACAATTATCTTCAATCATTGATATTAAAATGAGAAGTTTAGCTAAAAATATTATCCTATCATGATTTAGCTTGTGTCTTTTACCTTACTCGATCGAGCGTATCATAACGTTTTTACTCAATATTCAAATACAAAATTGGTTCGTTTAAAAATAAGATATTTTAATTACTAGTTGATGATTACTATTTAAATACAAATCTAGGGAATTAATTTTAGTATGGGTTGAGTTTAACTAAATGATTGAAAAGATAGCCAACCGCACAACCCATCACCATATATTTAAACTCTATTATCTGCACATACAGCCGAATTAATATTTTTTTTTAGGCTGTCATGCCAACTAATATTTTTCTAGGCCGACAAAAGTGCTTCTGCCGTGAGCGGCTAAGAGATTATCTAACAACATAATATCTCCTTTTTGCCAAGGGAATTTGATCTCTTCTTCTAGATAAATTTGTCTAATTTGGTCTAATACAGATGGCTCTATTTCGCTACCATCACCATAATAAGAATTACGAGGAAGTTCGTTTGGTTCAAACAAAGATAACAATTTTTGTTGAATATCAGGCTTCATATTAGACAGATGAAATAGATGTGCTTGATTAAACCATACTTTTTCTTTAGTAACAGGATGAGTTAAGACTGCTTGACAAGTTTGATAAGTTCTGAGATGATTTTCGTTTACCCATTCTTGTTTAATTCCGATTTTGTCACATATTTTTTTCAATTCTGATTTACTTTCAGTTTGAAACACTTGTTGCCACGGTAAATCTAAGCCATTACCGTAGTTACGAATATACATAATTTTTTTGTCTTCAAACTTAGAGCGAATGCTAGGATCAATTTTTTGGTAAACTGCTTTACTATCAGCGATCGGTGTATAGCCAAGTTCTAATGCGGGTTGAACACAATAAAAACCGATTTTCATTGGCCAGCTAAGACTATAGGACATTTCGTTATGCAAAGGAATAGACTGCTGGGCTGGATATTCTGTTGAGGTATAAACCTTATTACCAACTTTAGAGCGAGGGGTAGAAGCATAAGAATATGTTAATAACTTACCAAAAGTCTTGGCGATTAAGTTTTCAAAATCTTCGACACCATTAACTTGAAAGCCTCTAAGTAAAACACCTCCATGTTCTAATATTTTTTCTTGAACAAATTGTTTATTTTTAACAACCCAATCAACAACATTGATGTCTTTTTCTGAAGCTTTCATCAGTAAAGGAAGCATTGAGTTTTCATGCAAAGGAGAACATTCAACTAATTCTTGTCCTAATTCTTGTTTGCCAAAACTTGAGGTGAGATTCAATCTAGAAAGTAAATTTTTCATAAAATTAATTGATATAAGTTAGTAAATTTCAACACATTTTGCTGATTGTATCTAGGTTGATACTTAAATCCTTCGAGCAACTTTTAAGTATCTGCGTACTTAATTTAGCCAATACTCGTTTAAGCAAAAATCAATATTTTGCCTTGATTATACTTTGGGCTACAATAATCAGCTTCAAATTCTTTAATCATTTTAGCTATTTAATCATCCTTTTTCCTGAATTGTTTATGTAGTATATTTATTTTAGATTGTTGTTTAAATTATTAGTTATTTACTAATAAAATACAGAATAGACAACATTTATTAAATAAATTGACAATCTCAAACTTTAACTTGTTGTTGTCTTGATAAACAACTCTTTTAATTTTCGAGCTTCTGTATTAATGTTATGTTGTTCAATCACTTTTTCTTTTCCTAAGATACCCATTTGTTTCAGTTTTTCAATCGAGGTGTCTAGTGCAAGTTCAATCGAATCAGCTAAACTATCAATATCTCCTGCAGATATTAACCAACCAGATTCTTCATTAACGACTAATTCAGGAATACCTGCAACATAAGTACTAATAACTGGTCTAGCTAAAGCTAAAGATTCCATAATCACAACGGGTAAACCTTCAGCAAAACTAGGCATTACCATTAATTTCGCTTCTTTAATTTTCTCTTTCACTTCATCACTAGTTGCCCAACCTGTAATATTAACTTCGGATTCTAAATTCAGTGTTTTGGCTAAGTTTTCGATCGCACCTCTTAATTCTCCATCTCCTACTAAAGTCAGTTGAAAATCTATACCTTTTTCTTTTAATCTACCCAATGCTTGCAATAAAAGTAATTGTCCTTTCTGAGGGCATAATCTACCTACTTGGATTAATTTATTTGCTCGAGGAAGTTGGCTTATTTCAGCTTTAATAAATTTTTCATCTAAACCACAACGAATAATATTTATTTTCTGCCAATCTTGATAGTCACACCAACGGTATGCCTGACTTTTTCCATACGAACTAATTACTGCTACAAATTTAGCCCTTTTAATTTTTTCAGGTAATGCGATCGCTTTTGGCTTATCAAACTCTTCTGGGCCATGAATAGTAAAGCTATAACTGGTTTCACCTAACATACTACAAAGCATAGCAACTGCTGTTGAATTAGTCCCAAAGTGAGCGTGTATATGCTTTATCTGAGCTTTTGATAATAAAAATGATAAAACACAAGCTTCAGCTAAATAAGCAAAATGGAGTATCAATCCTCGTTCTGAACCATAACCTATTTTACAAGTTAATTGTAATGCACGAATAAACGAAACAGGCTTAAGTAATATTGTTTTGAATATATTAAATAACAAACCAATGATACCAACATCAAGTAGATAAGTAGTTTGTTTTAGTTCTTTTAAATCTTCCTCATCAACTAATTGCGTGGCACAAGAGCGAACCGAATATCTAGTAATTTCCATTCCTTTAGCTTCTAATGCCAATATTTCTCGGCGAATAAAGCTATGGCTTACTTTCGGATATTGATTAACAAGATAAGCTATTTTCATTGATAATGAATAATGAATAATTAATAATGAATAATTAACAGGGAATAGGGAATAGGGAATAAAAAGAATTGTTCTGTAAGTTCGTTCAGTGCGAGAATGGAAAATGATTAATGTACGAGTGCCTTTTAACTGTTAACTATTTACTGTTAAGGCTATTAACCATGAAACACCAAACTCAGACATAATAATATTCCGCTAACAAAATGCCAATTAACAGCAATAAATTTACTATTTTTAACTTTGTTAGGTCGATCGTGATTTTCTCTCACTAGTTTGCTTAATTGTAAAGCAATCGGTAAACTTAAAAGAACGAGCAAACTTGTTAAGGGTAAAATACCTAACCAAATAAAAATTAAGGAAAAAGTATAGAATTTAACTAAATTAATCGTCAAGATATTCGAGCCGTTTTTTGTCCCAAAACGAACTATAGGTGATTTTTTACCTGCGGCTAAGTCGTCTTTGACTTGATGAAAATGTGAACACAAAAGAATAACTGAAGTGGAAAGACCGATTAAAATTGATACCCAAAGACTATTAATTGAAAAACTTTGACTTTGGCTATAATATACTGCTTCGATCGCCATCGGACCAAAAGTAAAGAAACAAATAATTTCTCCTAAACCTAAATAACCCAAACGAAAAGGAGGACCTTGGTAAGTATAGCCTAAAAAACAACAACCAATAATAATTGTCAAAACAGTCAAGTCTTGTTGCCAATAATTAATTAAGCCAATACCAACTAATCCTAAAACTAACATCACATTCGCTATCCAAAAGATTAATTGACGATTACCTGTCAAATTAACGATAGAATGAGCTTTATTAACATCAATACCTGTATCCGCATCAAATACATCGTTAGTTAGATTTAACCAAGCAATAATAGAGATTGCCGAAAATAAAAACGTTAGATAAATATTGAGGTTAAACAATCCCGTTTCCCAGTATGCAAAAGCAGTGGCAAAACTAATGGGAATTACTGCTACTGTGTACATTGGTGGCTTGATAGCACCGTACCAAAGTTGACTCTGATTTGGTGATTGTTCAACAATCGGTAATATTTGTTCTTTAGCAATACTCATGGTCTGTGGTTTAAAATGATACTTTAAATAAGTTTTTATACTTAATCAATCAAATTTTAATGATTTGGAGTTGTCTTTATCTCTATTGTTACAGGATAGTAGATCAATTACTTCAATCTTAGTTTTCGTTAACATTTTGATAAATAACTTCATTTATGAATTTTTATTTTTACTTTTAATTCTCAGTACCGACAGAAATTATAATTTTAAAATATCCAGTAATAAAATTATCTTTTTTAAAATCTTTATTATTAATTATTCACCATTATGGTCGTAATTCCTAATCCTCCTAATATAATAGATTATCTTTATGAATTGAAAAATTTAATTTTTTCTAGTAGTTTATCTGCCAATAATACTCATAATAATCAACCAATTTATTCTTTTTCACAAGAAATAGATGCAATAGATCCTTTAATCTTTTTCTCAGTTCTACAAGAGTCAAATAAAGTATCTTTTTACTGGCAAAATAATCAAAAAAAAGAAGCGATCGTGGCTATAGGAGCGATTAAAATCCTTAATATAGATTCTCCCAAACAGTTTCGTCAACTCAAAGAGAAACGTTTTGATAATTGTCAAGATTTTATTTTAGAAAATCAAAAATTTATTACTTATACTAATGAAGATGTAGCATTTCATAATAGTTATTTTTTTTCCTATTTTAGTTTTTTTGCCAAAAATAATATTCAGAACAATTTTTCTGATAGTAGTATTTTTCTTCCTTATTTACAATTAACGAAAAAAGATAAAAAATATATTTTAACTATTAATACTCATAATAAAATTGAGTTAGTAAAGAAATATTTAAATCAACGTAATTTTAGTCAACAGTTAAAAGCGATATATCAAAATCAAGAACAAAAAACTCACAATACTAAATACGAAATTGACGAGAAACAATATGATGGTTTTGAAGATAAAGTAAAAAATGCCCTCGAAACGATCGCTACCAAGAAATTAAGTAAAATAGTTGTAGCTCATGCTTTAGAAGTAAAAACAAAAGATAATTTTCGGATTGTCAAATCGTTACAAAACTTAAGGAAAAATCATCCAGATTGTTATATTTTTGCTCTTGGTAATCACACAGAAGAATATTTTATTGGTGCTAGTCCAGAAAGACTACTTTCAGTCAAAAAAAATCAGTTGATTAGTGATGCCTTAGCAGGTTCAGCACCGAGGGGAAAACAGTCGCAAGAAGATATTTTAATCGGTGAACAATTATTACAAGGAGAAAAAGAAAAAAGAGAACATCAAGTTGTGGGGCAATTTATTTATGAACAACTTAAAAAAATGAATTTATTGCCTCAAAAAGCACCTTTACAATTATTAAAGTTATCTAATATTCAACATTTATGGACACCTATTTATGCTGAATTAAATAACAATATTCATCCTTTAAAAATTATCAGTAAACTACATCCTACTCCCGCCGTAGCAGGTGAACCTGTTGATATTGCTTGCCAAGAAATTGCTAAATTAGAAGACTTTGAACGATCGTTATACGCCTCACCTATTGGCTGGATTAATCTCAATGGTGATTGTGAATTTATTGTGGGTATTCGTTCAGCTTTGATTAAACACAATAAAGCAACTTTTTATGCAGGAGCGGGTATTGTCGCCGGTTCACAGCCAAAGCAGGAATTAATTGAAATTAAGCTTAAATTTCAAGCTCTTTTACAAGCACTAATATAAGAATTGACAATCAATATTTTTATTTTATTTAAATTGTTTATTACCAAATTTTGAATGGATTTCCCCATCCTTTGAAGGAGGGGTTAGGGGTGGTTGATATCTCTTTTAACTTAATTATTAATTACAAAGATATAACTAAATAAGCATCTTGGAATTTTGCTCCTTTAACAGGTTTACCTTTAAGAATAGGAGGTAACAAAATATTTCTTCTTTGCTCACCTGCACTAATAGTTATTTCTGGTTCATGATTGAGTAAGTTTGACCTCTTTTTTCTTAAATCCAGGTAAATGTACTTTAACTTCTCTATTGTTAGTATCAACGATTAAAGGATGAGGTGCTTGAGTTGCCTGTATTTGAAAATCAGGTAAACTGTTAATCAATTCCTCCCAATGATCATTTTCTTTTGAGTTTAGATTGGTGATGCTTAAAGGTGCAAATTCATCAACTAGATTGATAGTCGTTTCATCAGGGTTAAGAGATAAAACACCACCGATAGTTAAACCCACTTGTTGTGCACTTCCCCAACAATATTTGGCGGAAGCGATCGTTTCTGTCTCTGAATTAGTAACTAAAAAAGCGGCTACTCGCTCAGGATTACTAATCGCTTTGATACCGTTATCTAACATCTGATTCGCTTGGTTAGTTGGTTGAGAAGCTAAATCATTACCACTCCAAGAAACATTTAAAATAGCACTGGTCACCGGTTGAATAAAAGGAGATAAAGTTTTGACTATGTCTGAGTTTTCTAATAAGTTACGTACTCTTCTGATATACCAACTTAGAGTATCAGGAATGCCGAACATTCTTAAAACATCTAGACTACTATTACCGTCATAGATAATAACATCATAATCACCTGTTTGGTCTTGCTCTCGTAAATAGTTTAAAGCTAAAGCTTCATCCATACCCGGAATTATAGCTAATTCTTCCGCAAATATATTATTTAAAATAGGCGATCGTAAATACTTACGCTCTTGTTTTTTAACCTCATCCCAACTATCGGTTAATAACTGAGTCGGTTTTAATCGAATAACAGATAAATTAGAACTAATTGTTTGGATTCCTGATTCTATTTCTGTGCCTAATTGTGAAGCAAAAGCAGAGCTGTAATCTTGTGTTACTAATAATACTCTTTTTCCTTCTTGAGCATATTTTTTAGCGGATGCGATCGCAATTGTGGTTTTACCGACACCACCTTTACCGAGAAAAGTTAATATAAAAGCCATTTGATAAAAAAAAACTATCTAGTTGAGAAATATAATGATGGGCAATGGCTGATTAAGAAGAAATATAAGTGCAGTTTCCTCAATAATCATTGCTCATAACCCTAGTGTTACACAAATTATTTAACTACTTTAACTTCATCTTCAAAAAACCAACCTGTAGTAGAATCAGGAAATTCAACAAAGACACCAACACCGCTACCGTCAGTCATTTTAAAAGATTTAATTACTGCTTCTTGTCCTTGTTGGGCTTTTTCGATGTATTTATCATTGACTTTTTCTTTAAGACGGCAAACTTTTACTTTTTGTCCTACTTCCATGATAGTTTCTCTAAAATTATTTTCTTAACAACTCTTAATTTTAACGGAATTTGGTCATTTTCTCGTCAAAGAATCTAGTTTAGTTGATAGTTGATAGCGGTCATTGGACGAAGAAGTCTTCTAAAGCAATGAATAATTGACCAAGACGTTGATAGTTAAAAACTAAAAACTAAAATATGATATTTCATTCATAAAAAACAGTTAGATATTGCCAATGATATTCATCTTCTAAAGAAGTTTGCTTCTGTTTTAGTAAAGCTATTTCTAGCAAGCTTTGGGTACTAAAAGCTATTTTTTCAGGAGCTTGTATTTTGATTAGCTTACCTGAACAACTCTTTTTTTGCTCGATCGTTTCTTGCCATTGTAAAGGTGTAAATTTAGCCTCTGTAGTGATAACTTTGAGCGGTTGTTGAGGAGTTATAAACTGATAAATTGCCCCAAAAACATTCTCGTTATGAGATTGAATCTCGACAGCGATATATTGTTCTGGTTGTAACTTGTCGTGATGATACCAAGCGATCGCTATTAAAGTAGAAATACCATAAACAGGTACTTGTAACTGTTGAGCTAGAGTTTTAGCCGTAACGACTCCAATTCTAGTACTAGTATAACTACCAGGACCATTCGCCACAGCAATAAAATCTAAATCTTGCCATGATTGAGGTTGAATAAATTCAGCTAATTTGATCTGTATTTCATTCGCTAATTGCCTACCTAAATCCCATGACTGTTGCCGAAACGAACCTTGATGATTAACCAAACAAATTCCTAATTCTCCTGTAGTGGTATGTAAAGCTAATCCTTGTGGTGTTGTCATGATGATAGTTGATAGTTAGTAATTAATAATTGATAATTAATAATTAATAATTGTGCTTGCTGATTATGATTTCGATTTAAGACAAAGATGCAAATACTCAATTGTCAATTGTTCTATGAATAATAGTATTATAGAATTAATCAATAACAATAGGCAAAAGAGTTAAGAGAACAAAAAATCTGAAACTCAAACACAATCAAAATATTTAATGTATGTTGTTTGTGACTCTATTGAAACTCTTAAACAAAAAAAAGCAATTTATTTAATTATTCAAATATAAGCTTTATGGCTCAAATAGAAACTAGAACAGAACCCATGGTAATTAACATGGGGCCTCATCACCCTTCAATGCACGGGGTGTTAAGACTCATTGTTACCTTAGATGGAGAAGATGTCATCGATTGCGAACCAGTAATTGGTTATCTACATCGAGGCATGGAAAAAATTGCTGAAAATCGGACTAACGTAATGTTTGTTCCTTATGTAAGTCGTTGGGATTACGCAGCAGGAATGTTTAACGAAGCCATTACTGTTAATGCACCAGAAAAACTTGCTGATATAGAAGTGCCTAAAAGGGCTCAATATATTCGGGTGATTATGCTCGAATTAAATCGTATCGCTAACCATCTACTTTGGCTTGGCCGATTTTTAGCTGATGTGGGCGCACAAACACCTTTCTTTTACATTTTCCGTGAAAGAGAAATGATTTATGATTTGTGGGAATCAGCTAGTGGTATGCGTTTAATTAATAATAATTATTTCCGTATTGGTGGAGTTGCTGTCGATTTGCCTTACGGTTGGATGGACAAATGCGAAGATTTTTGTGAATATTTTTTACCTAAAGTTGATGAGTACGAACAATTAATTACTAATAATCCTATTTTCCGTAGAAGAGTAGAAGGTGTTGGTACTATTACTCGTGAACAAGCAATCAATTGGGGTTTATCTGGTCCTATGTTACGTGCTTCGGGGGTGAAGTGGGATTTACGTAAAGTCGATCATTATGAGTGTTATGACGATTTTGATTGGGATGTACATTGGGAAACTTCAGGTGATTGTTTCGCTCGTTACGTAGTTCGTGTACGAGAAATGCGTGAATCAATTAAAATTATTCGTCAAGCAATGAAAGCAATACCCGGTGGTGCTTACGAAAATTTAGAAGCCAAACGAATGACTGAAGGTAAAAAATCTCAGTGGAATGATTTTGAGTATCAGTATATCGCTAAAAAAGTACCGCCTACTTTTAAAATACCTGCTGGTGAACATTATGTTCGTGTAGAGACAGGTAAAGGCGAGTTAGGAGTATTTATTGTTGGGCAAGATGATGTTTTCCCTAATCGTTGGAAAATACGCGCTCCTGACTTTAATAATTTACAAATTTTACCTGATTTACTTAAAGGGGTAAAACTTGCTGATATTATGCCGATTCTTGGTAGTATCGATATTATTATGGGTTCTGTCGATCGATAATTTTAACTCGAACAAATATCATTAGTTTTCGGATTTAAGTATTTAAGTAGTAATATTAAATACATGGTGGGCTATGCCCACCTTACTACCACCTAATCTTCAATTCTCAATTCTCAATTCTCAATTCTCAATTCTCAAAAGTATGTGTGGTAGATTTACCTTAACTAAAACAAAAGAGCAAATTATTGATTATCTTTCTTCTTTGTCAGTGCCAGTCGATAATTTAGATAGTTTTTCTCCTAGTTATAATATAGCCCCTACACAAAAGGTAATGACGATCGTTTCAGTAGATAATCAATTATCTTGTCGGTGGCAACGTTGGGGATTAATCCCTAAATGGACAAAAAAAGCGAGTAAGACTAATCCTTTGATTAATGCTCGGATGGAAACCTTATCACAAAAACCTTCATTTAAAGACGCATTTATTCATCGTCGGTGCTTGATTTTAGCCGATGGTTTTTATGAATGGAATCGCCATTCTTACGGCAAAAACCCACTTTACTTTCATTTACCAAATCAAGAATTATTCGCTTTTGCTAGTTTATGGGAATCTTGGCAAAATTCTGAGGGTAAAACAATCAATAGTGCCACCATTATCAATACCTCAGCACAAGGAGTGATGGAGGAAATTCACCCAAGGATGCCCGTTATTTTATCACCTTCGGTTTATCAGCAATGGTTGAATCCACAATTAAATTCACCATCAGATTTGAGTTTGTTATTACAAAACACTCAACAAAACTTTACTTATTATCCAGTTAGTCAGCAAGTTAATTTTGTGAAAAATAATTACCCTGATTTATTAAAAAAAGAAACCCTTAAGCGTACACAACAACTAAGTTTATTTGAATAAAAATCTCAAAAAATTAGTTTTATCTTTTGATTAATAATTAATTATTTAACTCATTTTTAATTAGCAAAATAAGACAATAAGCCCACTGGTTACTTTGGAATGCAAAATTCTCCTATATAATAACTTTGTGTAATTTTAATTGTTGAGATAATGAATTTTATTAATGATTGGAGTCTAATTATTAAGATTGTTATTCCTGTAATCACTATTTTAGTAGCAGGATTAATTGGCTATATTATTGATAGGCGTTTAAAAAGTTTTAGAAAAAACCTTGACCCTGAAAGTTTTTTAGGTCAATATTCTTCTTTAATCAAATCGTTTGAAGGCTCAATCACTACTTTAGCAGTAGTAGGAGCGATCGCTTTAGTATTACCAATAATGTATTTACCTCCTACATTCAATAGTTTAGCGGAGAAAATATTAATTGTAATAGCTTTAGGAATGGCCACTTTAGTTGTTTCTCGTTTAGCCGTTAATACAATTCAGTTGTATAGTATTCAACACGAAACTACAGTTTCCTTAACTTCATTATTTGAATATTTAACTAAAGTTATTATCTTTAGTATTGGTTTTCTGATTATTATTCAATCAATAGGAATTCAGATAACTGCTTTAATCACCGCTTTTGGGGTAGGTAGTTTATCAATTGGTTTAGCATTTCAAAGTACATTGGGAAACTTAATTTCGGGTGTTAATATTATTATTTCTCGTAAAATAAGACCGGGAGATTATATTAAATTAAAAGACGGTGAAGAGGGTTATGTTCTTGATGTCGAACTAAAATACACAATCATCAGAGATATTTACAATAATGTAATTGTTATTCCTAATGGTAGTATTGTCGATGCTAGTTTTAAAAACTATACCCTAGAAGAACCGTGGATGCTAATTCCAATCAAGGTAGGTGTTAGCTACGATAGTGATTTAGAAAAGGTAGAACAAGTTACTTTAAATACAGCTAAAAAAATTATTCAAGAGATGGAAAATGGAATAACTGATTTTGAACCGTTTTTGAGATATGAAAGTTTTGATTATTTTGCCATTACTTTAGTCGTCTATTTAAAAATTAATGAATATTACGATCGTTTGGTAGTAACTCATCAATTTATTAAGGAAATTCACCGCAATTATCAATTAGAAGATATTAAAATGGCTTTTCCTCTTTCCGAAAATTTTTTAATGTTCAAAGATAATCAAACATTTAAATAAAAGCTTTATTTATTATTAATTAAATATTATTTTCTTGATGTTGTATTATCTAATTATATTTTTGGAGATCAGCAATAGTTATTCAGAATTAATTTTTAATCAAAGATACAAAACTTTACTTAGTGGGAAAATAAATAACTACTGAGCGATTAGCGTAAGTTAATATTTTTAAATAAAATGATCAATTTAGTTGGATTAAAAAAATAAATATGTTATATAATAAATACATATAAACAAAAACAAAAATATTCTATTGAGCAAGCTTAACTATTGCTATATTAGTTTTGTTGATCTATAACTAATCATTTTACCAATCAAAGCGATCGTTTATTTTGGAGCTATATTTTGAGATAATTGTTTAGATTTGTGTTCTAAAATTCTAAATCAATGATTGACCACTGAAACCATTGTACTTTCAGTGAAAATGACTAGAACGATTCAACATTTGATGACAGTCAAACCAAAAAAATTGACAAAATCTTCCCAAAAAATAAAAAGGTTTGTTAACCTAGTGGTCAGGGAAGATTTATAACAATCAAGCGAAACAGACTTATGTATTATAAAAAAGATTTGTCTTTGATAAATAGAAAATATCGTTTCTGGATGCCATTTTCTGTGAAATTCATTACAATATCTGAAGATTTCATCAAACTCATTTTTATCAAAACTTAAAAATGAATAAATTTTTCTCATCAAGAAAAAGAGTTAATGGAATCATAAAACGATCGAGCAGGATAAATTCGATAGTTTTGTCACAAACATTTAGATATGACCTATCATAATTGTTTATTTATAATTCATTAGTCCCCAATTATACCAGACTGGAAGACCATGAGGAAAACAGTCAACCGAATTGACTTAAATGTTAGAAAAATTAACTAATATTAGGATTTTGAACAAGACTCTGTAATTACCAACAATACAAAAATGGCAACTTAACATTGACAGTTTTCTCGATTACTGACTAATATTGGGATCAATAAAAATTAAGCGATAAATGCTTAACAAAACGATCGTAAGTCGTTGAGATTGTGCATTGTGTAATTTATGGTAATTAAAAAAACAGAAGACTGTTAATATCATCATCAATATTTTATATTTAACCGTTTATCTTCTAAACAAAATTTTATAAGGAGCAAGAGGAAAACCTAATGACGCAGGCACAAGAAATTTTAGCACCTATTTCACCCGCTAACGGATTAGAAGAAATGTTGGATATGACTCCAGCGAAATTGAAAAAATCCAAACAATCAAAAAGCAATGAATTAAGCGAAGTGATTGTCGAAGCCGATTCCATTGGTGTTGCTGATGTCAACAACAAAAAAACACGCAAAGTTAGTGGTACAAGTCGTCGTCGCACACAAACTAAAAAGAAACCTTTTACTGAAGACTCAATTCGTATTTATCTCCAAGAAATTGGTAGAATTCGTTTACTTCGGGCAGAAGAAGAGATTGAATTAGCCAGACAGATTGCTGATTTGTTAGATATGGAATCAATTCACTTAACATTAAGTGAACATTTAGGGCGAACACCAAAACACGAAGAATGGGCTCAAGCTTGCGATTTACCTAATCTACGAAGTTTTAATCGACGTTTACATATCGGTAGAAGGGCAAAAGACAAAATGGTACAATCTAACCTGCGTTTAGTTGTTTCCATCGCCAAAAAATACATGAATCGAGGTTTATCGTTTCAAGATTTGATTCAAGAAGGAAGTTTAGGTTTGATTCGGGCGGCAGAAAAATTTGATCATGAGAAAGGTTACAAATTTTCCACTTACGCTACATGGTGGATTCGTCAAGCTATAACTCGTGCCATAGCAGATCAATCTCGAACAATTCGACTCCCAGTGCATCTTTATGAAACTATCTCTCGCATCAAAAAGACGACTAAGATGCTATCTCAAAAAATGGGTAGAAAGCCAACTGAAGAAGAAATAGCAGAAGATATGGAAATGACCATTGAAAAACTTCGTTTCATTGCTAAATCTGCACAGCTACCTATTTCTTTAGAAACACCTATTGGTAAAGAAGAAGATTCTCGTTTAGGTGATTTTATTGAAGCTGATGGCGAAACACCAGAAGATGAAGTTTCTAAAAATCTGTTAAGAGAAGATTTAGAAAATGTACTGGATTCATTAAGCCCACGAGAGCGTGATGTTTTAAGATTACGTTATGGTTTGGATGATGGACGAATGAAAACTTTAGAAGAAATCGGACAAATATTCAATGTCACTCGTGAGCGTATTAGACAAATAGAAGCTAAAGCTTTACGTAAACTGCGTCATCCTAATCGTAATAGCATCCTCAAAGAATACATCCGATAAATAATTGACAATTGACAATTGACAATTGACAATTAAGTAAGAGGCAAAAAGCAATAAATAAGAAGTTTTAATTGCTAATTGCTAATCGCTAATTGTTAATTGTTTTTTTATGCTTAGTAGTTTACAAAATCCTTTGATTAAACAAATACGTAAGTTGCATCGTCGTCAGGAAAGACATCAGCAAAATTTACATTTGTTAGAAGGGAGTAATCTCGTTATAGCGGCGATCGAAGTCGGTTATCCTTTAGTTAATGTCTTGGCAACGTCTTTATGGGTGCAAAAAAATTCTGCTTATTGGCAACAATTACAAAATTTAGCCCAAAAAACTGAAGTTGTTACACCCGAATTGATGCAGAAATTAGCCACAACAGTTAATCCTGATGGTGTTGTTGCTACTGCCCATCGTCAAGAGGCTGACAAATCGCCACCAACTAATTTGCGATGTGGATTAGTTTTAGAAACAATTCAAGATCCCGGTAATTTAGGTACAATTATTCGCACTAGTGTAGCGACTAATGTCGATTTTATCTGGTTAAGTGAAGATAGCGTTGATTTAGATCATCCCAAAGTAATGCGTGCTTCTGTCGGTGAGTGGTTTAAAATAAAGGCTCAAAGAGAAAAAGAGCTTTTAGCTTTAGTGCAAAAATATCATCACGAAGGTGTACAAATTGTCGCCACTTCTTTGACAGCACAAAAGACTCATTGGCAAATTGATTTTCGTCAACCAACTCTTATTTTGTTAGGAAATGAAGCACAAGGATTATCGCCTCAATTAGCCAGTTTGGCGACTGAGAATGTCAAAATTCCTTTAGCTAATGATGTTGAATCTCTTAATGTTGCGATCGCTACTGCATTTATTTTAGCTGAATATCAAAGACAATTAACGATCGAGCATTAATGTTATTGCAGAGTAGAAAATAAGTTATCGGCAATTAATTTTGCAAAAACTTGATTAAACATCAGTAATTATTCCCGTAACCACGATCGAACTACGTTTTCTTTCTTTAGCTGTTTTTATATTCTGTTCGGCTTGTTTGAGTAACTGATGACTATCTATTGTATAGGCAGAATCGGCGATCGCACCACCAACAAATACTTTAAGAGGCAAAGTTGTACCGTCGGCTTTTTGTAAAGGAGATTCTGTCAGCTTTTCGATGAGATATTCACCATGCTCGGTGGCTTCTTGACCAATTAATCCTAAAGTAAGATAGATAAATATATTATTGTTGGTGACTCCGATGAAGCTATCAGCCGAAGCAACACTACTTAATCGATTAGAAATGGCTCGATAAATAGCATTTTCTTGCTTTTCTAAAGTATTACTTTGATCAGATTGGGCTGGTTCGATCGATAATAAAAATACGCAGAGGGAATTGTAACGGCTATTACTCGATTGATTACTTACTTGCTGTAGTAAATAATTCGTTAAAATAACCGCTGAATCTTCTTTGAGTAAGCCTGTAACTGAATCATTTAAGCCAAAAGCTTGTACCAATTCTTCGTTTTTTTGCTCGTATATCTTACTTTGTTGTTTTTGTTGAGAAATATCTGTATCGCTTGATTGTAATTCAGATTCTAAAGCCTGAATTCTCTGACGTTGTTTAATTGTTTGCAATCCTCTTTTGATAATAGTCGGAATTGAAAGTAATAAACTGATAATAATTCCTAAGCCCAAAGTAATTAAAAGAATAATTGCTAAAGATTGTTGAAATTGCCATACACCAAGACTAATGACTACTACAGTCGAATTCTGAAACGCAAATAGAATTGCGACTATGGCGACAATTAATCCACTAATGATGAGAATAGTCATACAATTTTTTAACTTTCAACTATATCGTTGATTTATATTTTCTACCTATGATTATATCAAGATCACGATTTTAATAAATAGAAGATTAATTAAATATGGCAGAAAACAAGATGGTTAGGACGTTATAAATCCCCACGGGTCCCCTTATAAAGGGGGAAATACAATTAAAGTGTCCTAACTCACCCGTTACTTGCTATAGTATTGAAGTTATCTTCTGACTAACTTTTCTTTTAGACATCAAAATATAGTTTGTTGATTAAAAAGTAGTTATCGATTAAATTTGTGACAAAGTATTCGATCGTTAAATATTGCTAAGAATTGTAAAATTTGAGTTGAAAATGAGTATAAGCTGATCAAACTTCAAAAATAAATGTTAATAATTTTGTTACTGTTTTGGTAAATTACCTATCGATCGATTTTAATTTTATATAAATCCATAATATTGAGATTAAAATTAACTTTTAGAAAACGATTTATTTTCAATAGTTCGATCGTAAATCCTTGAACATCGTAATTTTTTTCTTGTAATTTTTTGACTAATTGATAACTTTTATTGTCAGTTAACATTTGCTCTTCAAGTTTTCTTTCTTCTTCTGATAAAGTTTCTAAAGCTAATAAAAGTAAAGTTCCTTCTCTGATACTTTGGATTTGTATAGGAGTCAAAGTTAGGTTTTGTAAAATACTTTTTTTGAGAGTAGTTTTCTGATTATTAGTTTTACTTGAACTATTCTTAGTTTGATTCTTATTTTTAGTTTTTTCTACTCCTTTTTGATTAGATTTATTGATAGTATTGAGAAAGTTAGTGGGATTGGCTATAAATTTTTTATGGACAATCGCAATTCTTGTGGCATCTCCTGCGGCAGTATGTAGTTTAATCTTTCCTACATCAACTCCTTTAAGATTTTTAACTTCTTGAGCTAACAAATTATTGAGTTGAAACAACTTATTAATAACTTCCAGTGAAAGACGATTACCATCAGATAAGTTAGCGATATTTTCTTGTAAATCTTCTATCTTTAATTTAATCAAATCAACTTTAGCTTCTTCAAGTATTTTCAAATCTTGACGACTATCCCAAAAAACAAAAGTATCGAAATTATATTTTTCGAGCATTTGCTTAATAATTTGTTTTAATTCTCGCAAGACAACATCTAGTTGTTGATGATAATCAAATTGATAATGGTTAAAGTTTAATTTTTTCTTGTTACTAAACCAAGCACAAGCAATTTCTGTTGGTTGTTTATGTCTTTTTAGATCAATTACTTTGTCTTTAAATTCTAAATCTATATAAGCAATTTTACTCATTGTTTTTTGGTTAGTAATTCTTGAAAAAAAGGATCATCAATAAAAAATCATTAATTTAACCTGTGAATAATCATCTAATCACATTAATCTTAAGTTATTAATTGTTAATGAATATACTCTATTTTCTTGTAAGTTAGATAACATAATAATCAAGAAAGACTAACTCGATCGAGTTGGTTTAATTATTAGTACAATCATATTAAAAATAGATGACCAGTATATTAAGTGAAGCAGGTATTACTGCTGATGACTATTGTCTTTTCGGATTAGCCACTTGTTTTGTCAGAGAAGAAGGAGAAACCAAACAAATAGAAGTTATCGAACCCATCCCCTCAGCGGCAATAGAAGCACTATTAAAAGGAATTCCGACTTCTTACAAATTAGCCGTCGCTAAAAACGTAGGTGATATTATCAATGAGGATAAGTTACAAAAACCTAGTGAATTTCCTAGTGATAGTCAATTTGGTGAAAACTTTATTGAAAGAACTTTTGCGGCTACTCGTACCTACAAAAGTAAGCCCTCCGCTCAAAAATATATAGCTTTAGGTAGCTCTAAAACAGATTTAAACTACTCTATGGAAAGAAAAAGAATTTTGAATAATGCTAAGGCTGTATCTGATGATGATAATGTCAAACAACACCCTCATACTCATAATAAAGTTTAAGACAGTCTAATTGATAACGCCTAATGTGACGAAAATTATTGTGTTTGAATGTAATCGGTTTTAAGCTCTTCTAAGCTAGTTAAAAAAGGTTTTCAAGAGCTTTTTAGATAAATTATTTAATCATTACTTTAGTATAATAATCACAGCAAAATTGAAAGAAAAGCGATCGTGCTTGATTTTAGATAGCTCGATTGTAGTTAGTAAATAAATCAAATACTTTTCACATTAGACGTAATCAAATAATTTAAAAAAGTCGCTACACAGCAGAATATATAACCAATCAAATATGCTCAAACTATACGGTGCTAGTCAAAGTCGTGCTTCAATCATTAAATGGTATCTAGAAGAAATAAACGTAAAATACGAATTTATTTCAGTCGATTTATCAGCAGGTGAACATTTACAACCACCTTTTTTGAAATTGAATCCGATGGGTAAAGTTCCTGTTATTGTCGATGAAGAAGTTACCTTATTCGAGTCAGGAGCGATTTTACTTTATTTAGCTGAAAAATATGGGCAAGAAATTACCTCTTTAGCTCAAAGAAGTATTATTAACCAATGGATTTCATTTGCTAATTCAACTTTGTTTGTTGGTTTATTTATTGAAAAGATTAGAGAAAAAGAGATGCCCAGACTATTATCATCAATGGATAATATTTTAGCAAATAATTCTTTTATATTCGGTGAGCAATTTACAGTGGCTGATGTAGCTGTAGGTTCGATGTTAGCCTATACTCAAATCCTTTTAAAGTTAGATTTAACGAGACGGGGAGTTTGAGGGGCAATAAATCCTCGCTCCTTTAGGACGGGGATACATGGACACCTCAAGTAAAATTGAAGCCCTCAACGAGCGATAAATTTTACAATCTATGTTATAATTTTATCGTAAACTTGAGTACGTGATAATGCTAAAAGTCGTCAAAGTAAGATTGTATCCCACACAGCCACAGAAAACGCAGTTATCAAAGGCGTTTGGTTGTACTCGTTGGCTACATAACCGATTCTTGGCTTTGACAAATGAGACTTATAAAAGCACTGGTAAAGGGTTATCTCGCTATGATCTACAAAAACAGTTGCCAGAACTCAAAAAAGAACATGAGTGGCTAGGCGAAACTTACTCTCAATGTTTACAAGTAGTATGTCTAAATCTATCTCGTGCTTTCATCAACTTCTTTGAAAAACGATCGCCTTCAGGCGCCGAGCCTTCAGCTCGATCGGCTTTTCCTCGATTCAAGTCTAAACATGGCAAGCAATCATTGTCTTATCCTCAAAATGTAAAAGTGCTTGACAATTGTCTCAAGTTTCCTAAACTTGGTGAGGTCTATGCTAAAGTACATCGACCCATTGAAGGCAAGGTAAAAACGGTTACTATCAGTTTGAATAAAGCTGGTCAATACTACGCTTCAGTTTTATTCGAGGATAGTAAAGAAAAGCCTAAGCAATCAACTGACGGAAAAGCGATTGGTATTGATATGGGATTGACTCATTTTTGCATTACCTCAGATGGTTCTAAATATGATAATCCTCGTTGGTTAGAAAAGCATGAGCGTAACCTAATACTGAAACAAAAAGCATTGTCACGCAAACAAAAGGATAGCAATAACCGCAACAAAACAAGGGTTAAAGTTGCCAAAGTACACAATAAAATATCTCGTTGTCGAGAGGATTTTCAGCACAAGCTATCACGCAAGATAGTCAACGAAAACCAAGTTATTGTAGTTGAAAATCTCAATATCAAAGGTATGGTCAAAAATCATTGTCTAGCTAAATCTATCTCTCAAGTAGGTTGGGGTAGTTTTATGACAATGCTGAAATATAAAGCAGAAGATGAAGGTAAAGTATATCTAGAAATAGATCGCTTTTTCCCTAGTTCTAAAACCTGCTCTAACTGTTTGAATATAGTTGACAGTTTACCCCTTGATATTCGTCACTGGACTTGTAATAGTTGTGGAACAAAGCATGATCGAGACATAAACGCCTCTATCAATATAAGAGATGAAGGTATGCGAATTATTTCCTCTGGAAC
The DNA here is from genome assembly GCA_963710605.1 of uncultured cyanobacterium. Taxonomy (GTDB): domain Bacteria; phylum Cyanobacteriota; class Cyanobacteriia; order Cyanobacteriales; family Cyanobacteriaceae; genus JAALKG01. The sequence continues at coordinate 304,027 of CAVQBA010000006.1, forward strand.
GGGGGATAAAGCTTATTGTCCAGATGTAAGACGTAGTAGAGGCGGACGAAAGAAAACTACTACTACGCTATCTGTTGGATAAGAAGCCTCACGCCTTTAGGCTGAGGTAGTTCACGCTCTTATCCTCATATTAGCCAGTATCTAGAGAAAATTACTCAACGCCCTGCTTTTAAAAATACGATCGGTAAAAGATAAATAGACAATTTTGAGTAGAATCAACTATAGTAAGGCGAGTGTTAATGTTTAATTGAGCATCTTTTTTCGATTTTACTCCTTTTGCGACTCATAGTGATTTAATTGTTTTTGCCCATTAAAATCAAAAATTATTTGTAGATGATTTGTTTGAGTAACTAAATTCGAGCGATTACCAAAGAAATAGTTTACACTAGGATGTCAGAGAAAAAAGAAACAAAAATTGTCTCTATCTGTCATTAAGTAATAATATGTTTATTAAAATTATTTCCCGTATTTAAATATATGCTGAATCGGGATTATCATCAGGAGTAATAATATGGTCAAATTTTATGCTTTTATTCTTAGCTGTTTAAGCATTGTGTCTTTAGCTACACCCGCTCAAGCAGGAAGACTATTATTTTGGCGATTTGATGATAATCAAAATCGTCTTACTTTTACAACAGATCAAGGTGTACAACCTACGGCTCAACTAATAGCTAATCCAACTAGATTAGTGATCGATTTACCAGGTACAGTCTTGGGGAGACCGACAATTAATGAAAGCTATCGTGGCGTAATTACTAGCTTAAGAATTGGTCAATTTAATAGTAATACAACTAGAGTTGTCGTTGAATTAGCTCAAGGATATGTCTTAGATCCACAACAAATTAAAGTCAAAGGCATTTCACCTACTCAATGGGCAGTTGATCTACCTAACCCTCAAAGAGGTAATTTTCCTTCTTCTCAAAATAATTCTTCTAATAATACCTCTAATCAAACTGTTACTCGCCCCGTTAATCCACCAACGAACAATCAGACAACTACAACTAATAATACGAGTAATTCATCTACTAGTAGTGGTGATGATGGCTTACTGATTACATCAAGTGGCTTAGTTGTTAATCTTAATGGCAGTTATCAAAATGGTATTGAAATAGAACGTAGTCAAGATCGCCGTGAAATAACGATCGAAATTGATCAACTCAAAGTTCCAACTAATTTAATTAGATCTTGGCAGGTTAATCAATATGGTGTAAGCGAAGTTAACGTTACTCAGACCAATGAGAATAAGGCTACTGTGACGATGAAAGTCGATCGTGATAGCCCAGAATGGCAAGCTACATTTATGCGAACAGGAGGGCTTTTGATTTGGCCTCAAGGAGGAGTTAGCAGAGTCAAAAATTTATCTTCTCCTCAAGTCATTAGTAATAACAACAACAATAACAATAACAACAGTAAATCTATTTCGGTTATTTCTCCTTCGACTAATTCTAACAATAATGTTATTGAAGTAAGTCAAAGACCAACAACTACTAATACTACTAACAATAATCAAACTGCTATTCTTGATTATCTACAAATTAGCTACAACCAATTATTGATTAAGAGTAATGTCTCTATTCAAGCAAAAGCTAACTGGATTAATGGAAATAAAGTTTATCAAATTCGTTTAGAAAATACTAAGCTATCACCTGTATTTCAAGATCCAACTCTGCCTAAAGATAGTCCGATCGCTCGATTACGGATTTTAGAACCGAATGATAAAACAGTAATCCTCGAAATTGAACCAGCAAACGATACTCAAATTCAGCGTTTAAACCAATTACGTAATAATCTTTGGACTTTAGCCTTAAATAAAGATCGTAATTTTGCTCGTCAAATACCAATTAACACAAGAGTTCCTATTAATCAAGGTTCATTAACAATTGATCCATTTAATAACACTCCTACTCGTAACAACACTAATCCTAACTCTATTGCCGTTACACCAAGTCGTCCAACTACGATTAATCCTTCAGCCGTAAAATCGAAAGCTGTAGTATTTATCGATCCCGGTCATGGTGGAAAAGATCCAGGTGCGATCGGTATAGGTGGAATACAAGAAAAAAGAATTGTTATGGCAATTTCTCAAAAAGTCGCCCAAATTCTTGAGCAACAAGGAATACAAGTACGTATGACTCGTGATAGCGACTATTTTGTCAGTTTAGCAGGACGGACTAATATGGCAAATAAAGCCAATGCTGATTTGTTTGTTAGTATTCATGCTAACTCAGCAGGAAGCAATAAACCTCAAGTAAGTGGCTACGAAACTTATTACTTTCAAACTGGTAAAGGTTTAGCTGATGTAATTCATCGTAATGTCTTAAGACGAGTTGACGTAAGAGATCGTAAAGTTAGACAAGCTCGTTTTTATGTTTTACGTAAATCAAGTATGCCTTCTGTGTTGGTGGAAACAGGTTTTCTTACTGGTACTGAGGATGCGGCTAAATTAACGAATCCTACCTATCAAACACAAATGGCACAAGCGATCGCCTCAGGAATTATTGAGTATATTCAAGCTAATCGTCTTTAATTTTGAATCAATTAATAGTTTACATACTTGGGTATTGAGAATTAGTTAACTTCTATTTAATTAATTATGGTAGCTATTTTCTCATGTGGTGTACGAACTAAAAACAAAATTATAAATAGCTTTACCTAAATAAAAAATAGTTTGTAGTTACCCCTGATGGTGTCTAAAAAGCGATTAAGATAAGGGCAATAGCCCTAACTACGAACTTAATCTTTCTGACGTTTAATTAATTGGGGCTACTTACAAGCATAGATATATTATGTATTATCGTAATTTGCTATGTGTTACATGAGTTGGAGTAATATTTTTTGGTCTTATAGTGGTAATTTAGTTAAAGTTAGGATATATTTTATGTGAATTCTTAATCAAAAATATATACGGCTCAAAACTAATTACTGACAATCCAAAATGTGGTCATTAAATACTTACTGTCAAACTAATGATGAAATCGCTAAAAGATCAAGTGTTCAATTTTATAATTAGTAGGTAAGAATAATTATTTTTTGCTAACAGATGATTATTGATAATTTGTCTTGAGTTGTCTATTTTTTTAAGCTAACTTCACTGAGATATTAATTACTAATGAAACAAATTATTAAATTTTATACTAAAGTTAGTTGAGATTCGATAATTAAAAAAATACTTAGTCAATACTTCTTTGGGAATAGTTACTCTTAAGTAGGGTAGCGTAGTTCTTTTTTATTTAATTTAAGATAAATAAGGGAATTAATTGAGTCTTTTTTGATCTATTTTAATATCCGTAAAAGTGAAAAATAATCAAATTATTCCTATCGGAGTATTTACATTTGTAAGTAGTTTTGCTTAAATTAAGATAATTTTAATAATCTTGAATAGCTATAATTAATCAGCAATAATATGAAACAATCTTTAGGTAATAGAATCGGTGTTTTTGATAGTGGTGTGGGGGGTTTAACGGTTCTTCGGAAACTTTTTCGTCATTTACCGAATGAATCAATGCTTTATTTTGCTGATACTTTACGTCTTCCCTACGGAAGTCGTTCACAGCAAGAAATAATTCTTTTTGTCAGACATATATTAGATTGGATGCAACAACAACAAGTCAAAATGGTGATAATGGCTTGTAATACAAGTTCTGCATTAGCTTTACAAACTGTACAATCTGAATATAATTTTCCGATTTTAGGTTTAATTCATCCTGCGGCTAAAGGTGCTGTTGAAAATGGTCAAAAAATAGGCGTTATTTCTACTGTCGCTACGGCTAAAAGTAATGCTTATTACAACGCAATCAAAGAAGTTGATCATAATGTTGACGTTTGGCAAGTAGGATGTTCTGAATTCGTACCTTTGATTGAGCAAAATCGCATTTATGAATCTTATACCAAAAAAATAGCTACAGAATATTTAACTCCTTTAATTGACAATCGTATTGATAGTTTAATTTACGGTTGTACTCATTATCCTCACTTAGAAGGTGTTTTAACACAAATTTTACCTGAATCAGTTAAATTAATCGACCCAGCCAACTATTTAGTTGAAGCTGTTGAAAAAGAATTAAAACTACTCAATTTATTAAATAACACAGGTAATTTGTTACCAACTCGTTTTTGTGTTAGTGGTAATCCTGAAGATTTTGCTAAAATTTCTAAACAATGGCTTGGTTTTACTCCCACAGTAGAAAAAGTTCATCTATCTACTGATGATAATTTGCTTGATTTACCCGTTAAAACCGAAACACTTTTAGATAATCAAAAAATATATGCCTAAAGTATTAATCTGTAATTTTGAGTATTTAGTCTAAACTAAAATCACTATAACTTCATTTTCTCCAATTACCGTTAACTTTGGTTAATTTTAATCATCGTTGATGGTTTATTTATTTTTCAAGGTTTATTACTACCTTCAAGTCGTTTTTTTCCTTGACAAAAAGGAGAATTTTTTGTTCTGGCGGAGTATTATTAAAAAATATCTCAATAACACAAAAAGATTATTAGTAAAAACTAAGTATTATTTCAGCTACATCTTATTTAGTTTGGATAAAATAAAAAGAGATTATTAAAAACAAAACAATTAATTTTTTAAATTATGAAAAGAAGAACAATGTTAAGTACTAGTGTAGGTACGATCGCATTTTTATTAGGAATTACAGCAACCAAATCATCAGTGAGTCAAAAACCAGACAAAATCGATATGTCAGATGCACAATGGCAAGAAAAGCTAACCTCTGAACAATATAATGTTTTAGTCAAAGAAGGAACAGAAAGACCTTTTTCGAGTAAACTATACGACGAAAAAAGAAAAGGTATCTATGCTTGTGCGGCTTGTAATACACCGTTATTTGAATCGAAAGCTAAATTTGATAGTGGCACAGGTTGGCCTAGTTTTTATCAAACAATTGGTGATAACGTTGAAACCAAAAAAGATTTTAAACTAATTTTACCTCGTACAGAATATCATTGTGCTACATGTGATGGACATCAAGGTCATGTTTTTAATGATGGCCCCAAACCTACAGGTAAACGTTATTGTAACAATGGTGTTGCTTTAAAATTTATTGCTGAGGCATAATATCAACATGAAAAGATTTATTGCGATCGTTTTACTGACTTTTTTTCTAGTCGTTCCCTCTGCTTGTGCTCAAAACACCAACAGTAATAGTAATAGTACTACCGCTACTTTTGCGGGAGGTTGCTTTTGGTGTATGGAAAGTGATTTTGATAAAGTTGATGGAGTATTATCGACAACTTCTGGCTATATAGGAGGGAAATTAGATAACCCCACTTATAAGCAAGTTAGTCGAGGTAAAACAGGTCATGCCGAATCAGTAGAAGTAGAGTACGATCCTACTAAAGTAAGTTATCAGCAATTATTAGATACTTTCTGGGTTAATGTTGATCCTACCGTCAAAAATCGACAGTTTTGTGACATTGGTAGTCAATATCGTACAGCTATCTTTTATCACAATGACCAACAAAAACAGTTAGCATTAGCAAGTAAAAAAAAGATACAAGACAAACTAAATACCAAAGTTTTTACTGAAATTGTTTCTGCCACCAAATTTTATTCAGCCGAAGGTTATCATCAAGACTACTATCTTAAAAATCCACTTAAATATAAATATTATCGTTTTGCTTGTGGTAGAGATAAACGACTCACCGAACTTTGGGGCGAATCAGCTACCCATTAATCAACAATTATTAACCGATTACAATCGATCGGTTATTTTGTAGGGGCAGAATATATTCTGCCCCTACTCCATGTGGTGCTTGAGGTTTTCCGTATGTTTCTGAACAACCCATTGCAAGAAACGATTCCATGCCCACCATCGATCGGGATCGTCGAATTTTTCTTGACATTTGTGACTACTGATGTATCCAACATGACCACCATATTTAGTTAAGACTAAATCGATCGCTTTATTTTCTTCACTAATATTGGTAAGATCGTTGACTAAACTGGGTGCGAACATCGGATCATCGATCGCATACAGAATTAAAGTCGGTTTAGTAATTTTAGACATGATAGTCAAAGGGCTACTAACTCGGTAATATTCTTCAACGGTAGCGAAACCTAATTGAGGAATAACAAGATAGCGATCGAATTCTTGAATACTATTAGCTCGATCGATTTGTTTGCGGCTAATAAAATCAGGATGCGCTTGATGAATTTCTTCGGCTAATTGTTTTAAAGCACGAGTAATTGCTTTTTCTAAATATTTACCTAAACGATCGTTTTCTAAATAATTTAACGATCGACTTGCATCCAAACTAGGACAAATAGCACAACCACCACCAATATCATTTTCCTCTAAATTTAATTCAGGATATTTATCTAACCTCGATGCTTCGTACAAACCCCATAAAGCTAGTTTTCCTCCTAAAGAATATCCCGTAAACCAAAATTGAGCGGGGCAACCAATTTCTTTAGCTTGACTGGCAATATGAATATAATCTTGCCCTTCATACAAACCATCAGATGTTAGATGAGGTGACAATAAAGCTGTTTTACCATGAGCTCTCCAATCGAATAATATCACAGCATAACCTTGAGCATAGGCTTTACGTCCTAAAATTCTCAAAAACCATTGATTTTCTAATGTTCCTGTAATACCATAAGTACCGACTATCGTACCCTTAGCATTATTTGGGATAGCTACCAAAGCAAAAATAGGTACATTATCAGCCCCCTGAAAAATATGCTCTTGATAATCAGGCTCATCATAATCGATCGTTTCTTGCCAGTTTTTCTGTGCCTGTAAAGCGATATAAATAGTTTGAACTAAACCGTTACGTAACCAAAACTTAGGTTGATAATGCCACATCAAAAGAGTAAGGAGTAATGAGTAATGAGTAAGGAGTAATGAGTAAGGAGTAATGAGTAAGGATGAAGGAATAAGGAATAGAGAATAAAAATTATCAAGTAACTCTTAACTTTTAACTTTTAACTTTTAACTTTTAACTTTTACGCGCTTCTTAAAGCAACAATCGGATCTAATTTAGCGGCTTGTTTAGCAGGTACAACACCAAAAAATAAACCAATTCCACCAGAAATACCGACAGCTAAAACGATCGTATTTACTGAAATAGCAGTTGGTAAAGGTGAAACAACGCCAACAGTAAGTAAAACGCCGATACCAATCAACGTACCAACCACACCACCAGTAACACAGATAATTACAGCTTCAATCATAAACTGTGACAAAACGTCTTGCTCAGTAGCCCCGATCGCTTTTCTCAAGCCTATTTCTTGAGTCCTTTCACTCACAGAAACTAACATAATATTCATTACGCCAATACCGCCAACCAAAAGCGAAATACAAGCGATCGCCGCTAACATAATTGTCAATCCTCCTGTGACAGTATTGACGGTGCTTAAAATATCTTTTTGGGTTTCCACACGAAAATCATCTTCCCCAACTATTTTGTGTCTGAGTCTGAGTAAATTTTCAATTTGAAACTGAGCTGAATCAATACCGCTTGCTTCTTTCGCCGAAATAGAAATAAAACTTAATTCCATCCCATATTGTGAGGTTTTACCAACTATTTGGTTACCCATAGTTGATAGAGGTATATAAATTGTTTCGTCTTGATTATTGCCTAAAGACGAGCCTTTAGATTCCATTATGCCGACAACTTCAAAAGAAACATTTTTAATCCGGATACTTTTACCGATCGCATTTTCATTTGGGAAAAAATCTTGGGCAATTTGAGAGCCAAGTATAGCGATTTTATTATTTCTTTTTAAATCTAATTCATTGACAAATCTACCTTGTTGTAAATCAAAACTACGTACTATCAAAAACTCAGGTGTTGTACCAATAATCGAAACATTATTATTTTTACTCCCAGCGGTAACTAATAAACGGGAATTTATTTGTGGTGCAACTTGATCTATACTTGGTACCTGAGATGCGATCGCTTTAGCATCAGCTAAAACTAAAGTATTTGGTGTTTCAAAAGTTGTACGACGAGCTTCTCTACTACCTGGTACAACAAATAAAGTATTAGCACCCAAAGACTCAAATTGCTCCGAGGCTAGTTTTTGAGCCGCTTCTCCAATACCGATAATCGCAATCACAGAAGCGTTACCAATGATGATACCCAACATGGTTAAACTACTACGCATTTTGTGGCTAACTAAAGTAGTTATCGCCATTTTCATTGAGTCACTGAATTTCATCTTCTTACGTCTATATCATTAATAATCGATCGTCTTTACTGTAATTGTAACGTCTAATCAATTAGCAATAGGGAATAGAAAATGAAGAAATATTCTCAATTCTCACCGAATAATTGCAAAGCAAGAATTCATCTCAATTCTCAATTCTCAATTCTCAATTATCCCGAACTTGCCATTGATCAAAAATATCTTTAATCAAGATTTCTTTAACTAAAATTTGACCGATGATAGTTAAAGGTAAAACTAAAAGCAAACCCAATAACCCCAAAAAGTTAGTGTAAACAACTTCACCGACAATCACATTAGCTGGAATTAATTTGACTTTATTCGGTCTTAATTTAGCGAGGATAACTCGATCGACAATTACATGAATCACGATATAACTAATTAAAATTAACCAAGGTTTTAAACCAGAAGTAATAAAAGCGATCGCCATTGGTGAAATGACACTAACTACGACTCCAATATAAGGAGTAAATGCGAGTACTCCTGCTAATAAAGATTGAGCTAAAACCAAAGGAATTTGAAAAATATATAAGCAAATATAAGTCAAAATAACGATACTAACAATTTTGATAAAAGTATTAATTAACCACTCTTCTAAATCTACTTTAATTATTTCAATAATAGTAGTTACTCTAGGACGATAAAAACTGGGGAAAAAACGAATAAATCCTTTTTTATATGCAATTGGATCAGCTAAAAACATTAATGTTAAAGCAAATAACAACAAACTGCTTAGTAAAGAGCCTAAAAATCCGGAAATGAAACCTAAACCTTTAGTTAATAATTCTCGGAAAATTGCTTGTATTTGTGGTAATATTTCTTCTAAATTAAAGATGAACTGACTAAACTCTGGAGAGATATTGTCTCTTATTTGATCTAAGCGGATAATAAGTTTGTCTAACCCTACAGGTACTAACTCAAATAGTTGTTGAAATTGAAGAAATAAAGATGGAACAACTAAAGTCGTAAAAGATAAAATCAGAATAACAAAACTAATACCTGATACTAAAATAGCATATTGTCTTTTAATATTAATTAGTTCTAGTTTTTTGACAATAAAATTAAGTGTTGAAGCTAAAATTACAGCAGTAAAAACCAATAAAATTAGCTTTCTTATTTGCCAAATAATATAGACTAAAATAATAACTGTACTAAAGCTAATCCATTTGGCGAAATTCATTAATATTTTTTTTGCTTAAAAAAAGTTGATAGTGGTTAACGATTGTTAAAAAGTTTTTAGTTATGACTAAAAGCCATTAATTATCAATAAAATTTTAATTTTGTGGTTATCTATCAATAGATAATTATTTTATTTTTGTTGAGTATCTCGTGTACTCAACATGACTGATACTATGGATTCACAGAATAAAAATTACTTAACTTTTAAACTGCTTATGTCTAAGTAAAAGAATAAATAACAAACTTAGTACAGGTGATAAAATAATTGATAAAGCTAAATAGATTTGATGATCACTAATCAACCAATTATCTAAACCGTATTTGATAAAAAAAGACATGATAGCTGAAAAAAGAGTAACTTTACTAATAAAAAATAACTGATCTTTGGTCAACATAATATTACAAAAGCAAAATAAAATAAAGTTTTTTCTAGTTTAAATATTAATTTGTTATCATTAAGCTGAAGTATTAAAATTATATATGATCAATACATTAAAAAAGCATTCAACTTATAAGTTAATTTAACTAGCTATTGTATAAATTAATTAATAATATAATCAAATAATAATCATTAGGTTACTAAATTTAATTTAACTCAATTTGTTTTAATCAAGTTTAAAAAAATTACTTATTACTTATTAATATATTCTTAAATAAGTAGTTTGTAATCTAATTTATTTATTGATAGACTAAAATTTTTATTTTAATTTCTTTTTGATAAAAGATACGATTTGATTCATTTGTTTTTTGAGAATAACAACTTCAGATTCTAATTTAGTAACCTTAGCTTGTAGCTGTTTGACTTGAATACTGTCGTCGGATACATTACCTGTTGTTGCTGTAGCCGAAGAAGTTGAACCAACATTAAGTTTAGCTAATTGCTTGGATTTCTCCATCGATTCACGAATTCCTTGAATTAGCTGTTTTTGATCGAAGGGTTTTTCTAAGAAAGAAAAAAACTCAAACGGTTCGCGTATCTTCTCGGTTACTTCATCTTTTCTTCCTGACATCATTAGCAAAGGAATTGCTTTAAGTGTAGGATCTTTTTGGATGGTTTGATAAACTTCATAACCGCTTTTTTTAGGCAAAAAGAAGTCCAACATAATCAAATTAGGATTACAACTTCTCACTAATTCTAGTGCTTGTAGTCCATCTTTTGCTTCTACGACTTCAAATTTTCCCTCTGGTAACATATCTTTGACAGTTCTTCTGATGACCATACTGTCATCGATAACTAAAATTTTGTGGGTAGGCACAAATAAACTCCTTACAACTATAAAAACTCTAAGTAACTATTAGATTAAGTATATTAAACTATGATGAAAAGTGATTATTTTCTCTAATTTTTTCTAATCATGATTAATGATGTTAATACAGATTTGAACCTAAAGTCTAATTTAGTTAATTTACCTCCTTGGTTACGATCGTCTATTGGTAAAGCATCACAAATTTCTCATGTGCAAAAAATAATCAAAGAAAGAAACATTCATACTATCTGTGAAGAAGGGCGTTGTCCAAATCGAGCCGAATGTTATTCTCAAGGTACAGCAACTTTTCTGTTGATGGGACTTATTTGCACCCGTAATTGTGGTTTTTGCCAAGTTTCTAAAGGAGTACCTCCTCAAGATTTAGATGCCGATGAGCCTCAAAAAGTAGCCGAATCCGTTAACTTACTCCAGCTTAAGTATGTCGTATTGACTTCGGTAGCTAGGGATGATTTAGAGGATGGGGGTGCTAGTTGGTTTGTTAAGGTTATTAACGCTATTCGGCACTCAAATCCTGACACCAAAATAGAAGTTCTTACTCCCGATTTTGGAACGAGAAAAAATGCTCAATGGCAACAAAGAAAAAGTATTAAAACTATTGTTGATGTTCATCCTGCTTGTTATAACCATAATTTAGAAACTGTGGCTAGATTACAAAATACTGTTCGTAGAGGGGCAAAATACGATCGTTCTTTACGAGTATTAAAGATAGTTAAAGAATTAAATCCTCAGATACCAACAAAATCAGGCTTAATGTTAGGCTTAGGAGAAACCAAGTCCGAAATTATTTCGACTTTGGAAGATTTGAGGAAAGTAAAATGCGATCGTCTTACATTAGGACAATATTTACGACCATCTTTAGCTCATTTACCTGTCGAAAAATATTGGACTCCTACAGAATTTACGGAACTAAAAACTATAGCTGAGAGTCTTGGTTTTATAAAAGTAAGTAGTGGACCTTTAGTTAGAAGTTCTTATCACGCTGAAGATTAAATTTAATTAATTTTCTAATTTTTTAATAATTTAACTTAATCTTATCTATTAACTGTAATAATTAATACATATTTTTATTTTATTTTATAGCTTACTGTTATAATTAGCAAGTCATTTATTCCTATTGGTTGATGGACACTTTTTTACTTTAGTTTATGATAAAATATCAGGAAAATTGGCTATATTAATGTTTATAATCAAATCAATGATTCAAAGCATGAGTATAATAAATAAGAACTTACTCTTGTCAAATCTGTAGATCAAAATCTAAAATATAAACAAATTTTATTAATAATTAAAGTGCTAAAGTATCATCTTTATCAAAACTTTAATAAATAAGTAGTTATTAATGCTGATCTACTAATTATTTTCAGTATAATTACTGAAAGCAATAATTAAAAAATAGTTAATAATTAAGACAAATGATATCTAACAAATATCTGAAATTAGACCTATGACATTATCAAAACGTATTCCTTTGACAAATAGCTCTCAAACCATTAAACAAAATAAGAAATTGTCTTCAAACTATACTATTTCATCTTCATCAGTTCATCCTTCAGTCAAAAGTTTTATTAAAAGACTAATTGATATAGCTGGTGCGATCGTGGGTTTAGTTCTAACCGCAATTATTATTATTCCATTAGCAATAATAATCAAATTAGATAGTAATGGACCTATTTTGTATAGTCAAATTCGTTGTGGCTTAGGTAATAAAAAGTTTCGGATTTGGAAATTTCGTTCGATGTATGTAGATGCAGATCAAAAAAAGCATTTAGTTAAAAATAATGCGAAAGGACATATTTTTAAAAATGATCAAAATCCTCGCATCACTAGGGTAGGTAAGTTTATTCGTCGTAGTAGTTTAGATGAATTTCCTCAATTTTGGAATGTTTTATTAGGGGATATGAGTTTAGTCGGTACTCGCCCTCCTACTCCTGATGAAGTTGAAAATTATGATGAGCATCATTTACAACGATTAAATATTAAACCCGGAATAACAGGAGAGTGGCAAGTAAATGGTAGATCGTCAATTGAAGATTTTGAAGATATTGTTAAATTAGATTTAGAATATCAACATAAATGGTCTAACTTATATGATCTTAGTTTAATTCTTCAAACAATTTCTGTAGTTTTTAAATGTAAAGGGGCTCATTAATCAAAAATTAATATATGATATACAGAAGAAATTTGCTAACTAGTTCGATCGTATGATCAAATATCAAACACAAAAAAGTTTTTCACTTAAAGTAGTTAACGTCTTCAAAATTATCATTGTCTTAATTATTGTTTCAGGAGTAGGTAATTTATTTGTTGCTGAGGAAAAAAAAACAGAGCTGAAAAAAGCTAGTCAGCAAATTATCTCTACTATCTCTGGAAGCCCTCCTCTGGCTATGAAAGGTGGTAATCCTCGTATCAGAGCTTTAATGCGAACGATTAGTTCTAGCGAAGCAAATTATATTAAACCTTATAATGTTATTTATGGTGGTGAGCATATAGAGGATTTGAGTCAACATCCTAATGTATGTATCAAAATTAGTAATGGTCCTAACAGAGGTAATTGTTCTACTGCCGCTGGAAGATATCAGTTTTTAAACACTACTTGGGCGGAAAAATCAGCTTTATATCATTCTGAGCCTAATTCATTTGTTGTCTGGAAAAAATATAGTTTTGAAGCGATACATCAAGACGAAGTTTTATACAAATGGTTAACTGATTCACAAGCTTGGGAAAAAGATATTGTTTTGTTATTAGAAGAAGGAAATATAGAAAAAGTTTTAGAAGTTTTATCCCCTACTTGGACAAGTTTAGGTTATGGCATCGAAGATAATGTTATGACTAGGCATTTACCGACTATTTACCGTAAACTGCTTAAAGAAGAATTTAAAAATATTAATCGTCAATCAATCATTAATCATCAACAATCCACTGTCAATGGAGAATAGAAAACGATCGATTAACTAGTCTTTCGTCCACTGTTAAACAAAATCATAAAATTAATCTGTGTTTTTTTTTGATTAATCTGTGTTTTTTTTTGATTAATTTGCTGATTAGTATTTCTTCATTTTCAGCTATCATCATCATCATCGTAATTATATTTAGCATTAATTCTGGTTGATTAAATATAATTACGACAAAAACCTAATCAACTTTAGATGATTTATCTAACAAATTAAATATAATTAGATCAATAAGTAATTTTATTAGATAAACTTAAGTGAGTTGATTAAGTAATTAACGATCGTTTTCTGAGCTATACGTACGTATATTATTTTTGTTTTTTCCGCTCAAATTAGTAATTAACTAAAATTCATCTTCGTCGTGATTCTTTTCATTGCTTCGATTACATTGTTTCGACTATTAAAAGCACTTAAACGGAAATAACCTTCTCCTGCCGCACCAAAACCCGAACCCGGTGTACCGACAATATTGACGTTATAAAGTAGTTTATCAAAGAAATCCCAACTAGATACACCATCAGGAGTTTTAACCCAAACATAAGGTGCATTAACACCACCATAGACATCTAATCGGGCCGAGGTCAATTCTTCACGAATAATTCGAGCGTTTTCGAGATAAAAACTAACTAATTCACTAATTTGTTTTTTTCCTGACTCAGAATAAACCGCTTCAGCACCACGTTGTACGATATAAGAAACACCGTTAAATTTAGTTGATTGACGACGATTCCATAATTTCCAAATTTCAACTTCACTACCGTCACTAGCTTTACCTTTAAGATTTTTAGGCACTACAGTGAAGGCACAACGAGTACCTGTGAAACCAGCATTTTTAGAAAAAGAACGAAATTCGATCGCACAATCTCTCGCACCTTCGATTTCGTATATCGAATGAGGTAATGTTTCATCAGTAATAAACGCTTCATAAGCCGCATCAAAAAGAATGATAGCGTCATTTTCTAAGGCATATTTCACCCATGATTGCAAATACTCTTTAGTTGCCGTTGCCCCAGTTGGGTTGTTAGGGAAACAAAGATAGATTAAATCAACCGACTCGGTGGGTAACTGTGCCGTAAAATCATTATCCGCACTGATAGGTAAATAAACTAAACCTTCATATTCTCCTTTTTCGTTGGCTTCGCCCGTGTTACCTGCCATAACATTGGTATCAACATAAACAGGGTAAACAGGGTCAGTTACAGCAATTTTGTTATCTGAGCCAAAAATATCGAGTATATTACCACAGTCACACTTAGAACCATCGGAGATAAAGATTTCATCGGCGGATACATCACACCCACGACTTTGGAAATCATGTTGAGCGATCGCTTCTCTCAACCAAGGATAACCTTGCTCCGGGCCATAACCACGAAAACTTGCCCTATCTGCCATCTCGACGATCGCCTCTTTCATTGCCTCCCTAGAAGCGTCTGGTAAAGGTTCGGTAACGTCTCCAATACCTAGTTTAATAATATTGGCATTAGGATTGTCTTGAGCAAAAGCATTTACTCGTCTGCCAATTTCAGGAAATAAATAACCTGCTTTTAGTTTTAAATAATTATCGTTTATTCTCGCCATTCTAAATCAATTGTTCGCTAATTGTTTTTAGTTTATCATTATTTTTAAACCCTAATTATTAGTTATGAAAATTCCTTCTGTTTTAACCATTGCCGGTTCAGATAGTGGTGGTGGTGCAGGTATTCAAGCTGATTTAAAAACCTTTGTCTGTCATCAAGTACATGGTGCGAGTGTCATTACTTGTATCACAGCTCAAAATACTCATGCTGTTACTGATGTGATGGCTATACCTGAATCGATGATATTGAGTCAACTAGAAGCCGTTACCAGTGATTTAGAAATCGCCGCCCTTAAAACTGGTATGTTACTTAACTCAGAAATTATCTTAACAGTAGCTAATTTTTTAAAGCAAAAATCATTACCAAATATTGTAGTTGATCCTGTGATGGTTTCACGTACAGGATCGGTTTTAATTGACGAAAAGGCAATAACAACTATGGTTGAGGAATTAATTCCTTTAGCTTTACTTGTAACGCCTAATATTTATGAAGCTCAAATTTTGAGTGGGATAAAAACGATCGATAATATTGACGATATGCTACAAGCCGCCCATAAGATTTATCAGTTAGGAGCAAAAAATATTTTGATTAAAGGTGGTAATGCTAAAGATAAATTGAAAGCGATCGATCTTTTTTATGATGGTAAGCAAATGCAAACTCAACAAGCAGAAGTTGTTAACACTTCTAATACACATGGCACAGGTTGTACATCAAGTGCGGCAATTACAGCTAACTTAGCTCAAGGTAAATCGTTATTTAACGCTGTTGCTCAAGCAAAAGAATATGTTACCCACGCCTTAGAATTTGGCTTGGATATAGGTTCAGGAAATGGTCCTGTTGGACATATTTATCCCGTTATTAATAATTAAATTAACTCTTAACTCTTAACTTTTAACTTTTAACTAATTGTTACCACAACAAGTATCGATACCGAGACTTTTAAGAATTAAATCACTAACAGCGTTGGCGATCGCAAATTCGCTATAAAAACTTTTTTGAAAATCAAAAGATTGCATCTCTGTTACGATCGCAATTACTAAACTACCCAAATCATTTTCGCCTTCTAAACGATGACGCATAAAAATTTGTGATGCCCTTAAAGCAATAGTTTGATTAATTAATTCAGGTAAAAACTCCTCGTCTAACCATTGGTGTAAACTCACCTTTAGCCATTCTTTTTCTTGTTCAGGATTTTCGACAGGAGGTAAAACAATCGGTGGAATAGGTTCAGACATGATTAAATATAAATATAAAGATAAATTTTTTTCTTAATACAAATTATATATATTTGCTTGAAGATTTATGATCGATATTCCCTCCATTATTCAGGGATATGCCCATGGTAACTTTTTAATGGCTGATGATAATAATCGTCTTAGTTGGTATTCTAGCAACGAAAGAACCCTTATTCCTCTAAACGATCGATTTCGCTATCCCAAATCTTTAAAAAGAGTCTTAAATCAAAATCGTTTTTCGGTGGCGATTGATCAAGATTTTGTGGGTGTATGTGAAGGTTGTGCTAATCGAGAAAGTACTTGGATTTCTGAGGAATTAATCAATATTTATTTAGAATTACATAATGCAGGATGGGCGCATAGCTTTGAAACGTGGCAAAATGGACAATTAGCAGGAGGAATTTTGGGAATTGTTATTCGTGGTGCTTTTATTGGCGAATCAATGTTTTATAATATTCCTGAAGGCTCTAAAGTGGCAATGGTTAAATTAGTTGAGCATTTACAAACCCAAAAATTTATTTTATTTGATGCTCAAATGCAAAATCCTCATTTAGCCCGATTTGGTAGCTACGTCATTAATAACGAATCTTATATCGATTTATTATCCAAAGCACTTGATTCTAAAGCTAATTTTGTTAATTAATAATTAATAATTAAATACAGGGATAGCTTTTATATTTATTGATAAATTACGATCGAAAAAAACACGTTTACACTAAAATTTTTAATGTCTAATTACTGCTTAGTAAGCATGAAGAATGAAAAGACGTTTGTACCAAAAGTCTGTACTAAGAAGTAAAAAGTATCAATTGAAAATTGTTCGTTTAACTATCAACTATCAACTATCCACTATTAATGATACTTACAGATGATTTATTAATCAAATACAAACGTTGTAGTCGGCATACCTTTCTTAATTTTTATGGTGATGAAAGTCAACAATCTCCAGAAAAAGATTTTTGTCTCCAATTAAAAAAAGAAAAAATCACTCAATCCCAAGAAGTTTTACATCTCTACAATTTACCTCATAACCAACCTAGTAAATTGTCGCAAAAAGATAATTCTCTTGCTAATCTAGCTAGTATTACCGAAAAACTAATGTCTGAAGGGGTTGAATGTATCTATCAAGGTGTAATTCAATACGAATTTAAAGACGATCGAACTCAACAAGAATTTACTATATCAGGTTCGCCGACATTATTAATTAAAGACACTCAACAATCTAGTCGTTGGGGTAACTGGAGTTATTTTGCGGTGAATACTCATTTGGGTAGAAGTAACAAAAAAGAATATAAATTAATTTCAGGGTTACACGCTTATATCTTGAGTGACATTCAAAAAGTAACCCCTCAACGCTCAGAAATTGTTTTACGTAACTCTTCAAGAATATATCGTACTGTTTTATCTCTTTGGATGAGTCGAGCCGAAGAATTAGTCACTCGATGTGCTTCAATGTTAAGTAATAAAGATGAGCCTGAAATTTTTATTTCTCGTCAACGTTGTAGTCTTTGCCCTTGGTATGATAGTTGTTATACGATCGCTAAAGTGAATCAACATCTATCTTTAATTGCCGGTATTACACCTAGCCGATTAGAAGTTTTACTTGATGAAGGAATTTATAATTTTCCTTTACTCGCCCAAACTCCTTTATCTATTCTCGAATTACTTTTTAAACCCGAAATTGCTCGGGCTATTTACAAACAAACTCAATCTTTACATTTAGATAAACCGATCGCTAAACGTAACAATTTAAGACAAATTCCTACCGCTAAAATTGAATTATACTTTGATATTGAAGCTCAAGCCGATCGTCATCTTCATTATTTGTTAGGAGTATTAGTTGTCAACCGGGATACCCAAGAAACAGAATACCATAGTTTTTTAGCTAAAACCGCAGAAGAAGAAGAAACTATCTGGCAGAAATTTGTTGAGTTTGTTAATCAATATGAAAACGCACCTATTTTTCATTACGCTGAATACGAAGCTGAAACAATCAAACTTTTAGCTAATCTTTATCATACTAGTCCTCATCAATTAGAATCGCTCTTAAATCGTTGTTTTGATTTACATCAATATTTAATTACTTCTTGGTATTTTCCTATCCAAAATTATTCACTTAAATCTGTCGCTAATTGGTTAGATTTTTATTGGCGAGATCCTATTACAGGAGTTGTTCCTGATGATAAAATTACTTTAGCAGGAGATCAATGTGTTTTCTGGTATGAGCAATGGATTAATACAAATCAGACTGTTTGGCTTGATTATATCTTGATTTATAATTATGATGATTGCTTTGCTACTTACAAACTTAAAGAATGTTTAGATAATTTGTTATCCACACACGAAAATGAATTTCCTAAACTAATTATCGATCGTTAATCGTGAAAATCAGCACTTAGCAGATAATGAGTTGGTTTTTAAGGTTTAACCACCCTTAACCCGTCTTTTTAAAGAAGGGCTGAGATGTTCAAAGGAAGAAGAAAATAGCTATCTGCTCACAATAAATAGCTATCTGCTCAAAACAAATAGCTAGAAGCTATTACTACTCGAATCGAGCGATTTAGATACATGATCGTTTTACTATTAAGAAAAAACAGCTACATTTACTGCTATTTCTGGCGTTGTAGAAAGTACAAAAATAAGACATGAAACAGCCCTGCTCTTTTTAAAGAAGGGAAACTTGAATGTTGAAATTTATTTTCTTTTTTTCATAATGTAATTGTCGTTACCAATATTTTTTCATTTTAGGTAATTTTTTTGCCTCTTTTTTTGATTATGTTAAGGAACATAAAGTTTTATTAAAAACTAAATGGAAGTTAGTTATTTGATAGATGTTAGATAGCTGAAAATGATACCGTAGAAGAGTCAGAGTAGAAAGTGTAAAGTTCAAGATAACTAGTAAATAATCTAAGTAACTTGATTGTCTTTTATCTACTTTTTTAGACACGTCAAACGTTTTCAAGGTGACTGTTATGTTGATATCTTTATTTTTAATTCTTTTACTATTAACTACTATTGTTAATGCTGTTTTTTATCAACGTACTCGCCAAGATATACATTTGATTTTATCGATCGTTACTGGGATAATATTTGTGATCTGGGGATTAGTAATTGCACATTGGACAATACATATTTTTGCATTACTGGCTTTACTCTGCATTCGCATTCCTGAATTTAAAACTAAAGCTGTTAAAGTATATAAATAAAGCTTGGGCGAAAAGGTAATTAATGGATTATAAGAAACTCAATAACCGAAGCTAAAAATACAGTTTTATTCATGTGAGTCAAATATTGTTGATGATGGGTTACGGCTAAGTTATCAATGAATTTATACCAAGTTGGTAATCGATAATTACCTAACCCATCCTACAAGAAATGCTAAAGTTAGTGATAAAATTATTATTACCTTTAATTAGTAAACGATCGATAAAACAGGAGAGAGAAATAATTGGCTAGAGTGAGAGTACGCCAACACGTAAATCCACTAAGTGATAAATACCAACAATCGATCGTATTACCCGATTGGAATCAAGTATATGCTAATTTAGATTTACCATTTCATCTTGATTTAGGTTGTGCTAGAGGACGTTTTTTGTTAGAAATGGCACAAACACAGCCAGACTATAACTATTTAGGAGTTGAGATAAGAGAAGCTTTGGTCATTGAAGCAAATCAAATTAAGACCGAAAATAATTTAGAAAACGTACATTATTTATTCGCTAATATCAATCATAGTTTACAAAATTTATTAGAATCTTTACCTAATAATCAATTAAAACTAATTTCGATCCAATTTCCTGATCCTTGGTTTAAGAAAAAACACCATAAAAGAAGAGTTATTCAACCAGATATTGTTAATATCATCCATCAATATCTAGCAGATGATGGTCAAATATTTTTGCAATCTGATGTGCAAGAAATAGCGACGCAAATGTGTGATTTGTTTTTAGCCCACGAAGGTTTTAAACCTCTTGATTCAAAAGTTTGGTTATCAGAAAATCCTTTACCTGTAATGACGGAAAGAGAAATAGCTACTATCAATAAAAACGAACCTATTTATCGTACAGTTATGGTTAAATCTTATGAGGATTGATGATGCTATTTATTTATCTAATTGGCTTTATCTAAATATTCACTTTTGTAAACATTTTTTCAGTTTAATTCATTAATATTTGAGGATTCTATTAATATCTTCTTGTCATAGAAACAATCTGTAATCGATCGCTATCTTAAAACAAGAGTAGAATAAATATAATCTTAGTTATCTTCGTATATAATACGATCGAAACTCATGACTAAAATAACATTTCTAACTCCAGAGCAAGAAGCATTAATTCCTGAATACCAAAAAAAGTGGAAAAAGATTGCTTTATCAACCGAAAGAATCGATCGAGAAAGTGCGACACAAGCGGTGAAAGAAGCATATAAAATAATGCGTCAAAGTGAACCTGAAATCATATTTTGTGCTAGCCCATTTGAAGCTTTGGAGCGATTACAAACTTATGTCGAGCAAGTGAAGATAGTAGAGATATTTGATGAGAATCAAGACAATCAAACTAATCCAGAAGAAACGATGAGTGATCGATTTTCTCCTCTTCAATTTACGCTTAAATTTTTTACAGTTATCAAAAATATATTTCAACTAAACAAAAGACAAAGCAAAATTAAAAACACGGCAATATATAAATTAATTAATAAAATTAACTCTCAAGGATTAAAATCTTTTAACAAGCAAATAAAGGTTTCTATTCCTGAAAATATAACTAGTGCAGATATAAGTAAATAATCATTTTTAAATTCATTACCATTTCGGGCTAAGTCTAAAGAGAGAAAATCTTCAGAAATATTTGATCGTTCATACAAATTAGTAGAATCACAACAAGAGTCTTTTGTCAACTCACTCGATAATCTTGAAAAAAGTTTTTCTTGGCTTCCTTTTAATCTTAACCAAAAAATATTTCGCTCGTGGTTAACAAATTACGTACAAGGTTTATTTGTCAACATGATTTATGGAGCGGATTATCCTAGTTTTAATCGAATATTTTATTTGAATGTTTCTTCTGAGCAACAAGAATTTATGAGGAGATTTCAATTTTTATTAGAAAATCCGCCTGTTTTTATGAGTGAATATGCTAGAAATTGTATTTTTATTGATTTTTGTTTTTCTGTCTTAAATTTTGACTATAACGATCGACAATGGCAAGTTTTAGAAAATTTGGTACTTGAATGTGGCACTGTTTTTGTTTGGAATAATGTTTGTCTTGTTTGCGATCGACCCTCTAAAATTTTATTAGATGAAAATAATCAATTTCACGGAGAAGGTGAATCAGCGATAGAATTTGCTGACGGTAATAAAATTTACGCTTATAACGGTACTTATTTACCTGAAAAATATAGCCAAATCGAACCGAGTCAATGGCAATCTCAATGGGTTTTAGAAGAAAAAAATAAACAATTACAATTAATTTTAATTAAAGGTATTGGTGCAATTCGTATTTGTGAAGAGTTACCTTTCGAGCAAGTTGATGTGATGGGAGAATATACTTTACTCAAATTCGAGGGTATTGGTCGTATTAGAACTAATATTCTTAAAAGAATTAATGCTCAAACTGGCGAAATTAAGGCTGAATTTGTACCGTGGAATAATCGTACTATCACAGAAGCGATCGAGTATGCTAATCAATATATATCAGCAGAAGACTTTCCTTTAGTTGAAAATTAATAATTATCAATTTGAAATTATACTCATTCAGTCTTAAGTTCCAAGTAGGCTTTTAAATCTTCTGGTAGGGACGTAGCACTGCTACGTCCCTACATTATAATAATTGGTTTTTATTTAAAATTATTATAAATATAGCTAAATGAATTTATAATTGCACTTTTTCGGTTGATGAAAGTCTCCCCTTTGAAGGGGAAAAGCTGTCACCTGAATTCATTTGGCTGTGCTTGTAAGCTCCGTGAGATTCAGAGGGGTTGGCGAAAGTATAAGTAATCACAAATTCATTCGGCTATAATTATCTTTTCGATGATAAATAAAAAAAATGAACGATCGAGGTGTAATTTTAAATCAAGGTAATGGTGCTTGGGCATTTAGTCATCATGCTCAACGTTTAGCTCGTAGTTTGTGGTTAAAAATCGGCGATTCACCAGCCCCGTTAAATTATGTATTGTGGTGTGAAGACGATCGATTATACTCAAATATTAATTCTTTTATTCCCTTAAGTGGAATCAAGATTGCCTCAGATAAACGTCTGATAGCTCAAAAATTTATTGAATATAACGTTGCTACACCAAAAACTTTTTTGATTGAAACCAAAGATGAATTGAGTGATTTTCTGAGGAAAAATAATAATCAACAGTGGTGTTTGAAATGGCCGACAGGATGTGGTGGAATGGGGCATCAATTAATTAATAGCCAAAATTATCAACAAATTGCCGATGATTATCCTCGACCGTTTGTAGTGCAAAAATTTGTGCAAATGGAGAAACCAAAAGTTTATCGTACTTATTGTGTTGCCGAGGAAATCTTTGGTTGGAATGTCCGTCAGTATGCTCAAGAAGTCGATCGTGTTTCTCCTTGGGTATCTCATGCTAACGGTGCAAGATATAATGTTACTAGAAATATTCCCGATGAAGCAAAATTAGTAGCGACTAAAGCACTCAAAGCCACAAATTTATATTCTTCTTTTGGGTGTGTCGATTTAATTATTGATGATGATAAATGGAAAGCTCTTGAAGTAGGTACAGATGGTATTTATAATTATGTCGATCGAGATTTTAATAATTCAGCGTTAGAAGATTTAATTAACAAAAAGTTAGCGCTCGCATTTTGGTCAAAAATTGGCGAACCGCCTTGGGGTAAAGGAGAATGGTATTATCAAAAACTATAAGTACCTGTGCAAAATTATTTGTACATTTTTTTGTAGGGGTGCAAGCGGTGGAATCCCGCGTCGGCGAAAGACGCAAACGGTCAGAACCCGCGACGACGGCAAGTCGCAAGGGAAGGCTGACCAAGACGGGAACGTCCACCAAGACGGTTTGCACCCTTTATTTAGTAATAGGTTCATGGATATGAAATAATTGTTAAAATGCACAATTAATTTTGTTTACCTACTTAGATGAGAATTAGAATTACTATTAATTAAAAAAATAACTATTAAATTTGAGTGATTATAGTTAACAAAGGCTAACTAAATCCTCTTTTTCAAGGTTGTAAGCCTTGCACCTTTAATTATTTTTTTTGGTATAAACTCGATAATCAATATCAGGGAAAATATTATCTAGTGCCTCTAGTTTAGTTAACCAAGCACTATCAATTTTACGATCGCAAATTTGTTTATAAAGACGATGAAATCTTAGTAAATGATTTTTAGTTCTTTTCTCAGCATAAGGCACCATTGTACCTGTACGCATAATAAAAGCCCAATCGGAGGACTGTGCCAGTAATAACTCCCTTGCGGCTTGATTTAAAGCACGACGCTCTAATTCGTCTTCAGCATATCGATTCGCTAATTCGATCATTCTTTCGGTAGCACTATGTAAATGAGGATAAATCCAACTATTAGTTTCATTCAACCAATATTGATGAAAACCTTGAAAACCCCAGCTTGATTGAGCAGGTTTTGCTAATTGATGAACCGTATTTTTTTGTAGATAACCCGCTAAATGAGTCATTTCGATCGTATCTTGATCAAACCATGTTTTCCTGAATAAAAAGTCGATAAATTGTGGTCCTTCATACCACCAATGTCCATACAATTCAGCATCATAAGGAGAGACGATTAATGGTTGTTTACCCATCACTCCCATCAAATGTTGAACTTGTAATGCTCGATTTTGTAAAAAATTACCTGCGTGTTCGGCCGCCTTTTCTGTTGCCCAGTAAGGATCATAAAGCTCTTTTTGCTCTAAATTAGCCTGACGATGAGTGATTTTATGATATTTAACCCCAACATTTTTTCTTTCGCCGTTGGGCATGATATATGGCTTAATATATTCATAATCAGCTGACCAACCTAAGTCTTTATAAAACTCACGGTAATTACTATCTCCTGGGTAACCTACTTGCGATGACCAAACTTGTTGTGATGATTCGTTATCTCGACTAAAAACGGCTACTCCTGTCTCTGTAAGTATTGGTGCATAAGTACCATATTTAGGTCGAGGATTAGCGTTGGTGATACCATGACCATCGGTGATAAAATATCTTAAACCCGCAGAAGCGATCGCTTTTTCTAGACCTTGAAAATAAGCACATTCAGGTAACCAAATACCTTTAGGGGCTTGACCAAAATGTTGTTGATAATCTTCGCAAGCTACTTCAATTTGTGCTTTAACTGCTGAAGGATACATCTGCATTAGCGGTAAATATCCATGAGTTGCACCAGAAGTAATAATATCTAAATTGTTGCTATCTTGGAAATTTTTAAACGCAGTAACTAAATCACCTTGGTATTTTGCCCATGTTTTACTAACAGAATCAAATTCTTGCTGATAATGTTGGGCTAAGTATTTGATATGTCCATTGTATTGATTATTTTTGACTTCTAAAGCAATTAATTCTTGTAATTTTTGTAAATATTTTTCGTATTCTGCTTGTAAATATTCATCCTTTAACATTGCAATCAAAGGAGGTGTTAAACTCATGGTGAGTTTGAAATCTACTCCATCCGCTTTCAGTTTTTCAAATTTTTGGATTAGAGGAATATAAGTTTCGGTAATGGCTTCGTATAACCATTCTTCTTCTAAAACGTAGTTTGGTTGTGGGTGGCGAACAAAGGGTAAATGTGCGTGTAATACTAAAGCAAGATAGCCAAGAGTCATAATAAATGAGTAAGGAGTAAGGAGTAAGGAGTAAGGAGTAAGGAGTAATTAATTATTAATTATTCATTTTTTATTCAAGTAGATTAACAGAAAAATCTAGTGGTTTACCTCTAATATCAGTAACTGCTATATCCCATTGTCCGTTATTAGCAACTTCAAATGTTATTCTTTCTCCATTACTACTAATTAAAGGATTTCTTATTTCTCGGCTATTTTTAGTAATTAAAGCTCTTTTTTGTTGTGTAGTTCGATCGTATAAATATAAACCCGATTTGTTTTCGTCTGCTACCATCATAAAAACCAAATAACGACCATCTTCAGAAATAGAAGGATTAGAAGCAACTTCATTAAAAGCATTCAAACCCGGTAAATCTATTAAGCGACGTGTTTGAGCATTAAATAGATAAATATCTTGTGAGCCATTACGATCGCTACTATAAGTAATGAAAGCACCTGAGACAGAAGGATGTAATTCAGCCGATCGAGTATTAAAACTTCTACCGTTATCAGAAAAAGGAAAATTTAATAAACGAGGATAATTACTACAACTAGTTAATAAACCTAAAAATAAAAGGATTTTAATTAATATTAATAATCTCATAGTTTCTATTTTTCATCCCTATCTATTAAAACTGAGCAAAAAAACTCAAAAATATTAATTGCGAACGAGATAAACTCATTTTACTCTTCTTTGTATAATAATTTACCAATAAAGAGCAAACAATTAACTTATGATATTTGAATCTTTAATGATTCTTTACCTAATGTTAAACTTCGTCAGGTAGTTAGATATAAATAATAATCAGGATAAATAGATCTGAATCTAAATGTCAATAATTAAACCAACTAAAATCTTTAAACGTACTTTCGGCTCTTGTTTGTCTTTGTGTTTAGGATTATTATCAACTTCTTGTGGCAATAACTCCCCGATTACATCAAACAAAACTGTCTCCTTACAAGGCTCTGGTACTTCTTTTCCTGCACCTTTATATCAAAGATGGATTCAAGAATATAGTGATAATTATAACAATATTACGATCGATTACGAGTCAATAAACAGTGGTATCGGGATACAAGATTTTATGGCAGAAAATGTTGATTTTGGAGCGACAGACGCACCTTTAACAACAGAAGAAAGAGCTAGATATCCTGAAGATAGAGGTCAAGCAATTCAAATACCAATGACAGGGGGTTTACTCGTTTTTGCTTATAATCTATCTGATTATGAAGATAGTCAAAATATTCGTTTATCTCGTCAGACTTATTGCGGTATTGTTAAAGGTGAAATCACTAACTGGAATGATCCTGCTATCATAGCTGATAATCCTGATGCACGTTTACCTAATTTGCCTCTAATTTTCGTTCATCGTGATGACAGTAGTGGTACTACTTTCTTATTTGCTAATCATCTACAAGAAGTTTGTGATAATTGGGAGTTAGGGGCGAGTAAAGTCGTTGAATGGCCAGTAGGAATAGGTGCTGATGGAAATGAAGGTATCAGTGCTTTAATTCAACAAACCCAAGGTACAATTGGATATCTTCAATATTCTTATGCTGAAAATGAAAATATACAAGTGGCAACGCTAGAAAATCAAGCAGGTAATTTTATTAAACCTAGCTCAGAAAGTGCTTCTAGGGCATTTACAATTGACCAAATACCTGAAGATTTGGTAATATTGATTCCCGATCCTCAAGACACGAATGCTTATCCGATAGTCGGTTTAACTTGGTTACTGGTGTATAGCAGATACGACGAAGAACCAGATAAAGCTAGAGTAATGCGAGATTTTGTGGAATGGAGTTTGACTCAAGGAGATGAGATTGCTTCCGAGTTAGGTTATTTTCCTCTTCCCGATCAATTACAAACAAGGGTACTTAATACAATCCAAAATAACTTAGAACAATAATAACACCGAAAATACGATCGTAATCTATCTAAAATTCACTTATTTTCTTTCATTACGGTCTTTTTTTTATGATTTTACCAAAAATAAAAATGAGTAAATCGATCGAATTATAGGTAAAAAAGCTAATTCCAGAATAAATTATTAATAATAATCTATTCTAAAAAAAATAGTATTTAGACTTGAAAAAAGTTTTTTCTCTATTTTAGTTCAAAATAAACTTATTTTATTTTTATTAGTATAACAAGTTACTAAATGATCAAAAATAAATGCTTTATAATATCCTAATATTTATCAATTCTTTACCTGATTTTAAACTAGACTAGGTAGCTTAAATACATGATGAATAAGATGAGTAAAATCTGAATTAAAATGTCAATAATTAAAACGACTAAAAAAATTAAGCAGACTTTTAGTTCATGTTTATTTTTGTGTTTAGGCTTGTTGTCAGCATGTGAAACAAAATCTCCTGTTGCTTCAAATACAACTGTCTTGATACAGGGTGCTGGGGCTTCTTTTCCCGCTCCGTTGTATCAAAAATGGATTCAAGAATATACTGATAATTATGAAAACATAAAGATTGATTATGAATCGGTAGGCAGTGGTAAAGGTATCCAAAATTTTATGGCAGAAAATGTTGACTTTGGTGCCACAGATGCTCCTTTAAAATTGGAAGAAAAAGCAAGATATCCTCAAAATAGAGGTCAGGTAATTCAGATTCCTGTCACAGGAGGTTTACTCGTTTTAGCTTACAATTTATCGAACTATGAAGATACTCAAGACATTCGTTTATCTCGTCAAACTTACTGTGGTATCGTCAAAGGTGAAATCACTAACTGGAATCATCCAGCGATTGTGGCTAATAATCCTGAGGCACGATTACCCGATCTACCTTTAATCTTTATACATCGAGATGATAGTAGTGGTAGTACTTTTTTATTTACTAATCATCTACAAGAAGTTTGTGATGATTGGCAATTAGGGGCGGGAAAAGAAGTTGAATGGGATGTAGGAATAGGTGGTGATGGTAATGAAGGTGTAAGTACTTTAATTCAACAAACACAAGGCACAATTGGGTATATTGAATATTCTTATGCTAAAACCAAAAACCTGCAAACTGCTTATTTAGAAAATCAAGCGGGTAATTTTATTAAACCTTCATCAGATAATGCTTCTAAGTCATTTGTCATTGATACTATTCCTGAAGACTTTGCCATAACAGTCACAAATCCTCAAGCTATTGATGGTTATCCTATAGTTGGTTTAACTTGGCTGTTAATCTATAGCCAATATGACGATCGAGATAAGGCAAAAACAATACAAAACTTCGTTGAGTGGAGTTTAACTCAAGGAGATGATATTGCCTCCGAGTTAGGCTATTTTCCTCTCCCCGATCGATTACAAACAGAAGTATTAAACAAAGTAAAAAACAACCTATCACAATAAGACAATTGATAAATTGATAATAATAACTAATTATCATAAGTTTAGTTTATTAATTGTACATTTTGCATAATAAAAAATAATGAGTACCAAAATAACATAAGCTTAAAAAAGAACTACCATGAGTACCGTTTTAAAAACTAGAAAGATGTCTCAATCTCCTAAAAGTATAGTCGCAATACCTTATAAAGTTATTCAAGGATTAATTGCGAAGAAAGTATCAGGTAAATTGACAATAGAAGATCCCAATGATATCTCTATTGTTTGGGTATTATACTTAAATGATGGCAAAATTAATTTTGCTACTAGCCAAGGCGGTAAAATCCAACGAATTGTTTATATTCTGACTAAATACTATCCTGGTTACTCATGGGAAATACCTCAGCAAGTTGATGATGATTATCAATTTTTTGAGCAGTTATATCAAAACAAATTACTAACAAAAGAAAAATATCGACAAATTCTTTGGGTATATACTCAAGAAGCACTAATTCAATGTTTATCATTATCTAGAGCAAAAGTTAGCTTTAGTAAAGAAAATAATTTAGGAGAAATTGTTTTGAATGCTAGTATTAAAAAGCTAGTAAATCCTATCAAGAGAGATATTAGCTTATGGGCAAAACAAAAGCAATCAGTTTCTTCACCATTTATCCGCCCTGTGATTCAAAAATGGCCTTCTCTTCAGTATCATTTGATCAACAAGCAAACCATACTAAAAAAACTCGAAAAACTCAAACCTTACTTTAATGATGAATGTACATTATACGAAATTGCCGAACATTCTGAATTTACAACTTTAGAATTAGCTACAATTATCACACCTTTAATTAAAGAAAAATTAATTATCATCAAAACATTTAAAGACATACCAGTGAGGAGAAAACCTGTGGTAGCTTGTATTGATGATAGTGCCGCAATACAAAGAGTTGTTAAAATGACTTTGATAGCTGGAGGATTTGAGGTAGTTAGTATAACAGAACCAGCTCTTGCAATTAGTTCTTTTGTACGGAAAAAACCTGATTTAATTTTAATGGATATTAATATGCCTAACATTGATGGCTATAAATTATCTTATATGATTAGACAATCAACTTTGCTAGCAGATATACCTATTTTAATGTTGACAGGTAGAGATGGAGTACTCGATCGAGTGAAGGCAAAAATGGTCGGTGCAGTCGGTTATGTATCTAAACCGTTTGAGCCGCAAGAATTGATAAAATCAATCAATGAACATATGATGCAAAATAAAATTTAATTAAGGAAAAATTATTTAATGAAAAAAATTTTAGTAGTGGATGATTCTAAATCTCAGCAAAAATTAGTCAACGGTTTGCTTAAAACTTTAAATGTAGAAATTGCTTCTGCTGAAGATGGTAATTCAGCTTTAAAGTGGTTGGGTGAAAATGATTTACCAGATGTTATTTTAATGGATATTGTGATGCCTGATATGAGTGGATTAGATGTGTGTCGTCATATCCGCCAAGAAATGAATCATAAAGCCGTACCGATTATTTTTGTAACTACAAAGAGCGAAGATTTTGATAAGTTTTGGGCATTAAGACAAGGAGGAAATGATTATATCACTAAGCCCTATAGCCCGATGGTTTTGATCAATACTGTTAAAAATTATTTATAAATGTTTAATTAATAACTTTAGTATATGGATTATTTTATCGTCGAGTTAGCTCAAAAAACATCAACAATCGCCATTCCTCTGGAGCAAGTTCAAGAAGTAATTAGTGTTAATGCTGTTGACATTTGCCCTATCCCCGGAGTTAGTGAGGCTATTTTGGGGATGATGAATCAAAGAGGAAACTTAATCTGGTTATTAGATTTATCACTACTTTTGCTAAATGATCGTACCTTAAATAATCAAATACGATCGGCTAAAGTGATTATCGCCACAATCGAACAAAAAAAAATTGGTTTAATAGTAAGTAAGTTACAAGAAATAAAAGAGTTGTTAATAATTAATCCTCAAAGGGAAATATCTAATTATCAAACAACTGATTATTTTATCGGTATTACCGACAATGAGCTAGCAGAACCAATTGCTGTGATTGATTTAGACAAAATTAATCATTATTTAAGTCTTCGTAATTAATAATTTATTCAATCTACTACTATTACTACTACTTCTTTATAAGGTATTAAATTATGACTCAAATTGAAAGTAAACGCGATCTAATTCAATCTCAATTTTCTCCTGATATTATTGAATTACAAAATGCTGTTAATGATAATCCTGAAGATTTAATTAATAAATTATCTTTAGCGATCGCACTTGAACAAGAAAAACACTATCAAGAAGCGTTCGATGTTTATCAAGATATCATTAAAAATGACGAAGAAAAAGTCTTATCTGATACCGCTCAAGAAGCAATTAATAACCTTAAAGCTCAAAACTTAATTGTTACTCCTGAAGTAGAAATAGCTCAAAAACAAGAGCCGATACAAAAGCAAAAGCTACAAGTAATTGAGCAAAAGAAAGAAAAAAGTGATTTACTTTACAAATTAGCTAGTTTACCGATTGGTTCAAAACAATTTATTGCTTTATTAGTATCTAGTTTAATTTCGATTTTAGGGGTTGTTTTAGCAGGGAGATTTATTGCTACTACCTTGGGTGAGGCTCAATTAGAAAGACAAGCGGTGACAGAATTAGAAGTCTCCTTAAACAACTATCAATCTCGTATTAACGAAACAGAATCAGGATTTAGAGGGCAAGCAGATAACAGCACGGTGATTGAAGCGGCTAAGATTTATCGAGCGACAGGCTTAGTACCAAATAATTTGGAAACTAATTTAAGAAGAATTTTAGTTAATGAAGTATCATCTCGTCAAATTGAGTACGCTACACTAATTGGTTTAGATAGTAAAGTAATTGCTAGTGCTAATAAAGATCGATTCGGAATTATTTTCAACCCGAATAATTTGTTAGAAGAAACATTAAAAAATCCTCGTCGATTCCAAACAAATGCGATCGTCTCAGCCGAAGAAATTGCCACCGAACAACCACCATTTTATGAAAGAATTAAAGACCAAGATGTATTAATGAACTTTACTTTCACCCCTGTAGTCGATCCAGCGGCAAATATAATCGTTGGTTTTTTAGTTGGTGGAGAAATAGTTGATGGTAAAACTTTATTCTTAAGAAAAACGCTAGAGACAATCGGTGGTGGTTATGGAGCAATTTATGCTTATAAAAATGACGAATTAGTTTTGGTTACCTCGGCATTACAAGAAGCCGGTAGCGATGAAGTTGAGACAAACATACCCTTACCCGATTTAAGCATTATTGAACAAGCACGAAGAGGGGTTGGTGGCGACTTAGTCCAACATCTGAAAATTGAGGATAAATGGTACTCTGTGGCGGTAAAAGCCCTACCTAACTATCAAGGGGAAGAAATTGCTTTTCTAGTTAGAGGTACACCAGAAGCCCAATTACAAACATTACTTAATCAAAGTTTGACTTATCAATTATTAGTTGGTTTAGCGACTTTATTAGTAGCAATTCTATTAGCCCTTTTACTCGGAAAAGCATTAACTCGCCCAATTTTGAAACTACAACAAACAGCCGAGAAAATTGGTGCGGGTGAGCAAAATGTAAGAGCGGAAGTTACCAGTAATGATGAAGTAGGGCAACTAGCACAGACATTAAACGAAATGGCGGCACAAATTGAAATCTCTAATGCCGAAATCGAACAATTAGCTCAACAACAAGAAGCAGAAGCAAAACTACAAAGACAGCAAAGAGAAGAATTACAGAAAAACGTGATCAATCTCTTACTCGAAATTGAAGGTGCAAGTAGAGGGGATTTGACTGTAAAAGCTGGGGTAGTAGCAGGGGAAGTTGGTTCTATTGCAGATGCTTTTAATACTACCATTAGAGGGTTAAGAAAACTGGTACAACAAGTAATCGATTCAGCCACCTTGGTACAACAAACAGCTTTAAGTAATGGACAATTAGTTAATAACTTAGCTCAAAACTCTAACAAACAAGATCAATCTATTCAAACAGTCGGGGTATCAATTGAAGAAATTGCTCAAAAGAGTGAAAATATTAGTGAATCAGCTCAAAATGCGTCTTCGATCGCTCGTGAGTCTCGTTTAACTGCCCAAGAAGGAGAAAAACTAATTGATGATACCGTAGATAATATCTATCAAATTCGTCATACTGTAGCTGATACCGCTAAAAAAGCCAAGCGTCTAGCTGATTCTTCTCAAGAAATTTCTAAGATTGTCAGTATTATTTCCAGTATTTCTGAGAAAACAAACCTCTTAGCTTTCAACGCTTCAATTGAGGCGGCAAGGGCGGGAGAAAATGGTCAAGGTTTTCGGGTAGTAGCCGATGAAGTACGAAGACTAGCAGAACAGGTTACATTTTCGACTCAAGAAATTGAACAATTAGTTATCGGTATTCAAGAAGAAACAGGTCAGATGATGAGTATGATGGAAGAAAGTACGACTCAGGTAGTCACAGGTACTAATTTAGTTAAAAGTACTAAAGATAACCTACAAAAACTTGCTCTAATTAGTAATCAAATTGATACACTCTTAGAATCAATTACTGCTAGTACTGTACAGCAAAAATTAATTTCGCAAAAAGTGAATAATCAAATGCAAGAAGTAGCGGTAGTAACCAAACAAACAGCAGTTGAATCGAATACTGTATCTCAATCTTTACAAGAGTTAGTGACTGTAGCAACAGATATGCAAAAATCGGCTTCTGACTTCCAAGTAAACTAATTTAGTTAATAGTTAAGAGTTAAAAGTTAAGAGTTAACTAGCGAATACTTAAATTCTTAATTATTCATTATTCATTATTAATTATTAATTATTAGATCATGCTTGATGATAACATTTTGGCTTTAATTGCTATTGAATCACGGACTTGTTTTTTAGAAGAAGATGCCCCAGAATTTTTAGGTATTTTAAAACAAGGAATTCCTCAATTACAATCTGTTTTCCAACAAGAGGGTGAAAACGATCGATTACTTGCAGTGTATCAAGAATTAGGTAGAGCGGCACATTCAATTAAAGGTGGTGCGGCAATGGCAGGGATGAGTCTTATCACTCAACTTGCTCACCCGATGGAAGATCTTTTTGAAGCATTACAACATAATCGTATCATCGAGATAGAAACAGCGATCGAATTATTGTCTCATTCAACTCAAGAGTTAGAAAGTTTAATTGAAGATGAAAATAACAATCTTACTCATGACTCAAAAATTAAGGAAGAAAATGAGCTTAAAGTTGAAGAATTAGTTACCGTTTTACAAGAGTTTTTAGCATCTGCCCAACCAGATAATCAAACAGCCGAGATTGGTTTACCTGATCATGATTTTATTAAAACTGCTTTACGTGATGATTTATCAGATTGTATTAATCGAGTACAAGAATTTATTGATAATCAAGATTTAGCAACTGACAAAAACTTAAGAGAAAGTTTACATATTTTGTTAGAAGAATGTCAGCTATTAGGACAGGCTTTAAGTTGTGACTGGTTAGTCGAAATTAGCCAAATTGTTAAAGATTTGGAAGTAGATAATAGTTTACCTTTAATTGATTTTGTTCAGTTATCTATTCAAGAAATAAATAAGCAGAAAGAGTTGTTTTTATCTAGTGATTCAGATTTTAATTTAGAATTATCTAGCGATTTTAAGAAATTACTAAAACCAACTAAAGTTGAAGTCTTAACTCAGACGCAACAAGTTAAGCCGACTATTATTCAAGCTAAAACTAAAACTAAAACTAACGATCGTAAATTAAGAGTGCCTTTAGAT
The DNA here is from genome assembly GCA_963710605.1 of uncultured cyanobacterium. GTDB lineage: Bacteria > Cyanobacteriota > Cyanobacteriia > Cyanobacteriales > Cyanobacteriaceae > JAALKG01. Next base: position 338,381 of record CAVQBA010000006.1, read on the forward strand.
AAAATCAATAATATGGGAGACTCAGTTGGGCAATTGCTAATTTTTTATGAGCAACTAAGTTTGTATGAAAAGCAGATGAAACTTGCAAGCACAAACCTTAAAAAAAGAACTAAATCATTGTCTCCTTTAAAAGAAGAATTACAGTCATTTTATGACCAACTAACTATTAATGAAAAACTAAATATTTCCTCTTCATCTAATCAGTTAGCTAAAACTACTGCCGTTTTAATACCAGAAAAAACAGCCGAATTTGATAGCTTGGAATTCGATCGTTATAATAACACTCATACAACTCTACAAAGCTTAACCGAATTAATCGTTCAAGTCGAAGAAGTTAGAGAAGATTTTGACTTAGTTAATCGAGACTTCCAAGAAACCTTGATTGATATGCGTAAATCTCTTGATAACTTAGACAAAGACTTAAGACAAGTTAGATTAATACCTTTCAATAATCTGGCGAGTAGTTTTATCAAACCATTAGCAAAACTGAATCAAACCTATCAAAAACCAGTAGAATTAATCATTGAAGGAAAAGATACTTTAGTTGACCAAAATATCATCGAAGCCTTACGTACTCCATTAAACCATCTAATTAGAAATGCTTTTGACCATGGTATCGAATCCCCAGAAATTCGTCAACAATCAGGAAAATCATTACTCGCCCAAATTACCTTAACCGCAAAAATTGAAGGAAACAATGTTGTTATTTCTATAATCGATGATGGTAAAGGTATCGATATCGACAAAGTAGCTACAAAAGCAAAATCATTAGGTTTACTTGATTCACAGTCAAATTCATCAGCAAATCGAGAAGAAATCTTAGAGACAATTTTTTCTCCCGGTTTTTCGACGGCTAATCAAGTTACTGAATTGTCAGGTAGAGGAGTAGGGATGGATGTAGTTAAAGCCGAAATAGAAAAACTTAGAGGCACAATTCAAATTGACACAGCACAAGGTAAAGGTAGTCAATTTCAGTTAAAAATACCGATGACACTAAACATCATTTCTTTACTGTTAGTGAAAATGGGTACACAAATAGTGGCAATTCCTTCGGCTGATGTTAAAAGAATTATTCGTTTAAATGATTATCAAAAAAATGAAAATCAACAATTATCTTTTGAGGATGAATTAATTCAGTTTTATCCCCTCGATTGTATTTTACCCTATCAAAACGATCGACAAGATCAATTTTCTCAACCCTATGTCGGTTTACTCATTAATGTAGCAAACAAAAAAATTATCGTTGGTGTTGATGCTGTAGTTGATGAAAAACCTCTAGTAACTAAAAGTTTAGATGATACAGTTGCCACTCCTCCTTACCTAGCAGGTTGTACAATCTTAGGTGATGGTAAAGTTGTGCCTATCTTTATTCCTGATTATTTTAATTCCTTACTGGTAAAATCAAATTCTCAAGCTGATAACAACCATCAAGATAATCAACCCAAAGTAATCAAAACGGAGAATATATCAATCATGGTAATAGACGATTCTGTCGCCCTTAGACGTATTCTCACTCGTGTATTAACCCAAATTGGTTATCAGGTAACTCAATGTCGTGATGGTAAAGAAGCATGGAATACATTACAAAATACTAATCAGAATTTCGATTTAGCTATTTGCGATTTAGAAATGCCCGGTTTTGATGGTTATAAAGTATTACAATTAATTCGAGTTAGTGATAAATGGGCTAATTTACCTGTGATTATTCTTACTTCCCGTGATAATGATTTACATCGTCGTAAAGCTTTTGATTTGGGGGCAAACGATTATCTCACCAAACCTTTTAACCCTCTAGCTATCGTTGAAAAAGTAGCCAGTTTTTTTGCATAATTAATCAAACCTCAATCTCAATATATCTACAGTCTAAACAGAGTCTGACTTGTCTTAAGTATAAAAAACTGATAGATTATTTAAATACCTATTTTTGGTTAATTATTTTGGATATAAGTTAGTTTGTTGCACAATACCAATTACTAGCGAATATAAGTATAATTTAAGACACTACACAGAAGATAATGTTATAACCATTAATATTATTTGCCAGTCATAATTATTTATTTAAATTAATCTTATCCAATGAAAATAGTTTTCAATACTTCTCCTGTCAAAATTATTAAATACCTGAGTATCGTATTTATCATTCTCAGTATCTTAAATTTGATGGTACAACTATCCAAATATGCTTTTGGTTATCGAGAAGCATGGATGTTTATTTTTAATATGGATAGGGAAGTAAATTTTCCTACCTTATATACTGTTATATTACTTGGTCTGAGTGCTTTTATTCTTTTACAAATTGTCAAGTTAGAAAGCAATCAGCAAAAGTCATTAGTGCCATATTGGAAAAGATTACACTATATCTTTATTTATTTAGCTTTAGACGAAGCATTTCAAATTCATGAGTTATTTATTATTCCTGAATTGGGTAAGCAACTACCCGGTATCTTCCATTTTTTATGGGTAATTCCTTATGGGTTAATTACGCTTTATTTTGCTAATTATTTTTTAAAGTTTGTTTTTAAGTTACCAAGAAAAATCAATCGATTATTGTTAGTTTCTGGCACTTTTTATATTGGTGGGGCGTTAGGAATGGAAATGGTAGAAGGTGTTTGGGTAAGAATTGCCGGCGGAATGCAAAATTTGATTTATGCTTTACTTGCTAGTGTTGAAGAAATGATGGAAATTACTGGTTTACTTATTTTTATTTATACTTTACTTATTTATATTATTCAATATTATCAACAAAGTATAAATGTAGAGATCAATATTAAGTAAAAAGTTAAGTGTTAGGAATTAATAATTAGGTGTTATCACCGATGAAAGTAAGAAGTAAAAAGTATTAATTCTCACCAAATAATTGCGGACAGTGCCAGAATTTATCACTGGTTTTATTATTATCTATTATCTGTTATATGAATGATTTAGTTTTTTTTTGTTTATTATCTTTAGGTAGTTTAATTGCTATTTATTTGTTTTGGTTTGTTTGTCAGTTTAATGGTAAAACTATTCTTTATTATCTTGGTAGTTTTAATCGGCATATTCCAACTGAAAATTTTTTATTAACAAATACTAAAAATAATCATCAAGATTCAGTAACTATTTATTTAATAGGCATAATGCCTGTCGCAGTCTTAAGCATTCTTACCGCAAGATTCGATCGATGTTTTAATAGTTTATTCGCTACCTTGGTTTTTGAATTTGTTGTTTTTATTCTCTTTTTATTTATCCCTTCAGTAATTAAAAAGCAAGCCTATTTTTTCGGTATTCAAACTATTAAAAATAATTTAAACGTAGTGTTTTATGCCAGTTTATGGTGTTTGTCATTTGCTTTGTGGGCAACTATTAGTCATCAGCAACCTTTAGATTATATGATTTCTAACACTAATCCTGATATGTGGGCTTATGTTAGACGTTTTGGGGCAATGACTACTGATAATCTATTTTTTTATCGTGGTTTTGATAGTTTTACTTTTGAAAATAATTCGGCTTGTGCTTATTTGTTAGGTAGTCCGAAAAAGTTTAGTTCTTTTTTAGGCTCTATAATAGTCTATATTTTTGGTGGCTCATCAATCGGTATTGGTGTGTTTCAAGGAACATTAGGAGGTATTTTATTTCTTTGTTTATTTAAAGAATGGTTTACCATCAAATTAACAACTAAAAATGGGTTTTCTGGCGGAAAATTCTTATTAATAACTTGGGCTTTATCTTCTCCTTCAATTTATTGGTTAATGATTAGTGCTTATTTTTCTAATGCTTTATTTGTCATCATGGTTTGTTTGGCTTTAAGGCAAGGAAGAAATGTTGCTATTAATTGTCAAGTTGATTCAGTTACCAATTTATTTTGTTTTGCTTCACTTTTAATTATTGTTTTTGCTTTTTATCCTGCTTTTTTACCTGTAATTATTTTTGTTTATTCGATCGTTATCTTAGTTTATCTACCGAGTAATTGTTGGCAATTATCCAAACTTAGCCAAATTATTGGTAAATTTTTTGCCGTAATATTTATTTGTGGTTTAGTATTTTATTTTATTTTTCCTACCCAATTAGGTTTAGAAGAAGTCCAAAAAAGCTTGAATGTTTTAACCGCCCATGGCTCGAATTTTGTCCCGCTTAATCCTTGGAGTTTGTTACAAGAAAAACCAAAACCAATGGCATTACAAAGAGATTTTGGTTGGTATTTTAATATTGTAATCAGTTTACCAATTAGTATATTTATCGGCTGGAAACTATGGCAAAAATATCAACGTTGTGATGGTTATTTAGCTCGTCGTGACCTGTTAGCGGGGATCGTTGGGGTGGGGATTTATCTGGGTTATTTACTCGCTTATATTCCCCTAGAACATAGTTACCGCTTAATGAAAATAGTAATTTCACTTGTGTATCCGATCGCTATTTTTGGCGTTTTACCTTTTATTATGTGGAGTAAAAATAAACTTGAAGGGAAATCGAATCTTGTGAAGCAAATATTTTTAGTATTAGCGATCGCTCATGTTATATTTCATATTCATAAAGTATTTGACCTCAATCCATATCCGACGGGTAACTTCACCATAACCAATCCTGAAAAACTAAAGTATGTGCAAAATATTACCCTTGTAGCTTGCCCTGAAGTTCATGTTAGTCAGTTTTATGAAAGATTAGTTGGTTTAAAAATTGCCCGACTTTATCCTAATTTACAAGTAAATGTGATTAAATTTCCTGAAGATATAGAACAAATTACTAACCCTGAAACGATCGTTTATGGTGAAACGAGGATTGAAAATAAAACTGAACAAAAAACCTGTCATTTTTCTTTTTAAAAAAATAAATAAATAATTAATTATTAATTAGTATCTCAATGATTAGAAAGCGATAATTTACTGGTAAAATGTGATGTGGAATTATTAAAAGTGGGGAGATAAAAAAAGGGAATTTTATGAAAATATTATTTGTGGCGGCAGAAGCAACACCGATTGCTAAAGTAGGAGGAATGGGTGATGTGGTTGGTGCATTACCTAAAGTCTTAAAAAAACTAGGTCATGATGTCCGAATTATTTTGCCTTATTATGGCTATCTCCCGCAAATATTAGACATCTCTTATTATCCTGTTTGGGGAGGAGATACCATGGGGCAACACTTTGAAATATTTGAAAGTAAATTACCCGATACCGATATCCCTTTGTATTTATTCGGTCATTATTCTTTTGCAGGAGATAGTATCTATGGAGGGCATGACGAATATTGGCGATTTACTTTATTTTCTAAAGCCGCCGCTGAATTAGCTTGGAATTATTGGAAACCTGACGTGATTCATTGTCATGACTGGCATACAGGAATGATACCCGTTTGGATGCAACATACACCCGATATTCATACTATTTTCACTATACATAATCTATCTTATCAAGGGCCATCTCGTCACGATTTACAACATATGACTTGGTGTCCAGATTATATGTGGGGCGAGAATGTGATGGCGGCGGCTTTGTATTCGGCTGATGTTGTTAATGCGGTTTCTCCTAATTATGCGATCGAAATTAAAACACCAGAATATGGTGAACACCTCAATCATGTTTTGTGTGATATTGATTATAAACTTAGGGGAATTGTTAATGGGATTGATGTGGAAAAATATAATCCCGATACAGATAAATTTATTGAAGTAAATTTTGATCATGAGACTTTAGACAATAGAATCAAGAATAAGTTACGCTTACAAGAAGAATCGGGTTTACAAGTAAATCAAAATAAATTTCTCTTGGGAATGGTAAGCCGTTTAGTTGAACAAAAAGGGATTGATTTATTATTAAAAGTAATGGATCGTTTTTTACAACATACAGATGCTCAAATTCTTATTTTAGGTACAGGCGATCGTTTTTATGAGTCTAAGTTATGGGAAATCTCCACTCGTCATCGAGGACGTGTTTCAATCCAGATAGTACATAATGAAGCTATTTCTCGTCAAGTTTATAGTGGTATTGATGCTTTTTTAATGCCCTCTCGTTTTGAGCCTTGTGGTATTAGTCAGTTGTTAGCGATGCGTTATGGTGCAATTCCGATCGTGCGTGAAACAGGTGGTTTAATTGATACAGTCGCCTTTTTTGACCCTAATAATAAATCTGGTACGGGTTATCGCTTTAAACGTTATGATGCTTTAGATTTCTATACTTGCATGATTCGTGCTTATGAAGGTTATCGTTTTCATGAGTCATGGCAACAGCTACAAATTCGTGCCATGACTCAAGATTTTAGTTGGCACAAATCAGCTTTAGAATATATCCAAATGTATGAAGACGCAGTCAACAGTTGAGAATCATTAAACTACAACAATGAATCTCTGTAATATATGTATAGAAAAGTTCCCCTCCTTCTGTAAGGAGGGGTTAGGGGTGGTTTCTTGTCCTAACCATATTGTTGTCTGCTATATATAATATTACAAAAAAAGTTCCCCTCTTTTATTTGGAGGGGTTAGGGGTGGTTGAAACCTTGATAAGTTTCTCTCTCAATATTGTTTATTTTTAATCGTGAAAACTAACTTCCTAAGACAAATAAAGTAAATAACGTGCCTGTATTCCACAATCCATGTACCAAAATCGAAGCAAGTAAACTACGAGAGCGAGTATAGACAATACCGAGTATGATACCAAGAGTAGCTAAAGGAAGAGTTTCGGCTAAACTAAGATGAGCGATCGCAAATACTAAACCACTGACTATAATCGCACCACTCACAGGCAAATAACGAGTCAGAGAAGGAAGCAAAAAACCTCTAAATAGAATTTCTTCAAATATCGGTGCGGCAATAGAAGCCGTTACAAACAATATAGCAATAGCAATCTTATCTTGAGACTGTAATGTCAATAACAATAATGGATTACTACCACCTTTACCTTGCCAGATTTGTTGATTCAAAAACGATACCAAAAAAACGATCGGAATAGCAGTTAAATAACCTCCAATCCCCCATAGATACCAATTTTTGTTAGTAAATTTAAACCAGTTTTCAGGTAAAGGAAAATATTGCTTGATAGATAAATAAAGTACAGTTAATCCGCCGCTTGCCATCAAGATATAAGTAAATAAGACATATAATGCTTTGCCTCTAACACTCAAACTAATCGGATTAAAACCACTTGCACCGATTATGATTGGTAAAACTACTTGAGAGAGGAAAAAGAAACCAACAACCAAAACTTGCCAAATAATTTCTCCATCCCAAGGAGACTGCCATAATTTACCTGCATTAGTAGCTAAAATAGATTCTTGTCTTTTTAGTAATAACTGCACTAGTAAAAAGATAATTAAACCAACACCAATGATACCGCCTACAACAGGGATAAAACTTAAGGATAATAATTGATAAATTGCTGTTTGGGCTGACTCTTGCTTGGTTAGTACAATTTGTTCTAATTTGACTCGATCGTCATTAATCTGATAAATTTTTTCAAGAGTAACATTTCTAAACCAACCTTCAAATTGATTATTAATAGTTTGCTTCTGTATTTAGACTAGTAACTTGATTGTTAATCCAAATATTATTTAATATCGAAGTCAAATTATTATTATCACTAACATCTCGCCAAACTACTTGTGCCGAATCTAATTTGTTTTGATATGCGTCGATGATTCCTAATTTAATTTTTAAATCATTACTTACATTTTGATTTTGTCTAATATTTTGCTTTAATAATTTGCGAGGTGTTTGAGGAGTATTACCAACTACCTCTATCTCTTCTGATGACTGAGTTTTTAAATCAGTTAAAGAATTCTCGACTAAATCTAAAGTTTTTTGATATTGTTTTTCAGCAGTTTCGTAGGGATTCGCTCCTGCTAAACTTGTACTAAGACTACTTAAATTATTATCTGATTCACTACTAGTATCATTATTTGCTAATTCAGCACTATTAAGAATAAGGTTAGTTTGATACAATTCTAGCTGAGCTTGAACTTGTGGTTCACCTAAACTTTGAGTAAGGGCGAAAACTACGCTCAATAACGAGACTACCGTCATGATGGCTAAAACAACTCGTTTTAAATTCATAAATTTTTTTTTTAATATATTTAATTAAGACTTGATTTAAATTAATTACTAGGATTAAAGAATCAAAATTGCGAACGGGCAAGTAAACAGTAATATTATTAATTAATTATCTGAACAATTTCTTTAGCTAACTGAGTATGTAGTTGATGACTAGCTTTGTAAGCTAAATAATGCCCTATAGGTATTTTACCTAATAAACTTAAATCACCAATCAAATCTAATAGTTTATGTCTAACGGCTTCATTCTCAAATCGTAGAGGAGGATTTACCCAACCATTTTTATCGCAAACCAAGGCATTGTCTAAGCTACCACCTTTTATTAATCCTGCTTTTTTGAGTTGTTCAATTTGATCAGCAAAACCAAATGTACGAGCAGGGGCGATCGCATCTAGAAACTTTTCTCGTTCAGGATACCAACTATACCATTGATTTTGCAAGACAGGGTAAGGAAAATCAATCCCATAACTAAACTTCATTTCATCTGCTGGTAAAAAGGCACAAAAAGCATCATCTTTTCTTACCCAAATAGGCTCACTCAGAATCAATGGAGAATCGGCAAAAGGATTATGACACTCCAAATTCAAACTCTGTGCCCATATCTTAGCCGAACCATCTAATAAAGGTATTTCTGAGCCATCCACCTCAATTTTGGCATCGTGTATCCCACTCCCACACAAAGCCGCTAACAGATGCTCTACTGTTCTTATAGTAGCTTCATTGTTACTTAATTGGGTCGATAATGTGGTACTTTTAACTGAATCTATCGTTGCTTTTATAATCGGATTATCAGGCAAATCGACTCTGACAAAATAACGTCCTTTTCCTTTAGCTTCAGGAGAAATAGTTACATTTGTCTGCTCCCCAGAATGAAGTCCAATTCCTGATAATGTTAATGGTTTAAACATTAATTAATCTTAAAAAATAGTAATTACTACTCATGGTAAACAAAATTAAGCCGCTTTAGGTAAAGAACCATTCTGGCTAGATAGTACCCCTTGATAATAATTCGTTAATTGAAGTGTAGCTGAACTCCAGCCCCATTTTTCGGCTTCTAAACGAGCATTTTGCCTTAATAGCTCTCTTTCGTCTTGTTGAGCTAATAAACGTTGGGTAGCATCAATCGCTCCATTTTCTTCATCAGGATTAAACATATAACCATTAACGCCCTCAGTGACAATATCAGGAATACCACCACGATTAGCCGCAATTACAGGGCATCCTGCCGCCATAGCTTCGAGTAACACTAAACCCAAAGTTTCAGTCGAAGAAGGAAAAACAAACGCATCTGCACAAGCATAAGCCGAAGCTAATTCTTCACCATGAAGATAACCAACAAAATTTGTATTTGTATCTGTAAAATAACGTTCTAAATCCTCTTTAGCTGAACCATTACCAACTATTGCTAGTCTAGCATTAGGGATACTTTCTAATACAGGTTTGATTTTATCAATTTCTTTTTCAGCAGATACTCTACCTACATAAAGTAACAAAGGTGCTTCAGGATGCCCCTCAGATAAACGAGTACGCATTTGCTCAGATTTTGTTCGAGGATGAAAAGTATCTGTATCTACTCCCTTTTGCCATAAATGCACATTTTCAATTCCATGAGTAACTAATTCATCAACCATTGCATTAGAAGTACATAAATTTAACTGTGCTTGATTGTGAGCGAGTTTTAATGCTTCCCATAATAATCCTTCTAACGCACCTAAATTGTAGTGATGTAAATATTGTGGTAAATGAGTATGGTATGAAGCAACAAGAGGTAAATTAAGTTTTTTAGCGTAATAAATACCACCTAAACCTAAAACAGCAGGATTAACTACATGTACTAAATCTGGTTTGAATCTTTGTAAAGAAAAACGAATTGAAGGATTAGGAATTGCTAGTTTTAATTCTGGATATAAAGGTAAGGGAATACCCTTAATCCCGTTAATTTTTGCTCCTTTATACTCTTTTAAGCCACCTTCAGGAGAAAAAACTAAAACTTCATTTCCTTGTTTTTGTAAATGTTCGACGGTATGTTTTAAGCGAGTAACGATACCATCAACTTTAGGTAAAAACGTTTCAGTAAATAGAGCAATACGCATAAATTCAAAAAATAAGGATTAATTTTCTGATTACAAACACAGAATGTAATTTTTTATAGTAACAACTATATCATTACTGGTACTAATTACTTTATTTTCTTCTTTATTTATATTTTTTTATTTAATTGTTTTTTAATTGACTATCTCTTTTTTAAAGTCAACTTAAACTAAGCTTAAACTCTCGGTTTTTAATCTAGCAATTATGGTCTTTTCTTAAGTAAAAAGTAAGTCTAATTTGATGATTAATATTTGAAACTAATTATTGTCTCATCCGTAATAAGTTTAGCTAAATCAGCAATATCCTTCTCTTGCATTCTTACTACACCATGAGATTCATTTGCTGGTATGATACTCGACTTGAGTTATACCATAAAAACCAATGTAGTTATGAGTATTAACGGCAAAACCAATTAAAGGTTGCGATAAAGATTCAATATCTATTTGAGTCATCTTAAACTCGCTGTGAGAAACTTGCCAAACATCGCACTCCTACTGTAATGATAGTAAAACTAGCAACTAATTTATTATCTTTATATACATCTAATTTACTTTGAGCTAAATCCAAGATAACACGAGAGCTAACTATGTTTTCATTGACTATAGGTAAATAAGTACCAGAATTATTAACTGATGGTATTGAAGGGGTTTCCATCTGCCAAATTTTTTGGTTTAAATCTAATACTGGTGAAGCGGAAACATTAGGTATATTTAAACAAAAAGTAGATAAAACGATCGTTGAGAAAAAATTACTTTTGTTTAACAAAAAAGAAAGCAACTTCACAAATTTCATGATAATTAATTAATTTGACAAACAAGGGCAAAAAAATAAATAATAACTGAAGAATTACTAACCAATTTAATCATAGTTAAACAAGCTATATTCTTTCAACATAGTCTTTGTTTAAATATAATTTTTTTTAATTAGTCAGCAAATCTACAAACTATTATTAAAATGTAATTTTCACAAATTACTTAATTGGTATAATGACCAATTATTATTACCATAAACCTCTTACAGGTTGGCTTTGGTTTTGCATCATCATATCATCATCATCGTCATCCATATCCATACTATTACTATTATTCATTTGACTAGTAGTATTCATCTGAGTAGTACTATCGTTATCACTATATTTTTCGACTCTAGTACTATCTAGATCATCACGATCGGATATACTACGGGTGTCAGTTCTACTAGTATTCATCTGAGTGGTACTATTATCGCTCTCATCACTATATTTTTCGACTCTAGTACTATCTAGATCATCACGATCGGATATACTACGGGTGTCAGTTCTACTAGTATTCATCTGAGTGGTACTATTATCGTTATCACCATATTTTTCGACTCTAGTACTATCTAAATCATTAGGGTCGGATACACTGCTAGTGCTAGTACTCATATTAGAAGTTCTATTCATAGAAGAAGTTTCAGTGTCACTTCCTGCTGGGTCATATACAGTAGTATCAATTTTATCGTTATCAACATCCATTCTATTCATAGATGCAGTTGAAGTACCCATTTCTCCCATCAACATTTTACTGCGTTGTGCAGTAGTATCCTTATTTAAAACAGACATCCAGTCAGATTTATCGCTACTTACTAGGTGATATTTACCATTTGAATCTATACCTACTAGTACTCTTGTCCCAGCTTTAATATATCCATCGGTTTCAAATGAACGGCCATCTTCAACACTAATTAACATAACTTCGCGACTTTTATTAGCCACTGTTCCTAAAAGATAGTTTGTCATTTTCATTTCAGAATTAGACATATCACCTGCAAGAATTGTCCTTGAATTATCTTGTAATAATTCTGAAGCGTTCGCCGATAAATTGGTACCTACTGCACCAAAACAAAATCCTAAACTTAGAAGTGCGATTGAATATACCTTTTTCATATTTGAGTATTAACCTTTTTTTTATATGTACAATCACAATCTTATAAGTGTTTTTACAATTTGTAATGTACTTATTGGACTATATCTAAAGACATAGATTGTAACGATTTCGTAATAATTATTATTGACTATTAATTAGGTATCAATTATTTTGTTTTTTTGTATTATTAACTACAATTTATCGGGTGAAAGTTTGATTAATAAATAATCTTATCAATAAATACTTAAAAAATAATTAAAAAGAGTTAACATAACTGAGTGAGTCGATCGTGAATTGTCTATTCGTTTTAATTAAAATTGAGACAGTCTTAATAACAGTAAAAATGTGAGCTTCAACCCCTCCTTGGGTATAGATTGCAAGGCTAATAGAATCCGTTTAATAAATTAAACTCAAATTTTAGCTTCAAAATTGTCTCACTATTATTTGAAATGACTATATATTAATTCGCAAAGTTAATTCTCACTCACGATCGATTTTTAAACATTTAGTAAACAGAACAAGATAATGGAAAATAAAGTAATAAACGTAAATAGTTTTAATTTTTTTAGTCCTTTAGTAACTGCTATCAAATTAGGATTTTCAATACATAATTCAGTAATTTTCAACAAAAGCCCCAAAAAAAATATTTTAAGTACTTATTCTAACTAGCATATAAATAAGAGCTTCTTCTATTTGAAAAAAGAGACTTTTACTATCGACTAAAATCAGCGTTATTTACCACTTGAGTTCATTTAAGTACATAGTAAATTGCCCAAATAGCCATCGCTCTAAGATAATGACTAGCACGAAAAGTACCTACAGATGTAATAGCTTCGGGTGTACGAAATTGTAAACCATTATCATATATTTGCTTAACAACAGTCTCGGCGACTTTCATTCCTTCAGATTTCATCCCATTAATAATCATAAAAGCAACAATACCGTAATTAATACCTGTCCAAACTTCTAAGGGATGGGTATCGTCAGGTTTCATTGGACTACCATCGGGTTTCAAGCCATTAGCAATACCATATTTACCATCATGAAATTTGAGATAACAAGCGTCGTATATTTTAGCTAAAGTAGATTTGACGTATTCTGTTTCTACTAAATCTGGCAAACCTAATATTTGAGCATAAAATTGTCCTGAAAGTTGATCTGCCATTACCACATCAGTATCGGTTTGAGTATCCAAACGGTAATATTCGCCATTCCACAACTTATCGTGGTAAGTTGCTCTTGATTTTTGTAACCAATCTTGAAAAATAGCGATCGTTTTTTCAATACCTGAAGGAAAATCATCAGGTTGCATTTGCGGATTCATCGGTGGATTATCAATTAAAATATTACCAATTGCGATCGCTGTCTCTAAGGATACAATCCATAAACCACCACAATAAGTACTAATTCCTTTAAGTTTCCAATCATCAAAAGTTTGATCGGGTGCACCTGAATTTTCGGGGATACCATCACCATCTAGATCAAATTCTTTAACATAATATAAAGTCTCGACAACACTATGCCAACATTCCCACAAGAAATATTCGTCTTTACCACCAGTGAATAAATAATCTCGATAGACTTGTAAAACAAAATCACAACCTAAATCTTTCCATAAGTTGCAATCTTGATAACTAGTGTAATTAGTTTTTTCCCAAGGATGTTCATTCGGTGCACCCAAATCATGAGGAGTTGCCCCTTTTGCTTTACGTATTGCACTAGCTTGATTATAACCAACAATTCTAGGGGTATCGTCGCTGGTAGGAATTGCTTTACTAAAAGCTTCCATGATCGATTTATCTAGTTTTGGCCAAAGCATAATTAAACCAAACGAACCATATAGCCTGACATCCAAACTTTCATACCAACGATAATCCAGACATTCTGTTACTCCAAATTGCCCTACAGGATCATTTTCTGTTGCGGCTGTCCATAAACTACAACCTTGTGACAATAAATATAGTTCGTTAAACAAAGCCATTTTCAGCCAATTAGGTAAATCAGTTCGATCGAGTATTGGTTTTTGCCAATCGATAATACGATCGCGCCACATCCCGTGATGTTTAAGAGTCGTTCTGATAATTGACCAAGCATTTTTAGCATTTCTACCAAAAAAGTCAGTATAACGACGATAATACTCAATTCCTTGAGCAAATTCAGTAACAGGAAAATCCCAAGCTAGAATAAAAGGTATTTTCTTGGTTTTACCCGGTTTGATTGTAAATTTGATAGCCATCGCTGAAGCAATTTGTTCACCAGGTTGAGCTGGGGTTTCATCTTGATGATCAGGTAAAGTACCATTCATGGCAAAATGATCCCAAAGTTCGCTACCATCACCTTGAGGATTCCAACGTCCGTGATGAAAGACTTCAACAGCAGGATTAGCTACAGATGCGATCGCCCATTGCCCTTCTCCTTCTTGCGGTTGCTCATCCATACGAATTCGATCGAACAAAAAGCCAACCCGAAAGTTATCTGTGATTAATTGATTCAGATTACCTGTACTATCTCCCCAACGAGGTTGATATTCATATTCAGGGCTACCATCGTCTCTGACTTTAACATCGGGTGATTTGATTGTATTGGTAAACCAACCCACAGTATTCTGCCACGATAACATGATGCTGATGGTAATTTCTTTATCAGTCGGATTTTCGATCGTCCATTCAAAGACACCAACTGGATAACTAGATTCTTGATAATTATCAGCCCAAACGGGAGAAAATTGTTCGCAAATAATATGAGAATTAAAAACACCTTGATAATCAAACCAACTACGAGGATAAAGTGCCGAATATGTACCCTTACCTTGCGGATACCATGCCCAACTAGAAAGACTACCATCAGATGGAGGTGTCGTACTCATAGCATATACTTGCGGAGTTTCTCCTTCTACTTGCTCAAAAACACTAAACTGACAAGCCGGTAAAGATTTAAAGATATGATTACCGCCGTCAATATGCCAAAGATTAAATTCACCGTTAACACCTCTACCGACACAACCACCACCAAAACCACCTAAAGGCATACCATGATTAGGGCCATCATCCAAATTACTTTCGTAACGAACGGTATAAGGATTTGACCATTTTTTACCTATTTCACATTGCCAACTAGAAGACGGAATTTTTGGTAGTTCAAATTTGAGCATAGTGTAATTAATTGAGAATTGTTCGGTAAGAGAATTAAGAATTAGTTTTTATCTTAATATATTCTCTACGGTCGAAATTATTTTACAATCGATCGATCGTTATATTATAAAAGTTTACTCAAGAAAAAATCATTAAAAGCGAACAATTCATTCGGTTGAAATTAAGAGTTAGAAGTAATAAGGTTATGATTAGCTCGTAAGTATTTATAAACTATTTCTTGATCCTAAATTATATTGTCTTGCGAATTCTGGTGTAAAAATCACTCATTACTTCGATAAAAGAACTATCTTTGTGCCAAAACTGAGGGTAGTCTCCTGCTTTTTTGACTGCGATCGCAGGAATTGTACTAGATGAATTGTCTGGTAAATGCTCTGGTATTCTTTTTTCTCCTTGCCAAAATTCTTTTTGATTTATGTTGCGATCGGCAGTTACTAAAATTGGTTTAGTATAATATGATTCTACTGGTTTTGGTTCTAAATCCTTTGTTGTTAATCCTTGAGATAAAATTTGTCCTAAAGAAGATTTCTTTAATTCTTGATGTAGTTTTTCCTTCTCAAGCCCCCGCAATTCAAAGAGTAAAAAGGGGTCTCGATCGATCGCTGAGGCGATAAGATAATAAACTCCTGCTATATGTTTACATGGATTCGACCAATCTGGGCAAGAGCAATCTGTGTCAAAATCATCACTATCGTAGGGAAGTAGATGCAACTTAAATTCTCGATAAAATACTTCTTCTATATTGTCTGGCATTTCATCCATCAATAGTTTGCTAACAAAACTTGCTTGAGAAGAAAGAAGTGCGATCGCTTTTTGCCAATCTTTAGTCGAGATGGGAGTTAAAGAGATTTCTACATTGTATAAAGGTTCTTTATAAACACCAAAATAAGGATTAATCGAACCTCTAACTTTGGCAGTGATTTTTCCTTGAGTAATTTTATATTGTTTTATCTTTCCATTGTTGGCATAACTACGCCCCCGACTCAATCTTCCCGAGTCGGTACAAGATTCTAAGGCTTCAATAAAACGTTTTCCCCACCATGTCTTGCTAAATTTACTCATCTTAAAAGAATATTAACAGTTATTAATGTTTGAGTCTAATCTTGATTTTGTATTTTCCCTTTATTTTATTCTCTTTCGACAAGATCTGCTCTATTAAATGTAATAGGAATAATGCCAATGACTATTCCCAAAATGGGAACAATGTTTTTATAATGTGATGGAGATAGGTAAAAAAAAGGAACATCATCTATGAATAAAAAATAATGCGAATTATCTCCAAAAGAGTACTAACTGATTTTTATAGTAATTCTAAATATTCAGATGCACAAACTTCTGTTGAAGCGTGGTATTTTGAAGCCAAAGTAGCAACATGGAAAGATCCATCAGAAATAAAATTTCAATATAGAAATGCTAGTATTCTCAAAAATAATCGGGTTGTTTTTAATATAGCTGGTAACAAATATCGTCTCATTGTTTCGATTAATTTTCCAGCTCAAATTATTTACATTAAATTTATTGGAACTCACCAAGAATATGACCAAATAAACGCTAACACTGTAGAATTTAAAGATTAAAGTTATGAATACCATTACAATTAAACCTATCAGAAACGATCGAGACTACAAAGCAACACTCGATCGAATTGAACAGTTAATAGAAGCGATTCCAGGCACTCCAGAATTTGACGAATTAGATATACTCACAACTTTAGTAGAAGCTTACGAAGAAAAACATTATAAGATTGCTTTACCCAATCCCATCAGTGCCATCAAATTTCGGATGGAACAATTTGAACTAAAACAAATGGACTTAATTCCTTATCTTGGTAGTAAATCTAAAGTATCTGAAGTTTTATCAGGCAAACGGGCATTAAGTAAACAGATGATTCGTGCTTTACACGAAGGGCTAAATATTCCCCTTGAGGTTTTAATTCAACCTTATTCTCTAGATGACTAATAGCCGAAAATATCGTCAAATGATAAATTTGAACACCCTAGATAAAGTCTATGTCTAAAGAGCGATCGCTTTCTATCTTTTAAAAATCATAATTGTTGGGTTTCTACGGGCGATCGCACTAATTATTATTGTCATCAAATTCTCTTAAAATTTCCTGAATTCGTTTAGGTGAAATATCTTCTTGTTCGGATTTAGTATAGATTGTCATCATTATAATTATAGTAGAACCTCGAACATGATAAATCAGACGATAACCCCCACTTTTACCTTTTTGAATATCACTATTTTTGAGACGAACTTTATAAATAATTTCGCCTGTTTTGGGTATTCTGACACCAATAAATTTTCCCAATTGTAATTGTTGAATAATGGGTTGAATATCTGATTTAATATGACGATATTTTTTAGCTAATTGACGAATATTACGTTTGAATTGTTCGGTAAACTTAATATCGATCGGATTATTTTCATTCTGCATCAATCCCTTCCCACAATTCAGAAATAGGTCTAATTTTACCTTCTTTTATTTCTTTCCATGAGGTACGAAAACTCTCTTCTGGAGAAAGATAAGTTTCATCATCGCTAATAATTGTTACTCTTACTCTCTGCCCTGCTAATTTGTCTCCTTGTAAGAGTATTTCTTCCCAAGTTCCTTCTATTTGTAATTGTTTTGATGTCATATTTATTTTTCTTAAAGAAACTAGCAAATATATTCTATCTATACTACCTTTTTATATCCTCGCTCAGCAGTTGTGTACTATCTAATAATTCAATGTCTGTTTCTTGCTTCTATTCTGTCGAGAATTTCTGTTACTAATTGATTATTTTCTTATTTCTCAGTTTGTACTATTGCTTGATTTAATAGATTAATAAGCTGACAAAACTTGCTTGAGAAGAAAGTAAAGCAATCGCTTTTTGCCAATCTTTAGTCGAGATAAGAGTTAAAGAGATTTCTATACTGTATAAAGTTTCTTTATAAACACCAAAATAAGGATTAATCGAACCTCTAACTTTAGCGGTGATTTTTCCTTGAGTAAGTCGATGTTTTTGCGGTTTGCATAGTTTTTCCAATATTTTTTTTAGTCGATCTTAATTAGTAATGAAACTTACATGAAACAATAACAATCTCTCGATCGCAAACACTATAAACTAATCGATGTTCTTTAGTAATACGTCGTGACCATAACCCCGATAGATCGTGTTTTAATGCCTCTGGTTTGCCTAATCCAGAAAAAGGATTTTGTTGAATATCTTTAATGAGGTTGACAATTTTAGCGTAAATTTTTTTGTCATTAATTGCCCATTGGTTAAATTCATCGAAACTTCGGGTCAAAAAAGCAACTTTCCTCATAATTTAGCAGGATCTACATAAATATAATTGTCAGGATTTTTAAGTGATTCTATCGCTTCTTCTAGGTGTTGACTGTTAGCTTCTGTTGAAAGTAGATAATCTGTTTCATCCATTTCTTCTGTTGATTCTTGAATCAATAAAATCGCTTCAACTACTGTACCTTCAGGTAAGTTAAGGGTAGGTAAATTTAATTGACCATCTTTGACAATCGTTTGATATTTGAGTGCATTCATTATGGGTATGCTATACTAACAACTCTTTAATTTTAACAATTTCAAGTTTCAAGATTAATGTTGGTTTTTATTTATCAACCTAACCGATAAAAGAGGCTATTTCGCTATCTAGTTAAAGACTAGGCTTAATCTTATATATAACTTGTTTTTGACCTTTATTTGTTGGTTCATCATAAATCTCAAATATACCCGTCATCATCATTAAATTTTTGAGTGTTGTGTTTCCATATCTATTTTTCCAAAAATCGAGTTCATCCGATGCTTTTTTCCTGACTAATGAACCAGCATAACTAAGATAAGTCCAACCATCAGCCCTAGATTTTTCCGTAGAAATATCAATTAATAATTTCACAAGTTGACTTTGTTTGAGAGCCTCTAGCATTAGCACTTGTTTTCCTTCTGAAGATGCCATAATCTCTACAATATCTTGCATCATCTCTTGCCAAGATTCAACCATCCATTTTAAGTGTTTAAATTCTTGCTGTATTTTGCGATACTGCTCATCAAGATATTGTTCAGCCATATTCAAATCTTCAAGTCTAGTCAAATCATACTTCAATACGAAATTGTGAATTAGCTCATTTCGTTCGACGAGAAGTAATTTTAGTGACTCTTTTCTTGTATTATCATTCATGTCGGAACACCAAAAACCAAAAGAGTGCCAAATTTCTTTCCGTGTATTAGCTTCATCTTCTGTTTTTGTCTGGTTACAATAAGTGCTATCATTTTCAAAATATGAATTAATTAATTGCCCCAAAGTTCGTTTATCAATGGTAATAGTATTTTCTTTGATTGTTTTTAATTCGCTTGAATAACCTGAAATATTAGTAATACATGATATGAACTTAAATAAATACTCAACTTTCTGTAACAAAAGAATATTTCTGCCAATTTTACTTTGTACTTCGTTTTTAAGTTTTTTTATTTTTATATCCATAGTATCCATCGTTTAAATAATAGTCTGACGATTAAGAGCAATTAACTGCTTAAAACGATCGTTATCCAACTGAGTCAACCACGATTCATCCGCCCCAACGATCGAATCTGCTATCTTTTTCTTATCCTCAATCATTGCATCAATTCTCTCTTCTAACGTACCTAAAGTGACGAACTTATGGACAAAAACATTCTTCTTCTGCCCGATTCTAAATGCCCTATCTGTGGCTTGATTTTCCACCGCAGGATTCCACCATCGATTGAAATGAAACACATGATTTGCCTTAGTTAAAGTGATACCCACACCCCCTGCTTTTAAAGACAAAATAAACACAGAAGGTTCGGTATTTTCTGCTTGAAATTCCTCAATCATTTTCTCCCTTTTTTGACGAGAAGTACCACCATACAAATAATAAGTATTATAGAAAAAAGTTTGTTTAAAATAATCTTGTAAAGCCTCACCTATTTCTGTAAACTGAGTAAAAATTAATAAACTTTCGCCCTCAGCAATTACTTCTTCAATCATCTCCCCTAATCTTTCTAATTTATGAGAACGTTGGGGACTAAAATCACTATTATCTTGTAAAAATTGACGAGGATGATTACAAATTTGTTTGAGACGCATCAAAGTAGACAGTATTAAACCCTTGCGTTGTATTCCCTCAGCTTCTTCCAATTCTCCCGATACTTCTTTTACTACTAATTCATATAAAGAAGCCTGTTCTTTAGTTAAATTACAATATTGTTTGTGTTCTACTTTTTCAGGTAAATCTTTAATAATATTTTTATCTGTTTTTAACCTTCTTAAAATAAACGGTTCGACTAATTTTTTCAGCACAACAGACTGACTTCGATCGTTATTTTTCTGAATTGGTATCTCAAAAGATTTACGAAATTGAGTTTGTTTGCCCAAATAACTAGGGTTAAGAAAATTAAAAATTGACCATAAATCTAACAGACGATTTTCTACAGGAGTACCCGTTAAAGCCAAACGATAATTAGCATTTAATTTTAAAATAGCCTTAGTTTGAGCAGTTTTAGGATTCTTAATATTTTGAGCTTCGTCTAAGACAATTCTTTGCCATTTTAATCGATCTAATAACTTTAAATCTTTACGAGCTAAAGTAAAGGAAGTAATAATTAAATCGTAATTTACTACCTCGTTTTTAAAAGTTTTTTCCTCAGAAATTCGGCTACTACCATGATGAATCATTACCTTAAGGTGAGGAGCAAATTTTTCTACCTCCTTATACCAATTTCCGACTACCGAAGTAGGAGCAATTAACAAAGTAGGTAATAACTGTTTATTTTCGTTTTTTTCTTGAACTAAATGGGCAATAACTTGTACGGTTTTTCCTAAACCCATATCATCAGCCAAACAACCATTTAAACCTAATTGTTCTAAAAATTTTAACCAAGAAACACCTCTTTTTTGATATTCCCTTAAATCCCCTTGAAAACGATCGGGATTATCAGTTAATTCTAATTGATTACGATCGGTTAATTTTGCCATCATCTGGGCTAAACTTTCATCATGAGATACCTCAAACATATCTACTTCTTCGGTAGTAGTTTTCATCAATTCGAGTAAACTCATTTCGGGATTTTCTTGGTTATTATTTTGCCAAAATTCCAGCATCTGTTGCATTTGATTTTGGTCTAATTCCATCCATTCGCCTCTAAATTTAACTAAGGGTACTTTTGCTTCTAATAATTGTTGCCATTCTTGAGGTGTGACAGTTTCATTCCCAATAGCTAACTGATATTGATATTGAATAATTGTGTTTAAACTGAAGTAACCTTTCTCGTTTTGATTGCCAGAAGAAGAAGATTTTTTTGTCGATGCTTGTAGGCGTATTTTGGCTTTTTGACGACCGCTTGGAGTCCACCATGCAGGTACAATCACGGTGTAATCTGCATCTTGTAAAACCCAAGCAATTTCTTTGAGAAACTCAAAAGCTTCGGTTAAAGTTAAACTTACTTTTACTGGTTTATCTGTTTCTAATCCTACCCATAATTTAGGATAAATTCTCGCCGCATAACCTAAGTTTAAAAGTAAATTTTTTTCAAATTCTTTACCAAATTGTTCTGTAACTAATTGCTTATTTTTTTTATTTAAATCCCAATAATCTTCTAAACTTAATTTTAAAGAAGGATCTTTTTTCGATGCTACTAAAAATTCTAAATACCATTTATCTGTGTTTTTATCTGATGCTTCTTGGAGGCGAAAACACAAATTAAAATCATTATTATTACTACCTGTAATTATTTTTTCTTGCCATGTTTGCCACTGTTGATAAGTTTCTAAACTGGCCTTATCTTTCCAAGGTTTTCCCGCTGAAAAAATACACTTATAAAGTAAAGGACAAGTTTCAATTTTTTTAGTAAAAACTTGCGGTAAAGAGGTATTTTTAATTATTTGTTGTAGTAAATATTCAGAAAAATGATCTAGTAAAGTTTCCTTATCATAAAAATTAATTGACTCAGATAATTCAGCAAAACCTGCCACACAAGCAAGGGGCATCATCTGAATACTTTGTTTAATTAGTTGTTGATAATGATGAGAAACAATCGTCCAACTAGGATAAATTTCTCCAGATAAGGATTTAGATTTGGATGATTTTTTATTAATGTTTGTTTGTCGATATTTTAGAGCAGGAATATATCGATCTTTGAGAATAATTTGTCTAAGATTTTGAGTATAATAATACCAAAAAAGTAGATCTATTCCTAATACCCATTCTTGAGCTTTGTAGAGAGATAAAAAGTGTAGTTCGTTGAGAGTTTTAATAATTTTAGCTAAAGGAAAACAATCGATCGACCAATACTGTAATTCAGTATTTTCAGGATAATCTGTTTCTAAATAACGACTTAAAGTTAAAGAGGGAAGGGGTTTGTTATTACTACTAGGAAGCAGAAAATATTTATTACTGATTAGTCTAACAGGATCTCGATAATTATTATATGATATTCCCAAATCTCTAACTAGAAAATTAGCAAAGTCTTGTGAAGTTAGTTGACGAGGATAAAGATGATTAATTTTAGTACTTCTACGACGATTTTCAGCAATTTCTACCCATAAATAAAACGTACCATTTTGAATGAAATTATCTTCTGAATTAGGAATCCATGTACCGTGAATAATTTTCATATCGAGCCAGTCTTGCCTTAATGGTTTCAATTTTAACTTCAAATGCTAGAATTATCTATTTTTTATTAAAAATTATCGATCGATTTTTAAGGCTCGCTGAAGGTATAGCTTTGCAAAACGAAAAATTGTTAAAATACACAAAAATCCTCTCGGATGATATGGGTAGATCGTATTTATTACAAAACTAAATATTATGAAGAAATAATTAGATATTTCCAGTAATTCCGAGGAAGAAAGCTATAACCCGAATCCTATTATTAAAAACTGTGTGCGATACTCCTGTTCTGATTAATTCTTCACGGTAGCCACGGGTAGTCACCAAAATTGGGTTCTCGTTTTTCTAAAAATGCTTGTTTTCCTTCTGCTCCTTCTTCGGTGAGATAATATAATAAAGTCGCATTTCCTGCTAACTCTTGTAATCCTGCTTGTCCGTCACAATCTGCATTAAACGCCGATTTTAAACAACGTATAGCGATCGGGCTTTTAGCTAATATTTCTCTTGCCCATTGAATACCTTCTGCTTCTAATTGTTCTAAAGGTACAACAGTATTAACCAAACCCATGTTTAGAGCTTGTTCGGCATTATATTGACGACATAAAAACCAAATTTCACGAGCTTTCTTTTGTCCCACAATACGAGCGAGATAACTTGCCCCAAAACCACCATCAAAACTACCTACTTTAGGTCCTGTTTGCCCAAAAATAGCATTATCTGCGGCGATCGTCAAATCACAAATTAAATGTAAAACATGACCACCACCAATAGCGTAACCTGCCACTAAAGCAATAACAACTTTAGGAATACTACGAATTAGTTTTTGTAAATCAAGTACATTAAGACGAGGCACACCGTCATTACCTACATAACCTCCTTTACCCCTCACACTTTGGTCTCCACCTGCACAGAATGCGTATTTTCCATCTTCAGCAGGCCCTGCACCAGTGAGCAAAATAACACCTATTTTTTGGTCTTCTCTGGCATTACAAAAAGCATCATATAACTCAGAGACGGTTTGAGGACGAAAAGCATTACGCTTATGAGGGCGATTGATTACAATCTTGGCAATACCATTGTCTTTGAAATATAAAATATCTTCGTATTCACCCGCACTTTGCCAATTGATACTCATTAATAAATATTTTTTTTATAATATAGTTTAATAGTTGCTGTTTAGATAACCACTGCTGTGTCAGCTTGGGAATTGGAATCGAGTAAAAAGAAAAAAGTATTAATTGTTATCTTTTGACTGTTCACTCTTATCAGTTCTATGTTATCTGTTCTATGTTATTGTCAATTGTCAGTTGTCAATTGTCAATTATTAATTGTATGAATAATCACCAAAAAAGATTGACAAAATAGCTATATTAGTATCAAGGATATTTTTTTTAGTAAATAAGGAATTTAGTAAGTAACGAATGAACGAATCTCTTCAACGTCTCCTCGGTAAAGTTTATCTTGTCGGTGCAGGTCCGGGTGATCCAGGATTATTGACCATCAAAGCAAAGGGAATTTTAGAGTTAGCTGATGTGGTTGTTTATGATGCTTTAGTTAGTCCAGAAATTTTAACAATGATTAACTCACAGGCTGAGAAAATAAACGCAGGTAAACGCCGTGGTCGTCATTCTTTGATGCAATCAGAAACGACTCAATTGTTGATTGATAAAGCTCAAGATAATGCGATCGTGGTTCGTCTCAAAGGAGGAGATCCTTTTGTTTTCGGTCGAGGTGGCGAAGAGATGCTTGAGATTCAAAATGCGGGGATTAATGTGGAAGTCGTACCCGGGATAACATCGGGGATTGCCGCCCCAGCCTACGCTAATATACCCGTCACTCATCGAGCTTTTAGTTCCTCGGTTACTTTCGTTACAGGTCATGAATCGGCAGGTAAATATCGTCCTGATATTAATTGGAGTGCGATCGCACAAGGTTCAGAAACGATCGTCATTTATATGGGTATTCATAATCTTGAGAATATTATTCCTCGGCTTTTAGAAGCCCAGCTTAGCGAAGACACACCAATTGCTTTAGTTAGATGGGGTACGACTCCTAAACAAGAAGAATTATTTGGTACTTTAGCAACTATTCTGACTCAAATAACCGAAACCGAATTTGAAGCTCCAGCTATTGCTATTATTGGTAAAGTAGTTAATTTTCCTCAATTGTTAACAGAGAAATCAATCGTTAATGTTTAATCAACCACAAAAAAAAAATAGAATAGAGCCTAAAGCAGGACAAGAATCAGTTTGGGATTATCCTCGTCCACCACGACTAGAGGAATTTTCAGGTAGAATCGAAGTTTTTTATCAAGATCTTAAAATAGTTGATACCACGAGTAGTTATCGGGTATTAGAAACAAGTCATCCTCCCGTTTATTATTTGCCACCAGAAGATATTCAAATGCAATATTTAGTACCTGAAGAAGGCTCTTCTTTTTGTGAGTGGAAAGGTGTGGCAAAATATTATAATCTAGTAGCTAAAGATAATTTGGTATCTAAGATAGGTTGGTATTATCCTGAACCTACTGCTGAATTTATGCCAATTACTAATCATATTGCTTTTTATGCTGGGTTGATGAGTGCTTGTTATATCAACGGTGAAGTAGTTACTCCTCAACCGGGTGGTTTTTATGGTGGTTGGATTACTGGTAATATTGTAGGACCATTCAAGGGCGAAGCTGGTACATGGGGATGGTAGTTTGATGAATCGAGAATGGAGAATGGAGAATTGAGAATTAAAGATTGAATAAATCGCCTTGCAATGAATTGCGAAGGCTAATAGATGACGTTTATTAAAATAAACTAACTATTTGAAATTGAATTGAATTTAAGTCCCTCTACAAAATTGTTTGTGTATTTACTTGTAGGGGTGCAAGGTTTGCACCCTTGATTCTTAAATAAATTTTTGAAGTTTTGGAGAGTATTTATGTTTTAAAATAACGATCGCTTTAGAGTCTCTATTTTACGGTATGCCCCAAATTCTGATAGTCTTATCTACACTATAACTGGCAATAAATTCTCGGTTGCTACTCATAGCTAAATAACCAATTGGTGCTATATGCCCTTTCAATGTAACCAATTCTAGTTCTCGATCTAAATCGTAAACTACAATATCATGACGATCGTTACAATAAATAAAAATTCTGCCATCAGCAGTTAGTAATGTCGGCGAAACATAAGGAAAAAATTTAATAATGGTATCAGTTTGTAATTCCCAAACACAGACTTTATCTTCTCTAATACCACTAGCGATAATTTTTCCGTGAGAGTTAGCTAAAGTATGTACTGCTAACAGAGGAAGATTATCAGTTTCTTGTATTAACTTTCCTGTTTCTATTTTCCAAAGTTGAAGCAGACAATAGTGATTTCTGATGCTATCTTTTTGATAACGAACAAGTAAAAATTTTGCTTCAGGAGAGAATGTAAAAGGTGATATACAATTACAATTAATTAAGGAATCTTGCTCATTTAAAGAATTGTTCCGTTTTCGGTTTGAAGTTAACCTCATATTGTCAAAATGATATTCTAAACAACAAATATTTTTTTTATAGTTCCAAATTTCAAATACTTCCTTTTGTCTATAATCAGTACTTCCAAAAGCAACTAAAGATTTATTTCGATCGTATACTTTAAAACAACGAAATAGAGGATCGGCAACACATTCTATGTCACAATAATTATTAGGGGTCGAAAAGGATGTCACCACCCTTAACTCCCATTCAAAACTGCACATGAAAGTTTCCTTTCATACAGCTCCTAGTTTATCTAATTCTTGTCATGAATACGGTTGCTAAGACTACCGTCTAGGGCAGTCTTATAGTCGTGACAGTGCCTATGTAACAATTGGAAGTTCTTATATATGTCCTTACCGCCTTGGCTTTTGGGGACGATGTGGTCAACTTCCATTTGATTTTCTATAGAAAAGTATTGACCACAATATGAACATTTACCTTTTTGTGTTTTTAGCAACTTTGCTACTCGTGTCGGAATTTCTAATGACTTTCCTTTTCTTGTACTCCAATATACCCATTCACCGTCATAAGGTGATTTGTCTGGTTTAATAAGTGTGTGGCGTTTAATGGCGGTTTCAGCATGATAGTTGAGTGTAAACCCTTCTTTAGTCTGAAACGTCCAAGCCCCATATTTTCCATGGCTGAAGTAGTTACTTAGCTTTTTATAATTCGCTTTACCAGTTCTCGAAACTGTCCATGCCCGAAGTTGTAACCATAGTAAATAATCCTCTGATGAGAAGGTTTCCTTTGATGCTACTCCACTGTAATAATTGCACCATCCACGTATAATTGGGTTCAGGTGTTTTATTACGGATTCTTGTGGAGCAGTTTTATGGGTTTTAATTACCTGTTTAATTGCTTCATGGTGGGCTTTAATAGCTTTCTTCGACGGTTTTATTAAGGTTTTGAACCCAAGTAATCTTGAATTTTTTCCACCTGTTTTTCCTGAATGGTGTTTCCCCGAAGGATATGACCTTATGTTAAACCCCAGAAAATCAAAACCTGCATTATCTCCTTCGAGTGTATGACAAATTCTAGTCTTTTCAGGTTTAAGTTCAAGTCCAACTGGTTTTAGCCATTCTTGAATAGCTATTTTGCATTGTTGAATGACTTCTAAGTCTTTATGTAAGACTACGAAATCATCGGCATATCTAATTATGACAGGTGTTCTTAGTGCGTTTTTCCCTTGTTTACTTGGAAATTTTGCATTGATGTCCCTTATCATTCCATCTAATGCGATGTTGGCTAACAGGGGTGATATGACACCGCCTTGTGGCGTTCCTGCGTCCATTTTTTCAAATATACCTTTATCCATTACTCCAGCGTTTAACCATTGTTTGATTTCACGTCTTATAGATGTTGGACTATCAATTTTGGACAATAGGTGTTCATGGTTAATCTCATCGAAACACTTGGATATATCCGCATCTAGAACCCATCTGGGAGCTTTGTTGATAGTTGAATATATTCGTGTTATAGCATCATGAGCAGAACGTGCAGGTCTAAAGCCGTAACTTGTACCCTCGAACTGTGCTTCCCAGTATGGCTCTAGCACGAGCTTAACCAAGGCTTGTTTCGCTCTGTCTCGTATGGTCGGTATTCCTAACGGGCGTTTTTCGTCACGATTAGGTTTAGGTATCCATACTCGACGTAACGGTTTAGATTTGTGGTATTGACTCATTTCCTCTACAAGTTTGAATCTTCGCTTGGGAGTTAGCGATTTTACGCCATCTACCCCTGCGGTTTTCTTACCTGCGTTATCTTGGGTTACCTTTCTTACCGCTAAGAGCTTCGCATAATATGACTTTTTAAGTATTTTCTGGAGGTCACGAGCTTTCGCTTTTTGTCCCGATTTGACCGCTTGATAAATTCTTTTTTGTAACTTAAATACTACCCTTTGGACTTTTGCCCAAGGGATTGTATTCCATTCTGCACACGTAGTCTTTATACTCGTTTCTGACATTTTAATTACTAATTAAGACTTTATTATTTAGATAAAACCGATGTACGTCTGCATATCCACTATTATTACAATAGGGCATTGGCTTCTTACATCATCTCATCCCCAAATAGGTGTGTGCCTCAAGTTTGTGACTACTATAGCTATAGAGACTATAGAACCAGTTTGGGGTTACTTCGTTCCGTTTAATTGGGTATTTTCATCTTTAGACTCTATCTATCCCCCAAGGTACTTTTAGGTGTCTATGTGAATGAGACAGAAAAATCTTCACTTTTCCCTTTATCCGTTTTGG
Source organism: uncultured cyanobacterium (assembly GCA_963710605.1). Lineage (GTDB taxonomy): Bacteria > Cyanobacteriota > Cyanobacteriia > Cyanobacteriales > Cyanobacteriaceae > JAALKG01. The sequence goes on from CAVQBA010000006.1 coordinate 366,912, forward strand.
ACGTGGTGTATCAATTTCATTTCACCACTTCAAACTAATGAGGGTTCAGGACAATAGTTCGCACTAAGGCTAGTCATGGATGATTGGCTTGGGTTTGCTGTTGAAGATGAAATTTCTTCTTAATCCCCTTTTAACCCCGCTTCAACCTTTTGATAACTAGTCTCAGATTGGGGGTTATGCCGTAATTCTTTAAGGAATGGATTCATGTAACATCTCGTAAAAAAAATTTTTTTTTATTAATTTCTTGTCACATTTGTCTAGTTTTCCTTATTGACTCCGAATTGACCTCCTTTAGGTCACAATTAAACAGTTATAAGAGTGTTAGGTTTTTTTGGAAACCTTACAATTCTTACTAGGTGTACACTTTAGGGTTTAGCCTTATGTTTTTCACCTAAACGACTCGCACTTCGATGTATTTGTTGGTTTCCATGTCTAATGCCAAAAAAATATGTTGAAAACTAGAGATGGCAATTTTACCTTGTTTTCCTAAGCCAAATTCGTGATTGACAATATTAATGTTCTTAATTTTTTGTCCTGTTGACAGTTTTCTCAAATTAACAAGCGACTGTTTATAGGCATAATCCCACCAACAGACTAAACTATTGTTATAATCAGCGATCGCAAAATAATCAGGAACGGTATTATTAAAGTTATGCTCATCAAACTCAAAATCATCAATAACATGAAGACACTGCATTCGTAAGAAAGGAAGATGATTGTAGATTACTTGTCTTGTAATTTCATTATCTATCTCGTCTAATAATGTATAAGCTGATTCTCTGACTTCTCTTTCTGTATCATTTAACATTGAAGCGATCAATTTTATGCCTTCTTCTCCAAATTCAGTAGCATCTAAAAGAGCATCTATTTTTTCTGTAATTAAATTACCTTGTAAACGCTTTTTGATATTATTAATTACTTGTTTATTTTCATCAGAAGTCATGTTTGATTTGGCTTAATGGATAATTTGCCTTGTTAGTGGGTGCAAACCGTCTTGGTGGACGTTCGGTGTCTTGGTCAGCCTTCCCTTGCGTCTTACGCTCCTGAGCGGGCTTCCACCGCTTGCACCCCTACGATGTATTTATTCTAATCTGTGTAAATGTTAATTTTCTTGAAAAATTATTTTTATAATGGTAATGTAAATTATTGAGCGAAAAGACGATCGACACTCTACCGACGTTTTAGTGATAGGTTATCTCTAAGTCATTAATCAATTTGTTGTAGTTAATAATGGATTAAAGCTATCACCCATCCTACAAGATGACGATCGTTAACTGTTCTCTGTATCAAGGAAAAAAGCGATATATTTCTTTTCTGTGTAATACCCTAGAAAAGATAATTTTATCTTCTTGGTAGAAAAAACCAATCCGATAATCTCCAACTCTCAAACGATAAGCGTTTTTATCTCCTTTTATTTTTTTAATCTTCTTAATTTCTGTAAATCGATCGTAATTAGGAATTTTGACTGTGAACGGAAGTATTTTTCAGTTTTTTAAGTCCTTAATAAAGGTCGGTAAATATTCAGTTTTCATTCTTGTTCTAATTCTTCTAAAGCTGATTCTAAACTTAAAGGAGTTTCATTTTGAGTTACTAACATTGCTTGATATAATCCTTCATCTTCTAAAATTTCTAAAAGATTTTTATAGTCGTGATAGTTTAAAATTACTTGGCGAATATTACCTTCAGTATCAGTAATTAGTTCTTGAGCAAATGGATAATTTTTAAAAGTCATAAATTAACTTCTTTGTAGTTAAGTTTTTTACTGTTTACTATTATAAATATAGCGTTTAGGAACTTATAAGTACGTTAATTGTCTAGTTTTTAGCGCTGAGCTTTAAGCTTGCTTGCCATTCGTGCAATTCGTGCTAAATAATATGTATTTATAAATTCATGAACAGCTATAGCTATATAAGCGTAAATATATTTTCTAAAAAGGCTATATTTGTTATTTGTTTACTATTAAAAGCAATTAATTGTTTTTCACAATATCTTTATAAATAACGATCGTTCCAAAGTCTTTCTGGTGGCTTATTTAACTGCCAATCAACATAATTTTGTGGTATTTCTCGTAAGTCGATAATATGTTCTGCTTTAAAAGGTATTTGAGCACCAAAGACTAAATACACATCCTCTGATGGCTCTATACTGATAGGTTGGTTATCTAATATCCCAATATATACATCGCCTATTTTTTCATAAACGATCGTCCACATACGCTCTACTTGATAAGAAATATTACCATCTTCGTCTTCACCTTCAATTTCAAAAATAAGTTTTGCACCATCACCACGTTGTGACATCCTCCCAACACCGAATCAAAGATTACGGTGTGGGCTTCCACTGTCGCCAATGGAATCTTGCTCTCCTAGCCTGAACGATGCCAGGTTACGCCACTTATCTACAACAAAGTTGCCCGACAGTACGACTTGAGAGCCAATTTCTTGCTTTTCGGGAGTCCCCCGATACGTGAGTACCTGTCGCCCGAAGTAAATTCGGGCGTTTATAAGGTACGTTTCTTGTCCTCTGTTACAGATTTCTTGACCAGAGGCAATATCTCTATCGACAACATAACCACACTCTTTGCAGTCACTTACTCGAACGCTTAAATCTTTCTTGACTACAGCACGACAATTGGGGCAAGTTTGAGATGTTCCTCTGTGGTCTATTCTGCCTACAAACACATCTCTTTTTTTAGCTACATACTCTAAAATATCTCTTAGCTTGCCAAAGCTAGCATCAATTGTATGCTTGCCCAACATTCCTTTAGCCATGATCCGAAAGTCACAATCCTCAACATAGATTGTATCTGCCATGTCACAGAGTTTATGAGCAAGTTTGAACTGGTAGTCAGTACGCTTGAACGCTATGTGGTTATGTTGCTTGGCTACACGGGTTCGAGCTTTCTCATAGTTAGCACCTCGTTTCATCTTTCTTGACAGACGCTTTTGTAGCACTTTCAGCCGACTGTGGGCTGTCTTGAAAAATAATGGTCTTTTTTCTGTGAAGCGGTCAGATGTTGCCACGTATGACAACAAACCGACATCAACACCGATTGCATGACCATGAGGAACTGGACTAGGAATAACAAGATCCGTAGAAATCGCTACCACTGCAAACCAACCCACTGCTTTTTTAACTACCCGTACTTGCTTGATTACAAATCCTTCTGGGATTGGTCGGTGCAGGTTTATTTGTACCTTACCTATCTTGGGGATGCGTAGCTGCCAATCAGTCAGAGGGTCACTTTTGAACTGAGGAAACAGCATTGATTTTATCTGTCCAAACTTCTTGAACCGAGGGAAACCAAAACCTCTTTTTCTAAATGAATCCCAACTATCGTGCAACCTTTTTACGTTAGTTTGCAGTACTTGGGACTGAACAGCTTTGAGTCGTGGGAACTTCTTCTTAGCTTTGGGCAGATTGTTTTGCTGTTGGTGATAGCTAGGAAACGGATAATCCGCAGCCATTATATATTCTGATTTCAAACTGCACCGATCGATCTGACATTTGCGTGAAGCTATCCAGTCTTTCAGTTCTCGCAGCGCATAGTTATAGCTGACACGACAAGTCTCTAACCACTCATTGAGTAGCTCAATTTGTTGCGCGTCTGGGTATATGCGGTAGCGATAGTTTAGAATCATTCATACATTCTACTATAAAATACGAAGAGTGATAGATTGTATATCGGCAAGGCATCGAGCCTTTTGAGATACTTGAGGGGTGCGTGTATCCCAACGCTCAATCAAAGATTAGAGCGCGGGACTTACAGCCCCTCAAACTCCCCAGAAAGGTTAAATTATTTCTTTCGCTTTTTGAAGGTATCCAAAAGTTTGGGTTTTCCTGATGAAGTTTTTCTCCAGATTTTAATTGCCAGAATACTTCGTCGAATGTTGCTAATTTCATATTTTATCGGTTTAAAAGTGTCGATTGAGTTCAATTCATTGAACGTCGTTTGATTAGCCTTGTAATTTATTGCAAGGTTTAGGTTTAAAGTTAATTGTGTCAGTTTCTTAATTTTAAATGATTCCTCATCTTTGATACGACAAAACATAAGTCAAATCAGTTATCATGACAAAAAAGAAGAGATGTTTAATTAAGACACATAATCCGCATGAAGCGAAGACCAAAACCTCCCTATTCTCGACCACCACGCTACCCTGATGTACCGCCGCCTAATCGTTCAGGTGGTAATAAAAAGCCGTCTTTTTTTGATAACCTCAACTATACATTAGCCGCTATTTGTGCCGGTATTTTTATCTTGGGTATTGGTGTGGGTATTGCTTTGGGTTCTGGAGAAACGGTAAATAGCCCTAATATAGCCTCAAGAGAAGTGATAGATAGGAGTGCTCCTAATGCCGAAATATGCGTACAATACGGAGCAAGTGCGATCGTTTCTGACATGAGAATATTTCTCAGCCTCAATCCTTTTAGCGTATATGTCACTCAACCGACTATGCGCCCTGGATGTATCTTAAGAAAAAATAATTGGTCAATTCTAGAACAACGACGATTGATTAGTAACGAGCAAGTAAGAGAATGTAAAAATCGGATGAATACTTTTGGTTTTACAGGTAACTTAGATAGCTCACCTGAAATTAGTTGCGTCTATCAAAACGATTCGGCAGGAAATATATTTTTAAATCCTGAAGGTGCAGTTAATCCTAGAGAAACAGAAAAGTTTTAATTAAAGCATTAAAAAGACAATCTTCTCTCCTCTAAAAATTGAAAAGCAAAAAACAATTGTTAATTTATATTGCGTTTCGATTAATTTGAGCATAAAGATTTGAGCATCTTTAAACAATCAATTATTAAGCGTTTTTTACTACTTACTACACACTCATTGTTAAGGTAATTCTCAATTCTTAATTCTCAATTCCCTATTATTGGGGTCTATCTTGTGGCAAAATCTTAAAGTGACCGTCGAAAAGAAAATCATATTATATTTCGCAAAGCAAATAATTATCGATCGATATGAGTAAACCTGAACCAATTTTACCTCCTCAGTACGAACCTCAAGCTACAGAAGCAAAGTGGCAAGAATTTTGGCGAGAAAATGAAACTTTCAAAGCCAATTCTAACAAAGAAGCCGAACCTTATACGATCGTTATTCCGCCACCGAATGTAACAGGCTCGTTACATATGGGTCATGCTTTTGAACAGGCATTAATTGATACTTTGACTCGTTACCATCGGATGAAAGGTAAAAATACTTTGTGTTTGCCCGGAACAGATCATGCTAGTATTGCGGTTCAAACGATCGTCGAAAAACAACTTAAAGAAGAAGGATTAACTCGTGACGATTTAGGTAGAGAAAAGTTTTTAGAAAGGGCGTGGCAATGGCGTGAGGAATCGGGTGGTAAAATTGTTAACCAATTAAAAAGACTCGGTTTATCTGCTGATTGGAGTCGTGAAAGATTTACTCTAGATGAAAAATTATCCGTAGCCGTTAAAACTGCTTTTATTAAATTATATGAAGAAGGCTTGATTTATCGTGGTAATTACATGGTGAATTGGTGTCCTGCTTCTCAATCAGCGGTATCGGATTTAGAAGTAGAAAAAAAAGAAGTAGAAGGTAAATTGTGGCATTTACGTTACCTAATTAGTGGTGATATAGGTTATGTAGAAGTTGCCACTACTCGCCCTGAAACAATGTTAGGAGATACCGCAGTTGCTGTTAATCCTAATGATGAGCGTTATCAACATTTGATTGGTAAAAAAGCTATTTTACCGATCGCTTTAAGAGAAATTCCGATTATCGCCGATGAATTTGTTGATCCAAGTTTTGGGACAGGATGTGTTAAAGTAACCCCAGCACACGATCCCAATGATTTTGCCATGGGTAAACGTCACAATTTACCGATGATCAATATTTTAAATAAAGATGGTTCGTTAAATGAAAATGGGGCGAGATTTGCCGGGCAAGATAGATTTGTTGCTCGTGAAAGTGTGATTGCCGCCTTGACTGAAGAAGGTTTACTTGGAGAAACCGAAAACTATACTCATACTGTACCTTATAGCGATCGAGGTAAAGTACCAGTCGAGCCATTATTATCAACTCAATGGTTTGTCAAGATTAAACCACTATCTGAAGACGCTTTGACTGAATTAGATGAGCATAATTCTCCTGAATATATTCCCGAAAAATGGCGTAAAGTTTATCGTGATTGGTTAGTAAAATTAGATGACTGGTGTATTTCTCGTCAATTATGGTGGGGGCATCAAATTCCAGCATGGTATGTTGTTAGTCGTACTGATGGTGAAATAAAAGATGATACACCTTTTGTGGTTGCTTTTGATGAAGCACAAGCAATAGCCAAAGCGAAGGAAGAATACGGCGAAGAAAGCGAAATAGTTCAAGATGGCGATGTTTTAGATACTTGGTTTTCTTCTGGTTTGTGGCCGTTTTCGACGATGGGATGGCCAGAATCTACTGCTGATTTAGCTACTTATTACCCTAACAGTACGATGGTAACTGGGTTTGATATTATTTTCTTTTGGGTTGCCCGTATGACGATGATGTCGAAACACTTTACAGGGCAAATGCCTTTTAAGGATGTTTATATCCATGGGTTAGTTAGAGACGAAAACGGCAAGAAAATGTCAAAGTCTGCTGGTAACGGGATCGATCCTTTATTATTATGTGATAAATACGGTACTGATGCTCTGCGATATACTTTGATACGGGAAGTTGCAGGGGCAGGACAAGATATTAGTTTACAATACGATCGTGAAACTGATGAATCTGAATCGGTTCAAGCTTCTCGTAATTTTGCGAATAAGTTATGGAATGCGGCTCGTTTTGTTTTAATGAATTTGGATGGTAAAACACCCGCACAGTTAGGTTATCCTAATTTACAAGAATTAGAATTAAGCGATCGTTGGATTTTATCCCGATTTTATCAGATAGTTACCGACACAGATAATTATTTAGCTAACTACAGTTTAGGAGAAGCGGCTAAAGCTATTTATGAATTTATTTGGGGTGATTTTTGTGATTGGTATATTGAGTTAGTTAAAACTCGTTTACGCCAAGACTCTTCTTCACCTTCACGTTTAATTGCTCAACAAATTCTTGGTTATGTTTTAGAAGGTATCCTCAAATTATTACATCCTTTTATGCCTCATATTACCGAGGAGATTTGGCATACTTTAACTCAAAATACTGATGATAGTTTAGCTTTACAAAAGTTTCCTGAAGTTGATGAGTTATTAGATTTGACTCCACGACAAACAGTGGTTGTCACCGACAATCAACCTCAATTAGTTAAAACTATACCAAGTAATGCAGGTACGATCGTTAAATTAGGTTATCAAGTTGATAATTTAGTTGAAGAGTTACCCGATGTTGCTCGTAATTGGGTGAAAAAATATCAACAACCCCTAACTCTGCTTGGTATTACTTTCCTTGGTTTGTTTGTTTTACAAATAGTTAGCTCTCTATTTAGTGCAGTTTACGAGTTTCCTTTACTTGCACCTACATTAAGATTCATCGGATTTGTTTATCTGTTGTGGTATGGCTACCAAAATATTGTTTTCGCCGAAACCAGAAAGGATACATGGAATCGAGTTAACAAAATTAAAGAGAATTTATTCGCTAAACCAAAACCTGATATTGATACTGTTTCTCAGGTTGAATATTCTTCTTCTTCACCTACTACTACTATCACCGTGACACCTGTTATGACTTTGGTTGATGATAGTTTAGAAGATAGTTTTAATTTGTTATTTGAGACAATTCGAGCTATTCGTAATTTACGGGCTGAAGCTGAAATTAAACCCGGTGTTACTGTAAATGTAATTTTACAATCAGAAAATCAGGAGCAAAGAGCTATTATGGAAAAAACTAAACTTTATATTCAAGAATTAGCAAAAGTGCAAAACTTAACTGTTCTTGATAATATCAAAGAAGATGTGCCTAGTGCGATCGCTTCTGTGGTTAGTACGATTCAAATTTTGATTCCTTTAAGTGGTGTTATCGAAGTTGAACAATTACAAGCTAAATTAACCAAAAAACTAACTAAAATAGAAACAGAAATAAAATCATTAGAAACACGTTTAGATAATCCTAATTTTGTTAACAAAGCACCTGCTGAAATAATTGAAAATACTCGCAGTGCCTTGACAGAAAGCAAAACTCAAGCAGAAATATTACAAGAGCGTCTTCAATTATTAAATTAAAATTATTAATGTGATCAATAATTAGCAATTATTCACCTAAAAAAGTCTCAAAGATAAAATGATTAACGTTTAGACATATACTTGCTACTTCGTAATCAATAATTTATTAGACAAAACAAATGATTAATTGTTAATTGTTCACTTTCTGTTATTTTTTTCATCGCTGTTTATATAATCAAAATGTTGCATTTAGCTCAAGTTGTTAAAAATTCTACCTCAGGTAAACTACAGTTACATCTTTTAGCTGTGGAAGAATCTAAATTGCAATGGACTTTTTGTTACGAAAGATATATATCAATTATGGAAGAAAACAATTTTAGTGAAGATATTTTTGTTTTAGTAGATTTAGATGAAGATAACCAAATAATCCAATTTAAACCAGCTAAAGAATGGATTTTAAATTTAATTAAAGAATATTTAGTTAAAGGAGAAGTGAATAAACATATCGCCATTAACATTCCTGATGAACAAGTTCGTTTAGAAAAATGGCGACAAGAATTAACAGCTCAAAGTCAAGATTTAACCCGTATCCGTCTAGAAGTTGAAACCCGTAGAGAAGAGCTACAACAGCTAGAGCAAAATTTGTCTTTAGAAAGAGAAAAACTAAAATCAACGAATAATTAAAAGAAGGATGAGAGATGAAAGCAAAAGGGAAGGAGCAATAAGTCAGGTTTTAGGTTTTAGGTTTCAGGTGTAAAAAGTAAAAGTAAATTATTTTTCATCACTCTCAACTCTTAACTTTTAACTCTTAACTCTTAACTCTCAAGAAACTGCTTTATTTTCAATATTTAATTCTAAACAATAACCAGCACCATAAATAGTTTTAATAAAACGAGGACGACGAGGGTCAGGTTCTAACTTGGTTCTCAAATGACGAATATGTACTCTAATAGTTTCTATATCATCATTAGGATCATAACCCCAAACTTCCTTAAGAATATCGCTTGGAGGAACAGTTTGTCCATGACGTTGCAATAAACAATGTAATAGCTCAAACTCCAGATGAGTTAGTTTTATTGTTTTGTCAAACCAAATAGCTTCAAATCTTTCTGGTACTAAAGTTAAAGGGCCAAAATTAAGAATTTCTGTGTGCTTGGCTGTACTCGAACCTCTTTGGCTTCTTCGTAGTAAAGCTTTGACTCTAGCTAACATTTCTTCAACTTCAAAAGGTTTAGTTAGATAGTCGTCTGCACCAGCATTAAAGCCATCAACTTTATCTTTAGTTTGCCCTAAAGCAGTTAACATCAATACAGGTATATTCAAAGTTCGATCGTCTCGTCTTAATCTTTGGCAAACAGTTAAACCATCAACTTTAGGTAACATCAAATCTAACATGATTAGATTAGGTTGCATTTGTAAAGCTAAAGCTTGCCCTTTAATGCCATCTTCTGCTTGCACAGTGTCATAACCTGCCATTTCTAAGTTAATTGACACTAATTCTGTAATTGCTTGATTGTCGTCAATGACTAGTATTCGAGACATTATTATAGAGATTATTTGAGTAGTTTAATAATTTAATTTGATTGAAGCAGTATTTAATTAGCTATTAGATATAAGTATTTATACTCGACTTAGCCTTTTTAGCTTATTTTGAAGACAATTTCATTAAACTAAAGTAAGGTTTTGTCTAAATCATTAACTTATTATAAGTTATATATCGACTTTATAATAAGTAATAATATTTGAATAATTAACTTCTATATATTGATGTTCTATATACGTCTATCCTATCTAAGTAGGTTTATAGCGTTTTTTACCATTAATAATTAGTAATTATTAAACTTGTGTGCCAAAAATAAGCATACATTGAGATAATAGTCTTTTAAATTTTGTAATTGTGTTTGAGATTATTTCACTAATTAAAATTAATATTTTTTTCAACCAATTAATGATTCAAACTTTGCGATGTTATCAACTTTTGTACCGCTGTTGATTTTGACTCCTTTTAAGTTAGCACCTTTAAAATTAGCACCTTTAAGATTACAATCTCTGAAATTAGCATCTTCTAAATTAGCTTTCCCTAAATCAGCATTCCGTAAATCAGCACTACGTAAATCAGCACAGCTTAAATTAGCATTTTTTAGATTAGCTTTAATTAATTTAGCACTAACTAAAGAAGCATCATTCAAATAAGCGTTACTTAAATCTGCATCACTCAAAGATGCCCCATTCAATTTAGCTTGAATTAAATAAGCACCACTCAAATTACTATTATTTAAAGAAGCACCACTTAAATTACCATGAATAAAAGAGATACCACTAAAATCAGCATCATTTAAGTTAGCACCTGTCAAGTTACCATTTGTTTTAATCCATTCATTCCATGATGAATTATGGTGTTTAATAATTGTTGCTAAAATTTCTGTTTCTGGATAATTATTTAAAGCAAATGAAATGAATTTTTCTGGGACTTGAGATAGTTTGAGAATATTAATTATAGTTTTTTTAGGTATTTTTAATAAAAAATTATCATCACTTAATAAGTGCGAATTAAAAAAAGGATTTTCTAGTAAGGAAGTAGAAAAATGTTCACTTAGTGAAATTAATACGTCTAGAGGTGTATTGGGGTTACTAGCTAATGCTCTTTTAATTTTTTTAGGTTGATTGTTTTGATATATTTCTTCTAAACGTTGTGGAGGTGTATTTCGATCGTTTGCTTCTGTCAGAATATTATTTGATTTTTGATTAGCTTGATTCACGAATGTTTATCTCAGTATAATTATTGGTATTTTTATTATAATTTTAAGAATTTGATTTATCTACTAAAAATTACTTTTATACATAAAAAAAATATTACAGGACTTAGATAAATATTAATTTGGGTTTATACAAGTAGAATCAGTTTAATTAGTAATTTAGAAAAGAATTTATTGCTGTTTACAGATATCTAAACTAGAGTTAAATAAGAAATTGGGTAAAAGTTAATTCAGTTGAAATACAAACGCATCAATTAAAAGAACATCGATTAAATAACCAATGAATCAAGGGTGCAAACCGTCTTGGTGGACGTTCCCTTGCGTCTTACGCCGACGCGGGCTTCCACCGCTTACACCCCTACAATCTAAATAAAAAAAAGTTTGTAGTTACCCCTAATGGTGTCTAAAAAGCTATTAAGATAAGGGCTTAAGCCCATACTACGAACTTAATCTTTCTGACGTTTAATTAATTGGGGCTACTTACTAGATATCACGATCGCACATAAAAGTACCTATTATGATCATCATAGATAAAGTGAGATTGTTTACCCGATACGTTATTCGATACAATATGAAAATTATTAAGTTGATAAATTAATTAAAAAAAGTTATGACAACACATTTTATTAGTGCGGAAATAGATTTACAAGCTAACCCAGTCAAACTAAAACAAGAAATCGAGCAAAAGTTAGAAATTGAAGGAAAACCTTTACGATGGGCAGTCACTAAAGTTGATCAAAAAACAAATAAAGTAGAAGTAGAAGCGATCGTTACCAAGTAAAAAAAATCAATTGTGCAAAATAAATCTTATTGTGGGGTATTAATTATACCCACAGGTATCGGTGCGAGTATCGGTGGTTATGCAGGGGATGGGCTACCTGTGGCTAGAGCAATGGCACAAATATGCGATCGTCTTATCACTCATCCAAATGTCATGAATGGAGCAAGTTTATATTGGTCTAGTCCTAATATAGACTATGTTGAAGGTTATGCTTTAGATCAATTTGCCGGTGGTGAATGGGGTTTAAAATCAGTCGTGCAAAACAAAATTGGGCTTATTTTAGACAAAGGTATTGAGGATGAATTACGTTACCGTCATCTTCAAGCAACTGATGCGGTTAGAGCAACTTTAGGCATTAATGTCCATGACTATATCATCACTGATGAGCCTTTAAATGTAGAATTAAGACTGGCACAGAGTGGTGCAAGTTGGGGTACTATTGGTAATCCTGATAGTCTTTTAAGAGCGGCAGACAAACTGATTAGAGAACAAAAAGTTAACGCTCTTGCGGTAGTAGCTAGATTTCCTGATGATACCGATAGTCAAGCTTTAGATGATTATCGTCATGGTAGTGGCGTAGATGGTTTGGCTGGGGCAGAAGCGGTTATTTCTCATCTTTTAGTCAGAGAATTTGCGATTCCTTGCGCTCACGCACCTGCTTTATCGCCGATTCCTTTAGATATTCATCTCTCACCTAAAGCGGCGGCTGAAGAATTAGGATATACTTTTCTCTCTTGTGTTTTAGTCGGTTTAAGTCGAGCACCTCAATATACCCTTAATAAAAATTATCACAGTTTGTGGGCGGAAGATATTGATACTTTAGTTATTCCTGAAGGTGCTTGTGGTGGTAGTGCTAGTCTGAGTTTTGCTGGTTTAGATACTCAAATTATTACCGTGGCTGAAAATCAAACTGTTTTAAATGTTGATTCACAAATTTTAGGAATGAATGTCGTTAGAGTAAAATCATATCTAGAGGCATTAGGAACGATCGTTGCTCATCGTGCAGGAATTAGTCCAACTGCTTTGAAATCGACTATTTCTTCAATTCTAACCCAATAATTAATCATAATAGTTATTTAGCACTACTGATACTTATGACACAAGGAAATAAACCTGAGTTGGAAAAACTCTCTCGTACTCAAGTCTTAGTTTTTATGGGAATAACAGCTTTGATTTTGTTAGCTATTGCTCAGGTTTGGCAAAAAGTCGGTTTAATAAGTACCGTGCCTGTCAAGTTTAATTCCTTAGCGTTTTTAGAGGGTATTGGTTTGGCAATTTTGATAATTGTGGCTAGTGCTATCATGACAACTATTTGGCCAAAATATCGTCTCAGTGCCGAAAAGTATCTTGATTTTGTGATTACACCATTGGCAATACCTGATCTTATTTGGGTGGGTTTATTACCGGGTTTGAGCGAGGAGTTGTTGTTTCGAGGGGTAATGATTCCTGCTTTAGGTTATGATTGGTTCGCTTTGATAGCTTCTAGTTTGTTGTTTGGCGTATTACATTTTAACGATCGAGATAGTTGGCAATACGTAATCTGGGCGATCGTGATTGGTTTGACTTTAGGTTATAGTGTTTATCTGACTAATAATTTATTAGTGCCGGTGATGGCTCATATGTTAGTTAATATCTGTTCTAGTTCTTTTTGGAAGTTTAAAAATCGAACAGTCTCAATTAATAATTAAAATAAACCAAGAAAAAAATCAAAAGACATTAAGTAATAACTAACATCCTTTGACTACAGAAGATTGACTTAAATTTAAACAGATAATAACAATACAGATAGATATCTAATTGTCAATACTAAAATCAGTTTCTTGTAAAGTGCTTTCTAAGTTTAAAGAAGAAGGATATAATCTTTCATTCCATTGTTGAATACGGTTTTGAGCTCGACTATAAGCTGAATTACCTCGAGGAATCATCCCAGCGATCGAAATTGCTTTTTCTAGATCAGAGAGATTATAAGTATCAGCCATTCTTTGTGCCATATTGAGCATTTGTTCTGACCATAAATTAATCGCCTGACGACTTTGAAAACCAGCGGAGGAAGTAGGAGAGATACTTCTAGCAATATTAATCGCTCTTAACAAGGATTGTTCATTGTTGTTTCTGGCGATTTCATAAGCATTATCTAAACTTTGTTGGGCATTAATTTCAGTTTGCCATTTACGAATATTAGTTTGTGCTTCACCATATAATGATCTACCTCTGGTGATATTACGTGCAGTATTAATCGCTTCTTGATATTGATTACTATTACTTAAAGCGATCGCTCTTTGTAGTACAGGACGATCTTGAGCTGACTCTATATTACCTCGCCATTGAGCTGTTAAACTACGAGCTTCAGAAGCTAAAGCACGATCGCCATTTATTTGACTTATTTGATTAATAGCACTTTGCCAACCTTGAACAGTATTATTACGAGCAAAATCTTTAGCTTGATTAATGATGGGGCGATCTTCGATTACTTGTATTTCTCGACGCCAAGTTCTAATTTCTCTTTGGGCATCAGAATGAAGAGTGTTACCTTGTCTGACTAATTGAGCTTTAGTAATAGCACTACTTAAATCAGTAACAGTACCACTTTTAGCTAAATTTCGGGCATTAACTAAATGACTTAAATCTTCTTTTTGTCTTGACCAACCTTTAATCAAATCTTGAGTTTGAGCATATATTTTACTTTCACTAGGAATTTGTTCGGCTTCTGTTATCGCTAATTCGACTCCAGAAATAGTTCCTAATTGAACATTTTTACCAGCACGAGCTAATGTATTCCAATCAACCGCTTGAGTTGTTAATCGGCTAGTGGTTGAAATTTGATTTGATAATCGAGCTAAATCTGACCAGTTTTTTTTCTTCAGTAGATTTGTCGCAATTTTAAGTAAATCGTTTTCCGCATCGGTGATTAAAGCTTGTGCTTCATCATAAGAATAACTATTTTTAGGAATTTGATTGGCTACTTCGATCGTTTTGAGTAGATTATCAATTCCTCCACCTCTAATACTGGTATAAGCGTCATCTAATTTTTTATTTTCTTCTTTAGCGACATTGATTATTTCTACCATCTGTGGATAACGAACGTTTTTCCAGTAATCGTTACTCATATTAAGAAAATCAACAGCAACAATAAAAGCTGAATTCCATTGACCTTTTCTCAGATTGGCTTTAACTTCTTCTTCTATATTTTTACCTTTTTCCCATGTAAAACGCCAAAGATTAATTTGGTTTTCGATAATCTTTTTATTTTCAGCATTTTGAGGAATTTTATTCGCAGTAGCGATCGCTTTTTCTAGCTTACCTTTATTCAAATCTTTTTCAGCTAAGGTTAAAATATCATTAGACCACTCATTAATATGACGATTGAGTTCATGACTTAAAGGATGATCAGCTGGTAAAGCTTCTAATAAACCGATCGCCGCTAATAAATCTTCAACAGTATTTTCCTCAGCTCTCAATTGAGCACAATAAATACGATTAGTTGCGGATGTAAACCACAAAGAAAGATTATGGCAACTTGCGTTATCAGGTAAATTTAGTAATGCTTTGGTGGCGGCAAAACCAACAAACCCGAACGAAATAGCTAAGGTAAGACTTAACAACTGCCATGAAGTTTTCCAATTATGGTTATCAACTTTGGTAATCATATACTTATTAATCAATCCTCTATTACAATTTGATCATTAAGAAAAATATTTATATTTTAATCAATTCTCGAAAAACTATTATTATACTCTAACAAAAAAATTTTAGTCTAAATTTTCTCTGGGGGTATCTTAACACGAACTTTAAATGTTGAAATTAAAAAAAGTAATTTAAACATTTAACCTGAAATTTAATACACGATCTAAAATTATGAATGAAAATACATTACTTGAATCAGTTAAAAAATTAGGATTATCTTCAATTGAGCGTCACATTTTTTTATGTTGTGACCAAACTAAACCTAAATGTTGTTCAAAAGAAGATAGCTTAGAATCTTGGCAGTATTTGAAAGATAGACTTAAACAGCTAAAATTAGATCAACCAACTGAAGAAAACAACATTTGTATATTTCGGACAAAAACTAATTGTTTGAGAGTTTGTCAACAAGGTCCTATTTTATTAGTTTATCCTGATGGTACATGGTATCGTCAAGCTACACCAGAGGTAATTGAATTGATTATTCAACAGCATTTGCTTAACAACAAAATCGTTGAAGAATACGTTTTTCATCAACAACCACTACCTTTTAAAAATTTACCTAATTGAGAAAGTTAAAATCAAAATATTTTTTTGACTGATTTTAATCAAATTAATCAATTTCGGACTGATTAACAGTCTTTCGCCAAATCACAAGTAAAATAACTAAACCTAATTCTAGATCGTTAATATTAAAAATAATGAGTAATACAGAAACTAAAAAACTACTATTGATAGATGATGACCCCAATTTGATTTTATTAGTCAAAGATTATCTCGAATTTAACGGTTATGAGGTAATAACTGCGAGTCACGGTAGAGAAGGAATAAAAATATTAGAAACAGAAACTCCTGATTTAATCATTTGTGATGTGATGATGCCAGAAATGGATGGCTATGCTTTTATTCAACAAATTAGAAAAAATCCTCGTTTAGATTGGTTACCTGTAATATTTTTGTCTGCTAAAGGGCAAAGTCAAGATCGAATTAAAGGTTTAAGTCAAGGTGCTGATGTATATATGGTAAAGCCTTTTGAGCCTGATGAATTAGTTGCTCAAGTTCAATCTACTATTAATCAAAGTAGTCGTTTGATGGGTAGCAATAATAAAAAAGTCGATAATTCTTCACGGATACAAGTTCCTGTTAGTGTAGGACTAACTCCTACTGAGAAAAAAGTAGTTGATTTAGTTGCTCAAGGAATGTCTAACAAAGATATTTCGATACAGTTAAGTGTTAGTCAAAGAACGATTGAAAGTCATGTCTCGAATATGCTGAACAAAACAGGTTTACATAATCGTACTGAATTATCTCGTTGGGCAATTCAAAACGAACTTGTGTGATAACCAACTAACGCAGAAGATAAATAATAAGTAGATATATTAGCTAATTTAAAAATATTTTTGATTAAAGAATGCATAAAATACCCGTTACTGTAATTACAGGCTTTTTAGGAGCTGGTAAAACAACTTTGTTACGTCATTTACTCCAAAACAATCAAGGCAAAAAAATTGCTGTTTTAGTCAATGAATTTGGCGAAGTTGGTATTGATGGTGAGTTATTACGTGATTGTCAGGTTTGTGAGGATGAAAATGAACCAACAGACCAAAATATCATTGAATTAACTAATGGTTGCCTCTGCTGTACAGTACAAGAAGAATTTTACCCAACGATGCAGGAGTTATTATCTCGCTCGGAAGATATCGATGCGATCGTCATAGAAACTTCAGGACTTGCTTTACCTAAACCATTAATACAAGCTTTTAAATGGCAAGAAATTCGTAATCGGGCTACGGTTGATGGTGTCATTACAGTTGTTGATGCTCATGCTTTAGCTACAGGTACATTAGTTGGTGATTTAGAAGCATTAGAAGCACAAAGAAGTGAAGATCCTAATTTAGATCATGAAACACCTATTGAAGAGTTGTTTGAAGATCAATTAGCCTGTGCTGATTTAGTTTTATTAACTAAAACTGATTTGATTGAACCAACTAATTTAGTTTCGGTAGAAAATTGGTTAAAACAAGAATTAAAACCAACAATTAAGTTAATTCCTTGTCATCAGGGGCAAATTAACCCTGAAATATTACTCGGCTTTAATGCCTCAGTAGAGGATGATTTAATTAATCGCCCTTCCCATCATGATACTGAAGAAGAACATGATCACGATGATGATATAAATTCAGTTGAGTTAGTGATTGATAATCCTCTCAATCCTCAAGATTTAATCGCTCATCTACGTCAATTAGTTCAAGAATTAGAAATTTATCGCATTAAAGGTTTTGTTAATGTAGATTCTAAACCAATGCGAATGGTAATTCAAGGTGTGGGCGATCGTTTTGATACTTTTTTTGACAGGTTATGGCAACCTGATGAACCAAGAATTACTAAACTGGTTATTATTGGGCGGAATCTCACTTCAGAGCAAGTAAAAATTAGGGATTAAGAATTAGGGATAAAAAATTAAAGGGTGCAAAAAAATTGCACCCAGAAGCGAAAAACATTAAATTAGAAAAAGCCTACTAATTAATAGGAGGAAACCAATCAGAAGTGTCATCCTGATCAATAACCGGAAACCATTTAGGTTCTTTTTTTGTTGAATCTTCTGTGTCTGTTGACTCTTCTTTGCCTGTTGAATCTTTTGTGTCTGTTGACTCTCTTTTTTCGGCGGTTGGCTTATTTTTTTTTTGTTCTCCTTGCTCGGAAGAAGAATCTGAATTATTGTCTTGGTGAATCGATAAATCATGTATATCGGGTTCGTTAGCACTAAAGCTGACTGATTTATCTATAACCTCTTTAATTGAGGTGGGTGGCTCTTGTTCAATTAAGTTTTCGCTTGCTTCTTGAACTTGTTTTTCAGAATAGCTTGTCTGTCGATCGAACTTTATTTGAATAGAACGAGTTTCTACTTGATCTGCACTAACGGCTACTATTGGACAATCAATTAAACCATCAGGGAATGCTATTTGGAACGTGAAAGTACCATCAGGATTTAACTTCACAGCTTGATTAGCGATCGTCAATTTAGCATTCGGTACTGTTGCACCATAAACAGTTAAATGAGCATTAGCCATTAACCAAAAGTTTCTTGTTAAGCCCATACCCGAACCTGACATCATACCCATACCTGAGCCTGACATCATACCCATACCTGAACCAGACATCATACCCATACCCGAACCTGACATCATACCCATACCCGAACCTGACATTATACCCATACCTGAGCCTGACATCATACCCATACCTGAGCCTGACATCATACCCATACCTGAGCCTGACATCATACCCATACCTGAGCCTGACATCATACCCATACCCGAACCAGAAGCAAATTCAACCCTACCAATTGAATTAACAGAGTCAGGTGTCTGATTAACTTGACGATAAATAGAAGCATCAACTCTTGTCTGTGAATCAAAAGATGGCATTGACATTGACACTGGCGTTGTTTTCAAGGAAGTATCGTTTTCTGATGCCACAGAATAAAGAGAAGAGCCATCTAAAGCTTGATCCCAAGAAACAGAAACAAAAGTATCTTCTCGCCAATTACTAGCTGATAATGTCGGCATAGAAACGCTTTGCGAACAAGCTAAACTTAACCACTTACCATTAACACAACGATAACCTATTTCTACTATATAATCACGATCGCTTAAAGGAATAGGTATATACCAATTTGTAGCTGATTCGTTACAAATATATTCTAAAGTATTTTGACTCTTTCGAGGATTAGAATCTTCTATATCAGTAACATCATATAAACGTAAAGATAAATTAGTACCACCTTGACTACGTAAAGTAGCTTTGTCCTCAGCCGGAATATCCCAATAAACATAAGCCCATTGTGAATCACAAGGCATTAAAACTATCTTTTTCTCACCGTAAGTTTGAGGTAATTCATCATTATCATCGTCAATATCTGCAAAAATATCTGATGATTGATCATTAACAGCAGAAGTATCTTGAGTTTTAGAAGAATTTTCGTCCACAGTATTATTATTAGAAATTGATAAGTTAGCTGTTTGTTTTTCTTGGTCAGTTGTGTTTTCGGTATTGGTAAGTGATTCGTTTGATGTCTCAACTTTGGATTCGTCAACAGGGCTAGGATTATCACTAGTCGGATTATTTAGTAATTTAGTGATGACACTAAATAGTTGTTGCTTACGCATACGACAAAATTGAGGTAAATCAAGCTTAATGGCTATTTTTCTAAGTTGCCTTAGAGTCATTTGTTTTAGGGTTGGTTTTGATTCTGCCATCTGACTAAATGTTGATTTTAAATAATTTAGGGATTATATACTATTAATTCGTTAGACGTTAGTTGTAAAATTTTAGCTTGTTTTTAAAAAGATCTAATTTTACTTTTAACCTTAATAAAATTGAGATTATTAGCATATGTTAAGAATTATAATCAACATCTAGAGATAATTGTTCATTTTTCTTAATTTTTTTTTAATCATTTTTGATTTCTATAGCAGATAATAAGTTAGCTCTTAATGTTTAACCGCTCCTAACCTCTCCTTTTAAAGGAGGAAAACTTGATTAAGCTGTTTTAACTATAGACATTTGTTGCTATATTTAATTAATTTTGTGTTTGTTAATAAATAATTGAAGGTATTGCTCGTTACTAATTACTAATTACTCATTACTGGTTACTTAACTGAATTAATCTCGGTATTTTAATTACCTATAATTGTTCTTCTGGTGTTGAAGATAAAGAAAAAATAGTCAAACAAATCCAACCGATAATTAAGACTACACCACCGATGGGGGTAATGATACCCAACCAATTGCGGGTAGTTATAGTCAAACTGTAAAGACTACCAGAAAATAAGACAACTCCAACCATAAAAGCGATCGAAGAAATATTTAACCATATTTTAGGTGCTTTTGTTTCTGTACGCATCAAAATAGAAACTAGTACCAAAGCTAGAGCATGATACATTTGATATCTAACCGCTGTTTGCCAAATAGAAAGAGATTCAGCCGTTAAAGTGCCTTTTAAGCTATGACTGGCAAAAGCACCCATCACTACAGCAATTAAAGCTAAAATAGAACCGAAACCCAAAGTTGTTTTTTGCATATAATTAACAATAACTAAATAGTTGGACCAACGATCGAAGTCGATAAACAATCATCAGTTAAATATTGGTTAGCAACTCTTTGTATATCTTCTAGTTGGATAGCTTCAATTTGTTCAGGAAAAATAAAATCGTAATTTGTACCTAAACCAAGCGTTTCATACCAACCATAAAGTTGTGCTAATTCAGTATTAGTCTGTTTCCCTAAAGCATATTGCCCTAAAATTTTGCTTTTAGCTGTTTTTAATTCTTCAATAGATAAAGTAGATTCTCTTAAACGGGCTACTTCATCGGATAAACCTTGTTTTGCTATTTCTAAATTATTAGGTGCTGTACCCATATAAGTAACGAATTGAGATTTATCTAATCTAGTTGGATAAAAAGCCGAAACATCATAAGCCAATCCTCTTTTCTCTCTTAATTCTACAAACAGACGACTAGAAAGCCCGTTACCTAAATAAGTAGTGAGTAGT
Organism: uncultured cyanobacterium; assembly: GCA_963710605.1. Taxonomy (GTDB): domain Bacteria; phylum Cyanobacteriota; class Cyanobacteriia; order Cyanobacteriales; family Cyanobacteriaceae; genus JAALKG01. The sequence continues at coordinate 387,802 of CAVQBA010000006.1, forward strand.
TTGAAGATACAATAATCAGGATGATCAATTTCGGGTGCTAGATAACCCATCATAATAATAGACTGTTGGTTAGGCTGTTCTAATTGATAATGATTTGATTGAGCTGACAAATGATATTCAGGAAGAGTGGTTTGAGGATGACTAGGTATTTGCCAATCACCAAATACTTTTTCGACAAAGGCTTTAGCTTGTTCGGGATTTATTTTTCCTGCCAAACTAATAATTAAGTTATCAGGGCGAAAATATTGTTGATGACAAGAATGTAAATCTGAAGCCGTTAATTCACTAACAGTTTCTTGTGTGCCTAAAATAGAAAAACCATAAGGATGTTTGCCGTAAATCATTTCTCTTAACTGACGAAATGCTAAGTTAAACGGTTGTTCTTTTTGAGATAAAATATTTTGGATCGTAATTCTTTTTTCTAATTCAACTTCTTTTTTAGGAAAACTGGGAAAACGAAGCATTTCTCCTGCTAGTTCAAATATTTGTTCAAAATCTTCAGTAATCGTTTTGAGGCTAACTACAAAATAATCACTTAATGCACCTGTACCTAATCCTGCACCAATTGATTCAATTTTTTCGGCGATATCTAATGATGACAGATGACGAGTACCTTTAGACATTACATTAGCTAATAAATGGAAAATTCCCGCTTGCTGATTAGATTCCCATAATCCTCCCGCATGACGACAAAATATTTTTCCAGCAATTATCTCTGTAGTCGGATTTTCGATCGTAATCAAAGTAATACCGTTATCAAGGTTGGTTTTATGAATATTTTTTTGAGATTGTTTCACCGATGATCATTGTTTGCTAATATTTGTTGTCAATAGTTAGAACGTAATTTTTTACTCAACGTAGTTATTACATTATTAACTTTCTTATAATTTAACCTTTACAGCTAATAGATGACTAATCTAAAAATAAATAAACGATCGTCTATTTATTTTTTAGCACCCGAATTTTAGCCTCAAAATCAAAAACATCAACGATTGTCGGTACATACCAAAAGAATAAATTAATAATTAATTGTGTATTTTTGTTACTTCTACCCACAAACTTTAAAAAAAAGGATTACAATGAAAGTCGAGAATAAACAGATTAACGATTAAGTTTTTTTCAGTATCGAAGGTTTTTCCGATAAAGTATTGAGCTATTTCTTTCCCAATAATCTTGTCTCTGTGAACACAACACTAATTACGAAGACAAATACAATATGTCAATTTATGTAGGTAACTTATCTTACGAAGTTAAAGAAGAAGATTTAAGTGCAGTTTTTAATGACTATGGAACTGTAAAAAGAGTCCATATTCCTTCAGATCGCGAAACAGGTCGTCCTAGAGGCTTTGCCTTTGTGGAAATGGAATCTGAAGCTGATGAAGAAAAAGCAATTGAAACTTTAGATGGCGCTGAATGGATGAGTCGCGAGCTTAGAGTTAATAAAGCTAAACCTCGTGAAAATAATAATTCATACAACAACCGCAGAAACAATCGTTTCTAAATAATTAACGATTTTTTTGCTCGTATGTATTTCTAAAAAAAAACTTTTAAGAGTTAGTAAGATTCTTCTTACACCTAATTCTTAGAAGTTTTTTTAGTTTAATAGTCTAAAATTAACTTTATGCCAAAGAGTTTGATAATCGTGATTTTCAGGTACGGATTAACGACCTCTAAACAAACAAGTTGAATGTGATATGATCAAGTAGTTTAATAGCGTTTGAAGCCTAAATTTAAATCGATAAATCAGGTTTTAAAAAATAATTAAAAAAATTAACGTCAACTGAAAAAGTGACAGTTAATTAGACAAAACAACTATCTCTCTCAATTTCCAACTTTGTCATAATTGATATTTTTGATAAATTTGATTGAGCTTAGAGAGGTTGAACACACATTATAGTAATAAAAACACTGGATAATTAACTAAACTAATGATACCAACCGTTATTGAATCTTCAGGGCGAGGCGATCGAGCATTTGATATTTATTCTCGTCTATTAAGAGAAAGAATCGTCTTTTTAGGTACACAAGTGGACGATGAATTAGCTAATTCTTTAGTCGCTCAACTGTTACTATTAGAAGCAGAAGACCCAGAAAAAGATATTTATCTATACATTAACTCACCAGGTGGCTCTGTTTCTGCTGGTTTAGGTATTTTTGATACCATGAATCAAATTCAACCAGATGTTTGTACTATCTGCGTTGGTCTAGCCGCTAGTATGGGTGCTTTTTTACTCTCTGCTGGTGCTAAAGGTAAAAGAATGAGCTTACCTAACTCTAGAATTATGATTCACCAACCTTTGGGAGGAGCTCAAGGGCAAGCTACAGATATCGAAATTCAAGCCAAAGAGATACTTTACCTCAAAAAACAACTAAATCATTATTTAGCGTCTCATACAGATCAACCTCTAGAGAAAATTGAGGATGATACCGAAAGAGATTTCTTTATGTCCGCAGACGAAGCCGCTGAATATGGTTTAATCGATCGAGTAGTCACTAAAGCACCTAAAGGTTAAAAAAAAACTTAGCCGAAATAAATAAATAACAAGTTTAATCATTCCTAACCCTTCCTTGCTAAGGAGGGGTTTTTTTAACTCACTCATTGGTTATACCATTTTCAAAAAATAATACTACAGATTGAAACTCCGCTCATCTCCCTTTTCAAAGGGGACTTGATCGATTTATGTGTCGCTTTTATAAATTGAATTGGTATTAGTCTATCTTTAATGTCAAAAGAGGACTCCCGTAACAGGCGAAGCTTTAACGGCGAGATGAATTTTGACCAACAAATAAATGGAGCGATAGCGACTTCTACATAGTTGACAGTTTTATGTAGAAAAGTTACAATTTAATTGTTGAAGTGAATTAGGTAATGTTAAACCTGTCCTACGAATACAAATTAAAGGCGAATAAATCCCAGATTGAACAAATTGAGCATATACTTGATGTGTGCCGTTTAGTTTGGAATTTTGCTTTACGTGAACGTAAGGATTGGTCTGCGTCTAGAAAGTCAAGAGTGGATGCTTGTTCAATTCAAAAGGAATATATAATTCCCTCGGATGAAAAATATCCTAATTACCACCAACAGGCGAAAAGTTTAACTCAAGCAAGAAAACAAAGCGAACGATTAAAATCGATCAATGCTCAGGTACAACAACAGGTGCTCAGAACACTAGATAGAGCGTTCCTAGACAGGCAAAAGAAAAACTTGGGGTGTCCTCGTTTCAAAAACCAAGCTAGGATGAGGTCATTCGTATTTCCTCAAATGCTCAAAGATTGTCTTAAGGAAGGGATGATAAAACTACCTCAATTGGGTTGGGTTAGATTTAGACAATCTCGTTCAATCCCTGATGGGTGTGAAGTAAAACAAGCTCGAATAGTTCGTAAAGCTACTGGCTACTTTGTAATTTTAGCCTTACAATTGGATGTTGATGTACCTCAACCTTTACCTCATGGTCATCCTAAAGGTATCGATTTGGGTTATATTTGCGCTGTTGTAACCTCGGACAATGAGTCAATCTCAAGACCAAGATTTTTGAATAAGTACGCTCGGAAGTTGAAAAGACTACAGCGAAGACTGAAAAAGAAAGTAAAAGGGTCTTGTGGTTGGAAAAAATTACAAAAACGTATCTCTAGATTGCATTTCAAGGTTGCTTGTCATCGCAAAGATTATCATTTCAAACTAGCTCATCATTTAGTTAAAGACTGTGGGATGATGTTTGTTGAAGATCTAAATTTTAAGATGTGGCAAAGAGGAATGTTTTCTAAATCCAGTGCCGATTTTGGCTTTGGTCAATTCGTCAATATCTTGGAATGGGTATGCTTTAGAACAGACATTCATTTTGCTAAAGTCGATCACCGCTACAGTTCTCAAGAATGCCCTGAATGTGGAGCTAGAACTGGTAAAAAGCATTTAAATGAAAGAATACATAAATGTATAGAATGTGGATATACCACAGGACGAGATCATGCTTCAGCACTTGTTATTAAAAATAGAGGTTTAAATTTAGTGGCGGCCGGACAGCCCGTCCTTTGAAAAAGCTAGTGGAGATGGTTGTAACGGGGGCGAGTCAACTCGTCTAGTCACGAATCTGTAAAGCTAGAATCCCCCATCTAAACCCGCAGGGTTAGTGGGGGAGTGTCAAGTAAAGACTATACTTGTTAAAGATGAAGAAAAATTAAGAAAGATTGATTAAATCACTTGGTATCGATCGAATCGCTCTTTTAAAGATTAAGACAAGTTAGAATAACGAATAATCTCAAATTTTATGTTTAAATAATTTGTTAATATGCCAAGATCTCAAAGAAACGATAATTTTGTCGATAAAACCTTTACCGTAATGGCAGATATTATTCTAAAGGTATTACCTATCAATGCTAAAGCCAAAGAAGCCTTTGTTTATTATCGTGATGGAATGTCTGCTCAAGCAGAAGGCGAATACGCTGAAGCTTTAGATAATTATTCTGAAGCACTCAAATTAGAAGAAGATACAAACGATAAAAGCGAAATCCTCTACAATATCGGTTTGATTCATGCAAGTAATGGAAAATTAGATGAAGCACTTGATTATTATGATCAATCTTTAGAATTGAATCCTCGTAAACCTTCAGCTCTCAATAATGTTGCTGTGATTTATCATTATAAAGGTGAGCAATGTCGTCAAGAAGGAGAAGAAGAAAAAGCTGAAAGTTTTTATGATAAAGCCGCTGAATATTGGAAACAAGCAGTTAGATTATCTCCTAACAACTACCTAGAAGCTCAAAATTGGTTAAAAACAACTGGGCGATTGGAAATGGATGTATTTTTCTAATTATTTAAAATCTAGAATATACCTTAAAATAATTTTTCAGTTAAGTTACTAGTAGGATTTTTAAATTAACTCTAACTCTTGCTTCTGAAGCAGAGGTGTTTTTAAGTCGTCTTATAACTACAGATATTTACGGTTACAACTGAAGATAAATTTTTAGTTATAGTGTTTAGTTGAGATAATAGAATCAGTTATTGATTATCAATTAAATTATGAGTATTACGAAAGAAGATGTTATCAAAGTTGCTAACTTAGCACGTTTGAATTTAACTCCTGCTCAAGAAGAAGAATTTGCACCTCAATTAAATGCGATTTTAGATTATTTTGAGCAATTACAAGAGTTAGATACCGAAAATGTTGAACCAACAACAAGAGCGATCGATGTTAATAATATCACTCGCCAAGATAAAAATGAAATTTATGACGATCGAGAAAGTTTACTAAATTCTGCACCTGAAAGAGAAGACGACTTTTTTAGAGTACCTAAAATACTAGGCTAGATAACGACTTTGCTAATAAGTATTAGTAATAATGTCTCACTCTAAATTGAAATAACTATATCTAGTCATCGATTGAATCTTGAATACTTTTCTTTAATCACGAATCAATTAACTCAAAATAGTTAAATTCGTGATTAATTGGTTTTTACCATAAAATTACATCGCTCAGATGTAATAAGTGCATCGATTTTTAGATAAAGTAATCTAAGATACAAAATATCTAATATTTAATTTTATGATTAGTTTAAGAATATCTTAATTAATGATTAATTATTTTGGTGTGAGGCCAAAACTGTAATAAATAATGTTTAAAAACAAAATAAGCGAATTTTCTAAAGGGTTGATCGCCTTAGGTTTGATTGCAGTAGCAAATCCCGTTCAAGCTAATGATTTGTTATCTGTTGATTTAGATGGAGAAAATCGTCAAACAAATTCGATGTCTCAGGTTACATCAGTTTCTCAATTAAGAGACGTTTCTCCGACAGATTGGGCTTATGAAGCATTAAGAAGTTTGGTTGAGCGTTATGGTTGTATTGTTGGTTATCCCGATCGTACCTTCCGTGGTAATCGTGCTTTAAGTCGTTACGAATTTGCCGCCGGTTTGAACGCTTGTATGCAACAAATGGAGCGTTTAATCGCAGGTAGTGAATCAGTTTTAAAAGAAGATGTTGCTACATTACAACGATTAATTACAGAATTTGAAGCTGAATTAGCCGCATTAGGTGCTAGAGTTGATAACTTTGAAGGTAGAGTTGCCTTTTTAGAAGACAATCAGTTTTCTACTACTACCAAATTATACGGTGAGGTTACTCTTAATATAGCTCAAGCATTTGGTGACGACGATGATGTTGACACTCAGACTACTTTGACCGATAAAGTTCGTTTACAATTAACTAGCAGTTTTACAGGAAAAGATGCTTTAATTACTCGTTTAACCGCAGGTAATATTGGTAATTCTTTTGCTTCTCAATTAGGTACTCAAGAAGGACGTTTTGCTTTTGATGGCCCTAATGGTAATGATGTGACGATCGATCGTTTACACTACAGATTTCCTGCTACTGATGACTTGACTGTTACCGTCATGGCTAGTTTGGGTGGACACCACTACTATGCCGATACTTTCAACACTGGTTTAGAAGCTGGTGGTGGTGGTAGAGGTGCGTTATCCAGATTTGGCGAACGTAACCCTATTTATCGTCTTGGTTTGGGCGGACAAGGTATTGGTTTTAAATATCAACCTGGTTCTTTGTTTGAATTTAGTGCGGGTTATTTAGCTCGCGGTGGTAGCAATCCTAATGAAGGTTTTGGTTTGTTTAACGGTAGTTATTCAGCAATGGCTCAAGCAGTCATCAAACCTAGCGATAACTTAAAATTTGGTGTTAACTATATCAGAGGATACGACCCTCAAGGAAGATTTGTTTTAGGCGGTACGGGTACAAATGTAGCTAATGGAATTGATACTTTTGGTTCTGTAGAAAGTAATTCAATTGGTGTCCAAGGTCAATTCGATATTTCTCCTAGGTTCAGTATTCGTGCTTGGGGTGGTTATATTGATGCCAATGTTGATGGCGATGATGATGGTGAAATTTGGACTTATGCCTTAGCTTTAGCTTTCCCAGATTTAGGTAAAGAAGGTGCTTTAGGTGCAATTATTGCTGGTGCTGAACCTTATGATGGTAATGCTAGAAATAATGATACACCTTACCATATTGAAGTTTCTTACAAATATCCTTTAAACGACAATATTTCTATTACACCTGGTTTGATGGTATTAACAAATCCTAACCAAGATGACGATCGTGATGCAATCTATATTGGCACAATTAGAACTACATTCCATTTCTAAACTCTGTCTTAACTCAATTAAATAATTAAATTACGAGGTGTAACTATAATGGTTACACCTTTTACTTTTGACAAAGAATAAACTATGGTGGTGGGTAATGCCCACCCTACTACTAAAAAGTAGTCTTTCGATTAAATCAAGAATTGTAAGCCTCACAATTTTTAAATTGAAATATTGTAATTGTCAACTCTCAATTGTCAATTGTCAATTATTTACGTACTGCTTCTAAAATTCGTGAATAATAAAAACTAGTACTTGTCATATCCGTACGTTTAATCGTAAAACCATTGTCTTGAAGAATTTTGACAATATCTTCTTCTTTATGTTGATAAGCACGAGTTGTTTTGCTAGTGCCAGGAAAAAACTCACCTATACGTTTGAGTATAGTTAAAGCAAATGTTTTCGGGGCAAAACTAAGTATAATTCTAGATTTGGCTAAGGAAGATAAATGACTAATCATCCCAGCGGCATCCTCTGTCGGGTAATGAATCAAGACATCCAAACAAATAACAGTATCGTAGCTTCCCCTAATCGATTCTAAATCTTGAACATTTAATCTAATATTACGAGGAGAGTTTAATTGTTGTTTAATTCTCTCGGCGGCTTCTCCTACCATTTTGCTGGATATATCACTAGCATAAACAGTTGCCCCTTCACTAGCTAAGGGTAAGGTAAGACTACCGACACCACAACCCGCATCACAAATAGTTAGTTTATCTAGATTACCATCTGCTTTTAACCAATCAACAACAGTATCGATCGTTTGTTGATGACCATCACGAATATTTAATTGGACTTTATTGACTTTACCATCACCATATATATTACGCCAACGATCGAAACCTGTGTTATTAAAATAATCTTTGACTATTGTTTTTTCATTATTGTTAGATTTATCAAATGTATTGACCATATTATTTATTGCTACTAATTCATTAGTTATACTAATCCAACTTACTAACTTATCACATTATTTCATCGCCAATAATCTCATTGATTACTCAATATTGTTAACCATAATATCGATCCCCCCTAGCCCCCCTTTTCGTAAGGGGGGAACAAGATCGTGGTCGTGGTTGGTGTTGATGTCGGTTTAGAGTAGGAAGGTTGACCAGATGCGGCTTACACTATTATTAAGTTGATTAATTATTTGGAGGTTTTAATTATGAATGTCATACCCGTTACTATTGAGGAACTTCTCAAACTTTATACGACTGGACAAAGAGACTTCACTAAGTTTAAGGTCAGAGCTACAAGTAAGGAGATGGATGGAGTTAATTTGAGTGGTGCTATCTTTGACAATACAATCATGCCTGATGGAACAATTAAAGAAAAACGAATAGTTACTTTTGTAGGTTGGGTTGAGCCTCAAAAAGCTTAATATACATTCTATACATAAAATAAAAGCGAAACCCAACATTTAATACTGGTAAAGTACGATCGCATTTATTATAGGATGCGTTCGTTAACCATTCTCAAATTAAGATAATTCCATATAGTACAAAACTCACCACCCTTACTGTTAAGAATAAACAAGTATATTTGCACTATTAGGTATAAACAAACGAGCTAATATTTGTCAATTCTCAATTCTCAATTCTCTCACTGAACCATTCATTAAATGTCCTTTGTTTGCTAAACTGCATAGAAGTTGAAATATGCAAAATAAGAAAAGAAAACTATTGTCTCAATCTAGCTATAGACTTTTAATTCCTTATATCATTAACGAAAAAAAGACGATCGCTATCGCCTTTAGTTGTACGATCGTATTTACTATTTTCTGGCCAATCTTAGCATGGTTAGCAGGAAAAATGGCAGAATATATCGGTAAAGGAGATCTACAATCGATCGGTTATTATGCTGGGATTGCGGCGATCGTTTTTCTTCTTAGAGGAATTGTGCAATATGGGCAAGATACTTTTATGGCAAAAGCGGCTTTAAAAATTGCCTATGAATTACGAGTTTATGCTTATTCACATTTACAAAGTTTAAGTTTAAATTATTTTCAGGATGTTAAAACAGGTGATTTGGCTTATCGTCTGACAGAGGATATCGAAAGGATTGGCGAAGTGGTTAAAAAGATTTTTCAGCAATTTATACCCAGTGTTTTGCAATTGGTTGTTGTTTTGTCATACATCATCTATGTCAATTGGCAGTTGACTATCGCTACTTTCGTTGTCGCTCCTTTTATTGCTATTTTGATTACATGGTTTGGTGGTAAATTATTAGATTTGACTAGAAAAAGTCAAAGCAAGGTTTCTAATATCTCAGCCTTAATTACCGAAGTATTTTCAGGAATTAGATTAGTTAAAGCATTTTCTGCTGAAAAATACGAAATCGATCGTTTTGCCCAAGAAGCAGATAAAAATCGTCAAGCTCAATTTGCCGCCGAAAAAATTAAGGCTTTACAAATTGTGGTTATCTTTTTTTTAGAGTTGATGAGTTTTGTTTTTCTTTTCTTTTTAGGTGGTTGGCAAATCTCGTTAGGTAATATGACGGGTACAGATTTTGTTAGTTATCTTACCGCAGTGGCGTTATTAATCGATCCAATTGCTTTTACTACCAGTAATTACAACGAATATAAACAAAATGAGGCTTCTGTAGAACGTATTTTAGAATTATTACAAGTCAAACCTTTAATAACTGAAAAAGAAAAAACGATCGAGTTAAATAATATTAAAGGAATAGTAGAATATAAAAATGTTCGGTTTGGTTATGATATTCAAAATCCTGTTTTAAAAGATATTAATTTAACTGTCAAACAAGGAGAAATAATCGCTTTAGTTGGTTCTTCTGGTGCTGGTAAAAGTACGTTAGTTAATTTACTTCCTCGCTTTTATGATGTTTCTTCGGGAGCGGTTTTAATTGATAACATTGATATTCGAGAATTAACTTTAAATAACCTGAGAAAATATATCGGTATTGTCCCTCAAGAAACTAATTTGTTTTCAGGAACGATTGCTGATAATATTGCTTTTGGTCGGCGTAATTACGATATTCAAGAAGTAGAAAAAGCGGCTAGAATTGCTAACGCTCACGAATTTGTTTCGCAATTTAGTCAAGGTTATTATACTTATGTAGGAGAGCGAGGCGTTAATTTATCAGGCGGACAAAGACAAAGAATAGCGATCGCACGAGCAGTGTATTTTGATCCGAGAATATTGATTTTAGATGAAGCTACTAGTGCATTAGATTCCGAATCAGAGGTATTAGTTCAACAAGCATTAGAAAGAGTAATGCAACAACGTACAGTTTTTGTGATTGCTCATCGTTTGGCTACAGTAAGAAAAGCTAATCGTATTTTAGTTTTAGAAGCAGGAAAAATTGTCGAGTCAGGAACGCATGAAGAATTAATAGCACAAAATGGACTTTATTTCAAGTTTCATGCTCAACAATTTTATGGACAAGAAAAGAGTTAATTATAGTTATTTCAAATAAAAATGAGACAACTTGGTGCTGATAAGTTGGAGTTTAATAAATTAAACGGATTTTGTTAGCCTTGTCAATTCATACTCAAGGCGGTTTTTATGTTTTTTTCTACTGTTTTTCTACTGTCTCAAACTTAATTTAAATAATTATAAATACTCAAATGGGCTACACTAATGATAGTCATCAAATAAAGCCAAAACGACAAAAAATGAGTAAAACAGCAACTGTTCGGGCGAGAATTGAACCTGAGTTAAAAAAGAATGTTGAAGATATTTTTGAACAATTAGGATTAACCACAACTGAAGCTATCAATCTTTTTTATAAACAAGTTGAATTACATCATGGATTACCTTTTGAAGTAAAAATTCCTAATCAAGAAACAAGAATAACTTTTGAAAAAACCGATCGACAAGAAGAATTAGTCGATTGTGAAAATGTAGAAGATATGTTTGACAAGCTAGGAATTCAATCGTGATTCCGTCTTATACTAAACGCTTTCAAAAAGAGGTAAAAAGATAGATAAACTTAAACAAGTTATCAAAATGTTAGTTAATCAACAGCCTCTTGAATTGAAATATAGAGATTATAAATTAGTGGGAAACTACATCAATCGTAGTGAATGTCATATTGAATCTGATTGGTTGTTGATATACAAATTGATGCCTGAAGATAATATAATCATTTTTGAAAGAACAGGTACTCATTCTGATTTATTTGACTAAGTATCAATTTCAAACTTTTACACTTCAAACCGAACAAATTCAATTCTTGCATATGTTAAGCTAAACAATCAATTTACTTACTCAAAAATCTATGTTTTCCCTTTCCAAATCTTATCAAGAAGTAAAAGATAACTTAGATACATTATTTAATCAGGTAGAAGAAAATAACACTGTATTAGTAATAAGCCGTGATGGACATGAAGATGTTGCTGTGATTAAAGCAAAAGAATTATCTAGCTTATTAGAAAGTATTCATTTATTACGCTCATCCGCCCATCTTAATCAAATAAAAATATTTTTGAAGACTACTAAAAAGTTGTTAGCTATAATACTAGTTAATTTTTTACTAAAAAAGAAATAAAGTTGTCACATATTATTGATGCTATTAGAAGACTGGGAATTATTGCTCAACAAGAAAACTGGTTAACTCTTAGCGGCGCTTATGGGGGGAGGAATCACTATTTAAAATGCACACAAGTAAAATTTTAAGGGGCATCTAACAAAAAAAGAAATTGATGAAGTAACTAAAATATTTCCTTTTGAACTTTCTTAAGAAATGTATGATTTATATCAAGTTGGAAATGGTCACGGTTCCCTTTGATGTATCAAAAATACAAGAATATAATTATTGTAAAGATATAGTTAACTATTATTATTTTTTAATAATACAAGATGAGTGTTTGTATTCTTTACAAGCATCAATTGACCTAATCAGAAATGTTTCTTTCAATAAATCTTTTAGTAGTAATAGTTATTTATTATTCCCTCTTTGTACCTTTGAAATAGAAGTAGTATTATTGACGATTCTGGACAGAGAAAAAAAAGACACTTCTCCTATTTACCTTGTTGAAGATACTTTATTGTACAAATTTTATCAAAATAATTTTTCTCTAAACGATCTGGAGCAAGATGAAATTTGGCCTAGCCTTACAAATATGATGTTGGCTTAGACTTGGAACTATAATGAAAAAAAAAGATAGCTTAGAAAATATTTATAAAAAGTATGGTAGTAACAATAATGATAAAAATGTAGATTGGTTTCCCTAGATTAATAATATCAGTAAAAATTATCTAGTCAGGAACATATTAAGAATAACCATCGTGAAACATGAATTGGTTAGGAAATTTAGATCGTGTTTCCCCCTTTGTTTAAGGGGGATTAAGGGTGTATTAATCAATACGGCCATATCCAATCTTTATTTCAGGTTTGTCGATACCTTCAGTATGGGCATAATTTAATGTTATCGATAATTTCGTCTTTCATTCTTTCTTTGAGATAACTTGCTTTAGAACCTAATTTTGGAACTCGATCGATTACATCTATCACTAAGTTAAAACGATCGATTTGATTGGTGATTGCTAACTCCAAAGGTGTATTAATGTTACCTTGTTCCTTATAACCTCTAACATGAAGACGTTCTTGATTTAGATGACGGTAACTTAATTTGTGAATTAACCAAGGATAACCGTGGAAATTGAAAATGATTGGTTTATCTGGTGTAAACAAACTTTAAAGTCTCGTTTAGATAAACCATGAGGATGCTCGGTATCGTCTTGTAATTTATACAAATCGACGACGTTAATAAAACGTACTTTTAAATCGGGACATTCTTCTCTTAATATCGCTGTTGCCGCTAAGGCCTCCATTGTTGGTACATCACCACAAGAAGCGATTACAACATCAGGCTCGTTTAAGTTGTTGTCAGGATTACGATATCGTTACTTGCCCATTCCCAAATACCAATACCTTTAGTACAATGTTTTACCGCTTCATCGATCGAAAGATATTGTAAATGATTTTGTTTATCAGCAATAATTACATTGACATAATCACACTTCGTAAACAATGATCGGTTACACTAAGCAAACAATTGGCATCAGGAGGAAAATAAATCCGTGTCACATCAGCACTTTTGTTAGTGACTAAATCGACAAAACCTGGATCTTGGTGACTAAAACCGTTATGATCTTGTCTCCATACCGTCGAAGAAAGTAAAATATTTAAAGAAGAAACAGAGCTACGCCAAGGTACTTTATTTTTACAAATATCTAACCATTTAGCGTGTTGATTAAACATCGAATCAATCACATGAGCAAACGCTTCATAAGTGTGAAATAATCCATGTCTGCCTGTGAGTAAATAGGCTTCTAACCATCCCTCTAAAGTATGCTCGCTCAACATCTCCATTACTCTACCATCGGGTGAAAGTTCACCGCCGTCTTCATCTTCTGGTAAATAATCCGCCATCCAGACTTTTTTAGCTAACTTTATAAACAGGATTGAGACGATTAGAAGCAGTTTCATCAGTAACCAAAAATACGGAAACTATCCATATTATTCGCCATGACATCTCGTAAAAAGTAACCCATAACTTTGGTGGTTTGCTCTCTTATTTTACCGTGTTCGGGTATATCTAATGCGTATTTAGTAGCTTAGTAAAATCAGGAAGTTTTAACGGTTTGCGTAGCTTACCACCATTAGCGATCAGGATTAGCACTCATTCGTTTTTCACCTTTGGGTGCTAGGTTTGCAACTCAGGAATTAAAGTACCATTTTCGTCAAATAATTCTTCAGGATGATAACTTTTCATCCATTCTGAGAGTCGTTGTAGATGTTCTGGATTATCGTGCATTCCGCCCATTGGCACTTGGTGCGATCGCCAAAAACCTTCTACCTTCTTACCATCAACATTTTTGGGCCTGTCCAACCTTTAGGAGAGCGAAAAACAATCATTGGCCATCGAGGGCGTTTTGCCACACCGCTACTACGGGCTTCTACTTGAATTTTTTTAATTTTAGTAATACATTCTTCTAAAGTTTCCGCCATTTTTTGGTGCATTATTTCAGGATTATCACCTTCGACAAAATAAGGCTCATAACCATAACCAACAAACAAAGCTTCTAACTCTTCATGAGAAATACGAGACAAGATAGTTGGGTTAGCAATTTTGTAACCATTAAGATGCAAAATCGGTAAAACTGCCCCATCACGAATCGGATTAATAAATTTATTAGAATGCCAAGAAGTTGCTAATGCACCAGTTTCTGCTTCCCCATCACCTACCATAACCACAGAAATCAAATCAGGTTTATCTAAAATTGAGCCATAACCGTGAGACAAACTATAACCTAACTCTCCTCCTTCATGGATTGAGCCGGGAGTTTCTGGGGTAACATGACTACCAATATGTCCGGGGAAAGAAAATTGTTTAAAAAATTTCGCCATTCCTGCCGTATCTTGGGTTTTATCTTGATAAATTTCTGAATATGTACCTTCTAAATACACTGGTGCAAGAATACCAGGTGCACCATGCCCCGGACCTGCTATATAGACCATATCGAGGTCGTATTTGTTAATTAAGCGGTTGAGATGAACGTAAACAAAGCTCAAACCCGGACTCGAACCCCAATGCCCTAAAAGACGTTTTTTGATTTGTTTTGCTTCTAAGGGTTGTTTGAGCAAAGGATTCTCTTTAAGATAAATCATACCCACGGCAAGATAGTTACAAGCTCGCCAATAAGCATCTATTTTTTGTAGCTCTTGATTGCTTAATGTATTTGATGTTTCGACCATGATTAAAAACTAAAACTACAATTAGTGGATAATTCTTATTTCGATTTTGTCTTTTATTTAATTTCAATACAGTATAAATACTTACAGTCAAAAAAATTAAATGATTACAAAGATGTAATTATCTATATGTTCGATAGATAAGTTAGAATACAACTATTAAAGCAAATGTATTAACTTTAATTATCGATATTTAATTCATTCTAGAGAATAATTCTCAAAAGTCAAGTTAAGAGTAGTTTAAGTTTCAAACATTCAATTGCGATCATCCAATCTTCTTCGGTGTGAATAACTAAAACTCTTACAGAAGAGTCGGTTGTAGCAATATCTTCATCTACTGGTGAATTATTATTTTTATCATCATTTATGGTTAAATTGAGAAATCCTAAAGTTTGGGTTGCTTCAATTCTTACTCGTGCTGAATTTTCGCCGACTCCTGCGGTAAAAACTAAGGCATCGACTCCACCTAGACTAGTTAACATCGCTCCGATATTTGTTTGTAAACGATGAATATAAATATCCCAAGCGAGTTTTGCTTGTTCGTTACCTCGATCGATTTCTTCGGTGATTTTTCTTAAATCGCTACTAATATCAGAAACACCTTTTAACCCTGATTCTTTATTGAGCATTGTTTCTAATTCATCCGCAGACAGATCAAATTCACGCATTAGATAAATTAAAATAGCAGGATCGATTCGAGCCACTACGACTACCCATCATCAACCCTTCTAGAGGTGTAAAACCCATGGTTGTATTGATACTGATACCATTTTTAACTGCACTCAAAGAGCAACCATTACCTAAATGACAGACAATTATCTTGAGTGATTCTAGAGGTTGTTGGAGTAGATGAGCGGTTTTAATTGCACAATATTGATGACTGATACCATGAAAACCATAACGGCGAATACCGTGATTAAAATATTTGTAAGGAATAGGATAAATAGCTGATTTGAGTGGCATCTGACTATGAAAAGCTGTATCAAATACCGCTACTTGAGGAGTGTCTTTTAATAAATTTTCGGTGATTTCAATTCCAGCTAAATTAATAGGATTGTGGGCAGGGGCAAGTGAGGATAATCGATCGATCGCTTTTTTGACTTTAGGTGTAATTAAGGTAGCCTCGGAATATTCACTACCACCATGTACGACTCTGTGTCCGACAATATCGATTTCTGATAAACTTTCAATTACTTTTGTTTCCCCTGTCGTCTAGAGGTTTCAAGCATAGTTTCGATTGCTCGATTCGGCTCAGAATTATCCAAATCTTGTTGATGTTTACAATTAGCTGTTTTGACTGTTAATTCTGCTGAAGAACTATTGACATTTGTTTGGATATGTGCTGACCACAGAGGAGATTGAACTGATTCTGGAGTAGAAGAATCTGCTGATAAATCGTAAAGACAACTTTTATGACTACTCGAACCAGCATTGAGAACTAAGATTTTCATGGTTTATAATTAGTGAACAGATAAATCTTGGCTTACTTCTTCATCTTACTTACAGCCTAGGGAAAAATTAATTTTTCTTTTTTAGTGTACCAATCACAAGGGCAAATACCATTAACTGTAAATTTATTAACTTCAACCTGAGTTACTTGTACAGGATTATTACGACAAGGATAACCACATTCATAGTTATAATTTGTCATCCATGCTTTACCTAATGAATTTGATTGTGCAGTTTCAGAAGAAAAAAGATATTTACCCATAGGAATCTGCATTGAAAAAGTCGATTGTCCAGCTTTGGTTTTGATACAATATCTTTGAGAAGTATTCACTTTTGTCGCACAGACTACTAGTGAAGGTAAATAATCTGAAGGATAAATTAGTTTTCCTTTTACCGTCGTCATTTGTGTTTGAGCATTAAGTGTAGGGTTGAACTGAAACAATTGAGGCTAGACTAACTAACAAAGTAGTGGCTATTCTTTTCATAAGTCTATTATTTGGTTTTCTCGAACTTATTAAAGATTGACGTAATTAATCATCTATTTGATTCCTTTTTTTTGATTTGGGTAAGTATTCACTCATGAGTAACTCCACAGATATACAATTACGAATTGAGAATACAAAATGTAAACTTTAAACGTAACAAACATATTGCGATCGATAATATTACTATATAAGTTTGGTAATTAAATGATTAAATAATTAATAATTAATTTTATGGATGTTAGTAAGTTAGATTATCTTCTAGGTGCGATCGCTTTTATTATTTTTGGTGTCGGTTTAATTATGTTAATTGGCGGGGTAAAAGATATGAATGATTAATAGTTTTAAATAGGTTAAATTCATCTATAAATAAACAAAAAGAAATTAAGCAGTTTTAACAAAACGAATTATCTCTTTAACATGACCTAAAAATTGACTATCTTCTGTTAGTTGTGAAATAGCATTTTCACTATGTTTTATAATCTGTTTATGCTCTTGCTGATTATCATTTATTAATTCTTTTAATGAGTTACTTAAATCTTGTATTTTGTTTTCGGAAATTTTAACTGATTTACTTTGAATACTAGCAAAAGAATCTGGTTTACTTAAATCTAACTTATTTTGTAATTGTTGAATTTTAGTTTCGATATTCTTAACTCTTCTTACTAATGTAACTATGTCTTCACGAGGATATTTAATTTGTTGTTTAATCTGGATTAATTTTAAATATAGATATTGATAACCACGAATAGCAGGGCGTAAAAATGTTAATAATAAAGCGGCGATCGCAGTTATGTAACCTATATCAGTAATTCCTTTTGCAGATAATAAATAGAAAACAAAAGCAGAGATAAGATGAAGAGAAATAGCGATAATAATTGACCAAAATACAACTTTTTTGACATATTCAACTTGTGAATCATCAACGGGTATATTTTTTTTCTGCGAAATTTCAGCTTCATTAACTACTTCTTTAGCTTGAAAATGAATATTCCAAGGTATAGTAACGATCGCTAATAACCAATAAAAACAAGCAATTCCCACCAACCAATCAAGCAAACTACCTGTCGGAATTTGTAACCATTGTAAAAGAAAAAAGACTAATAAAGAAAGAAAACCGACACCGAAAGTCAAACTATAATAAATATACATTTATCTTACTCAAGATATTTACGTTTTCTTGATTATCAACTATCTAAATCTAGATTATCTTTTGTTATGTGCTACTTTTTTAATCTGCACATAAAATATATTGGAAATTAATGATTAATAAATAGCGGACAAAGTTTGATATTGTGTCTATTGTTAATAGTGATTTTATTTATTCTTTTTTCTTAAATTAGTCGTAATCGATCGATAACATTATTAGTAGATAACAAAATTAGCTTATATAGCTAAATAAATTTACCAGATTGTTTTCTAATAAATAGCTCAACCTAAATAAAAGAAAGTTTGTAGTTACCCCTAAAGGGGTTTAAAAAAGTATTAAGATAAGGGCTTAAGCCCTCACAACGAACTTAAGCTTTTTGACGTTTAATTAATTAGTATCTTTCTTCGATCGGAATCCATTCATAACCATCAATGACACCTTGAAAATATTCTGACATATTTTCAATCGGATAATAAGTTTGAGTATTTTCGCCAAACCAACGCTCATAAATTTCTACAGAGGAAGGAGTATCAGTAACAACACCTTGCATATATTTAACAATTCCATAATTAACGGTATCTCTCCATTGAGATTGATTTTGCGGTAAAGTACAAGCATAAGATTCAACTACATAAGGAAATTCAGGTACAATTTCATAATTATCAGACTCACTTGCTTTTGCTTTTAACGCACGTAATAAAATACCATCTCCTGCAAAGCCATCCACTTCACCTTGATTTAATTTTTCCCATCCTTCCTCTTCAGAAGCTACATAAACTAAATCAGCAGAGGCAACAAAGGTTTTGATAGCGGCTTCGTTGGTTGTTGTTGGGATGACAGCAATTTTGACATCGGTGAGGCTATCGTCATTTGCTAATTCATTATCAGATTTGGTAATTATTTGTGTGCCACTAGCAAAATAAGTTACGGAAAAATCAACTTTTTTTTCTCTTTCCCAAGTAACAGTAGTTGAGCTACATTCTAAATGAATATTACCATCAGCAACTTGATTAAAACGATTAAGAGGATTGATTGGTACTAATTCTAATTTTACTGGTTTACCTAGTCTGTTTTCTACTTCTACTCTAATAATTTCTAAGATATCGATCGCATAACCGACTGATTTGCCTTCTTCGTTAATGAAAGTAAAAGGCGGTGTATCTTCACGATAACCTGCTTTAATAACTCCTGTTTCTTTAATTTGATCAAGAACTTCATTTGCTGAGGCGATCGTTGGTAAACTACTAACTAAAGAGGCTGAGAGTACGATCGTGATTAGTTTTTTCCACATAGTTTGTTTTACTCAAATTTTCGACTATGGAGTAAGTGTAACAGTGAACAGATAATAGTCAACAATTAATCGGGTACAGCGGTTATGATGTTGTTTTTTGTAAAAAGAGCGAAAAATTATTCGCCGGCATTGCAACTTTTTGCTTTAAGATAAAACCACGATCGTTAGCGACACTCACCACATCTTCTAAATTACGTACACCCCAGCTAGAATCACGTATCTGTAAAGAACGATCGAATTCTTCATTACTCGGTGCAGTGTGTTGATTATCTATCTTGTAAGGGCCATAAAGATAAACGATACCATCTACAGGTAAAATATTTTCAGCACCCTCCATTAATCCTAGATAAGACTCCCAAGGCGTAATATGAATCATATTAATACAAACGATCGTCTTGATTTGTTGAGATATCAATGACTTATACCATCCTTTTGTCATTACATCAATTAATAATGGTGGTTGCAAATTGTTTTGTGCATAGTCTTTTTGCCATGCTTTAATACTATCTAAACACTCAGGTTGTCTATCTGAAGGTATCCATTGCTGAGTCGCAAACTCAGGTGCAAAAAACAGAGAATGCTCTCCTGTACCACTAGCAATTTCTAATATATTTCCTTGAGTAGGAATATTTTGTTTAAGAATTTCTAATATCGGCTGACGATTACGATTAGTAGCAGGGGCGTATTTTTTAGTCATAATTGATAATTAAGAGTGAAAGATAGTTTGATTCTCAATTATTAGTTAAGCTGTTTATAAATGATGGAAAAAGAACAACAACAACAACAACAAGAATTATTTTCTCCTAGTTTGACTAACAAAATAGAAGCTATTCTTTATCTTAAAGCACAACCGATACCAATTAAAGAACTTGTAAGTTTGACTAGTTGTAGCTTTGAGCAAATACAAACTGCTTTGATTGAGTTAATGTCTGATTATGCTTATCGTAATAGTGCATTAGAAATAACAGAAACACCTCATGGTTATTGTTTACAATTAAGAACAGATTACCAATCTTTGTTAGAAAATTTAGTTCCTGCTGAGTTAACTAATAGTACCTTAAAAACTTTAGCGGCGATCGCATTACAACAACCTATACTTCAAAGTGATTTGATTTTACTTAGAGGTAGTAGTGCTTATCAACACGTTAGCGAATTAACCGATTCAGGATTTATTCGTAAACGTCGTCAAGAAGAAGGTCGATCGTATTGGTTAGAAGTGACAAGTAAGTTTCATCAATATTTTGAAATTGATAAACTCGCACAATAGAAAAAAAGCTATCATATTATTAATGTTATTATCGTAATCAAGTATTCAAGTATCCCATCGTAATAGTAGTCAGAAAAACTCAATCGAGGCAAATAAATATGACATTTGATTCCAATTTTTTTCGATCAGAATCAGAACAAACAGTCAAAAATACATTAGTTGAATATTTACAAAATCAACAACCAGAAACTTTAGAAAGAGTAGCACAATTAGCCACACCAGAAGTAAGAGAAATTATTACTCATAATGTTAAAGGTTTGTTAGGCTCATTACCTACAGAAGATTTTAATGTACAAGTTGTCACTGATAAACAACATCTAGCCAATTTACTTGCCTCAGCGATGATGACAGGTTATTTTTTGTGTCAAATCGAAAAAAGAAAAGATTTAGAAGAAAGTATTCGTAATACAGATTCTCTTTAATCGTAAATGGTATTAAAATCTAATTTTTAATTAAAATCAAATTTCACAGACAACACTTAGTCAATCTGTGAATTGCTTTTTTAATTACATTACCAATAACTATTTATTATTATGTTCTAAACCGATCGCTTGTTCAATATGATTTAGTTGGTTTTCTGCTAACTTTTGTTTTAAACCTTGTAAAATCTCTTTAACAACCCAAGGTCCTTCATACACCCAACCACTATAAAATTGTAATAAGGTTGCACCCGCAGTAATTTTTTCCCATGCGGATTCGGTGTCATAAATACCACCTACACCAATAATTGGTAATTTACCGTTAGTTTGTTGATAAATAAAACGAATTATTTCTGTTGAACGCTCTTTTAATGGTAAACCACTAATACCGCCATTTTCTTCTGTAATCGGTTTTCCTGTTGCTTTGAGTTTGCTCGTTTTTAATCCTTCTCGGCTAACAGTTGTATTTGTGGCAATTATTCCGGCTAAATTATAATCAACGGAAACTTGAATAATTGAGCTTATTTCTGACCAAGTCAAATCTGGAGCAATTTTGATTAAAATAGGTTTTTCGCCTCTATTTTCTTGATTTAAAGCATCTAGAATTGGTTTTAATTGATCTACTGCTTGTAACGATCGTAGTCCTTGAGTATTAGGAGAACTTACATTAACCACGAAATAATCTGCCCAACTACGTAAAGCACGAAAACTATTAACATAATCCTCTGCCGAGTCATCCAAATCAGTAATTTTAGACTTACATAAATTGATGCCGATAGGAATTGCCCTTCTTTTTTCTGCCCACGTTTTTTCTAACCGAGACGCAATAGCACTCGCACCATCATTATTCGCACCCATCCGATTTAAAATTGCTTTATCTTCAGGTAAACGAAACATTCGAGGAGATGGATTACCCTGTTGAGAATGTAACGTAACCGCACCTAACTCAGCGAAACCAAAACCAAAACTTGACCAAATTCCTGCCCCTTGTGCATTTTTATCAAATCCGGGTGCTAAACCCAAAGGATTATTAAATTTCAAATTCCAAAGCGATTGAGATAAAGCCTTATCGTAGTCACAAAAACTACTTTCCATCTGGCTAATTAACCACTTACCCCAAATACTATTTCTTTGCGATTGTATTTGAGCTAGGGTTTTTAACGTCTGATTATGTGCTGATTCAGGATTTTTGTTGACTGCGGCGAAAAAAGCTGGATAAAAAGATTTAAAAATGTTCAGGATGGGCATATTTTTGTTCCTAAATTAGACACATTATTATAGATAACACTATTTTACAATCTAAAAATACTATCCTTTAGATAGATAACATTGGTATCAAACGATACAAAATATGTCTGTCATCTAAAAAATCACATTCTAAAGATAGAGAACAAACTTATTAAACCTCAGTTATTCTGGAATTATAAGTCACTAAAAATTTACTTGAATAAATAGTTATTTGATTGAGCTGATTAATAAGAGATAAAACTCAGACTCGATATTACTTGCTCTTAATATCCTAATCTTTAGATTTTATCATTTACTACTTTTTAATTGAGATGATTAAACTGAAAAGTTTATTAAGCTATGTTACAAAAATAGTCGATCGTCCAACTAGTATTTAAAATAAAACAGTTTTATTTATTGTTTTTTAATTCAAATTCAAAACGTCTTTTTAATTCTTAACTACATCTATTTATTTAGGCATAATTACTTGGGTATTTATACTTTTTTAACTTCATAAATGTACTTGTTTCTACTTATTTTTTGATAATACTTAAGAAAAATTATTTAAAGTATTTAGTTTTATGAAGAAATAATTAAATAAATATAAAAAGAAAAACAATTAGAAACAACAGATCGTACTGATATGACTAGTCTTGAAAGAATAAAGTCCTGATCTTCGATAAGTAATAATTGTAATCATAATAAAAATAATATATATAAAATAAAAAAAAATGAATTCTAATAAATATTCAACATCAGCATGTCGTTATTGTCGGTTTTTTAATCCAGAAGGAAGGAGAGGGGGTATGTGTTCAAAACTAAATGTTTTGGTTAAAGCACATTGGAAATCTTGTCAAGTAGCATCTCCCGTATTCGCTAGTGATTGGGAAGCAATGCCTGAAATAGCAATGTTAGAGAAATCTTTCGTTTTAGGTTGTAATACACCAGCACCTTCATTAGAAGCTGAATCTAGACCGAAAAAAGGTTATCAAGATCAAGAAGAAATTGCTTCATCTTAATTACTATTTAATAATTTTAAAATTAAGCAAAAATTTTATTATTTGAATGATTATTTTGTTTTTCAAATTAGAAAATAAGTTTTTCTTTAGTAGTCAAATTTATTAAAGAGAAAAGATAAATAAATTTAAAATAGTTATTTGTCTATATATTGTGAATAAAAATATAAACATAAATTCCGAATAATGAGTTATTATCTTATTTCTTAGGATAAGTAATGTAATAATGATTATCCTTAACTGAGAAAATTAGCTTTTTAAATAAATAATTATCAAGTTTTTTAATTAAGGCTGAGTTATCAGATTAGTTATTTTGTTTTGATTAGATGATAGATTCTTTTACTAAGCAACAGGATAGTATATGAATATTAAATGTAAATCTTGGTCTTAATTATTTTTTGGTTAATAATAATTAATTACAGCTACAGATGACTTTGATTTAGTCAGGCTAATTCACTATTAATGCTTAATAATTACCAAATCTAAACAGAAATAAGAACTAAAGTCTTCATTAAGTACTTAATTTCTTGTGATTTTTATTTTAGTTCGAGTTTAGACAACAAAGTTCTCACTAGGTATTGAATCAAGATATTTGGTAATAGAAATATTAATTCTATTATTGATTAACTTTTTTAATGTTCTGGTTTTGGTTATGTCGATAAATTACGATTGTTTGTCCGTATCGAACTCGAAACTACTGTAAAAAAATGATAAGATTATCTTTGCTATAACTAGACAAAAGTAAAGGAAAATAAATGGCAGACACATTGATGTTTAACGCTTTGCGTGAAGCTCTAGACGAAGAAATGGCTAGAGACGATACAGTAATGGTTTTAGGTGAAGATGTTGGTCAATATGGTGGTTCGTATAAAGTAACCAAAGGGCTATACAAAAAATACGGTGAATATAGAGTTTTAGATACCCCCATTGCCGAAAATAGCTTTACAGGTATGGCAGTAGGTGCGGCGATGACTGGCTTACGCCCTGTGATTGAAGGGATGAATATGGGTTTTTTGTTACTAGCGTTTAACCAAATTTCTAATAATGCAGGGATGATGCGTTATACTTCAGGTGGAAACTTTAAAATTCCGACGGTAATTAGAGGTCCTGGTGGAGTAGGTAAACAGTTGGGTGCAGAACATTCTCAACGTTTAGAAGCTTATTTTCAGGCTGTACCGGGTTTAAAAATTGTTGCTTGTTCTACTTCTTATAATGCTAAAGGTTTATTAAAATCAGCAATTCGTGATAATAATCCTGTACTATTTTTTGAACACGTATTGTTATATAACCTCAAAGAAGATTTACCTGATTATGAATATACTGTACCTTTAGATAAAGCTGAGATAGTAACTGAAGGTAAAGATGTAACTATTTTGACTTATTCTCGCATGAGACATCATTGTTTACAAGCATTAAAGCAAATTGAAAAAGATGGTTATAACCCTGAAATAATTGATTTGATTTCTCTTAAGCCTTTAGATATGCAAACTATTGGTGAATCAATTAAAAAAACACACAAAGTTATAATTGTTGAAGAATGTATGCGTACTGGAGGTATAGGGGCAGAATTAACAGCTTCAATCAATGATCAATTATTTGATGAGTTAGATGCACCTGTAATTCGTTTGGCTTCCCAAGATATTCCGACTCCTTATAATGGTGCTTTAGAAAGATTAACGATCGTTCAACCAGAGCAAATTGTAGAAGCGGTACATAAAATAATGAACGACGAAGTTTAAAGTAATTGACAATTGACAATTGATAATTGACAATTAATAACTACCTCAAAACATTTGAAATTTAGGTTTCCCACTTTAAAAAATCACGAGGCTTTAAACTTAATTTTCTCAGTAAAAAATCGTGTAGTGGATAATCGTGGCAATTACTAATTGTGTCATTATCCATTATCGATCGAGTATTTTATTTATTATTATCTTATAACTAAATCATTTTTATAAAAATAAATTAATTATTAATGGAAAAGCAAAGAGCATTTATTCTTTTAATCATTGTTTTGATTGCTAGTGCGATTGTTACTTTGATTAATTTACCCTTAGAATTAGGGTTAGACTTAAGAGGTGGTTCGCAATTAACCATTGAGTTACAAACAACTCCTGAAGTACCTGAAATTACCGTTGATAAACTAGAAGGGGTAAGAACAGTTATCGATAACAGAGTTAACGGTTTAGGAGTTTCTGAAGCAGTTGTGCAAAGTGTTGGTGACAATCGTATTTTAGTCCAATTACCCGGTGTTAGTGACCCAGAAACAGCCGAAAGAGTATTAGGTGGTACAGCACAACTAGACTTTCGTCGAGAAACAAAAAATTTAGAAGTTCAAGCCGCATATCAAGTTAAACAACAAGAATTAACTGAGGCTTTCTTTAATTTACAAAACCTTGAAGACGAAGTCGAAAAAACAGCTCAAGAAGCTAGAATATCCGAACTAGAACAAGAATTGTTTGTTTTATCCGAGCAAATTTTTGAAAAAACCGAACTCAACGGGGAAAAACTTCAAGGTGCTAGTTATCAACCGACTCCTCAAGGGCAAGATTGGGAAGTTGTGTTGGAGTTTAATAACGAAGGTGGACGTTTGTTTGCTGAGTTAACTAAAGATATTGCAGGTACGGGCAGACGCTTAGGTATCTTCTTAGACGATCGTTTAATTAGTTCACCTAGTGTGAGTGCAGAATACGCTTCTACAGGTATCCAAGGTGGTCGTGCAACCATTTCTGGTGGTGCAGGTTTTGATTTAGAAGGTGCGAGAGAATTAGCTTTACAACTAGAAGGTGGTGCTTTACCTGTACCCGTTAAGATTGTCGAAAATCGTACCGTAGGTGCAACTTTAGGTCAAGATAGTATTCGTCGTAGTATTATTGCGGGTTTATCTGGTTTATTTTTGGTTCTGGTTTATATGATTGTTTATTATCGTTTACCCGGATTAATCGCTAACTTTGCTTTAATTATTTACACCTTACTTACCTTAGCTTGTTTTTCTTTGGCAGGAGTTACTTTAACTTTACCTGGTATTGCGGGCTTTGTTCTTAGTATCGGTATGGCAGTAGATGCAAATGTCTTGATTTTTGAACGTACTAGAGAAGAATTGAGGACAGGTAAAACTTTATATCGTTCTGTAGAATCAGGATTTTTTCGTGCTTTTTCTAGTATTCTTGATGGTAATGTTACCACTTTAATTGCTTGTGCGGCACTATTTTGGTTGGGTTCGGGTTTTGTTAAAGGTTTTGCTTTAACTTTAGCTATTGGCGTTGTGGTGAGTATGTTTACTGCTTTAACTTGTAGTCGTACTTTTCTGTTGATTACAGTTTTAGGTTTTCCGACTGTACGTCAACGCCCTGAATTATTTTGTCCAAATTTAAATACTAATTAATAGTTGAGATATTGAGTTATTTTTCGCTTTGCGAGAACAAAATGAATAATTTTAGTTGTCAAAGCTTTACTTTTAGCTCAATATCTTTACTTTTTTAAAACTAAATTTCAAATCACATTTTAAAAGTAATCTATTTATTAAATATTAACTATCAACTATCAACTAATTAACATGATTAAATTTAGCGTTGTTAAATGGGAAAAGCTATGGTGGGCGACTTCTGCTATACTGTGTTTGATTTCGATCGTGGCGATGATTGTTTCTTATACTTCTATTGGTAGTATTATTCGTCCTAGTCTTGATTTTGTCGGTGGTACTCGTTTACAAGTAGAATTAGATTGTAGCGTACCTAATAATTGCAACGAGCCTTTGACTGTTACCGACGTTAGACAGATTTTAGAGTCTCAAGGTTTGGCTAATAGCAGTATTCAAATTGTCGGTAAAGAAGAAAATGGTATTTCCATTCGTACTAAAACTTTGGATGTCGAACAAAGAACAAAATTGCAAGATGCTTTAACTGAAGAAGTTGGTATTTTTAGACCAGAAACAACTCAAATTGATACTGTAGGACCTACTATTGGTAAAGAGCTTTTTCGATCGGGTATTATTGCTTTAATTGTTTCTTTTGCTGGAATTATTGCTTATTTGAGTTTTCGCTTTAAAGCAGATTATGCTATTTTTGCGATTGTTGCTTTATTCCATGATGTTTTAATTACCGCAGGTGTTTTTGCTATCCTCGGTTTGGTTATTGGTTTGGAAGTCGATAGTTTATTTTTGGTGGCTTTACTAACTATCACGGGTTTTTCAGTTAATGATACTGTGGTTATTTACGATCGTATTCGAGAAATCACTAAAGAAATAGAAGCTGATAATATGAATGAAATAGTTGATGTTGCAGTGAATCAAACTTTGACTCGTTCTATTAATACCAGTATAACGACCTTATTACCGATTGTTGCTATTTTTCTTTTTGGTGGTGAAACACTTAAGTTTTTCGCCCTTGCCTTGATTATCGGTTTTATTTGTGGTTCTTACTCAAGTATCTTTATTGCTAGTACTTTACTCGGTTGGTGGCGTAAAAAAACTAATTGGCAAAAACCTGAGCCTCAATTAGCGAGAACAGAAAATACTGTTTAGAGATATAACCATGAATTAAAATTCATGGCTAATAGAAGCCGTTTAATAAATTAAACTAATATTTGAAAAAAAAAATTGTCTCATTTTTATTTGAAATAACTATAGTTAGTTCATTTTAATGAACGTAATCTATTAGCCTTGTCAATTTATTGCAAGGCTAATTATCAATTATCAATTATCCTTTATATGCTTTAACACACTCTTCAACTAAAGGTGCAACTTGATCAATATCTTTCCAACCTAAAATTTTAGTTTCTTTTTTCTCTAAATTTTTATAGCTACGGAAAAACTCAGCAATTTCTTCAAGACGATGAGGAGCAATATCTTTTAAAGACTTTACATGATTATAACGAGGATCTTCTGCTGGTACACATAAAATTTTCTCATCTCGATCGCCACCATCAATCATTTCTAACATACAAACAGGACGAGAAGCAATCACACAACCGGCAAATGTAGGCTCATCCATTAAAACCATACCATCTAATGGATCGCCATCATCGGCTAAAGTATTAGGTACAAAACCGTAGTCGTAAGGGTATTTTACTGAAGAAAACAAAACTCGATCGAGGATAAAAGCATTCATATCCTTATCAAATTCATATTTATTTTTACAGCCACCAGGGATTTCAATCAAAACGTTGATAATACCAGTTTTAGGTTGTGCAGGAATACGAGATAAATCCATTTCTAAATTTTTCCTTATAGTTAATATAGACAAATACGTTATTATTTAACCACAACAAGGAGCAATTAAGATAATTAATCGATCGATAACTAAACTGATAATTAAAAAATTCGTTAAATTACAGAACAAAGACAACAATCTTGATTAACAATTAAATTCTTTCAGTAAATTCTAATTGACCATTATTAGCCGTTAAAGATTGTTCAAAATAGTCTGCAATATGATTATTCTCATCACCAACAATTACTTTGGCTTGATGTCCTGTTAACATTACTTTATGACGATCGCATTGTTCATAAGCATAGATAATCAAAATGTCTCCTACCTCGCACAATAATGCCGCACCGCCATTAGGGCAAATTTCACGACTACCTCTAATACCGGGTATTGCATAAGTTGACCATCTTTTACCATTATTTAAATTAATAATATCTACTTCTTCTAAAGGTAGAATACCTACTTTTTCAAGCAAATCAGGATCAATACTAATACTACCAACATAATCAACATTAGCTGATGTAACTCTAATTCTATGCAACTTAGCGTGCATCAAGCGAATCATACTCATTCAATTAATAATAAGTCAAAAGGGCAAAGGACAAGGGGCAAAGGGCAAAGGTTATTTTATGAGGAAAGCTTATAGCTATCGTTAAAAACCAAATTACCAACACTTAGCAGGGTTTTAAAACGTCTATTTTTTGAGAATCAACAACAATCAACAACAATTAATGCTTAATTCGATCGTTTTTACCTTCTATTTTTTAGTAAATAGCTATTTGTCTTTATCTAAAATATATTACTTCCGTTGTTTAAAATCAAAGAAAAAATTAACGATACATCAGTAATCGGGGCAGGAATCATTTCTCCTCTTGAGTCTAACAATTGAACTACTAATAAATAAACTACTCCTAATAAAACCGAAATCACGCCCGTAACGATCGCTACAAATTTTTTTCTATCCATAAGTACAATCTACCTTCTCTGAAATATATTTTAATTCTCTGGAAATTATCTTACTCAATTATATATTAATTACTATGCAAAACTAGCCAAAAAACAAATAATCAAAAATTGATACTGATTTTTAGTTTAAAATAAAGATTAGAAAATAATATGTTTTTATATTTATTTCGTCGTACATATTTTAGCTTTCATTTTAAACCATTACCAAGTTTTCCGTACAAATAAATTAAAGTTACCACTATTTGATATATTTAAAAAGTTACTAACTAAAATCTTCTTTGAAACTCAATCACCGCTCTACTATCCTGCTCAAAATTACTAGAGCCTCTAATAATAATATCCTCATTTAAATGGTAGCGAAGACTATATCTAGGTGCTTGAGAATTCGTGATAATTTTAGTTACTGAAATAGAAAAATCATCAGTTAAATCAAGAGCTAATTCAGCCCCTAAACCAAATGTTGATGTTCGCTCTTTAGAATCAATTATTTGAGTAGGAAAAAGCCTAAACTCGTCAAAACCAAGTGTTTCTTGTAATGCTCCTTGAATTCCTCCTAAAACAGCGGCACTAGCAAAGTTTAGTAAATTCAACTCACTATTTTCACTTGCAAAATTATTAATAAATCCTCCTCCTAAAAGAGCTACAATTTCTGTTTGGTTACGACTAGGATTACTACTTAATTCGATATTATTATTTAAGTTATCACTTCTACCTTGAATATCAGCTTTAATTTTAATTGTTTGAGCTGTATTAATTGCAAAATTACTTAAATCTTCAATTTCATTTGAGTTAGAATTATTCGGTAACTGATAACGACTTGCTTGAGTTACATAAGTTTCTAATTGTAAATCAAGATATGGATTAAATCCATTTTCAGGGGTAAACTTAGCTATATTATTTCTTCCTTCAACTAACTTTAATTGACTAGTAAATAGATTTATTTTTCCTGAACGTAGGTTAATAATTCCTTCTGGAGATAGACTATTCAAACTCCCATTTAAGTTTAAACTTCCTTCAGCTTTTAGTCTTAATAATATTGGTTGGCTAATGTGTATATTATCGCCTAAAACTAAAGATAGATCATTAACTTCTATTCCGTTGAAGTTATTTTTTTTAGTCTTTTTAGTAGTCGAGTTATTTTCTTTTTTGGCTATCTTAATATCTCCATCTGTCATCGTTATATTACCACTAACAGATGGCTCGATTGAGCTACCAGTTATTGTCAAATTACCATTAGCTTCTCCTCGATATAAATTGTCTAAATTTAAGGAAAGATTATCAAACAAAATGTCTAAGGATTGACCTTTAATATCCTTGTTAACGATCGGTAAACTACCCAAAAGAGAAATTTGCCCCCCATTAAAGTTACCACTCAAATTAGATATATTTAACTGAGCAAAATTAAACAAAACTTGACCATTAATATTAGTAATTGGCTCTTGATTAAGTATTTCACCATTTATAATACCATCTTCAAAACTAGCAATTCCTTCGGTTTGAATTTGCGAAACCTCATTTCTAGCTTGGTTATATTTACCCTTAATATCTAAATCAATATTACCATTACCATCTATCCAATTAAGTCGATTATCAGTTGCAATACCCAATAGAGAAAAACCTTCTTTTTCTAAATCAAATTTTACCTTAAAATCATTATTATCAGGCTCAATTGAATTAGGAAATAATTTAAAAGGAATACTAGCAATAACTGTAAAATAATCAATACTTTCATCGAAACTACTTTTAGCTAAAAAATCTATTCGAGAATTTCTAAAACCAAGACTCGCAGTCGCTTTTTCTACACTATTGCCGTTTATTGTTGAATCAACAATTTCAATATTTCCTCTCGCTGAAGGTTTTTCTTGACTACCACTAACAGCTATATTGGCATTAATATCTCCTTTAATATCAAAAGAATCAGGGATATTTAAAAAAGGTTTTAATTGACTAACAGGAAAATTGGCTAAATTTATATCACCACTTATTTTCTCAGGTTGAAACGTCCCTGTTAAAGATAAAATACTTTCATTACTTTTAATCGTAACAGGTCGAAAAGTCAACAAACCATTTTTATAACTGCCCGACAACTGAAGTAAATCACCTTCGTATTTACCCCATTGCCATTTATCACCTAGAAAATCAAACTCAGCATTCACTCCATTATCAACCGAAGCCGTTAAATTAATGTCACCTGTAAAATCACCATTTAATTCTTCAAGTTTTGGCAACGTTGCTTTGACTCTTTCTCTATTTTCTTGAGCAACTTGATTCTCTATTTGACGATAATAAGAAAGATTATCTAGTAAAGATTTATCACCACTATTAATCGAAATCAAAGGTTTTGTTGGCTTAGTTGATTTTAAACTATTATTTATTTGTGATAATGATGAATTAGCTGATTCGGATTTTTCTTTTATTTTTAGTTGGTTAGAAGCAGTTGATGAAGTATATTTTTCTACTGGTATTGTCTCTGATTGATTTGAAGTGTCAGGTATAAATTCTTGCTCTTTTTCTGTATCTAATTCATCACTGTAACTAACATTATTAATTGATTGTGTTTGTGTCTCAAATTGACTAATATTGTTAGTATCTGTAACTGACTCTGTTTGTTTGTCTAATTGATTTGAAACACCTATATCTTTAATTGACTCTGTTTTTAACTTAGCTGAAGAAGAAGTTAATCCCAAATCATCAGTGCGAATAGGGAGTAAAAAATTATTAACATCAGTTTCAGTCTTATTTTTCCTATTTTCATCATTTTGCTCAAAATTACTTGCAGAAGAATATAAATCTTGACTTGTGGCATATTTTCGAGGCTTGAAACCATCGGGGATGTCTCCAAGTTCAAAAAATTGTAAACTAGTTAGTAAATTTTGCAGATTTCCTTTAGCTACTTGTAAATTTGCTTGAAGTTGAGGATTCTCAGCAAATGGATTCAATTCTCCTGTAAAGTCATACTGGTTTGTCTGGTGTTTTAAACTACCTTTAGTGATAGTAAAAATACCATTATTAGATGTTAATTGTGTAGTAAGAATATCTCCTTGCAAATGATTAACTTGAGGTTTAATGATAACAACATCAGCATCAGTCACATTATAATCAGTTAGATTTAGATTAATCTCTCCTGAAAGACTACCCCCTACTTTATCAACTTGGGAAGGAAAATAACTCAGCCAAGGTTGTGTAACTTGATTTAAAGGTATATTCTCCAGATTAAAAGCTAAATTACCATCTATTTTTTTACCTTGTATTTTTGTCTTATCAGTTTGTAAATAGAGATTTTGCGGTTGATAGTTTTGATTTAGTCGTAAAGATAATTTATCGTTATTTTGAAGAGAATCTAAATTTAAGCTGACACCTTCTGTTGATGATGCGATTAAATCGCCTTGAAGGGGCGAAAAACGCAGATTAGCCAATTGCAAATTATCAACATCAACTTTACCTTTTAGTTGAGGAGAAGAAACATTACCTGCAAGTTTTCCTTGAAAGTTTATTTTACCTTGATAGTTTAATAATGCTAAAGATTTTGGTAAGGGTAATCGATCGATATTTACTTGTTGAGCGTTAACATCTAAATTAATATCAGTGACGTTTTTTTTATTTAAATCATAGTTGATAATTCCTTTTGCTTGAATACCATCGTTTATAATTGCTTTTTTGATTTGTATGTTGTTACCATTCCATCTAAAAGCGACATCAAGTGGTTGATTGATAACACTGATTCCTTTTGTTAAATTTAAATTTCCATCAACTGTGATAAACTGCGGTTGCAATTGATTGATATTACCAACTATAGTTAAGTCACCAATTGCATCTCCTCTTAATGTTGGATTGATATTGGTTAAGGTAAAATTTTTGGTAAAAGTTTGGGCAATAAAGTTATCTTTTTGAAGTGTAAAATTATTTATTTGAATATCACCTTGAGGTAAATTAAGATTACCTTTTCCTTTTATTTCAATATTTTCACGGTTATTAAAGTTTCCTGCTATTTGTAAGTTAGCACTTAAGTCAATATTGTTTTTAATTGGTGATGATGTTAAATTAACTGATGGTAATTGTGATATATCGAAATTATTAATTTTGGCTGATGTTTGCCAATTACTACCATTTATCTGAGTATTTTCTAACCTCACCTTATTTTCAGCTAAGTTAAAATTAAAATCGCCTAGTAAATTAATACTATCAGTACTAAAGTTGTTTGTTTTACCTGATACTTGAAATGTACCGTCTAATAGAGAATTTTGGCAACCAATTTTATTACAATCAAGATTAGGTAATTCAGCTAATGGGAAAGATGATAAGTTAACTTTTCCTTGCCAAGTTTGATTATCTATTTTTAATTGGTTAATGACAGCTTTACCACTACTTAATTCGACTGTAGCAACTCCTGTCAGTTTCGATCGATTTATCTGTTGCCAATTACCATTAATATTATATTCACCGTTGATATTACCTACTATATCTGGTACATTTTGCTGATATAAATTAGCTAGTTTTTTGACATCAATATTTTTTCCTTGCCAATCGAGATTGAAGCTACTATTCTGACGATTGAGACTAATATTTCCTCTACCATTAATTTTTCCACCGATCGTTGGTACAATTTCAATATTATCAAAAGACAATTGTCTATTTTCAATTGTTAGGTTAGTTAATAATTGATTAATCGGAATTTGATCAATTTGTAGATTACGATCGTTTATTATCTTCGCTTTAACTACAGGTTGTTTTATTTTTCCTGTAATATTAATCTTTCCTTGAATTTTTCCTTTTGTGACTAACTTACCCTTATTTATTTTTAAACTTGTGAGTACATTATCGATCGTGGTAGATTTATTGGTATCTGCAATTAAGTCTAATTCTCGATAATTACTAATTACCCCTTCAATTCGGGTTGAAATTAAGCCAAAATTTGTTTTTACCCCCGTTAGAGTAATATCACCATCGGCAAAAGTAAGATTACCACTACTCTTAGTTAAAGTTTGCACTAAATTAGGAATAACAACGTTAGCTTCATCAAGTGTTATCTTTCCTTCAAGACTAT
The DNA here is from genome assembly GCA_963710605.1 of uncultured cyanobacterium. Taxonomy (GTDB): domain Bacteria; phylum Cyanobacteriota; class Cyanobacteriia; order Cyanobacteriales; family Cyanobacteriaceae; genus JAALKG01. The sequence continues at coordinate 422,193 of CAVQBA010000006.1, forward strand.
TCAAATCTAGTTTGCTATTGGCAAAATTAAATTTTAACTCCCCAGTAACTACTCCCGAGTTAATATTAATTGGTAATTTGACTATTTGATTAACCGTATCTATGGGTAAATCTTTATTATTTAACTTCAATAACCAGTTTTTTCCTTGTGGCTTATACAAACCATTGCCAACTATCTTGCCACCATTAACTAAATTTCCTTGCAGATTAAATGTATATAGTTGAGGATTTTCAAAATTAATCTTAGCTACAGGAATTTTAACTTCATTAGTTTTTGGTGATATATTACCTTGATACTGATTACTTTTAATGGTTAAATTACTGTTTTTAACAATAATTTCATTAACTGTAAAACGCCATTTTTTTGCGTTATCTTTGTTTTTTCGTAGTTGTAATTTCAACCAACTATTATTATTGTCTTGTTGTAAATAACCTTGTGCCTGATGAAGTATTATCTCTAATTCAACTTTATTATTTACTAACTCCCAAAGATTAATTTTAATTTCCACTTCTTGGGCAACCAAAAAGTCATTTTCTTGGTTAGTAGCAGGTAGATAACTTTTACCTATCACTATCGAGGTTAAAGAAACTGCTTTTACTTCTCCTAACTTTATTGGGCGAGACAGATATGCACTGACTGGTTTTTCAATCATTGGTATCATTTCTTGGGTTAAAAAATACCAACTATAGCTAATTCCTCCACCTAATGATAATAACATTAAGTAAATTAGCGATCGCCAAAAATTTGACAACTTTGCTTTACTTGAATAATTATTTTTTTGGTGGCTATTATTAGATTGAGAAGAATAGTCAGGAGTATCAATCATGTGGCTTCTACTTTTATCTATCCATTGCCATTAAATATTACTTTACATTATGATATTTTTTTCTTTTTTTTGGTGAAACTTTTTATTAATTTAAAGTACTTTTTGACTATCTACTTTAACTATTGACAAAAAAAAAGGGAGAGACTTTCCCCTTTATCTTCAATAAACACTATAAATGAAAGTGAATTTCAAGTAATTAAAGTTTTCAGTTTTCTTGCCATAATTATTTTACTTTCTCTTTCAGTTATATTTTGTGACATAAATACTATCAGCAGTTTTTAATCTATCAAGGATAAGAGAAATTTAAAAAAATCCTTAATCACCAATTAATAAAATGATATGCTTTAAGTCTTGATCAACTAAAACTACCTAACCCAAAGCAGTCTCTAATTTATTTGAATTACTTATTTCTGTAATCATTGGTACTGATACTGGTTTTTTTTTCTCCTCACCTGTCTCGATTGTATTTTCGCTCACAGATAATCGTGTGCAAGGAATTGTATCCGAAAGAATAGCACTTGCCATCATACCCGAATGAATCTCTAATAAAGCTTCCGGAAGAGTTTCAAACACTAATCTTTGCCCTGGAAATACGACTCTTTCAAAATACCAATTATCTATATTAGTAATTCTGGTGATTTGTATTTGACTTGTGGCATTTACATAACAACACAAAATTTTATCATTCTTATCGTTAGGAACTGCATCTAATATTTGAGCCATAATTATAAAAGCTTTTAAAAATAATTTTTTCTTACTCCATCTAAGCTAACATTCATTCATACCAATTAGTTGTAAAGATCATTACCAATTAAATATTATTTTCTTTTCGATCTTTTTTTTTCTAATAATTCTAAGCAATTGTTAAAAAAATATTAAAATATCTTTATTTAGATAATAATTACTTTAAAGTTACAAAACTAAAAACTTTTGCTTAACTAATTATAGATTGTTTTTACCTAAAAAATAAAGCTTTCTATTCTTACTTTTAATTATCTGTCTTCTTTCTATCATTTTGAACATTAAGCTTAATCTTGATTTATTTTTTTCTACATAGAGATATTAAAAGCAAAAACTAAAATTAAAAGTTAGTACAGTAAAGCAATAATAAATAATTAAAATAAATGTATCTTGATTATTTATTTGAGCATAAATAAGACAAAAACACATTAATTATTATTGAGAATTATGAATAAATGTTAATTTAACTTTTTATTACTAGCTCATTTTTTCCATTTAAATTAATTCTCCTGTAAATACTTTAGTTGTTGAACCTGTCATATAAACATGGTTGTCTTTCTCGCACCACTCAATATCTAAACAACCTCCTGGTAACTCAACAGTAGTTTGACGATCGCATTTACCATTAAGTACACCGGCTACCACTGTTGCACAAGCACCCGTACCACAAGCTAAAGTAATTCCAGCACCTCTTTCCCAAACACGCATTTTTAAATAATTACTTTTGACAACCTCAATAAATTCAGTATTTGTTTTTTGAGGAAAAACTTCATGAGTTTCAAAACTTCTGCCAACTAGATTAAGATCTATATCCTCAATACTGTCCACAAAAACTAGACAATGAGGATTACCCATACTCACACAACTTACCTTATACTCTTTTCCCATTACAGATAAAGGTTGATTAATTACTTTACCATCAGTTTCAGTTAAAGTTGTCGGAATTTGAGTAGCTTGCAAAAAAGGCTCACCCATATCTACTCGGACATTATTTTTTTCTTTAATTGTCGGGCTAATAACTCCTGCTAACGTATTAATCCGATAAGTTTTATCAATAACTAGTTTTTGCTCTAAATCAGTAATAAACATTCCTAAACAACGAATACCATTACCACACATTTCTGGCTCAGAGCCATCAGAGTTAAAAATTCTCATTGTGTAATCAGCATCATCTGAATTACTAGATAAAACAAAAATTACACCATCAGCACCAATCCCAAAATGACGATCGCAAATTTTTATCGCTTGTTCAGGAGAAAACAAAGGCGTATCCTTGTGACGATTATCAACTAAAATAAAATCATTACCCAGTCCGTGGTATTTGGTAAACTTCAAAACCATAGTTAATCTCTATCAAAATATAAACTAGTCACTATTATTATGACTGAATTTAACACAGGATTTCCTAGTATCCGCCAAATTCAAACCTATATTAAAAATAAAACACCAGTTGAAGTTGCTTTGTTAAACTCCACTCAAAATATTAAAGGAATAATTCAATGGCAAGATCAAAATTGTCTTTGTTTAGTTAATAGTCAACAAGAAAAGATACTTATCTGGTTTCAAGCCATTTCTTACCTTAAGCAATAGTAAAAGTAATCAAATCAAATTGTTTGCTCAAAAAGATACTACTACTTAATATTTTGTCTCTCGTAATTACTAACACGACAACCAAGATTAAAAATATTAGTTCCACATTCTAAAGGTACTAGTTGCTTATTTACCATCGCCGTACAGCTAATATAACCATTACTATCAGTATCCTTAAAAACACAATTTACAGATTCACCATTCACATCATTAGTCCAAGTATTCATACTTTGTACAGCTACAAAATGTTCGCCATACAACCAAAATAACGTTAGTAAGATTAAGGAGAATACCAATACACCGAAAACTAGTAGAAGTTTCCAATTAAATAAGAGACTAGTTTTTTTTACTTGATTTTCGGCTTTAGTTGTTTTTACTTCGTCTTTTTGCTTGTTTTGCTGATCTAATTCCATGAGTCTTTTTTTTTACTAATGATTTCACTTCATCATGATTGATGTTTTATCTAGGATAGCAATTATTTTTTCAATTAATAGATAAGGATTAAAATACTGTTATGTATAGGCTTGAGTGAAACCGATCGTCACTAAATAGAAACAAAAAGAAGAGAAAGGTTGACAGTAGAGAAAATAGTGGTTATATTAGTAATTGTGCGTTTGAGACATCAACACCTCGAAGCCGCACATTGAACCTCGACAACTTGATATTTTTTCTAGCAATCATTAGAAATATTTTCATAACATAAAACCTTGTCAAAAAATAGTTAAATTAAAAAACAGGAATAAGTCAATCATTATAAGTAGAAGCAACAATATGTTGCCTAAGCCGAAGTGATTAACTAAAATGGAGAGTTTGATCCTGGCTCAGGATGAACGCTGGCGGTATGCCTAACACATGCAAGTCGAACGCAATTCTTCGGAATTGAGTGGCGCACGGGTGAGTAACACGTGAGAATCTGCCTAAGGGATGGGAATAACAGTGGGAAACGACTGCTAAAACCCGATGAGTCGAAAGATGAAAAATTTATTGCCTTTAGAAGAGCTCGCGCCTGATTAGCTAGATGGTGGGGTAAAAGCCTACCATGGCGACGATCAGTAGCTGGTCTGAGAGGATGAGCAGCCACACTGGGACTGAGACACGGCCCAGACTCCTACGGGAGGCAGCAGTGGGGAATTTTCCGCAATGGGCGAAAGCCTGACGGAGCAATACCGCGTGAGGGAGGAAGGTTTTTGGACTGTAAACCTCAAAAATTAGGGAAGAAGAAAGTGACGGTACCTAATGTAAGCATCGGCTAACTCCGTGCCAGCAGCCGCGGTAATACGGAGGATGCAAGCGTTATCCGGAATCATTGGGCGTAAAGAGTCTGTAGGTGGCACTTCAAGTCTGCTGTTAAAGACCGAAGCTAAACTTCGGAAAGGCGGTGGAAACTGAAGAGCTAGAGAAAAGCAGGGGTAGAGGGAATTCCTAGTGTAGCGGTGAAATGCGTAGAGATTAGGAAGAACACCAGTGGCGAAGGCGCTCTACTGGGCTTTATCTGACACTGAGAGACGAAAGCTAGGGTAGCGAAAGGGATTAGATACCCCTGTAGTCCTAGCGGTAAACGATGGATACTAGGCGTAGACCTCTTAATTGAGGGCTGTGTCGAAGCCAACGCGTTAAGTATCCCGCCTGGGGAGTACGCACGCAAGTGTGAAACTCAAAGGAATTGACGGGGACCCGCACAAGCGGTGGAGTATGTGGTTTAATTCGATGCAACGCGAAGAACCTTACCAAGGCTTGACATCCCACAAATTTGACTGAGAGGTCGAAGTGCCTTAGGGAATGTGGAGACAGGTGGTGCATGGCTGTCGTCAGCTCGTGTCGTGAGATGTTGGGTTAAGTCCCGCAACGAGCGCAACCCTCGTCCTTAGTTGCCAGCATTAAGTTGGGGACTCTAGGGAGACCGCCGGGGAAAACTCGGAGGAAGGTGAGGATGACGTCAAGTCAGCATGCCCCTTATGTCTTGGGCTACACACGTACTACAATGGTTGGGACAAAGGGAAGCGAGACTGCGAAGTGGAGCGAATCTCATCAAACCCAGCCACAGTTCAGATTGCAGGCTGAAACTCGCCTGCATGAAGGAGGAATCGCTAGTAATCGCAGGTCAGCATACTGCGGTGAATCCGTTCCCGGGTCTTGTACACACCGCCCGTCACACCATGGAAGTTGGTCATGCCCGAAGTCGTTACTCTAACTTTTTACTAAGAGGGGGACGCCGAAGGTGGGACTAGTGACTAGGGTGAAGTCGTAACAAGGTAGCCGTACCGGAAGGTGTGGCTGGATCACCTCCTTATAAGGGAGACTCTAATTAATGGAGTCAGCAAGGAAAAGGAAATAAAAAAAAGTGAATTGCTAGAAAAAATAGAAAGATTGAGGGGGTTACAATGGGCTATTAGCTCAGGTGGTTAGAGCGCACCCCTGATAAGGGTGAGGTCCCTGGTTCAAGTCCAGGATGGCCCATGATGGGGGTATAGCTCAGCTGGTAGAGCGCCTGCTTTGCAAGCAGGATGTCAGCGGTTCAAGTCCGCTTACTTCCACCAAAGAAAAAAAAAGTTATTATTCAGCACCGTATCGAATAACGAGCGAATGCTGGACTGATAAAAGTTCAGAGAATGAACCTTGAAAACTGCATAGAAAAGAAAGATGAACGAAGACTCAATTAAATTGGATTGAGTTCAAGTGAAAGGTCAAGCAAACAAGGGCTGATGGTGGATACCTAGGCACACAGAGGCGAAGAAGGACGTAGCAACCTGCGAAAAGTTTCGGGGAGTTGGAAGCAAACGCTGAACCGAAAATATCCGAATAGGGCAACCTTAAAAACAAACTACGAATGTAGTTATGAGCGAACCTGGAGAACTGAAACATCTTAGTACCCAGAGGAAGAGAAAACAAAAGTGATTCCCTTAGTAGCGGCGAGCGAAGCGGGAAGAGCCTAAACCACTGTCTAAGGAGAGTGGGGTAGAGGGACAACGAGATTGGAAACAAACACTAGATGAAACAACTGAAAACTGTACTATAGAAGGTAAAAGTCCTGTAATCGAAAGTGAGAGTGGAAATAGTTGAATCCCGAGTAGCACGGAACACGAGAAATTCCGTGTGAATCAGCCTCGACCACGAGGTAAGGCTAAATACTACTGTGTGACCGATAGAGAAAAGTACCGCGAGGGAAAGGTGAAAAGAACCCCGGGAGGGGAGTGAAAAGAACATGAAACCATCAGCTTACAAGCAATGGGAGTCCGATTAAACGGATGACCGTGTGCCTGTTGAAGAATGAGCCGGCGACTTACAGGTAGTGGCAGGTTAAGTGGAAAACACGAAGCCAAAGGGAAACCGAGTCTGAAGAGGGCGATAGTCACTATTTGTAGACCCGAACCCGAGTGATCTAACCATGTCCAGGATGAAGCGCCCGTAACAGGTCGTGGAGGTCCGAACCGACTAATGTTGAAAAATTAGCGGATGAGGTGTGGTTAGGGGTGAAATGCCAATCGAACTCGGAGCTAGCTGGTTCTCCCCGAAATGTGTTGAGGCGCAGCGGTGTAGAAGAGAGTTGGGGGTAAAGCACTGTTTCGTTGCGGGCTGGGAGACTGGTACCAAGATGAGACAAACTCAGAATACCAACGATTATAGCACTAGTAAGACGGTGGGGGATAAGCTTCATCGTCAAGAGGGAAACAGCCCAGACCATCAGCTAAGGTCCCAAAGTATTAACTAAGTGATAAAGGAGGTGCGAACCCACAGACAACCAGGAGGTTTGCCTAGAAGCAGCAATCCTTGAAAGAGTGCGTAATAGCTCACTGGTCAAGGGTTCGTGCGCCGAAAATGAACGGGGCTAAGTTAATCACCGAAGCTATGGATTACATATAAGTAATGGTAGGGGAGCGTTCTATAGAGGGAGAAGCATTAGCGGTGAGCAGATGTGGACGATATAGAAGTGAGAATGTCGGCTTAAGTAGCGAAAATTAAAGTGAGAATCTTTAACCCCGAAAACCCAAGGGTTTCTCCAGAAGGTTCGTCCGTGGAGAGTTAGCCCGGACCTAAGGCGAAGCGAAAAGCGTAGTCGATGGCAATCAGGTGAATAATCCTGAGCGGCAGTATTGGAGTTATCTACTGGACCCCATAAAAAATAAGCACGTCCTCAGTGGATTGGAAGCAACAATTGTTGTGTGTGTGTAAAGATAGTGGCAAGAAAAGAGAAGATAACGTTGAAGATAATGTCCCGGTACCCGAAACCGACACAGGTGGGTGAGTAGAGAATACTAAGGGGAGCGAGTGAACTCTCTCCAAGGAACTCGGCAAAATGACCCCGTAACTTCGGGAGAAGGGGTGCCACGGTAAAAGGTGGTCGCAGTGAAAAGGCCCAAGCGACTGTTTAGCAAAAACATAGGTCTCTGCAAACTCGAAAGAGGAGGTATAGGGGCTGACGCCTGCCCAGTGCCGGAAGGTTAAAGAAGTTGGTCAGTCTGTTTACAGATAAAGCTAGCGACTGAAGCCCCGGTGAACGGCGGCCGTAACTATAACGGTCCTAAGGTAGCGAAATTCCTTGTCGGGTAAGTTCCGACCCGCACGAAAGGCGTAACGATTTGGGCACTGTCTCGGAGAGAGGCTCGGCGAAATAGGAATGTCTGTGAAGATACGGACTACCTGCACTTGGACAGAAAGACCCTATGAAGCTTTACTATAGCTTGGAATTGTGTTCGGGCTTGTTGTGCGCAGGATAGGTGGGAGGCGTAGAAGATTTACTCGTGGGTAAATTGGAGCCGACGGTGAGATACCACTCTCAAAAAGCTAGAATTCTAACTGAATAATTCAGGACAGTTTCAGGTGGGTAGTTTGACTGGGGCGGTCGCCTCCAAAAAGGTAACGGAGGCGTACAAAGGTTACCTCAGACTGGTTGGAAATCAGTCGAAGAGTGCAAAAGCAGAAGGTAGCTTGACTGCGAGACTTACAAGTCGAGCAGGGTGGAAACACGGTTTTAGTGATCCGACGGTGCTGTGTGGAAGGGCCGTCGCTCAACGGATAAAAGTTACTCTAGGGATAACAGGCTGATCTCCCCCAAGAGTTCACATCGACGGGGAGGTTTGGCACCTCGATGTCGGCTCATCGCAACCTGGGGCGGAAGTACGTCCCAAGGGTTGGGCTGTTCGCCCATTAAAGCGGTACGTGAGCTGGGTTCAGAACGTCGTGAGACAGTTCGGTCCATATCCGGTGTAGGCGTGAGAATATTGAGAGGAGCCTTCCTTAGTACGAGAGGACCGGGAAGGACGCACCGCTGGTGTACCAGTTATCGTGCCAACGGTAAACGCTGGGTAGCCAAGTGCGGAGAGGATAACCGCTGAAAGCATCTAAGTGGGAAGCCCACCTCAAGATGAGTATTCTGGTGTAAGGTCACGGGAAGACGACCCGTTAATAGGCGCGAGGTGGAAGTGCAGTGATGTATGAAGCCGAAGTGTACTAACAGACCGTCAGCTTGACCAAAAAAAAGCATTTGAATCAAGAAGAAAATGAAATTGAGTCGGAGAAAATCGGGAAATCTATGCAGTCTTGAGGGGGATTTGAATGAATCCTTTTCCAAGCAATAGCTGGTGTGTGCAGCGTTGTGGAACCACTACGAACCATCTCGAACTCGTGTGTGAAACGCAACAGCGGCGACGATACTGCGGGGGTAGCCCTTTGGGACAATAGTTCCATGCCAGCTTTATAATTGAAAAACAAACAAACAAAAGAAAGAACTCCATAGATTCGGGGTTCTTTTTTTTTGTAAAAAAATCTTTGTGATAAAAAGTAAAGTACTTGGTTTATTTTATTTAATATTCACTTGATTTGACATCTTATCCTTTTGAGTGATATACAGTGTGGATAATTAATGCTTTAACAAACAACAAAAGAAGCGATGTAATTATAATAGAACGATATAAGATAATAATTTATAGAGCGAATGAGTATTGGTATTTGGGTATTAGGAGATCAACTTTGGACTGAACAAGCGGCTTTATCTAGTGTCGAAAATAATCATAAAGAACAAATTTCGGTACTTTTGATCGAGTCACGTAGCTATACAAATCAGCGTCGATATCATGGGCAAAAATTGGTATTAGTTTGGTCGGCTATGCGTCATTTTGCTAGTGAATTACGTTCAAAGGGATATTCTGTTACTTATGAAAAAATAGCTGATAATTTTGAAGCACCTTTATTAAAATGGATCAAGCAAAATCAAATTACAGAAATAAGGGTGATGACACCAAGCGATCGATCTTTTACTCAATTAATTAAAAATATCGAACTTCCTTGTAAGATTAATTTCGTTGCTAATAATCATTTCTTGTGGAGTAATGAAGAGTTTAATCAGTGGAGTAGTAGTCGAAAAGGGCTAGTGATGGAAAATTTTTATCGAGAAGGGCGTAAACGATTTGATATTTTAATGGAGGGAAAAAAACCGATCGGTGGAAAATGGAATTTGGATAAGCAAAATCGTCGTCCTCCTAAAGGAAATATAGATACACCAGAAGCTGTGTGGTTTGAGCCAGACGAAATTACTCAAGAAGTTATAAATGAGATAAAATCCGAGGATTTAGTTGGTTACGGAGAAATAGAGCCTTTTGGTTGGGGTGTTACACGATCGAATGCTTTGGCAGTATTAGAGCATTTTTTAACTTCTTGTTTATCTAAGTTTGGTCCGTTTCAAGATGCGATGGTAACGCAAGAAGACACGATGTGGCATAGCTTAATTTCTCCTTATCTAAACTTGGGGTTATTAACACCGATCGAAGTAATCAAAGCCGTTGAAGAAGCTTATTACGATCGAGATTTACCATTGAACAGCATAGAAGGGTTTATTCGTCAAGTATTAGGATGGCGAGAATATATGAATGGTGTTTATCATTTGATGGATGATGATTACGAGCAAAGTAATTGGTTTAACCATAACCAACCTTTACCAGATTTTTATTGGGATAGCTCTAAAACTCAGATGAATTGTCTATCACAAACTTTATCTCAAGTCGAACGTACAGGATACGCCCATCATATTCAACGATTGATGGTATTAAATAATTTTGCTTTAATTGCAGGGGTTTCTCCTCAAGAAATTAAAGATTGGTTTCACTCAGCTTTTATTGATGCTTATGACTGGGTTATGGTTTCTAATGTTATTGGTATGGGGCAGTTTGCTGATGGAGGAATTTTGGCATCTAAACCTTATGCTTCTTCGGCTAACTATGTTAATAAGATGAGTGATTATTGCAGTGATTGTGTTTATAATCATCGTCAACGTACGGGTGAAAAGGCTTGTCCGTTTAATTTCTTATATTGGGATTTTATTTCTCGTCATCAAGACAAGTTAAAATCTCAAGGCAGAATGAATTTTGTTTTTGCTAATCTTAAGCGTATAGATAAAGAAGAATTAGATGAGATTAAAGCTCAAGCTAGTTTTTGGCAAGAAAAAGGTTTTTGTCCTTGATGATTACTTTATGAATGAGTTAATCTGGCGATAAATGACACCAAATTGAAAAAAAAAGATTTAGCCCCCTAAATCCCCCAATCTTGGGGGACTAAAAAAATAAAAAATGTTACAAATTTTATTTGAATTGGTAGAGATATAAAGGTCGAATCTGTGAATTAAAATGATGATAATTCGTAGCTATGCAAAAGAAAACTGCGGTAAAACGCGATCGTATTTTTTAGGTTGATAATTGTTTTCCGTCATAATAATTGTTAATTCTCAATTATCTCTTATCTTATCTTTTCATTCTGCTCCTGCTTCATAGTAATATTCATTACTGAACAATGCTCCTTTTAATTTATCGGGATTGATTATCTTTTTGGGAAATAAAGGAAATGGATTGTCATGATTACGAGTAGGTTTATTTATACTACTAAATTTAGCTCCTTGGGTGTTTGCTCTTTGCAGACTATTATTATCAAAAGTAGAACGAGTAAAATTAGCTCCTCTGACATCCAAACCAGCAAAATCTACTCCTTTTAAATCACACCATCGAAAATCAGCACCTTTTAAACTTACTTTTTTAAAAGTAACTCCTGATAAATTACACATCATAAAGTTACTATTATCAAGATTTGAATCTTTAAAAAGAATATTCTTCATGGTATCAAATTTAGTATTGGTTAAAGTACAGTTGTTAAACGTAACTCTATCCAAATAAACAAAGTAAGCATTTTTTAGATTACAATTTTCAAAAACTACTTCTTCTAAAATGGAATCTTGAAAATTTGCATATTGAACACTTTGTATCTGCGACAAACACTTTTTGTCATATATTCCCGACTCATTCTCAAAATTAATATTTTCAAACTTAATTTTCTTTAAGGATGCACTTTCAAAGCTCACTCCTCGTAAATTAACTTTTTTAAAATCAACTTCTATTAGCTGTGAATATTTAAAATTTGCACCTTCAAGATTCGCCTCGATAAATTTTGTCTGTTTAAACTCTGATTGATGCAAATAAGAATAAGATAAATTTGCTTGGGAAAAATTAGTATTATTAAAATTACAACATTTAAAGTAAAAATAATTTAAGTCAGAGTTCATAAAATTAATGTTACTCAAATCAATTCCGATGCCTTCCAAATATGAAATCGATCGAGTATCATATGAAGAACAGTTATCAGAATAATCAAATTTTAGCCCTTGTAAATAAAGTTTTATTTCAGGTATTTCTTTTCGCCAATTATTCCAATCATTTGAATTATAAAAAATAAGCTCGGCAAAATAATCTACTAATACTTCTTTGTAAACTTGATTATTAGTAGCAGAAATCAAAGCCGCCGCCATCCATTGAATTTTTCCTTTACTTACAGAAAAAATATCAGATAAAAACTCTTCCCCTGCTTCACCGTATTGTAACGCTTCTCGAAGAATGATTATCTTTTTATCATCTAACTTAGTATTAGCAAAACGACTTTTAATACCATCTATCCCACCCAAGACTAAAGCCTTTAAAGGAGGATTATTACCTCCTAAAACTCGATCGTATTCTTTTGGTTGATGATTATTTTCCTCCATTCTCCTTGGCTTTATCTATAGACTGAATTGATTCAAGTTTTTTATTAATCTTAGCTTCTAGATCGATCGTTAGCCAATCCGCCCAAGATGAGTTAATTTTTTTAAAAAAGTTAAAAACTGTCAATTCCAAATTCAACCCTCCAGCACTTTCTAGAGGAATAGGATCTGGGAAAAGGATAATAAACTTTCCAATCAGGTGATTTAACATGGGTAGAAATTCCTCGCCACACTTTGGCTTGTTTAAGAGTTTTTTCTGCTTTATTGGTTGTATAAATAACTAATACACCCTCTCGTTTGGGTAACTGAAATTGTCTTAGCATTTTAACTAAAGACTGTTTTGTTTCTGGTGATATTTGAGCTAGTTTATTAAATTTTTCATCTAGTTCGGTTAATGGCTGACTATCAACTTCTTTATGCTCAATTTTACAGGATGAAATTAAACCTAATAATTTTTGATAATCTGTTTTAAACCCGTGAACACCTCCCAAGGAAACAGCTTCGGCAATTTCTTTGGTTAATTTTGGTACTTCTTGGTTATCTAAAGCACGACTGGCTAAAAGACGAAAAGCCTCTTCATTATCAGCAGAGTCTTCTTCAATCCAACCGATCGATATCCTAATTTGTCTTTTAAAATTGTCTCCTCTGCCTTCTGGTTCAATCGCTGTAATTAGTAGTAATAATTTATCTTCTTTACGAGATAAAACAACAGAAGTTTTCTCACTATAAATTAAATTAGTTGATTCATCTTGAAATAAATTAGGAAAATCATCACGTTTTTTTTCTGATGTTTCGGTCACTTCAACCCAAGTATATTCATCAGTTGATTTAATTCCACGACTGCGGACAAAAATATTCATGCTCAACTTCTCCTTTATCTTTAATTAAATACTTTTACCTCTTATAGCGGTAAATGAGTGAGTTAAGACGTGATTGTTCGAGTTCCCCTTCCTTACAAAGGAGGGGTTAAGGGTGGTTGATTGTCCTAACCAAGTCGTTTACTGCTATAGCTTTTCATTCAATCGAGTTTTAATAATTCATGACCTTGAATGATATTAAATGGTGGCTTAGTCAATCTTCCTTGTGAAAAACTTTTTAAAGCCTTATAAATGTCATTATTTGCACCTAAAAAATTGTTCGCCGTGAAAAAATGCTCGACTTAATACACCTGTTTGTTGTTTTTGGATGTATTGATGAATTAAAAAGCGTAAGATATAGCGTAATGGTTGGTCAGCCCATTGAGATTCCATAACCGCATCAATATGAGTTTTATTCAAAAGCCATCCTTTCCACTCACCAGTATCAATATCAATATCTGCACCACCACAAAGGATACAACCAACTGTTTGTATCGGAGTAATAACCGCCGCCACTTGATTAGATTTAGGACTTAAAACTCGATCGATTAATTCTGCATATCCTTTTTTAACTTCTTTAATCAATCGTTCTTGATTTTCTGGTTTCTTGACGTGAGTTTCACATTTTACAGGAATAAATATGACTAATCTTTGTTCGTCTTTAGGTAGATTCTCATAAGCAGTAGCAATCATTTTAGTAACCGATTGAGGGTCATTTAACTGTTGATGAAAACGTCCATCTTCTTCCATTAAAGCTAAAGTATCGATTGGAATAATAACTACACCACTATCTTTTACTTGTTTAAAATATGTTTGGTAGTTTGTACTTGATGAGTCTTCTTGTAGCCATCCCCCTGAAATATCTAAAAAATCTAATCCTAGAGTATTATCTTTAGTGGTGAATTTATCTCTCCTAATTAGAAATCGAATATTTTTGGGCGATTCAGTGGCTTCGGGTCCTCGATTGACTGCATCAAACTCTTTGACCAATTCTTCTAATCCTTGTTGATGTTCTTCGATCGTGCTATTACTTTCTCGATTGATTTCAATCTTAAAATCAGTTCTAGTGATTTGGTCTGTAAAATATTTAAGTATTACAGCTAAAGTACAAGTTTTTCCCACACCACTAGGTCCGAGAGAAGCTACAGAAATTTTGAATTTAGGTTCACGAATTTCATCTTTCAAGTTAACTGCGGAATTATTGGAAATTACCATAACAATTTCTCCTTAATTTGATCGGTTTAATTTTAAAACTTACTTAATCGATAGCGTTTCCCATAATCATGAGGTACATTTATTATTTTCAAGTCCCCCACTCTCCCCTTAAAAGGGGAGATGCCGAAGGCAGAGGGGTCGGGGGATGAGTGGGGGCTTTCTTTGTATTTCATAATGGCGATAATTGCTATATTGAGAGACTGACAGATAGTCAGTTCGATCGGTAACAGTGTTAGAGAAATGTAAAAGCTCAAACTATTAATACATAAGCATTATACCTTTGCCCTTTGCCCTTTGCCCTTTGCCCTTTGCAATTGCTTAAATTCTCTCTAAGGTACTAAGAGAAGAAGCTTTTTGAATAAAATCGAACCATTGCTGTTTTTCTTCGCTAATTCCCTTACCAAAATGATCGGGGAACACTTGTGAACTCCATTCTCGAAGTAATACTCTCCAATTAGACTTTATTTTCTTAGAATATATAATGGCATCTACAAAACGATTCGCCCGAGCATAGACAATAATACTAGGCATTCCTTCTAACTTTTCTAGAGCTTGTCGGCATTTAGAAATGGTATTACGATGTACCACTTTTAAAATCTTATGAATTAACTCAATATTTTCTTGATTTGATTTACCCACAGGGTCAAAAATTTTAGCAACTTCATTAGGATCTAATTCTTTTTCTAATGCTTGGAGAATCAGATGCTCTAAGTGAAATTCATAAGTCATTTCAAAGGAAACTAATTTTTCAAACGCTTCTTTTAAAACAGGAAGATGCTCAGGAATTTCTTTGACCATAAATTCTAGAAATTCTGTACCCCTAGCGGTGGTTATATTTCCTAAGTCAGTCTTAGTTAAAGCATCGGCGATTTGGTTTTTCATTTGTTCTACATATACTTCCAATCCACTATCAAAAGAGTTAAATTTCTTACTGATATGATTTCTTAATTCATTGACGCATTTTTGTAAAACAGAAACCCACCCTTGTCCTATATCTCCGTAACGCATCTCATCAATTCTTTCAATTGAATGTACTCCTGTATCTTCTAAACACTCTTTGATAATTTTTCGGGTGGCTGTTTGGAATAATTCTGTATCCTTACGATTTTCTTCTATAGTTAAAGTCTCAGGACGTATTTCTTTAATTAACTGGTCTAAATTGCGGTTAATTTTTATCGTTAGTTTTTCTTCTAGCTCATCAAATAGGATGTTTTCATTTTGGTATTGAGGAGCAACTCTAAATGCCTGACGAGCTTTTTGGAGAAAGTCTTTAATTTCCCTTTCTAATTGTTCAATAGACTTGTTTGCGATCGCGGCATATTGTCCATCTAAATCTTCTATATTACTTTCTAGGTAATCTAATACTTGATTAAGAACATCTGATGCTTCTTTTTTGTCGGCACAATTAGCAATTAGACATCGAGAAACTTCGATTTCTTTTTTTGCTTCTAGACGACGTTTTATTTCTTCACAATAGCTACGATTTGCGGCTAATCCGGGTTGAGAAACTTTGATTTCATTTAAGACCATCATTGACCAATTTTTGATCGGTAATTCAGGTAAAGCGGCATCAGCGGTATCAAATAGTTTATATTCTTCTTCTTGTAAAATTCTTGTTCCTTGAGGCAGACTAATAAATAGAGCAAAGTCCACATCTTCCCCTAGACTTTTACGAAGCGTTTCTTTATCTCCTAATACTGTATCACCAAGACCGGGTAAATCAATTAAGGCAATTTGTCCGATATCTTGATAAGGAAATTGACAAAAAATTTTAACTTCTTTAACCGCTAAATAATTGAAGTAGGTTTTTTGATTATTGTCATCGGTTTGAGCGACATATTTACGAATCTGGACTTGAGAAATCCGTTTAGGAGAAGCTTCTCTCAATAAATCACTATAATCTTGATAATGGTTGTAGCACTTTTCTAAATGTTCATACAGTGCCTTAGCTTCTGAAGTATTAATTGGTAACTTAGGAAGAGGATTATCAACAAAATCATTTAATGTTTTTGGTTTTGTACCCAAATGTAAAAAATCATAATACAAATGAATATTTTCTTGTAAAAAAGATTCTTCATTATGGAAGTAAACTTCTCCTACTGCTTGATGATTCGTTGAATGAGCAACTGTAACTTTTACTCCAGTACAGTTATTCATTGCTCCTGAAGGAACTTCGGGGTCGCTTAATCCTGTTAAAGTTTGAATTAGAAGACTTTTTCCTTGTCCTGCACGACCAACTAAAGCAATCGTTAAATTTTCTCGTGAAAATCTTTTGTTTAGTTTGGCTAATATTTGTTGAACTTGTTTAATTTTTTGAGTTTTAATCTCCGAAAATAGAGGGAATAAAGTACTTAAATTTTCTGTAACAAATGTGTCATTAATCTTAGCGATTGTGTCACGACAAGTTGTCTCCATACTGTCTAATTGAGATAGTAAAGAGTTAAGTTTGTCAATCAGTTTTTGCACTTTTTGACTGCGAGGATGACGTTTATTAAGAATATTAGCAATACTATTCGCTCGATCCATATTTGATAATTGTTGATTAAAAGTAGGAGTATTTGTGACCATATTCTTCTCCTGTTGGTTATATTTCTCATACCCTAACGTATTGTTTCTATTGTTTACTAGGATTAAATCCATCTGTTTAGGGTATTTATTCATCATTAATTCATTTATATTTTCTGCTTGACTTTTATCCCCTTTTATGTTTAATAAATAAGCGATCGTATTCATAATTTTGATAGTCAAATCACGATCGAAATCAGCCTTCTGTTTTTCCTCTTGATGACAAATACTTAATAAGGCTTCAATTTCACATTTATCTCGATAATTAAAAACATTAGTAAATACATTTTCCCAATATTTAACTATCAGAATTAATAACTTTTTCGTGTCATAAGTTGTTAAAGGAGATTCATCATCAGGAGGACGAATAATTGTTCTAACTTGAGGATTATTTTGCCAATCTTCATCTAAATACTTATCCATTCTTGCTTCAAAAAAAGGTTCAAAACTTTCTTGAAGAATTTTTAAAGATTTTTTGATAAGACTCTGATTATCTAAGTCTTCAAGACTTGATTCATTTTCTTCTGAGGTGATATTAACTGTGGCTAATTTGTAGCGTATTTCATCAAGCCATGTATAGTTAAAAACTTTTTCATAAATCGGATTAGCAATTTTTAAATAATATTTATCATTTTCAATAACTTTAATTACCAAACCTGACATCAAAAGATCGTCATGGATATTATAACCACTTTTCCATTTTACTGATTGTCGATCGAATATCTTTTGTTCGTAATAATTTAAGACTTGAAGTTTATCTTCTATTTGGCTTTCATCACGAGTTAAAAATAATTTTTGTACTTCTTGAAAATGTTCTTTCTCTTCTTTTCCTTGATTAATCCATCTTTTGATAATATCTTTTTCTACTAATCGATCGATATTTTCAATCGTTATTTTTAAACCATTATTAATGAGTTTTTGTGAATAATATTCTTTGACTAATAAATCACAAATTAATTGAGTTAAAAAAGGTTGTCCGTTTGTCCAATAAAAAACTCTTTCAAAAATTTGAGCAGGATTCTCTGTAACTTGCTTTAATCCTTCGATAAGAGGTTGACATTTTTCTAAATGAAAATAATCTAATTCTGTTTTTGTAGCGATATTTAAGGCAACGTGCTGAGTAAATTCATTTAACTTGGCAACACCGATAAGAACAAAACTAATTTTCTCTAAAATTTCGTCTTTGATATTAATTTTATCTTCATAAATATTTCTTAGACATTGAACAAATTCATCTTGAAAATTATATTTAATTAAAGCTTGAACTTCATCAACAAAAATAACTAACTTTTTAGCTTCTAAACTAGGTAATATTTTCTGTAATAAAAATTGGATAAAACGATCGGGAGGTAAATAATTTTCACTATTTTCTTTCCAAAAAGTATTAAGTTCTGATTTTAATTCCTGAGCATTTACTATTCCTTCACATATTTTAACGGTAAAGGTTCGCCAAAACTTTTCTGTATAAACAGTAGCTTGAAGATTAATCGCAACACCAATTATTTTTTCGCTTTTTAATTTAAAAATAGTCCGATTTTTTAAACTACTTTTTCCTCTTTGTCTAGGTGCTAAAAGAAAATGAATATTGTTTTTTGGGTTGATCTGTTGACAAAAATTAAGTAACTCTATATCTCCATCTCTTTCAACGTAATTCTTACTATCAGGACTTAAACTTCCGCCTACATTATAAGTTGAGTTAATCATCATTTTTATCATCCCACACAATATCTTGAAAATATTTTTGATAAAGCTCACAGCGAACTTGAGGTTTATTGGAAGCGTCTAATTTAATTAGCCCCATTTTTAATAAATGAATTTCTAATAATCGATTAACTTGACTATTTTCGATCGTTTCTTCATTGATTATTCTTAAAAATAATTGACGAACTTTTTTATTTTTAGGTTTATTGAGTATTTTTTCATAATCATTAAGATGATAATAAAAAGGACTTTGTACTGAAGTGGCTTGTTGTTCTAGCAGTTTAATACTGATATCATCATGAGCAATCTTATATAAAGCCTGATTAACTAAATAGGGATGTCCTCCGATAAAATTCTTTAATTGTCTGGCTGTATCAACTCCTCCATCCCATTCAATACCATAATTCGCCGCTAAACCTAATATTTGATTTTCATGAAATTCGTATAAGTCAATTTTGTGACAATCTACATTGGCAAAAGGAGAGTTTCGATTACCCCAATCACTATAATCTTCTACAGAATAGGCAAATATTACGCTAAAACGATTCCATTTATCTGACTTAAGATAATCATCAAACCAAATACGAAGTATATCCAGAAAAATTTGTGATTCTGTGGCAAAAATTTCCTGAAAATTATCGATGATTAAAATAATAGGTTGCTTTTGTTGAGATTTAAAAATTTCGTCTTGTAAATAACTTGTCAATTTATATTCAAAATCAAAATCATCTAAATCTGATATATCAAATTTATCTACATGAGATAGTTCCTTAAATTCTTGATATATTGACTTTAAAAAAATATTGGTAAATTTATCTAAATCATTAAAACTTTCACAAAATTTAGCACTTTTAAAATCGAGAAATCCTACCTGACATTTTTGTTTTAATAAATAATCTTTTATTCTTTTTAATAAGGAAGTTTTACCAGTTTGTCTTGCACCTTGTATTTTAATAAATATTCCCTGCTCTAAATTATTGTAATTGTTATAATTAAGATCATTTTTTGCTAAAAGTACCTCACAATCTCTATCGGCATTAGTTCGCATATATCGAGGATCTGATAAAGGAATCCAGCCTTTTAAAGCTGGTAAATTAGACATAGTAGGTAAAGTAGATTCGTCATAAATAATTCTATATTCATTTGCTTTTCTACCTCCTCCTCTACGCCTAACACTGATTATTTTGTTGTTTTCTAATCCTTTAAGAAATTGTTGAATTTTTCCATCTGATACGGGGATTTCTTTTTCTTGTAAAAATTCTCTAAAGTCACTAACTGATATTTTTATATAATCTTTGGACTTTAATTTTTGTTTGACTTTCTCTGCTTCAATTGTTTGACGTATGGCATAATATAATTCTTGATCTTCTTTATTTAAGGAGGCAATGTATTTTTCGGACGATCAATCGTCAAAATTGTCAATCATAATACGTTTTTGTTTAAATTTGTAATTATAGCCTTGATGAAAATTACAGGTGCGTTAATTGTCTGGTAAAGACGTAGCGTACGCTACGTCCCTACAATATAATGATTGGTTTTTATTTAAAAAAATTACTATAGCTGATAACTGAAGTGCTGATAAGTAACTCAAAATAAAAAAAGTTTGTGGTTACCCCTTTAGGGGTTTAAAACAAACACTTTGCTCGATAATGGCTAAAGCCATCACTACAAACCCTATTTATCGATATTTACCCGAACTTAATATCAGCGATAATTTCTCTCACCAAAATAAAATTTCTGAAGATGTTTAATGAGCAAACTATGAGTAAAAACCCAAGAATTCTTGGGCTTAACACAGCTTTTATCAGAGTGAGATTTTTTGAATATTTGGGATTTAAAACTTACTTAGTCACTTCAAATAATTCAAGATTAAGCAATATTATCATAAGCTTTAACCAAAGGTGATAACTTATCTATATACAAAGGTACGGATGATAAGTGTGTATATACTCGATTTGATTTGGTAAATTTTCCTGTAAAAACAAGTTTGTAACTAGAAAATATAGTCACTAAAGTCCACATTTCCATATCTCCACTACTTTTATCTTTATTCATAAAAGAAACGAATTCAAGATTTGTTTCTTCGTCAAAATTTAACTTTTCTTTAGTAGTTTCATCAAATGTGTCAAATAGTTGAGGAACAATTGTCGGATCATATTCTCCACCAAAACCTGGTACTCTTGAACGGGCTTGTAAATTAGTACCTACTAAAAAGGCTATTCCATCAATACCATTATCTCTTTTTGCACAATCATCAAGAATAGGTTGCATCGCTATGATTACGTCATCACTACTTTGATAATCCATAAAAAACTTTCTCCATGAAATAGTTAACTTAGATAATTCAGAGTTTGAAATAAAATACAACATACTTATGACAAATTCATTTTGTCTTATTACTAAATCGTTTCAAGAGAAATAGTTAAGGATTGTTATTTATTCAAACTATCAAATTTATCGATATTGTCAGTATAGCTTATGTTTTTATTCAAAAATTCATAAATTTTACTTTTTTTTCATTTTTAATTGATCAAGTTTTGATATTAATTTTAGGTTTAAAATTAAGTGTTATTTAGTAAGAAAAATTTTAATCTTTGATTGAGTCTTTCTAAAATTATGAGGTACGGTAACAACAATGAGTAAAGCAATTCTGAATATTTTTTTGTGTTATACCAAATTGAAAAAATAAAAAGACAGAACAATCCCCCTAAATCCCCCTTCGTAAGGGGGACTTACCAATAAGAACTGTTGTAGATTTTATTTTAATTAGGATTACTTTTTTCACGACAACAGACGATCGTTTTGATTTAATTAAAATATTAGTATTGGGTGCAAACCTTGCACCCCTACAAAAAATATCCAAATTGTTTTGCACTGTTTACTCTTGGCACTATCAATGACCACCAACTTCTAAACCACACATATCACTAGTGGCTTCAACAATTTGTTGACCATTTTTATGTTTTAATTCTAAATGTAATTGACCTTTAAGAGTATCCCGACAATTAAAGACTAATCCGTTTTCTGTGGGTACACGAACTATTGTTCCTTTTAAGTTAGTTGTGCCGATTAGTTTCACTTGATATTCCTCGTTTTCGGCTTCTATTTCCCACCTACCCCAAGGTTGGATTATAGGATTTATTTTACTGTTATTAGTTGAGCTGAATTCGTATAGTTTACCTTGATAATGAATACCAACGATCGAAACATTTTCATCCCACCAAAGTATTTTTCTTTTTCCTCCTGCGGCAGTAACAGCTAATTCTATATCTTCATTAAAACTATTACAATTAAGCCAAAACCATGATTCGGGAAAAGAATAACCCCAGTTTTTCTCACTATAAGCAGGTGTATTTTCAAATTCGTAAATTTTGCCATTCCAATCAATATAACCTGTAGCTAAACCATAAGCCATTAATACCTGCCAACCAGGGTCGAATATTGGTAAAAAAGAAAGTAAACCTGCTGTTGCTTTGGGCGATTTGGATGTATCTCCCCAACTATAAATTGGTTGAGTATGGTAGTGCCAACGACAATATTGATTATTATGAGGATTAGTAATAAAACCTTGATTCAATGTAGTTGTAATCCCCCCTTTATCCCCCCTTTGTAAGGGGGGTAAGGAAGCTCTATTTATGGTAATGTTTTTTGAATTTGATATAACTTGATAACCTTGTTCGATATTTTGCTCGAAGTCTTGAGGATGAAGAAGATGTGGTTTTTCGGTTAAAGATGTTTTACCCCAATGAGTGAAAGCTAGTTTATTTGGTGATGCCCAAAATTTACTAGTTTCTGGTAATGTACGCCATAGATATTGTTCGTCTATACCGATAATTTGGACTAAACCGCCACTATTAGCTTTACTTCCTACAGGATCGTCGATCGAGTACATAAAAGCAAAATTTTCTTGTATATCGGGCAAACTAATCCGAAAATACCACCCTTCAAAAAATCGACGATCGCTACCATCCCAATGATAACCACTATGAGGCGTTTCTTGAACATTAATTGTTTTTGGCTTTAGCGATTTATCCATACTTTTGACGATTAACGATTAAATATTTTTATTGATGGTATTTGACTAATTCATTTTTTACTTTAGTAATTATTTGATGCCCTTAACCTGCCTTACATATAAATTGAAACGATCGATTTCGAGCTTCTATTCATACCACAGTGTCTTGTTTATTTGGTTTAGGAATATTCATACCTTCTACTTTGGCTGTAGATAACCATGCTTCTATTGCACCTTTTCCCATAAAAATAGCTTCTTCTGGTGTCTCCCCATCGGATATACAACCAGGTAAATCAGGAAACTCAATCAGATAACCGCCTCCATCTTCTTTACTTAAAGGTTTGATAACGTAACGATAAGGTAAATTATTATTCATTTCTTACTTCGTCAATTAATTTTATTAATTTTTTGATGTAAATAGGTTTTATCGGTTTACGAGCTGGAATGGTTAAAATAGTTGTAAAATAAGGATGCTTAAAAGTTACATGAGAACCACTCGCTAATCTTTTTTCAAATCCATAATGATTAGCAATACGATCGACATCATCTATTTTCCAATTTTGAGGATTATTCCTCATTTTAACAAGTAATTTTTCTATTTTACCCATTTACTAAGTTGGTTTATACTTTAATTTTGTTTACAATTACAATCGATACCATATATCAATTTAAACAAAAAATAAGCTGGGAAAAAGTAAATATTCTAAGAAAAAGAGCTTCCAAATAAATTGATAAAAAGAAGTTATTTCGCTTTTTTCATCTAAATTAATATTACTAGAACGCCACCATAATAAAGCTAATAAACTTAAATGACCAATAATCAAAAGACTATAATTAGCAGAGAAACGCATAAAATAACCGCCAATAATTACTCCTAAATAAGAAAAAGTAATTACAAATCTAGCAATATTAAAAATACTTTTACTACCTAATAAAATACTAAATGTTTTGATGTTATATTGTTTATCGCCTTCAATATCGGGAACATCTTTAAAAATAGCGATCGCTACTGTAAAAATAACAATAAAAAAGGTCAAAATGTAAACAGGAAAATTGAGAAAAAATTGACCAGTTAATTGTTGAGTAAAATACAAAAATAAACCAACATTAACGATTATCCCCCTAACCGTAAAAATACATAAACTAGCAAAGAAAGGATACCTTTTAAGACGAATTGGTGGTAAAGAATAAATAGTACCGATAATCAGACTAGTAACGACTGTAGCTAACAACCAAAACCCTAACAATCCAGCAAGTATAACTGATAAAATACCGCAAAGAATAACGATCGATTTTCCTTGTTGTAAAGATAAATTACCACTAGCTAAAGGTAGATCGGGTTTATTAATTTTGTCTATTTCGACATCAAGTAACTGATTTAAACCGACAATATAAACATTACCTAATAAGCAACTTATCCAAGCACCAAGTAATGTAGTTAAATCGTTATAGCTAAACGAATGTTCGCTAAAAGCGATCGCTAAAAAATAAAGACAAAAAACGCTTAAACTCGTACCGATAATTGTATGAGGGCGAGAAAATTTCCAAAGATTACGAAAAAAAGACATAGACGCAATAATTAATAATTAATAATTGATAATTGATAGTGATTAATTGTCTTCGGTTAAGAGTAAGAAAACATCTTCAATTGAAGCTTTACGTTTTTTCATTTCATAAATTCCTAATCCTTCACCGACTATCATTGCGGCAATTTGATTACCTACTTCATTATGACTGTTTGTGTTGATATTCACATAAAAACGATTGTTAGAGTTTGCTATGGGTTGAATAGTGACATTATCTTCTACCCCCTCAATATTAGCTAACTTTAAGGCTAAATTACTGGTATCTCCTTCTATTTCTAGTTGGTATCCCTGACCATTTTTTGATTTTTGTAAGAGTTGTTCGGGTTTTCCTGTGGCGACGACACTACCTCGATTAATGACGACAAGACGATCGCAAATCATATTTACTTCAGATAAAATATGAGTTGATAAAATAATAGTTCTTTCCCCTGCCAGACTTTTAATCAAATTACGAACTTCAATAATCTGTCGTGGATCTAAACCGACGGTTGGTTCGTCTAATATAATAACTGGTGGCTCGTGTACGATAGCTTGAGCAATACCGACTCTTTGCCGATAACCTTTCGATAATTTGTAAATAATCGTGTTGGCTTTATCTTCTATTTGACAGTATTTTAAGGCTTTTTGGATTTTTAAATTACGATCGACTCTAGGTATTCCTTTAATTTTACAGACAAAAGAAAGATATTCACTAACTGTCATTTCAGGATAAAGAGGAGGAATTTCAGGTAAGTAGCCGATTCTTTCTCTTACTGCCATCGGTTGCTGGTGTACTTCAAAACCATCGATTGTGGCTGTACCTTCATTGGCAGGGATATAACCACTTAAAATACGCATGGTGGTGGTTTTACCCGCTCCATTAGGACCTAAAAAACCTAATATACTTCCTTTGCTCACAGTAAAAGAAACATCTTTAATTGCTTGAGTTTTACCGTAAATTTTACTTAGATTTTTTACCTCAATCATCTTTGAGTACCTTGTTACGAATTTATGAAATAATTAAATGGTCAATCAAATAGGTTATGCGATCGTATTATTAATTTATAATTGTCATAATTTTTTAATTCTATTTTTGATTTTACCCTTATAAAGTTAATCATAAAATAATTAAATTATTAAACAATTGATCGTTTTTAAATATAAGTAACTTTCTTTATTAAAATCTTTTTATTATGGATGTATTTTTACAAGGAATAAAAAAATTATGGCGAAACAAAATTCATCAACCGATTAGTTCTTTAATTGCAACAATCGGTGTATTTGGTCTAATTAGTTGTATTATAGTTGTTTATGTATTTGCTCAAATTTCTGATGAGGTTTTAGAACAAGATCCTTTTGGTTTCGATCGAACTATTTTACTTTGGATTCACAACAACTTGAGTAATTCTGTTCTCGATCGAGTCATGTTATTCATTACTTATCTTGGTAATCCTAATGTAGTAGTCGTTTTAGTTACTATCATTATGTTGATTTTGTTGTGGCGAAAATATTATCAAGAAGCAAAGATGTTTGCGATAGATTGTGCGGGGGGCGTAATTCTTAGTTACGAGCTTAAGACATTTTTTAGTAAGAATCGTCCTCAATTATGGGATTCGCCACTGAATGAAGTTTCTTATAGTTATCCTAGTGGTCATGCTTTGGGTTCTGCTGTACTATATGTATTTTTAAGTTATGTATTAGCAAATCGTTATCCTAAGTTTGCACCACTAATTTATACTGGTGCGACTATACTCATTTTATCGATCGGTTTTAGTCGTCTATATTTAGGCGTACATTGGCCAACTGATATTGTTGGTGGATATTGTATTGGTTTTTTCTGGGCTATTTTGTGTATCACGATGTTAAAACTACTTAATAGTAAACAACAAAAAGAAAATCTGAGCAAAGATGAAAGCTGAAGAATTAGCAATCAACAATTAAACTACTTTACCTATTCTCTGTTAGTTCATTTTCATTATTAATTATTAATTATTAATTATTAATTATTGAATTACCAATCGGAAATTGTGTCTGGTTCGGTTTCTCTAACAAATTGCTTTGGCTTCGATCGATCTACGTTTTTAATTCTGGCTTTGTTCTTACTAGTAAATAATAAAGGTACGATCGCTCCAACGATAAAACCTAAACCAAGAATCATCGATAACAATACACCGATCGGAATTTCAACCGATTTAAAAAAGAAAAATTTTAAGCTAACTAAAGTAATATTTTGAATTGAAAAAGTAGCTACTAAAACAATCCAAATTGTAAATATACAGGCAATAAAAAGATTTTTAGTTGTATTCATATTTGCAAGATTTAATTAATATTATTATAGTTTTTGTATTTTGAGATAAGCTTAAAATTGGTAAGTCCCCCTTTCAAAGGGGGATTTAGGGGGATTAGTTTATACTTTGTGTCGAGCTTATACCTTTAGTTTTTATTTCGATAATGGAGAAAATAGCAAGTAATAAGTAGGTTAGGACGTTTCAACCACCCCTAACCCCTCCTTCAAAGGAGGGGAAATCTATTTAATACCAATTCAATTTATTAAAGCGACACATGAATAGATGAAGTCCCCCTTTCAAAGGGGAAGGGCTGTCACCTGAATTTATTTCAGGCGTTTATAAGCCCTGTGGATTTAGGGGGATTTAGGGGAATAGAGATTTAGGTTATTTTAGGTAACTAACTTTGATGTTATCAAGAGAGTCTTGGTTATCGTCCATTGAAATACCTCGATCGTTTACCGATAAATGACGTAAAATTTTGTAAATAGCTTCGATTTGTTCTGACTCACCTATTTTACTGGCTATCTCTGCAACAGTAAGAAGTTGACTACTTTGTTTAACCAAATCTAAAGTTTTACCCTGTAAATCGAGAATAGAAGCGGCGGCTTTTTTCCCTGCTTCCACACCTGGTTGATGATAAGCATTAATATTAACTAAATAAGCATAAATACTAACAGCTCTTTCGTAAAGGGCAATTAAAGCACCGACAGAATAAGGAGTAACCTCATCGACAGTAACTGTAACCGAATCTCTACCATTGTCAAAAAGTGCTTGACGAGTACCTTGTAACAAACCAGAAAGATAATCACCTGCGGTATTTTTACCATCCAAGAAGATAGATTTACCATCTCTATCTTTTAACACTTCAATAAAAGTAACGAAGAAATTGGCAACACCTTCTCTTAATTGTTGTACGTAGGCGTGTTGATCGGTCGAACCTTTGTTACCATAAACAGCGATACCTTGATAAACTTTATTACCATCTAAATCTTCTTCTTTACCCAAAGATTCCATCACCAGTTGTTGTAAATAGCGACTGAAAAGGAATAGACTATCTTTGTAAGGTAAAACTACCATATCCTTTTCGCCTTTACCATTACCTGCATAATACCAAGCCAGAGCTAGTAAAGCGGCGGGATTATTTTTAATTTCTCGGTTTCGGGTAGCAATATCCATTTCTTTTGCACCTGCCAACATCGCCTCAATATCAACACCTTCTAAAGCCGCAGGTAACAAACCTACTGCTGATAATTCTGATGTACGTCCTCCTACCCAATCAAACATGGAGAAACAATCGAGCCAATTTTCTGCTTTAACGACTTGATAAAGTTTGCTACTGTCATCCAGCATAGTGATAGCTACAGCATAACGAGCAAAATCTAAACCTTGTTGCTCGTAAGCGTGTTTGGCTTCTATCATTCCGTTACGAGTTTCTGGCGTGCCACCTGATTTACTAATAACGGTGACTAAAGTTGTCTTGAGTTTGCCTTTAAGTTCGCTAAAAACTCGAATCGATACCATTAGGATTCTGTGTTATCAATAAAGTGTATTTTTAATTTAGGATTAGAATCAGTTAAGGCTTGAGAGACAAATTGAGGTGCCTAAAGCTGAGCCACCGATACCAATTGAGAGTAAATCGGTAAATTTTTCTCCTGTGGGGGTGGTGATTGTGCCATTATGAATTTTCTGGGTAAATTCTTTAATTTGAGCGAGGCTTTCTTTAATTTCTTTTTTTATTTCTTGATTGGGGGCAATATCTGTGTTTCTTAACCAATAATGTCCAACCATTCTTTTTTCGTCGGGATTAGCGATCGCACCTTGTTCTAATTTCTCTACAGAATCAAAGGCATCGGCAAATTTAGGTTTAATATCATTATAAAAATCTTCATCAAATCGCATCCGACTAATATCAACATAGATATTTAATTTCTCGTTGTAATAAAGCCAATCTTGATAACGTTGCCAAAGTTGTAGTTTATCCATGAATTTTATCGTCAAACAATAATCAATTTATTTATACTTCGTTATTTATTATGATTGACTTTTAGTCTGAAAGAACGTTTAAATCTTAATTTATAGCGTTTATTACATTCATGAGGTACAGTTTCTATTTGTAAGTCCCCCTTACGAAGGGGGATTTAGGGGGATTAGTCTGTATCTTATGAAACTGAGAATTGCTATATTCAATTATATATTGATGATAATTATTGAGACTCAACCATTGCATAATTTGAATACGATTCATCGCATTTTCAATTTGGAGAATTATTTTGCATTAATAACCTCATTTAATTTAGACACTAATTGATAAACTGTAGTTGAAGGGTTGATGTTATGTCTTTGAATCAACTCTGATAATTCCAAATCTTCTGATTTACTATTGTGTTGTGAATAACTTAACCATAATTTTCTGGCATTTTTGATCGCTTGACTTTCTTTATCCTTTAATTGTTTATAAATTTGCTCGGCATTTTTTTCATACTTTGTACCTAATCGCTGAGTTAGTTTCTGATTAATTTTGCTTCTGTGAGTGTCACTAGTATAATACTCGTAATGAAGTAGTAACCATAATTCAAAAGCATCATTAGAAATAGCTAAATTACATTGATCATTAAACGCTAATTCTATAGCAGTGTTAAAATTTTGCTGATTATAATTTTCTGATTTTGCATCTCGATCGAAAACACACCACACTTCATCATCTCCATAATCACCATCTTTTGCTTTGAATTTAATAGCTTCTCTTACAACAGTTATACCTACTGCTTTAGCATTTTCTATTTTAAGAGAAATTGTTGCCGTTTTTGTTTCTCTTCCTAAGACTTGAAACTCTCTAAAATATTTTTCTTCTGTATGCCCTTCACAAACAATCAAAAACCTTTTTCTAATTTTTCTGGTATTAGATTTTCTTCTAGAATAAGGAGGTTGAGATTTCTTTCTAGCCATATTCAATTATTCAGATAAAATATTATCAATATTACCAATGAAAGGAATTGCACCATATTTACCTTTAATATAATCAGATTCAAAAGGAGTATCTTCAGGAACATCATATTCGACTAAAGAATATAAATCTGTTGCACCTTCTTTGTCTTTCTCTGTAAACCAAATTTGATCTCTTCTTAATAATTGACCACCAAATAACTTTCGATTTAACAAGTTCGTATCATGAGTTGTAAAAATTAACTGTGCATTTTCTTTGTTATGTTCTTTAGAGTTAAACAATTCTATCAATTTATGAGTTATGGAAGGATGTAATCTTGTATCTAATTCATCAATAATTAATATCTCTTCAGAAGTTAAAACTCTTAAAAAAAGAGGAATAAAATAAAACATTTTTTTTGTTCCTTCTGATTCATTTTGTTCCAAATCAAAATTTACTTGACCAACAACTTTACCTTCTTTGTTATATTTTTGATGCGATGTAACAACATTAATAGATTCAACTTCTTGAGATGATTTTAATAAAAAAGATTTTAATTCTGGTGGTAAAGCTGAGTTATCTAAATCAACTTTTTCTTTACTAATACTCAAATTATCGATTGAAAAGTCTAATTCTTTGATAACTGTCAAAGTATCTTTCTTTATTCCTTCTGATTCTAATAGTTGTAAAGCATTATTTTTATTAAAATTATCATAAATTCCTAGTCCTGAAATCACTAATAACTTATCAAACCATGTCACTATTATTGTTGATATTTTGCCATTAAATTGTGAACAAACAGATATAAAAAGAGAGTTTGGCTTGGTTTGTTCGATTGAATTAAATCCTTCTTTGAAAAATTTTTTGCTTATAAACGTAAAATTTTGATTTTCTCGTTCAAATAATCTATATTCTTTTTGATGAAGAGTCTGACAAAGCCATTCTTTAATGACAGCTTTTGATGAAACCTCGAACCCATATCGATAAATTCTGTCATCAAAATAAAAGATAATTTGAAAAAAACTTGGTTGATTTTCTGTTTCCGTATTTAGTCTGAAAGATTCAACAGGTATTAAATCTGTGATTTGCATTTTTGTCGAAGAATTAATCACAAAATATCTCATAAAACCTATAGCTTTGGTTAAATTACTTTTACCACTAGCATTAGCACCATAGATAGCAGTTGATTTTAATAAGCTCAATTCTTCATTAACACTAAAAACATTATTTTTATCAACATCTTCATCTTCGCTATGTATTTCATCAGAAGCAACCATGCTGAATGTAACTTTATCTTTAAAGGATAAAAAATTGGCAACTTGAAACTCTATCAGCATGAATTATAACTTGTTTTGATTTTCTAAAAAATTGCTTGATACAACTAGATTACTACAGGTAAGTAGTAATTTGAGTACGAAATATACAACTACCTTCACAATAGCCGTCGATCGTTTGCCTAAACAACCTAAAAATTATAAAATCATAAAATCTCATGACTTATGCTTTCTTTACTAAAGTTGAGTAGCCAAATTAAGCATAAGCTAATTACATTAACAAGATAAAAAAAATATATAGAAACAATAGTGAGAAAAATTATTATCGCTGGTAACTGGAAAATGTATAAGACTCAAGCTGAGTCTATGGAATTTTTAAAGAATTTTTTCCCTTTTTTAGAAGAAACAAGAGATAGTACTGAAGTAGTATTGTGTGTTCCTTTTACAACTTTAAATTTGATGTCCAAAAATCTACATGGTAGTCTGATAAAGTTAGGTGCTCAGAATATTCACTGGGAAACAGAAGGTGCATTTACTGGCGAAATATCAGGCGAAATGCTTGATGAAGTAGGAATTGATTATGTTATTGTCGGTCATAGCGAGCGTCGTCAATACTTTGGTGAAACTAACGAAACAGTGAACAAACGTTTGTTAGCGGCTCAAAAATATGGCATTACTCCTATTTTATGTGTAGGTGAAAGTAAAGCTCAAAGAGATGCAGGAGAAACCGAATCTGTAATTATCGAGCAGTTAAAAGAAGGTTTGGTTGATGTCGATCAAAATAATTTAGTTATCGCTTACGAGCCTATTTGGGCGATCGGTACGGGCGATACTTGCGAAGCGAAAGAGGCTAATCGAGTTATTGGTGTGATTCGCTCTCAACTCAAAAACCAAGATGTAACTATTCAATATGGTGGCTCTGTTAAACCGCAAAATGTTGATGAAATTATGGCTCAATCAGAGATTGATGGTGCTTTAGTTGGTGGTGCTAGTTTAACTCCCGATAGTTTTGCTCGTTTGGTTAATTACGAGTAAATAGATCTAAATCCCCCACCCCTCTGCCTATCGGCATCTCCCCTTTCAAGGGGAGATTAAGGGACTTGTAACAATAACTTTTGCCAATTTTATTTTAATTGTTATAACCATTAATTCCTAAAATAAGGGTTCTTTGCCCTTACTACAAACAAGAGTAAAATTCTTCTAATGTCTAATTTTTTGCAGATTAGAAATCAAGTCTTAGAATGGGGTAAACGTACCTATATTATGGGTATTCTCAATGTTACTCCCGATAGTTTTAGTGACGGTGGAGATTACCATGTTTTAGATAAAGCGATCGCACAAGCAGAAAATATGATTGCTGAGGGTGCTGATATTATTGATATTGGCGGACAATCAACTCGCCCAGGTGCAGAGCAAATTACTGTTACTGAAGAGTTAAATAGAGTTATCCCTATAGTCGAAGCCTTACGAAAACGATCGGATGTTATCATTTCTGTTGATACAACTAGAGCAGAAGTAGCACAAAAAGCGATCGAGGCAGGAGCAGATCTTATTAATGATATATCGGGGGCAACTTTCGATTCTAATATGTTATCCGTTATCGCTAATCTAGAAGTACCGATTATTTTAATGCACATCAAGGGTACTCCTGTCAATATGCAAAGCATGACTAATTATCAAGACTTAATTAAGGAAGTTAAAGATTTTTTATTAGAACGAATTGAAATTGCTTTAAAATTAGGTATTAAAAAAGAACACTTAATAATCGATCCCGGAATTGGCTTTGCTAAAAACTACGAGCAGAATATAACTATACTGCGTAATATAGCCAGTTTCAAACAATTAGGTTATCCCGTTTTAATCGGTACATCTCGTAAAAGTTTTATCGGTCAAATTTTACAACAACCACAACCAAAAGATCGTGTTTGGGGTACAGCAGGTAGTTGTAGTTATGCGATCGTTCAAGGTGCTGACATACTCAGAGTTCATGATGTTGCTATCATGACTGATGTGGCTAAAGTCACCGATACTATCCACCGCCTTAACAGTTAACAATTAACTAAATTCTTCTTACTCATTACTCCTTACTCCTTACTCCTTACTCAAAAAAACTCTTAACTCTTAACTTTTAACTTCAAAAAATCGTGGCTTCATTAGATGAATATTTAGGCGAATCTTTAAATACAATTAAACGTGCTAATTGGTATCGGCAAGAACAATTAATTAGCTCAATGCCTTCTGCTGTAGTCGAAATAGAAGGGCGAAAACTGGTTAATTTTGCTAGTAATGACTATCTGGGTTTAGCTAGTGACAAACGTTTAATTACGGCGGTAAAGAATGCGGTTGAGCAGTATGGTACGGGTAGTACTGGTTCTCGTTTATTAAGCGGTCATCGATCGTTACATCATACTTTAGAAAAATCGATCGCACTCTGGAAAAAAAGTCAAGACGCTTTAGTTTTTAGTTCAGGATATACCGCAAATTTAGGCACAATAACCGCTCTGGTTAATAAAAAAGATTTGATTCTAGCTGATGAATATAATCACTCTAGTCTTAAAAATGGAGCAAAACTCAGTCAAGCTAATGTAATTAACTACCAACATTGTCATAGCCAAGATTTAGTCAAAAAACTAACTACTCATCGAGATAATTATCGTCATTGCTTAATTGTTACCGATAGTGTTTTTAGTATGGATGGTGATTTATGTCCTTTACCCGAACTAATTGCGATCGCTCACAAGTTTGATTGTTGGTTATTAATTGACGATGCCCACGCCACAGGAGTAATCGGTAAAACGGGTGCAGGAAGTTTAGAACATTTTGGCATTCAAACTGATAATGTTATTCAAATTGGTACTTTAAGTAAAGCTATTGGTAGTTTGGGCGGTTATGTTTCAGGAAGCTCAATTTTGATTGATTTTTTACGCAATCGTTGCCCTACTTGGATTTATACCACCGCCCTTTCTCCTGCGGATACCGCCGCGGCGATCGCTGGAATTGAGGTAATTAGAAGCGAACCCGATCGTCGAAAACAATTATGGCACAATATTAATACTTTAAAACAACGGCTAAAACAATTAAATTTGGACTTTTTCCCTTCCGATTCAGCTATTATTTGTTTGAAGTCAAAAACAGCAACTTCTGCTCTAGAATTATCCTCTAAGTTGCGTAGCGAAGGTTTTTGGATACCTGCTATCCGTCCTCCTACTGTTCCTACTAGTCGTCTGCGTTTTTCGGTGATGACAACTCATCAAACAGAGCAAATCGATCGACTACACAAAATCCTTACATAATCAATAATTAATTATCTTACTAGTTTGAGTGTTTGACTTTCAACTCTCAACTCTTAACTCTTAACTTATTAGTTGGTTAACTTTTACAAAAAAAGCAGTTAGGATCTTGATAATCCATTAAAATTAAGCACATAGTTACTCAGAAAAATCTTGTTATTATTATGCGAATTTTAACTCTCATACCAGGTGGGATTAGCGACCAAATTTTGTTTTTTCCTACCTTACAAACTTTGAGCGAACAATATCCGGATGCATCGATCGATGTAATGGTTGAACCACGTTCAAAAAGTACTTATAGAGTTTGTAAAAATGTTCAAGAAGTTTTAGTTTTTGATTTTCAAGATCGTAACGGTTTAGCTGACTATCTTAACTTGTTGGGTATGATTAGAGATAGAGAGTATGAAGTTGTGATTACGATGGAGAAAAACTGGGTAATTAGTTTCTTACTCTGGTTGAATGGTATTCCTGAACGTATAGGTTATGAATATAGTAACTCTTTATTCTTAAACAAAATCGTACCTCTAAAGGAAAAACAATACAACGCTTTTATGTATCACGATTTACTTAAGGGTTTAGATATTAATACCCCTTGTCCAGAATTAAGTATTAATGTACCAAAAGAGGATATTGATTGGGCTCAATCACAGCAAAGATTATTAGACATTACATCGGGTTATATATTAATTCATGGTGGGGCATCTCCTCTTACTGTTGTTCAAGGGATTAATAAAATATATCCTGTACCACAATGGCAAAGAATCATTGAAGATATTCAGATGAAACAACCAGAGCAAATATCGATCGTCTTATTATGTGGTCCAGATGATGTTCGGTGGACTGCTGAAGTGTTAAATGTTTGCCCTAATGTTAAGGTAGTTAATACTCCTGATATTGGTAAATTAGCGGCGATGATTGCGGGGGCTAATCTCATGTTATGTACCGATAGTGCACCGATGCAGTTAGCTGTAGCTGTTGGGACTTATACGATCGCATTATTTGGTCCGACTAAATCTGAAAAACTTTTACCTCCTCAAAGCGATCGTTTTATCGGGCTTCAATCACTTAGCGATCAAATTGGCGATATTCCGACTGACAAAATTCTTGAACAAATCTGGAAACAATGATTTAGGAGTAACAAGTAAGCAGTAAGGAGTAAGGAGTTAAGAGTTACAGCGAAAAATAGTTATTTAATTGGGATATTTGCCAAGTAATTATGAACCGTTTTAATTTTCGCTCCAAAGTTAACTTTAGTTAACGCACATGATTAGCCTTGAACTTAAGTTCAAGGCCAGAGTAAAACAGTTATAGCAACGCCAGAATTAGTAAAGAGGTAATAATTAATTATTAATTATTAATTATAATATGCCTACTTTTTATCTTTGTTAGAAATAGGATAAGAAGGGGGTACGCCTTTAATACTAATAATTGAATCAATCACTTCTTTAACTATTGGTGCGGCTACTGTCGAACCGTAAGTATTTCCGCCCTTTGGTTCGTCTATGACAGAAACAATTACATAACGGGGTTTGTCGGTAGGAAAAATAGAGACAAAACTGGTTATTTTTGCTGTCGCTTGATATCTACCTTTACCATCATGTTTTTGTGCTGTACCTGTTTTACCACCTATATGATAACCATCAGTTATTGCGGCTTTACCTGAACCGTTAACTACTACAGATTGCATCATTTTGACCACACTTAATGCTGATTCTTCTTTAAAAACTCTTTTACTTTCAAATTCAGGAATTTTCTCTAACTCTCCTTGAGCATTAACTAAACCTTTGACGATATGAGGAGTAACTAAAATACCACCATTAGCTAAAGCCGCATGAAGTTGAACTAGTTTTAGTGGTGTCATCGAAAACCCTTGCCCGAATGCAGATACCGCAGGTTCGATCTCTCTGGCTGTAAAAATAGATTTTGATTTAAGATATCCTGTAGCTTCAAAAGGCATATCTACTCCCATTAATTGATCTAAACCTAATTCTTTGAGTCTTTGGTAATATTTTTGTCAATCGATTTTACGCATTGTGTGAACCATGCCTGTGTTACTAGAAACTTCTAAAACTTTGGTAATACTTACCCAACCTAACCCTCGCTTAGAAGCATTAGAAATTGGCCAACCATCAACCACAAGAGAAGCCGCATCTAAAATTTGGCTATTGGGATTGATTACACCTTCATCTAAGGCAATTGCTACATTAATTGGTTTAAAAGTTGATCCTGGCTCATAACTATCTGTTACTGCCCAATTATTAAATAAAGATAAATCGTAGCGAAAATATTCATTAGGGTTATAAGTTGGTTCACAGGCTAAGGCTATTATCTCACCGTTATTCACATCCATTACGATCGTCACACCTCTTTTGGCGTTAAACTTTTGTAATTGGCTTTTTAAACTATCTCTAACGGCTCTTTGTAAACGTAAATCTAAAGTAAGTTGTAATTGTAAATCATCTAATTTAACGATACCTTCTGGTAAAGAAGAGGGAATAAATTCACCTTGTCCGTTTTGACGCACCCTTACCATTGCCTTTACTTCAGGTTGATCTAAATTTCTTTCTATCCATTCTCTTTGACTATATTCAACACCTGCTTGACCAATATGTTCGGTATTTACATACCCTAAGATATCAGCAAAAAGCTCTTCTTGAGGATAAAAACGAGTATAACGACGTTCAAAATCAACTCCATCTAATTTTAAGCGTCTAATTCTTTGAGCATGTTCTTCACTAATATTTTTACCTAACAAAACTCCTGTGTTTTTACTATTAATTAGGTTAAGAATTTGTTGTTTATCTCGGTCAACTAAAATTTGAGCTAATTTTTCAGCAATCAAATCATTCCAATTTTGACCCGTTGCAGATACTTCTTCTTTTAAATCTTCATCTTTTTGGATGATAACTGGATGTAGATAGATATTATAAACTAGTTTGTCTAAACCAATCACATTACCATTCGCATCAACAATCGAACGACGAGGAATATAAGGGCGAAAATTCGATGTTTGTTGTTGATTTGCCCGTTTTGGCAGATTAATCGTATTACCTTCGGCGGTAGTTACTTCTTGTTGTATTTGTAATTTATATAATCGCCATCCCAATCCACTGACACCTGTAATTAAAACTAACCACACAATGACAAGTCTTAGCCAAGAATCAAAATCAATGTTTAAATTCATTGATTTTAACAAGCTACTATTTTTGATTGTTACTAAAATATTGTTTTGACGGGAATTAGATTTATAAACTTTCATCGGCAAAATTAATATGCTACAGGGGAAACAGAATTAAGAATAACTTTAGGTTGTACTGTTGTTGTTGTATTTAACTTAATCGGTTTAGTTGGTGTGTCGGGTAAGAAGATTGGTTGCTCATTAGGGTTAGGTTTGACAAAACCCGATTGATCATTGTCTGCTGAATTAGCTAGTCTGTTTTTAAGCATTTCTTCTGTATAAGTGAATTGTCTTTCTTGTTTTTGAAGTTGTTGTAATTCACTGTGTTTTTGACTCCATAATTTAGGAGCATAAACTGTCATGCCATACATTACTAAGGTAGCCGCTACGGTAGCATAACACACTATTGCTGAACTATGATTAAGATAGATCAAACTCTTTAACCACAAAGGTGTATTGACAGTTGGTGTTGGTGTTGAATCAATTTTAACTGCTTTTTTTTCTGGGGTTGTTTTACTGGTTATTGATTGTACTTTAGATGAGTTGTTAACAACATTGACAGGTTTGGAGTATTTTTTGCGTCTGACAACGTTTCTACCTCTTAATTTTGCTGGTGGAAGATCTCGGAGTAACATAATCAAAGTTCCTTCAATATGGTTCTGTGTGAATAATAATAGTAAATATAACAAAAATGATCTTTTTTTTGATCTTTCTCTAGTTTGAATATTAAATTAGTTTTTTAGTACTAATTATTAATTGTGTTATACTGGCTCAACCAACAATAATGAAAACAAGATTAGCTGATTGTTAATTTAATTTATTTAAATAAAAGCTTTATCTAGTAATGGTTACAAGATTTTTTATCCAAAATCTTTTCGATTGGATTATATTTTTGACTCTTAAATTGCATAACGATCGTCAATTGTATATATTTGTAAAGAAATAGTTAGCACTTTTTAGTTAATGATAACTTATCCTTTATGACGAGCGTTAATTAACCCTCTTCTACCTTGATGATTAATTGAAGTATTCATAAATTGATAAAGGTGATTGATATGTTCGTTATCGGTAGTCATTGGCGAGATTTTTTCTAATGCTTGAACGATCGTATTTCCTGAACGGTATAACAGAGAATAAGTTTTTTTCATTAAAGATATTTCCTCACTAGAAAAACTATTTCGTCTCAAAGCCACCAAATTGAGCGAACGTACATGAGAAGGATTCCCTTCAACTAACATATAAGGAGGAACATCTCGATCGATTCGACTCATCCCACCAAGCATTGCCATGCGACCAATTTTGACAAACTGATGAACACCTAGCATCCCACCGATAACAGCCTTGGATTCCACCTCTACATGACCTGCAAGGGCGACAGAATTAGCAATAACGATCCGATCGCCTAAAATGCAATTGTGAGCCACATGAACATAAGCCATCAATAAATTATCATTCCCAATTACAGTTTCTTCTCCTTCTCCTGTCGCCCGATTAATAGTGACATATTCACGAAAAGTATTGCGATCGCCAATTTTGACAGAACTTTTTCCCCCCTTATATTTTAAATCTTGAGGAGCAAGACCGATCGCCGCCCCCGGAAAAATATGATTATCACAACCTATTTCTGTTGAGCCAGAAATGACGACATGAGCACCAATAGTAGTATTCGCACCAATTTTTACATCAGCACCAATAACAGCATAGGGTGCAACTTCTACAGTCGGGTGAAGTTGGGCTTTAGAATCGATAATGGCAGTAGGATGTATCACGAATAATTAATAATTAATAATTGATAGTTGATAATTATAGTCCTCAATCATTTGTCAAAAAACAGGCGATCGATAAAAGAGATTCGCACAAAAAAACAAACTTATGTTGTCTTTAATATTTTTGGCAACTTAAATTATATCCGAGACTGAAATAAAAAATTAATCAAGTAAAGAAAATAACATCTCGGCTTGTACTGCTACTTGACCATCTACAGTACCTTTACCTTGCATTTTAGCAATTCGCTGACGTTTAAATGAAAGTAGTTCAACTGTCATTATTAATTGATCTCCGGGGACAACTTGACGACGAAAACGTGCTTTATCAATTCCAGCAAAAGCAAAAAATTTACCTTTCATTCCTGGTAACAAAGTTAAAATAACTCCTCCTACTTGTGCCATTGCTTCTACTTGTAACACACCCGGCATTAATGGTTTAGTTGGTATATGTCCGGGGAAAAAAGGTTCATTAATTGTTACATTTTTGATTCCTACCGCTTTTTCTTCAGGTACATAGTCAATAATTCGATCGACTAAAGCAAAAGGATAACGATGGGGTAATAACTCTTGAATTTCGGTGACGGAGAAAGTTGTTTTTATCGGTTGTGTTTCGACCATTGCACAATATAAGTAATGACTTGGATGTTTGATAGCTGTTAAATGGCTATACTTTAAGCCTTCAATAGAATATCACGCTAATGGACAATGAACAATTATCAATTAGTAATCGCATAACATACTATAGTCTTACTAGATAATTATGTATTTGGAACAAGAAAAAACAATCACTTTTATCAAATAAGAAATATTAATTATTAATTATCGCCACCTTTTTTGCATATACTAAAAAATAAAGACCGATAAATTGGTAAACGTTCTCAAAATACTTTTAACCTAAATGAGCAACAAAAGTATAACAGTTCCATTCGATTCGATCTATTCCAGGCTATGCCGAATTATCCGAATGGCCGAAACAACCTGGATTTCCCGAAACTATTTTGTATCTATCTACATATCGAGATGGTGGTACTGTCGGGGTGGGTATCAAAGGTAAAAAAGGTAATCATAGTATAGACTTTTTCTTCGATCGATTTTTAGGACGACTTTGTTATGGTAAGGATGAAACTAAATTTGATGCAGCCTATATAAAGCGAGGTTCAAAATTTGAGAAGGAAGTTTACTCATATTTACAGACGGCTCGAAAGAGACTCAATCCCGATAAATGTCATCCAGCGATTTTAAATATTGAACTTTTCGATAAGTGCTTTCAAAAAGCCAAAGTGTATTCTGGTTACACAAATACAAATACTTAAGATAGCAACAAACAAGTCAGTTAGGACACCTTGAGCGATTTCCCCTCCTTATTAAGGAGGAGGGACTGTCATCTGAATTTAATTCAGATGAATGTCAACGCCCCGTAGGGTTAGGGGTGGTTAAACGTCAAGAGCGAACTCATTATCCGCTATAAAAAGCTGTTTACTGACAGATACTTTACACAGCTTCAATTATAAGCACGATACGATTTAGACTTAAGTATTAAGAGCAAGCCTTTTTATGAACGAACCGTTATTTAAAAATGTCCAGAATGAAGATGAGGAGAGATTAAGAGCATATTCTCAAGCAGAGTCAACAATTACAGATTTTATTACATTAGTAAGGTCTAATATTAGTGCCGTTTATATGGCTAAGCTAAAATTTAGAGAATCTAGATTTATCTGAAAAATTAGGAGAGGATAGATTTTTATATTTATGGCTTTGCGATGTTTACTTTCATGAAGACGAAGATATGTTATCTGGTGAGTTTTTTGAAATACCAAAAGAGTTGAGGAAATGGCATCAAGTAGGGCAAAGATTAGCATTCGAATCGAGAAGATGTTTTTGATTGGATGGTAATTGAAAATGGTCATGCTAAAGGTGGATTTACAATTCGTCTCACGAGAAATAAATTAGCCACAGAAACAGAAAAATTAGAATATGACGAATACGTGGGAATTTCATCATACGAGCCAATCTAAGTTATGGCAAAGGGCAAAAGTCAACCACCCCTAACCCCTCCTTCTAAAGGAGGGGGATTAGATACAGAGTTAAATGGAATGGCTTCAACAGACGATCGATGGCATAATTAAAACTAGTCTCCCCTAACAGGAGAGATGCCGTTCACGGGGTTAGGGGTGGTTAGAAACGCTATCAATTAGTCGGTATTTTTGGTTCGTGATATTTTATTAATTGCTGGAGTGTGCCTCGCCCTACTAAGTAGTTTTAGTAATTTTAGTCTGGTACGATATGGATAGAGAAAAACTTTTGAAAAAACGAAATAAATTAAAAGCTAAAATCTATACTTCTGTCCGTATTGGCTTAATTAGGGAACTCATTAATTATCTCGACAGCAAGAAAGTTGAGTACAACCTACATTTAGAATGCGATCGTGTTTTCAAAAAATATCCCACTAATTTTTCAGGTTTAAACTGGGGAATTATTCCTAATTCCCAACTGATTCATTACCACACTATAGAGCAAAGAAATCAAATTATATCTAACGCCCTAACTGAGTATTTGAATAAGTCAGATCGGGTTTTTGTAGTTTGGAGCAATGGATTAACACCTATATTAGAGTTATCTGTAAAGCAACTTATGGATAATATTGAACCTATTGTTAATGAAGATTTCGATATGTGGATTTTGCAGTTAGAAAAAGGGTTTTGTCTGGAGCATTATCACGAAGGATATGTAGCTTGGACAATTAACTCATAATTTGAAATACTTAGGTAATAATGACAAATTAGAAATTAGCTCTAACTTACTCAATTCAAAATTTTTGTTTGGTGGGCATTGCCCACCCTACTGACTATATTTGGCTCAAATACAATCGTTTGATCATGATATTTTGATTGGTGGGCAATGCCCACCCTACTTTTCAATTATTAATTATTAATTATTCTTAAAACC
This sequence comes from uncultured cyanobacterium, assembly GCA_963710605.1. Taxonomy (GTDB): domain Bacteria; phylum Cyanobacteriota; class Cyanobacteriia; order Cyanobacteriales; family Cyanobacteriaceae; genus JAALKG01. Next base: position 463,946 of record CAVQBA010000006.1, read on the forward strand.
AATCATCGTCATCCCAATCGTTTTCGTAGGGAATATTACGTTTACTATCCACTCGGTAACGTCTGTCTCGCTCGTCTCGAGGAGGATAATCATCATAACGGCGAGGAGATGGTTGATTAGCAGGAGGATTATTAGGTGGATTACTTGTAGGGCGAGAGATACTACTACCGCTATAAGGATAATCATTGCCACTTCTACGAGGAGGATAATTATTCACATCGTCATAATCTCTTCTACCGCCACCATAATAGTCTGGTTCTGGGTTACGATAAACATTACGTCCATCACGAGGATTATAATCATAATCGTCATCATCATCACCAATCAAGGTTTTTTTAATAGACTCAAATAACCCTTCATCTTCGTCTTGATATTGTAGTCTCACCTCTCGATTTAATTCGTATAAAACATCCTCTAAATCCGCTTGAGCCCTATCTAAACGTCAATCGTCATTTTTTTCTAAACTATCTAAAATCTCTGTACACAAATTTTCGACATCACGACGATAAGGAGTGGTAAACTGACTACCAAAATCAAGAGTCACCTCTCTTAACTTCCGTTGGGCTTGATTCTGTCATTGCCTTAGCCCGATTGCGTTTTTCGACTCTATCTCTTCTTTCTCTATCCTGTCTAGCAAATTCATCAGCTTCTGCTACCATCCGTTCGATTTCTGATGTCGAAAGAGTTGATGCACCTTGAACAATAATACTTTGCTCTCTACCTGTAGTTTTGTCTCGTGCAATTATTTGTAGAATACCATTAGCATCAATATCAAAAGAGACTTGTACTTGCGGTACACCTCTTGGTGCTGGGGGAATACCCGTGAGCTTAAATCTACCTAAAGACTTGTTATCCTCCGCCATTTCTCTTTCGCCTTGCACTACATGAATTTCGACTGAAGTTTGATTGTTTTCTGATGTCGAAAAAATATCCGATCGTCTCACAGGTATAGTTGTATTACGAGGAACAATCTTTTTGGTTACCCCACCGATGGTTTCCACACCGATCGATAACGGACTCACATCAAGGAGTAAAATATCTTTAACCTCCCCCCCTAATATCCCTGCTTGTACTGCCGCACCGACTGCCACAACCTCATCTGGATTAACATTTTGATTAGGTTCTATCTCAATAAAACTACGAACTAATTCTTGTACCATCGGGATGCGAGTTGAACCACCAACTAAAACCACCTCATCAATTTGCACAGGGCTTAAACCTGCATCTTTTAACGCTCTTTGAATCGGACGACGTAAACGAGAAACCAAGTCACCACAAAGTTCTTCAAATTTTGCCCTTGACAAAGCGGTCTCGATATGTTTAGGACCATCTTCGTTAGCGGCAATAAAAGGTAAATTAATCTCAGAATTGCTAACACCAGACAATTCAACCTTGGCTTTTTCGGCGGCTTCTGTTAATCTTTGTAAGGATTGTCGATCGCTTCTTAAATCAATTTTTTCTGTTTCTAAAAATTCTTCAGCGAGATAATCGACTATTTTCTTATCAAAATCATTACCACCTAACTGAGTATCACCGCTAGTTGCCCTTACTTCTAAGACACCATCGCCAACTTCTAGGATTGAGACATCAAAAGTACCGCCTCCTAAATCAAATACCATCACTTTTTCCGCCCGTCTTTTTTCCAAACCGTAAGCTAAAGAAGCGGCAGTCGGCTCATTTACAATCCTTAAAACTTCTAAACCAGCAATTTTTCCGGCATCTTTTGTCGCTTGTCTTTGGGCATCATTAAAATAAGCAGGCACAGTAATCACCGCCCCTGTAACTTCTTCACCTAAATATCTTTCTGCTTCTTCGGCGAGTTTACGTATAATCATTGCCGAAACTTCTTCGGGGGCAAATTCTTTTTTGATGCGAGGGCAACGAATTTTAATGTTATCCATATCATCCCGACGGATAGTATATGGTACACGTTTACTTTGATCATTTAATTCGCTGTATCTACGCCCCATGTATCTTTTTAATCCATAGTAGGTATTTTTAGGGTTTAAAACAGCTTGTCGTCTCGCCATTTGCCCTACTACTAATTCGCCGTCTTTATTAAAACCGACGACAGAGGGAGTGGTGCGACTACCTTCAGAATTCGGAATGACTAATGGTTTTCCTCCTTCCATTACTGCTACTACTGAGTTAGTTGTACCTAAATCTATACCTACTACTCTTCCCATTGCTAATTTTTTCTCCAGTTTTACGATCGCTATTTATTAATGGACAATTGATAATTGATTAATCAATATTAAAAAACTTCTCAAAAAAAAAGAGGATAAAATTTTTCATCTTTCTTTGTTTTCCCATTCTCTACTTCTAAGTAGAGGTGATTGTTAATTGTCCATTGTACATTGTTAATTGTTGAAAATTTACTATTAATTATGATAGTGTCTATTGTATCGAATCACGTTTCATAGTTGATAGTTAATAGCTTAAACTTTAAAGCTCTACGCCAATCACTTTGATTTTACTTTTTACTTATTATTTCTTCTCTATTATTTTCATACCTAATACCTAAACTCTATAAGAGCAATAAATTAGATTTATTGCTCTGCCAAAATACCTAGAAAGTGAAGGTTAACCTTAATGTACCAATTACCACATCAGGATTTCGAGAAGATTGATTAGGTGCAGTTAACCAGATAACACCAGGAGTTAAAGAAATATTATTTGTCATTTTGTGAATGTAAAATGCCTCAATATGCCAAGGAATAGAATTTCCGGCAATTAAATCTGTATAATCATCTCCTAAATCTGACCCAAACCAATTACCTCCAGTACGATAAACTTCGGGAACTTCTGCTTTGCTTGCGTAGGGTGATGCTCCCACTACAATACCTCCTAAATTACCTTCTTTAAACAAGTCTGGAAATGCAAAAGCAATTCCATAGGTTAAGATATCGGCTTTACTACCTTGATATTCCACTAGATTAAATGCGTCTGTACCACCTGAAGTATTAACCTGATTATAGGCAAACCAACCATTTACAGCAAACTTAGGACTTAATTCCCATAAAGCTTGGAGACCATAGGAATTAACATTTACTTGTTGAGTCGGAACTACAGGGAAATTTGCTAAAGTCGTTCCCTGATCGTTGAAAAAAATCGGTAAACTGTTAAAAGGAGTTTCTACAGAATGGTAGCTATGGCTATAGGTTAAACCAAAGGAAAAATTATCGCTCGGTTGAACGGTTAATTGTGCTAAGGCTGAGTATCTACCATTAAATAACCCTCCTGCAAAGGGATTACTTGCGTCTGGACTGCTAGGATTATTAGCATAAGTAGCTAAGTAACCCGCACTGAGGCTAATACTGTCGCTAAAATTATAGGTGACACCGATACCCGAATCCTATATAGTTATAAATTGCACTACGTTGTCCAAAAACCGAAAGAGAGCCTGTACCTCCATTATCGTCATCCCAACTACTAAAGGTGGTGGGTACATAGTCGTGGTGTTCTCCTCCTGTACCCATGATTACAACTTCAGCTTTATCCCCGATCGGAAATTGATAGCTTAATTCAGTTATCCCGACTGAATTATCACCAGGTAAATCGGCAATATCGTTAAAAGTTTGTTGAGCTTCAGAAGAAAAAGCTAAACCTCCTTGATACCCCCGTAAAGGGTTAGGTTCCATATTGAAATCCCCCGGACGATTAGGATGGGGAAAATTACCACTAGTCAGACGAATTTTGAGTCGATCTTGACCTGTAAAACTGGTGATTAAATCCAAACGAACTCGGTTAGCAAAAACAGTTTGTTGACTAGGATTGTCTATATCTATATTTCCCGTAGGACTAAAAATAGCAGGAAAAGTTGAGGTTGAATCATCTCCTGCTAAAACATCTGTTATGGCAAAAATAACTTCCCCTTGTAATTTGGTGGTGGTGGAAAATTGATTATCTTCTAAGAACGCTACTCTGCCTTCTAGGTTATCAACTCTTGCACCTAAAGCGGCTAATTCTGCTTCAAATTCAGTAACTAAACGCTGTAGTGTGGCTACATCTTCTCTTAATACTGACTCGCTACCTGCGATTAAACGCTCCATTTGTTGCATACAAGCATTTAAACCTGCGGCAAATTCGTAACGGCTTAAAGCACGATTGCCACGGAAGGTACAATCTGGGTAACCGACAATACAACCGTAACGTTCCACTAAACTTGTTAAAGCTTCGTAAGCCCAATCTGTAGGGGATACATCTCTTAACTGGGATACTGAGTTAACTTGGTTGAGTTTATTCTCTTCTAACTCAATAGCGATCGCTCCTTCTATATTCCAAAGCAACGATAATCCTAAGATTACCTTAATACTAGGCTTCCACATAAATCTCCTCACTAAATAATTATGATAATGATTCTCATTATTTTTAATAGTAATATAATAATGGTAATCATTATCATTTTTTTAAGAGAACCAATGATTGAATTTTCTCAATGGTATAGAGGTCTTAACTTACAGGAACGACAAATCTTACTTGAACAAAACGAGTTTGATGAAGCTGAGAAGGTAATCTTTTTTGATAAAGGGTGATCGCTATCTCGTCCAATCTTCTACACGAGCAATACCAATACTGACAAAATCATTAACATTAACCGTAATTATGGTCAATTTATTAGCATTGGCAATAGCGGCAATACGACAGTCTTGTGTACCAATTCTTTTTATTTTGGCAGGAAGTAACTGATAAATGCTTTCAGCTTCTGGGGTATAAGACAAAATTTGAAAGTGATGTAGTGCAACAAATAAGTCTTCAAAATATTGGTAAGCATAGGTTACAGATGATTTTCTTTTGACTTTTTGCACAGAGGCTAAAGCACCTTGTAATATCTCTTCAACGGTAATAATGCTAATGAAAATTTGTTCAGGTGGTTGACTCAAAATTTTAGCTGTTAGTTGAGGATAGTAACGTCTCTCATCCAAGAAATTACTAACAACACTAGTATCCAGAAGGTACATTAATCTTGTTTGTCCGATTTAAGATCTAAAAGCTTTTTTGTTTCTTCTCTATCTATTTTGCGACAATGTTTAATTTCTGACTGCGTAAAATGCCAAAATTCTCCTCCAAACTTACCAGCGATATTAATTAAAGGGTTATCAATTACTTGTTTTTTTTCAGACTGTTTGTGAGAAATTTTATTTTCCATCATTTTGCCCGTAACTGTTGCTTGTAATGTTCATTATAGTTTAAACAGTTGGTCAGTACGATCGAATTTTAGAAGAGTTTGGAGTACGATCGCCTTTTTGTCGAGGTGAGAGGTGCGATCGCTCCTTCTACATTCCAAAGCAACGATAATCCTAAGATTACCTTAATGCTAGGCTTCCACATAAATCTCCTCACTAAATAATTATGATTATTATTCTCATTATTTTTAATAGTAATATAATAATGGTAATCATTATCATTTTTTTTGGAGAACCAATGATTGAATTTTCTCAATGGTATAGAGGACTTAATTTACGTGAAAGAATAACTTTACTAGAAAAAATCAAGACCACAGATTTCGACTTAGCCGATCGTCATCTCCAGCGTTGGCGATCGCAAAAACCTTTGACAGATGAGAATTATTATGCACAGAAATTGTCCCAAGAGGGATTAACAGAGAATGAATTTATGAGGATATTGGGGGAATCAGATGATTCTTTAGCCCAACGTTGTGCTAGTCCAGATTGGTTAGATAAGTTAATTCAAGATTTTGAGGTTGAAGAGATTGCTAAGGTGAAGATTGCCCCTGTAGAAACTTTAAGCGACAATCGATTAAATTTAGGGTTTTTGCATTTAGTGAAACCATTATTAAATCAAGCCCTAGTAAGTTTAGAGGTAGGAATCGAAAAATTAGGAAAAAATACTCCCTTCGCCCCAGAGAAAATTAAGGGAATTTTATCGGCTAAAATTCCAGAGCAATTATTGGGAATAGTTAGTCAAACAATGGTTTTAGAGTTAAATGTTGCCAGATTAGAAGGAAAATTATTGGGAGAAACTACGAGGGAACGTTTAATCGATTTTCTGCACAAATTAGAGCAAAAACAATCTTCTTTAGAGATACTTCAAGAATATCCAGTCTTAGCACGACAAATAGTGATTTATCTAGAACAGTGGGTAGAAGTAAGTTTAGAATTTTTAGAGCGTCTTTGTCAGGATTGGGAACTAATTTGCGATCGCTTTAGTGGTGATTCTCCCCTTGGTATGTTAGTGAAAATACGATCGGGTGCAGGAGATTCCCATAAAAAAGGGCGATCGGTTTTTATTTTAGAATTTAGTTCTGGATTAAAACTAGTTTACAAACCCAAATCTTTAGGGATAGACGAGCATTTACAAGAGTTACTAATCTGGTTAAACCAACAAGGATTAGAGTTGCCATTTGCGATCTTAAAGATACTTAATCGAGGTGAGTATGGCTGGGTAGAATTTGTCGAAGCCAAAAGTTGTACCTGTATCGAGGAAGTTGAGCGATTTTATCAACGAATGGGCAGTTATTTGGCTTTGATGACAGCTTTAGAAGCAACGGATTTTCACCTGGAGAATATTATCGCCCGTGGGGAAACTCCTGTTTTGATTGATTTAGAAACCCTATTTCGTCCCGAACGTCTCGATCGTAATTCCCCAGAATCTCGTTTAATAGCGAATCAAAAAATAGGTCAATCGGTGATGGCAGTAGGATTATTACCACAGAGAATAGCGGTCAAAGATGGTTCAGGGGGTTTTGATTCTAGCGGATTAGGTGCAGTGGGAGGTCAAGTTCTACCCACTCGTACTGCTGAATTAACAGGGATGGGAACGGATCGAATGCAAGTAGAACGAAAGTTTGCGACTTTATTAGAGAGTCAAAATCTTCCTTATTTAGGAGAAAAACCTGTGGAAGTCTGGACTTATCGAGAGAATATTGAAGCAGGATTTATTGAAACTTATCGCTTATTACTAAACCATCGAGATTTATTCCTAAAACTTTGGCTACCTAAATTTGCTAATGACGAAATTAGGGTAGTTTTGCGAGATACAAGGTTATATGGATTATTATTACAAGAGAGTTTTCACCCCGATGTTTTAAGAAATGCCCTCAATCGCGATCGCCTTTTCGATCGTCTTTGGATTGATGTTCCTAATCACCCTAGTTTAGCAAATGTGATTCGATTGGAACAAAAAGCTCTTTGGCAAGGAGATGTACCTTTCTTTTCTACTCAGGTAAATAGTCGAGATATTTGTGGAGAAGGGGAAAAACTCAGTAATTTTTTTGATAAATCAGGCTTAGAACGAGTAAAAAATCGATTTAAACGTTTAAGTGAAAAGGATTTAGAAGAACAACTCTGGTTTATCAGAACATCGTTAACCAGTTTAGCCATGTCGGTGTCAACTAAACCTAAAAAAATAACAGATAAGGTGCAAGAATCAGAAAAAATTGAGAATTGGGAACTACTTCAAGCTCGATTATTAGCAACATCTGAGAAGATTGCCTCTCGTTTGGAATCGTTAGCAATTCGAGCCGAAAATCAAGCAAGTTGGATTGGTTTAACTTCAGCAGGAGAAAAACATTGGACAGTCAAACCCTTAGCTTGGGATTTATTTGGCGGACTTCCCGGAATTGCTCTATTTTTTGCCTATTTAGGAGAAGTCACCCAAAAACAAAAGTACACCAAATTAGCGAAAGATACCTTAGAAACTATCTTAATTCAGACCGATTTCGATCGAGATTTAATCACTTCTGTGGGGGGTTTTGATGGCTGGGGAGGAATTATTTATACTCTTACCCATTTAGGAAATTTGTGGCAACAACCAGAATTAGGCGATTTGCTTGCAGCAGCGCTTCGCTCCCGTGCTTTAGCATTGGTCAAAAAATTATCTCCTCTAATTGCTAAAGATGAACAATTAGATATTGTAGCTGGTTGTAGTGGCTGTATTTTAGCTCTAATTAATCTCTACGATTGGGTTCAAGATGAAAATATTAAAACTGTGGCAATTCAATGTGGCGATCGCTTAATTGAAAAAGCCATTACCATGAAAAAAGGAATCGGATGGGGGACAATTGCCAATCAAAAACCTCTGAGTGGTTTTTCTCACGGAGTTGCGGGTATTTCTCTAGCTTTATTAAAATTAGCCACTTTTACAGGAGATGAACGTTATCAAAAAATAGCTCTAGAAGCATGGGAATACGAACGTAGTCTTTTTTCTGTTACCGAAAAAAATTGGCACAATAGCGAACAAGACCAAGAAAACTTGGCAGTTGCTTGGAGTTATGGAGCAACAGGAATTGGTTTAGCCCGTTTAGGTAGTATTTCTCAGGTAAAAACAACGCAAGTTAATTTAGAAATTAATATAGCGATGGAAACTACCATAGCGTCGGGTTTTGGTAATAATCATTCCCTCTGTAATGGAGATTTAGGTAGTTTAGAACTACTCCTACAAGCAATCAGCACCAAATCTCAACCCGAACTTACCCATACTTATTACCAAAAAATTAACCAAGTACTTAATAGCATCGAACAACAAGGTTGTTATTGTGGAGTTCCCTTGGGGGTGGAAACGTTAGGATTAATGACGGGTTTAGCTGGTATTGGTTACCAACTAATTCGTTTAGCATTCGCCGATCGTATTCCTTCTTTATTATTACTTGAATCTCCCCTCAATCGCAAAATATGAAATATCAGGTTATCCTTCAACATAATGAAGAAGATTGCGGTGCCGCTTGTTTAGCCACTTGTGCCAAATATTACGGTCAAATTTTTTCCCTCCATCGAGTTCGTGAGGTAGCAGGTACAGGAGCTTTAGGCACTACTTTATTAAATCTTAAACAGGGGGCAAAAACTCTTTTATTTGATGCTAAGGGGGTGAAAGTTCCCCTCGAATTAATCGATCGACAAATAATTCCTTTACCCGGTATTATTCACTGGCAAGGTATTCATTGGGTCGTTTTATACGGCAAAAAAGGTCGCAAATATGTGGTGGCAGATCCAGCCGTAGGCTTGCGTTATCTATCCAAACCAGAATTATTAAAAGGTTGGACTAATGGAGCGATGTTATTACTTGAACCTCGCCCTGAATTTTCTCACCAACTTGACGATCGTCATAAAATTAATAATTATCAACGTTTTTTAGCTTATTTCTCGCATAAAAAGCGTCTTTTAGGGCAAGTTTTTTTGCTGAACTTGATGATTGGGATTTTAGCTTTAACTTCCCCCTTTTTCTTACAAATTCTCACCGATGAAGTATTAGTTACCCAAGATATAACACTGCTTAATGGGGTAATTATTGCTGTTTTTATCTCTAATTTATTTAGAAGTAGTCTTAGGTTTATCCAATCCTATTTAGTAACCCATTTTTCCCAAGGTTTAGAACTTAGTTTGGTTTTAGAATTTTGCCGTTCAATTTTATTTCTGCCTTTAGCCTATTATGAATCCCATCGTAGCGGGGAAGTAGCCAGTCGTTTGCGAGATATCCAAGCAGTTAATCAACTTGTATCTCAAGCTTTAATCCTATTACCTAGTCAATTATTTATTGCTTTAATTTCTTTAATTTTAATTTTTATATACAATCATAATCTCCTTTTTATTACCTTAATTATTGCCATAATTATGTGTGCTTCTACTTTAATTTTTTGGAATCGAATTAAGAAGAAAACACAAAAGCTTTTAGCCTTGACAGCAGAAAATCAAGGAATTTTAGTGGAAACTTTTAAGGGTGCAATTGTGATGAAAACTAAAAATGCTACTTCTCAATTTTTAGATGAATTTCAAGCTAGATTTGGTCGGCAAGCGAAAATTAATTTTCAACGATCGCAAATTGCTATCTTTAATTCCACTTTTTCTGGTTTTATTTTATGGACTGGAGAAGCGATTCTACTTTGGTTTGGCAGTCAACTGGTTTTTCAAGGCAATTTAACCATCGGTCAATTAGTTGCCTGTAATATCATGAGTAAAAACGGCTTGAGTTTTATTATTTTAATTATCGATTTTGTGAACCAGTTAGTTTTTGTCCAATCAGCCTTAGAACGTTTGGGTGATGTCATTGATGCTACCCCCGAAGTTCAACCCAATCAAATTAAACCTAGGGTTAAATTATTAGCCAATAGCGATATCTTAGTTGCCATGATTTAACTTTTAATCATCCTGGTAGAGTGGAACTACTCCATAATTTTAATCTTACTCTCCCTGGAGGGAAAGCGATCGCTTTGATTGGTGAATCGGGTTGTGGTAAATCAACATTAGCTAAATTGATCGCACGGTTATATTTTCCTCAAACTGGACAAATCCGCATCGGTGATTATAACCTCAATGATTTAGCCCTCGATTCTATTCGAGAACAAATTGTTTTAATTCCCCAAGAAACTCACTTTTGGAGTCGATCGATTATTGACAATCTCAGCTTAGGTAACGAGGCGATCGATTTTGCCACAATTGTTCGAGCTTGTAAAATTGCTCAAGCAGATGAATTTATTAGTAAACTTCCTAATCAATATCAAACTATATTAGGAGAATTTGGTGCCAACCTTTCTGGTGGACAAAGACAACGACTTGCCCTCGCCCTTGGTATTGTTACTAATCCGCCAATTTTGATCCTTGATGAATCTACTGCTAATCTCGATCCAGTTTGTGAAGCTGAAGTTATCGATCGTCTTCTTGATTATCGTCAAGGTAAAACTACAATTTTGATTAGTCATCGCCCTCAAGTCATTACCCGTGCTGATTGGATCGTCTTTTTGGAAGTGGGCAAAGTAAAACGACAAGGAACACCACAGCAACTATTTTCTCAATCGGGTTCTCATCTTAATTTTTTGACTCCTTAAAAAAACTGCAAAAATAATTCCTTATTTCAAGACTCGTAGGGACGTAGCATTGCTACGTCCCTACTTAAAAAACTGCAAAAATGATAATCATTCTCAAAAAATACTGTATAATATTTGCAGGACTGAAAAGTCTCCATAACTAAAAAATAACGAGGTAAAAATGTCTAATATTGATATTATTCGTGCTTGGAAAGATGAAGATTACCGTAACAGTTTAAGTCAAGAACAATTGAATCTCTTGCCAGAAAATCCTGCGGGGATGATTGAATTAAACGATGAAGATATGTCTTCACTTTCAGGAGGTTGTACTACCTGTACTGGTGGAACTGGATTTACCCATACCTGTAATTACTCTTGCAAAAGAGGAACTCTTGATAGTGACGAAATGACTATTATGTAAAAAAAATTCACCATCAGGAAAGCAAGAAGATTTGTCCAGCTAATTACTTTCCCTAGATGAATTTCAGGAGACCTAGAATTTATTTCTGGGTCTTGCCCCTAGATATAATTATAGAGAAGTCTAGATTTATTAATGATTAATTTCGATGAAAAAGCTCTTTTACCAACTATTTCTGAGGAAGAATTTTTACCCTCCATTAGTCTTTGGTTGAGTTTAGGAGGGCTGGTTTTAGCTACTACGATCGTTTCAGCTTTTATTTTAGCGGCTGTGACTAGATATAAGGTTACAGTTAAAGCGATCGCTACAGTTCGTCCCGAAGGAGAAATACAAATTGTAGAATCCACTCAAGAAGGCACTGTTAAAACCATTGAGGTTAAAGAAAATCAATTTGTGCAAACGGGGGAAACAATAGCCCTTCTAGATAAGTCCCAATTGCAACTTAAAAAATTACAGTTACAGGGTTCTTTGGAGAAGTTAAATCAACAACAAAGCCAGATTAATCAACAAATTGTGGCTTTAGATCGTCAATTGATGGCAGAAACAGAGAAATATAATCGTATTGTCCTTTCTCTTGAAGCTCAATTAGCTGGTCAAAAACGTGAATATGACGATCGTCAATCTACCACGGAAAAGGATTTAGAAGAAGCCCAAGCTGATATCAGACGAACAGAAGCAGAATTAAAAATATCCTACGCCCGTTTAGCTGCTGCCAAAGCCGATTTAAAAGCCGAGCAAGAAAGATTGAAACGATATGCCCCCTTGACTGAAGAAGGAGCAATTTCCCAAGAGCAATTGATGGAAATCAAGCTCGGTGTGGAACAAAAAGAACAAAATGTTCTGATCCAAATTCAAGAAATTGAAACAGGCAAACAAACACTTCAAATTGCCCAAGGAAAAGGGGAAAAAGCTAAAATTGCTTTAAATCCTAGTAACTCTGAACTAAAAATAACACAACAGGCTATTGCTAGAGAAAAGGCTGCCCTTATGGCAATACAAGCTGATTTCAAAAGGGAAAAGAATTTATCGATCGGACAAAATATTGAACTACAAAAACAAAGCGATCGTGAAAAATTGGAATTAAAACAAGTTAAAAAGCAGATTGAGCAAGGGATTATTACCGCTCCGGTTAGTGGTACAGTTCTTAAACTTTTATTACGTAACCCAAGTCAAAGGGTACAAGCGGGTACAGAAATTGCTCAAATTTCACCCCAGAATGCTCCTTTAGCTATTAATGCTCAAATTTCGGCGGCTGATATTCATAATCTCGAAATAGGTCAAACAGCACAAATTAGAATTTCAGCTTGTCCTTATCCTGATTATGGTACTCTTTCAGGGGTGGTTAAAGAAATATCTACAGATACTTTTATCAGTAATAACCAATCCTTTTATAAAGCTATTATTGCACCACAAAATAATGTTTTTGGTAATACCGACTCGCCTTGCATTTTACAAGCTGGAATGGAGGGGGATGTTGCTATTGTGACCAAAGAAGAGACTTTTTTAGTATTTATTTTGAGGAAAGCACGATTGGTTACAGATTTTTAATTGTATTTAAAAGAAGATTTAAAGGTGAAGAATTCATTTCCATTCTCTATTCGCTATTTTCATTTATTGATATTTCTTTTCTATATCTTGTAAGAAGCTATCAATACTATTATCTATTTTCGGTTGGTTTGTTGTGGTTGTCTGTGGAGAGTTTTTACTTGTTGTGGAGGGTTGTTGTTAGTTGAAGAATCAGCACTGACAATAGCACGATTCTTTTGTTTTTTTGATCTACTTACCAAACTCCATATATCGATAAGTATCTCTAAATATTCTTGGTGTTTTTGCTCAACTGTTGGTAGATTCCATTCGTTTTCATTAATTATTTTAATCGTGATGGGGAAAATTGTCGGATTAGTGTCTTTGAAATATTTTGTTTTTTTCTTTTCAAAATCGTAATTTTGTGCCGAAGAATTCTTTTTTCTGGAAAGTAATGCTAAATTACCAACTCGATGTACCCATTTTGCTCTTGTTTTATCATCCCAATTTTTGCACCAATCACTATTAGGCTTAGGATTTTGTGGTAACACGTGTTCGATCGTTACCATTTTACTATCAAAACTAGGACTTAATCCACCTTCAGCTAAAGCCGAATCTAATCTCTTTAAGACATAAAGACGACTACGAGTTTGCTCATACAAATTACTATCAAGAATTTTAATTATTTTCTTTTTTTCTGGTGTTGATAACAGTTGTTTGGTTTTAGCTATCGCTTCTTCTATTCCTTGATCAATCGCATTTAAAATTTGAGCATAACGTTTTCCTCTTTCATTAATATCTGCTCGTAAAATCATCAATCCTGCGGCGAGTCTTTCTAGTTGCTGAAAAAAAGTTTTAATTTGTTGAGAGTGATTGTAAGATTTTGCTAAAAAATAAATAGCAGGAGGTAACCAATCAGAATTATCTATCTGATTTAACCAGCCAAAAAGTCGATTTATTTCTTGTTTATTTTGATTATTATTACAATGAAATCTTTGATCTCTAATAATTTCAAACATCTTAGAACAAGGTTTTAAAACTCGATCGATAAACCGAATTGGATCATTTTGAGGTTTAATTTTGTGGCGAAATTCTGTTAGTAAATTTTCTTTAGGTCTTTCCCTTAATTTGATACGATGAATATGAGAAAATAAAGTTTCAAAATCTTTTCTACCTATATCACTTTCTTCTCCTTCCCAAATATCGGTATATTTTTTCTTATCTGCTTCAACTTGAATATTACCGATAATTTCTGACTTGAGAATATCATTTAATTGTAAATTTAAACCACGAGTATTAATAGTTGAAAAAATACGATAAGCTGTATCAAAATCAGAAGTTGAAACAACAACTAAATAACATTTATTAAAGATGTTTTTAAATAGATGTAAAATCCATGATTCTAAAGCCGTATTCTCAGGACAACGATCGATTAATTCTTCTTTAAAAAAACGAGCATTATTTTGGAGTAAAATTTGACTATCTGTAGTTAATCCTGTGTCTATTTCTTCTTTTTCTAGAAGTTGATTAATGCCACCGCCACTACGTATTTTTTCGCCGAAAAATCGATCGTCTTGAGGGCGTAATTTTAAACCAGATAAGTTTTTTTCATTGAAATCTTCATCTTCAAGACAAGCACTTATTTTTTGATAAATTTTATTTTCCCTTGGTACTAAGTAACGAAACACAGATAGTAAAAGTGTTAAAGTGGTTAAACGTTGTTGACCATCAATTACTTCTGCGTAGGGTTTGCCATCCTCTTTAATTAAAATAATACTGCCAAAAAAGTAGTCTGGACTATCTTCATCAGTATAAGGAAAAGCATCTAAAAGATCATCAATTAATTCGGAGGCTTGATCTTTTGTCCAAGCATAAGGGCGTTGATAAGAGGGTATTTCAAATTGATAATTAGTTAAGTTGAAAATTTGATTAAGTTGTTTTTGAGATGCTTGAATCGCCATGAAATATTCACATCAGTTTAATTTGATAATTTTATTTTACTCTGTCTAGTTATTTTTGTTGAGTTCTTTATAGCACATTTATTTAGAGCTAATTAAATAACAAAATCGCCGATTATATTTCATAGTATTATAGTTAATTAATACAAATAAAAATCTATTATCTATTTTTTTATTAAGTTAGATTATGAATGTTTACTAAAGGTAAAAAATCGCCTTGAGAGCCATCTATCTTAACTAACTTTAAATATCTACTCCACTAACTATGAATAATTAAGTGAAAATTGCTCATTGTTAATTGTTATCTACTATTAAATTTCGCTTTGGCTTCAGTATAAATTTCTGCTGTGATTAAATCAACGCCTTTTTCAGTAGCAAATTTTTCAATCTTTTTTCTCGCACCAGGGCGGACAAAAAAAGGAATTTCTTTCAGTTTTTCTTGAGCTTCAGTTGTCCATTCCATATTGTGTTAATTAGTCTATATATAATTGTTTGAATTAATCAGAAAATCAGAATTATTTTAATTGATGTCGATCGAGATGAGAAGAACTAAAATTATTTAATTTGATTTTAACAGTTATTTATTGATGATAACTATTTATCATTTGGTTTTGACTCTGGTTTAGCTGACTTATTGTAAGCTTTAGCTGATGCTTTTGTCCAATAGACTACAGCGATCGTAAATGGGATTGTAGCCGCCCCCATACCTGTTATCAAAGAGTGATTTTGGGCAAAAGGAGAGATTAGGAAAAAAGCAAGAATACCCAAACAATAAATTAAACCTAAAAAGGGTAAGCCGATAACTAAAATAGCGAAACGTGTATCTTTGTCCATTAGATCTAAAATTATTAATTTAAAATTGAGAATTAAATAGGACTATTAATTATTAAATATTGACGATTAGATTATAACTAATATTATAATCATGAAATGTATCCTTTAGATTTAAAGGGATTAGACTATATCTTTATCTCACAAGCCTGATAGATTGCATTTGACTAAGCAAGGTTGAGAATGCGAGGTATTAATTTGTCTAACGTTAAACTAAAGCTAAATAGCAAGAATCTCAAAATAATATTAAATAGTTGATCAATTCTATTATGATTTAAACAGTTGAAACAACAAGTAAGTTGCTGATGAGTAATTGGAAAAAAGGAACACAATTAAATGATGGTCAATACGTCATTGAATCTATTTTACTAAGAGATGGCTATGGGTTATTTTATCGTGCAAAAGATACTTTAAACGATCGATTAGTAACTATCAACACTACAAAAATAGCAGAATATCAAACAACAAATCTCCAACAACTTCAAGATAGATTAATACAACAAGCTCAGCAAATAGCTGATAATTGTCAAAATTCTTATATTATTCAACTCAAACCAGAAGTTTTTTGGGACGAAGATCATATTTATATGGTGATGGATTATCCAGATGGTGAAGATTTAGCGACTTATCTTGATAATAACGGTCAAATTCCCGCAGAAGAGGTATTAAATATCATCACTAAAATTGCTTCGGCTTTAAATTTACTTCACCAAAGCAAAGTATTACATCAAGATATCAAACCACAGAATATAATTATTGATTCACAAACACAAAATCCTGTTTTAATCAATTATGGTATGGCAATCAAATTATTTACCATTACATCACGCAAAAACGCTAATAATATCAATGATTGTTTTCTACCTCCAGAAAAGTTTAATGAGAAAAAAAAGTTAGGTATTGGTAGTGATGTATATTCAATTGCCGCCACGGCTTACACATTAGCAACAGGGCAATTACCAACTTCAGCTTATCTGAGGGTTAAACAACAATTACCTTTAATCCCTCCTCAGCAACTTAATCCTAGTTTAAGCGATCGTTTTAATCAAGCAATTATTAAAGGGATGGATTTAGATTTAAAACAACGTCCACAATATCTTAAAGATTGGTTAGATTTATTCAAAGAAAAACAAAAGCTATCACAATCACAATATGAAACTCTTGATGATTTACCTACAGATATCAGTGACATACCTCCAGAAAACCTAGCTATTTTCAATGCCATAGTCAACAATGATGAAACAATCGTTCAAAGAGTAAGTTCAAATGTTGCCCCCCCAACAATTACTAATCGAGAAAAGAATTACCCCAATATTGAAAAATACACTTTTGAAACCATAGAAATAGAGGAAAAAAAAGGGTTTTTTAGTTTGTTTCCTAAACAGAAGAAAAAGACAAATACTAGTGAAGGACAATTTTTTGTTGAGTATTTAGGTACAGGAGTTAATTTAGAAATGATTTTTATTCCTGCCGGTACAATGATGATGGGAGGAAACAAAAACGAAAAAGGAAAAGATAAAAACGAAAATCCCCAGCATTTAGTTAATCTTAAATCTTTTTATATTAGTAAATACCCGATTACTCAAAAACAATGGCGAATCGTTTCTCGTTTCCCCAAAATTACTCGTAATTTAAAACAAAAACCTTCTTTTTTTAGAGGCGATAATCTACCTGTAGAAAGAATTTCTTGGCTAGATACTCAAGAATTTAGTAAAAGAATTAGTAAGTATAGTGGGCGTACTTATCGTTTACCAACAGAATCGGAATGGGAATATGCTTGTCGAGGTAATACAACAACGGCTTTTTTCTTCGGGGAGACAATGACTCCTGAATTTGCTAATTATGATCAAAGTAGTAATACTCGTAATAATCAACAAAATCTTAAGACTAATACGAAAAAAACTACCTCAGTAGATAATTATTATCCTAATCCATTCGGTATCTATGATTGTCATGGTAATGTTTGGGAATGGTGTGAGGATAATTATGTTGACAATTATCTATCTCATCCTATTGATGGCTCAGCTTATTATGCCCCTAATGATAATCCTGAACGAGTTGTTCGTGGTGGCTCTTGGTCGTTACCTGCATATTACAGTCGTAGCTCTCGTCGTAATGGTTACATCACTGATTCTACTTATAATTTTATTGGTATGCGAATAGTTTGTGTTCTTGATTAATTTAGTCGGTTTAAATCGGTTTTTTTAAAGCGGTAAAATATGATTCATTCGTGTCAACTTAAGAGATAATTATCGCTCTGACTGAGGTTTCAGCCCTGCCTTGAGCTATCGTGCAAGGCTAACAAAAATCGTTCATTATTTATGAACTTAAAGTGGAATTTCTTGGGCAAAAAGTATTTAAAATAAGTAGATTCTAGTTGTTTGAATTTGAGCAATGCAGATTTATTAGGTACAAATATAAACCCTTTATTCATAATCAATTTTCGATCGATTACGATCGTTTTTATTTATTTTTAGTTGACCAATCCTGAATAACTTTTTGTCTTCCTCGTGCGATCGCTAAAGCATTGTCTTCTACATCGTGAGTAATCACCGAACCTGCGGCGATAGTAACATCTTCACCGATCGTTACAGGAGCAACAAATACACTATTAGAACCTGTTTTAGTTCGATCGCCAATAACAGTCGGATGTTTGTTAACACCATCATAATTAGCGGTAATTGTACCTGCACCAACATTTACTTGATTTCCCAGAGTAGCATCACCAATATAGGATAGATGAGCGATATTGGTTTTGTTACCGATTTTACTTTTTTTAATCTCGACAAAATTACCCACACGACAACCTTCTCCTAAATTAGCACTTCCTCTAAGATGAGCATAAGGACCAATTTTACTATCTGAAGCGACTTTACTATCAATAACCACCGAAAATAAGACCTTGATATTATCTTCTAACTGGCTATTTTCAATCATTGACCCCGGCCCTAGATGACAACCTGAACCGATGCTTGTATTGCCTTTTAAATGTGTTTGTGGTTCAATTATCACATCACTACCTAACTCAACTGATTCATCGATCGTTATACTATCAGGATTAATCATCGTTACCCCTGCCATCATCCATTTTTGCTTAATACGAGTTTGCAGGATATCATTGGCATTAGCTAACTGAAGACGATCGTTTATACCACTAATTTCGAGATAATCATCAACATCTAAAGCCATCACCTTATCTAGATAATCAAATACCTCAGTTAAATAATACTCTTGTTGATCGTTATTCGTACTTAGCTTTGGTAAAACCTCTTTTAGTTGTTGCCAACTGAAACAATAAACACCTGCATTGATACGATTATTTTGTTTTTGTGTTTGAGTACAATCTCTATCTTCGATGATTTGTGTTACTAAATTATTTTGCTCACAAAAAACACGTCCATAACCTTGAGGATTAGGTAAATTAGCTGTTAGTAGCGTTGCTTCATTACCATTTTCCTGGTGAGTAGAAACCAGTTTTTCGATCGTTTCTGGACGTAATAAGGGTACATCTCCATTTAATACCAAAACATCCCCTTCAAAATTATCATCTAAGTGAGGTAAAAGCTGTTGTATAGCATGCCCTGTACCTAACTGTTCGGTTTGCTCAACAAATTCTAACCCCAGAAGATGACTCAGTGCATTAATCACTTCTTGGGCTTGATAACCAATAATGATAACGGTATGATCGGGTTTTACTGCGTGACAACTATCGATCGCCCTTTCCACAAGACTTTTACCACCTAAACAATGTAATACCTTAGGAAGTTTAGATTTCATCCTTGTACCTTTTCCTGCGGCAAGAATTGCAACTGCTAACATGAGTTCATCTAATTTTTTTTCGCTTTTGAGTATATCAGCAAATTATCATCTTTGTGCAAAATAATCTCTAAATCATAAAAGATAAAGGATGAAGGATGAAGCATAAGGGATAAAGGATAAAGGATGAAGGATGATTACCAACTAATACTTTGAGATTTATCTCCTCCATTACCTACTTCCTATTGTTATTATCTGTTCACTGTTATTATCTGTTATCTAAAGAAGTCCTAACCAACTTAATAAACCTTGTTTACTAAAATATTCAATTGCTAAAGCGATTACAAAGCCGAGCATTGCCGCTCTACCATTTAACTTTTCAGCATAATCGTTAAAACCAAATTTTGGTTCTTCAATCTTCGGGGTTTGAGTAGGTTGAGGCTGAGTCATAATTTTATCTTCCTATGTATTTGAATTTTTATTAAATTTTGTTAACTTTTGTAAATATATTATTACATTATTAAACAGATAATTGTCAAGAATAGACAATTCAAAATGTTTTCTTAAGCTTTTAACTAGTTCAATTACTAATTCTCATATCAGGGTTGATATTAAGTCTATAAAGTCAAAAGGGCAAAGGGCAAGTTAAAAGTTAAAAGTTAAAAGTTAAAAGTTAAAAAAGGCACTCCATGCAAGAGTTGAATTCACTCACTCTTCTTACTCCTTACTCCTTACTTCTTACTCATTACTCATTATCCTTGGCGGGGCGTAATTACCCTTGATTTTTTTGGTAACTTTTTTCGGTAAAGCGTAGATAAGAGAATGAAGGGGCTTGTGTCTGCTTATATGCGCTTGCGTCCACTATTTATTATATTATTGATTATTGATTCCTAATTTTTAGTTATATATATCATCTACTGAGATTGTAAAGGAATGGTAAAGCTAAAAATAGAGCCTTGATTTAAAGTTGATTCTACCCATATCTTGCCAGCATTTTTCTCAACAAATTCTTGACAAAGTAATAGACCTAACCCTGTACCTATTTCTCCGGCTGTACCCTCAATAGTGTAACAAGTAGCTATATTGAAAAGGTTCTTTATTTGTCTTTGTGTCATTCCGATACCATTATCGATAATATTGACTTGAACAAAATTATCTTTTTGCTGAAGATTGAT
Organism: uncultured cyanobacterium; assembly: GCA_963710605.1. Lineage (GTDB taxonomy): Bacteria > Cyanobacteriota > Cyanobacteriia > Cyanobacteriales > Cyanobacteriaceae > JAALKG01. The sequence goes on from CAVQBA010000006.1 coordinate 484,367, forward strand.
TTTAACTTGTCCTCCATCTTCAGTAAATTTGATCGCATTATTAATCAAATTTTGTATTGTTGAAAATAGCATATTATAGTCGCCCATAACTTTGAAATTAGATTGTAAATTATCAACATATAAAGTAATGTTTTTATTTGTCGCTTTATCTTTCATTAATAAAACAGATTCATAAACTAAACTATTGAGGTCAATACTTTTAGGATGGACTTGCATTTTACCACTTTCTAACATTGACCATCTTAAGAGATTATCAACTAGTTTAAATGCCATATCCGAAGATTCATAAATTGCTCCTGCTAACTCAGAAATTGTATCTTTATCCATGTTATGAATATCATAATTAAGCATTTGAGCTAAATTAAGAATACTATTAAAAGGAGATTTCAAATCGTGAGAAATAATCGAGAAAAATTTATCTTTACTATTGTTTAATTCTTGTAATTCCTGAGAAGATTGTTGTAGTTTTTTATACGCTAATCTTAATTCTAATTGAGCGATAATTTGTTTGGCTAAAATTACTAAACAATTTAATTGTTCGTCGGTAAGTTTTTTAGGCTGAGAATCGATCGCACATAATGTACCTAAAGGATAACCATCAGGTGTTACTAAAGGTGCACCTGCATAAAAACGAATTGAAGGTGGTTTTTCTTTTACTAAAGGATTATCTGCGAATCGTTCATCTTGAGAGGCATCTTCGACGACAAATATATCATCTGTATTAAGAATAGCATGAGAACAAAAAGCCAAATCTCGATGAGTTTCTCTAACTGACAAACCGACTTTAGCTTTAAACCATTGACGATGATCATCAACAAAACTGATTAAGGCTATAGGGGTTTCGCAAATAGTGGCGGCTATCTGTGTAATTTCATCATAGGTTCGCTCAAATTCTGTGTCTAAAATATTATATCTTTCCAACGCCTTTAATCTTTGGAGTTCGTTCATTGGTAAAGACGCTATCTTCATCGCTACTTACTACTTTATCTGATTGAGTTGTGTTTCTATAAGTTCTCATCTTACTCCATTTTTTCAACCTAAACAAATAAATACTTTATTTTTTCATTAATTTATCGGTTTTCTAATATTTGCTTGCGGTTAAATCGATTAATTTTAGATAGCTAAGAGTAATCATTATAAAATATAAAACCAAAATGAATTAATTTTTAATTGTTAATAACTTAATTTTGTTGTAAGTATTCTATTTATTACTTTTAAAAGCTTTATTTTTTTATTTTTGGGATAACATTAATCGTTTTTCTTTAATTAGGATAGCTATTATTAAGTTATCTATTTTCTAATTAATAACCTAAAATTTGCTGACAGATCATTGGTGATTTTTGTACTATATGCGATTAATTCATTAAGTAAAAGGTAAACGATTAGCTTTATAATAAATAATTTGAAAGTCGATCGACAATAAGGCTTTTAGATTCAACCACTGAGAGCGATGATGTTATTAAATAAAACATCAATTTATAAAAGCAATACTATGAGCAAGATGATCTCAGAATATAATTATTATTGGTTAAAAAACGTCCATATACCTAGTTGCTTACTTCCCGAAAATCAGATTAAAGCAACAACTAGAGAAAATTTATGTTTGTGCGACGTTAAAATAGAGGCAGGAAAAATAGCGGCGATCGTACCTGCTTCTAATCATACTGTTGGTATTAATTTACAACAAAAAATAGTCTTACCTTGTTTTGTCGATATTCATACTCATTTAGATAAAGGACATACATATGAACGATCGCCTAATTTAGTCGGTGATTTTGCGACTGCTTTAACAGCGGTACAAAAAGATCATCTATTGTGGGATGAAGTAGATTTATATTCTAGAATGGAATTTGCTTTGCAATGTAGTTATGCTCATGGCTCGATCGCTATTCGGACTCATTTAGACTGTTTTGGTTCACAATCAGCAATTAGCTTAAAAGTATGGCAAGAATTAAAACAAAAATGGCAAGACAAAATCCATTTACAAGCAGTATGTTTGGTTAGTTTAGATTATTTCCTGACTACTGCAGGAGAAATACTCGCCGATAAAATAGCGCAAGTCGGAGGTATTTTAGGTGGTGTTGCTTATATGAATCCTCGAATTGATGAGCAGTTAGACAGAGTTTTTCAGTTAGCAAAAGAGCGAAATTTAGAGTTAGATTTTCATGCGGATGAAAATGGAGAGATAGATTCTATTTGTTTACAGAAAATAGCGGCTACAGCAATTAAATATAATTTTTCTCAGAACATCCTTGTCGGACATTGTTGTAGTTTATCACAACAACCACCCGAAATGGTAAATAAAACGATCGAATTATTACAACAACAAACTAATATCAGTATTGTCTCTTTACCGATGTGTAATCTTTACTTACAAGATAGACAACCAGAAATTACACCTAGATGGCGAGGAGTCACCAGAGTCAAGGAATTAAAACAAGCCCAAATCAAAGTTGCTTTAGCTAGTGATAATTGTCGTGATCCTTTTTTCGGTTTTGGCGACCATGATATGTTAGAAGTGTTTAGTCAATCTGTGCGGATTGCTCACTTAGATACTCCTTATCATGACTGGATTGCGTCGGTGACTAAAATACCTGCTGATTTGATGGGTTTACCTAATTTTGGTCGTATAGCCGTAGGTTTACCTGCTAATTTAATTATCTTCAATAGTCGTTACTTTAGTGAATTACTTTCTCGTCCACAAAACGATCGACAAGTAATTAGAGACGGTAAAATTATTGATGCGACGTTACCTCAATACAACTAATACTTAATAATTATTTCTACTCTCACCAAGTTAAGATCGTATTTCTATATTCTTGATCGGTCATTGAGATTAAATAAAGTGTTTATTTTTTTGCTCAAAAACTTTTTATGACTACGATCGAGGGCGAGTTTGCCACCACATATTAATACCTGTAATCGCTAAGGTTAATAATCCAAAAGCATTAAAAAAAGGATAAATCATCTCCAAATTAATTCGCCCAAATTTTCCACGGTGTAATTCTAATAACCACAAAAAATTATTAACATCACCTGTAACTACTGCAATTTGGAATAATGAGCCTGTAATTAAAGTAAGTAAAAGTGGGAAAATCATAATTGGAGCAAACCAACTATGTATTTGCCGTATTCTCATTTCATTGATTAACTTACCCATTAATTAGACTCCTTCTGATACACTTTCTTTTTGATGGTGTAGAGTAAAAATGGACTAGCTAAAAGTAAAAAGAAAACTAATTCTGTCGGTTGTGGAATTAAATTCGATCGTTTTAAAAAAGAAGTAGAAGTAGAAGGCGATTTTTGCAAATCTTCTGAGGTAGGAGAGACTAGAGGCTTATTAGTAGGATTCGATATTGGAGTCTCCATCTTTTGTCTATCATCATCGTCATGATTAGTTTTAGTTTCTTCTTCAGAAGGCTTTTGTAATTGCTTTGTTTGAGAATTACTATTATTATGTTTTCCAGCATGACTTAAAGAAGGTTTTGCCGATGAAATTAATCCCATTGAGCCAACTAAAATAGTTGTGATAAAAATACTGTTTAATTTTAGTAACATAAAACCTATCTTTATTTATTTTCTAAAGCTCAGGCTAACAGTGAATTATGAAATGACGATGAAATTTTATCTATCCTTAAAGTGATTTATTGAAAAAAACTGCAGTATAAATCAATTAATAATATTGCTTGTCAATAATTTTTACGAGTCAACTTCTTGATAATTTCGGAGTAAGGGCTTCAGTCCTGATTTTTGTAGTAATTTAAAGATGTCAATTTATTTTTTAAACTGTACCTCATCATTTCATCTTCATTTCATTTTCTTTGATTATTCTAAAAACATCCTCAATTTATAGGAATGTGAAAATTATGGAAAAATTTACTAAAAATGCTTTTATTAAGATTACTGTAGCTACCTTTACAGTTACCAGTTTGATGGGAATTGTGACTAAATCGGCAACTGCCCAAACTTTAGATTCTACTCACAATCATCTAATCAATAGCCAAACTCATAATAATTCTGATCATCACCAAAAACATGAAAGCCATGAAAATCATGAAAATCATGGCAAGACTAAAAAGAAACCACAACCTTCTTCTGCTGGAAAATAAACTAAATTATTTTGTTTGTTGATTATTTTCTGATTACTTTTTTTAAGTTACAAGGTAGAGTTTGAGTTTATTAATCTCTTTTTATCAAGATATAGCAGATAATCAGTTGACTCTTGACGTTTAACCACCCTTAACCCCTCCGAAGTCGAGGAGGGAGACTCGATCGAGCGAGGTGTCCTAACTTACTTGTTTGTTGCTATAATTGACACTCTCCCGCTAAATTAAAAATTATAACGGGAGATTCTTGCTTTACAGACACTTAACTAGTTTAGTCAGATTACTCTGAGAAAACCCCGTCAGTACGTCTCCACAAGCATTTTGATTTACGGTATGCCCTACCGCTCAAGAGTGCAGTTGTTCATGAGGGAAACCCCCTAGACCACACTGCACCGCATTAATCCCTCTTTGTTGAATTATTTCTGCGCTCACTACGTCACGAGCCGCAGTGTACCCACAAAATTGACAGCGATGAGTTCTCTGACTTAAATGTTTTTTACCCGTGTGTTTTCCACATTTTGAACATTTTTGTGACGTACCATTTTTATCTACTTTGAGGTAAAACTTATGTCTTTTCCAACAAATATAAGGCAAAATCTCATTGATAAATTGCCCTATTCCTGAGTCTAAGGATTGTTTTCTGACTATACCTCGACTCCAAGAAATAAAGTTAATGTCCTCGACAAAAATATTATCTGCTTGGTCGCAAAGATAATGTGCTAATTTAAAATGCCAGTCACGTCTAGTATTAGCGGCTGTTTCGTGTAATTTAGCTATTTTATTTTGCAGTTTTAACCAATTACTAGAACCCTTGATTTTGTGTTTTAAGCGTCTTTGTAGCGATTTAAGCTGACTCTGTACTTTTAACAAAAACTTTGGTGCTTTGATTAATTCTGCTTGATCGGTAGCTATAAACGATTCAATTCCTGCATCTAATCCTAAACTTATTTTACCCACAGGTGCATCTGGGCAAGACTCTTTTGATTGAAATGCAATCATTAAATAATACCCACTTGCAGATGCGAACTATTCTCGCTTGTTTTGGGGTGAATCCCTGTGGATACTCTCTTGATTGTCTAATTTTCAACCAACCCAATTGAGGTAGCTTTACTTTCCCTTGTTCCAAACAATCTTTGAGCATTTGAGCAAAAACAAAACTTCTCATCTTTTTCTTAAAGCGAGGAAAACCTTTCCCTTTAGTTTTCATCTCGGCAAACGCTTTGTCCAAGGTCTTTAGAGTCTGCTGTAACACTTGGGCATTTACTGACTTCAATCTTGGATTTGATTTTTTTGCTTGAGTCAAACTTGTAGCTTGATGGTGATAGTTAGGGTAACTTATGTCCGCAGCAATAATGTATTCTGAATAGATTGAACAACTGTTAACCGGTGATTTTCTACTTCTAAGCCAGTGTTTGCGTTCAGACAAGGCAAAATTGTAAACAGATTGACAGATACTCAATATATGTTCTACTTTCTGAGTCTGCTGTCTATTCAGTTTCAACTTGTACTGATAAGTTAGATTGATCACTGTTATCTTTGCTTGGTAATATAAACAATATTACCACTCACTGCTATTAAATGACAACCAATTATCATAAAAGTTTTAGGTCTGTTTATAGTCTCACTGCTCATGTTGTTTTTGTAACTAAATATCGTAAAAAAGCTATTTCTCCAAAAATACTCGATATTTTAAATGATATTTTTGAGACTACCTTAAGTAAATGGGAATGCACTCTTTTAGAATTTAATGGGGAAAGCGATCATGTCCATTTATTACTTGAATACAACCCTAAAGTATCCTTATCAAAATTAATTGCTAACCTCAAAAATGTTAGTAGTCGTTTGATTCGTCGTGATTTTCCTCAGTTACAAGATCAATATTTTGATGGCAAGTCTTATTTTTGGTCAGGCTCTTATTTTGTTGCTAGTTGTGGTGGTGTAACTGTTGAACAATTAAAGCAATACGTTGAAAATCAAAAACTAATTAAATGATGACTAAAGGTTTGTTTGTTGGTCAAAATTCATCTCACCGTTAAATTGAAAATTATAACGGGAGTCCTCTTTTGACATTTATTGATAGAATGATTTCCATTTCCATACATACAAATTTTTATCAATTTTTTTAATTAAATTCTGATTATGACTCAAACCACAAGACGTAATTTTTTACAATTTACAGGGGGAATAGCTAGTACTTTACTACTCAATCAGATTCTTCCCGCTCAAGCAAAAAATCAATTACTCAATAAAAATTATCTTGAAGGAGATGTCATTGATTTAAAAGTTGAAAAAATGAAGATCATGATCGACGATCGTCAAGGAAAAGCAATAGTTCTTAATGAAAGTTTACCTGCTCCCACACTTCGTTTCCAACAAGGGCAAACAGCAATTATTAATGTTACCAATAATCTTCAAGAAGATACTTCAATTCATTGGCATGGTTTAATTTTACCCAGCAATATGGATGGAGTGCCAGGAGTTAGTTTTAGAGGTATCAAACCAGGAGAAACCTTTACTTATAAGTTTGATCTTAATCAAAGTGGTACGTATTGGTATCACAGTCATAGTAATATGCAAGAGCCATTGGGAATGTATGGTGCAATCATTATTGAGCCGATTCAACCTGAGTCTTTCCAATACGATCGAGACTACACAATTATTTTATCAGAATGGAGTTTTGAACATCCCCATCAAATTCTCAGTAATCTTAAAAAAAGTCCTACCTACTACAACTATCAAAGACGAACAGTTGCTAACTTAGCCGAAGATTGGGATTGGAAACAAATGCGGATGGATTTAGCTGATATAGCCGATGTCACAGGGGCAACTTACAGCTATTTGATTAACGGTAAAACCAGCGACAAAAATTGAACCGGTATTTTCCAACCTGGTGAAAAAATTCGTTTAAGATTCATTAACGCTTCAGCGATGACGTTTTTTGATTTACGTATTCCCGGCTTAAAAATGACTGTCGTACAAGCAGACGGACAAAATATTCAACCTGTATCGGTGGATGAATTTAGGATTGGGGTAGCAGAAACCTATGATGTAATCGTCGAACCAACTACCGAAGAAGCTTATACTATCTTTGCCGAAACAATGGATAGAAGTGGTTATGCTCGTGGTACATTAGCAGTAAAAGAAGGATTACAAGCGGCAATTCCCCCCCGTAGAGAACGCCCTTTACGTACTATGGCAGATATGGGAATGGATCACGATAATCATGGTGAGCATAATAACCATACCAAATCTTCAGACAAAAATAATCAAAATAAAGATAATATGTCGGAGATGAATCATGAAAATCATGATGGGCATAACATGGAGAAGATGAACCAGAATAATTCTCATGATGGACATAATATGGAGAAGATGAACCAGAATAATTCTCATGATGGGCATAATATGGAGAAGATGAACCAGAATAATTCTCATGATGGGCATAACATGGAGAAGATGAACCAGAATAATTCTCATGATGGACATAATATGGAGAATATGAACCAGAATAATTCTCATGATGGACATAATATGTCTAATGTCAAAGATAAATTAGACTTTAGTTGGCAACCTCATGGAGATATTGATCATGGTTTAGGTAATGCTACTAATCCCATGATGGTCAAAAATCGTCTGAATGAACCGGGAATTGGTTTAGAATCTGCTCCTCATCGTGTGTTAGTTTATACTGATTTAAAAGGTGTGAATAAGGTAAATAGACGCAAAATCGATCGAGAGATTGAACTACATTTAACAGGTAATATGGAACGTTATATGTGGTCATTTGATGGTAAAAAATACTCTCAAGAAAAAGAAATTAAGTTTTATTATGGAGAGCGATTAAGACTTACTTTTGTCAATGATACAATGATGGAACATCCAATTCATTTACATGGAATGTGGATGGAATTAGTCAATGGTAATGGTGACTATCAACCTCGTAAACATACCATTATTGTTAAACCAGCCGAAAAACTTTCCACCGAAATTGACGTAGATGCCAAAGGTAAATGGGCTTTTCATTGTCATTTAATGTATCACATGGATACTGGTATGTATCGCACCATTAATGTAGTTAATAGCTAATTTAATTAGCGGTTATCTTTTTTCGTCCGAGTATTTTTTGCCTTAACTAATTTTGCCTTAACTAATTTTTTTCATGTCTATTTTTAATCGTTTAATTAAAATTTCTACTACTAGTTTTTTATTATTATCTAGTGTGATTATTAGTAATAATGTTAGCCAAGCTGAAGAAGTTGATTCTAATTATTATCAAAAATCGATCGATATTCACTCTTTTGAGTTAGAGAATCAAAACCAAAATAAAAATCAATTTTTAGAAAGTTTTACCCTTGAGCAATCCAATCAAACAATAAATGATTTAATATTTTCTCGATCGGAAATTGAATTAGAAGAAGATTTTGGTGAGCCTATTCATGATAGTCAAATTTTTTATTATTTATTATTTGAGCAATTAGAATATCAAGTTAATGACAACGAAAATATTTTCAATTGGGATATTACAGGTTGGGTAGGAGGAGATTATCAAAAACTTTGGCTCAAAAGCGAAGGTGATGTCAGTCTTGATGATGGTAATGGAGAAGCAGAATTACAGCTATTATATGGTAAACAAATTACTCCTTTTTTCGATTTACAAACTGGATTAAGATATGATCAATTATATGGTGATGAGGGGAATGCTAGAGGTTTTGCTGTTATCGGTGTACAAGGATTAGCACCCTATTTTTTAGAAATAGATACTTCATTGTTTGTTAGTCATCAAGGTGATATTTCGGCTCGTTTTGAAGTGGAATCTGAATTTTTATTATCACAAAAAGCGGTTTTACAACCTTCTCTTGAGACTAATTTTGCGATTCAAGAAGTAGAAAAATTTGGTGTTGGTAGTGGTTTTAATGATTTAGAATTAGGTTTAAGATTACGTTACGAAATTACTAGAGATTTTGCTCCTTATATAGGTATTAGTTGGGAAAAATTATTTGGTAAAACTGCTAAATTTGCCGAAGAAGAAGGCGAAAGTAGTGATGATTTAAAATTCGTAACGGGGGTGGGATTATTGTTTTAATTACTATTAAATATAGTAAATTGTCAAGTTATTATATTTATTTAAGCGTAAAAAATAGATAATTACAGTTTTATCAAAAAACTACTTAATTAATAACGTTACGTCTAACTAATGAATAAAAAAGATGAAACTTTACAGAACATAATTATGAAATAAAAATTAAATAAAAATATATTAATAGACATTAATATATTTTTCAAAACAGATTAATAAACTATTTTTTGCGATTAATATTTAAGTTATAAAAAGTAGAATAACCGACTATAAAGCTAAATAAAATGAAACAAACAGCGATCGAACAGGCAAAGAATACAACAGTAAAATTATACAGAATGTCAACTCCAGAAAATGAATGTCCTTGGGGTATTAAAGCAGTTAATTTATTTGCAGAAAAAGGAATCGAATTTGAAGATTATAAATTAAAATCACCAGCAGAAATTGAAGATTTTAAACAAAAACACGGGGTAAAAACTACACCACAAATATTTTTTGGTGATGAAAGAATTGGTGGCTATACAGATTTAGCAGACAAGTTTGGCGTAGAAGTAGAAGAAGCTGAATATTCTTATACTCCTGTTATTGCCGTTTTTTCCTCCGCCGGTTTGATGGCATTAGCCACTAGTCTGGGGTTAACAGGATTTATGGGTTTTTCGCTTTCGGTGTTAGCAACCTTAAAACTGATGGATATTGAATCATTTGCTGAAAGTTTTACTAAATATGATTTAATTACTCAAAAAGTTAGACCATATGCTAAAGTATATCCTTTTGTAGAAAGTGCGATCGCTTTAGGTTTGCTTTCTGGTATTGCCCCATTAGCTACAGGTATCACCTCTTTATTTGTTGGTGTTACTGGTGGTATTTCAGTTTTAAAAGCAGTTTATGTCGATAAATTAGCCCTTAATTGTGCTTGTGTCGGCGGAAATACTAAAACACCTTTAGGTATCATTAGTTTTAGCGAAAATGCAATTATGGCGGTGATGGGTGCAGTACTTATTTTCAATACTGTTACTTCCGAAAGTGAATCAGCCAAACTCAAAGAAATTGAACCAACTACAATTGTTAAAATACAAGAATCAAAATAAACCAACCATCAAAAATATAGCCTTTATGCCCATAATAGCTTAATAGCTCGTAGTAAAAACATTAGCCGTTGCAGGATACCTATCTTCTTATAATTAAAAGACTAATTTCATTCAAATTGCCTATTTTTTTGTCACTCTAAAATAATAAATATTGAATCTTTTTTGGAATTACTTATGTTTAAATTTAATCGAAACAGTCTGATTAGTGCGACAGCGTTTATTGTTGCTATTATTATCGGATTTTGCTTGAGTACGAATAATTCGGTGGTGGCTCAAACTCTCTATAATCAAGAAAATAATCAGACTTTACCTTTAGCCTCAGTCTGGGATAAACCGTCAACAACTTCTTATAATGGAAACACAAAAATGACAGTTTATCGTAGCCCAAATTGTGGCTGTTGTGGTGGTTGGATTACTCATTTAAAAAAACATGGTTTTGAAATTACCGACATCAAAACAGAAGATATGGAAACTGTTAAACAAAACAATAACCTTCCTGAAGAATTAGCTTCTTGTCATACTGCCGTTATTGATGGTTACGTTTTTGAAGGGCATATTCCCGCTGATGATATTAAACGTTTTTTAACCCAGAAACCTGAAAATCTCAACGGTTTAACAGTACCTGCAATGCCAATTGGCACACCGGGAATGGAATCTGATGAGACGAAGCAACCTTTTGCTGTAGTAGCTTTTGATAATCAGGGTAAAACTGAAGTATTTAATAGCTATGAAAAGTATTAATTATTGAGTTAATTAATATGTTTTGATATTCTGTTTTATGAAAATTGAAATTAGTTAATTAAAAAGTAAAAAATAATACATTATGTTAATAAATAAAATCGTTAAGAAACAAACTCCTATTCTCTTAAAATAATGACCGAAAGCCTGTAAATTAACCTCTGCGTCTTCTGCGTCCTCTGCGGTTTAAAACATAGACGATAAAGATTTTAACCAACTCATTTTTTCGATCGAACTAAACAATCAATTTGAGCAAAAAAACATTTTGGTTTTATAAATAAATGCGAATTTTATTAGTTGAAGACGAACCAGATTTAGGTAAAGCAATCAAACGCACCCTCAATCAAAATAACTATATTGTCGATTGGGTAGTTGATGGTAATCAAGCATGGAATTATCTAGAAGACTCTTATGTAGAATATAGTTTGGCTATTTTTGATTGGTTATTGCCTCATTTATCAGGGATTGATTTACTTAAACGTTTAAGAAAACAAAACAATCCTTTACCTGTATTGATGCTAACGGCAAAAGATAGTATGGCAGATAAAGTAGTTGGCTTAGATGCAGGTGCAGATGACTATTTAGTCAAGCCTTTTGGGATGGCTGAATTACTAGCGAGGTTGAGAGCATTACAAAGACGATCGCCTCAATTGCAACCTCAACAACTTACAGTAGGGAATCTGGAGTTAGATTATCGTAATAATAGGGTTAAATGTACCGAAAAATCAGGACAAATAAAAATTATTCCTCTCACGAGTAAAGAGTTTCAGTTATTAGAATATTTCATGCGACATCCTAACCAAATTTTAACCAGAGATCAACTTTTAGAGCGATTATGGGAATTAGGTACAGAAACTATCAGTAATGTAGTCGCCGCTCAAATGCGATTGTTACGCAAAAAATTATCAGAATATGGTTGTGAGCATCTGATTGAAACTATATATGGTTTAGGTTATCGTTTATTGGTTAATGAAACAAAATAAATTATTTAATCAGACAAGGTGGCGATTAGCTAAATGGTATGCAGTTATTTTTAGTTTGATTTTGGGTATATCTGCTTTAGCTGTTTATGAAGCGATTGCTCATGCTCATAAAATAACTCTTAATCAAGAATTAGAAACTGTTGGTGCTACGATTCATGATAGTTTAGAACCAATTTTACTACAACCAGAAACTCTTAATCATAAAGTAGTTGATATTTTACCTAATCTGTGTTTAATTGCGGACAACTGTTTTAATAATCATCATAATCGTAATTTGATTGGTGCGATCGCTAATGGTCAATATTATTTACAATTTTTTGATTTATCGCAAAACTTATTAGCTGTAGCGGGTATCAAACCAGAAGGATTATCGATCGAATATAGTTCAGAATCATTAAAAACAATTCAAGATAGTCAAGGTATTCGTTATCGTCAAATATCACTGGAATTACATACTCAAGACGATCGAATTTGGGGTTATTTACACATCGGTAAAAGTTTACGAGATTTTGATATTTATGTTGCTAATGTTAAATGGGTTTTGTTACTCACATTACCTGTATTGATTATCGGGATTATGTTTGCGAGTTGGTGGTTAGCAGGATTTGCCATACAACCTATATACCAGTCTTACCAACAAATACAACAGTTTAGTGCCGATGTTGCCCACGAATTAAGAACGCCTCTAGCCGCTATTCAGGCAACAATTGAGTCTTCTATGATGTTATCTACTTTAAGCGAAAAAGAAGGTAGAGAAGTTTTAGGCACTATTAAACGGCAAAACCAACGTCTTTCTTCTTTAGTTGCTGATTTATTAATGCTTTGTCGGATGGAGAGACAATTAGATCAAAATTATCAGTTTTTAAGTAAACCAGTTATTCTTAATGATTTAATTAATGATCTCGCTGAAGAATTTGCCGCTTTAGCCAAAACCGAGAGTATTAGTTTGATTTCGCAAATAAAGGTTAATCAGCCATTAAAAGTAATGGGGAATGAAGAACAATTGTATCGTCTGGTAACTAATTTAGTAATTAATGCGATTCAGCATACTTTAAAAGAAGGTAAAGTAACTTTAGTTTTAAAGCAGGAGAATCACAAAGCTTTAATTGAGATTATTGATACGGGAGTTGGAATTGCTGAGGATGAACAAAATAAGATATTCGATCGTTTTTATCGAGTAAATAAAGCACGCTCAAGGGATAAAGGTGGTTCGGGTTTGGGTTTAGCGATTGCGAAAACGATCGTTCTCAATCATGGTGGTAAAATCGAAGTTGGCAGTAAATTAAATCAAGGAAGTACTTTTACTATTTACTTACCCACAATTTTAAAATAAGTCAATTAGAACAATAACTCTCAATTCTTTCTTCAGATATCCCAAATTCATCATTAATTATCTGAATAGAAAAAAATGGACATCGTTTAAATATTGTCCACTTTCCTCCAGAAATTGTATTTTAATTAGAAGGATTTAGCATAATCAATTGTTTTTTAATTAACGATCGTACTTCGTCTAAACTAAAATCAACCTTAGCTAAAATATCATCTACCTTTAATTGTTCATTTTCGTTACCATCACAATGACGCATAAATGTCAACTCTCGATCGTTAATTACCACAGGTTTAAATTGATAATCTAATAAATTTTTGCTTTCCCAGCCAAACAAACAAGGATTTAACTCAGGCATAGCTGTTTTAAGTAAATTATCATCCTGCCAATCTTGTTTAACTAAAGGTGGTTTAGCGAGGAAAAACTCATAATGAGTGATATTTTCAGGATCTAAAACTTCAATTAAACGGTAACGTTGTTTTTCACTTAAATCATTTGCTCTTGCCATCAAATCAGGATTATCACCAATTAATCTCTCGATTTGCCAAATATCAGGGTTAGAAAAACCAACAAATTCCAACCCAGAATGTTTAATAAAATCAAACAGTGTCTCGACATTATAATCTGTTTCGCAGGGATGAACGTACATATCAGCAAAACTTTCGTCTCTTTTGTTTTCCCATTCCCAACGCTCTTTTTCTCGTTTAACTAAACGATTATTTTCTGGTAAACAAGCAAATACATCTCTACCTACTTTCACGCCATCAACGTAATCGCCTTGTTTTTCTCCTTGCAAGAGTGCGATCGCATTTTGCATTAATTGTATTTCCCATCTACCTAATTCACCATAAACAAAAATGTGCATAATGCCACCCTCTGCCAATTTTTCGGCTAAGGCTTTAATTCCTGCATTAGGATCAGGTAAGTGATGTAGTACGCCTACACAATTAATTAAATCAAAAGTACCGTCTAATTCCACAGCAGTTTCTAAAGGCATTTGCTTGAAGGTAATACTCCCCTTAAACTGTTCTAGGATACCTGACTTTTTAATTCTTTTTTGGGCAGTTTCTAAGGCTTTTTCGCTAATATCGATCGCAATTATTTCGGCAGTTGGATTATGTAACATCAAATATTCAGTACCCGAACCTGTACCACAACCTGCATCTAAAATACGTAGCTTTTCTGGATTAGGTTTGATACCTGTACAAAAATTATACGCTGACTGATAATGCCAACGCCAATTATAACCACCCGGTGGCTCATCCATTAAAGGATCTGGAGGGAATGGATATGTGTTATAAAGTTTTTGTACCGCTTCTCTGGTTTTAGGCATTTATTATATATTTTGAGTTTTTTTGAATAATTTAATCATTAATTTTATCTTAGAACGTTCGTACGATCGAATCATTAAATTTGCTATCCCTGAAAAACTCGCCGAAGAAAAAGAAACTAAATTGGCTGTCCACTATTTAACAAATAAAGACATAGCGGTGTGCTACATCTTTATTAAAACTTAAAATACTAGCGATCGAACAGTAACGTAATGTTGTTAATTGTTAACTGTCAATTACTAATTATTTACCGACTTTAGAAGCCATATCTTTAAATTTGTTTAAGCTACCACCGGGGCGACGACGAGCAGAAGCAACATTATTACTAACGTATTTACCAGCAAAGTTATTTTCTGTACCAGAAGAATTACCAATACCATTACCTGAGCCGTCAGAATAGTTTTTGATTGCTTTTACCCATTCTGGTGGATCATAATTTACAGGAGTCGGTGCTGGTGCTTCTGCTGGTTTAGCTTCTGTTTTGGTTGCTTTAGCTTTAGAATTATCTTTAGCTTTTGTTTTAGTTGCTTTAGCCTTAGAATTATCTTTAGCTTCTGTTTTGCTTGGTTTTACTTGTGAATCATCATTGGTAAGAGTTTCAACTGATGTTGTTGGGGCTACAGGAGTTGGTACTTCGAGGGTTTCCGATTTTGATTCTTCTTTATCATCATCATCGTCGCTAATTATTTCTAAAAAGTATTTTGGTAGTTTGTTTTTGTTAAAAAGTTTATCTAAAATCATGTTTTCACCTTGGTATGTGTGGAACTATAAATTATTATTAAGAAATATTGAGACAAATTAATCACGATCGATCGTGTAGTGCCGAGCCTAAAGCTCGATCGTCTATTATCGACATATGATTAATATACCAGAAAATACTTCTGATATAGAGTTTATTTGTTTTTTATTCTTTCATTTTTACCTTTAAAAAAATATTAAGTTTTTTGCTCTTCTAACTTAAATAAAGGTTACAAAAATTTACAAATAAGATTACTTTTTTCGGATAGACAAATCATGCTTTATCTCTTTGTTATCGATTAATTCTCAACTATCAATTACTTTTAGATTAATATATTCAATTATTTGTTGATGTATTTCTTCGGTAGTTTTAGTTGCGTCGATTATTAATTTAGGATATTCATATTCTTGAATTATTTTTTGAAAATTATCACTAACTTGAATTAGTTTTTGATGTGTTTCGTAAACTTCTTTAACTGAGCGATTTTTAATTCTGTCTAAGGCAACATCAACGGGTATATCAAAATAAATTAACAAGTCTGGTGGCGGAAATTGCTGATTTAATAAACTGACAAATTGATATTCTTCTTTATTTTTAGCGTTATAAGCCAAAGAAGAAAAATAGTATCTAGTCGTGATAACGTGAGTACGATCGTTAATTATTTTTTGGACTCCATCAATTTTATTATAAAGGTGATGATGACGATCGGCGGCAAATAAATAAGCCATTTGCTGATCAAATAGTTCTTGCGTAGCAAAGTCTTTTTGCTCGCTTAAAAAATCTCTTAATAACTTACCTATCTTACCTGAAGAAGGTTCGGGGCTAAGAACAGCTTGTTGTTTATTTTCAACAAAATATTGATATAATAATTCAGCTTGAGTTGAAGAGCCAGAACCATCAATACCTTCAAAAACAATAAAATATCCTTTCTTTTTGCTATTTTCAGTCATATTAAATTAGCCATTTTTCCAAATTAAAAAGGTTTTAGTCAAATCTGTTATTATATCACTTTTTTTTTGCTTTTCTTGCTGCCATTTTTGTTGAATATCTTTAACTATTTCATAAGTTATAGAATGAGTAAAATTTAATTTGAACAAATAATCTAATGGTTGATTATTTTTAATCATTGAGGTGATAACTGGTAAAATTTCGGGAATATCACCTAAACAATGAAAACCGACAATTTGTTGCGATCGATTTAAAATAATTTTGAGAAAATAACTATGATAACTATTATTAGTCATGAAGCTAGAAGAAGAGATTAAAGAAGAATGTAAACGAATAATTTTAATACCTTTACCATATAATAACCGAGCTTGTTTTTCGGTACAACCTAAATGATAAATAGGTGGATTTGTGGGTAAGCAATATGGTATTTGACTATAGTCTGTATGTTGCCAAGGAATGAATAAAGCATTTTTAACCGCTATTTTACTTTCATACTCACTGATATTGTCTAAACGATAACCACCTAAAGAATCACCACAGGCATAAATATTAGGGTTATCAGTTTGTAATTTAGAATTGACAATAATTTTGTGACGATCGATTTTAATACCAAGATTATTTAATTGTAAACGATCGGGCTTTTTCTGCGTATCAGTTTCAGTAAAAATTACTTGCTCATATTGAGTATCAATATCAATATGTTGATAATTTATTACACTAAAATGAAACTTAATTCCTTGAGCTTCTAAATATAGTTGTAATTGCCATGATATATCTTCATCTTCGTAAGGTAATAAGCAGTTATTTGTACTAAACAAACTAATATCTTTACCTAAATTAATTAAACGAATAGCTAAATAAATAGCGGTAATATCTTGACCGATAATTGCTATTTTTGTTGGTAAACTTGACCATTTATTTTCTAGAATAATTTGATCAAGAGTAACTGACTTCAAATGAGAGTGATAATTATCAAAAAGAATAACCTCTGGTGGAATATTTAATAAATAATCAGAAGTAGTTATTATATCTCTACTAGTTTGGATAGCTAGTTTTTTATTGGGAATAAACTTAAACTGATCATTAATAATATCAAGCCCTAATTGTTGGCAATGAGAAATTAAATATTGATCCAAAATAAGCTGTTCTTCAGCTACAAACTCATCATAATTAAGAGAAGATTCATTTATTAGATAATGGTTTTTATACTTATTAAGAAATAACGACTTATCATCTAAATAATTAAGATTAATTAAAGCCGTTCTTGCCTGAAACCGAAGAGCATATTCAGCGATTAATAAACTTTGGGCTAAATTACCAATAATAATCAGATCATATGCTACTTTCATAAATGAGTAACGAGTAATGAGTAATGAGTAAGGAGTAAGAAGTAAAAAGTGTTCATTGTTGATTATTCATTGTTAATTGTAAAGATTGCTTTTTAGTGAGTGGATGTTTCATAATTAATTTAAGGATACATGAATCAACAAAACAAGACGATAAAATGGTAACAGACATCGAATCTCAACTACAAACTTTAAGCGAATCAGCCCAAAATGCGATCGCCGAGGTAGATAGTTTATCTTCATTAGAAGAATTAAGAATTAAATATCTCGGTAAAAAAGGAGAATTATCCCTAATTTTAAAGGGAATGGGTAAATTATCAGCCCAAGAGCGTCCAAAAATTGGTGCGATCGCTAACGAGATAAAAACCAAGATTCAAGATCGTCTCACTAATCAACATCAAGAATTAGAAAAAGCTCAGATTAAGGCTAAAATAGCCTCAGAAACGATCGATGTCACCATGCCGGGGGTGAGTAGTCCTTTAGGTAAAATTCACCCGTTACAAAGCACGATCGATCGAGTTATTGATATATTTGTTGGTTTAGGATACACAGTAGCAGAAGGACCGCAAATAGAGAGTGACTATTACAACTTTACCGCACTCAATACCCCGCCTGATCATCCGGCTCGTGATATGCAAGATACCTTTTATTTTGATGATGGTAATCTATTACGAACTCATACTTCTTCTGTACAAATTCGCTACATGGAAAACCACGAGCCACCAATTAGAGTGATTGCCCCTGGGCGTGTTTATCGTCGTGACACTGTTGATGCGACTCATTCGGCTGTTTTTCACCAAATTGAAATATTAGCGATCGACAAAGGTTTAACCTTTGGTGATTTGAAAGGTACAATTAAAGAATTTCTCAAACAAATGTTTGGTGATGACTTACCCACTGTCTTTCGTGCCAGTTATTTCCCTTTTACCGAACCATCAGCAGAAGTTGACGTACAATGGCAAGGTAAATGGCTAGAAGTTCTCGGTTGTGGTATGGTCGATCCTAATGTATTAAAAGCCGTTGGTTATGATCCAGAAGTCTATACAGGTTTTGCCGCAGGATTAGGTGTAGAACGTTTTGCCATGATTCAACACAAAATTGATGATATTCGTCGTCTTTACAATAGTGATCAACGTTTCCTCAAACAATTTTAATGTGAGTAAGAAGTAATAGGTAATAAATAGCGAATTTATCACCTAAGTACTAAGACAAAATGAATTGTGTATTTTGATTCTGCTTTTATTTTAAATCAATTAAATATTTACGTGAGGAAAGGGTACAATCCCAATCCCCCTAAAATTAAATGTACAAACAACTTTTTTGGACAAGTACTTATTAACTCTTAACTCTTAACTCTTAACTCTTAACTATTTATTGTGTTTTTTAGTATTGTAATTCCTACATATAACCGTTTACCAATTTTGCAAAAATGTCTTTCTGCTTTAGAAAAACAGCAACGGCAAGATGATTTAATCACCGATTACGAAATAATTGTGGTTGATGATGGATCTACCGATGAAACATTGTCTTGGTTAGATACAAATCAAGCAAATCTACCTCATGTCAAACTGTTTTGTCAAAATCATCGTGGAGCGGCGATCGCTCGTAATTTTGGGGTAGAAAAAGCTCAGGGAGATTGGATTATTTTTATTGATAGTGATTTAGTCGTTACCGAAAATTTTTTACAAGCCCATGCCCAAGCATTAGATTTAGCTCAAAAACAACAAAGAGACGATCGTGTTTTTACTTATGGTGCAGTAATTAATACTTGTAACTTTGATCATCCTACCTCCGAACCATACAAAATTACTGACTTTTCCGCCGCCTATTTTGCCACAGGTAATGTAGCGATCGAGAAAAAATGGCTCGTAGAAGCAGGATTATTTGATCCCATGTTTAGTCAATACGGCTGGGAAGATTTAGAATTAGGAGTCAGACTAAAAAAATTAGGATTAAAACTAGTTAAATGCCCTCAAGCAGTTGGTTATCATTGGCATCCGCCATTTGAGCTAGAACAAATACCTCAACTGATAGAAAAAGAAATCGAAAGGGGAAAAATGGGAGTGTTATTTTATCAAAAACATCCTACTTATGAAGTCAAAATGATGATCCAAATGACCAAACTACATCAAATTTTATGGGGCGTTTTGTCATTAGGAGGTAAACTTAACGAAAATACTCTTAAGCCATTATTACAATGGTTGATTAATCAAGGTAAACCACAACTAGCCTTAGAAATAGCTCGAATATTTTTAAATTGGTATAACGTGCAGGGAGTATATTCTGCTTACAATCAAATTAAATAACAAAATAATTTTATAAAAAAAATAACTATCTATAAAATTTGTCCATATAATACTGTTAGACCAAAAATATAAAAACAAACATAAAATAAAAATTTATCAAGATTGAAGGGGGAAAAATGACTGAAGTTTTAATTTTTTTAGCAGGTTTAGTAATTGGGGCGGGGATTTTATTTTTTCTCAATAAGGACAAAGTATCTTCTTCGGTTTTAGATAAAGAAAAACAAAAAGTATTAACTCAACAAGAGACAGAATTTGAGAATAGAAAACAACAATTAATCTCATCATTAGAACAAGAATATCAAATTCGTGAAAATAAAAAATTAGCAAGTGCCGAAAAAAGTTACCAAAATAAAATTAGTGAGCTAGAAGCTAATCTCGTTTATTTACAATCAGGTAGTAACGATGTAACACAACTACAAAATCGCATCACTGAATTAGAAACTAATAATACACAGCTAGAACAACAACTACAAAATCGCATCACTGAATTAGAAATCACTAACTCAGAATTAGAACAACAATTACACAATCGTATTGCCGAAACCCAAACTAACAGTCTAGAAATAGAACAACAATTACAAAATCGAATTAGCGAACTAGAAACGACCAACTTAGAAATAGAACAACAATTACAAAGTAAAGTTGCTCAATCAGAAGTTGAAGAAAATCAGCTAAATGAACTTAATCAGACAATAGCTAATTTAGAACAACAACTAGCTCAAACTCAAGAAAATAATCAATTACAGATAGAAGATTATCAATCACAAATTAATAATTTACGTGAGACGATAGCCTCTAACAATGAAGTTGAAGATACCGCTCAAGTAATGCTTGGTACAGCAGTTGGTTTAGCCGCCGCTAGTGAAGTAATTAATGCAGTTACTGAAGAATTAGAAAATATCGCATCTACTGAAGAAGTTGAAGTTGAAGAATTAGAAGACATCACACCTGAGAATGATCAAACCGATCAAGCGATCGAAGATATTGCTTATCAAAGTACCGAAGATTTTATTCCCGAAGAGGAAATAGAAGACGATAATTCTCCTAGTGTAGAAATGAGTCTTGGTAATAATGATGTCTTTGAAGAAGAAATTGAAGCTGAAGAATTAGTCGATTTTGAACCGGCAGTTGAGGTATATGACGATCAAACTCCAGAAATTTTATCCTTAGATGAAATTAGTAATGAAGCAATACAACAAATAGATGATATCGAATCGATACCCGAACTTTCTAATAATGTAGAAGGTGTTATTAAATTAGACGAAATTAGTGATCAACAAATAGATGATTTTAATGAGTTTGAACTTAATCAAGATGTCAATGATGATGTAGAATCTTTTGAGCCATTCTTGGAGTTAAATGAAGACGATAATCTAGTTGATGAAAATGACAATGAGGAATTTAATTTTGCTACTGATGAAGTAGAAGAGTTAAGCGAATCAGCTTTTGATTTTGCTTCAGAATCAGATAACGAAGAAATTCAAACTTCTCTTGGATTAAACGAGCTTACCCCAGAGCAAACAACTGATTTTGGTATAGTTAGTGATGAAAATATTGATTTAAACAATGATGAAGAGGCACTGTTTGATTTTGATTCAGAAATTGAACAAGAAAATATTGACACTAATTTAGAGCTACCAGATATTATCGGTGAAGAAAGTAATGATTCTTCTCAAGTAACTGATTTTAGTGATGATGAAGATGCACTGTTTGATTTTGATTCAGAAATTGAACAAGAAAATATTGACACTAATTTAGAGTTACCAGATATTATCGGTGAAGAAAGTAATGATTCTTCTTTTGATTTGACGGGAGAAGTTGAAAGTTTAGATGATAACGATTTAAATTTATCTTTGAATGATGAAGAGTTAAATTTTGATGAAATTGATGATTCTCCTGCGATAATTGAATCGGACAATTTATTTGGTGAAGATTTAGAGTTAACTGATAACAATCAAGATTTGAGCCAAGTGGGTAGTTTAAATGATGATATTTTTGGTGAGGATTTAGAGTTAACTGATAATAATCAAGATTTGAACCAAATTGATGATACTTCCTCCGATAATGAGTTAAATTTTGATATTTTCAGCGATTCTGCTAGTGCAGAAGCCCAACCTGATTTAGATTTGTCATCTACTAACGATAATGAAGATGATTTTGATTTTGATTTTGATTTCGGAGATGATGATTCTGATGAAGAAGTCGATTTAGATGCTTTATTAAATGATGATGATAATGACTTGAAATAGTCAGTCATCTTTATTTGATGGGAATAATTTACTCGGTAAATTGTCAATCGAACTAAGGAAAATATGGGTAAGGTGAAGAATTTTAATTGCCCATAATTTTTTTGTAAATTTAAATTTTTTACTCTTCCTTATTCGGGCAGGGCTGTTTCATTCTCAAAAAGAAGAAAATAGCTATCTGCTCACAATAAATAGCTAGAAGCAAAAAATGAATAGCTAGAAGCTATTACTACATACTCGATCGAGTGATTTAGTCACATTGTCTTTTAACTATTAGAAAAAAACGGCTAAATTTACTGGTATTTCTGGCGTTGTAGAAATCACAAAAATAAGACATGAAACAGCCCTGCTTTATTCGGGGGGATGACTACATCTAAATAATCGATTAGTTTTTGGATTTATTCTTAATCGTTAGTTACGCTTTTTTTTTAAAATCGTAAAATAGTCATCAATAATCTTTTTTCTTAGGAATGATTATTTTTTTGATCATTAGACAATTGCGATCGTCTTTCATGCAATCGTATCTTAATTCATCAGCAATAGCATACATCAATAAAATACCTTTGCCACCGACTACTAATGTTTCTTCTTCCTCTTTCTTTTGTTCTAGCAAAATTTGTTCTAATAAATTCCATGGTTTACCATAATCCCAAATTTTAATGACAATTTGCTCAAAATTAATTTTAATATCGATATCAATTAAGGTTTCGGAAGGATGACAACAATGAGCATGACGTACCGTATTAGTAAAACCTTCAGCTAAAGCAAGTTGACATTTTAACCAGTCTTTATTGGCTATCCAAGGTTGTTTGATTGTCTCAAATTTAGACAATACATATGGTAAGTTAATTAAATCACTTTTAACTTGAAATAAAATTTGATAAACAGGTTTCAAGGTTGATTTTATCCTCTTTCGTGTAGTGGTGCTACAGTAGGGAATTGGATTGACATCCCCATGATATATTCGTTATTTTAACTCGTATTTTTTTTTATAACTATGGATTTAGAGACTACAACTAAGTATTATCAATGGCAAAAATATAAATGTGCTTATACTAGCTACAATACAGATTTAGATAGTGAATATGCGATCGTTTTAATTCATCCCGTCGGCGTGGGTTTATCAGGTATATTTTGGCATCGTTTCCTTAAAGCACAATCAGCTACTTCTTCATTACAAATGCCAATTTACAATCCTGATTTATTAGGTTGTGGTGAAAGTGACTTAGTACGTATAGCCTATGATCCTAAAGATTGGGCAAGTCAATTAAATTATTTTATCAAAACGATCGTTAAAAAACCTGTTATTTTAATCGTACAAGGGGCATCATTTCCGATCGCTATTTATATGGCTAGTGGAGAAGACAAGTCAGAGCAAATTAAAGGAATGATTTTATCAGGACCTCCTGCATGGAATATCATGATTAATGGCGGTAACTTAAGAATTAGTGAAATTGTCTGGAATGTCTTTTTTGACAATATCTTCGGTTCATTATTTTATAAGTATGCTCGCCGTCGAGAATTTATTAAATCTTTTTCAATTAAACAACTTTTTGCTAACCCCGAAGACGTTGATGATGAATGGTTAGATATGCTAAGCGAAGCCGCAGTTGAGCCGAAAAATCGTTATGCCGTATTTTCTTTTTTAGCAGGTTTTTGGCGGAAAAATTACATCAAATTAATGAAAAAATTAGACCAAAAAATTCTTGTTTTAATGGGAGACAAAGCCACTAGCGTCAGTAAAGAAGGTTTTAAAGAAACACCTGAGCAAAGAATCGAATTGTATCAAAAAAATATACCTAATGTAACAGGTGAAATCATCTCAGGTAGAAACGTATTACCCTACGAATCAACCGAGGAATTTTCAGCAAAAGTAGTTGATTTTTGTCAAGACTTTTAGTTAATAATAAATAAGAACAATCCCCCTCAATCCCCCTCAATCCCCCTCAATCCCCCTTCGTAAGGGGGACTTAATGATAATAACTGTTATCAGTTTTATTTAAATTGGTATAAAAATGAACGATCGTTAATTATCAAAAACAAGCTCTCAAACTAAATAATTCAACTAACCAAAAGATTTAATAAAGAACATTATTAATTATTAATTAGAAAACCATGGATAAAATACAAGCTGTTAAAGGCACAAAAGATATTCTCCCGGAAGAGATAGTTTATTGGCAATATTTAGAAAAAACAGCCGAGCAAATTTTAAACAAAGCCTGTTACCAAGAAATTAGAACGCCAATATTTGAATATACACCTTTATTTGAAAGGGGAATTGGTGAAGCAACCGATGTAGTTGGTAAGGAAATGTATAGTTTTACCAGCAAAGGACAAAAAAGTAAAAGTATAACATTACGCCCAGAAGGTACAGCCGGTGTTGCTAGAGCTTATCTTGAAAATAAACTGTTCGCTAGTGGCGGTGTGCAAAAACTATGGTACTCAGGGGCTATGTTTCGTTATGAACGTCCAGGTGCAGGAAGACAAAGACAGTTTCACCAGATAGGATTGGAATTATTAGGTAGTGATTCTCCTCGTGCTGATGTTGAAGTGATTGCGATCGCTACAGATATATTGAATAATTTGGGTTTAAAAAATTTGAGTTTACAGTTAAATTCAGTAGGAGATAAGATAAGTAGAGAAAAATATAGACAAGTATTAGTAGATTATCTAACCCCATACAAGGACGATTTAGATACTGATTCAGTCGATAGGCTTACTCGTAACCCCCTGCGTATTTTAGATAGTAAAGACCCTAAAACACAAGAAATAACTGTTAATGCTCCTAGTATTATTGATTATCTCAGTGATGAATCTCGTCAACACTTTGAACGTGTTTGTATTTTATTAACCGAATTAGGTATTAGCTATGAACTAAATCCTCGTTTAGTTAGAGGTTTAGACTATTACACTCACACAGCTTTTGAAATTCAATCGGCTGATTTAGGCTCTCAAGCTACGGTTTGCGGAGGTGGTAGGTATGATGGCTTAATCTCTCAATTAGGAGGGGGAGAAACACCAGCTATTGGCTGGGCAATGGGTATGGAAAGATTAATCTTACTTTTACAAAATCTTCAACCACAACAAGCGGATGCACCTGATATTTATTTTGTTTCTCGTGGCGAAAAAGCGGAAAATAGAGCTTTAGTTGTTGCCCAAGAATTACGTAAAGCCAGTTACACTGTTGAATTGGATTTGAGCGGTAGTAAATTCACTAAGCAATTCAAAAGAGGTAATAGTAGTGGTGCTAAAATGTGTTTAATTTTGGGTGAAGAAGAAGAAAAAGCGAATATGATTCAACTCAAAAATTTAGAAACAGGAGAGCAAGAAACTCTCGCTCAAGGTAATTTAATTACGTTCTTATCGTCTTTGAGTTCGTAATATAACCCCTCTAAATCTCCCGTTGGAAAGGGGAGACTTTAATTAATAAATGTGGTGAGCTTTTGAGCATATATGTAGGTTGGGTTGAGTCGTAAAACCATTAACATATATGAGATTAATAAAATATCAACGAAACCCAACAACCAACGTAATTAAGACCAAACTCAAAAAACAAAAAGATAGACAAAGACGATTTTAAATTATCAATCTTTCTTCCTAAATCCACAGGGCGTTCAATCCCCCTAAATCCCCCTTCCGAAGTGGGACTTACCAATAAATAATAACTGTTGCACATTTTATTTGAATTGGTATAAGGTTACATATTATTAAGCACTAGAGAGATGGCGATATATCAAATTAACACAGCAGAGAATAACTCTATTCATCAAAAGAGCATTCAACAGTGATTTTGAGGCTACTATTTGCTGTTCCTTCTGTTACATAAGGAATACCAGCTTTACCACCGATACTGACACCAAACTCTAGAGTAACTGTTTTGATATTGGCATTGGCAACTTTTTTGAAGGCGTTGAGAGTATAGTCAGTATAAGCTCTAATTGTATTTTCAATCGCTTGAAAATTTTGACTCATAGCATGATTAGTAGTGGAAGTTTCTTGGCGATTACCTCCTAAAATATTGTCTAATAAACCTTTATCTTCTAATTGTGCTTCTTCGGGAGTTAGTATTCTTGGCTGTTCTTCTGCTTGCTTTTCTCGATCGTCTTGAGGTATATTAACTTCTTCTATCGCATTTTGAGCTTCAATGTAAATAATTGTATTATTGTCTAACTTGACAGGAGTAAGACGAGTTTTATTTCTAGACATTTTATTCAAGAGACAATCGTTAATAATTTAAGTAAATCATAACCCAAAAATCTAAAGAAATATACAGCAAGTAACTGATACGTCTGGACATTTTAATCAAGTTTCCCCCTTATGTAAGGGGGATTAAGGGGGATTGAATCTTTTGGTGTTTTGAATTTGGTCTTAATTACGTTGGTTATCAATTAAAGTCTCCCCGTACCAAGGGGAGCAACACGAGGGGTTGTACATAGATAAAAATTAGAGCTAAAATAAACAAAATGTCAGCTAATCTCATAGATACATTTAATGAGTAAAGAAGCTCTTGTTGTCGGTATTAATAATTATCAAAGTGAAAGATTACCACATTTAAAAAGTCCCGCTGACGATGCAGAAGCAGTGGCTCAAATCTTAGAAAAACATAGTGATTTTACCGTTAACAGATTACCTTTAGGCATTCTAGCTGATACCAAAGCTGACATCGTTAATCCTAACTCGGAGATCGAAAAAAACGAATTAAAACAAGCTCTAGAAAAACTATTTACCCCTCAAGGAAAAAATATTCCCGATACGGTATTACTATACTTTTCAGGACATGGAATTAGAGAAGAAGGAGCTGTTAAAGAAGGTTTTTTAGCTTGTAGTAATGCCTTAGTGACAGATGGTTTAATTTCCTTACAGTGGTTGAGACGTTTATTACAACAAAGCCCGATTCCTACTCAAATTATCTGGTTAGACTGTTGTCATGCAGGGGAGTTACTTAACTTTCAAGAAGCTAACCCCGGCAATCAAGGCAAAACTCAAAATCGCTGTTTTATCGCTTCATCAAGAGATTATCAGTCTTCCTTTACCAGCTTAAAATCCAAACATAGCGTTTTTACGGAAATTTTATTATCTGCTTTCAATTGCGAAAGTTTACAAGAATCCATCACTAATTATAACTTAGTTGATTACATCGATCGTCATTTGCAAACACCTCGTCAAAAACCTATTTATAGCAACTTTGGTGAAGTGATTGAAATACTTCCTCATCGATTTGTAGAAGATACTCAAGAAAATTTTGATAATAATATAACTGGCGAAAACTATTATATTTGTCCTTATAAAGGTTTAGAATATTTCACCGTTGATGATGCTCAATATTTTTATGGTCGAGAAAAATTAACCGATGAGCTATTAAATCATATCCGAGAAGATAACTTTATGGCAGTAGTGGGGGCATCTGGTAGTGGTAAATCTTCGGTTATCAGAGCAGGATTGTTATATCAACTCCAGCAAGGATACAAGTTAAGTGGTTCTAAAAATTGGCAAGTGAAAATAATTGTTCCCACAGACAAACCTTTAGAAAGTCTCAAGTCTGCTTTTATTGATGATGAAGCAGATGCGATTACTAAAGCAACCCAAAAAACCCAGTTAGATGGACTTTTTCAAGCAGGAAAAGAAGGGTTTTGTAATCTAATTAATAGTCTGAGGGAAGATAATCAACGCTTTGTCTTGATTGTCGATCAATTTGAGGAAATCTTTACCCGTTGTGAAGATATAACTATTCGAGAACAATTTATCGAGTTTGTTTTGGAGGTAGTAAAAGCTTATCCTGACAGGTTTTGTTTAATTATCGCTATAAGGGCAGATTTTTTACTTAAATGTTTGGAAAGAGAATATAGCGGTTTGCATCAGTTAATTGACGCTCATCAAGTTTCGGTGATTCCCATGAAGGAAGCAGAGCTAAGAAATGCGATAATTAAACCAGCGAAAAAAGCCCATTTGCAATTAGAAGCAGGGTTAGCCGATGAGATATTGAAAGATGTAAAAAATTCCTCTAGTAGCTTGGCATTGATAGAGGATACCTTAAGGGAATTGTGGCAAAAACGAACAGGAAATTTTTTATCCTTCAGTATCTACAGTCAGTTAGGAGGTATTACTGGTACATTAAATAACCGAGCAACGAAGATATACCAAGATTTTGTTACTCAAGCCAAAACAAAAGCCGAACAAAAATTAGGGAAAAAACAACAAGATGCCGTACAACACATCTTTTTATGTTTGACTCAATTAGGAGAAGGTACAGAAGATACCCGTCGTCGAGTGGAAAAAAGTAGTCTTTATACAGCTAAGTTTACGGCTGAATTGTTAGAGCCTGTATTACAAACGTTAGCTCAAGAAAGGTTAATTGTCACCGATCGAAATAAATCTTGTGCGACAGATAAAGAATCGGTAATTATTGATGTACCCCATAAAGCTTTAATTCGTAATTGGTTATTACTAAGAGAATGGCTCACTCAAAATAGGGAAAGATTGAGAATAATCAGAAAATTAGAAGGTTTGGCGGAGGAATGGCGAAAAGGCAAAGGAGATTTACTAATGGGTAAAACTTTTAAAAATGCTCTGGAGTTTGAGCGGGAATGGCAGGATAAATATCCCCTTAACGATCGAATAACAGATTTTCTAAAGCAAAGTAAAAAAAAGAGAAATAGCGATTTTTTTAAATCTATTGGTTTATCTACGATTATTCCTTTAGTGGGAACAGTTTTAATTGCATATTTTGTATCTCGAGAAATACAGTTAAATGCAGATAAGCAATTAATTAGTGACTGTCAGGCAAAAGAAGATTGTCATGGTAGGAGAGAAGCTTTAGAAAGATTAGTAAAGGCTACTAAAAATTTAAATTATTACAAGCTTAAAGGTGCCAACCTCGAAAATGCCAACCTCACAGATGCAAAAAATCTTACCAACAAACAAATAAAATCTGCTTGTAATTGGGAAAACGCTTATTTTGCTAGGTATTTCAATTGAGAAAAAAGAGAATGGATAGTTAATGAAGCAAAGCAGGAGGCAAAAATTAAAGAATTAAAAGAGGATACAGCATCTAATCCAGAAGTAAAACCCGATTGTAGTATATGGATATTGGACTAGAATTCTAAGATTTGAACTGTAAACTTTGAACTCGGAAGTAAATAAACAAAGACGATTTTAAGATCTCAATCAATCCCCTTAAATTACCCTTCGTTTGCCCCCTCAATCCCCGAACCCCTCTGCCTTTAAGGCATCTCCCCTTGAAAGGGGAGAGTGGGGGAAGCTGTGCGTCTGCTTCGCTTTTATTCATTGAGACTTTCTAACTATATCGTCATTTAAAATAATGGTGAGGAAATATTGAAGCTAAAATTACAGTTTAATTTATTAAACGATATCTATTAGCCTTGTAATTCATTGCAAGGTGGGGTAAAAACTCAAGTTTGAAATCTGATTAATATTATCTTAATCTTAATTGAAATGACTATAATTGTTGTAAATTTTATTTAAATTGGTATTACTTTTATTTGGAACTTAATTGAAATTACTGTAATTTTATATTCAGTGACGATCAATCGTTTATAATTTTATGACTCAAACCATTGTTATCAAAATCGGTACATCTAGTTTAACTAAACCCGATACAGGCAACTTAGCCCTCTCAACTATCTCTAGCTTAGTTGAAACCATCACTTATTTACGCCAAGAGCAATACCAAGTGATTTTAGTTTCCTCTGGTGCGGTTGGTGTTGGTTGTGGCAGACTAGCTTTAAAAGAGCGTCCTCGTAATATTAGCTTAAAACAAGCTGTGGCGGCAGTCGGGCAAGGAAGACTAATCCGTATTTATGATGACTTATTTAATAATCTACAACAACCGATCGCTCAAATATTACTCACTCGTAGCGATTTAGTTACTCGTAACTCTTATGTCAATATTAGTAATACTTTTAATGCTTTATTAGATTTAGGGGTAATACCGATCGTTAATGAAAATGATACTGTCGCTACAGAAGAATTAAAATTTGGTGACAACGATACCTTGTCAGCTTTAGTGGCGAGTTTAGTTAAAGCAGACTGGTTGTTTTTACTTACCGATGTTGATAAATTATACTCAGCCGACCCTCGTTTACAAGCTAATGCTAAACCGATCGATGTGGTTAATGCCGAGGAATTTTCGCAATTACAAGTAGATGTCGGTAATAGTAATAGCGGTTGGGGTACAGGTGGCATGATAACCAAACTCAGAGCCGCTAAAATTGCCTCTAATGCAGGGGTAACGACAGTTATTACCAATGGGCAAAATCCTCCTAATATCATCAAAATTATCGCAGGAGAAGCGATCGGGACAAGGTTTGAACCTCAATCACAACCAGATAACGCTCGCAAACAATGGATTAGTAATGGCTTAGTTGCGATGGGTAAACTTCATCTTGATGATGGAGCAATTAAGGCTATCTCAACGCAAGGTAAGTCTTTGTTAGCAGTAGGTATAGTCGATGTAGAAGGAGAATTTAACGCCTCAGAAGCAGTCGATTTAATCGATCGTGCGGGAGAGGAAATAGGTAAGGGAATTATCAATTATAGTAGTGATGAGTTAGCCAAAATTAAAGGTAAAAAGTCATTACATATTGCCCAAATTTTAGGTTATTCTGCTCCAGAAACAGTTATTCATCGAGATAATTTAGTTGTTTTTAATTAACTAATTCTAGTTTGTAGTGATGGCTTGAGCTATTACTATCGCCACAAATATAAACTTTAAAGGGTTGAGTGCAAATTATTTTATAAGCGATCGAAAAAATATGATATTATTCATCAAATTAAAGTTAAAAATGTAAAAACTGTCAATAATATAGGTTCAGATCATTTACCGTTAATTACTACTTTAATTATTCCTAAATTTTAATTTTTTAACCATCGATCGTTGAATAAATTAAACCTAATATAAAATTATAGTTGATTTCAATAAATGTTATTTATTAGTTTTTAAAAATTATTATACGGTAATTTATAATTATAATTTTACTTGATATTTATAGTCGAGCGTACTTATTTTTTTCACCTCTAAACCAAATTAATCAAACCAATTACGTATTCACTACAAAAAAATACATTAAAGCTATTAAGACTAAATTTGAAGCTCAACCGCAACTAGATAACGCCCATAAACGATCGATTAGTAACGGCTTAGTCGCCATAGGTAAAATTCATTTAGATGATGGGGCAATTAAAGCTATCTCTCTCTGCTCAAGGTAAATCTTTGTTGGCAGATGAAAACGATGGCGATTTTACTTCGTACAAAATTGGTATAGCCCCTATGAAGTAGATTAACTTTGTCTAAAACCAGTTCTCATCTATTATTCCGCCGTATTTTTGAAGTGTCGCAGTTACAAGATTTTATTGTAACTGTTGTGAAGATAATATGAACTGCTATCTCTAATATTTTAATAAGTCTCAAAAGTTGTCTTTAAAGTTATGAAGAAGATAGAGTAAATTGTTGCTGTTTAAACATGAGGCAAACGATAAATCATTGAACAGTTGACATTAAAAGTCTTCGCAAGTTCCTGAACCAACTTCCCTTCTTCTCGCAATTGCATCATTAAATGTATAGCAAAGAGGAAGAGATAAGACTTAGGCTTATACTTCAATAAAAAGGGGTCTAGGAGAGCTTTAAAAAGAGGGAAGCCGTCTTAGTTCCTTGTGCACCTTTTACTCTTAGTCACGGTCTGTTTAAGAGTGGTATAGCTCATGTTGAGATTCCTGGTAGTAATGGAGAGACCCTCAAAGATACGGCAGTCAGTGTGAAGACAGATGTTGAAGATCGCTCAAACTATAGAATTGGTCAAGCCCTAGGCGAACAACTTGTCGATTTCTGAAGAAGTGATGACTTTTTTGTTCTACATTACGAAACGTACTTTTCTTGCTCCTTCTTATTCTCAAGATACTCAGATCGCATCATTGTCTATTCCTCTACATTTTAGAAGAAAAGGCGAAAAGTTGTTGATAAAGTCGAAGACCCTAGGGATTTACTAAATCTACATCTAGGGTCTGTCAGGCATAACCCGTGAATTGATAGCGTGCGTTCAGTAAGAGAATTACCTCAACCTGTAGAGATAAAGAATTGTTATAACTTGTTTTCGCGCTTAAAAGCACGAGGCTTGAAACCTAATTTTTTTCGGTCAGAAATATACTTACGTTAAGTCCTATAACAATATATTATGGCTACTTAAAAAGATTCCATTCTTCCCAACAACTCTTGAGTCTTCTTACGCAGGCATTCATTTCTTTGCGGATAAAGTTCGGCAAGACGACGGTATTCTTCCAAAGAAGATAAAAACCATACTACTATTTGGTCATCAGAGTATTCTTTAGTTTTAACAACCATGTATGGGTAGATTGTCTGACTAATCTCCATTTTGAGAGCTAAACTATTTAGATAAAGTCTTCCGATTTTAATCCCTCTAAAACAAGTAGGATATACACAAAATTCTATAGAGTTTTTCACAAAATTTCTCCTTTATTTTATTTTTCATATAAGAAGTGCGATAGCACATATTTATTTTATTCTTTATATAACTCATATATTAATTGCGAAGCAACTGGAGAAAGTGTACACTTATACATTAAGGTAAATTTCTAAATTAGACTTTACGAAAAAATCAGTTAAAGCTATGGCTATTTATCATTTAAGCGTTAAAGTTTTGAGCCGGAGTCGTGGGCAAAGTGCGGTCTTTGCCGCAGCTTATCGTGCAGGAGAAAGGCTAGAAGATAAACGCCGTAATGAAGTAAAAGACTATTCGCAACGACATGGATTGCTCTACAAGGAGATTATATCCCCCCCTGAAACACCAAATTGGCTTGTAGCCAATCGTCAAATTCTTTGGAATACAGTAGAAATGGCCGAAAAACGCGAAGACTCTCAGTTAGCAAAAGAGATAGAAATTTCCCTACCAGTAGAGTTGACTCTAGAACAACAAGTAAATTTAGTTAAAGAATACGTTCAAGAGCAATTTATCAAAGAAGGAATGATAGCTGACATTACTATTAATAAACCTCCCAAGACTTATGAAGGTGAACTTCGTAAAGGCGACCTTCTGTAATGTTTATGCTCAAATTTTGCTAACTACTAGAACTATAAAATCAGATGGTTTTGGACAAAAAAACAGACAATGGAATCAAAAAAACTTGATAGAAAAGTGGCGTATTCAATGGGAACTTTATGCGAATAAAGCTTTGGAGAAAGCTGGTAGAAAAGAACGTATCGATCGTCGAAGTTTAAAATCTCAAGGTTTAGAAAAATCAAAAAATCAAAAATCTTCTAAAAGTTCTCATGAAAAGAAGAAGGCAGATTACCAAGTAGTCTTCGTTGCTCAAGAATTCAAAATTTTCTTTGAAGCTTATAAAGTTTGGCTAAAATCTCAAAAAATAGCAGGAAGTAAAGTTGATTTTCAAAGCTTTAAGGATAAGTTAGAAGAAAAGTTTGAGAATAAACCAAAAAACAAAATGAATTATAGAGAATGGGCTGAATCTGTCTCTCAAATACAAAATGAATTTTTAGAACAGTTTCTTAAAATCTAGTTTTTTAAACTTTCTGAGAAGCAAGATTGTTCATGTTATTTCAGTCGAAGCGATCGACGCTTTATTATTTATGGGCCGAGTATGGGAAAAAAATGCTTTTACTAAAGACGATGACTTTTTAAAAAGTTCGGACGAAGAAACCCGTTTTGTAATTAACGTAAATACGATCGCACCGATCGAGATAACAAGAATTTTATCAGAAAACTTACTTCAAGCAAAAAACCCTAGAGCAATTTATATCGGTGCTACATCGGGTTTAAATCATAACGCATCAATTGAAGTAGCTAACACGGCATCTAAATTTGGTTTGTGCGGTGCAATTCAAGCCTTAAGAATTACCTTTCAAAAAAAGATTGGATTCACAGTTATTAATCCGAGTAATATAGAAACACCAGAAGTAATGTTAGATATTAAAGAAAGAAGATTCCAACCGCATTAATCAATTCCTCTCAACGATTTGATTAATGCTATAGACTGGATTTTGACGTTATCTCCTCATGTAGATGTACCAGAATTGAATTTAATGCAAAGATAAGATTAAAAACACAAAACTGAACATCAATAATTTCTTAAAATTTGTTCGTGCTATTCTCAAGAAAATTACGGGTAGGGTGGGAATCCACCTACCATTAACTTATTTTGAAAATTAATCAGATTCTAAAACTGTTTCACTCTTATTTTTAAATAACTATATAGCTCATTTTGACGAACACTTCGACTATCGCTCGTGGTGCGTGGCGATTACTATTAGCCTTGACAATGTTTTTTGCAAGGCGATTTATTTTTACTCGTTTTTTCCACTTCTAAAGTAATAAAGGGCTAAACCCCTTACTACCAAAAAAAAAATTATAAAAAGATATTAATTCTCAATTCTCAACTCTCAATTCTTCTAGTATCGTTCAAAGAAATAATTAGCTACTTCATTGGCAATATATTCCCCACCATATTTGTCAAGTTTTTCGTTAGTTGTAGGAGGGAGTAAATCTTGTTTTAAGAAATCCCAATCAGTTTCATAAAAATCTTGACGATTGACGATACGATGATAACTATATTTACGTAAGTCATTTAATAGTATTTGCGACTCGTTAAACCCTTCACGAGTTACACTAATCATCGGTACATCCAAACGCATACACTCAGCAAAAGTACTAAAACCGGGTTTACATAATACTTTACCTGTAATCGGTAAAAAATCAACAGGACGTTGTATATTATCCGTTATCTTCAACAAATTAGGCATATCGGGAGCATTTTTATCAAAAGTAATAAATTGCCAATCTGAGAAATCTGTTAAGTTTTGATAAGGAATTGCGTTTAAACCCAAACCACCAAAAGTAAGTAAAATAGTTTTTTCTTTCGGTGTAGTCAAATCGTATTTAGCTCTTAACTCATCTTCTTTATAACGAGGTACACCACCTGTTAAACCAACATCTTCTTGATGAGGAAAACAACTCATTGGCTCGGCAAATGGTAAACGGAATAATCGATTGCATTTACTATAACCTTCTCTTAGCCAATCAATAATCGAACCAAACTCATCTTGCCATGGCTGATAAATAAAATCCCAACCAAAATTACCCATCATCCAACAAGGAATACCAGCCTCAGCCGCAATTTTTGTGGTCATCGCTGGAATATCAGCAAGCATAAGACTAATTCGATTAATCTGAATATATTCTACTTCCCTAGCAACGATTTCTTGCTCTTTGGCACGATAATCTTCCATTTTACGTAATGTGCCAGCAACATCCATTTGGATACTATCAGACTGAATTACACCAACATCAAAACTCTGAAGACGGTAAATAAAATCCCCCTCTAAGTAACTTTCTATTAACCAACGAGGTGCAGTTGTGACAATAACTAATAAGATATCGGGATTCAATTTTTGTATTTGTTTAGCCACTGATGCCATACGTACAGCATGACCAAAACCATGATTCGTAATCGCTATGTATAAAACAGGACGAGACATAATAATTCGACAAGTAAAAGTGTGAATAGTGAATGACGACCAAATATATTAATCAAAGATAATATTTGCTCAAAAATAAAAAGGCAACTCTACTGACTAATTAAGACTTGTGAAGAGAAAAAAATTTTGTCTCCTGATTTTAAGCTAAAAATTACGATTTAATTTACAGATTGATCAGGTCAAGAACTTAAATAGTTAATTAGTAATATGTTAAACTGCTGACATAAATATCTACTTAATTAATGTACTATTAAATTATTGTAACAAAAATACATATAGGTGAAAAAAATCGTGAATGATAGTCAAAATGATATTCGCCAAACGGTAATACTGACAAAGTATTATAGTTTTGACTTAGGACGTTATACGATTAAGGATTTGATTACGAAATGGATAGACATTTATCCTTATCATTGGTTACCTTTGGCTGTTACTCAAGCGATTTATCAAGGCAGACTTAAAGCGGTTTCGATCGAGCAAATTTTAAGTAATTGGCAAAAAAAAGGCGAAGTAAGTTATAGTTTTAACCGTGAATTTATTAATTTAATCCAACCTGAAGCAAATTTTAGACTACAACAAGAAAGAGAAGCTAAAAAAATATTTTGCTTTGTTAATCAACCTCAGCCACCTGAGACTAATTTATCTGGCTTTAACTCTACATCTGATGAGCAATTAAATCCGTCTGTTTCTATCCCTGTGACGGCAAAAATTAAGCCAAAAGCTATTTCTATCACACAATTTAATGACTCAAATTCGAGTAATGATTCTTCTCAGTCTTTTAAAAAACTCAAATCTTTAGCTAGTGATAATAGTAATGAGCAAAAAAGAGATTTTTATCATCAATTAATTATTAATGGTTAATTATCAAAATTATCAACGTTCAATAAATTGAATTATTTTTTGTAAAACTTTTTCATCGCTAGACATCCATCGATGTATCTGAATCGGAATACATACTTCTTCTCCTACTCCCATCAATGAACTATCTGCGGGAATAATCATGGTATCAAAAGGTGTCCACATAACTAAAGATTCAATTTGATTTAGTTGTTGTTGAACATCTGTATTTAAGTCTTCTAAAAAGCTACTATAAGGACGCATTTGTTCTATTCCTTTAAATGGTAAAGGTAAAAGATAAGCTAAAGCACTACCATTGTTTGGTGCAGAAATACTAATATATTTATCAACTTTATTAATTCCTTCTAATCTTTGTAAATAATAACGGGTGACTAATCCTCCCATACTAAAACCGATTAAAATTATTTTTTCTTCAGGTAGAAAGTTTTTATCTATATATGTCTTGACTTGTAAAGCTAATATTTTTAAATCGGCAATGCCAAA
Organism: uncultured cyanobacterium; assembly: GCA_963710605.1. Lineage (GTDB taxonomy): Bacteria > Cyanobacteriota > Cyanobacteriia > Cyanobacteriales > Cyanobacteriaceae > JAALKG01. The sequence continues at coordinate 521,465 of CAVQBA010000006.1, forward strand.
GTTAGGTTTCAAATCGATAGCATGGGTTTGATAACCTCTTTTTCTTAAATAAGTTGACATGATGGCAAATTTTTGGGCTGTATCGTTTAATCCATGTATCATTAAGACTGGTTTTTTTTTCATTATTCTTGCTTTAGTTAAAAATAATAACGATCGCTTCAATTGATGGTAGTAAAAATAAAAAATTGTTTTTAATCATAAAATACGATCGTATCGGTTGTATTTTATCTTGGAATTGAGTATCACTAAAATTTAATTAATTATCATTAATCGATCGCTACTTTTAACTGTTTATTATTTTTCGATTTAGATTTTTTTTCGGTCTCAATAAAATCACATTGAGCGAAAGGTTTAATTAATCTGAGTGTGGCTTTATCTAAATCGAAATCTTCAGGAAATAAAGTAAATCGATCGTAACAAGCATTTGTTAATTGAGTATCTGTTAAATCAGTCATTTGTAAATCAACTCCTCGCAAATCAGTATTTGTCAAATCGCTTTCGTTTAATATTGCTTGAGCTAAATTACTTTTATTCAATTTACTTTGACTCAAATTAACCTCACTCAAATCTGCTCCTCTAAAATTAGTAGAAGTTAAGTTTAATTGATTAAGTTGAGCTTCACTTAAATCTGCACCTTCTAATAAAGAAGATAAAGGATAATTATTATTATCTAATAGTAAACTATCTTTTAAAAAAATAATGATATAACGTTTTCTTTTACCATCTATCTCAGCTAAAGCAGTTTGCGTAATTGCTTTTAATAAATAATGATTTTCTTGCAGTTTTTTCAGCGGATAATCTAATATTAATTGAGCAGTATAATTAAGATAATCAGTTAATACCTTTTGATGATAACTTTCTAATTCGAGAGTATAATTAGCATTATTATCTTGTATTTGTAAAGGACGATACAGAAACTGTTCACTAAATAAATTAGAAAGAGTGACAAAACCGATGATTAGAGTAGTAGTAGCAGTAATTAAAGAACCAACAATAGGACCTATGGCAATATCAGGTATATGGACAGAAGAAGTAATAGATTGAGCGATCGCATTTAAAAAAATAGAGAAAGCTTTTTGTAAATTCTGGAGAAATTTAACGAAGAAACCAGAAGATGGTAATTTATCTTTTGACATAAGTGGTTAATAATATTTAATCAAACAAGGGTAATTTATTAGCGATAAATTTTCAAGATTAGTAAAAAAACAGCTAAGATTTAAATAAGAAATAAACAATTTTTTCATGGGTTGGCTATTTACTAACAAAAACATCATCACTCAATCTAAACTATGAATAGTGGGACGGCAACAATTCGATGTGTCAACAAAAAATGTAAAACAATTAACGAAATTCAAAATACATTTTGCCATCGATGTAACACTCCTATCTTGAGAAACTATTTATGGATTAAAGGAGAATTTAGTCAAAATTATAAAGTAGGCGATTTAATCGACGATCGTTTTCGTTTATGTTATTCCAAAGTGGTAATTGATACCAAACCAGATATAACGATTCGCACCCCAGAAGTTATTCCTGAAGAAATCAAACCTTATTTGAGGTTATTTTCTCATCGTCTTCATTTGCCTCAAATTTATGGTTATTTAAGTTTTCCCGAACAAGCATGGCTTTTAGAATATGAAAGTGTGCCAATCAATAATCAAGGTGATTTAATTTATCCTCGGTTTTTTCCCGGTATTGAATCTTGCCTGAAGAAAGTTTCACCTTTACGGCAAATGAATTGGTTATGGCAGATTGTACAACTGTGGCAACCATTATCACAACAAAAAAGTTTATCGAGTTTATTTAGCTTTGAAAATATACGTGTGAATGGTTCTATTGTTAAATTAATTGAATTAGAATTAGATCAACAAACAACCCCGACTTTAGCTGATTTGGGTGATTTGTTTTATAGTTGGCTTCCTCTTTTTGATCCTTTAATTGAAAATATTATTGAAAATATTACTTTGTCTTTACAACAAAATCTATTTAGCAATATTGATCAAGTATTAAATATCTTAGACCAAAGTATTTATATTTTAGGTAACAATTATTACGATCGAAAATTTGAATTAATTACCGCTACTGATACAGGTAAAAAAAGAAAAAATAATGAAGATGCCTGTTATCCTGAACCTAATCAGCTTAAGAAAACCACTAAAGAATTAGACACTTTGGCTGTAATTTGTGATGGTTTAGGCGGACAAGATGGAGGAGAAGTTGCTTCTAATTTAGCGATTGAAATTATTCACAAAAGTTTACAAAATAGTTACAAAGAAACTTTAAAAAAGACACTATATAGTAAAAATTGGACTCCTTTAATTGATGCTGAAAAAATATATCATGCTATTTCTGAAGCTAATAATAAAATCACCCATTTAAACAACAATCAAAAACGACGTAAGTTACAAAGAATGGGTACAACCGCTACTATTAGTATGGCAGTAGCCCACGAAATATATTTAGCCAATGTTGGTGATTCTCGTATTTATTGGATTACACCTTACAGTTGTCATCAAGTTAGTATTGATGATAATATCGCCACGAAAAAAGTTAAAAAAGGTGATGATTTATATCGTTCTATCAGTGCTAATCGTAAATCAGGAACTTTGTTACAAGCATTAGGAATGAATTTTTCTAGTCATTTAAAAATACATATTAAAAGATTAATACTCGATGAAGATAGTGTTTTTTTGTTATGCTCAGATGGTTTGTCTGATTACAATCGAGTTGAACAATATTGGCGTTCAGAAATATTACCAATTATTAAACAAAACAAAGATTTAGAACAAGTGATGCAAAGCCTAATGCAAATTGGGCTCAAGAAAAATGGACATGATAATATTACGATCGCTTTATTTTCTTGTCAAGTTGAAATGCTCTCACAGCCACGTAAAGAACAAGAATTATCATGGCAATACTTAAATGAGATTATCACTGATTTACCTAAACCACAATTTAAAAATGATAACTGGTTCAATTCATTGTGGAATACATCTTTTGTTCACAAAACTGATAATAACAAAATTAGAAATATAATTCTCATTCTTCTAACTTCTTCATTACTAGTTTCTGCGGTGTTGTTTTGGCATCACAAAAAATCATCTCCACAGCAATCACACAGACAAAATCTAGCTAAAATTCAAAATCTCAACAATTAATAGACGATCGTTCTATTACTAATTATTAATTATTATCCAAATCTAAACTATTAATTTTGGTGTAGGCTTGATCAACAAAACCTTGACCTCGAAGATAACCTGTGTTTGCACCCGGGAGGATGTATTGTAAATTATGTTCATCAAAACGATCGTTTAATCGTTGTAAACTTCTCAGTTGTCGATGCCAATGAAAAGTTTTCTTAAGTTTTAAGGCAGTTATTTGTGAAGGCGAAATCGGTAATAAATGTCTTCCTGAGAACAAAACACCATTATGGATAGAAGTATATAAACAAGAAGAAGCAGGGCTATAACCACAAGTCCAAATTAGTTGACAATCTCGATCGATGATATACTCTTGCTCAAAAGTAATTGGTGCTAAATTAGGAAGTAAATAACCTTCTTGTTCTTGAATAATCAAATCGCAGTTTAAATCTTGTTTGATTTGACGAACTTTTTTACTAATACCATCACGATTAGTTAGAAACAGAGTTTTAACGCCTCCTTTATCTAAACAAAATTGACGGTTAGACTCTGACCATAAAGGACAATCAATCAGAATATTACCATTAGGACGTAACAATAAATAAGCAGTACCACCTAAAATATCTTTGTTAGGAGCAAAAGCAAAAATATTTTCCAGAATTAATTTAGGATATGAAGAGCGTTTTTTAATAGGAGTAATTAATTCTTGATCATTTGGTAAGCTAGAGTTTAGACTATTGTTCATCAGTAAATTTATTATTAATTTATATTCTTCTTTTTCAGTTCACCAAGAATATCTTTAAAATAGAAGATAGAGTTACTATTATAAAGAAAACATGGAATTAATTATTCTATTTACTATTTTGAGTACTATCAGTTACATAGTCATCAAAAGAAGTGTGGGTAAAATAACCAAAACACCAATGTACTTACTTTGGTTAGCGTTGATGAGTCCGCCTTTAGTTTGGGCAGGATGGTATTTAATAAACCCGAATCAAGATTCCATGCCGATTATTTTGGTAGTGATTCCATTGATTTTTTCACCTCTATTGTATGTTTGGTTAATCGAGATTGGTAAATCTAATTCAGAAGAAAAACCAATTCCACAAAAACCTAATTCAATCAAGCTTGAAAAAGCTAATCTCTCCCAATCCACTACACCAGTACTAGAAGAGAAAACCCAACTACCAAATAATCCTCAACCACGCCCGATTACCTCAAGCGAAGAAAAAGCTTTAAAAGATTGTTTTCCTTGGGGCGTTTATTATTTACAAAAAGTAGATTATTTACCTCAAGCAATTCTTTGTTTAGGTAAGCTAATGACTGCACCAGAAAAAGCTTATCCGACGATTAAAGCTAATTTAGAAAAAGTTTTTGACGATCGTTTTTTAATTATCTTTCAAGAAACCTTACAAGGTCAACCATTTTTTGCTTTAGTACCTAACCCTTATTCTCAGAGTAACCAAGAAAAAAAACCGACTGAAAAACTAACTCGCCCCGGTTTTGCTTTAGGATTATTATTCTTAACTTTATTGACAACTACCTTAATCGGTTGTGAGATGAATGGTGTTGTTATCGAAGCACTTGAAAGTGACCCTTGGTTACTAGCACAGGGTTTACCTTACAGTTTGTCTTTATTAGCTATTTTAGGAGTTCACGAATCAGGACATTATTTATTCGCTGTTTATTATAAAATTAAAACTACGTTACCTTATTTTATTCCCATACCTTTTTTCCTCGGTACTTTCGGTGCATTCATCTCCATTAAAGCACCAATGCCTAATCGTAAAGCTATATTTGATGTAGCGTTAGCTGGCCCGATTGCGGGTTTTTTAATTACTTTACCTGTTTTAACTTGGGGGTTAAGTTATTCGGAGATAGTAGATATGCCTCAGACTGTCAATATACTTAATTTTCATGCTTTAGATCCTCGTTTTTCTTTCTTTTTCGCAGTTTTAAGTAAACTCGCTTTAGGCTCTCAATTAGTAGCGGGTAAGGCAATTTACCTTCATCCTACTGCCATTGCCGGTTATATTGGTTTAATTGTGACTGCACTTAATCTTATTCCTGTCGGGCAACTAGATGGTGGACATATTGTTCATGCTATGTTTGGACAAGGTAAAGCTTTAGTCATTGGTCAAATCACTCGTATTTTAGTTATTCTTTTAGCCCTAATTCGAGGTGAATTTTTGTTTTGGGCAATCATCTTACTATTTATGCCAATTTCTGATCAACCAGCTTTAAATGATGTTACTGAATTAGATAACAAAAGAGATATTCTTGGTTTATTAGCTTTAGGTTTATTAGTCGCTATTTTATTACCTGTACCTGCAACTGTAGCTGATTGGTTAAATCTTTAAAAGTCACCGAATCAGTAGTAAAGACTTTAGTTTTTATTAAATATGGTAAATATGAACGATCGATTTAGTTATCAAAGAACAATTTATTTTAAAGATACAGATGCGGCGGGAGTTGTTTATTTTGCTAACTTGTTATCTATCTGTCATGAAGCTTATGAAGAATATTTAGCCAGCAATCTACAAATTAATTTAGCTACTTTTTTTACTGATAAACTAATGGCTATTCCTATAATTCATAGTGAAATAAGTTTTTTACAACCGTTGTTGTGTGGCGATCGTATTTTAGTTTTTCTCACACCTCAATTAATTAATGATAAAGTACTAGAAACTCATTATCAAATCTATAAAGACCAAGAAATTGTTGGCAATGCTTTAATTAGGCATATTTGTATTAATCCTCAAACCCGAAAAACTCAACCGCTTCCTGATATTTTTAAAATTATTAATCATTAAAGATTATTCACAAATTCTTGCTTGATATTTTATCTTTAAATTTTTACTTAGGTTACTTACTGCTTACTTTTTAACTTTTAATTATCAAAATAAGAACGATCGTTCTTACACTAATTGTTAAGACACAGGTTAATATGATGAAAGAAAAGCTTGAATAACGATCGAGATTGTCATGAACGAAAAACTAAATGCAGAATCTCTTGATTCATCAGAATTAGAACACACTCGTACACCTCCGTGGGGTACAGTAACGATGTTAGAAGAAGGTAGCCATTACCGTATTAATAGAATTGTAGTCAAACCTAGTCATCATATTAGTACTCAAATGCACTATCATCGAAGTGAACATTGGGTAGTAGTAGCAGGTACAGCAAAAGTCACATTTAACGGTGAAGAAACACTCCTGCTTCCTAAACAATCAACGTATGTACCCATGAATACACGTCATCGTGTCGAAAATCCCGGTGTTGTGCCATTAGTGATGATTGAGATTCAAAATGGTGAACATTTAGGTGATGATGATATTATTCGTTTTGGTGACGAAGAAGGCTAGATTAAGAATTGTTCAGTGCGAGAATTGAGAATTGAGAATTAAGAACAGATTAGGCTTTAAAGATTAGCAATGAACAGTTAAAACTCCTTACTCCTTACTCCTTACTCCTTACTCCTTGCGGTGGAAGCCCGCGTCGGCGAAAGACGCAAGGGAACGTCCACCAAGACACTCCTTACTCCTTACTCCTTACTCATTACCTGTTGATGGGCGATCGATGGTTGTTAGTTGATTGTATTATAATGAAACAACAACAGACGATCGTTTCCACAGCAAGGCGTTTGACGATCGTCAAAACAACTATATTTTTAAAGATAACTATCAATTGTGTTTACTGCTAATATTCCGTCAAAACCTTCTGCACCTAATGATATACCCGAAGACTTATTCGGTGCGATCGATGAATTAAAAAAAGAATTAAATGCGGTAATTTTAGCCCATTACTATCAAGAAGGAGATATACAAGATATTGCTGATTATATCGGTGATTCTTTAGGATTATCTCAACAAGCCGCCTCCACAACTGCGGATGTTATTTTGTTTGCTGGGGTACATTTTATGGCAGAAACAGCTAAAATTCTTAACCCAAATAAATTAGTATTATTACCTGATTTAGAAGCAGGTTGCTCTTTAGCAGATAGTTGTCCTCCCGCCGAATTTGGGGCGTTTAAAGCTCAACATCCAGATCATATAGTCATTTCTTATATCAACTGTACCGCCGAAATAAAAGCACTTAGTGATATTATCTGTACAAGTTCTAATGCGGTTAAGATAGTTAATCAAATACCAGCCAATCAACCGATTATCTTTGCTCCCGATAAAAATTTAGGTCGTTATGTGATTGAGCAAACAGGTCGAGATATGGTTTTATGGGATGGTAGTTGTATTGTTCACGAAACTTTTTCTGAGAAAAAGATGATTGAGTTAAAAATGCAACATCCTTCAGCGGAAATACTCGCTCATCCTGAATGTGAAACAACTGTTTTACGTCATGCCGATTATATTGGTTCAACTACTGCTTTGTTAAAGTATAGTCAGCAAAGTAATAAGGATAAATTTATTATCGCCACTGAGCCGGGTATTATCCATCAAATGGAAAAAAATGCCCCTGAAAAGATGTTTATTCCTGCACCACCTGAAAGTAATTGTGCTTGTAATGAATGCCCTTATATGAGACTTAATACTCTAGAAAAAGTTTATTTAGCTCTCAAAAACAAAACTCCAGAAATAAATATTCCTGAACCAATTAGAGTTAAAGCACTAAAACCAATTCAAAAAATGTTGAAGATGTCTTAATAGAATTGAGAATTGAGAATTGAGAATTGAGAATTGAGAATTGAGATGAATCCCTGCTTCTCACGTCTTCGGTGAGAATTGCGGTCATAACCCGCAACGAGGGCAAGTCGTAAGCGGTCATTGGACGAAGAGGTTTTCTCGCCATGTCTAATCGATCAAGATACCGAACGCTGACCAAGACGAGAATTGAGATCTATAGTTATAGTTATTTCACACAAATATGAAACAATTTTTTCTCTAAATTATCAACTATCAAAAAAACCCGTTTAGAGTTGTTATCTAAGACGGGTTTTCTTTCTGATTGAGTGTTACAAAACTTGAGCTCTTAACCATGCCACTGGTAAATATAGCATTTTGTTGGGTGTAGGAACATAGGCACGACGACTAAAGACATCGTAGTCATTTTTGACGATCACATCAAGAATACCTTGATATAACATCAAAGCAGACCAAACGGGCCAACGAGCGTCGGGATTTAAAGCACGAATACCGCTTTCAGCTTGTTGATAATATCCTTGAGCTCGATCGATCTGAAATTGCATTAAACCACGCCAACGATCGTCAATTACACCATTAAGTAAATCTTCTTCAGTATAATTAAACCGATCTAAATCTTCTAAAGGTAAATAGATTCTACCCCTGTGGATATCTTCTCCTACATCTCGTAAGATATTCGTTAGTTGGTTGGCAATTCCGAGTGCGATCGCTTCTTCTTCAGGTATATAAAGAGAAGTATTTACCCATGGAGTATTAAAACCAAAATCGTCAATTCCCATCACCGCCGAAGACATCAAACCAACTGTACCGGCGACACGATAACAGTAAAGGTATAAATCATCAAAAGTTTGGTAACGATTACGTTTCAAATCCATATGTTGCCCTGCAATCATATCCTTAAAAGGTTGAATATCCATCGGGAAACGTCGCAGTGTATCCACTAAAGCAACATCGGGATCATCAATTGGTTGTCCAGTAAAAACAGATTGTAATTGTTGTTCCCATAGATTAAGGGTTTCGGGAGTGGTTAATTTTGCTTGAGGGCCATCGACTAATTCATCAGTACGACGACACCAGACATAAATTGCCCAAATAGCACTCCTTTTCTCTTTGGGCATCAAAAGTGTACCTAGATAAAAAGTCTTGGAAAATTTTGCCGTTATTTGACGACAATATTCATAAGACTCATCTAAAGTAGCTAGGGGTTGTTTTGGTTGTAATTTCTTAGGCAGTTGCAGCATTCATCTCTGCTGAAATAATTGGTTAAATAATATAAAAAATATCAATATAATGACAAGTTAATTCATCGTTGCTCGATCGATCGTTACAAATAACGTCTCTAGAAGAACAAATCAATTACTAGGATAAAAGACAAAATAAATTGAATTAGACCAAAACAAAAGTGTTTAGTTTTTTCAATAAAAGTATTCTGCTTAATTCATTTTAGAAAAAGAAAATACTTTAATCTAAATTTTTTTTGATCACTAGTATTGTCTCATCTTCTGGACAATTTTAATAATCGATCCTTGAGAATGATGAACTTTAAAGTAATATAACACTATTTTGAAATAGAGTTATCTATAAGTAAACTACATGGTTTACTAATTTTAAATTACTTAATGGTTCATTATTAAAATTTAGTTGTTCGATACAAGTACTTTTTCAGTACTTTCAGGAGTAACACTACCATCATTAGATGCAGGGAAATCCTGACTAATTACCTCGGCGGCTTGTTTGCCTGATAAAACTGCACCTTCCATACTGCCTAAATATTTTTGCATGGTAAAATCACCTGCTAAATAAAAGTTGGTAATGGGGGTTTTTTGATCTGGGCGATGTGCTTGTCTGCCGGGTGTGGCTTTATATACTGAGCGTGGTGTTTTCACAACGTGTGATTTAAGTAGTTGTGCTTGATTATCTCCACTAAAGTGTTGAGGGAATAATTTTCTTAATTCTGCCATTGTCACTTCGACGATTTCCTCGTCAGATTTGTTAATCCAATCGTGAGCAGGGGCTAAAACTAATTCCAACATCGATTTATTGGTATCGCTATATTCACGACAAGTGTTACTCATATCAGCATAAACACTCAATAAAGGCGATCGAGAAAAGAGTAGATGATCAATATCAGTTAATTTACGATCGAACCATAAATGTAAATTAATCACAGGAACACCCTCTAAACCCTCTAGTTTTTGGAAAAATGGCTTTTCTTTCCAAGGTTTAGGTAAAATCACTTTTAAAGGGTCAACAGGCATAGCTGAGACGTATAAATCGGCGGTAAAGACTTCATCTTCAGCTCCATTTAAGCCTCTAAGTAAGAAATTTTTAACTGTACCGTCTTCATTTAACTGAATTTCTTTAAGAGGTGCATTTAATCTCACCTCACCACCACGCTCGGTAATATAATCGACCATAGGTTCACATAATCTTTCGGTAGGTGAGCCGTCTAAAAACGCCATTTTCGAGCCATTTTTTTCTTGTAAGAAACGATTTAAAGCAGTTAAGAGAATAGTGGCTGAAATCTCATCAGGATTGATAAAATTGAGAGCTTTAGACATCGCAATAAATACTTCTTTTTCGACACGAGGAGGAATGTTTTGTTTTTCCATCCATTCTGACCAAGAATATTGGTCCATTTCTTCAACGTATTTTTGCCCTTTAACGATGGCAGGAAGTAAACCCATACCAAATTTAATTTTTTCACCCCAGGTCAACATATCATTATTTCTCAGGATTGCTACCAAACCGTTGACAGGAGCGGGAAGATCGGGGAAATCAAATCTAGAGTAAGTTCCAGGAGTTTCTGGCTGATTAAAAATCATACTGTGTTCTTTCCACTGTAATCGATCTTCAATTCCTAATTCTTTAAATAATTGCAACATATTAGGATATGCCCCAAAAAAGATATGAAGCCCTGTTTCGTACCAGTCTCCATCTTCATCTTTCCAGGCGGCTACTTTTCCACCTAATACGTCTCTTCTTTCTAAAACTATTGGTGTATGTCCGGCATCAGCTAAGTATTTAGCACAAGACAGTCCTGCTAATCCAGCACCTGCGATCGCTATTCTCATTTATTTTTCTGATCTTCTACATATTTCTTCAATCTATTCTAGTCGTTTTTCTTGACATTTCGTAACAATTTCCAATATTTTTTTCAGGAAAGAAGAATTAGATGGACGATAAATCAAGTGTGAAAGATAAGTAATAATGAAAAATTAAGTCAAAAGTAAGAAAGTAAAAATTGCTAATTATTTACTGTGATAAAATGTATTAATCATTCTATAATCTATTATTTGTATCCTAAAACCTGAGTATGAATTTGATTAAATATTTGCAATATTACGAAAATATAACTGTTACTAATATTTTTTCTTTTTCTATGGATAATGATGATGAGACTTTAATTATATTTCATGCAGTTGTATGGTGCTTAAAAAAGTATTTTAACCATTCAGAAAAATCGGCGATCGAGGCAGTTAACTGTTACTATCTTAAAAACAAAAAGCGTTTTGAGGAGAGTGGTTGGGGCGATGATATTTATCATTATCAAGGAGCTTATGACATGGTATTAAGAATACATTATTCTCAAGATTTACAATTAGGTATTGATTTGGATCATAGTTTTCTTGAGTGGAAAAAAAATAATCAAGATGCTATTGTTTTAGGAGCTACAAATCATCATGTAAGTATGCTTTATCGAGTAGTTTCAAAGACGTTATAGTTAAAAAACTAGTTTTAATTAAGAAGTAATAAGACTAAAAATTTACACTCAAACTATTTTTGAGCTTAAAAGTTGAAATAAATAAATAAGTAAATAAATAACGATCGTCAGTCGGTTACAAAAGATTAACGATCGTTAAAATTAGATTTATTTTTAATAACATTGTGAGATAGCAATCATAATAACTACCATCTATCTGATTCAAATTTAGATTGTAGTTATCTTAAGCAACTGTAAACTCAAATCCAAACACAGCATCATTAAAGTCGTTATCACTAACACCAAGATTAGCGGGTAAATCTTCAAAACCGAAAATGTTATTACCTCTAGATTGTAAATGTTCTACACCATCAGGATTAGCACCGATGAAAGAAAAGTAAGCAACTCAATCGTCAAAAAACTTAGCCGCATCATTAAACTCATTATCTTCACTGTCTTCTTGAGCGATAAATCCATCAAAACCAAGACTACCTGAATTGGCTAAAACGAAAGGTGAATAAGTTTTTCCACCTGCTAAGATAACATCACCAAATTCGTCCACAGTTGTATTCAAATTTGCATTACCTGAATTTCCTGCTCGAATCACAAAATTATCAACTCGATTAGTAATTGCCGCTCTGGCATAACCATCATCAGTAGGTAACAAATCAGTAACACCGTCACCATCGATATCAATACCTCCATTTTCGTCATTTATTTCGTAGAAACCAACTAAGTTATCAAAAGTGGCTTCTGTACCTAAATCAAGAACGTTATCGGTTAGATTGGTAGTTAATTCGATATTTTTAACTGAATTGAAATCATAAGCTAATTTATCAAGACGATCGTTATTAGATTCAAATGTAACACCACCATCTTCTAAAAGATTATTTAAAACATCAAGAACATTATCTTGTTCACGTCCGTCTAAATTTTGAATGCGAAAATCTAAATTAGAGTCGGTATCAGCTTCGTTAAATGCTTGATCTGCTGTCGAGAAAAATTCGCTTAAGTATTCAGCTAATGCGTCTTGCTCGCTACCTGCGATCGCAAAATCGGCTGAGCCTGATGGTGCATCGGCTAACTCAGTTGTTAATTCAACGATATTTTCACCATAAAAATTAAATGGATAACCGTCTCCACCGCCTGCAAGGAAATTAAGAGTAACTAAACGAATTTGACGATCGCTATTACCAAATACTTCACCATCTTTAATGATAAGATCGATAATATTATCATCTTCATCAACGATCGCTAAGTTTTGAATTCTGTCTCCTTCGGTAACAACATTACCATCGCCATCAAATTCGATCGGTGTACCATTAGGATCAAAACTAAATTGTAAACCACCAACTTGAGGAAACTGTCCGGGTGTTGCACCATCTGCTGTAGCCGAAACACCATATTCGATTATATTCGCTAACTCTTGAGCAGTAACAGTTAGTAAAGTCAATTCGTTGTTGAAACTAAGAGTATTTTCAATATCTAACTGAGAAATTTCTCCTTCTTCTTTACCAGAAACAGGATTAGCTAAGGTTGGTAATAAATCTCCTGTATTACCATTAACACTTCCAATTTGCGAACGAATACCACCACCATTTTTAAGAGAGACTAACACCGTTTCGTCAAATTCTTGAGCGACAAATAAGTTAGCGTCAGCAGTAAGATTACCTAAATTAGTTTCTTCGGTACGTACAGAACTACGACGACCTTGTAAGAAGACATCGCTAAAACCAAATGTATTACCGTCTTTAGCAATAACTACTCCTGATACTGCATCGGTTAAATCTTGTACTAAACCCGCTTTAGTTCCATCAGCAAAAGGATCGTCATCTCCCCATAAGGCATTAACATTTTCGTCAGTGGTAGCAATAGGACCGTTATTATCTAAATCAAGGTCATCTAAACTATCTAAAGGAGTACCATCAGAACTAATCAAGATACCATTATCGTTGAAATCTACCACTAACTGACCGACATAAGAATATTCCCCATCAGTGCTTACAATTACAGTAGGATTACCTTGACTATCGGTGGTAATCAAAGGATATTGCTGGTCAAAAGTATCACCTGTACGAGGAATATCATCATTGTTACCTAAACGAGTATCCGAACCACCAGCGATAATAATATCAACACCATTTAATAAACCTGCTAATTCTTGTTCTAAAGCTATTTGTTGTAAGTGGCTGACTAAAACAATTTTGTTAACATCATCATCATTACCTGAAATATTATCTTCACCATCAACAATATCATTAATTACAGGTTGCAGAACATTAGCTAAGGCTTGCATATCGTTGCTTCCACCAGTAATTTCTTGCGTCAAACCAGGAGAAGAAATCGTTGCTAATATTTGAGTTGTAGCACCAACTATACCGATCGTTTCGCCACCTGTTTCAATTAAAGTAGCAGGAGCAATTTTAGGAACATCTTGACCAGCGTTATCACTATTAGGATTGTTTTGAAAATCTGTATTAACCAAAATTTCATTAGTAAATAAATCAGCTAATTCAGGATCGTTACTAAAATCAAGGTTGGCGGATAGATAAGGGAAATTAGCACCTACCCAACGATCGCCTTCTACTCCATCTGGGTCACGCATATCGGCTCGAATTAAATCACCAAAAGTCGCTGAACCTAAATCAAAATCATGATTACCAATTGCTGAGGCATCAAAACCGATCGCATTCATGATTGAAATATCGACTCGACCACCACCTTCACGCAGAGCGTTGTAAGCATTAGTACCATACAAGGCATTATAAAAATCGTTGAAGACTCCTTGATCACGGAATACATCTCGATCGCCACTAGCACTAAAAAATGGTCCAGGGATATAGTTATCTCCAGCCGATAAAGTTAATGTACCATCTACAGGAGTGTTATCTTCAAGATAATCAACGATCGCCGCAAAGTTTGGTGCTTGATCAATCGCTTCTACTCCTCCTTCTAAATCTGAGGCGTGAAGAACTTGTAAACTAAATTTATTATCATCTCCATCACCGGGAGGATTGCCGCCACCAGCGATCGGAGTATTGTTTTCTAATATGGAATAAATACTAGTTGTACCGCTTACTTCATTCGCTACAACTAATAAAGGTTCTCCATTAGGACTATCTTGGGTGCTGATAAAAGCAAAACCTTCTGGCCCTAAATCACCTGCCTCAGGATTAGCTGAACCGTCTTCTAGTTGTACAGGGATAAAATCACCATTAGCATCAACAAAGTTACGGTTGTTAATATATTCAATAAATTCTGGTTGAACAGGGTTAGTGACATCATAGACAACGACTCCGCCAACTCTTTCTAAACCAACAAAGGCATAATTTTTATTCCCTACTTTACCGACTATAACGCCTTCTGGTTCGGCCCTTTATTATCAGAACGATTTTCAAAGGAATCGTTATCATCATTAGTAGCGTTAAAAAAATCGGGTAATCGCTCGGCAACAATTCGTTCTAATTGATCGCCACTGTCAAAAACAAGATTACCATTACTATCTAAAATAGAAAAAGAACGAGTACCATAACTTTGAAGTCGATCGATGTCTCCATCACCATCTAAATCACCATCAATAGAGGAAATAGTCAAACGTCCTAATTGATCATCGTTGGTAATATTTGGGTCAAAACTTTCGTCTAAAACTAAACCATTACGCCCAAAAGAAGTTACATCACCTAAATCTTTAACTCGTATGGCATCCCCTCTAGCATCAACATCTGCATCTCCTCTATCATCACCTTCGTTGGCGATGACATAATATGTTTGCCCATCAAATTCGTAAGAAGCGATCGCATCGGGCATATACATTCCGAAAACAGGAACGGTATTAATATTAATGGCATCATCTCGATCGCTTGGATCTATACCATTACCATCAATACTATGATCTTTTAGACCTAGTGGTAAAATATTATCTACGGTTGCAGTGTCAAGATTAACAACAGCGATCGCATTATTTTCTTGTAGAGTAACATAGGCTTGAGTGCTATCTGCTGAAACTGCAATATATTCTGGTTCTAAATCTTGAGATACTGTCGCATCAGGAAAAATTCTGACTCCATTTGCTCTTAAGTCTTGTAATTGACTATCAAAAGCAGTAAAACCTGCGGTAGTAACTGTAGCGTTATTGATTCCATTACTAACATCAATGATACTAATCGAACCAACTGGATCAATCTCACCATCAGGCTCACCTTCGTTAGCAACTACTACTTTGTTACCATCAGGAGTAAACGTAAGCATATCGGGTAATGCAACCACTGTTACACTATTAACGGGGGTAACAGCAGTACTAAAATCGCTGTCAGTGTTGAAAAATAATACTTCACCATTATCAGTTTGAGTATCAGCTTCAATTGCGATCGCAATAATTCCGTCCTTGACTGCAACACTATTTGCTCCTCCGCCTAAGATAGATGCGTCTATCTCGCCTATTTTATTAGGATTAGTAGGGTCACTTAAATCCAAAACATCGATCGTTACAGCTTGGGCATTAACCACAAACAATCTTTGAGTGAGGGGGTCAAATGCAGGTATTTCAGCGGCACTTTCATCAAATTGTCCTGTACTGTAAGTGCCAATTAAGTTGAGGTTAATAGCCATATTTACTCTTATATTTCTAATTATTACTAAATGATTTTTAGTAATAACGGATCACTTTAATAGAGTAACCAGAACAAGTTAAATAGACGTTAAACAAGACTAAGAGAAGGTTAATTAAGAGTAATGAGTAATGAGTAAGGAGTAAGGAGTAAGGAGTAACAGGGAATAGAGAAGAAGGAAGTATTAATTGTCAATTGTCGTCTTGGTGGACATTCCCTTGCGTCTTTCGCCGACGCGGGCTTCCACCGCAATTGTCAATTGTCAATTATCAATAACTATCGCTCTAAAGAAAGCTCATCTTTGTTACCTAAAATTCCTTGAGGTCGCCAAATCATCAAAATCATTAGTACTAATCCAATTACCATGACTCTGAATGCACCAAGTTGAGAATCACTAATAAGATCAGAATTACTAAAAATAAAACGAGTAATAGAGTCGTAGCCCCAAAATATCATTGCACCAAGCAAGACTCCTGCATTATTACCAGAACCACCTAAAATAACAATAATCCAGCAGTTGAAGGTTAGTAAAGGTTCAAAACTAGTCGGATAAATAGTAGTTAATTGCCAAGCATAAAAAGCACCTGCTATTCCTGCGATCGCTCCTCCTAACATAAAAGATTGTAATTTATACCAAAAAACGTTTTTACCAAGGGCTTTAGCGATTTCTTCATCTTCTCGAATTGCTTTTAAGACTCTTCCCCATGGTGAATGTACAATAATATCTAATCCGAAATAAACGATCGCTAAGGTAATGAGGATAAGTAACATCAACCCTGCCTTATAAGTATAGTTAGAAAGAGCGATCGTACCATTGATATAGACTAACAAAATTAAAGCAAAAGCTAACATACCCCAACCATAAGTAGCGGTTTTGTTCGGCGGTTGATAACTTTTCCCTTGAATATCTTTACCTAGTTGTAAACGTTGTTTTATATTACGCCATAATTGCCATGTCGTGAAAACAGCTAAGATAGTCAAAATACCAATCATCATTATTCTTCCTAAAGGATTGGGTTGAAAATCGCCAAAAGGTAACTGATAACCTTGAATCCCAAATGTACCTCTAGTTAACCATTCTTCATTTTGAACGATTAAACGAATTAATTCTGATACCCCAATAGTAACAATTGCTAAATAATCTTCTCTTAATTTTAAAGTACTAAAACCAATTAATAAACCCAGTATTGATGCGCCGATAGCCCCAATTATCATGGCAATAAATAATGGTACACCTTGCCCGGCTAATAATACTGTAAGATAAGCACCGATTGTCATGAAGGCAACATGACCAAAATTAATTAAACCTGTAAATCCCCACTGTAAATTTAAACCTAAAGCAAACAAACCATATAAACTAGCAGAGATTGTCAAAAAGACTAGATATTCAACCATGACAACTGTTTTTTTCTTTAAAGCACAAGTAAACTTAACATCATAGCCAAAATTGTCATTTTTATAAAATCTGTCATGATTTACTCAACTTATAGATAAGCAAAGATTGAATTAGACAACAAACAGATACTATAATGACAGTTTGAAATTAAAGCTTTGAAACCATTATCAATCTTATCAAGCAAATCATTATATATAGTAAGTTAATTAAAAAAAGTGGTAAATACTACTCGTGCGAGCATCAGAAAGAACCAAAAACGTCAGTTAGCCACCGAAATTGGTGCGATTGTTGCTATCGGAATTATCTTAGTGATCGTTTTACCTTTATTCTTAAGTCCATTCCGACTTCAATTATTAGGTAGATTTTTAGCCTTAGCGATCGTTGCTTTAGGAATTGATTTAATCTGGGGTTATACAGGATTGTTAAGTTTAGGTCATGGTATTTTCTTTGCTTTAGGTGGATATGCGATCGCTATGTACCTGAAATTGCAATTACCTGATGGGCAGTTACCTGAGTTTTTTACTCTTTATGGAGTTAAAGAATTACCTTTTTTTGGCAACCATTTTATTCTTTTCCTTTTACTATTCTGGCTATTTTTGTCGTACCGGCTATCGTAGCGGGCATACTTGGTTATTTAGTTTTTCGTAATCGTATTAAAGGGGTTTATTTTTCGATTATTACCCAAGCGGCTTTAATTGTCTTTTTCAACTTTTTTAATGGACAACAAGAATTAATTAATGGTACTAATGGTTTAAAAACAGATAGCGAGATGATTTTTGGTGTTGTCGCTAGTTCGCAAACTGCTCAAGTTGCTTTTTATCAATGTACAATCGTCTTTTTATTATTAGCTTATCTTTTGTGTCGATGGCTAACTAACGGTAGATTAGGGCGTTTGTTGATTGCTATTCGTGATGATGAAAATAGAGTTCGCTTTTCAGGTTACAATCCGACAGGTTTTAAAGTCTTGGTTTTTGCTGTCTCAGGTGCGATCGCAGGAGTGGCAGGTGCTTTATATACTCTACAAACAGGAATTATCACCCCTAGCATCATGGAAGTCGCATTTTCGATCGAAATGGTCATTTGGGTGGCAGTGGGTGGTAGAGGTACTTTGATTGGGGCGATTATTGGTACTTTACTCGTTCGCTTCGGGCAAACATTTTTAAGCGAGCAATACCCAGAAATTTGGTTATTTTTCCAAGGTGCGTTATTTTTGATGGTAGTAACCGTTTTACCCGATGGAATAGTCGGCTGGTGGAATGATTGGGCTTGGGTCAAAATCAAATCAGTCTTAGGTTTAAAACCTAATCTAGTTTCCTATCCTGCAATCGAAAATAAATCCGAAATAGATTCAGAATAATCAACTCAAGCAAGATTATTATCTATTATTTAGGAGATAAAAATTAGTCTTGTTTGTATTTGTATTGTTAGAAAATAAAAAATTAAGGCGCTCAAAGTAAAACTATATTTTGAGCTTGGTACGATCATAAAGATCAACGGTATTAACAATAATGTTTCAATGACATTATAATTATCGCAGAAGGTATCAAAACCCTTAAGCAGTAGTTCTATTTTTCCACGAACTGATGACGAATCTCGCCCATTGAAAACGAACAAAAAAAGCTGAGCGTAAAAGTTACAATAGAGTGTGCGGGTGTTTAAAAAAAAAAAATTAGCCGATAAAACAATAATATTTGAAAATTTTCAAATATGTTGTCTGATTACTACTTAACACCTAACACCTAAAAACCCAACACCTAAAAATCTAATGGCTAAAACCAGAACTGTCTATATCTGTAATTCTTGTGGTGCAGAATCTTCTCAGTGGTTTGGTAAATGTCCTAGTTGTGATGTTTACGGTAGTTTAGAAGAATCTGTAATTAATGGCAATAATAGTAATGGTCATTTTAATCGTAGTAATTGGCAATCTGGTAAAAAAGAAGCTAATCGTAATTTAGTCGAGCCTAAAGCGAGAATATCAGTTAAGTTTTCTGATATTACAGAACAAGAACAACCCCGTATGGAGTCAGGTTATCAAGAACTCGATCGAGTTTTAGGTGGTGGTATTGTACCCGGCTCTCTTATTTTAATTGGTGGAGACCCCGGAATTGGTAAATCAACTTTATTGTTACAAACCGCAAATCAGTTAGCTATTCGTTTTCCTCGTATTCTTTACGTTTCAGCCGAAGAATCAGGGCAACAAATCAAATTAAGGGCTTCTCGTTTGGGTGTAGGGGCTTCACAAGAGCAAGAGCAAGAGAAGGAGCAAGAGAAGGAGCAACAATCCAAATCAGAGCCAAAAAAAGGTAAAAGCCCCAGCAAAAAAAAACAGTTAAAAGAGGAACATCTTGATCCGAATTTGTATGTATTAGCAGAAACAGATTTAGAAGAAATTTTGCGAGAATTAGAGTCTTTAAAACCACAAGTTGCTATTATCGATAGTATTCAAACTCTCCATTTTGCCACTCTTAATTCAGCCCCTGGTTCTGTTTCTCAGGTGAGAGAATGTACTTCTGCTTTAATGCAAGTAGCGAAAAGAGAAAACATTACTTTATTTATTGTTGGTCATGTTACTAAAGAAGGTGCGATCGCAGGACCGAGAGTTTTAGAACATTTAGTTGATACTGTCTTATATTTTGAGGGCGATCGTTATGCTTCTCATCGTCTATTACGATCGGTCAAAAATCGTTTTGGGGCAACTCACGAAATCGGTATTTTTGAAATGGTTGATCATGGTTTGGATGAGGTGACTAATCCTTCAGAAATATTTATGAGTAACCGTGATGAAAGATCTCCTGGTACTGCTACGATCGTCTCTTGTGAAGGTACTCGCTCTTTGGTGGTCGAATTACAAGCATTAGTAAGCCCAACTAGTTATACTTCTCCTCGACGTTCAACCACAGGAGTAGATTACAACCGTCTGCAACAAATTCTCGCAGTTTTAGAAAAAAGAGTCGGTATTCCTTTATCCAAGTTAGATGCTTATCTAGCTTCGGCTGGTGGCTTAGGTGTAGAAGAGCCTGCGGCTGACTTAGGTATTGCGATCGCCCTCGTAGCTAGTTTTCGTGATCGAGTAGTCGATCCAGGTACAATCTTAATTGGCGAAATCGGTTTAGGAGGACAAGTACGTCTTGTTTCGCAAATGGAATTAAGATTAAAAGAAGCGGCGAAATTAGGCTTTCAACGAGCTATAGTGCCTAAAGGGCAGACTTACTCTACTGATTTAGGTTTAGAAATTTTAAGCGTCGGTAAAGTGATAGATGCGATCGGTTTAGCTATTCCTCATAATCAAGATACTTCGGAAAATGATGATGATGATGAGTAGTTAATAAATAATAATTATCTTGTTACTGTGATATTTGCGATTAATGGTGAGAAAAATGGGCATACTTATGCAATATTGATTAGTCATTGGTAATTTAAAGAAAAGATGAAAATCTTAGTAACAATCGCACATTTTTTTAAGCAACAAGAAGATGGAAAATATGGTTCACAGAGAAATCCAGAGCCACGTCTAAGAGCGTTAAACCAATCAATACTCTCTTTACAACAATTATTTGGCATCAACCCTTTAATGATTCAAGTATGGCAAAAAGATACCATTCAAGCTAATCAACTGCAAAATAGCCAATTAGACATTGTCATTTGTACAACAGGAGAAAATCATTTAGTTGAGCAAATATCTTTACCAAAAAGTTTATTTACTCATTATAATACCGATTCTGAACCACTTTTTTTAGGTTATGAATGTCATAAATTTTTAGCGGAAAATTTAGATAAATATGATTATTATTGTTTTTTAGAAGATGATTTAATTATTCATGATCCTAATTTTTTTACTAAGCTAGATTGGTTTAATCAAGTTACCGATATGCACAAAGTTTTGTTTCCTAATCGTTATGAATTAGGTTTGAGTCAATACACAGGTAAATGTTATGTTGATGGTGATTTGAGAGCAGGTGTAACTCAACCATTTCAAAATATTAATCATGAGCCAGAATTAGCAGGTAAAGTGATGAATCAGCAGGTTATTTTTCGTCGCCCATTAAATCCTCATTCGGGTTGTTTTTTTCTAACTAATGAACAACTTAAACATTGGACAAAACAAGATTATTTTTTAGATAAAGACGATCGTTTTATTGGACCATTAGAAAGTGCCGCTACACTAGGTATTATGAGAACTTTTCAAATCTATAAACCGGCACCTGAAACTGCTAACTTTTTAGAAATTCATCATTGGGGAACTTCTTATATGAGTTTGTTGGGTTCGGTTGTTTCTATTAATCATAAAAAAATCAAAAAAATTAATTAAAATTATAATCAGGGTTGTAGTAAGAACTAAAAAAGTCTTTGATCTAACTTTCAACATCATTAATTGCCGATTAGCAAACAAGCTCAAGTTAGTAAACAAGATTATGATCAACTACAATAATAAATTTAAAGGAATAATCGGAGTTGCACCTTGAACTGATGCTACATAAGCACCTATTTGATTAGCAAGTACAGTAATTTTTTGAGGAGACAAACCGGCTAAATACTGGGTAATTATCACCGCACTAACAGCATCTCCTGCACCAACCGAGTCAGCATTTTGATCTAAATTATTAATTTCTACTGGAATAGCAGTTGTTTCTCCTGACTCATCTATCCATTTAGTACCTAATTTTCCTTGGGTTAAAACAATCCATTTTAGGTTATATTTTTCTAACCAACTATGAATATTACGATCGAAATTAAGGTTTTTTTGTAAATAATTAGCTTCAGCTAAATTTAATTTTAATCCATCTGCTAAAGCGATACTTTTATTAATTATCTCGCTTGAAACAAAAGGGATTCTTAAATTTAAATCAAGCATTTTGAAACCAGAAAAACAATCGATAATTTGATATATAGTTGCCCTTGTTCGATCATTTCTTTGAGCTAAAGTCCCAAAATAAAGACAATCATAATCTTGAATATCGATCGTTAATTGCTGATTATATTGTAAATAATCCCAGGCTACGTCTTTGATGATTGAATAATTAGGCTCATTTGTTTGTTGAGAAGAAAACTCAATTTCTACCCTTCCTGTAGGTTTAGATTCATCCCATTGGATATATTGAATATCAACTCCTCTATCCGCCAAAATATCAAATATTTCTTCTCCTAATTCATCCTCACCAATTTTAGTTAACAAAGCTACTTGTGCACCTAATTGTACTCCGTGAACCGCAAAATTTAAAGGTGCACCTCCTAAGACTTTTTGCTCAGGAAAATAGTCAAATAAAGCTTCACCAATGGACAAAATTTTAGTCATAATTGTTGATCATGATTCTCGTTGATATATAATAATGTTATTACTTTATAAATATATAAAACACGACAAATATATTATTTATTTTATGTCTATTAGGACAATTATATTAGATTATTCTCGCTTTCTGGAAAGTCAAAATACTAATTTATTAATTTTTTGTTTTAGTTAAATAGATAAAATTAATTAAATAATACTACATCTTATTTAGACAATAGTTACTACTTGTTGTTTTCGACGCTAATGAATCAATCATTAATTTTAAGTTTAATTTTTTGTGGTGCTTTAACTATGTTATTAGGCATTATAGAAACAAATGTTATTTTTGAATATCTCCGTAGGAGTAATTATCAACAATATTGGAAAAATCTAAGATATTTAATGATTTTCTTCCTTTTTGGTTATATTATTACTTTTGGTTTATTTATATTTGAACAATACGCTATTTTACTTCTATTAATGGGAGTTATTTTCTTTTTAGGAGCTTTATTTGTACTTTTTGTTGTCAAAATAAGTTTATTAAGCATGAAAGATTTAACTAAATCAATTTCACGCAGAGTAGAATTAGAGCAAGAAAAAGAAAAAATTAAAGCAGTTAACTATGAAAAATCGCTTTTTTTAGCAACTATGAGTCACGAAATTAGGACTCCAATGAATGCTATTTTGGGAATGACTAATTTATTGTTACTAGATACTCAAATATCAGATGAACAAAAAGACTTATTAGAAATAGTTAAAACTAGTAGTGATAGTCTCTTAGTAATCATTAACGATATTCTCGATTTTTCAAGATTAGAATCAGGAACAATAACTATTCAAAAAACCTTTTTTAATTTACGTAATTGCGTAGAAAATATAATCGATCTGGTTAATATTCAAGTAGAAGAAAAACAACTATTATTATGCTTTAAAATAGATAAAAACGTTCCTGATTTAATTTGTACTGATGAAAATCGTTTACGTCAAGTATTGTTAAATTTAATTAATAATGCCATTAAGTTTACCGAAAAAGGCGAAATTATTTTGCTAGTAAGTAAACAGTCAGATGAAAAGATTTTGTTTACTATTCAAGATACAGGTATTGGTATTTCAGAAGCAAGTTTATCTAAATTGTTTAAACCTTTTTCTCAAGTAGATTTTTCCGCTAATCGCAAATTTGAAGGTACTGGTTTAGGTTTAGCAATTAGTCAGAAACTAATTGAAATTTTAGAAGGTAAAATTTGGGTAGAAAGTCAATTTCAAAAAGGAACAATTTTTTATTTTAATATTGATGCTAAAACTACTTTTTCTACTTCTTTTGCCACAAAAAGTATCAAAAATAAAGCTACTCAATTTAAACATAAAAAAATATTAATTATTTGTCCCCCTAATGATTACTTTTATGATTTTATTATCCAACAATTATTAGATTGGGATATGTATATTATTCACTTACATTCTAGTAAAAAGGCTTTAAATAATTTAACTATTACTAAAACTCATTACGATACTGTCTTGATAAGTGAATATATTTATCGAATATCTAGCTGGGAAATTCAGCAAGAATTACAACAGTGGCATCAGTCAACTCAAATTCCTTTTATTTTGGTAGCTAAAAGCCAAGCAAATGCTCATGATTTGGTCGATATTTTCCAAATCAATTAGTCTCTCCGATTAAACGAAAAAAATTTATGAATATTTTAGCTCAAAGTTTGAATATCAATGATGACAATCAGCAATATATTGATAAAAGTCTCAAAGATAACTCAAATTTAAATGAAAATATTTTATCTTCTCTATTTCCTTTAAATATTTTGGTTGCTGAAGACAATAAGTTTAATCAAAAGTTAGCTAAGTTAGTATTTTTAAAATTAGGTTATTCAGTTGATATTGCCGATAATGGTTTAAATGTTTTAGAAAAAATGAAAGACAAAAACTATGATTTTGTTTTTATGGATATTTCGATGCCCATAATGGATGGATTTGAAACTACTAGTTTGATTCTAGAACAAGAATACGATCGAAAACCAGTCATTGTTGCTATGACAGCTAATGTGATGAAAGAAGTTCAAAATAAATGTTTTAATGTCGGTATGAAAGACTTTATCCCTAAACCAATAAAACTTGAAGAAATTGAAAGAGTAATTCGTCAATGGGCAGGAGAACAATTGACAATTGACAATTGACAGTTGACAATTAATATGGGCAAACTAGAAATATAAATATCGATCGATGAAATTAATTCTTTATAGTAAACCGGGATGTCATTTATGTGAGGGATTAGAAGAAAAAATCAAGCAAATCGAAAATGTAGAATTAGAAATAAGAAATATCACGACTAACGACGATTGGTGGCAAAAATATCAGTACGAAATTCCTGTTTTATACAAAGTTACCTCAACACAACCAAGATTAATTCCTCGCTTATCTCCACGTATATCGGTTACTCAATTAAATAAAACACTACAAAAATATTAATTATTATTATTGTTTTCAATCGTTTCTAATCTTAATTGATTTCGACCGTTATTTTTAGCTTGATATAAAGCACTATCTGCTTTTTTAATTAATAATTTGAGTAATAAGCTTTGATTAAGACTAGAAGTCGGAAAAATAGAAGTTAATCCCAAACTAAGAGTAATATGACTAGCAATAGAAGACTTTTGATGAGGAATATTAAGCGATTCAACTTGCTGACGCATTGTTTGAGCAATTTGTGTAGCATCTTCTAACGAAGCATTAGGTAAAATAATCGCAAACTCTTCACCGCCATAACGAGCAGTTAGATGAGAATGACGTTGGGCTATACTATCTAATGTTTGAGCAATTTGAATTAAACATTCATCACCTTTTTGATGTCCATAAAAATCATTATAGTCTTTAAAAAAATCAACATCGCAAATAATTAATGATAAAGGCTGTTTTTGTCGGCTACATTTTTGCCATTGTTTTTTTAAAATTAAATCGAAAGAATGTCGATTATAAACATTAGTCAAACTATCGGTAGTTGCTAGTTTATTTAGTTTTAATTCTAGTTGTTTTTTCTTGGTTATATCTCTAACCGTAATTGAAAAACCATCTCCTAATTTAACTACTATATAATGAAACCATTTACGCTTTTGTTTATAGTGATATTCTCTTTCTTCGTCTAAAGGTATTCCTGTTTCGACAACATCAATCAGTGCTGGAAATAATTGAGGATTGACTTTATTGATAAATTTTTTAACCACTAATCTACCTGTCAAATCTTCAGCTTCTCGTTCAAATGTTTTGGCAATTATCGGATTGACAACTAAACAACGAAAATCTTCTATTTCACCTGTGATTGGATTTCTAACGGCTTCAACTGCGGCAATGGCATCTAAAGAAGAATTAAGTATGCTAGAAATAATTGCTCTTGATTGATATAAAATTGCTTCGGTTTCTTTTCTTTGTCTTATTTCTTGAATGAGAATTTTTTGCTCTTTTTCTAAAAGTTTTTTTTGTGATTGAATTGTTAATTGGCTATTAATTCTCGCTAACACTTCTTCTTCTTGAAAAGGTTTGGATACATAATCTATTCCACCAACTTCAAATGCTTTTACTTTATCAAAAACATCATTTAAAGCACTAATAAATATTATGGGTATATTTTCAGTTTTCGGGTTAGATTTAAGGATACTACAGACTTCATAACCGTCCATATCAGGCATCATGATATCTAATAAAATCAAATCAGGAGGGCTTGATTGAGCGGCTAAAATAGCAGTCTCACCATCAATTGCTTTTTTTACTTTATAATTTTTTCCTTTTAACATTTGTGATAAGACTTTCAAGTTAGCTGGTTTATCATCAACTAACAAAATACTTTCTATGTTACTATTTTCTGAATTTAATTCTGATAAACTCATTTTCTTTTAATTTTCCCTATCGAAATATCTTAGTAATTAATAATTATTTGATTTATCTGAGGCAAACTATTCAATCAACTTTCTAATTTTGACTAACTGAAAATTATTAACTAATTGTGTTAGTTGACTGGCTAAACCATCGTATTGTGTCGGAATTTGTTTAATTAATTCTAAAATTAAATCATCATCTAAATCAATCGATGCTTGATAAAGTTGATTTAACCAAGACTTAGACATAATTTGCAAATCTTCTTTCGTAATAATTTGATTTGAGACTAGATTATTTTGGGGCAATTTTTCTTGATATATATACTTTACTCCTAAATGCCTGCCCATGGCATCAAAAATCACAGATTCTTGAAAAGGTTTACGAATAAAATCATCACATCCTGCTGAAAGTATGACTGCTTTTTCTTCTTCTAAAACACTAGCAGTTAGAGCAATAATGGCGGTGGCATTACCTTTAGTTGTACTTTTAATATATTGAGTTGCCTCATAACCATCCATTACAGGCATACGCATATCCATCCAGATTAAATGAGGTTTCCATTCCTGCCAAATATTAATTGCTTCTACTCCATTTTCTGCTTCTTGAAGTTCAAAACCTAACGGTTTTAAGATTTTAACTAATAACAATCGATTGACACGACAATCGTCAACTATCAAAATACGATAGATAGGTTGTCCAGATTGTAAACCAATTACCCGACGAGATTTTGGCGACTCAGGTATGTTAATTTCTAATGATTCAACTATTGTAGCCGTAACATCAAAAGAAAAAGTTGAACCTTCTTCTAATTGACTTTCTACATTAATATCACCTCCCATCAACTGAACAAATTTACGACTAATTGCTAAACCTAAACCTGTCCCTTCACGGCTATTCCTACCTACTTCTGTTTGGGTAAATGCTTCAAATATTTTAGATATTTCTGATGGGGCAATTCCTACTCCTGTATCTTCGATTTTAAACAACACTTTGATTTGATTTACCGATAAATTGTCATCGTTTTGTGAATTTTGATTCATCACTGTAACTGTGACACTAACTCCTCCTTGTTGGGTAAATTTAAGCCCATTGTTAATTAAATTAATCAATACTTGACGGATTTTGGTTTCGTCAGTATTAATATAACGAGGAACATCACTTGCTATGTAAAAATTAAGTTGTAATTGTTGAGTTTCGGCTTTAAGTCGGAGTAAGTTTTCTACTTCTTCAATCAGACTATAAAGATCAAAATCTTTGGCATTTCTGCTTATTTTTCCTGCTTCTATTTTCGATAAATCGAGAATATTATTGATCAAATTAAGTAGATAATTACCACTACGATTAATGATACTCACGTTCTCTAAATGTTCTGCGGGTAAAATATTCGATCGCATCATAATTTGCGAGAAGCCTAAAATCGCATTCATCGGTGTACGTAATTCATGACTCATATTTGCTAAAAAAATACTTTTAGTTTTATTTGCTACTTCTGCTTTTTCTTTAGCGACGGCTAATTCTTTGTTACCTTGCTCAAGTTGTGAGCTAGATTTTTCTAATGAGTCGATAACTTGATTATAATGACTAGCAATATAGCCAACTTCAGTAAATGGTTCAACTGGTACTCTTAAACTAAGATCTTGACTCGTCGCTTGTTGATTCATTGTCGTCAGTAAATCATACAAATCTGTTTTTGCCCCGTGCTCAGATATATTTAAACCGATTCTTTCGTCTTCTGCACAGACTCGAAAAGGGAGAAAACGATTAATGATTGATAAAATTAACCAACTCACTCCAAAACCCCAAGCAACACTCACACCAATCCCTAATAACTGGACTAAGAATTGCTCAAACGAACTTAAACCAGTTGCTAGTTTTTCTGTAGGTACGAATAAAGCTACGGCTAAAACACCCCACATTCCCGCTCCACCATGAACTGCGATCGCATCAACGGCATCATCAATATGCTTACGCTCTAAAAAATCTTTACACCAAAGCATGATATAAGCACCAATCGAACCGATAACCACTGCTTGAGGTGTAGAAACTAAATGACAACAAGCGGTAATAGAAACTAAGCCTGCGATCGTACCATTAATTAATAATTCTACTTCAGGCAACTTATATCTGTGCCAACCAAAAGCACAACCACTAATCATTCCTGCTACACCAGACATAAGAGTATTTACTAAAATTTTAGCAACTTGAGTCTCAAAAGAAAATGCACTACCACCATTAAAGCCAAACCAACCTATCCACAACAACATCACCCCTAATACCGATAATGATAGATTAGAACCGTTCATTTTACGAGTATATCCTGTCACCGAAAAACGTCCTTGACGAGGTCCTATTATTAGTAATAATGCTAAAGCAATCCAAGCACCGATCGAATGAACTACACTACACCCAGCAAAATCAATAAATCCTAATTTACCTAACCAACCACTAAAGGTGTAATCATCATTAAAACCTAACCCATTCCATACCCAATGACCAAAAAAAGGATATATCAAACCCGAAGTGATGATCGAAATTATCACATAAGCACTAAACTTCAATCTTTCAGCTACCGCCCCTGAAACAATGGTGGTAGTAGTGCTACAAAACATCACCTGAAATAAGAAAAAAGCACCTAATTCAAAATCATCACCTATATCTAAAATAAAACCACTAAAACCAAACCATCCTTGCCAACTTAAACCAAACATGATTGCATAACCGAATGCCCAAAATAACATTACCGATATGCCAAAATCAGCTAAATTTTTAATAGCTACATTAATATTGTTTTTCGATCGAGTTAAACCAGATTCTAAACACATAAAACCCGGTTGCATCAGAAAAACTAATCCTGCACAGATTAATACCCACTGTAAATCATTCATGAGAAATAATTACTAAATGATCTCTTAAAATTTGTTGGTCAATCACGTTTATCAAAAATTAAAGGGCAAGGGGCAAAGGGCAAAGGGCAAAGGTAATTTTTTCACCGATACCTTTGTACGAGTGTCCATTATACGAGTGTCCTTCAATTGACGGTTCTAATTTGCCAAGAGATTTAATCTTTATAATAGCTAAAAAATAAATAAGTCAAACCTTTTATTGATCACAAAAACAAAACAACTGAAAAGGAAAATCAAAAGTCTAATACTTTAAATTTAGGTAATTCTCAATTCTCAATATATACTCTTAGTTATTAGTGAATTTATTTATATTGACAAGGTGAGCAAAAAACAAACTTGGAGCGATCGTTTTGAAACATCATTAAACCCAATTATTGCTGAATTTAACGCCAGTATTGGTTTTGATATTGAATTAATTGAATATGATTTGACTGGTTCGACTGCCCACGCCAAAATGTTAGGGCATACAGGTATTATTACCAAAGAAGAAGCTGATACTTTAATTGAGGGTTTGGAAAAAATTCGTCAAGAATATCGCTCAGGTAATTTTAACCCCGGAATTGACCAAGAAGATGTCCATTTTGCAGTGGAAAGACGCTTAACCGAACTGGTTGGCGATGTCGGTAAAAAGCTCCATACAGCTCGTTCTCGCAATGATCAAGTAGGTACAGATATTCGCCTCTATTTAAGAGATCAAATTCAACAAATTCAAGTCTTGTTAAAAGATTGGCAACAGGCTTTACTTACTCATGCCGAAAATCATGTCGAGACTTTAATTCCTGGTTATACACATCTACAACGGGCACAACCGATTAGTTTAGCCCATCACCTGATGGCTTATTGTCAGATGGCACAACGAGACTGGGAAAGATTAGAGCAAATATACGATCGTACTAATATATCTCCTCTTGGTAGTGGTGCATTAGCAGGTACTACTTTTCCTATCGATCGTCATTTTACCGCAAAGGAGCTTGATTTTAGTTCTGTATATGAGAATAGCTTAGATGGTGTCAGCGATCGAGATTTTGCGATCGAATTTTTATGTGCCTCTAGTTTGATTATGGTACACTTAAGTCGTATCAGTGAAGAGCTTATTTTATGGGGTTCAAAGGAATTTAGTTTTATTACCTTAAAAGACAACTGCTCTACAGGTTCAAGCATTATGCCTCAGAAAAAAAACCCTGATATTCCTGAGCTAGTTAGAGGTAAAACAGGACGAGTTTTTGGGCATCTACAAGCTTTGTTAACCATAATGAAAGGTTTGCCCCTTGCCTACAACAAAGATTTACAAGAAGATAAAGAAGGTATCTTTGATACGGTTAAAACTATCAAGGGTAGTTTGACGGCGATGACTATTTTATTTAATGAAGGATTAGAATTCAAGACTCAACGTTTAGAAGAAGCGGTTAATGAAGATTTTTCTAATGCAACAGATGTGGCTGATTATCTAGCAGGTAAAGGTGTACCTTTTAGAGAGGCTTATAACTTAGTTGGTAAGGTAGTCAAAACTAGTTTGGCTGACGGTAAATTGCTTAAAGATTTAACATTGTCACAATGGCAAGAATTGCATCCTGCTTTTGAAAATGACATTTATGAAGCGATCGCACCGAGACAGGTGGTGTCTGCTCGCAAAAGCTATGGTGGTACAGGATTTGAACCCGTTAGACAAGCGATCGCTAATTTGAAAAAGAAAATGTAGTTTTAGCAATTGACAATTGATAATTGACAGTTGACAATTACTTTTTAATTATTATGTGGGGTGGGTAATGCCCACCATTTATTTTTGATTGTTAAAATGAATATATTTATTGGCTTTTAAAACACTTATTAATTAATCAAAATCATGAATAAAAAATACTATTCTTGGTTTTATATTTTTGTCGGTATTGTTATTTGCTTGGGAATTTTTTTTCGAGTAGTAAATATTGATAAAAAAGTATATTGGCATGATGAGGTACATACTTCGATTCGAGTAGCGGGTTATTCATCCGAAGAAGTTGCACCAGAGCTTTTTACTGGTAAAATTATCACAGTCAAACAATTATTAAAATATCAAAAAGTATCTTCAAATAAAAGTTTTAATGATGCCATAAATGCTTTTGTTGAACATCCAGAGCATCCACCTTTATATTATATTTCACAACGATTTTGGCAACAATTATTTGGTAATTCGATCGTTTCTTATCGTAGTCTGTCCGCTTTATTTGGTATTTTAATTTTGCCTGCTATTTATTGGTTTAGTTGGGAGTTATTCGGTTCGATTCAAATATCATTAATAGCTACAACTTTGATAGCTGTTTCTCCATTACAGATACTTTATGCTCAAGAAGCAAGACAATATAGTTTATGGATATTACTAACTATTATCAATAGTTTATTTTTTATTAAAGCTCTGAAAACTAAAAAAGTATTACCTTGGAGTTTTTATTTAGTAACTTCTATTTTTAGTTTTTATACTTCTTTATTATCAACTTTACTTTTAATAGTTCAAGTAGTTTATTTAATTTTCAATCAAGATATTAAAAAATATAATAATTGGTTTAAGTTTATTATTTGTGCTTTAATTACAATAGTTTGTTTTATTCCTTGGATACAAGTAATTATAATTAATTACGATAAAATGAAAGGGGCTACAGATTGGTTAAAACAAGATAAATCACTATTAGAATTAAACAATGGTTGGGGTGTTAATTTTGGTCGTCTTTTTGCCGATTTTAGTTTTGCTCAATACAATCGTTGGAGTGATTTAATTGTTATTTTTGCTTATATATTAATTATATTTAGTAGCTTTTATTTACTAAAAAATACGTCTAAAAATATATGGCTTTACTTAGTTTTACTGTTCGTAATTCCTTTTTTGACTTTAGCTATTCCTGATATTATATCTGGTAGTGTTCGATCGACTGTTACTAGATATTTAGTTGCTTATTACATCAGTATTCCTTTAATTATTAGTTACTGGTTGGCTAGTAATATTACCAAAAGTAAAAATCCTCGATCGTGGTTATTGATTTATATTTTTATTATCACTGTTGGTATTATGTCTAATCTTGATATTATGCAACAAGTAACTTGGTGGAATAAATCTCTAGGTTATCAAACTAATTATATTACTCACCAGATTAATCAATTAGACAAACCATTAATCATGATCGAGCAAAGAGGTATTAGTATTGGTATTATTACATCGATCGCTCATACTCTCACGCCAACGACAAGTTTGTTACTTATAAATGGTGATACACAGTTAGAAACAGAAAAAAACTTTAATCATCTTTTCGTCATTAATCCTTCATCAGAATTGATAACTAAGGTAGAAGATACTTATCAGAAAAAACTCAACAATAATTATAAGCAAGAATCTTTTGATAATCCTGCTGTCTATTACCTTGAAATTAATTAATGTTTTGCCTATCAATAAAATAAAGTCTAACTAGCTTGATTATTGCCTCTGAATCGTCACGAACACTATGGTATTACTAGATGATTACGCATCTTGAGGGTCATAAATACGATCGATTTTTTACTTGTGAAGAAGTTGCGGTTAAAGAAGGCAACCAATCACAACTTACTCTTAATAACTGCCACCAAGAAAATAAAGTCTAACTAGCTTGATTATTACCTCTAAATCGTCACGAACACTATGGTATTACTAGATGATTACGCATCTTGAGGGTCATAAATATCATAATCAAAATTAAGTAAAAAAATCCGACTATGAGAGATTAATTATTCAATTACAAAGTCAAAAATAATTTTAATTTTATCGGCTTGATTATTGATACATATAATCTACTTATTGTCAACTTTCTTTAATTTAGCTTTAGCATTCTGCCATAATGATTCTAATTCATCGATCGAATATTCGTTTAAGGGGCGAGAGGCGAATTTCTCCATGACAGATATTCGTTGAGTAAATCTTTGATTTGTACCTTGTAAAGCAATATCGGGGTTGATGTCATACCATCTAGCAATATTAATGACGGTAAAAAGTAAATCACCTAATTCTTCGGTGGCGTGTTGTTTATCTCCTTCTTCTATAGCTTCGGTTAACTCAGCTAATTCTTCTCTAAATTTTTCCCAGACTCCTTCTACTGTCTCCCATTCAAATCCAGCTTTCGCCGCTTGTTTAGATATTTTAAGACTAGCTGTTAAAGCAGGAAAGGTACGCTGAT
Source organism: uncultured cyanobacterium (assembly GCA_963710605.1). Classification (GTDB taxonomy): domain Bacteria; phylum Cyanobacteriota; class Cyanobacteriia; order Cyanobacteriales; family Cyanobacteriaceae; genus JAALKG01. Next base: position 555,193 of record CAVQBA010000006.1, read on the forward strand.
AATTTTTGAGTTTATCACTTAATCAATCGGGTATATTAGCTTCTGCTTTTTCGGCTTGTTTAATTTTTTCCCAATTTTGATTAATTTCTTTTTCGTCTTTTACTTCTACATCACCAAACACATGAGGATGACGGCGAATCAATTTATCAGTAATACTTTGGGCAACATCTTCTAAATTAAAATCACCATTATCTTGAGCAACTTGGGCTTGCAAAACCACTTGTAATAACAAGTCACCTAATTCTTCGGCGATATGAGTTTGATTTTGGGAATTAAGGGCATCAACAACTTCGTAAGCTTCTTCTAAGACGTAGGGAATTAAAGATTCTTGAGTTTGTTTCAAATCCCATGGGCAACCATTTTCAGGATTTCTTAGTTGGGTGACTACTTCAATTAAATTAGTTAAGGCGATTGATATTTTTTGCTGATTTGGATTCATTGAGATACGATCGTTCATAATACAATTCAAGGCTAACCATATTCACGAATAATGAGCGTCAGGAGTGGACATTTTATGTGCGTCTAACGCATCTGAGCGGGCTTCCATCGCAACAAGTAATACCTCTTTGCTTAAGAAAAGGATTCAAGCTCAAAAATAGGTGAGTGTTTCTTTTCGCCTCAATGGCGAGGCTTTAACTTATTACTTATTATTTAAGTAAGCCCGAAGGGGTTTGGTAATAATTCATCTTCATACTTAACTATTGAGATGTTCAATTATTGATTTCATCATTAATTACTTGAGCCATTAATTTAGGATAAATAATTAAAAAATAAACCCACCAAGCTGTAATAGCTATTGTAGCTAAAATCGTGATAATAAGGTTATGTAATACTAGCCAGCTAAAGGTTATAATTGTTAAACCTGTGAGTATAATTGACCAAGGTTGACACCACCAAGGTTTATATTTCCAAACCATAAAAAATATTATTTTGCGATTAAATGTTATTACCAAATAATAGCAAAAAAAATAACTAATATATTTAAATCAACATAATTATTAACATAAATAAAGAATAATTCTAGTTAAAATGAAAATTGAAAAAGCAACTTTTGGCGGTGGCTGTTTTTGGGGAATAGAAGAAAGTTTCCGCACTGTTAAAGGAGTGACCAAAACTTCTGTTGGTTATATGGGAGGTCATTTTGCTAACCCAAGTTATCTTGATGTATTATCAAGGATTACAGGACACGCAGAAGTTGCTCAAATAGAATATGATTCTACCACGATCGAATACGACGAGTTGTTAGATATATTTTGGTCAATTCATGATCCAACTCAACTTAATCGTCAAGGTGCAGATAGAGGAGAACAATATCGATCGATTATTTTTCATCATACTCCAGAACAAGCAAAACAAGCAGGGTTATCTAAATCAAGATTAACACTATCGCAGAAGTTTTCTCAATCGATCGTTACTTTAATCGAACCTGCATCCGAATATTATTTAGCCTCGGATGAGCATCAACAATATTTATTTAAAGCTAAGGTAAAAAAATAATCACTCAATACAGAAATAAAAACCATTCTGTCTCTCTTTTTAGCAACCCTAGACACCAACAAGTCAATCCTTCTGCGTAATTTCTGTATCTTTGCGGTTAAAAAAACCCCTTTTCTTTAAGCCAAAATGAAATGAGCTTGAGAAAGATTAGCTTACAATAAAAGAAAACAAATAAATTGAGAGTGAAAAGTAATGATTGTCTCCACAACAGATACGATCGAGAATCAAACAATCACAGAATACGTTGAAATTGTGACAGCGGAAGTCGTTTATGGCACAAATGCTCTCAAAGACTTTTTTGCGGGAATTAAAGATGTATTTGGTGGACGTACAGGAGGATACGGCAATAATTGAGAATTGAGAATTGAGAATTGAGAATTGAGAATTGAGAATTGAGAATTGAGAATTGAGAATTGAAAGAGTGCCAAAATTACTGTTCCTTTTTTCTGTAAAATTGCCTTAACAAAATGGTGAATCATATCGATCAAAACTACCGCATCAGAAGGTGGCAACCAGCAGATAGAGAAACTGCCGCCCAAATTATTAAGCAAGTTTTAGCTGAGTACAATTTACCTTGGCAACCAACCACCGCTGATATAGATGTCTTAGAAGTAGAAAAATATTATCTTCAAGTTGGTGGTGAATTTTGGGTAGTTGAAGATACTATATCCCGAAAAATAGTCGCCACAGCCGCTTATTATCCCATCAGTAGAGGAATTAATGCCGTTGAAATTCGTAAAATGTATATTCTTCCTACTCATCGAGGCAAAGGTTTAGGTAAATACTTATTAACTCAATTAGAACAAACAATTATCGATCGAGGTTATCAGCAAATTTGGATTGAAACTGCGAGTATTTTAACCCAAGCCGTTGCCTTATACGAAAAATATGATTATCAACCAACCGAAGGTGTAGAAACCGATCGTTGCGATCGAATTTATTATAAAAATCTTTCTTAGCCATTAAAAACGAAAGTTAGTAGTTATAGCGTTAATTTAAGGTGTTGTAGGGGTTGAATAATATTCAACCCAAAACCAAAATATTGAGATCTAATATCTAACCATTTAACGTATTCTTGGCGGCTTAGTTGAAGTGTAAATTTTATTATTCACTGGTTTTTTTTGTCGTAAAGCTCTTTTTTCATCTAACAAAGCATCAACATCAGCGTCGGATAATTTTTGAATATAATTAACTTTAACTTCTTCTAGTAAAGCAACTAACATATCTTCAATACGAGTAATCTCATATTCTGTCGCACTACTAAACTGAATAGTTTTGCTAAATTTAACAATAATTTGTTCCAAATGTTCATCGAAAACAGGATCTTCTTCAAGTAGATTAGTTACACCATCTGAAAGTGTTTGATAAAGCTGAGTTGCTAAACTTGTACTTATTTTATGAGAAAAACCGTTTAACCCGGGCAAATTTTTGACATTTTTATAAACATCAGATTCACTGATACTTTTTTCAATCGTATAAACTAATAATTGTTCGACATCATCACGAATACCGGGTAATACTCTGTAAGCCATTAAGTTGATCAAAACTTTTGTAATTTCGGTAACTTCATTAGTATTATTAAGGTCAATATATTCTCTATCTTCTTTGGCAGGAGTGAGTAGTTTTTCGATTTGCCCTTCTTTAAAGACTGTTTGTAGTTGGTTGACTACTCTTAATACGACAACTTCGGTAACATCTTCGGCAATTCCGGCTACAAAACCTTGAGATACTTGTTTTTTAATACCACCAGATTGTAACAGTTTAGCTTCATCTAAACGAATGGTGACGGGAATAATTCTTAGCCAACGCCAAGTAGGTAAAAGAAAAATTAAATCATACCAACGCCATAAAATAGCATCAAAAAAGTTAACTCCGTTGTAACGATAGCTAATCCCCACACAACGAATCAGAAAGTCAACAAAAAGAATTAAAAAGAAAGGAAAATCAACTAAGCCGTAGTTGTCAATGTATTCTCCATTTTCGCCTAATGGGCGATAAAAATTAGTATTAATTAAAGGACGAATTTCTCGATTAAAAAAAGTTAATTCATTTAAAGCTCTACCCTCCAAATGTGAGGTAGTCCAAAAATTGATAAAAGCTTGTCTTGCAGAGTCTCTTGGATTATCAAAATGAGGATCCATATGATCTCTTATTTTGTTTTTTATTTTTTCTAAATTACCACTTTTATTAGCTAATTCAAAGGGATTTTGTTCAATTATATCGACGGTTTCGGCTCTTAATGCTGATAATATTTCTCTAGTTAGATTGTTGTCTAAACCATAAGTGCGGATAGTAAGTATTAATTCATCTACATCCTCTAAATATTGCTCTGTTTGCCGATATGGTTCAATTCCTTTAATCACGTCATAATTAGTAATTGTTTCACTCCAAGAATCGGGAAGAACTTTAAGGCGAATACCTTCGTATTCATAAGGCCCTACCTTAAAACTGGCAACAGTAACTCGACCATTTAACCAAATATCACGTAGCGGTATATAGCTTAAGTCAAAAGCGATAACACATAAGTTAGCAACAGAAATAAGAGCGATTATACGACTAATCCATAAACGATTGTAATACCAGTTACAACTAGAACCAAAAAGATTGAAAGTTCGTCTGATTGTCGAGAAGATTGGTCTTTTCATGAGTTGATATCAGTAAAGTATAGTGTATATTGATAAGTTTTCTGATCGATCGTATTTTCTGTTAAAAGGATAAGTGATTAATGCTTGATTAGTAAATAAGTATGATATTTTTTAAATATTACTATAGTATGCAACTTCAACCCTAATATTCTTGTTATTGGCTTTCTCTTCTATTTACTCGCTCGAGATTTATAACTAAACTAATATTCATCTGAGTAAAAGATAAGTTTTTTCTATCTACACATCTAGATTTTTTTGGTATAATTAGCTACAATATATTTTAAGGAAAAGTTAGAAACGATCGCTATTTAGTTGGAACAAATTACAATCTTGAAGTGAGTCACAACACTAACCAGAACTTAACTAAAAATAGTTATTAAATAACTGCTTAAGATAAAGTGAACTTCAGGTGTAACTACTCTTCATATCTGTTGTGTTCAACCTTGTTACCTAAAAGAAAAAGAAGACAAATAAAAGTCTCAATCTCTCACTCTTAATTCGTCAATCATTTTGAATTGCGAACTTAATGTAAAGAAAATAGTTGCAATTTGTTATAAATTGTAATGTATATCTGTGTGAATCTTGCTACACTTGACAACATTCAGAATAATAAAAAAATCAAATTAAGTAATGTGATGCTGATGTTTTATTATTAGTTGACTTAAAAAGTTATCATCGATCGAAAGAAAGGTTAACAGGCGAATATGGTTGGTGTTCTTTTAAGAGTTAAAGTTTAACCGGTGGCTAGTTTCAGTTTTTTATCAAACTGCCAATCATAGTAGAATTGGTTATGTTAAATCAAGACAAAGTTACGAACTAAACCCCAAGATAAGCCCCTTCGTTTCACTTGAAATTTAAACTTAAAAACAATAATTAAGATAACTAATACTTAAGTAATTACAACTAATAATTTTGATTCGGTAAAAATTATTAGCTGAAGCTTTACAAATTTAAAAAGGTGTGTAATACTTTAGCAGACTGTTTAATCATTAAGTATTTATTGATAATTAGTTCAGATGATCGATAGATAAAAATAATTAATTAAAAACATTAAAAAATTTGAAGTTTTTTTTTGATTTGATCACAAAAAACTATTATGCAATTATCATTTATAAAGCAAATTAGTGTAAACTTCAGGTAAAGTTCTGTAATTGTGCATATTTTGCTACCTACAAACAAGAAATATTCGAGGAGATAAATTAGTGACTATTTTGAGCAAATTAAAAGAGATGATTGGTGGCGGTCAAGAAAATTATTCTGATGGAGAGTATGAGTCTGAGAATCAGGATTTAGGACAAAGTTATCCAATGCAACAGGATGATAGTTATGGGTTATCTGAGCAGATGACGATTAGAGAAACGATCGTTCAACCCTCTAGTCAGACAACTAGTCGTATTTTTAGAAAAGAGCAATCTGTAAGCACAGAAGTACCTTCTTATCCTAATCTAAATAGTAGTTCAAACAATTTTCCTGATAATGTAATTGGTATGCCAGGACCTAACAATATGATAAACGAAGTAGTTGTAATAGAGCCTCATTCTTTTGAAGAAATTCCTCAAGTAATTCAAACTCTAAAAGAACAAAGATCCGTTGTGTTAAACTTAAACGTAATGGAGCCTGATGAAGCACAAAGAGCGGTTGATTTTGTCGCAGGTGGTACTTATGCGATCGATGGTCATCAAGAAAGAATTGGTGAAAGTATCTTCTTATTTACTCCTCGTAATGTCAAAGTAAGTAATATTCCGGGTAAATCTTATAACAATAATAGCTCTGAAACAGTTATTACTTATAATGATTTGAGTAATTCTTTTGCTGATGATATCTGGAGTGGTAACAATTCTCACGTAGAAAACATCAACATGGCATAATTAATCAATTTGATTATTAATACTATAGTAAAAATCAATTCAATGATTACTACTATTACTGATTACCGAAAATCTAACTAAATTATTACCAGTGTAGTTAGTGAAATGATTAGAAACTTAAACTGTTACTTGAGATTAAAATAAGCGTGGTTTTTAAATTAGGTGTTGTAGGCGGTGGAGTAATGGCTGAAGCTATTGTTTCCCGTCTGTTACAACAAAACATATACGATCGTTCTAATATTGCAATTAGTGAGCCTTCTGTTGAGCGTCGTCAATATTGGCAAAATGAATATCAAGTTACAACTATTAGTGATAATCAACAACTTTTAAATTCTTCAGAGGTTGTTCTTTTAGCTATTAAACCGCAAATTTTATCGATAGTTACATCTTCACTCTCGATCGATACTCAGATTAATTCCCCTTTAATTTTATCAATTTTAGCAGGTGTTACCTTAGATAAACTCGCTCAAAATTTTCCTCAATTACCCATTATCCGTGTAATGCCGAATACACCTGCATTAGTCGGAGAAGGTATCAGTGCAATCACTCCTAATGCTTTAGTGAGTAAAGATCAATTATCGATCGCTAAATCGTTGTTAGAAGCAGTTGGTGAGGTGATTGAGGTAGAAGAGTATTTGATGGATGCCGTGACGGGTTTATCAGGTTCTGGACCTGCTTTTGTGGCGATTATGATTGAGGCTTTAGCCGATGGTGGTGTGGCTTCGGGCTTACCAAGAGCGATCGCTTTATCTTTAGCCACGCAAACTGTTTTAGGTACAGCTCAACTAGTTAAGCAAGAAAACTTACATCCTGCTTTATTAAAAGATCGAGTAACAAGCCCCGGTGGTACAACCATCTCAGGTGTAGCTCAATTGGAAGAAAAAGGATTTCGTAACGCAATTATTTCGGCGGTAAAAGCCGCTTATCAACGTTCTCAAGAATTGAGTTGAGTAATTAATTGTTGTGTGCTACTAGCTTGATGAGTATTACCATCTTCTATTTCTTGCATCGCCTGTAATGTAATTTTGTTGGGCTGATTTATTTTTAACTCAAAAGGTATGCCACCGTGGTTGATTACCGCTTGAGCAAATAACTCGATCGCTTGTGAAGGGCTTAAACCAGCTTTTTCGCAAATATTAGTGAATTGAATTTTTAAACTTGAATCAACTTTAGCACTAAGCAAATCTGTTGTCATAATATAAACTGTATGATTATCTTTATTTTTTATTGTAATGTTTGCTTCGACAAAATTTAGCATTGAAAATATCGAAGGAAAAAACTAGCCTTGAACTTATAGTTATTTCAAAAAAGAATTAAGATAGTATTAATTATATCTAAAACTTGAATTTTTACCCCACCTTGTAATGAATTACAAGGCTAATAGATCCCGTTTAATAAATTAAACTCAAATAAAATACCAAAAATTGTCTCATCGTTATTTTAAACAACTATAAGTTCAAGGCTAACCATGTACGTTAACTAAAGTTAACTAAAAACCTAAAATTAAAAATGTGTCTTAGATTAAATCATACCTTGCTATAGGAAAACAAGAAACGATCGATTTAAAAATACTCGATATATCGTAGTTTTACATGAAGTAATGTAGTTTCGTGAACCCTACAAAAAAATATTTGTTTGAGTTGTTTTAGCGTTTAAATTGACTTTCTACAGCACTTACTAATAAATCTCTGGGCATAAACCGAGGTAGATTAACGATAAATTTATTGCCTATACCACCAGTAACAACTGTCGATCGATTTTTAGCCAAAGCCTCAAGTGCATCACAAACAACTTGTTTTGAAGATGTGAGAGTATCATTTTTTTCTTGTCCACCGAAAGAATCAGGAAATTCCGCTCCTTTAAAAAAATTCGATTGAGTACGAACCAGGGCAAAGAGCTAAAATATTAACTTCAGAATCTTTATTTTCTGCCCATAATGCCTCAGTAAAACTCAGTACGAATGCTTTAGTAGCGGCATATACAGACATATAAGGTAAGGGTTGATACCCAGCAATAGAAGAAACATTAATAATTCCACCTTTTTTTCTTTGCTTCATTTCAGGTAAATACAATCGTGTCAACTCAGTTAAGACAGTAATATTAAGTTGAATCATACTGATTTGTTTGTCTAAAGAGCGATCGTCAAAATTGCCATAATCACCGAAACCTGCATTATTAATTAATAAATCAATCGTCCATCCTTGAGCTTTAATTTTGTCATAGACTAACTTTCCTGCCTTAGGCTCAGTCAAATCTTGAGGAATTACTAAGGTTTGAATTTGTTCTTGTTGTTCTAATTCTGTGGCTAGTTGTTCTAGTTTATCTTGAGAACGAGCCACTAAAACCAAATTTTTCTTTTGTGACGCTAATTCTCTGGCAAAAGCTTCTCCTATTCCCGATGATGCACCCGTAATTAAAGCTGTTTGACTCATTGTTAATTCAATTCCTTTTGTTACAAATTGTAACGTATTTAATTTACGATCGACAAGAAGTAATAATTAATAATCGCCTCTTTTAATTATTCTTTGAAATGACCTCACCCCCAACCCCTCTCCTGCGAGGAGAGGGGAGTTTTCAAAAAAAACTTATAGTAATTACTCCTTAAATTTCCCCCTTACGAAGGGGAGGGGCTGTCACCTGAATTGATTTCAGGTGCTTGTAAGCCCCGTGGCTAGGGGTAAGGGGGCTAGGGGGATTAATCTGTATTTTATGAAACTGAGAAAGACTATATTCAAGAATCAATTGTTTGACATTCAAGCACAAAAGAAACCTTTTCCATTTCGTCTTTATTTGGAAAAGAAGATTGAACACCTGTTTTACTCACCGATAAACTACTAGCAATCACACCATGTTTGACCGCTTCTTTTAAAGAATAACCCAAACTTAAACCCATAGTTAAACCACCATTAAAAGCATCTCCTGCCCCAACCGTATCTACTACTTTTAGCTTTGGTGCGGATACTAAAAATTGTTTTTGATTAGTTGCACAAAAAACTCCTTCGCTACCCATTGTAATAATTACTGTTTTTACCCCTTTATTTAATAACCACAAACTAGCTTTTTTAGCATCTTCAATATTATCAACAGTAAACCCAACTAACTGACTCACTTCGATCGTGTTAGGGGTAATAATATCTATTTTGGTATAAATATCTTCGGGTAGATCGACTACAGGAGCGGGATCTAAAATTACTTTAACATTATATTGACGAGCTAAATCGATCGCTTTTATTACCGCCTCAAGAGGAATTTCTAATTGCAATAATAAGTAAGTGGATGTTGCTAAAACTTTTTCTAAATTAGCTAAATCTGTATCATCAACATTACCATTAGCACCTGTAACGATAATAATCTGATTTTCGCCTGTTGTTTCTTCTACCGCAATCATTGCTATACCTGTAGATTGGTTAGTAGAGACTCGAACATTTTCAATATTGACTTGATTTTGTGCTAATTCATCTTTGAGTTGTTGCCCAAAACGATCGTTACCGACTCTACCAATCAAACTTGTCGGGATACCTAAACGAGCAAGGGCGACTGCTTGATTCGCTCCTTTTCCTCCTCCTGTTGTCTGGAAAGAGTTTGCGGTTAATGTTTCTCCAGTTGTTGGTAAACGTTTAACTTGAACGGTTAAATCTAGATTGATGCTACCAAAGACGACTACGCTCATAATTAATAATTAATAGTTCATACTTTATATAGTATTTGTTATGGTTAATTATCTACCAATCATAGGATGAGTAATAATACTATTCACCACAAACCTTAAAAAATTCATTCAGACTCAGTCGTAACCCATCAAATTTCACATTTATAGTCTATCAAAATAAGAATGAGACAATTTAAAGATTCTTTCTTTGAGTTTAATTCATTAAACGTTATCTGTTAGCCTTGTCAATTTATTGCAAGGCGGGTTTTATATTTTTCTTTCTACTATTCTTTATACTGTCTTAAAGTTAATTAAAACAACTATATATTTTTTTGACATTAAATGTTGGGTTTCGCTTTTATTTTATCTATCGCTTGTATATTAACTATTTGAAGGCTTAACCCAACCTACGAGTCTCGATCGCACTGATTCAGCTATTATTAGTCCGCATACTACCATCAGGCATAATAGTTTCATAAAAAATGCAACCATTAAAGTAAGCACTTTTCCAATCTTTAGCTTCAATAAAATCCGTTCTAGTAAGGTTCGCACCATCGATAAAATCAGTTTGACCAATATAAGCTTTAACAAATTTGGCATCAGTCAAATTAGCTCCCCAAAAGTAAGCACCACTCAAATCAGCTCCCGTCAAGTCTGCCCCAGTAAGGTTAGCCCCTTGCAAATTACTTTGAGCCATGGAAACTTCTCTCAAGTTAGTAAAACTAAAATTGGTTTCATCCAAAGTCAATTCGGACAAGTTAGACCTACTAAGGTTAGCATGGGTCAAATTACAACAATAGATAGGGTTGACAGAAAATTCGATTCCACTCAAATTGATTCCGCTGAGATCGACTTCCATCAGTTCGCCAAACAGTTCTTCAATCCAAGAAAAATCTCGCTCCCCAGCAGCATATCTTCTGAGCAATTCTTCAACTTCCATAATTCAAATTCTCAAATAATAAACCAACTTAATAATAAAGTAAATCGAATCTGGTCAACCCTTTTACCGCAAACCAACATCGACATCATCTATGAAATAAAAGACTTGCTTTCTGGACAACTAGCAGAAGTCACTATCACAGGTTTTGACAAAAATATCATATATACTAACTTTAACGTCGGCTGTTGGGTTTCGCTTTTGTTTTATGTATCGTATGTATATTGAGATTTTCGTAGCTTCAACCGTTCCCTACAAAATCTCGATCGTACTGATTCAGCTATTATTAGTCCGCATACTACCATCAGGCATAATAGTTTCGTAAAAAATACAATCTTCAAAACTAGCACTTTCCCAACCTTTAGCCCCAGTCAAATCAGCTCTCGTCAGATTAGCCCCATCAAGACTACATTCAATGTAGGTGTTAATAAGTTTAGCATCGGTCAAGTTAGCATCCCAAAAATAAGCACCACCCAAATCAGCACCCGTCAAGTCTGCTCCAGTAAGGTTAGCCCCTTGCAAACTACTTTGAGCCATGGAAACTTCTCTCAAGTTAGTAAAACTAAAATTAGTTTCATCCAAAGTCAATTCGGACAAATTAGCTCCGCTGAGGTTAGCACGGGTAAAATTACAACAGCAGATAGGGTTGACATCAAATTCGAACTCAGTCAAATTAATTCCACTAAGATCGACTTCAATCAGTTCTCCAAACAGTTCTTCAATCCAAGAAAAATCTCGCTCCCCAGCAGCATATCTTCTGAGCAATTCTTCAACTTCCATAATTCAAATCCTCAAATAATAAACCAACTTAATAATAAAGTAAATCGAATCTGGTCAACCCTTTTACCTCAAACCAACATCGACATCACCTATGAAATAAAAGACTTACCATCTGGACGACTAGCGGAAGCCACTACTATCACAGGTTTTGACAAAAATATCATATATACTAACTTTAACGTCGGCTGTTGGGTTTCGCTTTTATTTTATCTATCGTGTGTATATTGGGTTTTTCGTAGCTTAACCCAACCTATAAAATCTCGATCGTACTATTCATACCCTAATACCTCATACTCACAACCATGACTACCATAATTATAACCACGAAGTGTTGTTCCCCCCTTCTGTAAGGGGAGGGGCTGTCATCTGAATTTACTTCAGATGCTTGTAAGCCCCGTGGGCTAGGGGGGATCGTTATTCCGATCGTCTCGACAAGTAGATCCCCCTAAATCCCCCTTGTTTAAGGGGGACTTGAAATACTTAATGGTGACTTTGCGATCGGTAATAACACCATCCCTAATTACAGAAAAGAAGTAAATTAATTATCAATTCTTACCATAGCTAAACTCAAACACATCTTCAATTACATCAACCCAACCTTGGGCTAAAGAAGCAAGAATACGATCGCCTTTTTCTTTACTTGCTACTGTTGCATCCCCTAATACACCAGTTTTACTTAAATCTTTGGTAATCCACGCAAAAGGTAGTTTTCCTTCCATCGATAACAAACTATCATCACCGACTAAATCACGAGGATATTCTTTAACTGCCAAATCCATATTTACTCGATCGGGCAACAAAGCTAACATTAAACTAGTTTCCGCATCTCCTGCATGAATTCCTAATTCTTGTTCTTTTTCAGTTAACAATTCATTAGTAATATTCGGCACTCTCCAAGTAAAGAAAGGAAATACCGCCAATTCAGAAAACTGTTGGTGTAAATCTCTAGCGACAATTTCAATTATCTGTGGTTGCCCACCATGAGAATTCATTAAAATTAATTTCCGAAATCCTGCTTGATAAATACTAGTAGCTATTTCTGTGAGTAAAGAAAGTAGAGTTGTCGCCGATAAACTAATCGTACCAGGGAAGCCATCGTGTTCGTTCGATTTACCACAATAAAGTGTTGGTAAAGCAAATGCTGGTATTGTTTCGTCTAATAAACCTAAAGCTTTACCTAAAACACCCTGACTAATAGCCGAATCTACTACTAAAGGTAAATGATGACCGTGTTGTTCGATCGCACCAATAGGTTGAATAATAACTGTATTTTCTTTATCGGGCATGGTTTGGATTTGTTGCCATGTCAAATAAGCGTAATAACGATCGGGAGGAATAAAACCGTGAATCATGATAGTTATGAGTTAAGAGTTAAGAGTTAAGAGTTAAGAGTTAATAATGATTAACTATCAACTTAAAAGTAATTAAATTCGTTTTTTCAAGCTAACTATAATGATTAAACGAAAATTAACAATGTAATAAAATTGGCTGTATTCTTTTGTATTTTAAAAGTTGTAAAATTTTTACTCTGATAAAAACTCTATTTTTGATTTTTGATTTTGTTATATTAATATATGTTAAATCAGAGGCGTAATAACTGTGGGACTATCAAATCATTTTATCGGCGATGGTACTCAACTGCAAAAACTTACTAGTGAAGTAGCCCAAGATGTTTTAAGGATGGGGGCGTTAGTAGAAGAGTCTTTTCGTTACTCTCATCAAGCGTTAGTGCTAGGTCAGTTAGAAGCTGTTAATATTATTAATAATAAAGAAGAAGAAATCGATCGTTATTATCGACAGATTGAAAATAAATGTGCCAGTATCCTCACATTACAATCCCCTGTCGCTCAAGACTTAAGAATACTAAGTGCATTTATGCAGTTAGTCAGAGATTTAGAAAGAATCGGTGATTATGCCCAAGATTTAGGAGAAATAGCTTTAAAACTAATTGTCTATCCTTCTCATTCTTGTATGCCAGAATTAGCCCTAATGTCTAAACAAGCTCAAATGATGCTAGCTCAAGCAATGGTAGCATTAAGTGAATTAGATGGTGACGCAGGAGCAAGAATACATCAGCTTGACGATGTTGTCGATTCTGCTTACGAAAAACTGTACAATATTCTTGCTTATCAAAAAGACATTAAAGGACTTGCTGAGCCAACTATCTTACTCGCCTTAGCCATTAGACATATAGAAAGAATGGCAGATCATGCTACTAATATAGCCTATCGTGTTTCTTATATTGTTACAGGAGAACGAAAGTAGAAGGTAAGAAATGGCAGGGGCAAAGGGCAAAGGGCAAAGAAGTTAGGTTTCCTTTTTTTAAGACAAGGATGAAAATGATGACTCAACCCGACCTGAAAAAGAAATTGACAAGACGACAATTGATAATTAACAATTAGTAATTTAACTATCAACTATCAACTATCAACTATCAACTATCAACTAAAAAACTATTTCTTCATCCAGCTAAACATAGAGCGTAAATCTTTACCGACTTCTTCGATCGTTAATTCTGATTCACGACGACGCATAGCGGTAAAACCGGGTTTTCCTGCTTGGTTTTCTAAGACAAATTCACGAGCAAATTGCCCTGATTGAATTTCTGAAAGAATTTTTTTCATTTCAGCACGAGTCTCATCGGTAACCACTCTTGGTCCTCTGGTATAATCACCATATTCAGCAGTAGTCGAAATACTATCACGCATTTTTTCTAAACCACCTTCAACGATTAAATCAACGATTAATTTAACTTCGTGTAAACATTCAAAATAAGCTAATTCAGGTTGATAACCAGCATCGACAAGGGTTTTAAATCCTGCTTTAATCAATTCTGACAAACCACCACATAATACTGCTTGTTCGCCGAATAAGTCAGTTTCGGTTTCTTCTCTAAAAGATGTCTCTAAGATACCACCACGAGTACCACCAATACCTTTAGCATAAGCCATAGCAAGATCACGTGCTTTACCTGAAGCGTCTTGATACACAGCGAATAATGCGGGTACACCTTGATCTTGTTGATAGGTACGTCTAACTAAATGACCAGGTCCTTTTGGTGCTACCATGACAACATCAATATCGTCAGGAGGTACAATTTGACCAAAATGAATATTAAAACCATGTGCAAAAGATAATACTTTTCCTGCACTCAAGTTAGGTAAGATTTCATTTTCATAGACAGTACGTTGTACTTCATCAGGTAATAAAATCATGATCCAATCAGCCTCAGCACAAGCATCACTAACAGTTTTTACGGTTAAACCTTCACCTTCTGCGATACTTTTCGATTTACTGCCTTCGTAAAGCCCGACAATAACTTTAAGACCACTTTCTTTGAGGTTTAGTGCGTGAGCGTGTCCTTGCGAACCATATCCAATAACTGCAACGGTTTTATTGCTAATAAGATCTAGATTAGCGTCATTATCATAATACATCTGAGCCATGATAATTTTCCTCTATTATAAAAATTTAGTTTAATGACCAATCTACTATTCTATCTGAAGAAAGAGTCTTTGACGAGTTTTTTTTGCTAGAGATTGCACAATATTAATGATAGTTGTTTATCGGGAAATAAAAGGATTGGATTGGAGAGATGAAGTAATATGATTGTTAGTGAGGATAAACAATCGATCGTTTTTTTCATTACTATAGACTCAATTAGGCATTTTACTTTCTACTGAGCAATTGAAAGATTTACCACAATTTTTGGATGAAGATATTACCCGCTTTCGATCGTACTTGTCATCAAATATCTAATATCGAAACAGATGTTAAAGCAAATAAAGCAACAGCCACCGCTGATGTTGTCGCTAACCATTATCTAGATGATTTATTTTGGCAGATTGTCGATGGCAAAATAGAATTATTTAGAGAATACTACGATCCGATCGTCTTTCAAAATGCTTTCGGTTTAACAAATAATAAGTAACATAATCCAACTAACACTAAATTTAAGAAATACGGTAACAAATCAATTTATCTACTCCTCGTGTTTCTCCCCTTAAAAGGGCAGGGCTGTTTCATGTCTTATTTTTGTAATTTCTACAACGCCAGAAATATCAGTAAATTTAGCCATTTTTTTCTAATAATAAAAAGACAATGTGATCAAATCACTCGATCGTATAGTAATAATAGCAGATAGCTATTTTCTTCTTCTGAGAATGAATCAGCCCTGCTTTATAAAGGCAGGGCTGTTTCATTCTAGACAGTAAAAAAGATTGGAAAGCCTTGCTGATAGCCACCTACGCCCTTTTGTTATTGAGGTAAAATTTAATAGTCTAAAAAGATTAATCCCGATAGTTTTTAATACCGATATATTTGAGGCGGCATTTTTATTTTTAATTAATGATCGATCTTCTTCCATGACTACATCTTTTACCCAGTGTAGTTGATTTTCTATTTTCCAATGTCCTTGTATTTTTTCTAAAACACTTTCGGCTTTTTCTTTTTTACTACTAATATAATAAACTATTTGTTCATATTTTTTCTTTCCTCTTATTCCCTTTCTTTCTACTTTTATTAAACTTTTCACCTTACTAAATTTATTAACGATCGTATCAGCTTGATTTTCTTGATTTTCCCAAACAGATACTTTTCTTTCTATTTTTCTTCCATGACTTTTATCAAAGGTAATAGCTTGGTCAAAACTCTTTTCTGTTTTACTTATATTTTCTAAATATTTATATAATGAACGTTGATTTTTTTTGACAGTAATTAGATAATCATTACCTTTTTCTATTATTTTTTTAGTCGTCTCTTTTTGGCAATGAAGTGCATCCAAGCTCAAAACTGAATTACGTATATTCGTTGTTTCTATTAGCTTCTGAGTTTTTTTAATCTCGGAACTTTTCTTATTTTCATAATCTTGTATTTTTAAAACTAAGCCAGTTTCTTGACAAAATAAAGAGATAAACACTAAAAAATTTTGCTGATAATTAAAAGTATTAGTTAATGTATTTCTGAGAGTTTTACCATCAATAGAGTAGAAATTATTTTGCTCACTATCTAAAATTAGTGACTCTGCCCATTGATTAAAAACAGAGATTAAATTACTGGTATCTAAAGAGTTCATTACTCTTCTAATAGTAGAATAAGATGGCATTTTTGAATAACTAACTTTCAAAAGATTATATAATTGTTTTTGATAAAAACAAGTAAAATCTCCCAAGGCACGATAACTATGAAAACCTAACATATTTCCTAATATAACTATGGTTAAAATAACCCATAGCTCATGTCTTTTCCCCTTATTTTGTCGATAATCTTTGACAGATTTTAGTTTAAGTATTAGACTGTTAATCATTATTTTTAGACTTTTGAGTAATAGCGAACGATCGATTTAATTTTATCTTGATTGAACGCTATTTTTATTTCAAAAATTTAAGAATGAAACAGCCCTGCTTTATAAAGGGGGATGAGCGGGGGATCGATATATACTTCGTAACACTAATAATTGCTATATACTGTTTTTCTTCCTTGCAAAAGTTGTCAGTTAAAATTGAACACCATCTAATTCAAAACTATTAACTCTTCAGCGTAAAGATATTAACTACTAAGATAAACGGAGAGATGAGCCTTAGTATAAAAGATTGTGGTGAGTAATATTCAAAGTTTGAAGTTTATATATTCTTCAAAAACAAAAACAAAAATAAATGATAAATAACGATCGTTGATTAATAAACTAATAATAAATAAGTAATAATCGTAACTGCCGAGGGAAAAAATTAGTTATGACCTTAAACATAGCATTCTATAGATGAAAGAAGATAAAGTAAAAATATACACAAACTTATTCTCTAAGTAATTTATTAATAATATGTTTAATTGGTTTCGCCGTAAAAAAGAAAATAAAGAAGAAGAAAAAAACACTACCCCAGTAGTAGAAACTCAACCACAAGTAAAAGAAGAAGTAGTAGAAAAAACTAGTTCTACCGATACTGTCGATAACCAAAAAGCTTTAGAATGGGCAAAGGCGGCAGCACTTAATATTAAAAAGCAAAAAGAACAACAAGCAACTAGTAGCCAACAAACTACACAATCAATAACAGTTGAAGAATCTTCACCCTCATTACAAGCTCAAACTGATATAAAAGAACCAGCAGAAGAGACATTGTCAACAGAAAATGCAGTTGTAGAAGAGCAAGAGGAAAAAGTAGTTGAGACACAAGAGCAAAAAGAAGAAAATCAACAAGTTGAAAAACAAAAGCAAGAGCAAGAGCAAGAGCAAGAAGTAGTAGTAGCACAAACAAAAAAAACACCTGCTTGGATGCAAAAATCCGATCGATTAGAAGTATTAAAAGAAACTGCGATCGAAGAAGAGGTACAAGAAGAAGAGTTAGACGAAGACTTTGTTTGGTCGGCTAAAATACTAGCAGAGCAAGGAAGAAGCCCTGATGATGTTTCTGAGCAAGAATTTGCTTGGCTTAAAAAATTACGTCAAGGTTTGGGTAAAACACGAATTAATGTCGTTAATCAATTAAAATCAGTTTTAGGACAAGGTCCTTTAAATGCTAATGCAGTTGAAGAAATTGAAGGTTTACTTTTAAGTGCCGATGTGGGTATAGAAGCGACTGATTATATTATTGAGACTTTACAAAATAAACTCAAAGAAGAAGCCTTACCTCCGAATGAAGCGATCGCTTATCTTAAACAAATTATCCAAAACTTATTAGACGAACCTCTCAAACAAGTTAAAAAACAGGGATTTGAACCTGAACCTGAAAAACTAAACATTTGGTTACTCACCGGAGTTAATGGTGTCGGTAAAACAACCACGATCGGTAAACTTGCTCATCTAGCCCAAACATCTGGTTATCAATGTGTTATCGCCGCCGCTGATACTTTTCGTGCCGCCGCCGTTGAACAAGTTAAAGTTTGGGGAGAAAGAACGAATACCACCGTTATTTCTAACCAAGGAAAAAATACTGACCCCGCCGCTGTAGTCTTTGATGCTATTACTTCTGCTCAATCTAAAAATGCCGATATTTTGTTAGTTGATACCGCAGGAAGATTACAAAATAAAAAAAATCTAATGGCAGAATTATCTAAAATAAGACGAATTATTGATAAAAAAGCTGAAAACTCTCATATTGAGTCATTACTAGTGTTAGATGCCACTTTAGGACAAAATGGACTCAGACAAGCTCAAGTTTTTGCTGAAGCCGCCCAACTGACAGGAGTGATTTTAACTAAATTAGACGGTACTGCTAAAGGAGGAGTTGCCCTCGCTATTTCTCAACAACTTAATTTACCGATTCGTTTTATTGGTGCAGGAGAAGGAATAGAAGATTTACGTCCTTTTTCTAGTTATGAATTTGTCGAGGCGTTGTTGTCTAATTAAATCGTTACCAATAATTATCATAATCTAAGGGCTTAGCCTGCACTAAGCCCCTACTAATATTTTTGTCTTCTTACGATTGGTTTTACCAAATTAAAAGATAAATATTAATATTGCCTAACAAGAAACTATAGTTAGTTTGAGAGTCAAAATTATTGAATAATCTTCTTCAATACAATCAATAAAAAGCCGAAGCTAAAAAAAGTAACTAAATTTGAGCTACGATAATTAAGATTGTGGGAAATTGATATTTGTGATTATCAAATCTTTTATAAAAAATTGTTTCTCCTGAAAACTAATAGGAGAAAGTAATTAAATAATTTTATTACATAACAAAATGCTTAATACTGAATCGATTCTTGAAGTTTTAAAACCAGTACAAGACCCAGAATTACAAAAAAGTTTAGTTGAACTTAATATGATTCGTAACGTAGAAGTAGAAGACGGTAAGGTTAGTTTTACCCTTGTGCTTACTACTCCTGCTTGCCCATTAAGAGAGTTTATCGTTGAAGATTGCGAAAAGGCAGTCAAAACTTTAGATGGTGTTAAATCAGTTGAAGTAGAAGTAACTGCCGAAACTCCTGCACAACAACCCTTACCCGATCGGCAATCTGTTGGTCAAGTGAAAAATATTATTGCTATATCTAGTGGTAAAGGTGGTGTAGGTAAAAGTACGATTTCTGTTAATGTCGCCGTTGCCCTCGCTCAAACAGGTGCAAAAGTCGGTTTGTTAGATGCTGATATTTATGGTCCGTAATGTGCCAACTATGCTAGGACTTAGTGATATACCGATCGATGTCGAGAAAAGTCCAGACGGCGATATATTGCAACCTGCGTTTAATCATGGAGTCAAGATGGTATCAATGGGTTTTTTGATCGATCCAGATCAACCAGTTATGTGGCGTGGTCCAATGTTAAATAGTATGATTAGACAATTCCTCTACCAAGTAAATTGGGGTGAATTAGACTATCTTATCGTTGATATGCCCCCTGGTACTGGAGATGCTCAACTAACCTTAGGGCAAGCTGTGCCTTTAGCTGGGGCGGTAATTGTGACGACTCCTCAGACTGTTTCTTTACAAGATGCTCGTCGAGGTTTAAAAATGTTCGAGCAATTGGGAACTAAGATTTTGGGTATTATTGAAAACATGAGTTATTTTATTCCCCCAGATTTAGACGATCGTACTTATGATCTATTTGGTTCGGGTGGAGGAGAAAAGACATCAAAAGAATTAGGTATTCCTTTACTCGGTTGTGTACCTTTAGAAATTGCTTTACGTGAAGGAGGAGATAAAGGTATTCCGATTACAGTATCAAATCCAGAATCAGCTTCAGCAGTCGCTTTAACTAATATTGCTAAACAGATTGCGGGCAAAGTTTCGATCGCTGCATTGACATAATAATTTGTAGGGGTGCAAGGCTTGCACCCTTAATATAGCAAGGAATGATTTGATTAGGGCACTCATCGAATAATGTGATAACCGCAGAGTACGCAGAGTACGCAGAGTAAACACCGAGAATTGACTGGTTTGATTCTAAAGTTTCCGAAAAAGAAAGAGAAGGAGTATTTGTCCTAACTATCTCGTTTTGTGCTAAGTAGGTAAGTAGAATTAATTGTGTGTTTTGATAATTATTTCACATTAATGAAACTATTACTGAATAACGGGTGTAAACCTTGCACCCCTACAAAAGAATATTCAAATTATTTTACACAGGTACTTATATTGATATTTTTCTTTTTTACAAGAGAAGAAAGAGAAAATCGTTGAGAGAATATCCACCAATACAGCCTTGTACCCTCAACGTTAACACTAAATCATTATTTTATAAATTCGGCACAGTTAACGACGAATCTTGTTGTTTATCTTTTTGGGGAAAAATTCGTAAAGGAATTTCTTGCTTATCTTGAGGCAAACCCCAATATTGTTCTAGAGTTGGACCATTTTTGACTCGTTTGTCACGAAAAAAGAAGGTACTCCACTCATGAAACAATACTCTTTTACCCATCCGAGTAAACCAATTCATACCATGTCGAGAAGCTTTATCTGGTTGTAAAAACGATCGCCACAACGCTTTTGGTCGAGCTTGTAGTACCAATTCAATAAATTTCACCCACAAAAATATACGCCAAGGAGACATATTAACAGTTTTGAGAACTTGATGTTTATAATCCCAAAGACGTTGGTCTAATTGAACTATTTGTCTTTGTGAAGCCTGGCGATAATAACCTGTCCATCTGTGAGGGGTAACATACAAACTCATCAGTTGATCTGGATCGTACCAGAGTAATTGTTTTAAAGAACGAATAAAATCTCGATCTGTTACTTCTTCAAAATCAGCTACCCATGTTGCTAAAGAAAGAATACCATGTTTTCTTAACAAACGAATAGCTTCTCGATCGGTTTGAGTTGCTCCTCCTTTTTTGATTTTTGCTAAAGTCTCTTCGTCAGTATTCTCTATTCCTAATAAAAATCTTTCTATACCAGCTTTGCGATATAAATGTAAAATATCCGCATCACGGACTATATCATCGGCACGAGTTGAACCGATAATTGTAATATCAATGTTTTCGGCAATAATCGCTTCGCAAAGTTGGATCCACAAAGCTTTATTAACGGTCGGATTCTCATCAGCTAAATTAATTAACTCAACCCCGTGAGTACGATGTAACCAAGCAATCTCTTTAGCAAATTTCTGCGGATTGCGATGTCGCCACATTGCCCAAAAGCCACGTTGACCGCAATAATTACATTTATGAGGACAACCTCTAGAAAACTGCATCACGACTGCTTGTTTGCCACCATAATAACTATAGCGTTTAGGATCAATTAATTCCCAACCAACACGATAATCATCCAAATTTCTAATCATCGGTGCAGGAGGTGTTTCAACTATTTTGCCCTGATGACGAAAAGCAATACCTTCTATTTTACTCAAGTCATCATTAGCCTCGATCGCATTTACTAACTTAGTGACAGTTTCTTCTCCTTCTCCTCTGACGGTTATATCTATTTGTGGTTCGTGTTTGAGTATATCGAGATAATAATAAGTAGGGAAAACACCGCCATAAATAATTTTTAATTCGGGTAATTGTTCACGGAAACTACGGGTTAATTCCACCACAATCGGATGAGCAGATGTTGAACCAGAATGACCAACAATTAAAATTTCTGGATTATGATCAACTACTTGTTCGATAATTTTGGTATGAGGAAGAGGACCAAATTCAGCATCAAGAAGTGTCACGTCATGTCCTGCATCGATTAATCGGTCCTCCCACACAAAGAAGCCCCAGTGGTGGTAATTGTTCTTGAGGAATACGACTACCGATAGCAGGATGCGGTGGATTGAGGATGAGAATACGCATAGCGATATTTTTCCTTTTGAAGTAGGGGAAAACTAATCAGGAAATTAATTTACTCTCAAATTAGCACATACCTCAAAATACGACAGCGATCGTCAAGTTTTATGTAATTTTTCTTAACAGAAGTAATTTAATAAATTAAATAGTTATCATCTGTAAAAATAGCCGTAGGGACGTTGCAGTGCAACGTCCCTACAAATGATTGCTTAAATTGAGTTCGATCTACATTAATTCTCAATTCTCAATTCTCAATTCTTATCCTACACTACCTTCTAATTTGAGACTTAAAAGTTTATCAGCTTCGGCGGCGAATTCCATTGGTAATTCATTAAGAACATCTTTACAAAAACCACTTACTAACATTGAGATAGCATCTTCTTCAGCGATACCTCTTTGAGCAAAATAAAATAATTGATCTTCACCTATTTTAGAAGTAGAAGCTTCATGCTCTAATTTAGCATTGTTGTTATCTACTTGAATATAAGGAAAAGTATTCGCCTCGGCAGTATCACCTATCAACATCGAATCACATTGAGAGTAATTTCTTGCACCTTTGGCTTTGTTACCCATTTTGACTAAACCACGGTAACTATTTTTCGATTTACCAGCAGAGATACCTTTAGAAATAATTGTGCTACGGGTATTTTTACCAATATGCACCATTTTTGTTCCTGTATCTGCTTGTTGCATATTATTAGTTAAAGCGATCGAATAAAATTCACCGACGGAATTATCACCAACTAAAACACAACTAGGATATTTCCAAGTAATTGCACTTCCAGTTTCTACTTGTGTCCAAGAAATTTTGGAGTTAACACCTTTACATAAACCACGTTTAGTAACGAAGTTGTAAATACCACCTTTACCATTTTCATCTCCTGCATACCAGTTTTGGACAGTAGAATATTTGATATCAGCATTATCCAAAGCAACTAGTTCGACAACCGCCGCGTGTAATTGATTGCTATCGTACATAGGTGCGGTGCAACCTTCAAGATAACTAACAGATGCACCTTCCTCAGCGACAATCAAAGTACGCTCAAATTGTCCTGTATCACCATTATTAATCCGGAAATAAGTCGATAATTCCATGGGGCATTTAACACCTTTAGGAATAAAGACAAATGAGCCATCACTAAACACAGCCGCATTCAAAGCCGCAAAAAAGTTATCAGCAGTAGATACAACAGTGCCTAAATATTTTTGAATTAAATCTGGATGTTCTTGTAATGCTTCAGAGATAGAGCAGAAAATAACACCTTCTTCAGCTAATTGTTTTTTAAAGGTAGTAGCCACAGAAACACTATCAAAAATAGCATCTACGGCAACGTTACTTAATCTTTTTTGTTCGGATAAAGGAATACCTAATTTTTCAAAAGTATCGAGTAAAGTAGGATCAACTTCATCCAAACTTTCTAATTTTTTCTTTTCTTGTTTGGGTGCAGAGTAGTAAATAATATCTTGATAATCAATTTGAGGATAACCAACATGAGCCCATTCAGGTTCGGTCATTTTTAACCATTGCTGATAGGCTTTGAGGCGAAACTCAAGCATAAATTCGGGTTCTTTTTTCTTCGCTGATATTAATCTAATTACGTCTTCGCTTAAGCCTTTGGCAATTGTATCGGATTCAATATCGGTGACAAATCCGTATTTATAAGGCTGATTAACGAGAGTCTTTACACTACTACTCATATTAAGTTAACTATAGTATTTATTTCATATCTATTTAGTTTAACAACATTTTTGTTGCTAAAGTCTATTGTAAGATATAACGATCTTTTTGTGGGGAAGAATAACTAGAGAATTGATATGAATCCCTTATCGAAGCACGTCTTCGGTGAGAATTAAGAATTGAGTCGGGATGAAGAGTGAAAGATAAAGAACAAGAAATCTTTTTCATTATACTTGTTCAGTATTATTATCTGTTCACTATTCACCGTTATTGTACATCCCACCAACCAAAAGCAGGACCGATAAAACGAATAGCAATCCAACCGAAAGCTAAGGCGGCGATACCTGCCCAAGCACCACGGGTAGTTAATTCATAAGCCTTTTTGGCTTGAGTTTTACTTAACGGTAACCAAGAATAAAGACGCTCTTCTTTACCGTAGTCATCGCCTAATACTTCTTTTCTACGTTTTGCTTCTCCCATGTTCTTGTTATCTTCCTAAATCTTGATGATGTGTATGTATAATTTATTTTATTGTAGGTGAAATTTTGACCTAATTATGACGATCGTTTGTCTGGATACATAATCTGTAATATCTGTTGTTTTATGTTTGAACAAATAGTTAGTAATTAGATTCCAATTAGAAATTATATATAAGGTGGGGAATACCCACCCTAAAACAAGATTAACTATTCATTATCCAATTGACTAAAGTACGAACACCAAAACCTGTACCGCCTTCGTTGTTGATTGCACTAGGTTTATCTGCCCAAACAGCACCTGCTATATCTAAGTGAGCCCAAGGAGTTTTTTCGACAAATTGCTCTAAAAATAAAGCGGCAGTAATCGAACCACCTGCACGGCTACCTGTGTTTTTCATGTCCGCAATTTTAGATTTCATCACTTCAAAATAATTACTTTCCATCGGCATTTGCCAAAGTTTTTCCCCTGCACTTTCAGTTGAATTTAATAATTCGGTAGCCAAATTTTTGTCAGATGTCCATAAGCCAGCAATATTGTTACCTAAAGCTACAACACAAGCACCTGTCAAAGTAGCTAAATCAACCATCGCATCTACTTCTAATTTATCTGTATAAACTAAAGCATCAGCTAGAGTTAAACGCCCTTCTGCGTCGGTATTATTAACTTCGATCGTTTTACCATTAGAAGCAGTTAAAATATCACCAGGGTGCATTGCTTTACCGCTAATCATGTTTTCAGTTACCGCACTAATAAAGTGGACTTCAACATCGGGTTTTAGTTGAGCAATAGCTTTAGCAGTACCAAAGGTTGCCGCCGCACCACCCATATCCATTTTCATGGTTTCGATACCACTACCACCTGTTTTTAAATTCAAACCACCTGAGTCGAAGGTTAAACCTTTACCAATAATTGCTAATTTACGTTTAGCTGTACCTTTTGGTTTATAGATTAAATGTAAAAATTGTGGCGGAATTTCGGAGGCTTGAGCAACACCTAAAAATGAACCCATTCCTAATTCTTCACATTCTGCTTGAGCTAATACTTTTAATTCTAAACCGTAATCATCAGCCATTTCCTTAACTAGTTTTGTCATGGCGATTGGATTGATATCATTAGCTGGTGAGTTGACTAATTCTCTGGCTAAGATTACTCCTGAAGCGATTTTTTCAGCTTTGCTAATTGCTTTATCATTAGCAGGTAATTCTAATAATTCAATCGTTTCTAGTTTGTTAGAATCATCGGCTTTAGATTTGAAACGATTATCTTTATGTAAAGCCAAAAGAATTCCTTCACAAATAACTTGAGCTAGAATATCACTTTCATAATTATCATTATTGAGCGCAATAGCTAAAGTTTTGACATTTGCAGTTGTTGCACTTCTGGCAATTTTACCTCCTGCTTGACGAAAACTATCTAAATTTAAGTCTTCTGCTTTTCCTAAACCGACTAAAATTATTTTACGAATAGGGTTTTTTCCGCCTATACGAGCAGTTGCGGTTGTACCTTGCTTTCCTTTAAATTCTGTTTCGCTAATTAATTCGGTAATGGTGCCGTCTAGTTGTTGATTTAACTTTTCTAATTCTCCTGTTAATTTAATCTCTTCATCAGCGGTAAAAGCGATCGCTAAAGCATCACCACTCCAATCTAATTTACTGCTATTACTGATTTTTATTTCCATATGCTCAAATATGCCTATCTATAATTACGATTTTCTGATGTTTACTCGTTATTTTATTATAGAATTTTTGCGTATGTTACAAAATATATCGATCGTATTAATTAATATATTGCTCGTCAAAAATATTTTTGAGTATTTTAACTACTAACTTTGAAGGTGGGCATTGATTACCCACCCGACTATATCTCAATTTTCCTATTTTTTAAGTCGGAAAATGAGAAAAAAGTAAAGTAATAATTAATTATCTACTTCGTCTTTTATATCTTGTATTTCCTTGGTTTGATAACAACCTTGATATTTTATTACGATAATAAATTTCGTTTGTGCCATCACCTTTGTAACCATTAGCTTGATTAACCTGTCTTTGTAAAGCTACAACTCTTTCCTCAGAATTAGGGTGAGTACTAAACAAACTAGGTTGATTTGAGCCTCCTTGCCCTAATTTACGCATAAAATCAACCATTGGTTGGGGTGCGTAACCTGCGGCTTTCAACATCGCTAAACCTAAGTTGTCTGCTTCGTATTCATCACTTCTACTATGGGGTAAATCTGAAGCTAAGGTAACTCCTAGCTGTACTACTTGCGATCGTTCTAATCCTGCTACGCTTAGTAATCCTTGAGTGACTGCTTGTTGACGCATTTGCTCTTGAGAATGTCTGCCGACTACATGACCAATTTCGTGGGCAACAACACTAGCTAATTCGGCTTCATTAGAGGCTGTTGTTAATAAACCTGTGTGGAGATAGATAAAACCCCCCATGGTAGCGAAGGCATTAACTTGAGGATTATCGACTATTTCAAAACGATATGGTATATCTTGTCTGTCACTGACGGCTACTAATCTACGTCCAATATCATTAACATAACGATCAAGATTTTCGTCTCGATATAATTTTACTTTACCTTGAGAAACTAATTGCTGACGAATTTGGCTACCTATTTGTACTTCTTGACAATCGCTCATCGTATTAATCTGTATCAACTGAATACCACGAAAAATTAATTCTTGCCAAGAAATTGCTTGACTCATGGAGATGTTGCCAAACAAAATACTAATTGAGACACCTAAAGCGAAAAATAAAGAGAGTAAAGGATGTTTAGATTTAAGCACTGTTCTTAAATTGTTATTTCTTTTAATAAAACTACTATTTAAATGATAAATTAGTTTTAGTGACGCTTGAAAATACCAGTTGTTCCAAAAACTACTCAATCTATCTTTTTTAATCAATAGTGATAATCTACTTAATAATTATAATCTACTAAATAATTTATTCTGTTTAAAATATGTTTTACTTTTAATTAATTCTCAATATTTATTGAAGTCCAAAAAAAGATAAATTAACTATTAATAATATTATTATCTAATTAAATTTAGTTTCAACCCCCAAAAAAATTATGACAACTTTTTTCGCATTTGAGCAAGATTTTGTGGATTCTTTACGTTGTATCCCTATGATAGTTAGATATAAGCTAGATACTTGTGGAGTTAAATTAAAACTTAATCATTGGTTTGCTTTTGATCAAACACAAAAAGAATTATTAGTTAATAATCCTTGTCAAACACCAACTCAAATAGAAGAATATAGAAATAATTTACAACAGTTAATTCATAATCAAACGGGCGAATATGCTAAAAGATTAACGATCGATTCTCACCCTTCATGGTTAAATAAACAACACATACCTGAGAGCGTACAACAAAAAAGTCAAGAATTAAATCGACAATTAACATCAACGCAATGGCAAAACCTCGATGATTTACAAAGATTTGCACTAATTAAATTAAGCCGCTCTAATCACGAAAATAAAAACTTTTTACCCGCATTAAAAGAGTTTAATTTAACCGATTAAAAAATAGTAACTATGATTAATAGAATGAATTAGAAATTCTGAATTCGTTCGGTAGGAAAATAAAGACGAATTAGAAATAAAGAATAGTTGACACTCCTCTACCTGAAGGTAAGAGGATTCTTGGTTCATTGAGTCGTCTTACCTTGACAGGTGTTTCCACCAACCAAAATAGAGGACAATTCTCCCCAAGCGTTTAAATCTAAATTTTCAGATTTACTTCCCCAATGCCCTTGGGTAGCTTTTTTTAAAATATTCAATGATGCGTTGGTGTCCCGATCAGCTATATAACCACAACTACACAGGTGAGTTCTAGTAGATAGACTTTTCTTGACTCGTTGACCACAGTTGAAACAATCCTGTGAGGTATAAGCTGGATTAACAGCTATGGTTAGCTTTCGATATTTCAGACCAAAATACTCCAACCATTTGCGAAACTGACTCCAACTGGCATCATTAATACTTTTAGATAACTTTTTATTTCTAACTAGATTTTTGACTCTTAAATCTTCGTAGGCTATCAAGTCGTTTGACTGAACTAAACGCAGTGCGGTTTTCTTCCCGAACTCCTCACGTTGCCTACTTACTTTTAAATGTGCTTTACTATAACGTTTTCTAGCTTTTAAATAGTTGTTACTAACTGGTTTCCCTTTTTTTAATTTTCTTGACTTCCATCGGTTAAGTTTATTTAATCTTGGTTCGGTTTTGCGATAAAATTTAGGGTTTTGAACAAAATTACCATTGCTATCTGCATAAAAATATCGTATCCCCATATCTAACCCAATCATTTTCTTTGTTTGAGGTAGTTCTGGGGTTATATCTCTTACGTCTAGCTTCAAGCAAAACTGAGAATAATAGCCGTCGCTTCTCCTAACAATACGGACTCTTTGTATTTGGAATTCTTGGAAATAAAATAAATCTCTCGAACCAATTAACTTTAGAGTACCGATATTGTTACCGTCTGTGAAGGTTATTCTTTTGTTGTCTCTATCTAACTTCCATCCTGACTTTTTCAACTCGATACTTCGTGTTCGCTTAGAAAACTGAGGATAACCCGCTTGGTGCGCGTTCCCTTGCGCCTGTCGGCGGCGCGGGATCGCATCCGCTTTCTTCCCTTTTATGTCTTTTTTACAATTATCATAAAATTTGGCAATTGCCGACCATGCTCTTTCTCCAGCTTGTTGACACGCTGTTGAATTTAATTGTTTGACAAAAGAAAACTCTTTTCTCAAATCTGTAGTATGACGATAAATATCTTTTTTGCCTACTCCTCTTAAGTCCATCCATAAACGAATACATTTATTACGCACGAACTTTACGGTACGAATACCTTCGTCGATTGCTTTAAATTGTTCTGGCTTTCCTTTTAATTTGTATTCTAATAAAAACATTTTACGCTTTTAACTACCGCATAAAACATTTTACCATACAATTAGAAAAGTCGTCTTGAAAGACGAGGCTTTATACCCAAAAGTTTTGGTAATAAATTAGGATTAATTATTAATTACTTTTTACTCTTTACTCCTTACTCCTTACTCCTTACTCCTTACTCCTTACTCCTTACTCCTTACTCCTTACTCCTTACTCTTTACTCATCTAAAGTTTTGCCCTCAGCATAAATTGATAATCTCCTCCTGCTTCTAATTCGTAATCGTATTTTTCTAAAAAACGACTCAAAGGCTCTTGGATTAAACTACGTCCAAGAGTAGGCTTGACTTGTAACTTACCCTGAGGAAAATACCAGTGAAAAAACCATTGATATTTACCTGCATTTACTTCACCGATTATTTCTCTTTTATACCAACATTGATTGGTTATTTTAACTTCGACAACAGTTCCTGAAAATGACATTGTTCAGATAAAATTTTAGTTATGGTTATTAATTATAAGTTATTTATTAATCAAGGAAAAAACAATTATACCAATTAATTAGTCTTTCGTATTGAGACGATCGTTATACAAGATTAGATCGTGGCACTAATGATAACTTTAACATTAATTCCTACTATCGGTAACTCCTAATCTCAACAAAAATATTTTATTGTCACTTTCAATACTAAAAATAAAATTTAAGTTAAAAAGGAGAGAACAACTGGAAAATAAACGGTACAATAGAACTAACCGCTTGCACAAAACCCGGACTACCTTGATTGCCTTTACTATCTTTGTTGTTTTCGTAGTCTTCACGGGCTTCTACCATTTGAATAAAACGGGTAGATAATAGATAACCATCGGAGTTGTTTTGTGTTTCAAAAAGGTTTTGTGCTGTTTGAGCGTCGCTAACAGCATTTTCAACTTGTCCGTAACGAGATTTGATGATACCTCTGGCTAAATATGCCGGTGCAAGTTTTGGCTCTAATTCGATCGCTTGATTATAATATGTAAGAGCTTGTGTATAGTTACCTTCTTTGTCTTCTTGCATCGCCCAAAGATAAAATTGTTCCGCTGAAGCGATATTATTTGGCATACCGATAGCCCCCTCAACATAAGCTTTACTCAAATCAGTATTAGTAATGATGACATTAGAAAGATAACTATTTCTTAAATCAGTATTGTTAAAAATTGCACCAGTCAAGTTTGCACCGGTTAAGTTTGCCCCGAAAAGCGATGTATTAGTTAAATTTGCCCCTGATAAATCTGCCCCTGTCAAATCCGCTCGACTCAAATTCGCACCTACAAGATTAGCACCTCGTAAATTCGCACTTTTTAAATTTATCATCACCAAACCTGCGTGACTTAAATCACAATTTTCACAGTCTTTGGTTTGTAATACTTGATTCAAATGCTCAATATTTTCAGCTTTAGTGTAGCTAGGAAAGACTAAACTTAAAGACAATGACAAGCCGATAAATGCTAATTTTTTCATAATATTAAATTTAAATTTAAAAATGAACGATCGAATTAGAAATCTTCAACAATTATGAATCAGACTTACTTTTTGTATAATACTTTAATTTATAAAATAATGATCCTGAATCAATAAATCAACAGTACTACGTACGATCGTTATATCTGAAGAATAAAGAAAAAAATAAATCGTTCAATTTCAATTCTCAAGTTTCAATTCACGACTAAAAGCAATAACCTACCTGAATTTACTGGCAAAGTAAGTCGTATTCACTATCAGCACAAATGACATTATTATAAGTAAAGGTAATGTCTTTGACAAAAATAACTGTCCAAAAAGTGTAGTAATAATATGCTAAAGTAATCCTAAATTACAAAACAACATATGTCAATCGCAGTAGGAATGATCGAAACTCTGGGTTTCCCCGCAGTTGTGGAAGCCGCAGATGCAATGGTAAAAGCTGCACGAGTAACTTTAGTCGGTTACGAAAAAATAGGTAGTGGTCGTGTTACTGTTATCGTCAGAGGTAATGTCTCTGAGGTACAGGCTTCTGTCGCCGCTGGAATTGAAAATGCTCAACGAGTTAGTGGTGGACAAGTTTTATCTACTCATATTATTGCTCGTCCTCACGAAAACCTCGAATATGTTTTACCTATTCGTTATACCGAAGAAGTAGAACAATTCTTGAACTAAAGCACGAGTATATAGAATCGTTTTAGTCATCTAAATATAGGTTGAGCTATCAAAACTTTGCTTAACCTTATATAAGTATTTAACACAAAACTCTTGCTCTACACAAAAGTATATTCACTCTTCAATTTACAGCGAAAGACAAATAAAAAGAATTGAGAATTAATCTTTATTGCCACTCATGGTTAATTACAATCAAAAGAAGATTAGTAAAATAAAGACATCACCTGATCAGATTAAGTTAATTATATTAGGATTAATTAGTCTAATTTTAGTGTTCACTTTAAATAGTTGTAGCCAAATTGTCATCAATGAATATAATGTATTCGCTGTCACTACTCATACTTGGCGAGTTGAATATTTTATTAGTCGTAACGAAAAACAACCGAGAATCGAAGAATTTACTTCTATCTCTTTAACAAATGTTAATGGCGAAAAACCAGAAGAAGCTTTTGGCGAAATAGATGACAAAGGATTGTGGTGGCCAAAAATTCCTCCTAAACCTAGTTTGGATGAAATTGAAGAATTAGAAGAAATAGGAGAACAACATTCTCGCCCTGAAATTTTACGAACAGTTAAGTATAGTATTATTTATGGACAAGGAGATAACAAAACTACTTTACCAACTAACTATTCAGTTTACCGACAAGGAGTTAAAGCGATATCACAAGGGCAATCTTTAAAACTGACTTTAGGAATTAATGATCAATCTGTAGAAAAAGCTGAGCCAACACCATAGCACTCATGTAAAGGTAACACTCTTAGATGATAGAGCTTTCTTTCTTATATCATGTTTTAATCAACTCGTTCTGTGGTATTAAAAAAATCAAACAAGCTAATGAAGACTCTCCGACTCAGGAATAAAAGTCGGAGTTGATTGAGTTATTTGATCAAAGTCTTGATAATAACTCTTTTTTCTTAGCCTCAAATTCTTCTTGTGATAAGATACCTTGAGCTTTTAATTTACCTAACTTCTCTAAAGCTTGATAAACGTCTGCCGCATCATCTTCTTGTTCGTCTAAATCAGAGACGTAACTTTTACCTCTTTCATAAGCCTCTTGATAAGCTTGTTTAACACTCTCCATATTCATATCTAAATCTAATAATGCACCGCCATTAGTGGAAAATAGATTAATAGCTACTTGCCCTACTGCATAAGTAGAAGCACCTGACATGACAGACATAGAAGCACCACCTAAAGCTGTACCTATACCAGGGATTGCTTTGAGCATACTGGCACCGATACGGGCAATAGTTGTACCTGTAAGGGCAGAAACAAAGGTTTTTCCTATATTTTGAGTGTAGGTAACTTGATAAAGAGTGGCTAATTGTTGTAACATTTCTAATTGAATTGCGGTAACCGCAGCAAAGTCAACCAGAGGAATGGGGATTAATCCTCCTCCCATTGCCCAAAGCACGTGTGAACGAATAATTTTTTCAGCTTCTAATTTTTTACTCATTATTTTATCTTTTTCACTTGTACAGAATACTTTTTTTAATTATATGTATCAAAAATAAACTTCATACTATATATTTGTTAAAAATCGTAAACGTTATTTTGGTGATAGTGAAGATTAGATATAGCAATTATTAGTATTATGAATTACATATCGATCCCCCTAAATCCCCATCCCACTTGCCACGGGGCTTACAAGCACCTGAAATCAATTCAGGTGACAGCCCCTCCCCTTCGTAAGGGGGAAATTTAAAGATGCTTCGCTTTTGTTTCTGGGGGACTTACAAATACAAACTGTACCTCATAAAGATGGGAAACGCTATATAAATAATCAAGAAATTTTAATAGTGATTAGTTATCCTCTTAAAAATATGTATTGATAAATTCATTCGCTTTTCATCACTGATAGTTGATAACGGATAAGTAGCTTAAACTAATAAAAAAAAATTTGTAGTTACCCCCAATAAAGGTTCAAAACGTTTTTAAGATAATGGCACTTGCCATCACTACAAACAAATACTATTTATCGTTTGATTAAGTGAAGTTGCTTAGCTAATAGCTTATAACTAAATTTAAAAATAACGAATTATCAACAACAACTTAAATAGTCATTAAAAGCTGACTATAATAAATAATTAGAATCATTTGCTCATTAGTGAAGTTTAATCTTTAATGTCCAACGCTACCATCTACGGAAATTTAAAAGGTCTTAAGCCCAGTCAACTTAAACAATTACGTAAATTATACGAGCAAAATGTCCAAAACGATCGTTTAACGACGGCAGATTTAGCCCAAAGAATAGCCATAATCAGTACCGAACTTAAAAAGCCTGTCAGCATCTATTTAAATCGTCGTGGTCAAGTGATTAGAGTCGGTGTCGGTACTCCTAGCCAAACACAGATTCCTCCTTTAGAATTACCTCGTTATGGTGCAAAACGCTTATCAGGGATTCGTTGTTTAGCAACTAATTTAAAAGGTAATCCACCTAGTGAAGCTAGTTTGACAGCGATGGTAAAACAAAGATTAGACGCTTTAATCATGTTTACCTTAACAGGTCAAGGTGTGATGCGTAAAGGCGGTGGTGCAAGCGGTTTTGTGCAGTCTGGATATTTAGCTAATTTATCACCGATACAAGATAGTCAAGAATAT
Source organism: uncultured cyanobacterium (assembly GCA_963710605.1). Classification (GTDB taxonomy): domain Bacteria; phylum Cyanobacteriota; class Cyanobacteriia; order Cyanobacteriales; family Cyanobacteriaceae; genus JAALKG01. The sequence continues at coordinate 589,096 of CAVQBA010000006.1, forward strand.
TGGCAAGTATCTCCAGCCCAAGAATTAGATGATATTGCAGAACAAGACTTTTTAGATTTAGTTAATAGTTTAGAAGCCGAATTTAGCCGAGAATATATCGCCCAAGAAGTCGGTGATGATCAAGAAAGAGTATTGTTAGTTGGTTTGATTGTTGATGGCATCGATGAAAAACAATTTGCTCAAACTTTACAGGAGTTAAATTTATTGGTTGATAGTGCAGGAGGAAAAGTATTGGGTACATTAGAACAAAAACGCCCTCGCCCTCATCCACAAACTTTAGTTGGTGCTGGTAAAGTAGAAGAAATTGCTCTACAGGTACAAACTTTAGGGGTTTCTCTTGTTGTTTTCGATCGAGAGTTGTCTCCTGCTCAAGTACGTAATTTAGAAACACAATTGGGGGTAAAAGTAGTCGATCGAACTGAGGTAATATTAGATATATTCGCTCAAAGGGCTCAATCTAGAGCTGGTAAATTACAAGTTGAATTAGCTCAACTAGAGTATCTGTTACCTCGCTTAACAGGTAGAGGGGCGGCAATGTCTCGTTTAGGTGGTGGTATCGGTACAAGGGGCCGGGGGAAACTAAGCTAGAAACCGAAAGAAGGGCGATTCAGAAAAGAATTACTCGCTTACAACAAGAAGTAAATCAGTTACAATCTCATCGCTCTCGACTAAGACATCAACGTCAAAAACAAGAAATACCAACAGTAGCGATCGTCGGTTATACTAATGCTGGTAAATCAACATTGATCAATACTTTAACTAACGCTGAAGTTTATACAGCGAATCAACTTTTTGCTACTTTAGATCCTACCACTCGCCGACTCTCGATTACAAATCAGGAAACAGGGGAATTTCGTACCCTTTTATTAACTGATACTGTGGGTTTTATTCATGAATTACCACCTCAGTTAGTCGATGCTTTTCGGGCAACTTTAGAAGAAGTAAGCGAAGCTGATGCTTTGTTACACGTGGTTGATTTATCTAATTCTTCATGGGAAAACCAAATCAAATCGGTAAAAACTATTTTGGCAGATATGCCATTAGCACCAAATCAAGAATTAATTGTCTTTAATAAAATTGATGTTGCTGAAAGTGAAAATTTAGAAACTGCTAAAAATGAATATTCTCAAGCTATTTTTATTTCTGCTAGCGAACGTTTGGGTTTAGAGAATCTTCGTAGTCGTTTGATTAGTTGTTAAATCGATCGTTTTTGTAGTTAAAACTTTCAACAATTTAAAATCTATATAGAGGCATTTAGGTTAAATTTTTCGCCAAAAAACATTAGTAGGTTGGGTAGAAGAATGAAACCCAACACCAAAAAATTCTAATCAGCCTAAAGTTGTTTCAATAAATTTATCATCACGGTAGTTACGGTTTAAAAATTTTCATTTTAGTTAAAACTCGATCGAAATGATGATAATTGTTGGGTTGCACTCTGTTTAACCCAACCTACATTTTTTATCAACCACTTTAATTAAGCTTTTATTATTTTTGAAGTTAAAAATATCCTAAGTCAACTGGAAATTTTATAGATTTGCCTTGATAAAAATCACTAAGTAATCGATTAAAAACTTTCATCTGCCTCAAATTTTCCATTAATAATTGTACTAATTTATTGGGAGTAAAGTCTTGAGGCTCTCTATGGAATGGAAAAGCGATTATACCATCTTGATTATAGACATCAATTTGGTAATTTTCTATAATGTCATTCACAGATACAAATAAATAAAGTTTAGTATTTGTTTTGTCACGTTCAATATTAGTGATGACTATTCGTTTTTTCACGATCGTATTTTGATTGATTATTGTTTAAATACTATAGCCTTTCCCATGTTTACGAGGTAGAATAAAAAATGGTAAGTCCCCCTTACTAAGGGGGATTTAGGGGGATCGAGAATGTACTTGATAATGGTTAAAATTGCTATATCGTTTCCATTCTATATCCTAACTATCAACTATCAACTATTATTAATACGCTTGAAGCTCATCAAATAAAGGCACTTCGGTTAAATTATCTCCTTGATAAATGATAAAAGTTTCTACAGTTTCTCCAGAGCGAACGATCGGTATCGTAGTAACATATTGCCAATCGGTAAAATAAGGGCTATAGTCATGATCAGAATATTGATCTTGAGCAAAAGTTGCTGAGGTAATATAAATCCCTCGTTTACCAATTAATTTATCCATCGGATACCAATACAAAAAACCACGACTATCATAACCAAAACAAGTAATCGGTATTTGAGAAATCGGGGCAAGTGCCATCCCTATATATCCACCCAAAAAATATTGATTAGTAAAAATAAAATCTGCATCCTTTAACGCCTCAATAAATTCAGGTGAAGATTCTAATCGATTTCTCAACTGCCTCACATCAATCAATTCTGTAGAAGGATCATTTTTAGGATTAATTATGCCTGAAAAGAACAAATTTTGATTCGGTTTTTGCAGTATAGCTAAATTCAAATGTAAAAGAACTATCAGTATAGTTGTATTGATAATTAAACCAGATAACAAAAACCAACGTTGAATAAATTTTGGCGATAAATGAGCTTTGTCAATATAATTACCTAAGATTAAACTCAAACCCCAAAACCCCGGCATTGCCCAAGTTGGTAAAATTTGAGCCACTGCACCTAAAAGAGTAAAACCAACAGTTAAAGGTAAAGATAGCCAGAGAATTAGACGATAACGATAATTGGGTTTATTAACTATTTCTCGCCAAAGACTTTTACCACTTATCCACCACAAAGGAAAACCAAAACTAGGAAACAAATAACTACTGCCGACTAAGGCGACGATGATAATTTGTAAAGGATTAATAGACAAACTTTTTTCTTCAGGAGACTGAAAACGCCCTGATAACTGAAAAGTAAATGAAATCCATTCATGTTGCGAATTCCAATACAAAAGCGGGAAAAGAGTAATGATAAAAGCAATTACACTCCAAAATAACCAATGAGAAGTAAAGACACGACGATAAGGCTGATTAAATAAACAAAAGCCAATTAATCCTAACCCCAAAATAAAACCGTGATATTTACTCAAACAAGCTAAACCAACACCAATACAGATAAAAATAAGGCGATAACTAGGTTCGTATTTTTGCTCAGGTAAATCAATAAAAAACTCATCAACGGCAAACCATAAAGTTAATGTCCAAAAAAAAATTAACGGTACATCTGGTAAGGTAAGCACTCCAAAAGCAACTGAAAAGATAGGGATTAGAGAGCAAATAATTAAGGTAAATAAGGCACTTCGATGATTAAATAATTTTTTGCCTGTAAGGTAAAGTAAATAAAGACTTAAAGTGAATAATATTAAAGTACCTATCCTGATGGTAAATTGATTAACGATACCTGTTATCCAAACACCAAAACCCGTAGTAAGAGAAACCATTAAAGGATGATCGAAATAACTCCAATCTAAATTTTGGCTATAAAGATAATAATAAGCTTCGTCATATCCTGGATATAAATTGAGAGCGATTAAAATTCGGATAATTAGTCCAACTAAAAGAGTTATAATTACCGAGTGTGGTGAATCCAGCCAGTTTTGTTTGAAAATCATTAATTATTAACTAAATCAGGCTAATATATAGCAATTGGCAATTGACGATCGACGGTTGACAATAAATTCGATGGTAATTTAGTCTTCTGTGAGTAAAAGCCAAAAATAATTATAGCAACTAATTATGGTTTTTTTAAGTCTATCTAAATTGATAAATGCTTTATTTTTTGCGACAATTATTGTATTAGTTAGGTAGTTTTTATTATTGGTAAGTTAATCTATTATTTTAAATCGAATGCGTTTTTTTAAACTATCTATCTTCGATATTTATTTAATCAAAGAGTTAGTCCCAATCTTTATTTTTAGTGTTGCTATTTTTTCGAGTTTGGGAGTTTCGATTGCTACTTTATCAGATTTAAGTTACAAAATAACCAATTCTAACTTACCTTTTATTTATGCTCTTGAAATATTTCTGTTGAAAATTCCCGAATACATTGCTTATGCTTTACCTATTTCGGTTTTATTAACTACTTTAATCACTTATAGTCGTTTGAGTAAAGATAGCGAATTAATTGCTTTTCGTAGTTGTGGTTTAAGTCTTAAAAGAATAATTATTCCTGCCTTGTTTTTAAGCATCTTAGTGATGATAATCACTTTTCTTTTTAATGAGCAAATCGTACCTCGGACTAATTATCAGGCGACTAAAATATTAGTAGCACAGATCAAAGAAGAAAGAACTTTCATGCTCAAAAGTGATATTTTTTATCCTGAATATGTCGAAATAAAAGAGGACAATGGGCAAAATGTCAAGCAATTGAAAAGATTATTTTATGCTCAAGAATTTGATGGCTCAAATATGCAGTCTCTGACAATTTTAGATACTAAAAAATCAGGATTAAACAAAGTAATTATCTCTGAAAAAGGTTCGTGGAATAACAAAAATAAAGTTTGGGATTTATTTAATGGTTTTGTTTATAATATCAGTGACGATCGACTTGAGGCTGAGGGTTCGGCTTTTACCAAAATTCAAGTCGCTTTTCCTAAAACACCTTTAGATTTAGCTGTTAATAGTCGTGATCCTTATGAGATGAATATAGCACAATCACAAGAGTATATTAAGCTTTTAAAATTACTTGGTGATGAAAAAACTATCTTAATGTTTGAAGTACGCACCGCTCAAAAAATATCTTTTCCTTTTGTCTGTATCATTTTTGGTTTAATTGGCTCATCTTTTGGTTGTCAACCTAATAATGCGAGTAAAGCAACTAGTTTTGGTTTGTGTGTAGCGATCGTTTTTGCTTATTATTTAAGTAGCTTTATTGTTGGTGGCTTTGGTTTAATCGGTGTAATCTCTCCTTGGATGGCGGCATGGATTCCTAATTTAGCTGGTTTGGTTATCAGTGGATATTTACTTAGTAAACCCGAATAAGGCTGTGAGTGAAGACACCTCGATATCGAAAATGACCAGTTAATTTTGTCGTTATAACCTATACTTTTTTTATTAATTAAATTCGATTACTAACATGATTAAAAAAACTTTACAGTTAAATGTTTTAGAAAACCCAGTTAGCTTAATTTTTGCTAGACATGAAACTTTTCATCCTCGTTGGGGATGGTTAAAAAAAGGTTTTGAAATGAGTAGTGTAGATTCTCATATATTTTTAGCTGACAACGCTCCAGTAAAATTGGGTGTAGGCAAAAATATGGTACGATTGCTCCGTTATTGGTGTCAGGCGTTTAAAATTACTAATAATGATGATACTCCCACTGAGTTTTCTAATAATTTACTAGGTGATAATGGTTGGGATACTTATTTAGAAAATCCTGCTTCTTTATGGTTGTTACATTGGAATTTGCTTAAGCCTACTTGTACGGCTACTTCGTGGTATTACACATTTAATCTTTTCAATGAAAATGAATTTAAAAAAGAGGATTTACATCGAGGTTTAGACAACTATCAACAAAAATTAGGTAAAGATGTGGCTCAATCTTCCTTAGATAAAGATGTAAGTTGCATTTTACGAATGTATGTAGAATCAAATAGTGATAGTCGTAATTTTATTGAGGATTCGATTGATTGTCCTTTTGTTGAGTTAGGATTAATTTATCAACCGAGTAATTCTAATTATTATTATTTTCAGGTAGGTAAAAAAACCAGTTTACCCGCAGAAATTATTGTCGCAACTTGTTTAGAATATGCTAGTTGGGTAAGTGAGAGAGAAACAACTATTAGTGTTGCTAGATTGCTTTATGATAATAATAGCCCTGGTGTAGTTTTTAAATTATCACAAGAGGCTTTATATGAAGCTATAGAAATTGTTTGTCGCCGCTATCAAAATCTTGATTTAGCTGATACGGCTGGTTTGATTCAGTTGTCTTTTCCCGAAAAACCCGAACATTTAGCTCAAAAAATTATTACCGATTACTATCAATAACTAGGAATGAGTAATGATAATTGATAATTGATAATTGATAACTAAGAATTTAACTCTTGCATTTTGCCTCTTGCCCCTTTGCCCTTTTAACTTTCAGTTTATTTGTTTATGACTAATTTTCAATTATCTCATTATTTTAGTTTAGATAGACGTTACAATAGATCGATTAATTTAGAAAGAGATATAGATGATTTATCAGCTTTAGATGGTTATATTTTAACTGATAAAGCGATCGATGTTTTAGGTAGAATTAGTAAAGGATTGACAGAAGAAAATCAAAATAACTGTTGGACTTTAACAGGAGTATATGGTACGGGAAAATCAGCTTTTACACATTACTTGGTTTCTTTATTAGCACCACAACAAAGCGATTTGAAGCAAGAAGCTGTTGCTATTACTAACAAGACTTTTTCTGCCGATATTTCTGAGGATAATTCATATAATAAACTGATTCATACACTATCACAAAGAAATCTATTTAGAGCAGTTGTAGTCGGACAAAGAGAGCCGATTACTTATACAATTATTAGAGCTTTAATTAACGGTTATAATTATTTTTGGCAAGAAGATAAAAATCATAAAAAAAATAAATTATTTAAGCAAATTAAACAGTTAGAAAAAAAGATAGATAGTCGAGAAAGAATAGAGAATATTCAAGTAATTTCTTTAGTTGAAGATATTATAAAACAGACTCAATTAGATCTTATTTTAGTCTTTGATGAATTAGGTAAAAATTTTGAATATGCAGTTTACGATCGAGGAGCAGAAGATTTATATTTACTACAACAATTAGCTGAATTAAAACTAGTTGATAATCATCGAGTTTATATTTTAGGTATTCTTCACCAAGCTTTTTCTGAATATGGGCAAAGATTAGCGAAAGTACAACGTAATGAATGGGAAAAAATTCGGGGAAGATTTGAAGACATTGCTTTTACTCAATCTGCCGAACAAATGATGCGTTTGATGGGAGAAGCGATTAATAGTCAAAATACCGATGCCATCGCTGTTAGTGTTAATAATCATACTGAAGAATGGTTCGATCGTTTACAAAAGATTTTATCGATCGAAAGTATTGATAAATCTGTCTTAAAAAGCATTTATCCACTTCATCCAATAACCGCTTTAATTTTACCCACTTTATGTACTCGTTACGCTCAAAACGATCGTTCTTTATTTACCTTTTTAACATCAAGTGAGCCTTTTTCGTTACGTAATTTTTTAGAAGAAACAGAAATTGTAGGAGATACTTTACCTACTTTAAAACTCGATCGAGTTTATGATTATTTTATTGAAGCTACAGGGCTGAATTTAGCTTCTCGCCCTAACTTACAAAGATGGATTGAAATTCATGATTTGATTGCTGATGCTAAAAGGTTAGATGAAGACAGCATAAAAATATTAAAAACGATCGGTATTCTTAATTTAGTCACGATTACAGGAGAAGCAAAAGCAACTCGTGATTTAGTCACCTCTAGTTTATGCGACTCTCCCGATGAAAATACAATTAATTATTGGCAAGACAAAATTAATACTTTAATTAAACAAGGTTTAATCACTGAAATCAAAGCCTTAAATGAATTAAGAATCTGGCAAGGATCGGATTTTAATGTCGATCTTCAATTAGAATATTATCTAGATCGAGAACAATCTAGTTTAGTTACGCTACTAACTCAACTACGTCCTTTAAAACCGATCGTTGCTCAACGTCATAGTTATAAAACAGGTACATTACGTTACTTTGAAAGACATTATCTTGATTCATCAGATGATTTGAATCAGCTTCAATGCGACAGTGAAAGTGCCGACGGTTATTTAGCCTATTGGTTAGATGATGAAATACCCTCTTGTTTTCCCACCCAAACTCGATCGGGATTACCTGTAATAATAATTGCGGTTAGTAATTTATCAACTATACTTTTATGGGCAAGAGAATTTTCTGCCTTAACTCGCTTGAATAAAGAAGCTAAAGAATTGCAGTCTGATGGAGTTGCCAGAAGAGAAGTTCGTTATCGCCTAGTAGAAACAGAAAAACATTTAAACGAAACCTTAGATAATGCTTTTGATTTGAATGGTGGTAATAAATCTTGGATTCAGGGAGAATTAGTTAATCTTACTTCGGCTAGTAAATTAAATCTACAATTATCTCGTCTGTGCGAACAAGTTTTTTACCAAAGTCCGATTCTTTGGAATGAACTAATCAACCGTCGTAACCTAACATCTCAAGGTACAAAAGCAAGAAGAGAGTTAATCTCTGCCATGATTAATAATCAAGAACAAGCTAAACTAGGTTTAACGGGATACGGTCCTGAAGTGACTATGTATTATTCTCTTTTACAAGAAACTCAAATTCATCGTCATCAAACCGCTGATTTACAAACAGAAGAAGAAAGTGGATGGAGTTTTTATCCACCAAAAACTGAGAATAAAACTAACCCTAGTATAGAAGGATTATGGAAAGCGATCGAGGATTTTTGTCTATCTGCTACAGAAAAACCACAAACCTTAGATAAACTGTATCAGCAATTATCCGCACCACCTTTAGGGGTTAAAGAAGGAATAATACCCGTACTTTTATGTGCCGTGCTACTCTATCATCGTGATGATGTTGGTATTTATCAAGATGGTACGTTTGTTCCTGTATTAGGGGATCATCATTTTGAATTATTGGTAAAAAATCCTGAGCGTTACGCAGTTAAGTATTTTGCGATTGAAGGATTGAGAGCAGAAGTTTTTCAAGAATTAGAAGCGATTTTGCGTAACCCGAAAGTAAAAACAAAGGAAAATATTCGCAATGCTACTTTATTAACTGTAGTGACACCTCTATATCAATTTGTCAAACAGCTACCTCGTTATACTTTACAAACCGATCGATTGAGTAAGGAAGCAACAAAAGTATTAAAGGCTTTACAAAAAACAATTGAGCCTGATGAATTATTATTTGAAGATTTACCCTCTGCGTTTAATCTACCATCGATCGGTACAGGAGAAGGTGATGATGGTGTTACGGCAAAAACTTTAAAAACTCAGTTAATCAATGCCTTAAGAGAAATTAACCGTGCTTATGAGACTCTTTTAAATGAGTGTCAATCCTTACTGAAAGATGCTTTTGCGGTGAGTATTGAAGAGAAAAAACTCAGAGAAGATTTACAAACAAGGGCTAATTATTTAACAGATAAATGTGTCGAACCGATTTTAAAGCGTTTTACTCAAGCTGTAGTTGATGAATCTAAAAACGATCGGCAATGGTTAGAATCTTTAGTGATGATTATAGCTGATAAACCATCCGAATCTTGGACAGATGAAGATTTTAGTATCTTTGAACTCAATTTAGCTGATGTTGCCCGTCGCTTTGAGAATTTAGAAGTATTACAAAAAGAAGTTAAAGTCGATAATAACAGTATCTCTGCCCGACGTATTACCGTAACCCGCCCCGATGGTCAAGAAACAAATAGGATGGTGTGGATAGACAAAGAAAGAGATTCGCAAGCAGAAGAATTAGTTAATGAAATATTACAAAAATTACCAAAAGACCAACAGTTAAGAGAAACAATCCTCGCTAAACTCACAGAGCGACTTTTCCTGTAGGGCGATGCACTGCCGAGCAAATAAACTGAGCAAGAAATTCTGTTAGTAAATTAAACAGTCAATACTCACTCTACCAAGATTCAAATTATTCTCATAATTAATTTTGCTATGATTAAATTTAGATAAAAACTAATGAATAAAGACTAGATTTTAATCATTATGATATGCACTTAATTTCTGCTGGTAAACTTAAACAAATAGCATCGAAATACCCTGATGTAACGAAAAATATTCAGGCTTTTTGTAAAACTATCAAAAAAGCTCAGTGGAAGAATTTACTCGATACACAAAAAATATATCGAGATGCCGAAGCAGTGGAAAATTTTACTGTGTTTAATATAAAAGGTAATAAATACCGTTTAATTATCGATATTGATTATGAAGAACAAATCGCATATTTTAAATATTTTTTAACTCATTCAGAATACGATCGGGAGAAATGGAAAAATGACCCTTATTTTAAATCAAAGTAATTATTTTAAGCTATTAGAAGAAACACAAATCATTCCTAAAATAATTGAAAATGAAGAAGAATATGAAAAATATTTGAGAGTAGCAGAAAAATTAATTGCTAAAAAAAATAATAGAACTTTAGAAGAGACTATTTTGTTAAGATTAGTCGTTAAACTAATTGAGGATTACGAAGAGAGTATCTATTCTATTTCAGATTGGTGTAATCTTTCAGCCCACGATATTTTAGAACATTTAATAGAATCTAGTGGAATTAAGGAACAAGATTTAGTAGGTATTATCGGCTCACAAAAAACAGTTGACGAATTTATTAATAACCGAAAAAAACTCAGCCAAATTGAAGCACAAGCATTAGGAAACTATTTTCAAGTTTGTCCTAGCTTATTTCAAGATTAAGAGCAATTATTTTCAACTAAAGTATAATCATTGATTTTCTACGATCGTTAAGATAATTATCGACAATATTTTACTTTGTATTGAAAGTCAATTAACATTTTTTCTTCCAACTCCTCTGCTCAGAATCTTGGTATCATACAAAAAGTAATAAAAAATTATCAAGTAAAACTCTTTCATGAAAAGAAAGAAAACAAGACACGTTTTAGGCTTGAGTGGCGGAAAAGACAGTACAGCTTTAGCAATTTTATTACACAAAGAAATTCCTGAGATGGAATATTTTTTTTGTGATACCCATAAAGAATTGCAAGAAACTTATGACTATCTCGATCGTATTAAAGCTCGTTTGGGTATTAAAATTCATTATCTGTCTCCAGAAAGAGGATTCGATCATTGGTTAGCAATACATGATGGTTTGTTACCTTCTTCTCAAATGCGATGGTGTACTGTCAAAATGAAAATTAAACCATTTGAAAAATTTGTGGGTGATGACAAGGCTATTAGTTATATCGGTATTCGTGCCGATGAAAATCGTGAGGGTTATATTTCGACTAAACCAAATATTAAGCCTGTATTCCCTTTTAAAGAAAGAGGTTTAGTTAAAGCAGATATTCTACGACTATTAGAAGATAGTGGTATTGGTTTACCTGATTATTATCGTTGGCGAAGTCGCTCAGGTTGTTTTTTCTGTTTCTTTCAACGTAAGTATGAATGGGTGATGTTAGCACAAGAGCATCCTGATTTGTTTGCTCAAGCCGTTGAATATGAGTCTAATCATAGAGATGGTAGAACTTATACTTGGACAGAAGGAGAGACATTATTGGAGCTTTTAGAGCGGAAAGATGAAATCATAACACATCATGAAAAAGCAATGTCTCGTAATCAAAAAGTATTACCGAATCGTCCTTTATCTGAATCATTGGAAGATGTTTTAAGTGAAGAAGATTCAGATTTACCTTGTTTAGTTTGCAATATATAGAAGTTTAATAATTCAACAAAAACTACAAAGATATGGTAGATATTTCAACTGCTTTTAATACATCTAGCGAAAAAGTTTCAGATTTTTTTAGAAGACCAGGAATCAGCTTTTATATTCCTTTGTATCAAAGAGAGTACAGCTGGGATAAAGAAAATATAGATCAATTGATAGAAGATATTTGTTCTGGTGTAGAATCTGTTTTAGATAATGACGGAACGATTCATTTTTTAGGTGCAATTATACTTGTTACAGAAAAAAATGCCAAAGTAAATATTAATCCAAGAGATAATCGTGCGTTACCTCCAAGAATCGATAATGTTATTGATGGACAACAACGTATTTCAACAATTGCTTTACTTTCTTGTTTACTTTATCAAAAACTTTACGAAAACAGACAAAAATTAATTAAAGATGATAGATATAGTGGTTTTATTGAAGCTATTGACGAATATCTAAGAACTATTATCGAAGTTTTTTCTGTTGATTTGAATCGTGGTACACCAACGAGAAAACCAATTATCATAAGAGCCTCAATCGATGGTTGGACTTTTGATGGTGATGATAGTAACTATCAATCGGATATTTCTTCATTTATTGCTAGTTTTATAAGAGCTATTGAAGAAAAATTAAAATTTCCTAAGCCTCCAAATAATTCTTTGGTCGGAACAAATTTAAAAAAAATTAATTCTTTACTCAAAGAAGTTGAAAAAGCCTACGAAATAGAGCGAGATAGTTTTCCACCTGCTTGGAAAATTTTGGAAAGCATATCTCAAGATGACTTGTGGAATTATGAAAGACCAGAATTAAAATCATTAATTAAAGAATGTCAACACAAAATTGAATCTAAACAAAATATTTCCAATAAAGATAAAATAGCCTGTTCGCTAGTTCAAATTTTTGCGTTTTGTCATTATCTTTTAGAACGTTGTTGTTTAACGTTAATTGAACCTTCTTCCGAAGAGTGGGCATTTGATATGTTTCAGTCACTTAATGCAACAGGAACTCCTCTCACAGCATTAGAAACATTTAGACCATTGATTGTTAATTTTGTAGATTCCACTGGTGATAGTCAAAAGTTTAAAGGTTCAAAATCCAAAGAATATTTTTCTAACGTAGAAAAACTTTTTAGTCCTTTACTTAGTGCATCCAAGAAAAACAAATTGACAAATGATTACCTAACTTTATTTGGTACAACTTATGATGGGGGGAAAAAACCATCCAAACAATTTACAGCACAGAGAAAATGGTTAATAGATAAATATAAAAACTGTAATACTTATGAAGAAAAAGAAGAATTTATAAGAAGAATGAGCGACTTAACTTTATATTGGGAAAATGTTATTAACTTTACCCCCCAAACATCTAATTGTATAAAAGGTACAGAATATATAGATGAACAAAATAAAAAAATAGCCGCTTTGTGTGTACTTTATCTTCAGGATGCAAATCATAAAATGGCTCATACGATATTAAGTCGATTCTATAGCTTAATACTAAGATGCTCATCCGAACATGAAGATAAGAATTTAGCTCAAAAATTTGTATCTGCCACAAAAAAAGTTACAGCCTTTTTTACTCTCTGGCGTTCTGCATTGCCAAATACAGGTTTAGATGAAATGTACAGAAGGTTACTACGTGAAAGTATGTCGTGGGAAAAAGGAAATTCTCAATTGAATGAAGAAGAACTGAAAAAATACTTCCAAAAGGTACTCGAAGAGAAAGGAATAGGAACAAAAGATGAGTGGAAAAACAAGGCAATTAACTATTTGAGGTACGACAATGCTAAAGCGATATGTAAATTTACACTATTAGTTACGGCACAGGACACTATATGCGATCCTGATGAGCTTGGCTTGATTAAAAAAGGTATTGACGGTTCTTCTCCATTGTATTTAGAATCCAACAAATGGACTTCACAAGATCTTAATAGCATTGAACATATAGCTCCAAGAGAAAAAAAAGATGGAAAAGACTGGGATAATGCTCTCTATACTGCTAAAGAAGATTACCATCAAATTGGAAATTTAACTTTGTTACCTACCGAAATTAATAGTTCTGCAAGTAATAAGGGATGGATTGAAAAACTTATTTATTATCAACACTTGGCAGAAAATGATCCAGATAAATTATCTGCATTAAAGCAAAAAGCAGTTGAAAATGGAATTGAGTTAAGGGATTCTACAATCAATCTACTCACTAACGCATCATATCAACACCATATTAAACCTATAGTTAAATTAGGAGAGCAAGGAAAATGGGATAAAATATTTGTAGAAAAAAGAACAGAAAGAATTTGCGACATTTTGTGGGAAAAAATGTATCAATGGTTCAATCAAAAATAGTGAGCAACACAAAAACTATGGATGTAATTACTTATACTCAAGCGAGAAAAAACTTTACTAATGTAATGAATCGAGTGTGTGAAGATCGTGTACCAATTATTATTACTCGTCAATCTCAAAAGCCAGTAGTCATGATGTCCTTAGAAGATTATAATGCGATCACGCAGTGCCAGCCTGAGCTGATCGAAGAAACATTATATTTATTACGTAGCCCTAAGAATGCCCAACGTCTTTACAAAGCCTTAGATGAATTAAAACAAGGAAAATATGAACAATATGAATTAATTGAATCTCAATCTAGTCAGCCTATTTCAGGACGTTTACGAGGACAATTCACTGTTAGTGATGATTTTTATCAGCCTGATGAGGAGTTAATCAAATTGTTTGAAGGAAAAGAAAGTTAAAATTGTTTCATGCACTTCAAGCATCAAACCTAACTTTACATCATAAAGATCCTTTCGATCGTATGTTAATCGCACAAAGTCAATTAGAAACAATGACTATCTTAACTAACGATAATGCTTTTAACTCTTATCAAGTATAAATATTATGGTAGCGAATACACATCCTATTTATCTGGACTATCATTCAACAACCCCCGTCGATCGTCGTGTAGCCGAAAAAGTATATGATTGTATGGTGAATCATTTCGGTAATGCTAGTAGTATCGACCATATTTTTGGCGATAAAGCAAGACTTGCAGTCAAAAAAGCAGAGCAACAAATTGCCGATCTAATTCACTGTCATTCCTCAGAAATTATCTTCACCTCTGGGGCAACAGAAAGCATTAACTTAGTAATTCAAGGATTATTACCCGATCGTATTATCGTCTCACCCGTCGAACATAAAGCTGTTATCGATACCTGTCAGATGTTAGAAAAAAAGGGTTTAAGTGAAATAGTCTGGTTAAAAGTAGATGAAAAAGCCAGAATCGACTTGAATCATTTAGAAGAGGTGTGCTGTGAAGGTGCAGATTTGTTATGTCTCATGGCGGCTAATAACGAAGTAGGTAATATTTATCCGCTAGAAAAAATTGGTCAAATAGCTCAAAAATATCAAATTCCTTGGTTATGCGATGCTTCTCAAGCCGTCGGTAAAATACCGATCGATTTTCACGATTTAGGAATAACTTTTTTAACCTTTTCAGGACACAAACTATATGCACCCCTAGGAATCGGTACTTTAATCCTCAATAAAAAAGTAGCTTTAAATTCTTTAATCTATGGTGGAGGTCATCAAAGAGGTTTACGATCGGGAACTCTTAATTTACCGAGTATTGTTGGTTTAGGAGAGGCTTGTTATTTACGTCAATTAGAAATGGAAGAAGATGAAAAAACGATCGCTTTATTGCGAGATCGATTACGATCGTTATTGCAAGCTCAAATTCCTAATTTAGTTGTTAACGGTGATTTAGATCATAAATTAGCAGGAAATTTACATATCTCTATCCCTAACATTCCTAATACTGCGGTTATTGCTCGAATTAGAGATAAATTAGCTATTTCTACAGGTTCGGCTTGTTCGTCACAGACGTTTTCTCCAAGTCATGTTTTAAGAGCAATGAATTTAGAAGATGAGTTAATCGAAAGTGCTTTAAGAATTGGAATTGGTAAATTTACAACTCAACCAGAAATTATCCAAACAGCAAATATTTTAGTTAATACATTTAGTGATATCTTGAAATTGATTGAAGATTAAATTTTGATGGTGGGCAGTGCATCGCCCTACTATGATAGTTAATTACAATCAGAATGAGACAATTTGGAGATTTTGTCTTTGAGTTTAATTTATTAAACGGTATCTATTAGCGTAATGGAGATTTATTGCAAAGCGAGTTTTATACTGTCTCAAACTTAATTTAAACAACTATTAATTATTAATTACCAACAAATCTTTTCCTAACTGAAATATTTCTTCAATCGCTAACATCTGTCCATCTGTGGTCATCATTTTATGATCGCTTGTTGCCCGTATTGTTTTACCGTCTTCTAACTCGTATTCAAAAACTTCTTGTTGACCTCGATCGTGCCATTGAGCTACTTTTTGAGTATAAACAAAACCATGACGATCGACACTATAAACTTCACAATCTAATTTTTCGGTAACTATTTTACCGATCGCAATTGCTCCATATTCCACCGTCAACACTTGCGTATCGTAACTCAGACAATATTCTGCAAACTTAATCATCTGCTCGAACAAATCTTCTGCTGTAAGTTGAGGCACACCATTTTTCATCGAACCATCAATAAAAATTTCTTGGTGTTTTTGCATCTCTGAGATTTTTTTCTTACCCATTGCTCGTCTGAGTAAATCGGCTTCTCCTAAAGAATAACCAGCCAAATCCTGAGCCATTTTCATAATTTGCTCTTGATAAACCAAAACGCCATAAGTCTCGTTTAAGATCGGTTTGAGTAGCTCATGTTGATACTCTATTTCTTCTCTACCGTGTTTACGATCGATAAAAATAGGAATTAAACCAGCATCTAATGCGACCAGGGCGATATAAAGCTAAAATAGAAGATATATCCTCAATTCCTGAAGGTTTCAAATCTTTAACAATCTGTTTCATCCCGTCAGATTCTAACTGAAAAATACCTTCTAAATTACCGCTTTCAAGCAACTTGTGAGTTTCAGCCACATCAGGGGGTAACTTTTTACTCGTGCCTTTAGCCAAAATTTCTAATGCTCTTCTTTCTCCTAAGGGTAATCGATCGACATCGATCGTAATATTCTGATTCATCTGAATTAAATCGGCTGTTTTTTGGATTGTGGTTAAATTTCTCAAACCTAAAAAGTCCATTTTTAGCAAACCTAAAGAATCAAGATCTTCCATATAATATTGCGTAATGATAGAACCATCATTATTTTTTTGTAAAGGTACAATTTCGTCTAAAGGTTGACTAGAAATTACCACCCCTGCGGCGTGAACACCAAAAGTTTTATTCATTCCTTCAATCCGCATCGCCATATCTAACCATCGCTTGACATGAGGCTCATTGTCGTATCTTTCTTTAAATTCAGGCGAGGGGCTATCATCAGAAATCATTACCTTGAGTTTGGCGGGTTTACCACGGGCTACAGGAATCATTTTCGCCATCATATCCGACTCAGAATAAGGCACACCGATAACTCTGGCTACATCTTTAAGTACGGCTTTAGAAGTCATACGGTTAAAGGTGATAATTTGAGCAACTTTTTCTTTGCCATATGTGTCGGTGACATATTGGATCATTTGATCTCTTTTGTCGATACAAAAATCAGTATCAACGTCAGGCATTGATTTACGTTCGGGGTTCAAAAATCTCTCGAAGAGTAAACCATGATAAACTGGATCGATATTAGTAATTCCTAAAGCATAAGCTACTAATGAACCTGCGGCTGAACCTCTACCGGGCCCTACTGGTATATTATTATCACGAGCATATTTAATATAATCCCAGACAACTAAAAAATAAGTACAAAAACCCATTTGTTCAATCATCTTCAATTCGTATTCTAATCGTTCTCGGTATTCGGAGGTGATTTCGTTTTTTTGTTGACAATTAAATCGATCGAGTAAACCTAACCACGTCACTTCCTCTACATAACTTTCAGCAGTATGCCCTGCGGGTATATCAAAATCAGGTATTCTTGGTTCACCTAAAACATTGTAAGGTTTAATTTTATCGGCAACTTCTAAGGTATTTGCTAAGGCTTGTTCGATCGTTTCTGGTTCTAAATGATCTTGAAATAACGATCGCATCTCTTCTGCTGATTTGAGATATTCTGTCCCTGAGTATCTTAATCTTTTGATTTCGGAGATGTCTTTTTTGGTTTGAATACAAATCAAAGCATCATGGGCTTCTACGTCGTTACAAGATATAAAATGAGAATCGTTAGTCGCAATTATTTTGATTCCTAGTTTTTGACTGATATTGACTATTTCGAGGTTGACAATTCGGTCTTCTTGTGAGCCATGATCTTGTATTTCTAAATAAAAATCATCACCAAATAATTTTTTATACCATTTAGCGGTGTCTCTGGCTTCTTTAAAATCTCCTTTAAGTATGTACTGCGGAATTTCTCCACCCAAACAACCACTAGTAACGATTAAACCTTCGTGATATTCGGTTAGTAATTCTTTGTTGATGCAAGGACGAGAAAAGATACCTGCACCTTGTACACCTTCTAATTGAGAGATGGTAGTGAGTTTGACTAAATTTTGATAACCTTTTTTGTCTTTAGCTAAAACAACTTGATGGTATTTACGAATTTTTTTGTGTTTAACGCCAATGTCTCCATTAATGACATACATCTCGTTACCGATGATCGGTTTGATACCTTTATTCATACAGTTTTTGATCAGTTGAATCGCCCCATACATGACTCCGTGGTCAGTAATGGCGATCGCTGGCATTTCTAGTTCGATCGCTCTATTGACTAGATCAGGAATTTGAGATGCTCCATCTAGAAGGCTGTAATCGGTATGAACGTGTAAACCTACAAAAGACATTCGTACTTTTTGATAATAATAATGTACTCTTATTTTATCAAATCGATCGAGAAAAAACTCAATAATTAATAATTGTTGTTAATTGTTAATTGTTAGCCTTGTTTAACTTCTTGACGATTCATTAATGCCGAATAATTAAATTGAGGTACTTTTTGCTGTAAGACAGTAAGTAAATCAGAGAATTTAATGGGTTTGCGTACAAAACCTGTAACTATATCT
Source organism: uncultured cyanobacterium (assembly GCA_963710605.1). Lineage (GTDB taxonomy): Bacteria > Cyanobacteriota > Cyanobacteriia > Cyanobacteriales > Cyanobacteriaceae > JAALKG01. Next base: position 607,528 of record CAVQBA010000006.1, read on the forward strand.
AAATCTTCTATATATGTTTCGACATCTGATTTTACTGAAGCAGTAACAACAATAATGGCAATCTCATTTGGCTTATAGTTAGATCTAATTAAGGAAATCAGCTCTTCTCCTGACATAACGGGCATTTTCAAATCCAGAAAGATCAAATCTGGTTTTTCTTCCTCAATCAATTCCCATCCTTGTTGACCATTTTCGGCAGTAACAATTTCACAATCAACTTTGGCAAAAAACTTAATCAGTAATTCTTGATTATCCAGAACATCATCAATAATTAAAATTCTTTCTAGGGGTGATTTATCCTTTTGAGCGATATTATTTGGTACAAGATAATTTTTTTGGACGGCTGAGTCTTGTTCGGGAGAGTTTAGTTTGATCTGGGAAAAAATTAAACCAAACTCTGAGCCTTGATTTAATTGGCTTTTTAATTCTACTTTTCCACCTAACATACTCGTCAAACGTTTTGTGATTGTTAATCCTAAACCCGTACCCATAAAGACACGAGTTGTACTACCGTTACCTTGAATGAAAGGTTCAAAAATTTGTTGTTGTTGTTCGTCACTAATACCGATACCCGTATCTTCAATCACTATCTTAAGGTTGATCGAAGATTTTTCTGATGATATTTTTGGCTCTTGTGCGATCACTTCTCCTCGATCGTCAAGGATAAACACTTTTATTTTGACATAACCGTGAAAAGTAAATTTAATCGCATTACCTACTAAATTAAACAATATTTGACGCAAACGAATCGGGTCGAAATAAATTTGCTCGGGGACATTGTCTGCTATTTCGAGTTTCAAATCTAAATCATTATCCAATAATTTGGGAATAAAGAAGTCCTTGATTTCTTGAAGATAAGTTAGCAAATCAATAGTTTCGTATTCAATTTTTAATTGACCTGCTTCTATTTTAGATAAATCGAGTATATCGTTAATTATTTGTAATAATGTGTTACCACTTCTGATAATAATATCTAAATAATGTAACTGATTGGGTTCGTTAATTTTGTATTTGAGTAAGTCAGAAAAGCCAATGATTCCATTAAGAGGAGTACGAATCTCATGACTCATATTCGCTAAAAATTCTGATTTTAGACGAGAGCTTTCTAAGGCGGCTTCTTTGGATTTGATTAGATTTTCGATTCTTTTAGTGACAAAAATAATTCCGCCAACTTCGTTATTGGAGGTGTACCAAGGTTTGATTGCCCAAGTAAGATTAATAAATTCACCTTCTCTTAATTCAAATTTATCTTCATCTTTATATTGCTCTTCTCCTGCAAGTGCTTTTGCGAGAATTTGTTTCTGTTCGTCTGAGAGTGTCGGAAAAACTTCGTAATGATTTTTGCCTAGAATATTTTCTTCTAGATGATAGTCTTCAATCCATTGTTGACTATAAGCAATATAATTCATCTGATTGTTTAAAACAGCGATCGCACCTGGGGCATTTTGAATAATTTTTTCTAATCTAGTTCTTTCGTCGGCTAATTTTTCGTTTGTCTGTCCTAAATCAACATTTTTGATATTTAATTCATTTTGAACTTTTTTAAGTTTATCAATATTAACGAAAGTTAAAACAATACCATTTCTAACTTGATCTTGTTTATAGTAATGATTAACACGCATCAGTAAGTTTTCGCCACTTTTCTTAATCTGAACTTCTTCTTCGTGAGTTTCACCTGTTTCGATCACTGATTTGAGAGTATCAACTAATTGAGGATAATCGATATTATAGGTAAAATGTTCTAAAGGACGGTTAATATCCGTCGAGCAAATATTAATTATTTTAGTGGCGGCAGGAGTAAATTTACGTATTTTAAGATTTTTATCAAGGAAAATTACGCCAATATCAGTACTACGTAATAGGTTATCAATATCACTAGTTAATTCGGTTAGTTCTTCTAGTTTAGATTGATATTCTGTATTAACGGTGTATAATTAATTCTTCGTTAACTGATTGTAATTCTTCATTGGTGCTTTGTAATTCTTCGTTAGAAGCTAGTAATTCTTCATTCGTCGCTTGTTGCTCTTCGTTAGTGGTTTCTAACTCTTCGATCGTAATTTGCAGATTTTGACGAGTCTGTTGTAATTCGTATTCTAACTCTCCTAATTGCTCTTGAGTATTTGAATCAATATTAACTAAATTGTCTGAATGAGAACTAGATTGATTATCAAATTCAAAAGTAATAATAAAATGTTCTGACATCCAAGGTACGGTAGGATCGTAACCAACACGTAAATTAACAATTTCTTCTCTCTCGTTGCGATCGAGTTTAATATTAGTATAAATAACTGAGGTTTGTTCTCGTTTAGCTCGATTCAATGCCGTGGAAAGAGGTAACTTAAGTTGTGGAGTAACTATATCCATTACATTTAAGTTAGCATTACCGACTGAAAATTTAAGTAAGTCAGCTTGATTATAAAATATATGAGCTAGTTGATAGTTTTTATTTACTAACAAACAAGTCAGATGTTGTTTTTGAAAACAAAATTTGAAAACTTCACCAATCATTCGATCGAAACGTAAATGACCAAGATTAGTATTTTTATTATGTTGTTCAAAAGTAGGTACAATTGGTTGACGACTAATGGGAATTAAAGAAAGCTCTATATCCCGACGTTTACTATAAAACTTGTAACGACTATGAATCGGATCGAATTCAGGTTCTAAATCAGCTAAAGTTTCCGAGTTTCCTAAAAATAAAACTCCCTTTACCGCTAAAGAAAAATGAAGTAAACGTAATACTTGTTGCTGTAATTTAGGTTGCATATAAATAAGCACATTACGACAAGTTATCATCGTCATTTTAGAAAAACCCGCATTCTTGGTTAAGTCATGAGGTGCAATAATCAGCATTTCTCGTAAACTACGTCTAACTTGATATTCTTCTTTACCGTTAGAAGTAAAATATTTTTGTAATCTTTCAGTTGAAATATCTTTTCTAATCGTAGCGGGATAAGTACCTTTAGATGCTGTTTCTAAAGCTCTGGTGTCTAAATCAGTAGCAAAGATTTTTACTGAAATATTTTTTTTCATTGCTGTTAGTACTTCATCAATCACGATCGCCATAGAGTAGGCTTCTTCTCCTGTTGAGCAAGCACAAACCCAAACTCTTAATTGTTGCCCTGTGGGAATAGAATTAATCAGTGATGGCAATACCTCTGTTTTTAAATATTCCCATGCTTTAGGATCTCGAAAAAATCTAGTTGCACCGATTAATAAATCTTGACGAAGAAATTTTTGTTCTTCAGTCGAGTCAGTAACTAAATTAATATAACTATTTAAAGAAGGTTGACGAGTTAAGGCACAGCGATGAGCGATACGACGACTGATGGTATTAATTTTGTAATGCGAAAAATCAATGTGTTCTTTTTCGGCTAAAAGATTGAGAATAGTTTGTATTTTTTCAGGATCGATTAAATTACTATCTCCTGAAGTATATTGAGGATAGTTATCACTAAAATGAACTAAATTAGTAACTGTTTTGGCTAAATCGCTAGGAGAAAGTATTTCATCTACAATGCCGAAGGGAATGGCACTACTAGGCATACTACTAAATTCAGCTGTCTCCGCAGATTGAACTAATGATATTCCTCCTAAGGCACTAATTTTTTTCATCCCTTCTGTACCATCATTACCTGTACCTGAAAGTAGAATAGCGATCGCTTTTTCTTTATAATTTTTAGCTAACGAATGAAAAAATGTATTGATAGGATAACTTAATGATTCGGATTGTTTGGTTAATTTAAACTTACCTTCTTTAATTTTCAAGGTTTTACCCGGAGGCAAAACATAAATACGATTAACTTCTATCGGGTCATTATCAATAATTTGAGATACTTGTATTCTAGTTTGTTTTTGCAATAACTCGCTCATCATACTACGAAAATCACGAGATAGGTGTTGCACGACAATAAAAGCCGCATGACAATCGGCATCTAAATTAGCAAAAAAATCTTGTAACGCTTGTAATCCTCCTGCTGAAGCCCCAATCCCAACTACGAAAAAGTTATCTTCTGCCATGATGTTTTTTTAACTACTTCTTTTATTAACTAACAAATACAAGTTATACTCATTTTAAATCTAGCTATTTTTTTTGTTAATAATATCTATCTAAAGATTGATTTAAGTTAATTTAATTTTTGATCAACTACTGATAACAAATCTGTTTATTCTATTTTTATTCTCTAGTAAATCAGTTAAAACTTTTCATAATCAATCTGTCTAATAATTTATTTTATTTTTGAGATGATATTTAGTTTTACTTATCTTTTAAAAAAATATCTTTTGAAATACAAAGTATAACAAAGATGTTTACTTAGTTAAGCTGTTATTATTTCTCTAAAAGGATTTTAAAATTGTTACTAATAGTTATTTCAACATAGATAATAATTTAGATTTAATTTTAGTTGAGATTAAGTTAGTTGATTAAGATTATTCATATAATATGTAAATTAAAGTTAACCAAATATTTTAAATAGTTTTAAATAGATAGATAGAGTTTAATGAATTTTTATCGGATTACCTCGCTTATTATCGCCTCATTTATATGTTTAGAAACGATCGCTGTTAACGCTCAAATTACTCCAGAAAATAAGTTTGATAATTTAAGAAAACAATTGGAAGATTATGGTTTTACGGTAAAAATAGAACCACCACCTCGAAGAAGCACTTATGGTTTGTTACAAACTACTACAAAAACTATTTGGATAAACCCGATCGTTTTTGATTTAAAAATTGCTTTACCGACTCTGATACATGAAGCTACCCATGCCGCTCAAGTGTGTGTAGGTAATGGTGAAATTTCACCTCTTGAGTTATCACTTACAGCACCAAATATTTCTCGCAGGTTTTTTATGCGTTATAATCACGGACTTCGCCGACACTTAGAAGCACAAGCATATACAATTCAAACTCATCCTGATGGTTATGAGTTAGTTACGCAGTTGTTACAACAACATTGTACATTGTCAGTAAATCGTTAAAAGTTAGTTCTCTATTCTCATCTATTTTTTTTCTAGTTATTCGATTGATTTGACTAGATTTAACTTGTATAGTTATTTGGCATTTAGACTAAGACATTCACATTCATCGAAAAAATTTGAGTATTAAGCCCACCTTGCAATAAATCTCCATTGAGCTAATAGATATCGTTTAATAAATTTCAAACTGAGCGAAGTCGAAGTTTAAACTAAAATTATAGACCACAAATTATTTCCTTTTTATTTGAAACTATTATAAATAACAATACCAAGCCTTGTAATCATTACTTTAGTAATTAATTAACCATAAAAAAAATACCCGAACAGGATTTCAGGTATTAAACGTAATAGCAATAACTAATGATTAATTTTTAATTAATTGAGGAATATTTTCTGTCCATTTACGAGGCTCAGCTTGACGACGGATATAACGCCAAATTTGGGTGGCGGCTAAAGTGCCATCAGCTACGGCTACAGATACTTGATTTAATCCTTGTTTCAAGTCACCTAAAGCAAAAATACGATCGTGAGTAGTTTGACACATATTATTAGTAATCAAATTTTCACCTTCATACTCTAAGCCTTCGATTCCTTTAAGATAATGATTATGGTAAATTGAACCCATATTAATCAATCCTGTGGTTGCTTCCACAAATTGCCCATCAGCTAATTGAATACCTCGCAGTTGATGTTTTTCGCCAACTAACTTTTCAACTTTACTTTCATAAAGAGGATAACCATATTCTGCTAATTTCTGTTTCATTTCGTCGCTCACCTCAAAGTCACCATTAGTCAAGACAGAGATATAAGGAGTGAACCAATTTAAAACAAAGGCGGCGTTAATTTGTGGCTCTCTAGCTACCATCAAAACAGCTTTTTGATCCCACATATCAAAACCATCACAAATCATACAAACATGAAGGGTATAACCTGCATAATCATAGACATTTTGCATATCTTCTAATTGAGGCAAAACATCCATTACTCCTGAAGCGGCAATCAGATATTTACTACGGAAAACAGGATAAATACTTTCTTTTTTACCTACTTTAACTTTCACAGCAAAGTTATCACCTTCATCGGTTACTTCTTCTACATATCCTCTAAGATGATCTGCTCCCCATTCGATCGCTTGTCTTGTACCGTGATTGAGTACTTTGCTACCTCCAACATCAGGATCAACTCCTAAATAATTACGGACATCTTGCATCCAAACCGATCGTCCTTTACCTTTCTCGATTATTAATGCTTTTAGCCCATAACGAGCTAAATAAATAGCGGCTGATAAACCACCCATTCCGCCACCGACAATAATAGCATCATAGACAGTATCTAGACGAGCGTGAATATTTTTTGATGATAATTTCATAATTATTTATTCCTCCTTCAATGTTTGTCACGATTAATAACAAAACTATTTAAACTTTTTAAATCCTCCTCAAATAATAAGAGGAAGATTTATTTACTTATTGATTCAATATTTGAACTTTATCTTCTACTTCAATTATAAATTAACCAACAAATTCTTTAACTGCCTCGCTTACACCTTTAGGTGATTCACCTTTAAGATAAGAAAGCATGGTATCAGCATCGCTAACTTCAAAAGGGTCTGTGGGACAGTTGTCACCAAAGTCAGGCTCAATAAACATTTTCTCGATTTGCTTATCGTTAACAAGCATAGAGTAACGCCATGAGCGAGAACCAAAACCGAGGTTATCTTTTTTAACTAACATACCCATTCCAGCGGTAAATTCAGCACTACCATCAGGTAAAAGTAATACTTTTTTCGCTCCGATTTCCCTGCCCCATTTGAACATGACAAAGGCATCATTAACCGAAACACAAATTATTTGATCTACTCCTAAAGCCTTAAATTCGTCATATAACTCTTCGTAACGAGGAAGATGGTTAGAAGAGCAAGTAGGAGTGAATGCACCAGGTAGTGAAAAGACGATAACTTTCTTACCGCCAAAGATATCATCTGTGGTTACATCTTGCCAACGATAAGGATTTGGTCCTTCTACAGAATCATCTCTTACACGTGTCTTGAATACGATATCGGGTACTTGGGTTACTGTTGCCATACTTTTTTCTCCTATTTATTTTCAAAAATTTTTGACTTAATTGATATTTGAAGGCATAATTAAAAATGTCTTCTACTTAAGAATAACTCTTATTTAAGAAAACGTCAATGGTAAGAATCATTTGATTTTTGTTATCTTAGAAGAGATCACAAAATTAAGATCAGTGAATTGAATAATTGTTAATAGTCAAATTACTTGACTTTCTGTTTTTAGGTTCACGTATCACGTATTTAATAATCTTTCAGTTATGTGATTTATAAGTTAAATCGATCGAAACTCTTATCAAAGTAAATTATTAAAATCAGTACTATGAAAACATCAACAGATACAATTATTCAAACTTTAAAGGCAAAAGGATTAAGAGTTACTCCCCAACGCTTTTCGGTGTATGCTAATTTGTTAGCTAGAGAAGATCATCCCACCGCTGAAATCCTTTTACAAGATTTGAATGAAGATACTCCAACATTGTCTCAAGCAACTGTTTATCTTTCTTTGAAGACTTTACGAGATGTCGGTTTAATCCGAGAAGTTTTATTAGAAGAAGGTGTTTGTCGTTACGATGCGAATGTGAATCACCATCACCATTTTTGTTGTACCAAATGTGGTGAAATTGAAGATATTCCTTGGGATGATTTGGAAGGGGTAAAGGTAAATAATCTTCGTTCGGGATTAAAAATCGATCGTTATGAGGTTACTGTTTATGGAAATTGTGGTTGCGAATCAGTTGATAGTTGATAGTTAAGGTGGGTATTTAAATTTAATTCCCCTCCTTAATCCCCCTCTTATCCCCCTTCGCAAGGGGGAGGATAACGGATGCTTCGCTTTTACTTCAGGAGGGGCTAGGGGTGGTTTATTATTTACCGAAGTTGAAAAAGACGGTACTTCTTTCGATGCCGTTTTCCACTCCTTGACTAGTTAGGGTTAGAGAATTGAGATTATCAAATAAGGGTTTAAATCCTAACTCCACGACTCGCAATAAAGGAAATCTTTTGGTTAAATAAGGTTTGAGCGGTTGCCATTTTAAATATAAGTAACCATAATTTTCCTGAGGTAAAGCAGAAACACTTGTTTGAAAAGCGTTATTATCTAGAAGACTATAAGGCGATTCGCTGAGGCTATTACTGAGTAAATCGACTGAGCTAGTTATGATTTCGTAGGATTCTTTCTGGGCATGAACTCCTTTTACTTGTGCTTCTAGACTAGAATAGTTACGATCGCTGGTAGTAATTAGTTTTGTCCATGTAGTCATGGTACGATCGTCTAAGGGTAAGCTACCGATACTCAAACCACGATTTTGAGCAATACTATCAAATTCGGTTGTTAAAGGCTCATCAGTTACCTCATCAATAAAAAACCAATCCAAAGACTTACGCTCTTTATTTTGACTAAAAGAAAAGGCATATTCTCCTGTTACTTTATCAAAAATTTGGCTTTGAAAATCTAAATCTAAAGAAGATTCGATCGGTTTAATAATTTGAGCCAGAATTTGACTAAAAGGATTATTATCATTCAACCCTTGATTTAAATCTTCTGCTAAAGCTTGTAAATTTACCCCAGCAACCGCTAAAGCACTATTTTCGGGAACGAAAGCCAATGTTGATGGTACTTCGTTTAAAGTGTTTTTTTCTTCGTTTGCTTCTGCTTCTAATTGTGCTTCATCTTTAGGGCCGAAAAAAGCAGTATTAGCAATCAACCCTTGACCGTCTAATTGTAAACTAAGGGTTAAACTTTTAGTTTCTGAAGTATCTGCGATTTGAGCTTTGTTAGTAATCCATGCTGATGTAGTAGGCAAATTTAAATAGACAACCCCAACTTTCTTAGTCGGTAAAACTTCTAGTGACTCTTGATAAGCGATATCATTTTCTAAATTAAGCTCAACTGCTTGAACATTATTAATAGCATCAATTAAGACGGGTAAATCATTAGCGAATAAAACATAATCACCTACAACACCCGCGGCTACTTGTTTGATAGGACTATTTTTACCAAACGGATGCTGATAAACTATATTAACTCCTTCATATTCATCAAAAATTAATTCTGAAGTATCTGAAAGTACGTCTTGTACGTAATAAGTCTGAAGAAATTCATTCGCCGCCTGACTGTCATTGTGTTTAACAGCTAACAAATAACCAGGTTGTGTACCGTTGCTGTTATTATGGTCATAATCAAGGGATGTTACCGCAAAAGTCACTTCATCATCTATCCATCCTTTCAAATCATCGATCGAATTAACTTGAGCTTGAGTCAATAAAGTCGATCGTAATTTGTCCATTGCTTTAGCCACTTGTTTAAATTCGCCATTGGTGGGCAAAAATTTAACGAAAGAATCTAACTGCTGAGGATTGATTAAGACAGATACCATCAAAGGAGACTGTTTGGGGACAAAAACGACACCTTTAGGATTATCTTCAACTCCTACACCCACCAATAAATTAACAGAGCGATTTGCAAAAAAAGAAAAACCCAAAACGGCAACCAAAATTACCCCGATTAAGGCAATTAAAACTTTACGAAATTTCATGAGTTAAGACTTATACCTATTACTCTACATAATATATCACTTCTAGAATTGAGAATTGAGAATGAACTAAAAAGTAAGGAGTAAGGAGTAAGGAGTAAGGAGTAAGGAGTAAGGAGTAAGGAGTAAGGAGTAAGGAGTAAGGAGTAAGGAGTAAGGAGTAAGGAGTAAGGAGTAAGGAGTATTGATTACTAATTGTTTATTAGACTTCTTTTGAAAGAAAATTTTTTAATTTGTTTGTAGTGAGGGTTTTAACCCTCTTTTCAATAATTGTTTCCAAATTATTAATTATTTAGTGCATAAATTAGCAAAGTCAACTGGATAAATGAATAGAAATATAAATACTAATCCAATTAAGATTATGGCTAATCAAAGCAATACTAAAAACCAAGCTTTTTCTCAAACCAAATTTGCTCTTTATGATTATACAGGAAAAGTCAAAAATTACTATTTAGTTGACCAAAAACCACTTACTAATCCTGCTCCAAATAAAAATCAAAAACAGATTGCTCATAGTATTATTGTTATCGATCGATCTGGCTCTATGTATTACGATCTTAAAATGCTCAAAGAATATTTATTAAAACTACTTACTCTTGATGAATATCTTAACTCTGATTTAGTTATTACGCTTATTTCTTACTCTAGTTTAGGTAATGTTAAATGTCATTTCCAAAGAATTCCTATTAGTCAAATAATGGCACACAACTCACCTTATCAAGAAGAAATTAAAAATATTCAAGTTAGCGGTTGTACTTGTATCTCTCAATCTTTAGAGATTGCTAAAAGTTTAGTCACCGAATTTAGTGACCAAGAAAATCAGGCTGATGAGTTAACAGCTATTACATTACATACTGATGGTTTTGCTAATGATCCTAATTACATTTCAGAATGTCATAAAATAGATAAAATTGTTAAAGAATTAAATAAGTATAATGTCATTATCAATAGTATTTCTTATTCTAAAAATGGTGATTATAAACTTTTATCTAAAATAGCTAATTCTGCTTCAGGTAAATGTATTCAAGCAGATAATGTTAAACAAATTTATGATTCTTTATATCAAACTAATAAATTACTCAATAGTCTTGTTCTTCCTCCTTTTAATGAGGAGTTAGAAACTGAGTATGATTATCAAGTTTTAGTATCGCAAACAGCCAGAAAAATTATCGGCTCAAATCAAACTTTAAACATCAGAGGTTTGAAACCGACAGACAAATCGATCGTTTATAAGTATCGTCAAATTAGTAAGCAAGAATATCAACAATTATCAAAAATTCCCGTCAAACAAACCGACGAATCTGTCTTTGCTTTTATTAAAGCTAATTTAGCTCAAGGAAATCTTAATTTAGCCAAATACGCCCTTGTCAGTACCTTCGATGACACTTTAATCCAAAATCATCAAAAAGCTTTAACTAACAGTCAAATAATGGAGTTTACACAGGATATCGAAAAAACCATATTCAATCCCGATTTACTTAAAAATCACCGTATTTTAGATAAAATAAAAGTTAGTAAAAAGATTAATATTTTAGAATTATTAAATATCTTAGAAGAGCATAAAAATTATCTAATTATTAACTTTAAACATCTACGTAAAAACTATCAACGAACAGGATTGAAAAAAGTAGAAGGAAAAAGAGACGATGAGCAAAACTTAATTCAACCTTGGTTAAAAACTGTGGAAATCGATCGAGGTGATTATGTACCGATGGGTAAATTCAAAATTAATCATAACACTGCCACAATTAATATGCTAATTAATCGCCAAGTAAAATTAGTTAGTAGAGATAACAATAAACAGGTATCAGAAGTTGCAGGTGTTTTACTTAATGGATTAACTCGTTATAACAACTACACTTTAATCAGTGATGGCGAAGTTAATTTACATAGTTTGAGAATCAAAATTAGTAATCAAAAAACTTTTGAATTATTAAAAGCGAAAAAGGTATTAACTAGAGAGAATAAAATACCTCAAGAGTTTGATTTTACTTGTGAATATGATTTAAAACTAAGTGATTTACCCTTAATTAGTCAACAAAAAAATTATGGTAATCTAGACCAAACTTTTGATAAATTACTTAAGTTACAAGTATTAAATAGTATCATCGGTGCGCATATCAAGCAAGAATCTGAGCTTTATTCTACCAAGCAATTACAAGAATTGAGAAAACATTATCTCTCTAAAGATTTATACCTCAATTTCCCGACAACTAATGAATATCAAAACTTAGAAGAAGCGTTGAATAAAGGTACGGTAGATACCCGAGTTCGTTATAAAATTGAGTTGGGTAATACTGAGATTTTGAATTTAAGTAAATTACATTCAGCGAATAAATTTCTCGATCGTTTATATGAAGGTTATGATGTCGAAAATAAAGAATATCTGGAAAAACCAACTTTCGATTTAACTTTAGATAAACCAATTACTTTTAGTCATAAAACTCTTTCTAAACGAATTCAAATCACAGCAGTTGATGAATTGATGAAAACTATTTTTGATGATTTTTTAGGACTTACTGATAATCAAAGTGTTAGCAATATTTTACGATCGATCGATGCCTATAGTTTAATTCATTTATTAGAAGCTCGTAAAGCAGGAAAAACGATTAATAAAGAAGAATTTGTGGTGACATTAACTCAAACAAAAGAATTAATTAATAACCACATCAAACAGATTTATCACCAAGAAATTTCGCCCTTAGTTTTCTATATCGGCACAACAGGATTAATTCCCGATGAATTAGATTCTCAAGGTTTTACAGCCGAAGAAATTAGTCAGAAATTTCCGCAACTAAAAATATCTAAATCAGAAAAAGAAGGTACGTTTTTCTTAATTGGGAATACGATAATTACTATCTATCCGCAAATGGTTTATTACACAACCCAAAGTTAAATTTATTTAACGCCATTATCAATAGCCTCGTAATTTATTGCGAGGCGGTTTAACGTCATATCATGAATCAATAGACTGAATTTTTTGATTACTATTACTCATCTGCAAATTAATCCAATTTTGTCCATTGGTGACATTCACCCGCAAATTAATTAAATTTTGTTCATTGATGACATTCACCCGCAAATTAATCCAATTTTGTCCATTAATGACATTCACCCGCAAATTAATCCAATTTTGTTCATTAATGACATTCAGCCGCAAATTAATCCAATTTTGTTCATTAATGACATTCAGCCGCAAATTAATTAAATTTTGTCCGTTGGTGACATTTACCCGCAAATTAATTAAATTTTGTCCATTGATGACATTCACCCGCAAATTAATCCAATTTTGTTCATTAATGACATTCAGCCGCCGTGAAATGAATTACACGGCTAACACAATAATCGTTCAATGAATTGAACTTTAAATTTGCTTTTGTGTTTACTTGAGTAAATTAGTTAAATTATCTTTAAAATTATTAAATTCTTTTCTTAAAGGTTTAACTTTACGAAAGGCTAAATTCAAAGACGATCGAATATCCTTTTTTATCAATACTTGTGTACCTTATCTTAATTATTTAGGTAAAATTATTTATATATTTTATAGCAAAAAACGAGTAACTTCGGATAATATCGATCCCCCTCAATCACCTTTAATGAAGGGGAAAAGTTGAAATATTATTTAATAGTTTCAAAATACTGATAAGCACTATACGCCATAGTCACGACACCAGTAACGATCGAAGATTCGTCTAATTCAAAACGAGGATGATGAAGAGGATAGTTATGTTTGTTATTGCTACCTACACCCAAACGAAACATCGTACCGGGTGCATGATCTAAATATACCGCAAAATCTTCTGCACCCAAAGATGGTTCAAGTAAAGAAACAACTTTCTCTTCTCCTAACGCCTCTTGAGCTGATTTTTCGATAATTCGAGTCAATTCAAAATCATTTTGCACACTTGGTAAACGATGATTATATTTAATCTCACAAGTTGCCCCATAAGTATGACAAATACCTTCGACAATTTGTGTAATCCATTTAGGTAAGTTTTCTCGACATTCACGATTAAGAGAGCGTACACTACCGACCATTTTAACTCGATCGGCAATAATATTTGCCGCTGTACCGCCACTAATTTGACCAATAGTTAAAACTAAAGGATGTAATGGGTTTTGCATCCGACTAATACCTTGTTGTAAAGCTGTTACTACTTGTGCCGCAATCCAAATTGCATCAATAGCTTGGTGAGGGCGAGCGCCATGCCCTGCTTCTCCTTGAACAACAATCTCAAGCTCATCCATAGCCGAGGTTAAAGCACCATAACGAATCCCCACACTACGAGCAGGAATACTAGGAAATACATGAATACCAAACACCGCAGACACATTTTTCATCGCTCCACCATCAACCATCCATGCCGCACCTTTAGCTATTTCTTCGGCTGGCTGAAATAAAAAACGCACATTACCAGCGATCGAGTTTTTTAACTGCGATAAAACCATCGCTGTACCTAATCCTACGGTTGTATGAACATCATGACCACAAGCGTGCATAACTCCGGGTACACGAGAAGCAAATTCTAATTGCGTGGCTTCATGAATCGGTAGTGCATCCATATCTGTTCGGATGGCTAAATTCGTATTTGTTATACCATTTCCTTTTAACTCGCCAATCACTCCAGTAGGGCCAATTCCTTCTTCTACTGCCAAACCACATGAAGACAAGACACCTGCTACATAAGCCGCTGTTTGATGCTCTTCGCCACTTAATTCTGGATGGGCGTGGAAGTGACGACGAATTTCAATTAATCTAGGGGCTAATTCGGTGGCTAGTTCTTTAATTTGTTCGAGCATTATAATATTTTCTGATTTTTTTGAATGAATGATTAATCAATAATTAATGATTGCTATATCTAAAAACGATCGGACTTTTATGATAATTTGTTTTTTAACTTAGTGGTTACATTTTTTACGATTAGTTAAGCCCACATTTAGCTAAAAAGAAGCACTATTCAATTAATAATGTAAATAGTTGACAGTAAACAGAAAATACAGAACAGTTGATTTTTTATCTCATAACACTGATTAATCTCATAACACCTAATCCCTAATCCCTAATTTATTATTTGTTGACTGTTTAATTGTTCTTTTTCCCTTTATATTGATAATTTATTGCAATAAGCACGTATACTAATCACCATAGAGAAAAATTAATGTTTACAATAATAAGGAATAGATCATTAAGATCTGTCACGAAAATTTAATTTAAGAGTAGGATGTGTTGTCTTTTAAGATCATTTTGTTCATTTTGTTCATAAATTGGTAATCATATATTGTTAAACTTAATAAAGAAAAAATAATTATAAATATATATTAAGATTATGGGTCGTACAGGAGTTTTATTATTAAATTTAGGGGGACCAGAGAAAATAGAGGATGTACGTCCTTTTTTGTATAACCTCTTTTCTGATCCCGAAATTATTCGTCTTCCTTTTCCTTGGTTACAGAAGCCATTGGCTTGGTTTATTTCGACGATGAGAAGTAAAAAATCGGAAGATAATTACTCAGAAATTGGCGGTGGTTCACCTTTATTACAGATTACCGAAGCACAAGCACAAGCTTTACAAGACACGCTTTCAGCCGATGAAACTGAAATTAAAGTATATGTAGGTATGCGTTATTGGCATCCTTTTACTGAAGAAGCGATCGAAGAAATTAAAAAAGATAACATTGACAAATTAGTTATTTTACCTTTATATCCGCAATTTTCGATTAGTACTAGTGGTTCTAGTTTTCGGGTAATCGAAGAAATGTGGCGAAAAGATTCACAACTCAAAAATATTGAATATACGATTATTCCTTCTTGGTATGATCATCCTCAATATCTCAAAGCGATGGCTAATTTGATTAAACAAGAATTAGAACAATTCGAGCATCCTGAAAAAGTACAAATCTTTTTTAGCGCTCACGGAGTACCTAAAACTTATGTTACTGATTCAGGAGATCCTTATCAAGAGGAAATAGAATCTTGTACTGAAGCGATTATGAAAACTTTGGCTACAGATAATCCTTATGTTTTGGCTTATCAAAGTAAAGTAGGTCCTGTAGAATGGTTAAAACCTTATACTGAAGATGCTTTAGTTGAGTTAGGAAATAATAATGTCAAAGACTTGTTAGTAGTACCTATTAGCTTTGTTTCTGAGCATATTGAAACTCTACAAGAAATTGATTTAGAGTACAGAGAATTAGCTGAAGAATCTGGGATTACTAACTTTAAACGTGTTCCAGCTTTGAATACTGATCCAACTTTTATTGAGGCTTTATCTGATTTGACTACCTCAGCTTTAGAAAAAGAGCCTTTACGTTTTGATGAGGTGATTCATCCCAATAAAAACATGAAAATGTATCCTCCTGAAAAATGGGAATGGGGTTTAACTACTGCGGCTGAAGTTTGGAATGGACGTTTAGCGATGGTTGGTTTCTTTGGTTTATTGGCTGAATTAGTCAGCGGACATGGCAGACCTTTACATTTGGTTGGTTTACTTTAATATATATAATATAGTCGTTTTAATTTAGACTGTGACATTAATATTCTCAAGAAAAAATTGTCTCATTTTTATTTGAAATAACTATATCTGCGAATAATGAACGATCGGTGATTGCTCATTATTCTTTTTTTTAGCTCATTTTGATCGTAACGATCGCTTTTGACTACCTCAATCTTTTTCAACTTTTTCATAAACTAAATTTTGAACAGGTGAGAAATCAACTTTCCAAATATCTAGTTCAAAAAATTCGCCTTGGGTGTCTAGATCAAGATAAATCATTACAGGAATTTGATCTTGATCTGAAAATTCTTTTTCAACCGCAGTTTCACCCCAAATACGTTCTTGTTTATTGTCTTTAAGAAAACGAATACTTCCCATTCCACCATCATTCATATCTTCAACTGATAAACCGTTTTTAATCTCGAGCATAAATTTGGCTAAAAGATTTTGATTTGACTTTAATAGTGTTTGGATTAATTTTATTTCTGAAGTTTTCAGTTTTCTCATTTATTTAAAACTATTTGGGGTGAAATGTTTTGGCTAACTAAACTAACCAAAACAGTTGATTAGATAAATCAAATCGTTTGAACTAAGCAAACCCTCTAAAATCTAGTTGGAATACTGCATCATTAAAATCATTATCAGATACGCCTAAATTACTAGGTAAATCTTCAAAACCAAAGATATTGTTACCTCGTGATTGTAAATGATTTGCTCCATCAGGATTAGCACCAATAAAGCTGAAATAGGCTACTTGATCTTCAAAGAATTCAGCGGCTTCGTTACCAGGATTTGCTCCTAAGAAATCTTCTACTGTATTATTACCTAAATTAGCGATAATAAAAGGTGCGTAGAATTTACCTCCAGACACGAGAACAGGCGAGAAATTTTCATTGGTGGTATTATCACTCATGTCGCCTCCTGTACGAATGGCAAAATTATCAACACGTCTAGAAATAGCTGATGAAGCATAACCTGGATCAGTAGGAAGTAAATCAGCCCTACCATCACCATTAAGATCAATTCCACCACTACTATCGGTTACTTCATATAAACCAACAAAATTGTCAAATGAAGCATCAGATTCGGTGGCAGGATTATTGTTAAGATTGACATTAACCTGATTAGTGCCGGTAATATCGTAAACTAAGAAATCGGTTAAACCTGTCTCATCAGCATTAAATGATATAGTGGTGGTATTAATTACGCTATTGGAAACAGTTGCTAATCCTTGATAATTATTCGCATTTCCTGAACCAATTGCTCCAAGACTAGATGCCATTCCTGTGAGTAGATCGATCGAATATAAGGTGGAATTAGATATCGCAAAAGCCGAATTAGAACCTTCACCAGAGGAAATAATATCGAAACCTCCCAATAGATCAAAATCGATTCCTAATTCTCCGATCGTCATCAATGTACCGTCATTAGGTGGATTTTGTAAAACTAAGATATCAAGTTCAGCATCGATGTCATATAGTTCAGTTGAAGTAGGGTTAGCGATCGCATTAGTATAAGCGGCGGCGGTAACGGTTGGGTCAGCACCAGAGTTAATATCTCCTTGGGCGTACGCCAGATCGCCATCAACGGTAACTTCACCTGTATCAACATTAATACGGAAGTCTTGCTCATTATCACCAACTAAACGTAAACGATCGGCGACAGGATTAAAGTCAAAACCAGATACTGTGGTAGCATTAAACGACTCATTTAGAGTACTGATTAAAGTTGCCATCCCAGTATTAGGATCAATAGTGTAAATTTTATCGGCATCTGTAATTCCGTAAACCAAACCATTAGCAGGGCGAGTATCAATCCCTATCAATATTTCTGAATCACCTAAATTTTGAATATTAATTTGGCGAACGGCTTGAGGATTACGAGGATCAAAAGAATCTAGAGTATTGTTACTAGAAAGAGCTAGAAAACGAGAATTTGTGGCAATGGAGTTAACCAAACTTGAACGATCGACAGTGGCTAATCCTTGTATATTAAAGTTATCTGTATCTGAACCAATTGAACCGATGTTTGTTGCTCTTCCCGTGTTTAAATCAACGCTATAAAGAATCGAGTTAGCAACAGCAAAAGCGGCATTTTGCTCTTCATCGTCAGAGGAAATAATGTCAAAACCTGCGAGGGTATCTACATCAATACCAAGAGAGCCGATCGTCATTAATGTGCCATCATTAGGTGGGTTTTGTAAAACTAAAACATCAAGATCAGCATCAATATCGTAGAGTTGAGTCGAAGTCGGGTTAGCGATCGCATTTGTATAAGCCGCCGCTGTAACTGTGGGATCAACTCCTTCATTTACATCTCCTACAGCAAAAGCCAAATCTCCATCGACAGTTACTTCACCTGTCTCCACATTAATACGGAAATCTTGGTTATTACCACCAACTAGACGTAAACGATCGGCAACGGGGTTAAAGTCAAAACCTGAAATCGAAGCATCTGTAAACGGGATGTTCAGTGTACTAACTTTTCTGGCGATTCCTGTATTCGCATTGATGGTATAAATAGTATTATTCGTGGTGATACCGTAAATTAAACCATTAGATGGACGAGTATCAATACCAAGAAGCGAACCATCAAGACCGACAATATCCATAGTGGTGGATTGAGCTGAGTTACTCGCAGAGAAAGAAACAAGTTGATTACCGTTACTTAATCCGATAAATTGAGAATTTACAGCTACAGGAGGGACAGTTGGAGGACTATCGAGAGCGGCTAATCCTTGTAACGTAAAATCATCTGTATCTGAACCGATTTGACCTAAACTTGTTGCTGTACCTGTACTCAAATCAATATTGTATAAAGTAGAGTTAGCCACAGCAAAGGCTGTATTGATTTGTTGATCTTCAGAGGAGACAATATCAAAACCGGCGAGGGTATCTACATCAATACCTAAAGCACCGATCGTCATTAATGTACCATCATTAGGAGGATTTTGTAACACTAAAATATCAAGATCAGCATCGATGTCATATAGTTCAGTCGAAGTAGGGTTAGCGATCGCATTAGTATAAGCGGCGGCAGTAACATTAGGATTAGCACCAAAGTTAATATCTCCTTGGGCGTACGCTAAATCTCCATCAACCGTCACTTCACCTGTATCTACATTGATACGGAAATCTTGATCATTACCACCAACTAGACGTAAACGATCGGCGACAGGATTAAAGTCAAAACCAGAGATATTTGTAGCTAAAAAGGGTGTATTAAGTGTACTCACAAAAGTTGCTACATCATCAGAGGTTGTCAAATTACGAATAATTGGACCATTTGCTCCTGCTACCCCATTATGAATATGAATTGGACTTTGAGGATTACCTTCACTATCAGTGTCACCGACAAATAAAAGCGGGCTAGTCAGCTCACTAAAACCACCTGTAACTGTTAAATTGTTATTGCTGGTATCATAAACTAGATTAAAAGAGCCATTAGCAGGTGTATCTGGTGGTGTAGTTTCACCTACTTCTTGGGATTCTTCGATCGCTAAGCCATAAACAACGACATCGTTTTCTACTTCAACATTAACTTGCCCTCGTAATTCTCCGCCGTTAAAATTTTGTGTATGTAAATTAACGTAAAGTGCATCATCTAAAAGTAAAGTTTCTTCTTCATCTGTCAGAACAAAATCACCGGCAAAACTACTAGAGTCTTCAAAAACGGTTAAGTTACGAACAATCGGACCATTTGCTCCTGCTACCCCATTATGAATATGAATTGGACTTTGAGGATTACCTTCCGCATCTAAGTCTGGACCTACGGAAAAAAGCGAACTGGTTAGTTGGCTATAGCTTCCATTAATAATTAAGCGATTAGTTGTATCGTCATAAACTACATCAAAAGAAGCTGTTGCGGCAGTATCTGGAGGAATAACATCTCCTACTTGTTGAGATTCTTCCATGACAAGGTCAGAAACTACTAAATCGTTTTCAACCTCAACATTAACTTGCCCTCGTAATTCTCCACCATTAAAATTTTGTGTATGTAAATTGACGTAAAGTGCATTACTAAGTAATTCAGATTCTTCATCATCTGTGAGGGTAAAATTACCATTAAAATCACCTGAACTAAATCCATCTAGATCGAGGGTGTAAATTTCGTTGTTGGTGGTGATACTATAAACCAAATCATTAGCAGGACGAGTATCAATACCTAATAACGTACCGTTAATACCTGTAACAGGAATTGAATTGATTCTGAGTTGAATCACTTGAATCAAATGAAATAAGACGATTGTCATCTGTAAGTGCAATAAAAAGTGTCATATGTAGTTATTTTTATGTTTTATTTGATGATTATTGTTTCTAATGATCAGCGAAAGTATCGATACTTAAGTAGCACAATAGTACATAATATCGTTTAGTTTAGATTAAGGTTTGGTTAATATTTAACTTCTGTCTAATTTACAACTAATCATCTAACTTTGCTTTATCAAGACCAAAGATGTGTGAAACAATTGAGTTTAGAAAAAAATTTAATTAAGATTATTGAAATTTTTAAGTTTCATCTAAATTTTATCTCTCATAATTATATCACCAACATTAAATTTTTTTTAAATAATCAAGATGTTCTTTTTCATTTATTAAAGAGAAAATAAATATCAAATCATCAATAAAAAACCTTGAGTTGAACGATAATAGCAATTATTAATTGTCTAAACATTTTTGATAAATAGTCTTTACACTGGCGATAAAAATTAAAGGTCAAATCATTATAAGCTAGTTATAACAATCAACTATGACCGTATAAACATAATTAATACCAATTGTATAAAGTATTAATCTTGAAACATGATCGAAACTAAGATAAATATATTTTTTCTAAATAAAATTATTAAATATAATTAAAAAGGTAAGAATAAAAGTACTATAAATAAAAATTTAGTTAGTATATAATATTTTACATATTTAAATTTTTCTAAGAATATAGACTAATTATAATTTTTTTTAGTTTACATAATGTAAGTTTGATTTTGAATGATGATAATTTTAAAACTATTTTCATTACTTACTTAATCTATAAAATTTAATATTTTTTTTGCTGAATAAAAGTAAGCTAAATATTTGTTTTAACGATCGTGTTATGAATCAATTTTGATAATGTAGTCATAAAATAAACATTCTTTTAAACAAATTCTTTTTGATCTTAAAAACTTTAATTGAAAACTAGTAGATTTTTTTATACTCTCTCTGTTTTCAGTTGTTCTGGTACGTTAATGACATAGACTATAAAGATAAAATAGCAAATATATTATATTTTGTTTTGATTTCGGTTTCTTTTTGTCGGTGTTGATTTTAGGCAATTAACTAAGTATTTTCACTAATTTATAGCAATTGTTAGTATTATGAAGCACATATCGATCCCCACGGGCCCCCTTATTAAGGGGGACTTACTATTTTTTGTTGTACCTCGTAAATATGGGAAAAGCTATATACTTAATTAGATATTTTATTTGTTTCATTACTTATTCGTTAGTCGATCAACATCTAAATGAGACAATCTGAATCAGATTTTCAGAGGCACTATTTCAACTTTTTGGTAATTTGTCTCGACATCACAGTAAAATTTCTATACAGCACGAAAAAAAAGAAAATATTCCATTAATAGCTTGTAATCAACTTAGTTTTTCTTGCTCTACTGTATTTTTTATTAAAAAATTAACTATGCGTACCATCGAAGAAATTAATCAAAAAATAGTCGATCGACAAGCCCGTGTCTGGACAGTAGAAGAATTAAAAACTAAAGTAAAAAAGCTGGGAATCAAAAAAACTTACGAACAAGTTGATGTAATTTGTACAGGTACTTTTGAACCAATGGAATCTTCAGGAGCGATACTGAATTTAGGACATACTGACCCCCCTATCAAAATTCGTCATTGTACGATCGATAACGTTCCCGCTTATGCTGGTTTTGGAGCAGTAGATCTTTATTTGGGAGCAACTGCTTTAATGGATAAAGATGAGTCAGAGCAAGTAATTAATAATACGATTATCGAAAAAGGTGGCGGACATATAATTGAAAAACTAGTTGCAGGAGAATCAGTTAAAGTAAAAGCCCTCGGTCATGTTACTGATTGTTATCCTCGTGCCTCATGGGAAGCTACGATTAATAAGGATAATATCAATCAGTTTTACCTTTATAATCCTCGTAATTTATATCAAAATTTTATTGTTGGAGTTAATAGTGGCGATCGAACCCTTTATACTTATTTAGGTCCTTTATTACCCCGTTTAGCGAATGCTGTGTATTCTAGTTTAGGTGCTATTTCACCCTTACTTAATGATCCCGATTTAGAAACGATCGGTATTGGTACAAAAATATTTTTAGGTGGTGCTCAAGGATTCATCGTTGGTGAAGGCACTCAACATTTTCCCTTGCAAAAAAGACTAGCTAATCGTACCCCAATTGGTCCTTCTTCTACTTTAGCTTTAACTGCCGATGCGAAGCGAATGGATCGACAATGGGTAAGAGGTTGTTATTTCAAAAATTATGGCCCGTCTTTGATGTTAGGGGTGGGTGTGCCTTTACCTGTCCTGAATGAAAAGGTAATCGAATATTGTGCCGTCGAAGACAAAGATATTGTTGCCCCTGTAGTTGATTTTTCTATACCTCGTCGGGTACGTCCAAGTTTTGGTTTAGTTAATTATGCCCAACTCAAACACGGTAAAATTAAAATTGAAGGACAAAAAGTAAGAGTTGCTCCCGTTGCCAGCATCTATCTTTCTCGTCAAGTTGCCAATACACTCAAACAATGGATTTTAGATGGTGAATTTACCCTCTCTCAACCAGTAGCCTCTATTGCCAACGATCGTTATTTCGTCTCTCAAGAATTATAGCACTCGTGCACTTACAAAGTAAAAAACAAAAAGGCTTAACAGTTAAGAGTTAAGAGTTAGTTATTCTTTGATTGTCAATTGTCAATTGTCAATTGTCAATTATTTACCGAATCCTTTATCCTCACTTTTACCAGAGTGATATAGAGCCAATTGATGGTATTTACGAGCATGAGTAATTAATTCTTCTGCTTCTTTATCACCAACATCTCTTATTTTACGAGCAGGAATACCCACCATTAACGATCGACGTGCAACATCTTTGGTAACAACACAACCTGCACCAATAATTGAACCTTCACCGACTGTAACCCCATTAAGCACGATCGCTCCAATCCCAATTAAGCATCCTTTTTTTATATGAGCCGAATGAATAACCGCACGATGCCCGACGGTAACATAATCTTCAAGAATAGTAACCTCATCAGGGTCTCCATGCAAAATAGCACCATCTTGAATATTGGTATAGTTACCAATTTTGATCGCTTCGACATCAGCTCTTAATACTGCTGTATGCCAAATACTCACTCCTTGCCCTAAAGCTATATCTCCCATCAATGAAGCATTTTCCGCAATAAAAGCAGAATTGGGAAAATCTTTTTGCGTCAATAAATCCATTATTTAAACCCTAAAATAAACTGATCAGTACCTATGCAAAATTATTTGTAGAATAACTTTGTAGGGGTGTAAGGCTTCTTACACCCGAACGCTTGCGTCTTACGCTTCTGTCAGCGGGCTTCCATCAATTTTTTCTACTACTTAACTGAATCAACTCAATTTTATAACCATTAGGATCTTCTACAAAAGCAATTACTGTCGAACCATGTTTCATCGGACCTGGCTCTCTAGTTACCTTACCATCAAGAGATTTGATTTGCTCACAAGTTTTGTAAATATCATCAACACCTAAAGCAATGTGACCGTAAGCATCACCTAAATTATAATCATCTTTACCCCAGTTGTAAGTTAATTCGATTACTGCATTGGAAGACTCATCACCATAACCAACAAATGCAAGGGTAAATTCACCGCTAGGGTAATCTTTTTTGCGTAACAACTTCATTCCTAGTACATCACAGTAGAAATCGATCGATTTATCTAAATCTCCTACCCTGAGCATTGTATGTAATACACGCATAAATTTTTTTGATAATTACTTATTTTACTTTTAATCTTTATTGTACTGCGGACAGACGATCGATTGATACGGTATTAATTGTTAATTGTTTACTGTTATCTGTTCACTGTTCACTATATCAACAAAAGATTGTATTCAATTTTGAATTACAGAAGTTATTAATTAATCATTATTTTCAGTTGTTCAAATATTGCTCTAAATCCTCTACTAAACGGGTTAATTCAGCTTCGGAGGTTAAGCGAATTTGTTCATCTCTAAGAGTAACCAATAATTTAGCGGCAAAAGGATTAGGATAAATATTAGGGTTACAAAAAATCTCTAAAAAAACCTTACCTGTATATTGGTATTCCATGGTTTTTTTTGGTGTTGGTTTGCCTCCCGATTTATTTTGAATCGTAATTTCTTTAAGACTCGTCATTAGATTATTGATTTCGGTACGTAAATTTTGAGCTGATTGTTCATCAAAACTAAAAGATACCGCACCCTGAATTAGGTTAATCGTGAATTGATTCATATTGAACTGGTTAATTACAGTTTCTTATTTTATCGATCGATTAGAACATAATTGACTTTCACTTACTATTATTTAACAATTAATTTATTCAAGGTAAAAGATGAGATAATACATTGACAATATCGACAGGCAGACTATACTTAGTCGCAACTCCTATAGGTAATTTAGAAGATATAACTTTTCGTGCCATCAAAACATTACAAACAGTTGATTTGATTGCGGCTGAGGATACTAGACATACAGGGAAACTATTACATCATTACCAAATTAAAACACCGACAATTAGTTACCATCAACATAATTATCAAAAAAGAATACCAGAGTTATTAAATAAATTAGTAGAGGGAGTTAATTTAGCTCTAGTCAGTGATGCAGGAACACCCGCAGTGTGTGATCCTGGTTACAATCTTGTTTTGGCTTGTATAGAATCCGCCATTACAGTTATACCCATACCGGGTGCGGTAGCCGCTATTAATGGTTTAATCGCTTCAGGTTTAAATACCGATCGATTTTGCTTTGAAGGTTTTTTACCCCAAAAGAAGAAACTTAGAGATAGTTTACTTACTAGTATTCAAAAAGAAAAGCGGACTCTGATTTTTTATGAAGCACCTCATCGTTTAATTAAAACATTGACAGATTTTATGACTGTTTTCGGTGAAAATCGTCAAATCACTTTAGCTAGAGAACTAACTAAACTATACGAACAATTCTGGTATGGTACTATAACAGAAGCGATCGTTTTTTGCCAAAATCATCAACCTAAAGGTGAATATACCATCATCGTGGCGGGTAACGATGAAAGCGAATTATTAGAATTAAACCCGACACAGATTAAAGCCGAAGTTAATAAATTAGTCGAGCAAGGAATGAGTAAAAGCGAAGCTAGCAAATACCTCGCCACACAAACTAATTTATCTCGTCGAGAAATATACCAATTAATAATTGATAATTAATAATTAAATCTATTAGTTTATGATTGATTGTTAGGGAATAGGCATTTAAAAATCATTTAAAAATCATTGATTGTCAATTTTCAATTGTCAATTGTCAATTATTCTAATAGTTTTGTTATAATTTCAGCTTGAATAGTAAAGTAACTAAATTGGATTTGTAATTATCTTGGCACGGGTTATTATTGAACGTTTATACAAAACCTATGGCTTGGGAGTCAAAGCTAAATCTGCATCTGGATTAAGCTCAATGTCCACTTCTAAAGAGAAAAATAACGCTAAAGAGGAGTTGAATATCTCTTCGACTTCTCAAGCAAACAAAAATACTATTTCCACTTCAGTCTTAAAAGGAATCGACTTAAAAATTGAAGATGGAGAATTTATGGTTTTAGTTGGTCCTTCTGGATGTGGTAAAAGTACATTATTAAGATTAATAGCAGGATTAGAAGATATTACAGCAGGAAATGTAACAATTGGCGATCGTGTAGTTAACGATTTACCTCCTAAAGCCAGAGATATAGCCATGGTATTTCAAAACTACGCACTTTATCCCCATCTAAGCGTTTATGATAATATTGCTTTTGGATTAAGAAGAATGAATCAAGATCAAGGTTTTTCGCCTCAAAAATCTTTAGATGCTATTCTTACCACAACTACTTCATGGCTTCCTACTTCATTACGTTATTTTTCAACTCAGGAAAAAAAGATTCAAACCCAAGTAGCAGAAGTTGCCCAAATGTTACAAATTGATGCTTTATTATCTCGCTTACCTAAAGAATTATCAGGAGGGCAAAAACAAAGAGTCGCTTTAGGGCGTGCTATTGCCCGAAATCCACAGGCTTTTTTAATGGATGAACCTCTTTCTAATTTAGATGCTAAACTACGTACAGAGACTCGTATGCAGATTGTTAAACTACAAAAACAATTGAAAACGACTACTATCTATGTCACTCATGATCAAACTGAAGCGATGACAATGGGCGATCGAATTGCGGTAATGTATGGAGGAGAAATACAACAACTAGCAACGCCTTTAGAAGTCTATCATCAACCAACTAATAAGTTTGTCGCCCAATTTATTGGTAGCCCACCGATGAATATTTTAGAAGTAGATTATTATAAACCAAATATAATCAAACACAATTATTTTAAGTTACAGTTACCACAGAAATGGCAAAAGATTTTAGAAAATTATAACTATGAAAAAATTTGGTTAGGAATACGCCCTGAGCATTTTGCCATAGCATCGGTAGATTCAGATTCGAGTTTTTCTTTTCCTGTCGTGGTTAATTTAGTAGAAGCATTAGGAAACGAAACTATTTTGACTGTTAATTTAGAAGCATATCCTGATGAGAATTTGCAAGTGAAAATATTTGGTACTCAAGTTATTAGAATAGGAGACAAACTTGATTTAACTATTAAATTAGATTTAGTTAGTTTCTTTGATTACTACCAAGAAAAAAATGTTTTAGTTTGATTTTTTTTAAGCTTATACATCTATATTAAAATTTAAAATTTGTTACTATCCAATTAATAATAATTAACTTTGAAATTAATCAATAATTAATAATGAATAAAGATAACTTTTTAAAACAACCGATCAATCGAATTTGCTTTATTTTAATTGCTATTTTTAGTTGTCTAATTTTTATTTTAATTGGTAGTAGTAAAGTTTGTTATCAAGGTAAATGTCTTTTTGATACTCGACCTGAGGTGAAAGAATTTAGTTGGGAAAATCAAAAAGTAGGAGCAACAGACAAAGCTTTTTATCTGGTTTTCGATCGTCCAATGTCTCATGATACTGTGGAACAAAATTTAGTCATCGAACCAAATATTGATGGTCGAATTAGCTGGGCAGGAAAACGCTTAGTTTATACCCTTAATGATGTAATTACCTACGGTAGAGATTATCGTTTATCTCTTAGTAATGCCCAAGAAAAATTTCGAGGACAAAAAAAATTAGGTGCTAAAATAGAGCCATTTGTCGCTGAATTTCAAAGCCGTGAAAGAGCATTTGCTTATATTGGTAGTAAAGGCGAAGAAAGTGGTCGTTTAATTCTCAACAATTCAACTAAATTAAACAAAACAATTTTAACTCCGGCAAATTTAATTGTTATTGATTTTAAATTTACTCCTAATAATGAAAAAATTGTCTTTTCTGCTCTTAATAATAAAGAAAATAATTCTCAAATCAAAAAGATAAATTTGTATCAAGTAGAGACAGGATTATCTAATGATTCGACAACTAGAGTGCCGGGAAAAGTTCAACTGATTTTAGATGCTGAAAAATATCAAAATAATAAGTTCGACTTAGCAGGAGATGACGGCGAAATTGTTGTGGTGCAACGTGTTAATCATCAAAATGCTCAAGATTATGATTTATGGAAACTAGAAGCAGGAAAAATACCTCAAAGATTAAATACTAAAGGTGGTGATTTTGTGGTTACTCCTGATGGTAAAAGTGTCGCCATTGCTCAAGGTGAAGGTATTTCTATTTTGCCTTTAAGTAGTCAAGAAAATCAAAATAAATCTTCTACTGTTAATTTTTTACCTAAATACGGACAAGTGTTGACTTTCTCTAATGATGGTGGTAGTGCGGCGATGATTAATTTTAATAAGGACGATTCTCAGTTACAATTTACTCGATCGTTGTTTTACGTCAACAACCAAGGTGTTGAAAAAGAATTACTCAACATTAAAGGTAATATTATTGATTGCAAATTTGGCTATAAAGATGAACAATTATTTTGTCTATTAACCGAAATACAAGAGAATGAATTAGAAGAAACATTACAAGAAAGACCTTATTTTGCCTCTATCAATTTAGAATCGGGTAAGGTTGTTCCTTTAATTGCCTTACCTAAATATCAGGATATCAAAATTAGTATGGCACCTGATGGTTTGAGATTATTATTTGATCAACTAGTTACGGAAAATGATATTAGTGAGAAAACACTAAAAGACATTGCACCTGCTGAAGAATTACTAACTGATTCGGCTGAGTTAATTGTATCTAGTCGTTTGTGGTTATTGTCTTTACCAACAACTGAATCACCTCAAGCTAAACTTGAAGAATTACCCATAGTTGGGTTTAAACCTCAATGGAGTCGATAATAATTGATAATTACTTTTTCTGGAAAATACCATCGATAGTTAATAATTAATAAATTATTGATGATTAGTTAAAACGATCGAGTAAATTATGGATAAAGTCAAAAAAATATAAACAATTATTGTGCGACTAAAACAAGTAATCATCGCCTATAAAGCTGGGGATAAAGATAGTAAGAAATGGGCGGAAAGATGTGCTAAAGAATTAGAACAAAGAGAATGTAAAGTATTATTAGGACCTAGTGGAATCAAAGATAATCCTTATCCTGTTTTTCTGGCTTCTGCTACCCAAAAAATTGATTTAGCGATCGTTTTAGGTGGTGATGGAACAATTTTAGCCGCCTCTCGCCATCTTGCCCCTGAAGAGATACCTTTATTAGCAGTTAATGTTGGTGGACATTTAGGATTTTTGACCGAACCTTTTAGTTTGTTTCAAGAAACAGAGGCACTTTGGCACAGATTAGAAAATGATCTTTATGCAGTAGAGCGACGTATGATGCTTACTGCTCAAGTTTGGGAAAATAACCGAGACGAAATTGAAGCTGTTAGCGATCGTTTTTTTTGTTTAAATGAAATGTGTGTTAAACCCGCTTGTTTAGATAGAATGCCCACTGCAATACTCGAAATGGAAGTTGATGGTGAGATAGTAGATCAGTATCATGGAGATGGTTTAATTGTGGCTACGCCTACTGGCTCGACTTGTTACACAGCCTCCGCTAATGGCCGGATCGTTCATCCGGGAATGAGTGCGATCGCAGTTACGCCAATTTGTCCTTTAAGTTTATCTAGTCGTCCTTTATTGTTACCTGCTAGATCAATTATTAATATTTGGACAATCGGAGATTACGAATTGAATAATAAATTATGGACTGATGGAGCGTTAGGAACTTCAATTTGGCCTAAACAATGGGTAAGCATACAAATGGCAGAATGTCAAGCAAAGTTTATCATTTTGCGTGAATCATATTCTTTTTACAAAACTCTCAAAAATAAATTGCAGTGGAAAGGCTCTAGAATTCATTACGAGCATAATGAATAATCAAATTCAGTTTCTAACTATTAATTAATAAATTTACGCAGAGTGAAAACCATTGGAAATAACACGAATATCAAATTTCTATTACAATAATGAAGATAATAATCTAAAAACTTGACATTAAGTTATGACTAAAACCTTCAAATTCTTATTACTATTAATTGTCAGTTTATCTTTAACCACCACAACTAAATTTAATCCTGTTTTGGCTCAATCTAAAGATATTCCGCAACAGATTATTGATGTTGTACCTCAACTTGATTTTGCTTTTAATAATCGTGACGAAGATTTAATTAAAAAATATATTTCAGCTAATTTCACCAACGAAGATGGCTTAAATTATCAAACCTTAAATGAGTCATTAAGACAGATGTGGTCAAGATATCAAGATTTAGAATATACAACCACGATCGAATCTTGGCGTAGAGAAAGTAACCAATTAGTAGCGACTACAACTACTAGTATTACAGGTAGCTACCAAATCAATCAACAAAAATTCACTTTAAATTCAATTATTAAATCTGAGCAATTTTTTGCTGATAACCAATTAGTTAAGCAAAATATACTTCAAGAAAAAAACGAAATTACTAGTGGTGAAAAACCCCCTGTAGTGAGAGTTAACATTCCTCAAACAGTTCGCCCCGGTCAGGAGTTTGATTTGGATGTTATCTTAGAAGAACCAGTTGGTTCAGATTTAGTTTTAGGTGCCGCATTAGAAGAAAAAATAGATTCTTCTTTATATATGAAACCCTCTAGTATAGAATTAGAAGCCCTCAGTGCAGGTGGTATTTTTAAACGAGTGAAGTTATCTGAAGCTAATCAAGATCATTGGTATTCTTTCATTGTTATTCGTAATGGTGGAATTCGGATGATTACTCAAAGAGTTAATGTTAATAACAACTAACAGTATCTGGTGTGAACAGTTGACAATGAACAGATAAATAATTGTTAGTTCATACTTTTTACTTAACTTTTTCTTGTCTATATCCCTGCTCTTCATTATTGCTCATCTTCATTATTTATCGTTATGGCTAATCATTTACTTGATACTCAAAGTTTATATCTTCGTAAACACGCTGAAAATCCGATCGATTGGTGGTATTGGGGTGAAGAGGCTTTAACACTTGCCAAGTTACAAAACAAACCTATTTTTCTATCGATCGGTTATTCTAGTTGTCATTGGTGTACGGTGATGGAAGGTGAAGCTTTTTCTGATGAATCAATAGCCGAATATTTAAATGAACATTTTATTGCAATCAAAGTCGATCGAGAAGAACGACCAGATGTTGATAATATTTACATGACAGCTTTACAAATGATGACAGGGCAAGGAGGATGGCCATTAAATATATTTCTTTCTCCTGATGACTTAATACCCTTTTATGGCGGTACTTATTTTCCTGTCGAACCACGTTATAACAAACCCGGATTTTTACAAATTCTTGAATCCCTTAACGATTTTTATCATAATCAACCAGAAAAACTTGACAACTTAAAATCAGAAATCAAATCCGCTTTAGAAGCTAACGCTCAACTAAATACTTCTACGACAATACAACTCAACCAAGATATTTTTGAGCAAGGTATTAGCAAAAATGCTCCTGTTATTAGTCAATCTCAATCTGGCAGACCAAGTTTCCCGATGATGCCTTATGCTAATTTAACATTACAAAATTCAATTGAAAACACAGAATATCGCCAATTAGCGATTAATCGAGCAGTAGATTTAGTTAATGGTGGAATTTATGATCATGTTGGTGGTGGTTTTCATCGTTATACAGTAGATTCTAATTGGACTGTACCGCATTTTGAAAAGATGCTTTATGATAATGGTTTAATCATGGAGTTTTTAGCTAATTTATGGTCAACTGGTGTTGAAATAGAAGAAATAAAAGAAGCAGTTGAAGGTACTTATAATTGGTTAAAACGAGAAATGACGATCGAAGAAGGTTATTTTTCTGCTTCTCAAGATGCCGATAATTTTGCTTCAGTTAATCAAGATGAGCCAGAAGAGGGTGATTTTTATGTATGGAGTTATCGAGATTTACAACAGATTTTGTCACCTTCAGAATTTATCGCTTTTGATCATACCTTTGAACTAAGCAAACAAGGAAACTTTGAAGGTAAAAACGTTTTACAAAAAAAAGTAGATAAGCCGATAAATACTACTATTAAAAACTGTTATCAAAAATTATTTAAAGCTCGTTATGGAGATTATCCCACAAACTTAATTAGTTTTCCTCCTGCTAGAAATAATGAAGAAGCTAAAAGTATTCCTTGGCATGGCAGAATACCTCCTGTAACTGACACAAAAATGATTTTGTCTTGGAATTGTTTAATGATTTCAGGTTTAGCCCGTGCTTATGGTGTTTTCAAACAAGAAAAGTATTTACTAGTTGCTCAAAAAGCAATGGATTTTATTTTAGCTAACCAATGGCAAAACGATCGATTATATCGACTTAATTATGATGGTGAGGTAAGTATTTTAGCTCAAGCAGAAGATTATGCTCTATTAATTAAAGCATTACTAGATTTAACTCATAATCATTCTGACAATAGTCTTCACTATTTAGAACAAGCAATCAAAGTACAAACCGAATTTGATTTTTATTGTGGTGACCAACAAAATGGTGGTTATTATAATAATGCCAATGATAACAACGATCTTCTCCTTATTCGTGAAAAAAGCTATATTGATCATGCTACTCCTTCAGCTAACGGAATTGCGATCGCTAATTTAGTTCGTTTAGGATTACTTACCGATAACTTAAAGTATCTAGACAAAGCTGAAAAAACACTAAATTTATTCGCAGAAACCATGAGCAATAATCCTCTTAGTTGCCCTACTCTATTTATCGGTTTTGATTGGTATCTGCAAGGTAGTAGCGTCAAAACCAACTTAGATATTAAACATAAATTATTAGCTCAGTATTTACCCACCACAATTTACCAAATTAGTGATGATTTACCTGAAAATAGTATTGGTATTGTTTGCAAAAGATTATCTTGTTTTGAACCTGCAACCACTCAAAACAAACTTTTAGAACAAATTCAAAGTTAATCACAGATAGTAATTTATCAACTGGTTAGTTTTTTAGCAAGACAAATAAATTGATTAGAAAAACTAATCATTATTAAAGCAGTAAAATTAATAATTTATACTATTTTAACTATTACTAAGGCTATTAAATTTTGAATTAAATCATATCTTTTAGCTAGTTATTTTTTTATCTCTTTATCAGGAAAAAACATATTAACTGTTTTTAATCATCGCAAAATTAATAACTTTAATATCCTTAAAAATCGTTAATAAATTCAGCATTGAAAATAATAAATATGGAAAACTTTGAAGAAATAAAAATTAGACTTAAAAAAAAATGGTTGCAATACTATAAACATAACAGAACATGGATTAATAAATATTGTCAAGAAAACTGTTATGTCTCAGTCAAAGGTTCAATAGAAGGAGAAACATGGACAACGATCGAAAGAAGTTGGGATGATCCAAACTATGCAGAAGTTCATCCACCTAGTGAATTAATTATTGGTGCAATTACCGCCTTAGAACCCTTATTAGCTCAATATTGGTTAACAGCTTTTGTTGATTTATATGCTAATAAAGAAAAAATAATTGTTGCCCTAGGCTTAAATTTTGACCCAGAATTAGAATTAAAAAAAATAGAACAAAAAAAGTGGGATAAAGAACAACTAGTTTTACAACCTGAATTGATTACCGAAGATACTCAAGAAACTGAAAATCGTTTTTTATCTACTAGTAAAATCGATACTTAATTAACTCTGTTAAATAGTAATTAAAAGGATAGATTCAACTAATTTAGATTTAGTACTTTATAATTTATTTGATTATCGTCAAATTAAAATACTATTATTAATCTTTTTGTCAAGCATAATTTTAAAACTTATTATTTATTATTTTCAGAATCTTCATCACTGTTTTAAAATATAAATAAAAACTGATAAAATTATCTTTTATTGTCATTAAATTAACCATTTATCTCTTAGGCTTTAGCTGAGTATGAATACAAACCAACAGACAAAGACAGGTTTAGGCACTTTTGGTGGTGTTTATACCCCTTCAATTTTGACCATTTTAGGGGTGATCATGTACCTTCGTTTTGGCTGGGTAGTTGGCAATGTTGGCTTATTCGGTACTTTAATTATTGTTACCCTCTCCAACGTAATTACTTTTTTAACCGCTTTATCTGTATGTGCGATCGCAACCGATCGAGTTATTCGTGCAGGAGGGGCTTATTACATGATTAGTCGCTCTTTAGGAATCGAAACAGGTGGGGCAGTAGGTGTACCCTTATATATTGCTCAAGCCCTATCAGTAGCTTTATATACCCTTGGTTTTGCCGAGAGCGTAGTTAGAGTATTTCCTTCGTTGTTAGAATATCAGTTATACATAGCCTTGGCGATTACCATTGGAGTCGGTATTCTTGCTTTTACTAGTGCCGAGATAGCAATTAAAGCACAATACTTCATTATGGTAGCGATCGTTTTATCCTTAGTTTCCTTCGTCTTCGGACATCCTATCGAACCGACACAGATAGAATATTGGAATGATGAAGGAGAATCATTTTGGATTGTTTTTGCTGTTTTCTTCCCCGCAGTTACAGGTATTATGGCGGGAGTTAATATGTCAGGTGACTTAAAAGAACCTTCTATTGCTTTACCAAAAGGCACATTATATGCTGTCGGTACAGGTTACTTAATTTACATGATTATCCCGATATTTTTATCATTAAGAGCTAATTCAAGTACTTTAATTAACGAACCCTTTATTATGGCGGATATGTCTTATTGGGGTGGTGCGATCGCCTTGG
This sequence comes from uncultured cyanobacterium, assembly GCA_963710605.1. Classification (GTDB taxonomy): domain Bacteria; phylum Cyanobacteriota; class Cyanobacteriia; order Cyanobacteriales; family Cyanobacteriaceae; genus JAALKG01. Next base: position 642,047 of record CAVQBA010000006.1, read on the forward strand.
GAGTATGGGGAGCAACATTAAGTAGTGCGATCGGCAGTATTTTAGGTGCACCTAGAATTTTACAGGCATTAGCTAGAGACAAAATTTTTCCCCAATCATTGAATTTCCTCGGTAAAGGAAATGGCCCTCAAGATGAACCTCGTATCGGGACAATTGTCACCTTAATCATTGCTGTTTTAGCAGTCTGTCTAGCTGATTTAAACTTAATTGCACCAATTTTGACAATGTTTTTCCTCACTACCTATTTAGTCTTAAATTTGTCAGCAGGAATAGAAAGTTTTTTGCAGTTACCCTCATTCAGACCAACATTTAAAGTACATTGGTCACTATCTTTTCTGGGTGCATTAGGATGTTTAGGAGTTATGTTTTTGATTAATGCCTTGGCTACGGTTGTTGCCGCCGTCATCGTATTAAGTATCTATTTTTATTTACAAACAAAAGAATTAAAAGTTACTTGGGGAGATAGCCGTCGAGGAGTCTGGATGGCTTTTTTGCGTACAGGAATATATCAAGTTGATCACTTTCCCGATGCCAAGAAAGACGCTAAAAATTGGCGTCCTCATATACTAGCATTTGCTCGTAATCCTGAAAAAAACTGGTCTTTAATCGAGTTAGCAGATAGCTTTAATCACAATGGAATACTCACCGTCACTAAGATTATCCCTGAAGGAGAAGAGTATTATGAAAAAAATCAACTAGCACAAAAGGTCAAAGAATATCTTGAAACTAATAATATTCAAACTTTAGTTAAGATAATTAGTTCTAACAACACCTTTGGTATCGTTCCCCAAATAGTCGAAACATACGGTATCGGGCCATTAATTCCTAATACTATTGTCTTAGGTGATAGTCAGGCTTCCTACACTAATAATTTCCAAAAACATCAACAATATTGCCAAATGATTAATTCATTACACCAATCAAAACGTAATATTGTAATTTTTAAAGAAAATAAAGAATTGAAATTTAACAACTATAAACGTATAGATGTTTGGTGGAGAGGGAAACAGGCAAATGGAAGTTTGATGCTTTTACTCGCTTATTTACTAAGAAACGATTGGAGTTGGCGTAAAGCTAATGTTTATGTAAAAGTTATCTGTTATGATCCCCAAGAGCAACAAGAAATTAAAAGAAATTTGTCTAACTACATTAAGAAATTAAATATTAACTTTATTCCTGAGGTTATTGTTTCTAATGAAGATTTCTTTACTAATTTGAAAAAAAATTCAGGTGATGCCGATTTAATTTTTTTAGGTTTACCTAGATTATCAGCTAATTTCGAGCAAGATTATACTAATTTGCAAAAAGCAACTAACAACTTACCAACGATCGTTTTTGTTTTAGCATCAAATGATTTTCTCTTTGAAGAAGTATTACAAAAAGACCAAGAGCCAAATTAAGTATAAACATATTAAATAGTTGAGAATAAATACAGTTCAACATTTACCCAAAAAATTGCGATAAAAATTTTTGTGCTTATTTCGAGACTTTTTTTAAGATCATAATCTAAAACCACTTCTGTCCTTCGATCGTTTAAACAAGTTCAAGCTATTACCAATTAAGAACCAACTAAAGACATAAAAGTATCTACTTATTCTGTTTATTCATAGATAGCCATTCTGATTAAATTTAACGACATCAGGATTAACAACATTGTTTTACCGCTAATAACTTTCACCTTACTAGCTATTTGAACAAAAATAATAAAAAATTAAACCCTTGTAAATACTGATAAATATAGGGTGTTGTTTACCGAACAAAAAATAAATCGAAGTTAAGGTTGACAGTCGAGAAAATAGTGGTTATATTAGTAATTGTGCGTTTGAGACATCAACACCTCGAAGCCGCACATTGAACCTCGACAACTTGATATTTTTTCTAGCAATCATTAGAAATATTTTCATAACATAAAACCTTGTCAAAAAATAGTTAAATCAAAAAACAGGAATAAGTCAATCATTATAAGTAGAAGCAACAATATGTTGCCCAAGCCGAAGTGATTAACTAAAATGGAGAGTTTGATCCTGGCTCAGGATGAACGCTGGCGGTATGCCTAACACATGCAAGTCGAACGCAATTCTTCGGAATTGAGTGGCGCACGGGTGAGTAACACGTGAGAATCTGCCTAAGGGATGGGAATAACAGTGGGAAACGACTGCTAAAACCCGATGAGTCGAAAGATGAAAAATTTATTGCCCTTAGAAGAGCTCGCGCCTGATTAGCTAGATGGTGGGGTAAAAGCCTACCATGGCGACGATCAGTAGCTGGTCTGAGAGGATGAGCAGCCACACTGGGACTGAGACACGGCCCAGACTCCTACGGGAGGCAGCAGTGGGGAATTTTCCGCAATGGGCGAAAGCCTGACGGAGCAATACCGCGTGAGGGAGGAAGGTTTTTGGACTGTAAACCTCAAAAATTAGGGAAGAAGAAAGTGACGGTACCTAATGTAAGCATCGGCTAACTCCGTGCCAGCAGCCGCGGTAATACGGAGGATGCAAGCGTTATCCGGAATCATTGGGCGTAAAGAGTCTGTAGGTGGCACTTCAAGTCTGCTGTTAAAGACCGAAGCTAAACTTCGGAAAGGCGGTGGAAACTGAAGAGCTAGAGAAAAGCAGGGGTAGAGGGAATTCCTAGTGTAGCGGTGAAATGCGTAGAGATTAGGAAGAACACCAGTGGCGAAGGCGCTCTACTGGGCTTTATCTGACACTGAGAGACGAAAGCTAGGGTAGCGAAAGGGATTAGATACCCCTGTAGTCCTAGCGGTAAACGATGGATACTAGGCGTAGACCTCTTAATTGAGGGCTGTGTCGAAGCCAACGCGTTAAGTATCCCGCCTGGGGAGTACGCACGCAAGTGTGAAACTCAAAGGAATTGACGGGGACCCGCACAAGCGGTGGAGTATGTGGTTTAATTCGATGCAACGCGAAGAACCTTACCAAGGCTTGACATCCCACAAATTTGACTGAGAGGTCGAAGTGCCTTAGGGAATGTGGAGACAGGTGGTGCATGGCTGTCGTCAGCTCGTGTCGTGAGATGTTGGGTTAAGTCCCGCAACGAGCGCAACCCTCGTCCTTAGTTGCCAGCATTAAGTTGGGGACTCTAGGGAGACCGCCGGGGAAAACTCGGAGGAAGGTGAGGATGACGTCAAGTCAGCATGCCCCTTATGTCTTGGGCTACACACGTACTACAATGGTTGGGACAAAGGGAAGCGAGACTGCGAAGTGGAGCGAATCTCATCAAACCCAGCCACAGTTCAGATTGCAGGCTGAAACTCGCCTGCATGAAGGAGGAATCGCTAGTAATCGCAGGTCAGCATACTGCGGTGAATCCGTTCCCGGGTCTTGTACACACCGCCCGTCACACCATGGAAGTTGGTCATGCCCGAAGTCGTTACTCTAACCTTTTATTAGGAGGGGGACGCCGAAGGTGGGACTAGTGACTAGGGTGAAGTCGTAACAAGGTAGCCGTACCGGAAGGTGTGGCTGGATCACCTCCTTATAAGGGAGACTCTAATTAATGGAGTCAGCAAGGAAAAGGAAATAAAAAAAAATGAATTGCTAGAGAAAATAGAAAGATTGAGGGGGTTACAATGGGCTATTAGCTCAGGTGGTTAGAGCGCACCCCTGATAAGGGTGAGGTCCCTGGTTCAAGTCCAGGATGGCCCATGATGGGGGTATAGCTCAGCTGGTAGAGCGCCTGCTTTGCAAGCAGGATGTCAGCGGTTCAAGTCCGCTTACTTCCACCAAAGAAAGAAAAAATAGAGAAAGAAAATTATTATTCAGCACCGTATCGAGTAGCGAGCGAATGCTGGACTGATAAAAGTTCAGAGAATGAACCTTGAAAACTGCATAGAAAAGAAAGATGAACGAAGACTTAATTAAATTGAATTGAGTTCAAGTGAAAGGTCAAGCAAACAAGGGCTGATGGTGGATACCTAGGCACACAGAGGCGAAGAAGGACGTAGCAACCTGCGAAAAGTTTCGGGGAGTTGGAAGCAAACGCTGAACCGAAAATATCCGAATAGGGCAACCTTAAAAACAAACTACAAATGTAGTTATGAGCGAACCTGGAGAACTGAAACATCTTAGTACCCAGAGGAAGAGAAAACAAAAGTGATTCCCTTAGTAGCGGCGAGCGAAGCGGGAAGAGCCTAAACCACTGTCTAAGGAGAGTGGGGTAGAGGGACAACGAGATTGGAAACAAACACTAGATGAAACAACTGAAAACTGTACTATAGAAGGTAAAAGTCCTGTAATCGAAAGTGAGAGTGGAAATAGTTGAATCCCGAGTAGCACGGAACACGAGAAATTCCGTGTGAATCAGCCTCGACCACGAGGTAAGGCTAAATACTACTGTGTGACCGATAGAGAAAAGTACCGCGAGGGAAAGGTGAAAAGAACCCCGGGAGGGGAGTGAAAAGAACATGAAACCATCAGCTTACAAGCAATGGGAGTCCGATTAAACGGATGACCGTGTGCCTGTTGAAGAATGAGCCGGCGACTTACAGGTAGTGGCAGGTTAAGTGGAAAACACGAAGCCAAAGGGAAACCGAGTCTGAAGAGGGCGATAGTCACTATTTGTAGACCCGAACCCGAGTGATCTAACCATGTCCAGGATGAAGCGCCCGTAACAGGTCGTGGAGGTCCGAACCGACTAATGTTGAAAAATTAGCGGATGAGGTGTGGTTAGGGGTGAAATGCCAATCGAACTCGGAGCTAGCTGGTTCTCCCCGAAATGTGTTGAGGCGCAGCGGTGTAGAAGAGAGTTGGGGGTAAAGCACTGTTTCGTTGCGGGCTGGGAGACTGGTACCAAGATGAGACAAACTCAGAATACCAACGATTATAGCACTAGTAAGACGGTGGGGGATAAGCTTCATCGTCAAGAGGGAAACAGCCCAGACCATCAGCTAAGGTCCCAAAGTATTAACTAAGTGATAAAGGAGGTGCGAACCCACAGACAACCAGGAGGTTTGCCTAGAAGCAGCAATCCTTGAAAGAGTGCGTAATAGCTCACTGGTCAAGGGTTCGTGCGCCGAAAATGAACGGGGCTAAGTTAATCACCGAAGCTATGGATTACATATAAGTAATGGTAGGGGAGCGTTCTATAGAGGGAGAAGCATTAGCGGTGAGCAGATGTGGACGATATAGAAGTGAGAATGTCGGCTTAAGTAGCGAAAATTAAAGTGAGAATCTTTAACCCCGAAAACCCAAGGGTTTCTCCAGAAGGTTCGTCCGTGGAGAGTTAGCCCGGACCTAAGGCGAAGCGAAAAGCGTAGTCGATGGCAATCAGGTGAATAATCCTGAGCGGCAGTATTGGAGTTATCTACTGGACCCATGAAAAATAAGCACGTCCTCAGTGGATTGGAAGCAACAATTGTTGTGTGTGTGTAAAGATAGTGGCAAGAAAAGAGAAGATAACGTTGAAGATAATGTCCCGGTACCCGAAACCGACACAGGTGGGTGAGTAGAGAATACTAAGGGGAGCGAGTGAACTCTCTCCAAGGAACTCGGCAAAATGACCCCGTAACTTCGGGAGAAGGGGTGCCACGGTAAAAGGTGGTCGCAGTGAAAAGGCCCAAGCGACTGTTTAGCAAAAACATAGGTCTCTGCAAACTCGAAAGAGGAGGTATAGGGGCTGACGCCTGCCCAGTGCCGGAAGGTTAAAGAAGTTGGTCAGTCTATTTATAGATAAAGCTAGCGACTGAAGCCCCGGTGAACGGCGGCCGTAACTATAACGGTCCTAAGGTAGCGAAATTCCTTGTCGGGTAAGTTCCGACCCGCACGAAAGGCGTAACGATTTGGGCACTGTCTCGGAGAGAGGCTCGGCGAAATAGGAATGTCTGTGAAGATACGGACTACCTGCACTTGGACAGAAAGACCCTATGAAGCTTTACTATAGCTTGGAATTGTGTTCGGGCTTGTTGTGCGCAGGATAGGTGGGAGGCGTAGAAGATTTACTCGTGGGTAAATTGGAGCCGACGGTGAGATACCACTCTCAAAAAGCTAGAATTCTAACTGAATAATTCAGGACATTTTCAGGTGGGTAGTTTGACTGGGGCGGTCGCCTCCAAAAAGGTAACGGAGGCGTACAAAGGTTACCTCAGACTGGTTGGAAATCAGTCGAAGAGTGCAAAAGCAGAAGGTAGCTTGACTGCGAGACTTACAAGTCGAGCAGGGTGGAAACACGGTTTTAGTGATCCGACGGTGCTGTGTGGAAGGGCCGTCGCTCAACGGATAAAAGTTACTCTAGGGATAACAGGCTGATCTCCCCCAAGAGTTCACATCGACGGGGAGGTTTGGCACCTCGATGTCGGCTCATCGCAACCTGGGGCGGAAGTACGTCCCAAGGGTTGGGCTGTTCGCCCATTAAAGCGGTACGTGAGCTGGGTTCAGAACGTCGTGAGACAGTTCGGTCCATATCCGGTGTAGGCGTGAGAATATTGAGAGGAGCCTTCCTTAGTACGAGAGGACCGGGAAGGACGCACCGCTGGTGTACCAGTTATCGTGCCAACGGTAAACGCTGGGTAGCCAAGTGCGGAGAGGATAACCGCTGAAAGCATCTAAGTGGGAAGCCCACCTCAAGATGAGTATTCTGGTGTAAGGTCACGGGAAGACGACCCGTTAATAGGCGCGAGGTGGAAGTGCAGTGATGTATGAAGCCGAAGTGTACTAACAGACCGTCAGCTTGACCAAAAAAAGCATTTGAATTAAGAAGAAAATGAAATTGAGTCGGAAGTAATCGAGAAATCTATGCAGTCTTGAGGGGGATTTAAAGTAATCCTTTTCCAAACAATAGCTGGTGTGTGCAGCGTTGTGGAACCACTACGAACCATCTCGAACTCGTGTGTGAAACGCAACAGCGGCGACGATACTGCGGGGGTAGCCCTTTGGGACAATAGTTCCATGCCAGCTTTACCAATCGAATCTCAAAATCAAAAAAGAACTCTTTAATACAAGGGTTCTTTTTTTTGCTTAATAGACATCTCCAAAAACTATCTAAGCTTCTGTCAATTTGAGTTTACACCATCAATGTTAGTCAAACATATTTATTTAACAATGTTAACAAAATTTCGTCTGTCAGAGTTAATTTCTTTTTTCATCTACCTCTAGGAGAAATAATAGTCGGATTGTTTAAGGCATTTATCTTTTATCTTATCCTTTTTATTTCTTGAGCGATCTCGACTAAATTGATAAATTGTTCATAGGTAATACCAATTATTCTTTTTGTTTGCAGAGGATAATCGTCAATATATTCTAAAATTTGATTGACAATTTAATTTCTAATTTTTTATTTATTCTAATTATATTCGCTATTTTCTATTTTGAAGATGTCTAATAGCCAGTAGTTAAAGATTCTCGACGACGTGTATCGGAAAATCCATATAAAAACTGATCGACTTTCATAATACTTTGAGTACTACCCATTGCTCTACTAAGCTCTATATTATGTTCTTTTTCGATTAGTAAATTACGAGTATCCTGATTAATACTTTCTTCAATAAATAATTTGTCTGGTAGCCATTGATGATGAATTCTTGGTGCGATTGTTGCTTCGGCTATATTCATCTGAAAATTAATGACATTAAGTACTATTTGCAATACTGTTGTGATAATTCGGCTACCACCAGGGCTACCCGTTACTAAAAATACCCGATCGTCTTTAAGTACGATCGTCGGTGTCATGGAACTTAACATTCTTTTTTCAGGAGCGATCGCATTGAATTCTCCTCCTGTTAAACCATAGGCATTAGGTACACCTATTTTAGCGACAAAATCATCCATTTCATTATTAAGTAGAATACCTGTATTAGGAACAGTAATACCGCTACCATAACTAAAGTTTAAAGTGTAGGTATTAGCTACTGCATTACCATCTTTATCTACTACTGAATAATGAGTTGTGTCGTTACTTTCTTGATATTTTAAAGGATTATGAGGAGCTATTTCATTACTAGGTGTAGCTCGATTTTGATTAATTTTTGTTCTTAACTCATCAGCATATTTTTGAGATACTAAACCATTAATAGGAACAGTTACAAAATCAGGATCACCTAAATATTTAGATCGATCGGCATATGCTAATTTCATGGTTTCGGTAAGCAAATGGATAGTTTTAGCTGTATTATGACCGAACGCTTGTAAATCGAAAGGTGCTAAAATATTCAACATTTGAATTAAATGTACACCACCAGAGCTAGGCGGAGGCATCGAATAAATATCATAACCTCGATAATTACCTTGTATCGGTTTTCTAATAACAGGTTGATAATTAGCTAAATCTTCTAAACTAATTAATCCCCCACCTGCTTTCATTTCATTGACTAATTCTTGAGCAATTTGACCTTGATAAAAAGCACTTTTTCCTTGGGTAGCAATTAATTTTAAACTATGAGCTAAATCAGGTTGTTTTAATTTTTTACCGACAACTAAAAGTTGATCATCAGGATAAAAAATTGTTTTACTTTCAGAGTGTCGTTGTAAAGTATTACTCGCAAAAACTAAAGAATCAGCTAAATCTTGGGTAACAATAAAACCATTTTCGGCTAAATCGATCGCTGGTTGTAATGCTCTAGTCAAAGGAATTGTGCCATATTTATCTAATGCCATTGCTAAACCAGCTACTGTACCAGGTACACCTACAGCTAAATGACTATAACGAGACTTATCTTTATCAACTTCTCCTTGCTCATTCAAAAACATATCCGCTGTAGCTAATAAAGGGGCTTTTTCTCTGTAATCTAAAGCAATATTTTGATTATCCTCAGCCAAATGAATCATCATAAATCCACCACCGCCTATATTACCTGCCCGTGGTAAAGTGACAGCTAAGGCAAAACCAACCGTAACAGCCGCATCAACAGCGTTACCTCCTTCTTTTAAGACTTGTAAGCCTGCTTCTGTAGCTAACTTTTCTTGGCTAGAAACCATAGCATTATTAGCGGTAACAGGATGAAAAATTGATTGGGTATCGTAGATTGGTGCTGTTTGACTAAAACTACTTTGAATAGTGATAATAAAGATAAAGGCAATAGCGAATACGAATAAATAGATTTTTTGCCTAATAATTCTCATGAATAAATCCTGATTGATGAGTATTTTGTTTTTAGGTTATCACTTTTTCAGTCTTTATTTGGTTAATTTTTTCCATAAAATTAAAGCATCTTCTCCTGTTTTTTGATAATATTTTTTTCTTCTTCCTGCTTCTTTAAAATCAAATCTTTGGTATAATTTTAAAGCTTTAATATTATTTTCAGAAACTTCTAAGGTTGCTGTTTTTAATTTTCTTTTATTAATTTCTCTTAATAATTTTTCAAGTAAATATTTGCCATAACCTTGATTTTGGAAATCAGGATGAATGGCTAATATAGTAATATGTGCTTCGTCTAAAATAGCCCAAAAACAAGCAAGACCAATTACTTTTTCTGTACAATTAATATTTATTGTGATGATTAACAAACAACTATTAGGACTATTAATTTCTCGTATATAACCGTCTTTACTCCATAAGCCACCAAAACAAAGATAATCTAATTCTAAAACTTGCTCTAATTCTTTTTCTGATAGTGATTTTGTTTTTATATTTTCGAGCATCTTTTTTGGGATAAAATAATTAGGTTAAATTATAGTTGATTGATTTTATCTTTCGATTTGTAATCTGTATTAAATTGATACTTACTACGAGGATAAATAATTACGATCGTGTTTAATTTCATTTTCAGGTAACATATGTCAATACTCATAGCTTTAAACTAGATAGAATAATTATTGAGGACTCTATCCTATTATCAATCAATCAATGGAAATATTAGAACAATCGTTACTAACTACCGATATCAAAAAAGCTAAACAGATACAGATTGTTGGGCAACAAAAAGTTATTACTGAAGATAGATTAAAGCAAGTTAATTATGTAGCTGGTGTTGATGCGGGGTATAAAAGTAAAGAGCAAATTAGTAAAGCGGCGATCGTTATTTTAGCATTTCCTAGTTTAGAATTAATCGAAAAAGCGAACGTAGAAATTCCGACGGTTTTTCCTTATGTATCTGGTTATCTATCATGAGTGAGAAATACCCGCTATTTTAGAAGTAATCAAAAAAAAAGTAAATATTACTCCTGATTTAATTTTATGTGATGGACAAGGTATAGCTCATCCCCGCCGTTTTGGTTTGGCTTCTCATTTAGGAGTGATGCTAGATTTACCAACGATTGGGGTAGCTAAAAGCAGATTGATAGGTGAACATGAAGAAGTAGATAAAGAAAAAGGTAGCTGGGAATATTTAAAACACCAAAATGAAACTATTGGAGCGGTAGTACGTACTCGTACTAATGTTAAACCACTTTATATTTCGATCGGTCATAAAATTAGTTTACCGACTGCGATCGATTATTTGTTTAAATGTCTGACTAAATACCGTTTACCTGAAACTACCCGTCATGCTGATCGTTTAGCGTCTCATTAACTTAAAGTAGTGTATATTTTTTAAATAGTTTGTGTTATGATAGTCTGTTAGATAATTATGCTTATTGCTACCTTAGCTCAATTTGGTAGAGCAACTCATTCGTAATGAGTAGGCTGTCGGTTCAAGTCCGATAGGTAGCTTTTAAAAAGTTAGTCGTTGAAAGAGTACAAAGATCAAGATAATCAAGAATTGAGATTAATCTCTACTCAAGACGTATCTTTGATAATTTTAGATTTGATACTAACTAAAATCTAAACTCAAGCTATAAATAAAGCAATGAGTCAATGACGCTTCATTTATAAATATTAATCATACTGATAAACTCTCAGATTTACTGCAATTAGAGTAATTATGGTTACAGTCTGACCAAAATATTATTGCCATGAGTATCTGTTCCACAAGTAGTGTACAAATTATACTTACTAGCTAGTTTTTTGGTGATTTGAGTTTGCTCTTGACTAGCTTGCCACGGCTTAGGATTACCATAAGCATAATAAGCCTCAACTCCATCAATTTCTGATTCATAGGCTTCTAATATTAATTCTCTTCCTGAGCGACGATAACGGAATGGATGTGCTAAGACAACTAATCCACCTGCTTGATGAAGCGCTTCAATCACTTTTTTGGCTTCGGCAAGTTTTCCCTTAGGGCTTTCTCCTGTTAAATATTTCTGAATACTTGTCGCTTTAGGATCAAAAGCATATCCTAGTATATGTACAACTGTACCGTTCAGCTTACTTGTAATTTCAATCCCACTCCACAAATAAGGTAAAGCTGAAGTATTAGATGGAGAAACTTTTTTTTGCTCTAGCCATTTTTTGGCACGGTAAAAACCATTCATTGTATGATGATCTGTAATAGCTAATCCTTTTAATCCGAGAGAAATTGCTTGTTCTATCAATGATTCAGGACTTAGCTTACCGTCAGAACAATTAGTATGTAAATGAAAGTTATAGTCGTATGGACAGCTATTTTCTGTTAATGTCTCCCAAGTTGTTGCTAACTTCAAGACCTCTTGGTTAGCATTATTAACAGATGATCTTGATTTTGTTTTTGTTGTTACTAGCATTTTTTGACAAAATTATTGCTAATTGTTAAGTTTAATTTAACAAATATTTGCTGATGTTGATCGTTATTTCATTGAAAATTATTATTTTTCTGATTTAACTATTTTATTTTAAGTAGAAATACGTAGATGACATCAAATAAATTTTATTTTACTTAAATAAACCTAGCTTGAGTAAACAAACTGTTAAACTATTAGACGAGTAACTAAAATGAACAGAAAATAATTTTATCTTCGTGATGTTTGTTGATTATTAATCTATGCGTATTTTAATTAGTAATGATGATGGTTTTTTTGCTTTAGGTATTCGTACTCTTGCTAATCGAATGGCAAAAGAAGGGTATGAGGTTATAGTTGTTGCCCCAGATCGGGAACGATTGGCTACAGGGCATGGTTTAACTCTTCATCAACCGATTCGTGCTGATCAAATAAAAGATATTTTTGTCCCTGAAATTGAAGCTTGGTCTTGTTCAGGTACACCTTCTGATTGCGTTAAATTGGGCTTGAGTGCAATTTTAGATACACCACCTGATTTTGTGTTGTCGGGGGTTAATAAAGGACCAAATTTGGGGACTGACGTACTTTATTCGGGGACTGTGTCTGCGGCGATGGAAGGAACGATCGATGGAGTTTCTAGTATTGCTTTTAGTTTGGCTAGTTTTACTTGTGAAGATTTTGACGCATCGGCTAATTATGCGGTTAAGTTAATTAAAGAATTAATTGCTAATCCTTTACCTAAAAGTACTTTACTTAGTGTTAATATACCGGCTGTCAGTGAAGATGAAATTGCCGGAGTCAAAGTTACTCGTCAAGGTATCCGACGTTATCAAGAAAGTTTTCAAAAAAGACATGACCCTCGTGGTCGCACTTATTATTGGTTAGCAGGAGAATTAGTTGAGGAAATAGAACAACCTGAACATATTTATTTACCTCCCGATTTACCGACAGATGTTCAAGCTAGTAAGGAAAATTACATCACTATTACACCTTTACAATACAATCTAACTGATGCAGTAGCAGTAACAAAATTACAGCAAATTTATCTTTAAAAATCTTCAATAATTTATCTTTGTAGAGGTAATTAATAATCAATAATTAACAATTGATTACGTTGGAAAATTTGCTGTTTTGAAAAGAGTAATTATTCAATCAATTAATCAAAAGATCAATCTATTTTTAGTTATTTTTTGACTATTAATAGTTACTACTTAAATTTTAAAAGTTAATCAGTCTGAGTGTTTCAATTATAAGTAATGTTTAGTTAGTGATGATTAATCTGTATTGAAACTATAGTTGCTTGTAATTAAAAATTGCTGATTACTTATTGTTATGGTCACAAACCATGATATTCTTGATTTTACCAACTGTTTTCATCTTGCTTGACTCATATAATTATGTCCTCCCAATTTTATTCAGAAAGTGGCTCTTATGATGATACTGAGATCGTCACTATTTATGATTATGAAGGGCGATCGCTAGATTGTTATATTGAAAATGAAATTGAATATACAAATACTATTTACGTACTGCTAATGCCGATCGATTTAGCGATCGTTATTTTAAAAGAGCAAAGTCCAACTCATCAGAATCTTGAAGAGGGGGAGACAGTTATTGTAGAAGATAGTGAAGAACTTAAACTAATTTTTGACGATGCTAAAGCAGTTTTAGGTGAGTTAAATCTTTATCTTAAACATACAGGATTTATGCTCAGTGCGAGTGGCGAATTACCACCTTTAGAAGAAGAAAATATAATTAGTTTAGAACTTGATGAAAATGATGGTGAAATAGAAGGCGATGAATTACAATTTTTAGCTAGTTTTTATTCATCAAAACAAAAATATAATTTATATACTCCTCTAAGTCCACTTTTATTTATCGGCGAAAAAAGGAAAAGTGGAAAAATTCATATTTTTCAAGAAGATGACGATCGATTCTCCATCATTCTAGAAGAATTATTATTTGATGATTACGACGATCATTGATTGTCAATAATTATTTTAATTTTTTAATCATTAGTAGGGTGGGCAATGCCCACCTTAATTTTTTACTAATAGCAAACTGCTAAAAATCTAATTTAATTAGGCTTGAGGTGCGACGAAGTTTTCCGAGCCTTCAATAACTTTAGCCTTAATTATTTTATCCTCAGCACTTAATTTTTCCAAGACATCAGCACCTTCGGTAACATAACCAAAAATAGCAAACCTACCATCCATTAAGTTATAACCAGGGGGAGTTACCTCAGTATCAAACTTAAAGAAGAAAAATTGAGACGAACCACCGTTAGGATTTGAGCTAGGACGAGCTAAAGCTACCGCACCATAGGCATTAAAAGGTAACACAGGTTGTGCTAAATACATTCCCACATCTTCTGTGGTAAAACCATAAATAGGTTCTGTTTCTCCTTCTACCAAAATTTCTAAAGGAATTGCTCTATATTCATTGGTTTTTGGATCAATAAATCCTTGTGCTTCTCCTTCTGGGTCACCTGTTTGAATTACATAAAAGTCTTCTGCACGACTAAACGGTAAACCATCATAAAATTTACGCTCTACTAAATCAACAAAATTACCTCCTGTGATAGGAGCGCTATAACCATCAACAACAATAACTAAATTACCTTGTGTTGTTTCTACTTCTACTTTTGCTCTTCCTAACAATTGAGGCAAATTACTATATTCAATTGGCACTTCGTAAGGAAAACCAGTTACCATCGATTCTTCTAATTCAGTGATATAACCAAGTATTTTTTGGCGAGTAAGATAAACTTGCTCTTTTTTTTGGTTAGCTACGTATTCTTCTAACTCAGCGATATCATTTCTCATCGCTGTAACTAATTCAGTCGCTCTTGGTTGTAATTCTTCAGGTACACTACTAACAATATCGCTTTCATGTAGTTTGAGTACAAATGCCGCATTACGAACTTCTTTTTCTACTGGCTTCCATCTTTTAGAGCGTAAATTACGGGCGATTTTTTCAATATCTGTTTGAATAGTTCTAATATCTTTATTTTCGATCGGTAAAGCATAACGTAAAATTGCTTTAGGATCTGTGATTGCATCACCTTGAGCTAATATCGCCTCGGCTGAGGGAATTCCTAAAGGATTAAGTGCGATCGCAGTAGTTATCACTAAGACAGTAGTTATAGTTAGACTGACAAAACGTTGCCACCAATTTAACTTCATAGTTTTGTATTTTTATTGACTTTTTTTTCTTCAATGTTATCCATCATTAATTATTTCACAAAAAAGTCAGTTACCTACCTTAGGTCGTCCATAACTTGAATCTAGATTACTTTTAAATAGAATTAACGATCGATTACGAGAATTGATGATTAATGATTAACAAAAATACAATGTTCGCCTGTTGACTATTATTCGTAGTAATCTTTTAGGTAAGGTAAAAGGCTTTAATTACCTGTTGACTCTTCCTTTACCAAAGATTTTCGCGCTTAAGTAATAAGTAATAAATAATGAGTTAAAACCTAAATTTGTGATAAAGCCTCGCCTTTGAAGGCGAAAAGAAACACTCACATATTTTCGGATTTTGAATCCTCTTCTATAAAGGTAGAGGTATTACTAATTACTCGTAAATCCTTTCTCTATATTGTTTCGCAATATTTTTGAAGACTGAAGTATTTTTTTTTGATGTTAAACAAAACAAACGTTCACTCCCAGATTAATCATTTTTATTTTCGGTAGTTATGAATGATGAGGTTGTACCGTAGATAAAAATCGATCGTTATTTTTTCAATAAACATAAACTTTTGTTGCGATTTATAAATAATCATGTTATATTTAAGTTAGTTGTTTGACACAACTGCATTTATAGTATCTAAAAAAAAATCATCATGGAAAACAAAACAGAAAAATTAGGTTTCACTAAAACCGCAGAAAACTGGAATGGTCGTTTAGCGATGTTAGGATTTGTAATTGGCGTTGCAACTGAGTTCCTCACAGGACAAGGTATCTTATCTCAAATCGGTTTAATGTAATAAATTGAGTATCTACGTTTTAATTGAAAAGATAACTTCAGGTTTGGGTTATTAAAAATGTGAGCTCAATCATTAAATCGAAGAAACAAAATTGATAATTATTAATTTTCATTCTTCAAACCATAATTCACGCTGATAATTCAAGCCTGAGGTTATCTAAATCAATTATACTAACATTCTATTTAAGAAGGGGCAATTTGCCCCTTACTTTTTTGTCTGTATTTATAGCAATTGATAGTTAATAATTAAATATACTGACTAATAGTTAGCTGTTGTAGTGCCTAATTTTTGACTATTAACTATTTATTTAATGTTGTAGCGGTTATTATCTTATTGATCACCACAAATTTTTTTGATAACCAGAAGCTTTAAACTAAATGATTATTACTTAAATAAATTTTTTCGATCGTGATGATGTTAATTTTAGTTAGTTTGTCTTTAATAATTTGGCTTTATTTGATCGCAGGTAGAGGTGGTTTTTGGCTGAGTAATCAGTTTTTAGATACACAAGTCTCTCCATTAGTCAATCATAGTTTAAAAGTGACGGCAATTATACCTGCTAGAAATGAAGAGGAAAATATTTCAATTTGTTTAAATTCCTTACTTCAACAAGATTATCAAGGTGAATTCAAGATTGTTTTAATCGACGATCGTAGTGATGATAAAACTAAAGAAATTGCTCAACAAATAAAAGAAGAAAACGAAGCACGATCGCAACTAACAATTATTGATGGTCAACCTTTAGCTAATGAATGGAGTGGTAAACTCTGGGCAATGAATCAAGGAATAGAATGGGCGATCGCAAATTTAGAAACTGATTATTTTTTATTAACTGATGCCGATATAAATCATAGTGCTGACAATTTGTCTTCATTAATAGCTAAAGCCGAACAAGAACAATTAGATTTAGTTTCTCTGATGGTTAAATTAAATTGTCAAAGTTTCTGGGAAAAGTTGCTAATTCCCGCTTTTATTTTCTTCTTCCAAAAATTATATCCTTTCAGTTTGGTCAATAAACCCCACAGAAAAATAGCAGCCGCCGCAGGAGGTTGTATTTTAATTCATTCAAAAGCTTTAGCAAGAATCGGTGGTATCGAATCACTTAAAACAGCTTTGATTGACGATTGTACTTTAGCAGATTTAGTCAAAAAAAGTCTCCCTAACGATCGTGGTATTTGGTTAGGTTTAACGAATACGACTAAAAGTTTAAGAATGTATCATGATTTAACTCCGATTTGGGATCTGGTAGCACGTACCGCTTTTACTCAACTCAATTATTCTAACTTGCTACTTGTGGGTACTGTTATCGGGATGTTTATTACTTATTTGGTTTCACCTTTAGGGTTAATTTTCGGTTTGGTTACGGGGCATTATTTAATCGCTTTATTGGCTTTAATTACATTGGCTTTAATTAGTTTGAGCTATTATCCTACCGTCAAATTTTATCAGTTACCTTTATGGTATAGTTTTTTGCTCCCTGCGATCGCTTTGATGTATAGCTTGATGACGATCGATTCGGCACTGCGATATTGGCAAGGAAAAGGCGGTCAATGGAAAGGAAGAGTATATAATAATTGAGAATTGTTCAGTGCGAGAATAAACCCAACAGTTAAAAAAAATAAAAAGTTAATCATCGGTTACTATTAAATCGTGAATGAATGGGATTCGATAATAAATTCATACCTACAGACTAATACATGGAATAAGCATTATTATTACGATCGTCTTATACCAGTTCAAATAAAATTTGCAACAGTTTATCTAAACAAGTCCTAGAAAAATAAAAGCGAAGCATCTATACTTCCTCCCCCTTTCAAAGGGGGATAGAGGGGGATAAGGATTTAGGGGGCTTGCTTAATCTGCTTATTTTGTTCGTAATAATTTATCGACAAACTATTTTCTCGAACAAAACAGTAAATTTTGTATAATCAAGAGGATAAGGAGTTTTTTATATGAATATCGAGTTATGGCTGATTAATCCCAATCGTGAAATGTGTGCAGAATTTAGACGAAGTTTCTCAGCTTTACCCTATCATCAAGTCATTCAATCTAAATTTGAAAAATTAGAACCACATGATTGTTTTGTAACTGCGGGTAATTCTTTCGGAATTATGAATGCAGGAATAGATGCGGCGGTTGTTGCATTTCATGGCAAAGAATTAATGAATAGAATTCAACATAGAATTATTACAGAATATTTAGGCGAACAACCTGTCGGTACTTGTTTTATTGAATCGACTAATAATCCTCAATATCCTTTTGTTGCTCACTCTCCTACTATGCGTGTTCCTTGTGGTATCGATCGAACAGATAAAGTTTATAATGCTACGTGGGCGGCTTTAACTGCAATTCACCGTCATAATAACTCAGCCAACCAGAAAAGAAAAATCAAAACAGTGGTATTTCCTGCAATGGGTGCAGGATATGGTGGAGTGCCTTATGCTGAAGTTGCCAGACAGATGGCTGTTGCTTACAAACATTATTTACATCCTCCAGATAAACTCGATTGGGATGTGGTTGTCGCTAAGAATAAAACTATTATGTACAACGATCAAAATAAAAAAATTGTTAGGTAAGTTATTTGATACTATAGGTTCCAGAGCATCATTAACATATTCAGTGCGATTACGTTATGAAGGTTGGGTTACTTTTCAAATGTATTCTTCTTTTCAAATCATTCAAGGCTAACTCAGCTTACAACCCAACATCGTATTACTTTAAGGGTGAGTTTAGCTACAGCCTAATAATCGTGCGTAGATTAATTCAATTATATTTTTTCCATAAATTATTCTTGAATATCCTCTGGTAAAGGCATATCACCGTTGATTCAATATATTTTAATAATTTTTGTTTAGTTTTAATTGTTTTAGATCTAATGGTTTGCCCGTAAATTAACCCCCGCAATTAGATGTACCAATTGCATCCCATAGTAATCGCTGGAGTTAAAGGAGAATTTGTCATTAAAGCTGATGCGTTTTCCTGCATTTAGTTGTATGTAATCCAAAATCATTATCATCTGTAAGAGGAATATATTTTTTTTGGTTGTAGTCATTAATTTAATATATGACTTAGTCAATCGTTGGGACATAATTTGCTGATAATTATTTCAGATATCGTTAATGCGTTACGAATATTTTTTTTGGCAGAAAAATATTCAAGATTTACTTTTAATCCTCGGAAAGATGTCTTTAAAAGCATCTTCAATGCAAGATTTGATAATTCATTTTTTAAGTGTTTTCAATAGTTTGTAACAATCTTTGGAACTTCTATAATTTTATTTGAAATATCAAACGTATTTTTTTTATTTATATGAACCTATCATTCTAAAAAGTTTTATCGTAATCCACATATGAATCACCGCCAACCGACAATAAAATATGAAAGAAAGTTGGGTAGTCTTTCCCACTGAAATAATAGGGGACACAGATTCGATACAGAATCACGCGACACCCAACAAGTTGAAAAAGAATAAGGACGTTAATCTGTATGGGTTACGTCCCTTATGTGTGAATGAATTGATTGAAGTTGCGATTTTGAAAAATGACCTCGGTTTTCCTCAAAATCCTTGTTTTTAGCTGAACTTTATTAATACAATGTTTTAACCAACTCGATTGTTGCTATATGTAAAGTATTTTTATTAGATTTAAGTCTCTAGATCAATTTAAAATACATGAATTTCAGTTTAATTTATTAAACGGTATTTATGAGCCTTGTCAATTCATTGCAAGGCGGTTTTATGTTCTTCTTTTTACTATTATTTATACTTTCTCAAACTTAATTTAAACAACTATATAAGCGACAATATCCACAACAAACAAAAAACCCCTAACCGACAATAGTTAATCGATTAGGAGTTATGTAGAAAAAAGCAAAATTTTAAATTTACTCTTGCTCTTGTTGCTCTGATTCGTTTGCTTCTTCTTCGGTTTTCTTTTTGCCACCGCTAAGCATTCCGTACTTACGTAAGAAACGATCGACTCTTCCTTCACTATCAATAATCTTTTGAGTACCAGTGTAAAAAGGATGATTACCAGACCATACCTCTACATTGATTTCAGGTTGAGTAGAACCAACACGCATAACTTCTTCGCCGTTACAAATTACTTTGGCATCAGGGTACCATTCTGGATGAATTTCTTTCTTAGGCATCTAAATTTCTCCGCAAAATGTGAATATAAACTATAAAAATGAAAAATAAATTAACGTTTAGAGAACTGAGGTGCTTTACGAGCCTTACGTAAACCGTATTTTTTACGCTCTTTAGCACGGGGGTCTCTTGTTAAATAACCTTCTGCTTTTAAAGGTTGACGATTTTCAGGATCTAACTCACATAAAGCTCTAGCTACTCCTAATTTAATCGCATCAGATTGACCAGTCAAACCACCACCATGAGCTCTAACAATAATGTTATACTCACTCTCTAAACCTAATGTTTCTAAAGGTGATTTGAGAGCTTGAATATAACTGTCAATTTTTTGAAAATAATCAACACCTGGTTTTTGGTTAACCGTAATTTCTCCACTACCTGGTACAAGACGAACTCTAGCCACTGAAGACTTACGACGACCTGTACCCATATAAACTACTTGATCTGCCATTATTTATTTCCTCCTGGAATAGTAACAATATTTAAAACTTCTGGTTTTTGGGCTTCATGAGGATGATTAGCACCTGTATAAACTTTCAAATTAGTGAATAGATTTCTACCTAAAGTATTTTTAGGTAACATACCTTTAACTGCTTTTTCGATAATTCTTTCAGGAATTCGGTTTTGTAAAGTAGCAAAAGTTTCTTCTTTCATACCACCAGGACGACCAGAATGACGGCGATATAGTTTTTGCTCGCTTTTTTTACCTGTAACTACTACTTTTTCAGCATTAATAACGATAACGTAATCTCCTGTTTCTAAGTGAGGAGTATAAGTTGGCTTATTTTTTCCTCTCAAAATATTGGCAATTTGGGTAGCTAAACGTCCTAAGCGTTGATCTTCAGCATCAACTACATACCACTTTCTTTCGATACTATCTAATGTAGGAACTAGTGTTTTATTCATTTTTGTAATGATAATTTTTAATTAAAAGTAAAAATAGGTTGGGAATTTAACCAAGCTGATTCGGGAATGGGAAATTCTGGATAACCTACTCTTAACAAACACAAACCTTTGGCGGGGGCAGAGTATTTAACTAAGTCTCGACGACGATCGCTCCAAATTTGACGAAATTCGCTGACCGATTTTTTTCCTGCACCCACTTCTACTAACATTCCTACTAATAACCTCACCATACCGTACAAAAAACCACTAGCTTGTATTTCAATATTAAGTATCTCGTGATACCGAGTACAACTAACTAATTGCATCTCTAAAAATGAGTGAGAACGAGAAGAACCAGTTCGTCTAAAGGCACTAAAGTCGTGTACTCCTAATAATGAATCCAAGGCTTCTTGAATCAACGATCGATCTAAAGGCTTATAATAATAATGCCAAGTAAAAGGCTGTAAAAATAGATTGGGCTGATTGCCCGTATATATTGTATAACGATAACGTCTCCACAAAGCTCCAAAACAAGCGTGCCAATCGTCCCCTACTTGAGCTGAAGCTCGAATCAAAACGTCATCTGCTAAATGAGCGTTAATAACTTTAGCCCAATGGGTGGGGGGAATGGGTGAGTTTACATCAAAATGAGCTACTTGAGCCGCTCCATGTACTCCACTATCTGTTCTTCCTGCTCCGTGAATAACAATCTTTTTGTTAACGATTTGGTAAATAGCATCTTCAATTTCTCCTTGAACACTCCGTTGGGCGGGCTGTCTTTGCCAACCACAAAAGTTAGCTCCAAAATATTGAATAACGATGACAATTCTAGTAGTTGTTAAAGAAGTATTATTCATCAAGGGAGACGAAACTCAGTACTAATTAAATTAATTGAATAATTGCCATTGGGGCATTATCACCACGACGACTTTTTGTCCGTAATAAACGGGTATAGCCGCCATTACGAGTCGCATAACGTTCTTTGGCTTTAGCAAAAGTATCATTAACTAAGTCTTTGTCATAGACATAAGCTAATGCTTTTCTTCTGGCACTAACAGAACCATCTTTAGCTAAAGTGATAATTTTATCGGCTGTCGTACGAACAGCTCTTGCTCTTGCTTTGGTGGTGACAATTTCACCTTCTCTTAGTAATTGGGTTGTTAAAGCTCTTAAAAGGGCTTTACGTTGGTCTGCTGGTAAACCCAACCGAGCTACTTTACAACGATGTCGCATCAATTTCCTCCTTGGTAAACGTATGTTATCGATGAAAAAATGTAATCATAATGAAGTCGTAATGTTTAAATTTACAACTTCTTCTTACTAATATAAAATTATCTCTTTAATAGACACCATAAATTTCACGACACAAAGACGTGAAGAATAGCTAAATAATTATCGAGATAAAAACTACTTAAATATAAATAAATCTAAGGAGTTGAAACTGCTTCAGTACTTTGAATTAAATCCCCTGATGGAGGATCTTTCATCTTTCCTTCCCCTAAAGTAATTCCTAAACGTTCTTTTAAAGCTTCGATTACTTCCTCTGCTGATTTTTGTCCGAAGTTTTTAATTTCTAACAAATCATCTTGAGAGTATTCTAGTAAGTCAGCAACAGTATTAATTTGGGCTCTTTTGAGGCAGTTATAAGCACGAACAGACAGGTTTAGTTCTTCGATCGGAATTTGGCTTGCTGGATCTTCTGGTTCTTCTTGCTCTTCTGGTTGACCTGTAATCGTTGTCGCATCCGTTAACGGAGAATACAGTTCTACCAATATTTCTGAGGCTGAAGACAGAGCTTCCTCTGGTTTGATACTACCATTAGTCCAGATATCCAAAATTAAGCGATCGGCATCTGCCGCATCACCTTCATAACTGATTTCTTCCACTGTGAAATTTACTTTTGATACAGGCATAAATACCGAATCAATTTGCAAAAAGTCAAGAGAACTATTTTCATCTTTACCTTTTTTCACAGCTCGATAGCCTTTTCCTTTCTCTACCCTAAATTCCATCTCTAATTTTGCCCCTTTACTTAGGGTACAAATATACTGGCTAGGTTCGACTACTTCTATTTCCGAAGGAAGATCAAATTGTGCGGCGGTTACACTCACAGGACCTGTTGCTACTAAACGACCGATTTGCGGTGTCGGGCTGTAGCTTTTAAACACAACTCCTTTCATATTGAGCATAATTTCCAACACATCTTCTCTGACCCCTTCGACAACAGCAAATTCGTGGTTGACACCAGAAATTCTGACGGCAGTTACGGCGGCACCTTCTAAGTTAGATAAAAGAACTCTTCGCAAGGAATTACCCATCGTTATACCTTGTCCTCTTTCTAGAGGTTCAAGGACAAACTTACCATATTGACCTTGGTTTTTTTGAGTCTTATTTACTAAGCAGTCTATTTTAAACACAGGCACAGTAGTTATTCTCTTAATTGATCGCTTTCGGGTTTTGGATTTGATACTTTCCAAATAAGTCACTCAATTTTTTAGCAATAGTTTGCCGACTTAACATCTATATTGAGTTGGTTATTATCGATTAAATATAATAATTATAGTTTAGACTCTACGTCTTTTTGGTGGACGACAGCCGTTGTGCGGAATGGGAGTGATATCACGAATTAAAGTAATCTCTAATCCTGCTCCTTGTAAGGCTCTGATTGCGGTTTCTCTACCTGCACCAGGACCACTTACCATCACTTCCACTTGTTTCATTCCATTATCCATTGCAGTACGTGCAGCACTATCTGCGGCGGTTTGAGCGGCGAAAGGAGTTCCTTTTTTTGCTCCTTTAAAACCACTAGAACCAGCAGTTGCCCACGAAATTACGTTACCTGTAATATCAGTAATCGTCACAATGGTATTATTGAAAGTTGACTTTATATAAGCAACTCCACTAGGAATGTTTTTTTTCTGTTTTTTGGCTCCTCCCCTTTTTGTTGGTTTTGCCATGAGCAATCTACCTCTATTATTTTAGTTTTGTTAATTTTGCGAGCGATAATTCCACAATTAATCATTTTGATTGACTAAATAAGTAAAATCATCGTATTTTTTTAAGATGACGACACCGTTGTGTTGACATTATTTGTGGTAGTGATTCACAGAAAATTTAGGGTTATTAATTAACTGTTGAATTTATTTATTTCTTAGGAGCTTTTTTCTTACCTGCAATGGTTACTTTACGTCCTCTTCTGGTTCTACCATTAGTTTTAGTTCTTTGTCCTCTAACAGGTAATCCCTGACGATGACGACGACCTCTGTAAGTACCAATATCGCCTAGACGCTTGATGTTCATCGCTTCTAAACGACGTAAATCACCTTCTATTTGATAATTTTCGATTTCGCCTCTAAGTTTAGCTATATCTTCATCACTCAAATCTCTAACACGAGTATCGGGGTTAACTCCTGCTTTTTCAATAATTTTTTGTGAAGTATTTAAGCCGATACCATAGAGGTAAGTTAGCCCTATTTCTACTCGTTTATCACGAGGTAAATCAATCCCGGATATCCTTGCCATTTTTTGTTTCCTTTATAGATCTCGCTTTTTTTTAGATTAGCAAAATTTTTTTCTCATCAGTGCAAACATAATCGACACTGATCTTTATCCTTGACGTTGTTTATGTTTCGGGTTGGAGCAGATTACCATTACCCTTCCTCTTCTACGAATGACACGACATTTGTCGCACATTTTTTTGACTGATGCTCTTACTTTCATAATACTAGTTTGCACTGCAAGCTCTCGATTATAACAATATTTAATACTTATGTCAAACACAAGCATACTGATTTAATCTTTCGAGTTTGGTTTACTTTTTTCCTTTGAGTCGATAGGTGATTCTTCCTTTTGTTAAGTCATAAGGAGTTAATTCTACTTTGACACGATCGCCTGGTAGTATTTTGATATAATTACGACGAATCTTACCTGCGATATGAGCTAAGACGTTAAAGCCGTTATCTAAATCAACTCTGAACATAGCATTAGGAAGAGATTCAGTTACCGTTCCTTCCATTTCAATCAAATCTTTTTTTGACATAGTAATAATCCTTTATTTTATACCAGATATATTTCATCCTTATTAATCTTATCAAACCTACTTTGTCTTCACTTAAAGCCAAAAATAGAGGTAAGATTCTAGGATTTGACTATGGCTTTGATTTCTTGACTGACTTCGTAGGGTTGACGATTACCATCTACATTTTTAAGTAGTTGGTGTTGTTGATAATAATCAATTAAGGGAGCTGTTTGTTCACGATAGACAACTAATCTATTTTTGATTGTGTCTTCGCTATCATCTGCTCTTCCTCTTGACATCAGACGCTTGGTCACTACTTCGTCTTTTACATCTAAATTAATGACCGCATCAAATGTTTGTTCTAACTTTGTTAAAAGACCATTTAAAAAATCTGCTTGGACAACATTGCGAGGAAAACCATCAAGAATCCAACCATTTTTAGTATCACGGTGATTCAATCTTTCCTCGATTAAGTCCAAAATTAACTCGTTAGGTACCAAATTACCGTTATCAACATATTTTTTAGCTTTGATGCCCAAAGGTGTTTGTTTAGATATTGCTGAGCGTAAAATTTCTCCAGTTGAAATATGGGGAACTTTTAACCATTCAGCAATTACCTGACTTTGAGTACCTTTACCCGCACCTGGAGCACCTAAAAATATCAGCTTAGTCATTTGTAGTTAATAGTTAGTAGTTAATAGTTAATAGTTAATAATTCATAGTTACTCGTTAACTATTAATACTTTTTTGAGCATTGTTTTGTTGACGCTACAAACTATTAAGGCTATCAAACTATTGACTGTTTATTGTTTTACCATTCCCTCATAACGTTGAGAGATGACATATGTTTGTACTTGCTTGGCAGTATCAATGGCTACCCCAACTAAAATCAGTAAGGATGTGGCACCAAAACCTTGGAAAGTCGTTACACCTGTGGCACTTTCCACAAATGTCGGCACGATCGCTACAAATGTCAGGAAGATTGCACCTAACAAAGTTAGACGGTTTAAAACTCCTTCTAAATAAGCGATCGTTGATTTTCCAGGGCGAATACCCGGTATGCTAGTCCCCATTTTCTTTAAGTTTTGAGCTATATCTTCAGGATTAGAAATCAAGGAAGCATAGAAATAACTAAAGAACAAAATCATGAGTGAGTAAGTAATAACGTACCAAGCTGTACCAGGGCGAAGAGCTAAAGCTACTTGATTTAAAACCGAGCTAAAGGGAGTATTTTCAGCAAAACCTGAGAGTGATGATGGTAAAACTAATACCGCCGAAGCAAAAATGATCGGCATTACACCACCTTGATTAAGTCTCAAAGGTAGGTAACTAGTTCTTTCACGATAAAGTTTTTTGCCTACTTGACGACGAGCCGAAATAATCGGTATTCGACGTGTTCCTTCTTGGACAAAAACAATCAACACAGTCGTTACCAAAAATACTAATAGTAAGATTAATACTTGAGCAATAGCTTGTCTTCCGCCTGTTTGAGCATAATCGATCGTATTACCTAAAGTTTGTGGTAAAACAGCTACAATATTGACGAAAATCAACAAAGATGCTCCATTACCTAAACCCCTTTCGGTAATTAATTCAGATACCCACATAACGAACATAGAACCTGCGGTAATTGCCAAGACAGTCTCGACAACAAACCACGGACTATCTGTAGTAGCATAAGGTCTTAATAAACCGATCGTAATCCCTGTACTTTGAATAATCGCCCAACCCAAAGCTACATAACGGGTAATTTGAGCAATTTTACGTCTTCCTGCTTCACCTTCATTTTTTTGTAAATCTTCTAGCTTAGGTAAAGCTGAAGTCATTAACTGCATAATGATAGAGGCATTAATGTAAGGTAAAATTCCTAGAGCAAAGATACCTACAGCGGCAAGACCACCACCTGTAAAAATATTTAAAAACCCAGCAATAGCACTATTTTGGAAAGCCGCTTCAAAAGCTTGACGATCTATTCCTGGAACAGGAATATAAATACCCAAACGAATTAAAATTAATAATCCGAGGGTAATTAGCAAACGACTACGAAGCCCAGCCGCTCCAGCCATTTGCATGAAAGTTTCTTGAGCGGTTGGAGTTTTTTCTCTACTGACAACCATAATCTAAATTATAAATATTAAATGAGTGACAAAATTAAAGTAATTTAATAGTCGATCGAAAAATATCCTTTTACAAGTAACACAATTGACCACTATTACTATCTTGACATTAATTAGCCATTATTGTCTTGCTCATTTTTCTTTTCAGGTTGACCAATACTGCCGCCTGCGGCTTCAATTTTAGTTTGAACTGATTTACTCCAAGCCGCCGCTTTAATATTTAAAGGAATAGAGATGTCTCCACGACCTAATATTTTAAGGGGGCCGTCATTGGCTGTAACAATTCCTGCTTCGGTTAAAGATGCCATTGTTACCTCAGAGTTAGCCTCTAAAGTTCCTAATTGATCAAGATTGATAATTGTAAAAACTTTACGGTTAATAACTGTAAAATGCTTTAACTTAGGAACACGTCTGTAAAGGGGCATTTGACCACCTTCAAAACCGGGTTTTGTACCAGTACCAGAACGTGATTTTTGACCTCTCATCCCAAAACCACCACTGGCACCTTGTCCAGCAGAAATACCTCTACCTATACGGCGAGGACGGTGTTTTGAGGTCGGTTTGGGTGCTAGTTTATGAAGTTTCATAATAGTAATCTAATGTAGTCAATATATAAAATTGACAATTATTTAATTCGGTAATAGATCTATTTTTTCACTTAGTGAAGAAGTAACTGTCCATTGTCCATTGTTAATTGTCAATTTTTAAATAGCTTTAGCTTAGGAAAAAATTTGTTGTAAAGGAATATCTCTTTCTTTAGCTACGTTAGAGTAACTACGAATTTGCTCAAGCGCGTTAACCGCAGCTCTAGCGTTATTTAAAGGATTATTAGATCCTTGTTGTTTAGCTAAGATATTTTTAATTCCGGCTAATTCTAAAACAGTACGTACCGCACCACCTGCAATTACACCAGTACCAGGAGCGGCAGGACGCATAAATACTTTTGCTCCTCCTGCAATACCTGTACTGATATGGGTGATAGAATCAGCTTTATTTAATCTGATCGAAATCAGATGTTTTTTACCATCAGAGACTGCTTTACGTACTGCATTAATAACGTCACCTGCTTTACCAACGCCAACACCGACTTGTCCTTTCTCGTTACCAACAACGACAATTGCTCGGAAGCTAAGTTTTTTACCACCTTTAACTACTTTGCTGACACGACGAATTTGGACAACTCTTTCTTGCCAAGCGTTGTCTTTTTTCTCTCTGCGTTTTCTTTGTTTGCCTTTACGTTGTTCTTGTTCTTTTGCCATAATCCCTCTAGAAGTTAAGACCTTGTTCACGAGCGGCACTTGCCAAAGATTTGACTCTACCGTGATAAAGATTACCACCACGATCGAATACTACTTTTTCGATGCCTTGAGCTAATGCTCTTTGAGCTACTAATTTACCAACTTCAGCCGAAGCATCACAATTAGAGGTTTTTCCTAATTTTCCTTTCAATTCTTGATCAAGAGTTGATGCGGCTACTAAGGTATGTTGAGACACATCATCAATTACTTGAGCGTAGATATGTAAATTAGACCTGAATACAGCTAAACGAGGACGTTCAGATGTACCTTCTACTTTTTTACGAACTCGTAAATGACGACGTTTAGTGAGATTTTTACGATTAATGGTCATAGTTATTTCTTACCTGATTTACCTACTTTACGTCTGACGTATTCACCTAGATAACGAATACCTTTACCTTTATAGACTTCAGGTGGACGAACGGCACGAATTTTAGCGGCAGTATTACCAACTAATTCTTTATCAATACCTGTAATAACTACTTCTGTGTTGCTATTAACCGCAACAGAAATACCTTCAGGCATCTGCATTTCCACTGGTTTGCTGTAGCCTACATTAAGAGTAAGTTTCGAGCCTTGTGCTTGAGCTCGATAACCAACCCCTTGTATTTGTAATTTTTTCTCAAAGCCGTTAGATACACCTTCAATCATGTTAGCGACTAAAGTACGACACAAACCGTGTCTTTCTCTTGCTCTACGAGATTCGTTGTCACGTACAACTTTTAATTCTTCGCCCTCTTGAGTCACGGTAATAAGACCGGGTAATTCTCTAGATAAATTACCTTTTGGCCCTTTTACATCGACGTGTAAACCGTCAATATTTACGTCAACTTTAGAGGGTATCGTGATAGGACGTTTTCCAATACGAGACATGATTTTACTTCTAAAAAATTGTTAATTGATAATTGATAATTGATAATGTGATTTATCCTTTATCTTTTATTATTCATTATTACCAGACGTAGCAGAGAATTTCTCCGCCTACACCTTGTTTTCTGGCTTGTCTGTCAGTCATGATGCCTTGAGATGTGGAAATAATTGCTACGCCGATACCACCTAAAACTCTAGGAAGATCTTTTTTCTTACTATATACCCGTAAACCCGGAGTACTAACTCGGCGGATATTTTGGATAATAGATTGACGATTTTTTCCTTTATATTTCAAGGATACAACTATATTTTTGTTAACTCCTTCACCCGCTTCTTCGTAGCCATTGATGAAGCCTTCTTCAATCAATACATCAGCTATATTTCGAGTCATCCGAGTACTGGGTATATTGACTGTAAGATGACGAACGGCACAAGCGTTGCGAATACGAGTCAGCATATCTGAGATAGTGTCGTGTGCTGGCATTCTTTTTTCTGTTCCTTTGTTACCTTAATTTATTTATTCCGAAAGGGCATTCCCATTTCTTTTAATAACGCCCGTCCTTCTTCGTCGGTGTTAGATGTGGTGATGATGGAAATATCAAAACCACGAATTTGATCGATACTATCGTATTCGATTTCAGGGAATATTAGTTGTTCTCTGATCCCTAGACTGTAGTTTCCTCTACCGTCAAAACTTTTAGGACTAACACCACGAAAGTCACGAATTCGAGGTAAAGCAAGGCTGATCAAACGATCGAGAAAAGCATACATTTTTTCACCACGAAGAGTTACCATGGCTCCTACGGGCATTCCTTCACGGATTTTAAATCCTGCGATCGCTTTTTTGGAGCGAGTAACTACAGGTTTTTGTCCAGAAATAATCGCTAGTTCACTCAGAGACGACTCCAGTGCTTTAGCATTCTGTGATGCTTCCCCCAAACCTCTATTGATGACAATTTTGGTGACTTTGGGAACTTGATGAATGTTGGTGTAACTAAATTGTTCTTTTAATTTAGGAACAATTGTTTCTTGATAATAAGTTTTTAATCTTGACATTACGGTAGTAATTAGTAGTAATCAAACAAACCGTTAGCTATTTTATTAAGTAATTAGAAAACTAAAATTTCAGGCTAATCGATTATTTCGCCAGTTTTCTTTAATTTTCTTACTTTTTTACCATCCTCTTGGATGACATAGCTAATGCGACTGGCAACTTTTTCTTTCTCAGAATAAAGCATGACGTTAGAACTGTGGATAGGAGCTTCAAATGTTGCAATTTGTCCGCTTTCTCCATCTTGAGTTGGTTTAACGTGCTTGGTTTTAACGTTTACACCTTTAACAATAATTTTACTGTCACGAGGGTTAGTACTTAATACTTCAGCAACTTTACCTTTGTCTTTTCCGGAAATGACCTGCACTGTGTCACCTTTTTTAACGTGCATTTTCAATCTAGCGATCTTGGTTGGGGCTTTTTTTAATGCTCTCATGTTTTAAATTACCTCTGGTGCTAGAGAAATAATTTTTGTGAAATTTCTGTCCCGTAACTCACGAGCTATTGGGCCAAATACACGAGTTCCTCTAGGGTTGTTATCTTTATTGATGATTACAGCTGCGTTGTCATCAAAACGAATACTCATACCACTGTCACGGCGTAGAGCTTGTTTTGTCCGAACAATTACTGCTCTGACTATCTCAGATTTCTTAACTGTCATATTGGGGTTAGCTTCTTTAACTACGGCGACAATTACATCACCGATCCCGCCGTATGTACAGTTTCCAGTAGATAAGACTCGCAAACACATAATTTTACGTGCACCACTGTTATCAGCTACATTGAGATAACTTTGTTGTTGAATCATAGTCGTTAATTGGTTAGATGTGATGGGAAGTATGTGATCAATTTTGAATTGAGCTGACTAAATAGCTCGACGACTAATAACCTCAGCTATTTCCCAACGTTTAGTTTTGCTAAGGGGACGAGTTTCTTTGATTCTGACACGATCGCCTTCTTGACATTCATTTTCAGGATCGTGTGCTTTGTATTTTTTAGTATTGACAACGATTTTGCCATACTTAGGATGAGGTGAGCGGTTTTCGATCGCAACTACTGCGGTTTTATCCATTTTGTTGCTAACTACTACACCGACTCTTTCTTTTACTGCCATTGATTTTTACTTTAATTGATTGAGTATTAGTAAAAATTGCTTAACTATTGTTTACTACGTTCGGTTTGAACTGTAAGTAGTTGGGCAATCCAACGCTTAGTATGTCTAAACTCATGAGGTTTTTCTAAGCGTCCAGTACTTTGTTCGAGTCTTAATTGAAAAAGTTTTTGTTTAGCTTCGACAATCTCGGTAGCTAATTCTTGATCGTTTAATTCTCTTGCTTCTGCTATTTTTTTAAACGCCATTTTTTAGTACTCCTGCTCACGAGTGATAAATTTGGTTTTGATAGGAAGTTTTTGTGCCGCTAGACGCATTGCTTCTTTGGCTGTTGCTTCAGGAATACCCGCTATTTCAAACATGATACGACCTGGTTTAACAACTGCTACCCAAAATTCAGGATTACCTTTACCAGAACCCATCCGAGTTTCAGCAGGACGCATTGTTACTGGTTTGTCGGGGAAAACACGAATCCAGAGTTTACCACCACGACGTACATAACGGGTGATAGCTCGTCTGGCGGCTTCAATTTGACGAGATGTAATCCAACAAGGTTCAATAGCTTGAAGGGCAAAATCACCGAAGTTGATAGTATTACCACGGTTGGCATTACCTCTCATTCTTCCCCGATGTTGTTTGCGGAATTTCGTTCTTCTTGGACTTAACATAACAGTTAATAGTTAATAGTTAATAATTACTCTCTAATTAAAAATTATCTTTGAGTTATGAAAAACTAATTTTCAATTCTCAATTGAACAATTCTTAATTATTCTGAGCGATCTTCAAATTTTTGACGACGAGGTTTTTTCCTTGCGGGTTTACTACGATTATCAGTAACTGGTAATGATTCTTCCCCAGGAATAATTTCCCCTTGGAAAATCCAGACTTTGATGCCTAAAATTCCATAAATAGTTTTAGCTTTTTTGTAGCTATAATCAATGTCTGCTCTCAGGGTATGAAGAGGTACACGACCTTCTCTAATCCACTCTGTACGAGCAATTTCAGCACCGTTAAGACGACCACTTACTTGAATTTTAATTCCTAATACTTCTGCTTTTTGAGCTCTTTGGATAGCTTGTCTGACTACACGACGGAAAGAAACACGTCTTTCTAGTTGTGAAGCAATAAACTCAGCCATAAGAGCGGCATTAGCATCAACATTAGTTACTTCAATTACATTGACTCTAAAGGAGCGTTGATTTTGTAATAGTGTTTGTAAATCTTCACGTATTTTTTCGATTCCCGATCCACCTTTACCTACAACCACACCAGGTCTAGCTGTATGAATAGAGAGTTCTACTTGATCTGCTTTTCTGGCAATTTTGACTTCAGCAATACTAGCGTTTGCTAAGTTTTTTTCAATATATTGACGGATTTTGTGATCTTCTTGAAGAATTTGTGGATAGTTTTTCTTATCAGCAAACCAACAGGATAAATGATCCTTGGTATAACCGAGACGAAAACCGACTGGATGTACTTTTTGTCCCATATTTTTTTTATTCAGGGTTGACTATGCTACTTGGAGCGACTGCCACTGTGATATGGCAAGTACGCTTACGAATTTGATAGGCACGACCTTGAGCTCTAGGGCGGTAACGTTTTAAGGTTGGACCACCATCTGCAAAGGCTTGAGATACGACTAAGTCTTTACGATCGAGACCATTATTATGTTCGGCATTCGCTGCGGCTGAACGAAGTACTTTCACAATTGGCTCACAGGCACGATAGGGCATAAATTCGAGAACAATTAATGCTTCTGAGTAGCTACGCCCTCTGATTTGATTTAATACTCGTCTTGCTTTGAATGGTGACATTCTAATATAACGAGCAATTGCTTTTGTTTGTTGAGAGGTATCTACCTCTGTTTTTTGCTTTTGTTTTGCCATGATACTGATTGCAGTAATAAGTGATGGGCTGATGTTCAAATTTATTTATTCGTTATAAGAAGATTGCCTAATTAATGTCAATCTTAAACTTGTGAATAGATTTGATCATCGTTTATCTTCTGCCAGCCTTTTTGTCACCTTTAGCATGACCTCTGAAAGTACGAGTTGGAGCAAATTCTCCTAACTTATGTCCTACCATTTGGTCTGTGATAAAGATAGGAACGTGCTGACGACCATTATGAACAGCAATAGTGTGACCGATCATATCAGGAATGATAGTGGAAGCTCTTGACCAGGTTTTTAAGACTGATTTATCTCCATTTTGATTCATTTTTTCAATTTTGGAGAATAAGCTATCGGCTACAAATGGTCCTTTTTTTAGTGAACGACTCATGTTTTTTCCTTACTTTGTGTTGCGGTATAAAATTATCGAAGTATTAATTAAACTCTTTTTGATTAAAAAATCAGTAAGAGCTTATCTGCCTTTATTGGCATTACGACGACGAACAATATACTTGTTACTAAGTTTTTTCTTTTTACGAGTTTTCTTACCTAATGCAGGTTGACCCCAAGGAGAAACAGGTCCTGAACGACCGATAGGCGCACGTCCTTCACCACCACCATGAGGGTGATCGCAAGGGTTCATGGCACTACCTCTGACGTGAGGTCTGATACCTAAGTGACGGGTTTTTCCAGCTTTACCTAGTTTTAGGTTACGAGCTTCGATGTTACCGACACGACCAATTGTCGCCATACATTCTTTACGAACCATGCGAACTTCTTTGGAGGGTAAACGAAGGGTGACATAGTTTCCTTCTTTTGCCATTAGTTGAGCGAAACCACCAGCAGCACGGACGATTTGACCACCTTTACCTTTTACCATCTCCACGTTATGAACTTCTGTTCCTAAGGGGATTTTGGCTAGTGGTAAGGCGTTACCGATTTCAAATGGAGCTTCTTCACTAGCTATAATAGTGACACCTACTTGAATTCCTGCCGGGGCGAGAATATATCTTTTTTCGCCGTCTTCATATTGCAATAGGGCAATACGAGCGTTACGATTTGGATCATATTCGATCGCTAAAACTTCTGCGTTAATGTCTAATTTGTCTCGTTTAAAATCTATAATACGATATAGTTTTTTGTGACCACCACCACGATGACGACTAGTAATGACACCACGGTTATTACGACCTTTTTTGCGGTGTACATATTTTGTCAGTGACTTTTCGGGTTTACTTTTGGTAATTTCTGAAAAGTCAGATGATACTGCTTGTCTTCGACCGGGGGTATATGGTCTGTAAGTACGAACACCCATAATTAAATTTGATAATTATTCAGTTGGCAATTAACAATTCCCTTGATTTTAGAAATAATCTTGATGAAGGATTATAAGTCAGGGAAGAATATGCTTTGTAAGGAATCACCTTCTGCTAAAGTAACGATCGCTTTTTTATATTGAGATTTGTAACCAATGTATTGACCAACACGACGTTTTCTGCGTGGTTGATTCATTGTATTAACTTTAGTTACTTTGACCTCAAATAAGCTTTCGATAGCGGCTCTAATTTCTGGTTTTTTAGCCGTTTTGACTACTTCAAACACATACTTATTTTCTTCCATCATATAGGTCGCTTTTTCAGAAACGATCGGACGGAGAATAAGATCTGCTAGTTCACCTGTAGATTTTCTTACTTTAGTTGTTTTTCCGTATCTTGTATTACTCGCCACAGTAAACCTCCTGTATTTTAGTAATTGCCTCAGAGGTAGCTACGATGTAATCAGCGTTTAAGATGTCATAAATATTTAAACAATCATGCTTAATTATTTTGACTGTCGGTAAATTACGAACAGACAAGTTGAGGTTATCAGCAATAGGATCAGTTACAATTAAAAGTACTTTTTGTCCTTTTTCGATTCCCAAACGAGTAAATGCCGCTATCACTTCTTTTGTTTTAGGAGTAGATAGTTGTTCGGCAAAGTTTTCGACGACGATTAGATCTTCGCTACGGCTAATAAAAGCTGTTCTCAATGCTAATCTTCTCTCTTTACGGTTCATTTTGATGCTGAAATCTCTTGGTTTAGGAACCAAAGATGACACCACCACCACGCCATAAAGGAGAACGAATCGAACCTGCACGGGCTCTACCTGTTCCTTTTTGTCTCCAAGGTTTGCGTCCACCACCACGTACTTCAGCACGGGTTTTAGCACTAACTGTTCCTTGACGCTGATTATGTAGTTGACGAACTAAGGCACGATGAACAATATGTTCAGCATTTTCTTCTTTAGCGACTTTCATCTCTAAAGAGGTTTCGCCTACTTGCTCTCCTTGCCAATTTTTGACTACACAATTAACCATAATGATTTTAATTAACTTTTATGTCTTATTTTTTCTTAGTTAAATTACTGTTGCCCGACGATGGTTGCGGGGGTAACACTAACTAAATTTCCAGACTTTCCGGGAATTGAACCTTTAACAATTAATAAATTACGCTCAGTGTCAATTCTGACAACTTTTAGTTTGCGAATTTTTGTTTGGGTATTACCGAATTGACCTGCCATTTTCTTCCCTGGGTAAACACGACCAGGAGTAGTTCCTGCACCAGTTGAACCTGGTAAACGGTGGTTTTTAGAACCGTGAGTCATGTTACCTCTTTTGAAGTTATGACGTTTTTGGTAACCAGAGAAACCTTTACCGATCGATTTACCACCGATGTCAACTAAGTCTCCTTCTGAAAACAAACTAACGTTAAGACTTTGTCCTAACTCATATTCGCTGACATTTTCTAGGCGATATTCTTTTAAATGACGCACAAGAGGAAGCCCTTTGTTGGATAAGTGTCCATACTCAGGGCTTGTCAGATATTTATTTACTTCTTTAGAAGTTTTTGTTTTCAAGGTACGTTGACGATCTGGTAGTTCGCTATAACCTATTTGCAAGGATACATAACCATCGGTTTCTTTGGTTTTGATTTGAGTAACTGGACATGGACCTGCTTGAATGATAGTTACAGGAATTGCAACTCCTGTTTCTTGCTCAAAAATGGTCGTCATGCCTAGTTTAGTACCGAGTAAACCTAAGCTCACGGGATTTATCCCTCTATAATTGCTAAACAACAGATCTTTACTTTGAGGGCAAATTTTATTTATTCCTCAAGGATTTGTCTGCACCATAAACAAGAGGTTATTAAACTTTGTTTATCTAATAACCATTGTTTTAGTTATTTTTTGATGCGAAGACTTGGACAATCGACAATTAATTACTAGTTCTCATCATGTTGATTTAACTAGTACCAGCCACTAAATATCTCAATAGACTTAAGATTTAGAGTTGTTTTTCACCATCTCAGTTTCTTTGAGGGGCTATTTATTTTTTGTACTTTTCGTCACAAATAATCATTATATACTATTTGCTTAAAATTACGCAATAGTTTAATTTATTTTTTTATTATTTTATTCAATATTAGTCTTACGCCTTGCAATCAATTGCTAAGGCTAATAGAATTCGTTTAATAAATTAAACTATGAATAGGAAGGACTAAAGTCCTAATTACGAGCATAACGATCTAATATTGATCGTCAAAAACTATCAACTATTAACTGAATAAAGATCTCCTAAAACGACATCTTTTGTTGCACCTGTGACGGTGGGAAGATTACCGGGGTAGTTATGAATACGCCAATAAGCTAAAATAGCAAATGCGATCGCTTCTTTATACTCACTACTGATTTCCAGATCATCACTAACTAATAATTTAGAGTTGGGTAGATAAGATTGTAAACGTTCTTTGAGATAACTATTGTAACTACCACCACCAGCTAGAATCACTTCATTGGGTATTGCTGGTAAAAAACGATCGTAACTATCAGCAATAGAAGCGGCAGTAAATTCAGTCAAGGTAGCTAACCAATCAGCAGAAGATAGATGATAAGGTTGAGAATCTTGGGTTAGTTGAGCTAAGTATTCGTCACTAAATAATTCTCTACCTGTTGATTTTGGTGGCTGTAACAGGAAGAAATCTTGTTTTAACCATTTTTGGACTAATTCTTGGTTCGGTTTGCCCTGACGGCTAAAGTTACCGTTATTATCGTATTTTTGTTCGTTATTAGTTAGTCGTTGAATCGCTAGATCCATTAAAACATTTCCAGGTCCTGTATCCCAACCTAAAATTTTACTTTGCCATTTTTCGGTGCTAGTTGCAGGTAAATAAGTAGCGTTACCTATACCACCAATATTTTGTAAACAACGACTATTGTCTGGTGTTGCATACAAACACAAATCAATTTTGGAGACTAAAGGTGCACCTTGTCCATAATGATTTATATCTGCCGCCCGAAAGTTATTGACTGTATCAATATGAGTTTGATGAGCAATTAAATCGCCTCTACCTAATTGTAAGCTATAGCCTAATCGATCGTCTTGGGGGGGTTGATGATAAACAGTTTGTCCGTGAGAGCCAATTAAATCTACTTCAATACCTGTGGGGATAGTATTTAAAGCGGCTTTGGCAAATTCAGTAGCGATCGCATTATCTAATTTAGTAAACTCTTCCATAGATAAGGGTTTACCTGCACAAACTTCCAGAATATGCGATCGTAAATTAGAGGAATAAGTAAGAGTATTACCCGCAATCAATTCGA
This sequence comes from uncultured cyanobacterium, assembly GCA_963710605.1. Classification (GTDB taxonomy): domain Bacteria; phylum Cyanobacteriota; class Cyanobacteriia; order Cyanobacteriales; family Cyanobacteriaceae; genus JAALKG01. Next base: position 679,588 of record CAVQBA010000006.1, read on the forward strand.
CTTGTAAATCCAAACCTTGACCTGTGATATCGACAACAGCAACATCAATTCCATCAACCGATGTCCCGCTCATTAAACCAACAACAATCATAATTTTCAATTATATTCTGCTTAAAAAAATCGATCTTTAAACTAGAATGCGATAGTAATTAGAATAATTATAGTCCGCTCGAAAAATAATTAATTGAATAACTTAAGGTGATACATAAAAATTGACAGTTAATGATAACTTTTTGAGACAAAATGTAATTAAACAAATATATCTAACTATCAGCTATTAATTATTAAATAAAAGTCATGTCAGATCTTGAAAATTTAAGATTACCTGAATCTCATTTTAATATTTTACAAATTTTAAGTGCTTTAGCATGGGCAGATGGAGATTTAAGCCAAAAAGAAATCAAAATCTTATTAGAAGAGTTTAAAGAAGATTTACCAGTCGAACCTCAGGCTATATCATTAATAGATAACACGGGAATAGCTAATTTAAATCTTGAGCAAGAAGCATTTGCCTTCGAGCAAATGGAAAAGAGAATTAATGCTGAATTAGCTTTTCAACAAATTATTGAGAATTATCATCAAAATCCTATTCCTTTGACTGATTTGGTTTCTAAACTAAAGACTAGCGAAGATCGTAGTTTAACTGTTAAGTTGGCTTATATGCTGATTTGTGTAAGCTATGACTCTAAAACACAGACAATTCCATTAGTTGAAAAAGCTCTTTATCGTGAATTAATTCAACTTCTAAATTTGGATAACAATTTAGTTAAAGAAATTGAATGGGAGGCGAAAAAAGAATTAGATGAGTTTCAACATCCTTTTAAAGCATTCATAACTAGTATTGGAAATATTTTAAACACAAAAATTTAAGCTCGATTGATTTAGCTAGTTATTAAAAGTAGATTAAGAAAGTCAAATAGGCTTTTGTTGTCAAGTTGGTGTGTTTCTTGTATGCTAAAATTTGAGTGTTTTTTAGGCAAAAAGGTTGAGATGGGTATTACTGTTGAAGTTAGTCAAGAACAAATCGATCGATTAGATTTATCTAGTGTCTCGACAACGATTGAAGAATTAAGCCAAAGAGGAGAAATTACGACATTAGAGCAACAGCTTAGTTTTAATATCGATTATAAAACTAGTGAAACCGATCCGCGTGAATTATCAGAAATTCCTGAAGTTAGACTTTGGTTTATCGCTTTAGATAGTCATTATCCTTGGTTACCGTTTTGTCTTAACTGGAGAGAAGGAGAGTTAGCTAGATACGCCGCCATGCTAGTTCCACATCAGTTCAATCGTACTGAGGGAATTCAATATAATAGTGAGGCATTAGATATTTTTATCATGCAAAAAACTTTTATTTTGAATAATTGGCTAAAACAACAGAATATGAAAAGTAATTCCCGTCTTAAAGCTATGGCACAAATTTTTGGTTATGATTTGCAAGGTGATTTTCTTGATTTATTACCATAATAAATTTTAGTTGATTATGTTTTAATCTCTATTTAGTTCGGCAATTTGTTCTCAAAAATTATCAAATCACTCAAATTATTTTTTGTTATATTTATTGATTACTATTACTTAGTTTGAAACTATTTTCTTTCCTAGTCAGTCTATTTATCTAAACATAATTTTAATCGAATCTAATAATCAAGTTTTTTTAGGATAATTATATGAAGAGCGGTAAATTTAGTTTATCAAATTTAAGTTTTTTAATTATTTCCACGATCGTAATCTGTCTAACTTTAGCTTTTGGGTTTAATCCAGTTATGGCACAAGAACAAGTATTATCAACTTTAACAGTTACTGGGCAAGGAATAGAAAGGATTCCTACTACTCTAACGCAGGTACAATTAGGAGTAGAAATTGAAAACAAGACAGCACAAGAAGTACAACAAGAAATTGCCGAGCGTACTTCAGCAGTGGTAGATTTACTTCGTCAACGTCAAGTGGAAAAATTAGAAACGACAGGAATTAATTTACGACCTAATTATAAATACGATGGTAATAATCAAAGAAGCTTAGTTGGCTATGTTGGCACAAACACAGTCAGTTTTCGACTTCCTACAGAGCAAGTCGGTAATATCTTAGACGAAGCAGTAAAAGTAGGTGCTACACGAATTGATAATATTAGTTTTACGGCTACGGATGAAGCTGTTAAAACAGCAAAAAAAGCGGCTTTAGCTCAAGCTACTGGAGACGCACAACAACAAGCTGATGCTGTTTTAGATAGTTTAAATTTAAATGCTAAAAAAATTATCAGTATTCAACTCGATCGAGCCAATCCTCCTCAACCTGTAGTTGTTCGAGAACAAGCTTTATCCTCACGGACAGCTAACGATGCGGTAACTCCTGTCATTGGTGGTGAGCAAACGGTTCGTGCTTCTGTTACTTTACAAATTACTTATTAAAGTTTTTTATTGATTAATCGATGTGAGATTAACATTTATCTGTGGAGTAATTAATTCGATCGATATTTATTAGTAGAATTTGATACCTAAATATTAGATAATGTAAAATTATTGTTCATTTATTTATCAATACTAATAGTTATTATGCCTTTACCTAGTAATCTTAAAACTATTGACGGTACTAGCTTAGCTAGTTCAGAAATAGAAGACAAAGTTGTTTTATTTGTTAACGTCGCTAGCCAGTGTGGTTTAACACCTCAATATTCTGGTTTGGTGGAATTAGAAAAAAAATACAGTGACAAGGGATTGAAAGTTGTTGGCGTGCCTTGTAATCAGTTTGGCGCACAAGAGCCGGGAAGTCCAGAAGAAATTAAAGAATTTGCTAAAAGTAAATATGATGCTGATTTTACTTTACTAGAAAAACAAGATGTAAATGGGGCAAATCGTAGCCCTCTTTATCAATTTTTAGTTGATGATGGTAGCGATATTGGTTGGAATTTTGGTAAATTTGTTGTTGGGCGTGATGGCGAAGTGGCAGAGCGTTTTGAGCCTAAAGTTGCACCTGATGATGCTGATTTAATTGCCGCTATTGAAAAAGCTTTAGGTTAATTTATTGATTTAATGTGAAGTAGAGATTAATAGTCTCTACTTATGCCTGAGAAACGATCGATGTAAGACTATAATTTGCTTATTGTCTGTATCAGGATTAAACAGGATTGGTAGATTAACAGGATGTTTTGTTTTTAATTAGTTCGTTATTATCGAAATTATCCTACCATTCACAATACAAACTGATACACTATTAACAATCATCCTACAATTGGTTAATTCTCTAAATTCTGATACTGATAAGTAAGTTAATTAATTATATTTGCGATTAAAAATCTTTTTATATTGCAAACTATTACTACCAAAATTAATTAATAAGCCGATCGGAAAATCATAAGCAACGACATAATTTTTTGCTTGGGCTAAATGTACATTTTCTAAATTAATTACCGCTTTAAGTTCAACAATTATTTTATTCTCTACAACAAAATCTGCTCGTCTTGTGCCTACTTGTGTACCTTCATAAAAGATAGCTTGTTCTTTTTCTCTTTCATAAGTTAGATCACTTTTTTGAAATTCGATCGCTAAACATCTTTGATAAATTACTTCTTGAAAACCATTACCAAGAGTGTTATGTATTCTCATTGAGCATCCTATTACTTTGTAGGTGATGTCTTCTAATTTCATTCACCCATTCATAATCTCTTATTTTTAAATAATTATACTGTCTAGATCAGGATTAGACAGAATTATTTGATTAACAAGATTTTTCGTTTCTAATTTATTTATTATTATCAAAATAGTTCGATCGATTTATAATACAAACTAGAACATTATCAACAACAATCCTGAAATCCCTTAATCCTTAAAATCCTGATTTTAGGGGGGAATAATTAATTATATTTAGGATTAAATACTCGTTTATGTTGTAAGCTATTACTACCAAAATTAATTAGTAAGCCGATCGGAAAATTATAAGCAACTGTATAATTTGGAAATAATTAATATCTTTCATAAATAAAATGGATGAAAAAAATTTAGAAAATAACGATAATAATATAGAAGGGGAGTCAGGTTGTTGTTGTCTGGGTTGTTTATTCTTTTTTATTTTTTTTGCATTTTTGATTCCTTACTATATAAATACATCGAGTATTATTGTTGAACAAATTAATAAGACTTACGATGTTTTTTGTAATGATCTTCTGGATGAAAAAATTTTAGAGGTCTTTTTACAACATAATATTTTTAGTATTTTTCCTCATGAAAAAATTCCTGAAATATTACAACTAATATATATATCTCCAATGATTTTTATAACATATATAATTACAATTATATTTTGTTTAATAATTGTTTTATTTGGCATTTTTGTTATTTTATGGGTACTATCTCTGATTATATATGTAGTTATATATCTACCTATCATCCTAATTACACGTATAATGATAATGATAGATAAAACTATCTTCTTTTTAGCAGATAAAATATTTTTTATTGATTGGATAATAGGTTTATTCGGAATTATCGTTTTTGCACTACCAAACTTATTTTATTTTCTTAAATGGATACTTAAAATATCTTTGATAGGAACTTCAATAATTTACGAGTTTATAAAGAAAAAACTATATGAAGATATAGAAGTTAATGACGAATTAACTGAAAACGAAGATACGAATTTAGAAAATACTAATATTAAAAATCAATTACAAAATAATCAAATAACCCCTCAAGAAGAGTTATTACAAGCAGAAAATAATGAGAATAAGTTTAATCAAATGATTATCAATTATATAGAAACTCAAAGTAAACTGATAGAAGAAAAAGAAAATAAATGGAAAGAACAAAAAGAAGATGAATGGATAGAAGATAAATCTCAACTAAAGGTAGTAAAATTTATAAACTCATGGAAATTTGAGAATTCAACTCTTTTCATAATTGACAAAAAAATTATTATAATTAGAAAAATAGTTGTTAGTTTGATGTCTGTAGCAAAAAAATAATTCACTAAGTAAAAGAAAAGATACTTATAATTTGATAATTTATAGATAATTTACGTAAGTTATATCGTAAATACATGAATGTAGATTACAAGTTTGAATTTTAATTAAACAATAACCCCCTCCAACTCATCATCAGCCATATCATACAACCCTCTCAACTTCTCTAACTTATCCTCATCTGCATCCCAAAAACCACGCCCTGAAGCCTCTAACATTCGTCCAATAATATTACGAAACGCCTCTGGATTAGCTTCTCTTAACTTATTTGCCATCTCTTCATCTAACGCATAAGTATCCACCGCTTGATCATATACCCAGTCATCGGTAAAATCAGTTGTACCTGCCCAACCAATCATCGCCGTCATCCGTTGGGAAATTTCATATGCACCGCCCGAACCTTGCTCAGACATAGCTTTTGCCCATTTAGGATTAAGTAGCTTGGTGCGATACTCCATCCTTAATACCGATTCTAATTGACGAGGAGTAGTATCCTTAGAAAAACTCTCCACAAAACTAGCCGTTACTTTTTTACCGCTTTGTTTTTCTGCCGCTCGTTTTAATCCTCCTGTATTAGCATAATACTCTTGAATATCCGTTAAGCCATACTCTACCGAATCAATTTCTTGCACTACCGTTGAGCTAGTTGCTAATAGTTTATCCAAAATTTCGGGGCGTGTTTGCCCTTTATCTTTTCTGCCATAACTAAAGCTATTTCTACCCTTCCATGTATCTGCTAACTCATCACCAGACTCCCAATCACCATCTACAACTCGATCGTTTACTAACGAACCAAAATCACCGCTAGGATTAGAAAATAGTCTTGCTGTCGGATTTTCTATCCCTTTTTCTTGTAACTCTAAATAATGTTTACGAATAAAATTATCCTCAATCGATTCATCCGCTAAAGATGCCCTTGTAAATAAATCGTCTAATAATTCAATGATATTGACAAAAGTATCACGGAAGATTCCTGATAAATTACCTAAAATATCAATGCGAGGATGACCTATTTTATCTAAAGGCATTAGCTCATATCTAACTATTCGTCCTGTGCCTTCTTTGACAGGCTCTGCACCTACTAATTCTAATAAAATACCGATCGACTCCCCTTTAGTTTTAATCGCATCTAAACCCCATAACATGACCGCTACTGTCTCTGGATAACTACCATTGTCGGTTAAATTTTGTTCAATGATTTTTTTACCGATTTCTCTACCTCGTAAATATGCACCTTGTGATGGCATCCGATAAGGGTCGAGTGCGTGTATATTTCTACCTGTAGGTAAAACACCAGCACCATCTCGAAGTAAATCTCCACCAGGGGCAGGAGGGATATATTCACCATTCAAACCTTTAAGTAAGTTAGTTAATTCATCGTCTGTTTGCATCAGTAAATCAGTAATTAACTGTTTCTGCTCAAGTCTTTGTTTTGATTCTTCTTCTTTTAAGGCTCTTTTGTTAGCACGATCGATTAAACTACTATTATCTAAATCTTTGGTAAATTCGGCTTGTTGTTGAGTATCATCAAAATAAGCATCTAGATATGAATTTAATTGTTCTTCTGTTGGTTTTGCACCAAGAATATGCAACCCTGAAGAAAATAATCTTTGCTCGACTATTTGTAGGTAGTCATATATTTTAATAAAGTAATCGTTTAAAGCTGACTTACTAAATAATTTAGCATTCTCGGCAGTTAAATCAATACCTCTTTTTTGAGCTTCATTAAATTGACAATCTTTATTTAAACCACTATCAACAATCTTTTGAATAATATCTTGTCTTAATAACTCATTTTTATCTGTATCTTCTCGATACTCATTAATTAACTCTTTTAGTGCCATTAATTCTTTATATAATCCTGCCCTTCCGTAAGGAGGCACGTTATGAGAAATTAAGACACCGTAACCTCTACGTTTAGCTAACATCGATTCGGAGGGATTATTAGCGGCATAGATATATAAGTTGGGTAAATCACCAAGTAATACATCCGACCACGAATAACCTGTATTACCTAAAGGATTACCAGGTAGCCATTCCACTGTGCCGTGCATCCCAAAGTGAATTAAAGCATCAGGTTGATATTCATTTTGTAACCATTTATAAAAGGCGGCGTACTGAGGATGAGGGGTTAAATCTTTCTCAAACATAAGCCTCATCGGGTCTCCAGCGATACCTAACGGTGGTTGTACTCCGATCCAGACATTACCTAATTGTATGCCACCTATTTGAAATCGATCGCCAATGGTTTTTATTCCTGTTTGGGTTAAGTTACCCCATTGTTTTTCCATCCGCTGGGTAAGGATATAACCAAGCCATTTTTCAAGAGTTTGTACATCGACGGAATTTGAACCCCCCGACTGCGTCTCCCCCCTTACGAAGGGGGGCTGGGGGGGATTGTTTCCATTCCTTACTAAAGCAGACTGGGGGCGATCGTTTTTACCACTTTGTAAGGGGGGAATACTATAAGAGAGAAAATCATCGGCGTTTTTAACAGCTTTAATAATCTCTTCACCATCTTCTGGTATCTCGCCTACGTCATAACCTTCTGCCTTGAGAGAGGTTAATAATTTACGTAAAGATTTAGGCACATTTAAAAGTGCGGCTGTACCTGTCGCTCCATATCCGGGGGGAAAGCCATATAATATAATGGCTATTTTACGATCGTTTTTCTCTTTTCTTCTTAAGTTTATCCAACTGTTAATACGACTAGTTAAACGTTTGACTCTGTCTGGTACAAGATATATCTCTTCTCCTACTAACCCTCCTAATGGTATAGTATCGATCGCACCATCTAATTCTGGCAGGGCATATAACACTACACTTTGTAATCCACCAATACCTTGTCTTACCCACGATTTGATGTCTTGAATTAACAAAGGGGCGGCAACGATATAAGGAATATTTTTGGCGGTTAAGATAGTTTTAGCTACTTCTACTTGTCTTCCTGCTTCCATACTACCAGCAGGACCACCCACTAAAGGAAAACCGATCGTGGAAACGATACTATCTACTTGCACCGCCTCTTGAGACAAAGACAATGTATCTTTGATACCTACATTTCTTCTATTTTGTTCGTATTCTGTCGTCATCCAATCCCTAACCGCAACATGCCCTTCTACACCGTTAATAAAAATAGGCACGGGAATTAAACCAGCAGATTCAAAATGACGAATTAATTGAGGAATATAAGATAATTTGCTGATGACGTGTTTGCGATATAAAAGAATACCAACAACAGGTTTTAATCCCTCCTTGCCCTGCTTTGAACGGGAGGGATTGATGTTTTGGTTGGAGTCAGAAAATCGATCGTTGGTAGAAGATTCAGTATTTAACTTGCTTTTTATGGTAGGAGTTAGGGCAGTTGAATCAGAGTGAGAAAATCGATCGTTCGAGGATTGAGTCTTTAACTCCCCCCTTACAAAGGGGGGTTGGGGGGGATTCTTCTCATACCAATCTAGATAGTCTTTGGGTGAGATGAAATAACCATCATAGTCAGGATGCAATAATCCCATATTCGGAGTTTCAATTATCTCTGGTATCTCTTTAACAGTTAAACCTAAATATTTTTCGGCAATTACCCAACACATCGAAGCAACATTTTCTGTACCTCCGGCATTCCAATAACCATAGATAATCAACCAGTTACGTAAGTCTTGGACTTTTTTGACAGGCACATATTTTAATAATTTGGGACCAGTTTTGAGGAAACTGATATAACCTGCGAGTTTGTCTTCTTCCTTACTATTGGTAAATTTACTTAGGATAAATTTTACAGGTTTGGGCATTCCTTTAGGTTTATCACCGATCGCAAATTTACCTATTTGGGTAAGACTCATCAACTCAAGGGCAGATTCAAACACTAAACGTATAGAGATGTGTTGAACTCTTTCTCTTAACCAGATTACTTGATCGTAGTCAAATATTAAACTAGCAAAAAAGACATCGGCAGTTTGTAAAGCTCGATCGACTTTCTCGGCTTCTGTATTGATGCTAGTATCACTAAATACTATTACTTCTAAATCTGGACAACATGAGGTTGCTTTAGTGGCGGCTTGGCGATAGAGGTTACTGTTGAAGGTTTCAAATCCGGTGATTAAAACTATGCGTTTTTTCATTGTTGCCCTAATAGAAGAAATAGTTATTCTATCAAGTATTGTAACGACTATTTAAGAGAATTTAAGGACTGAAAAAGTTATTATTAAAATTAAGTTTATTCTTATACAGATTATACAGATGTTGTCTTTTATTGATTTTTCGATACCTCAAGTTCAAGCAGCTATTATTAGTGGATTATTTACTATTATTACTACTGGAGTTTTTGGTCTTATAGGTATATTTATTTCTAATAGATTTAAGAAAGATGCTGAAAAAGCTAAAAATTTAGAAAGAAAATTACAAGAAGCGATCAACGATATTCACTTTTTATTAAAAGTAGAGAAGTTACATTGTGAAAGAAATCAGGAAAATTTTCCACAAGGATATAAAATCATAACTAGAGACAAAGTCAGAGAATTGTATTCACCGCTGAAGTTCTCTGGTAAGTTTACTCCTGGAAGGGTTAATAATCCAGATTACAACAACTAAATATTGATTTTTGTTTTTTCTTAATTAATTGCCCTGTCAGTATTACCGATTTTTAAGATTAAAGGATTTCACGATCGATTTATCGGCTCAAATAAGCTCATGTAAATTAATAAGTTTTATCGTTAAGAAAATACCTTTTTTGTCTATCATTTGAATTTACTTTATCTTTGCCTTAAATTCAATTCTGGTACATCTACATGGGGAGATAAAATCAAAATCCAGTCGATCGTACTCATCAAATCAGCAAGAGGAATTGGTTTTTGCGGTGGGAATCTTCCTTCTTTAATATCTAATATCACCTCTGGTGTTTTTATATTACTAGGATTAATGACCGTAAATCCGATCTTTTTTTGAAAAGTGATTCTTAAGGCTTGGATTGCACCACGTAAAGCAAATTTAGATGCTGTATTCGCTACTTCAATTGAGGCGTTATTATCTAAACCCGATGTTGCACCGATATAAATTGCTCTGGGGTTTTTTGCCAGAAGTAGATTTGATGATAAAATTCTAGTTATCTCGATCGGTGCGATCGTATTTACGCTAATTACAAAACGAGTTTCTTGATCGCAACTTTTTAAAAAGTCATAGTCTTGGGTAAAAGCATTTTTTTCCCATACTCCTCCCATAAATAATAAGGCATCGATCGTTTCTGAACCGATTATCTGTTTAATTTTATTGATTCCTTCTGTTGTAGATATGTCTGCTTGAATCCAAATACCAACAGAAGATTTACTTCGAGAAATTGTATATATTTTATTCCCATTAGTATCTAAGTGATTAGCAACTTCTGCACCAATACCACGACTCGCTCCTACAATTACAAAGTTTTTAATTTGATCAGCCATGATTTAACCAAAAACTTGCTTCATAGTTAAGGTTTCTCCTTTTTAACTATTGTCTTAGTTAAAATAGTCATTCCAATTTTAAATATATATGCCAATAAAAAAGGACAATTATTCTTGCCCCTTGTCAAAGATAAATTAGTTTTAAATTATTTTATTCGGCATTTTCTTGCTTACGCTTTTTCATTAAAGTACCCAACCCTAAAGCAATACCAGTACCTAAAATAGTCACTGGTTCGGGTGTTGGTACAACAGGAATTGTAATAGCAACATCAGGGTCCATCGTCATTGACTGATTATCACTAATTTTTTTAAAACTAGAAATACTTGAGGAGCTAAAATCTTCAAAAGACGAAAAAAGGATTACATCATTACTGCGATTCCCTCCTAGCGCTTGATCTCCATCATTACCAAAATCACCTCCACTTACTAGATTGTCACTGGTACTTGCGGCAAATCGAAAAGAATCACCTACACCAAAGGAGTCTTCTTGAAAATTAAAGGTAATGAATTTGGATTGCTCTCCTGCAAATTCAAAACTGATATCATCTGCTGTTAATCCGACTAAAGAACCTAAAACAGGTTGTTTTTGATTATTAAAAGAACTATCATCACTAAAATCAAAAAATCCATTGGATTTGAGATTCGAAAGTAACTGATCTAACGTGAGTCGATTCACTAACATTACCCGAATCACTGTTAAATACTACTCCAAACATCTCAAAAGTATTGGATGTATCTTGGCCTGTAATGTCACCTATAATTGTAGCCGCATTAGTTTGAGCGTTACTTACTATAATTGAGCCGCCTACAACGCAAAAGGTTATAGAATTTTTAATTATAGTATTGAATAGTTTATTCATAATTATTTTGCTTTATTTGTAATCAATTGATGATATTTATATAATAATTTAGATTTAAATTAACTTTAATGTAGGTAAAAGTTTCTTTTTACAGCACCTATTTTGTGATAGGACTTCAACTTTTTATCGGCGGAACACGATCGTCAATCGTCATCGACCAGTGGCTATTATTATTATTAATTATTAATCTGCTTTCACCAACCCTATCCTAAAATCACTCTAAATTTATCCGTAAAATTACTGAAAAAATATTAGTAGATTTAGAATACTTGAATTATTGAAGTACTTAGAATTTTAGTTAGGGTTAAAAACTAGAGATTATCGTTATTTTTTGTAGAGTTTAACTGAACGTAGTTTTTATAGCGATCGACGAATGTTTAATATTATTCAACCGTAATGGTTGTCCTCGTCAAAAATAGATTAATCCCCAAAAAATTTTTAGTAGTAGTAGTAGTAGTAGATGAGTTATATGTTTGATTATTGAGTAGCCCCAATTAATTAAACGTCAGAAAGATTAAGTTCGTAGTAAGGGCTTAAGCCCTTATCTTAATAGCTTTTTATCTCCCTAAAAGGGTAACTACAAACTTTTTTTTATTTAGGTGGAGCTACTTATTGTGTAATTTAAAAATTATATAATTTAAAAACAATTATTAAAATTACTTTTTTTTGGTTGTATGAAGTATCAAACGATCAATCTAACTTTTCTTGATGAGCAAAAATATCAGAAGTAAATAAATGCAGGAGCGTTACAATGTTGAGGTGATTGACAAAAAAGAATACACGACAAGCAAAGATAATTATACGGCTTAATTATAGAGTGCAAAAGGAGTAGTTAATAACAAATATAAGTTTATCAACTATTTTCTTGCTTACGCTTTTTCATCAAACTACCCAAACCAAGAGCAACTCCCGTACCTAAAATAGTTAACGGTTCTGGTACAATTTCGGGTTCTAATTCATTTTCGATAGCAACATTAGGGTCCGTCGTAATTGACTTATTATCATTAATTTTTTTAAAACTAGAATTACTAGAGGAGCTAAAATCTTCAAAAGATGAGAAAAGAACTACATTCTTATCACCAAAATCACCTCCACTTACTAGATTGTCGCTGGTACTTGCGGCAAATCGAAAAGAATCACCTACACCAAAGGAGTCTTCTTGAAAATTAAAGGTAATGTATTGGGATTGCTCTGCATCAAAATCAAAACTAATATCATCTGCTGTTAATCCGACTAAAGAACCTAAAACAGGTTGTTTTTGATTATTAAAAGAACTATCATCACTAAAATCAAAAAATCCATTGGATTTGAGATCGAAAGTAACCGATCTAACGTGAGCCAATTCACTAACATTACCCGAATCACTCCTAAATTCTACTCCAAACATATCAAAAGTATTGGATGTATCTGATCCCGTAATATCACCTATAATTGTAGCCGCATTAGTTTGAGCGTTGCTTGCTATAATTCCACCGCCAACAACGCAAAGGGTTATCGAATTTTTGATTATAGTATTGAATAGTTTATTCATAATTATTTTGCTTTATTTGTAATCAATTGAGGATACAAATATCATAATTTAGATTTAGGTTAACTTTAATCTATACAAAGGTTGATTTTTGCAGAATCCAATTTTATTATAATGCTTCAAATTTTTATCGGTGGAACACGATCGTAAATTGTCATAAATTCGCTATTATTGTTATTCATTATTGAATGACTTTGACTAAAGTTATCTTAAAAATACTCCCAATTTATCCGTAAAATCACTGAAAAACATTAGTCAATTTAAAACACTAGAATTGTCGAAGCTTTCTCAATTTAAGTTAGTGTTAAAGACTAGAGATTATCGTTACTTTATTGTAAAGTTTAACTAAGCTTGATTTTTGTGTAGCGATCGACGGATGTTTAATCTTACTCAATAGTAACCGATTGTCCCCGCCGAGAATATATTAATCTAAAAATATTTTTGATTAACTGTTTTGTTGCTTACGCTTCTTTTTTATGAAGCTACCAAATCCTAATGCCGTCATTGTACCTAAGATAGTTACAGGTTCTGGTACAGGTTCTGGGTCGATAGGATCATTTCCGAACTCAAAGGTAATGGTATCAGCACCGCCATTAAAACCGGAAAAATAAGTACCTGATTCTATTCCTAAAGTGTCAAAATCGGTATTATTAAAAGTCATGGTAGAACTAAGTTCCGTACCTGTCATATATCCTTGAGGTAGCCTAACTCTACTTCTTGAAACTTGTTGATCAGCTCCACGAAAAATGAGATCAAAGACAACAGGATCGCCTGATTTCGTATCTGGGTTGGTTCTCATACCACTTCCAAAAGATAAATTTGATGGATTATCAATCAAGTTAACATAGACATCAAGGTTTGGAATGTCAACCGGTTCGTTGGGATTAAACGCTATAGTACCACGTTGTGGTAGTATTCGAGTACCTTGAAAATATAAACCACTGAGGATATTGACATTTTCTATATCACTGACATCTAAACTTCCGCTCAGAGTAAAGGTTACATTCCCTCCTGTTTCGAGTCCTGAAACGAGTATCGCCGCATCTGCTTTTTCTGCTGTTAAGCCGTTAATCAATCCTCCACTAAGAATAGTAAGGGCTAAAGCGTTTTTTATTTTTGATTTGAGTAATCTATTCATGAAAAGATTTGTGTCTTTTAGACTTTTAAATATTACCTTTTATCATACTCAGGAAAATAATGAATGTCAATTAATAACGTTAATAAATTTTAATTTTATCGCAATTTATTAACACGTGTTTTTAGATAGATATGATTTCATAAATTATAATCAATTGAGCCTTTACAAGGATTATTTCAGTTTTTGCTAACAACTGTTTTAAGTATTATTACGCAAAAGTAAATTATTTTTACAAATTAACAAATTTACGTTGAATATATATACTCAGTAATGATAATTTTATTACTTTTTTCTGGAAAAAGACGCTTTAAATTGCCTAATAATTGACTAAAACGTTGTCGAAACAAAAAAAGCCTTTGATTGAAGTATCTCATTATAAACTAACCTGTTTTCGAGTAAGATATTGATAATTATTTTAATATCTTTTCTTATGAAATTAATTTCTATATTAGGTTCTACAGGTTCGATCGGTACTCAGACTTTAGATATTGTGAGAGAAAATCCCCAAGGGTTTAAAGTAGTTGGATTAGCCGCAGGAAATAATATTACTTTACTTGCAGGGCAAATAAAAGAATTTAAACCTGAAATTGTTGCTATTTGCGATCGTAATAAGTTACCTCAATTAAAAGAAGCTATTAGTGATGTCAATCCGCAACCGATTCTCCTCGCTGAAAACGAAGGTATTTGTGAAGTTGCTCGTTATGGAAATGCCCAAAGCGTGGTAACGGGAATTGTCGGTTGTGCGGGGCTATTACCAACCATTGCGGCGATAAAAGCGGGTAAAGATATTGCTTTGGCTAATAAAGAAACATTGATTGCCGGTGGTCCTGTTGTGTTACCTTTAGTAGAAGAATATGGTGTCAAACTTTTACCCGCCGATTCGGAACACTCGGCTATTTTTCAGTGTTTACAAGGTGTACCGCCTGAAGGTTTGCGTCGCATTATTTTAACTGCTTCTGGTGGCTCATTCCGTGATTTACCTGTTGAGAAACTGGCTGATGTTACTGTTGCTGATGCTTTAAAACATCCGAATTGGTCGATGGGGCAGAAAATAACGATCGATTCTGCTACTTTAATGAATAAGGGTTTAGAAGTTATCGAAGCTCATTATCTCTTTGGTATGGATTACGATAACATTGATATTGTTATTCATCCCCAAAGTATCATCCATTCTTTAATCGAATTACAAGATACATCAGTTTTGGCTCAATTAGGTTGGGCGGATATGCGTTTACCTTTACTTTATGCTTTATCTTACCCTGAGCGTTTATCAACTAATTGGGAAACTTTAGATTTAGTCAAAGCTGGGGATTTAACTTTCCGTGAGCCTGATCATGATAAATATCCTTGTATGCAATTAGCTTACTCAGCAGGAAAAGCAGGTGGTTGTATGCCTGCGGTATTGAATGCGGCGAATGAACAAGCTGTGGCTTTATTTTTAGCTGAAAAAATTACTTTTCTCGATATTCCTCGTGTAATTGAGTCAGTATGCGATCGTTTTGGCTCACAAAATAATAGTCAACCTAATTTAGATGATATTATAGAGTCAGATAAATGGGCAAGACAAGCTGTATTAGAGCAATTTTCAACTTTAGTTTAAACTCTCGATCGTCTATTTATCAATGAATAATGATGTGATAAACTCTAAGCTACAAGAATCATATAATTAGTGAAAATTGGTAATGATTGTTCTTATATATATCAATAACATTTTAATTATTCATTATTCATTATTCATTATTAATTAACTACAGAATGAATTGGGATTTTTCACCACACATATTAATACAAGGCATCAATCAACCTGAAGCCATCAGTTATTTACAAAAATCTGAATTACCCAAAAAAAGTGTAATTGCGGGTGTAGCGGATGAATATATTGGCGACTCGATCGAAGATATACCGATTTTTGATTTAGTTACATCTGTAGTTGAGCAAAAAAATAAGGTGGTTACGAGTTTAGTGTTTAGTCATCCCCATCATGTTTTAGATTCTTGTTACGAAGCTATTAATGCGGGTATCAAACAGATAGTGATTAATTCAGGTAAGGTTTCTCCTTTAGATTTAATCAAACTTTATCAAATTGCTCACAACAATCAAGTTTTGATACTCGGCCCTTCTGGAGGAGGAATTTTAAAACCGGGGCAATATAATTGTGGCGTTAAAAATAGGCATATTTTTAGTAAGGGTAATGTGGGTATCATTAATTTTGCTCATCAGACAATCCCTTCTGAAATAGCTTTATCTTTAAAAGAAGATGATTTGGCGATTTCTATTTTAATTAATTTAGGTAATGATTATTTTACGAAAACTAATTGGGATGTATGGCTGAAGTTTTTAAATAAGAATAGACAGACAAGATCGATCGTGGTTATTATTAGTCAAATCACTCCTTTAGAAGCTGAACAGTTAATTTTAGCTTTAAATCAAGTTGCCAAGAAGAAAGTTGTTATTTATTTATTAGACACTGACAATTGGCATGACAAAATTAATCACCGTCAAGCAGAGGTAATTTCTGATCAAATCCATACTCATTTATACCCAATTTCAGCGATAAAATTAATTAAAGAATGTGATTTTCCAGAGAATATTATCATTAGCGAAAATTATGCGCAAATTGGTGAAATACTAACTAAAGATAATTAAAACTGTATTGTAGTAAAGACTTTGGTCTTTATCTATTTTTTTACCAATTTTGATTCGTGGTTGATTAAAATCAAAATATCCCATTCATCGATAAGACAAATGGGATACTATTAAATATTGAGTTTTTAGGTTGATTATCTAAGATAAAGGTAATAGATAAACTAAACCAAAAAGAATAATCCAAACTACATCGACAAAGTGCCAATAAAGTTCAGCCGCTTCTACACCAAAGTGACTATCAGCTGAATAATGACCTTCAGTGCGCGATCGCCACAAAACAGCTAAGATGAATAATAATCCAGCGGTAACGTGTAAACCGTGAAAACCAGTCAAGACGTAAAAACAACTAGCAAATAAGCTATCAGTTAAACCAAAACTTGTATGGGCATATTCAAATAACTGACCACCTAAAAAGATAATTCCCATTAAAGCTGTGATGCCAAACCATAACTGCAAACCTTTGACATCGTTGTTTTTGATCGCACTTTGTCCTTTGTGCATCACAAAACTACTAGCAATCAGAATAACCGAGTTGACACCGGGTAATAATAATTCTAACTCGATGCCTCCTGTTGGCCATTCAGGGCTAGTAGCATAATAAATCAGATAAGCACTAAAAAGACCAAAAAAGATCATACTTTCAGCGATTAAAAATAAAACTAAACCAAACATCCGTAAATCAGGATGTTCACCATGTCCTTCATGTGCATGAGCAGAATTAGTAGTTTCGTAATCTACCGTAACTTGAGAATCGATCGAAGTTGTACCTTGCATAATTAATTTCGAGAGTGAATAGTAAAATAAATAGTTATCTTGTAATTAACCTTAATGCTATAAACTAATGCTAACTAAAATTTAAGAGTGAATAATTAAACTAGTAAAAGTTAATAGCAATAACTAAAAAACTACTAACTATTAACTTTTAACTGTTAACTGTTAACTATTTTGCACTTGCTTCAGATAACATATCGGTAACACTTTCTTCTTCAGAATCCGATTCGCTATCAATACCGTAATCATATGGGCCACTCCATAAAACAGGCTCTTCTTCAAAGTTTTCAATAATTGGCGGAGAAGCAGTTTGCCATTCAAGAGTTAAAGCACGCCAAGGATTACGAGCGGCTTGTTCACCTTTCCATAAACTCCAAACAACGTTGATAAGAAAAGGAATAGTCGAAACAGCCATGGTATAAGCACCCGCAGTAGCTAGTACATTCAACGGTTGAAATTGTACATCATATAACGCAATACGACGATTCATACCCATTAATCCTAATTGGTGCATCGGCATGAAAGTTAGATTCAAACCAATGAAAGTCAGAATAAAATGTAAACGCCCTAAACCATCGTGAAACATTTTGCCTGTAATTTTAGGAAACCAATGATAAACACCAGAGAATAAGGCTAAGGCTGAACCACCAAATAAGACGTAATGGAAGTGTCCGACGACAAAATAAGTATCATGTACATGAATGTCAAATGGTACAGATGCCACCATTACCCCAGTCAAACCACCGATGAGGAATGAAGAGATAAAACCGAGGGCAAATAACATGGGGGTGTTTAGTTCAATTTTACCATTCCATAAAGTAGCACACCAGCTAAAGACTTTAATTCCTGTTGGTACAGCAATAATCATGGTTGTTGCCATAAAGAACATTCTCAACCAACCAGGTGTACCACTAGTAAACATATGGTGAGCCCAAACAATCAAACCGAGGAAACTAATGGCTAAACTAGAATAAGCGATCGCACGATAACCAAAAATAGGTTTACGAGCATGAACAGGAATCACTTCAGAAATTACCCCAAAGAAAGGCAAAATCATAATATAAACCGCAGGGTGAGAATAGAACCAGAATAAGTGCTGATATACTACTGGGTCTCCTCCTCCTGTAGGATTAAAGAAACTCGTACCTGCCATCAAATCAAAGGAAAGTAAAATTAAAGCACCAGCTAAGACAGGAGTAGAAAGTAATGCCAAAGCAGATGTAGCCAACATTGACCAACAAAATAAAGGCATACTATACAAATCCATATCCTTGATTCGCATTTTAAGGATAGTGGTGGCAAAATTAATTCCGCCTAAAATTGAGGATGTACCTAATAATAAAAGACTAAGTATCCAAAATTCTTCTCCCCATTTACCCGTCATCAAACTAAGAGGAGGATAAGATGTCCAACCAGATTGAGGTGCACCGACGAAGAAACTTCCGAGTAATAAAATCCCACCAGGAGGAATTAACCAAAAAGCTACTGCATTCAAGCGAGGAAAAGCCATATCCTCAGCACCAATCATCAAAGGAATGAGATAATTAGCAAAAGCCGCTCCCGCAGGTACAATCCATAAGAAAATCATGATTGTACCGTGAAGGGTAAACATTTGGTTATAAACTTCAGGGGTAACAAAATCAGGGTCAGGTGTGGCTAATTCTGTACGTACGACTTCGGCAAACGCACCACCGACGAAGTAAAAGAAAAATGAAGTTACTAAATACTGAATACCAATCACTTTATGATCTGTATTAAAAGTGAAGTATTCCCATAGTTTTCTTTTTCGATGGACGGGATTATTTTCTACTGTTACTGTTGTATTCATACAATCTTCAAAAAAGTTAAAATTTTTGTATTGATGAGCCTGAATGATTATCAGGCTCTAGTTTTTAGTGGTAATTAATTGTCAATAGTGTCAGTAGGATGCAACTGAGCTAACATTTCTGGAGTTACACCTAAATGATGAGCGTGCATTTCCATATTTGATTCAGGATTAGTTTGGGCTGAGAGTAAAGCCACTGTTTGTGATGAATCTGTTTCTGGTGCTTGAGCTACGATCGTATTTTCTTCTATCCATTGTTGGTAATCTTCTTCGCTTTGTACGTATAAGAAGGTTTTCATCCCACCATGATAGGGGCCACATAACTCCGCACAGATGATTGGATATTCACCAATTCTATTGGAATTGAATGCTAATTCGGAATCTCTACCCGGTAATACGTCTTGCTTTAGTCTTAATTGAGGTACCCAAAAAGCGTGAATGACATCACCTGCTTTCATGTTTAGTTTGACTTGTTTATTCACTGGTACGTGTAATTCACCAGAAACAATACCTGAATCTGGATAAGTAAATAACCAAGCGTATTGAATACCATTTACTTCCACTTGCATATCAGAAACTCCTGATGAGCCTATTCCTAAAGCCATATGCCCTTGATGAGGATTGAAAGCAACTAATTTACCTGAGTCGCTATTCGCATCAGCTATTTGCATTTGCTCTTGAGGAAAGTCACGAGAAGAATCTGGATCTAATCCACCGAGGTTATTGTAAACTTCAAAACTGTATAGAGAAAGAATGAGTACTATAACTGTGGGAATTGCTGTCCAGACAATTTCTAAAGGAACATTTCCTTCTGTTGGGGGACCATCTGTCTGATCGCCTTTTTTGCGTCTAAATTTAAAAATAGAGTACACTAAGACTCCTTCGACGATTAAAAATAGACCTGTTGCGATCGTCATCATCAAGTCAAATAACTCATCGACCTCCACTGCATTTTGTGATGCTTCGATGGGCATTAAACCATGATTTTGTCCATACCACAGACTGATCAAGGTGAGGAGGATACCTGCTATCAGTGTGATAATATTGCCAGGGATATTCACTATTATTAAATTTACCTTAATGTTGTATTTTTATGATCTCTATCTTTCAGGATAATTCAATTTATCGGAATTTTGAAGATAATTACAGGTATGATCACATTTCTTTAGCTTTTTTTCATACTATCTTTACTAAGGATGAAGGATGAAGAAGTAATAATTAATAATTAGTTTTTAGCTTCTAACTCTTAACTCTTAACTCTTAACTCTTAACTCTTAACTCTTGACTTAAAAGATTTTAGTCAGATGCCAATCGGGGCGTAAATTCCCGGCTTTTCTTAGGTAAGGATGACATATTTGGGCTTGAGGTTTGTCAGTATTCCAATAAATCAAAACTCGAATACATTTTTCTAAACTACCTTTAACTTGCATTTGTTGTAAGTCTAACAAAGGTACGTCTTCCCATTGAGGGTTTTCACGAGCGATCGCAGCAGGAAAAATAGCGTCTAAATCTGGGGTGGCGGTAAAAATCACACTTACAATATTGTCGTAATCTAACTGGTTGCGATTTTCGATTTCTTGTAATAGTTCTGTAATGGCTTCTCGCATGGCTTCTACCGTATTAGCTCGTGCGGTAGTAGCACCTCTGACAGCTCTTACTTTAGTCATTAACGGTTCACTCATTACTTGTTCGATATTTTACCAATTTTTCATGATTTAAGGACGATATAACCATAAAGGTTGACCATTGGTAGCCAATTCAAATTCTAACCAATTTGTAGCCGTCACTATTTTTGATTTTGTTTGACTACGGTTGAGAAAACGATCGACTAAAGTTTTTGGTTCTTCAATAGTATGACATTCTGTTTTATCTGGGTCAAGTCCTACTAATTCACAAGCCCAAATCCGAGCATCTTCTTGAGTGCCAGTTCGAATCGACTAAACCTAATTTTACAGCTTGTTCGCCTGAAAAAATACGCCCATCCGCAAAACTTTTGACTGTTTCTGTTGTTAAGTTACGATTCTCGGCTATTATTTGCACGAATTGCTCATAAGTACTATCAATCAATTGTTGTAAAATTTCTTTTTCTTCTGGACTCAAATCTCGATCGAAAGATAAAATATCTTTATAAGGTCCTGATTTGATTGTTTGAAAAGAAACACCTACTTTATCTAATAGTTTTTCTAAGTTATTCCCACGAATAATTACCCCGATACTACCTGTAATAGTTCCGGGATTAGAAACAATATGATTTGCTCCTGCACTAATATATACTCCTCCCGATGCGGAAATATTACCAAAAGAAGCGACTATTTTTACTTTTTTTTGTAGTCTTTTAAGTGCTGAATATATTTCATGAGAATCAGCAACTGTACCACCGGGAGAGTCTATTCTTAAGAGTAAAGCGGGATATTTTTTTTCTTCGACTTCTTCTAAGGCACTTAAAACTGTTTCTCTAGTACCAGAGGCGATCGCACCATTGATTTCAATACAAGCTATTTGTTTGCGGGTAGAGGGTTTAAAAGGCCAAATCATTATTTATTTATCTTGTGCAATACTGCTAAGGTTAGAGTTTTTAGTCCAATTTATTATCATAACAGCATAGTATAACAATTGATAATTGTTCAGTAAGAGAATTGAGAATGAATAACTAATAATTAATCGTCGAGCGATTTTTTCGCTTAGTTACTCAATGTTTTATGTACTCACAGAGTTATCATTCATAAGGTTGACCTCAAGTGTGTGGTTAAAAAACAGGTTTTTCAAGCACCTAAATTAAACTTAGGTAAAAAACCCTTTTGTTTCGCTTTACGAACACTTTTTATTGTACTGTTAACTCACGGGCTCTCCATTCTCAATTCTCCATTCTCAATTCTCCATTCTCCTAGTATCTAATTTGTTTGGCGGTTTCAAAGAAAGTTCTGACATTTTCTTCTGGTGTACCAACTAAAACACCATGTCCTAAATTAAGGATATGTCCTTGGTTTCCAGCTTGTTTAACCGTATCATGAACTCTTTGCTTGATAAAGTCATGAGAACCAAATAATACGCCAGGATCGATATTACCTTGAACTTTCATCTCTTTACCTAGTCTTTGTCTTGCTTGAGCCATATCAACAGTCCAATCAACACTAACAATATCAACTCCTGTACGTCCCATTCTTTCTAATACTCCTGCACTGCCACTGATATAAAGAATTAAGGGAGTATCAGGATGAGTCTGTTTAACTTGATCGATTACTCTTTTTTGATACGGTAAAGCAAAAGTATCATAATCTTGAGGAGTTAGTTGCCCAGCCCATGAATCAAATAACTGAATAATTTGTGCACCGCAATCAATTTGGTAACGAACATAGATAGCGATCGAATCAGCAATTTTAGCTAATAATTTATGGAGAATATCAGGTTGAGAAAATGCCATATTTTTGATCACGGCATAATTTTTAGAACTTTTACCCTCGATCGCGTAAGCGGCTAAAGTCCAAGGAGAACCAACGAAACCTAGCACAGTTGACTTGTTACCTACTTCTTGACGTAGAGTACCTAAAATCTTTTTAATAAAGGGTAAAGACTCTTCTGGGTCTAATGTGTGTAATGCTTCTATTTGTTCTAAGCTACGAATAGGAGGATCAATAATTGCAACCATTACTTTCGACAATATCAAAAGGAATACCCATACCGGGTAAAGGAGTTAGAATATCGGAAAACATAATCACACCATCAGGAGCGAAAGCATCCCACGGTTGTAACGATATTTCGATCGCTAAATCGGGATTTTCAGAACGTTCGCGAAAGCTAGGATGCTTATCCCTTAAATCACGATAAATTTTCATGTATCTACCCGCTTGACGCATCATCCAGACAGGAGGACGATCGGCTGTTTGACCACGAGCAACTCTCAGTAAAAGAGGTAAATCTGACATTATAATATCTTTAATCTGATCAATTTTTTAGTGCATTTTTTAGCTTATCACTAGACTCATACACTACCAAAACAAATGTAACGATCTTTTATTATTTTACTGATGTTGAGTAAAAATGTTTTAGTAAAAAGTAGAAGTCAGAAGTAAGATGTATTAATTAACAACTAAAATATTCTTATCGATATTTGGCTGTTTAACTCTTAACTCTTAACTCTTAACTCTTAACTCACTGTTGTCTTTGGTTAGCGGTACATATTTATTATCCAGCCACTGAGAAAAACCAATTAAGAAACAATCAAAGAAACATTAACGTCAAAGTAACTAAACTAACAATTAGAAGAATATAAGTTTGAAAACAAATGTATTGATCAAGTCTGTTTAGGCATTAAGCGAAGATAATTGATTATTAATGATAAATCACCTGTTTTTTCCTGAATTAAATTTAGTAGATTTACCAGAAACTAGTCGTATTTTCTCTTTTTTGTTACATTATTTAGTAATATAAATAAAAGCCTAACTTATTTCTTAGCTTTTATTTAACTTACTACTTCAAAACTACTCTTATACTTAAAATTAATTAAAATATTAAATGTTTGGTCTTATCGGTCATTTAAGCAATTTAGAACAAGCTCAAATACAAACAGGGAAACTTGGTCATCCTGATTACGCAAAAGAAGGATTTGAATTTTGGTGTTCTGCACCTCCTATTCTAATAGATGAATTTCAGGTCACTAGTGCAACAGGTAAAATTATAGAGGGGCGTTACATCGAATCTTGTTTTTTACCTGAAATGTTAGGTAAACGTAGAATCAAAACGGCTATTCGCAAAATATTAAATGCAATGGCTTTAGCCCAAAAAAATGGTCTTAATATAACGGCTTTAGGTGGCTTTTCTTCAATTATTTTTGAGGAGTTTAATCTTAAACAAAATAAACAAGTTCGTAATGTTAATTTAGAATTTGAAAGATTTACGACAGGTAATACTCACACTGCATATGTTATTTGCCGTCAAGTTGAACAAGGTTGTGCTAAAGTTGGTATTGATTTAAGTAAAGCGACAGTAGCTGTTTGTGGGGCAACCGGTGATATCGGTAGTGCTGTTTGTCGTTGGTTAGATAAAAAAACTGATGTGGCTGATTTGCTTTTAATCGCTCGTAATCGTGAGCGTTTAGATAATTTACAATCAGATTTAGGTAGAGGTAAAATAATGAGCTTAGAAGAGGCTTTACCTCAAGCTGACGTTATTGTTTGGGTTGCTAGTATGCCTAAAGGTGTTCATATTAACAACGATATAATCAAAAAGCCTTGTCTATTAATTGATGGCGGTTATCCTAAAAATTTAGGTACTAAATTTGACCATCCTGAAATTAAGCTTTTAAATGGTGGTGTTGTTGAGCATTCTTTGGATATTGATTGGAAGATTATGGAAACTGTCGATATGGATATTCCTAGCCGACAAATGTTTGCTTGTTTTGCTGAGGCTATGTTACTAGAATTTGAGCAATGGCATACTAATTTTTCTTGGGGCAGAAATCAGATTACTGTCGAAAAAATGGAACAAATTGGTGGTGCTTCTGTTAAGCATGGTTTTCAACCTTTACTTACTTTTTCTTGATCATTATAAAAGCACCCGGTGTAACGCTGATGTTATCGCTGAGTTTGAAGTTGTAAAAAGCTTCTATTTGGTAGGGAGTGGCTCGATCGCCAATATTGTTTGGACTCAGCAGACTTGCTCCCTTACCTGCGGCTACCCGATGTATAGGTTGTCCTCCCAAAATACCAGCTAAGTTCCCTTCAATAAAGGCATCAGGGAAATAAAAACCAGCCATCCAACTAGTAAGATTGGTATAAGCTGAACCTCCTGTTTCATCTACCATGGTGTAAGCCCCATAAGTCGTAAAGGATATTTTAGGGTTAATACGCCAAGTTAAAGTAGCTCCCACAGAATTATAGTCTTAATTGTCAATAATTTTTACTTAAATAATTCCTTTTTAAATGTTATTTATTACTATTTATTGTTTCAAGCTTAAAATTGGGTAGATTAATTAATACTTACTAGGCTTTAATTTTACTGTGATTAGCTTTGCGTTATTTACTTTTATTAGTAAGTAGAATTATTTATTTAAATCATTATTTTGACTAGAAATTCCTAATTTATTATTACTGTATAATTGTTTGAGAGCTTCATTTGGAGAATAATTTACTAGTGGCTCGTAATAATGAATAATGGCATTGTGATTGCTTGTTTGTCTGTTATTATTTGATTCACAATTGGACAAAAACAATTTATTAAAAGAGTAGGAAATAAAAAAATAAAGAATTAGATTGAATCAATAGTATCAATTTCCGTTAAAATAAATATTACTATTGACCAACAACTTTTTTGTAGTGATTTATCAATGTCAGCTAATGTAAATATCCTCAAACCTAAAGGAATATTAGATAATAATAATACAATTCCGCTACGTAATCAAATCAAAGAATTAATCCAGCAAGGAAATAATGTAATTGCGATCGATTTTAAAAATGTTACTTTTATGGATAGTTCGGGATTAGGTATTTTAATTATTATTCGTCGAATGATAGTTGATGATGAAGGGCAATTGTTTTTAATGTCTTTGAATGAACAAGTAAAAATGTTATTGTTTGAGTTAACTAATACAGGTCAGTTTTTTGAAGTTGTTGCTGATGAAAACGAATTAAACGCTATTTTAGGTTGACGATTAATTCTCGCAAGAAAAAAATTAATCGTTGCTTTTCAAAAACAAAGTATTATAAATACCAATTCGGTAAAACTGACTGATCACGATCGTATTAGGGTTATTTATTGTTGATCAATAATTTGGATTAAATCGTCTATTTCTGTTTCTGTAGTTAAATAATGTACACAGGCACGGATACAATAAGGATAAACTAATGTCCGTAGATAAAAACCTTTATTTTCTAAATTTTGGACCATTTTTTGAGCATCTATTCCTGTACGAGGATAAAAAGAAACTAACCCTGATTGGGGTGGACTATTTTTGACACATTCGATGCGGGGTAGTTGATCTAACTTAATCCATAAATACTCGCTCAATTGACAAATACGTTGATAACGTTGTTCGATCGTTCCCCATTTTTGATGAATAGCGATCGCTTCGGTTAAACTAGAAAAAAGAGGATAAGCTGAAGTTGCTACTTCATAACGACGAGCATCTTCATGTAAAGGCATATCAGGTTGACTATAATTTAAACCACGCCAACCAATAAAGGTAGCAGGAAATGAAGAGAGTAAATCGCTTCTAACATACAAAAAACCAACTCCACCAGGACCACATAACCATTTATGTCCTGTACAACCATAATAATCTACTTCTGAATCAATCAGATCTACAGGTAAACATCCTGCTGATTGCGCACCATCAACTAATACTTGGGTTTGTTTTTCGGCTGAGTTGTTATGACAGGTTGAGACTATTTCTTTTAAGGGTAAAACTTGCCCTGTATTCCAAAGAATATGACTAATGACAACTAATCTGGTTTTAGGAGTTAGATGATTTTTGATTACTTGAATCGGATTACCTTCATTAACTGTGGCAACTATTGGGCAGGTAGAAATTTTGACATCAAAACGACGAGCAATTTCTTCAATGATAGCAATCACCCCCGGATGTTCGGCATCGGTGAGTAATATTTCATCTCCTGCTTCCCACTTTATACCCCACAAAGCTATGTTACAACTACTGGTTACGTTTTCAGTTAAAGCGATCGTTTCTGGGGTTACTTTCATTTCATCAGCGATCGCTTTTTTCGTATCCTGAATATTTTCCATTACCCAAGTATTGATTTTTAGACCAAAAGGACCTACTTTATCGATATATTGATAAGTATCGATCATTTTTCCGAAGGCAGATTTAGGTAAAATTCCTTGCCCACCAAAATTGAAATAATGTTTATCTTTTAAACCTAAAAATTCTTCTCGGTGTTGTTGTAAATCAGACATAAATAGTTAATAGTTAATAGTTAATAGTTAATAGTTGAGAGTTATTTTAAGTAGCGATGAAACAATTTGTCGTTTAGAATCTTAGTTTAATTTATTAAACGATATCTATTAGCCTTGTTAATTCATTGCAAGGCGGTTTTAATATTCAAATTTTTCCTATTCATATTAATGTCTCATCTCGTTATCAAAATAAGGATAACAACTAATGCAATATAAAAAAGCCCAGAAATATAATTAAAATAATAACTATATTTTACTGAGCATTAAACAATATTGAGAACTATAGTCCTAACTACAATACTTCTTACTTCTTAATTATTTGGTAATGGCTTCGCCACGACGATATAATTCACGAGCATAATCTGTCCATGTGCCTTGCCCCCAGTAACGGAAACAGCTAGTTTCGACAAGCAGGTTATAAAGAAGGGCTTCTTTGTAATCGTTTCGTTGTGTTATGCTAGGATCTTCGGCTACAAGACGATCGAATTTTTGATGAAACATTGCACTTAACTTGTTCATCGGCTCAAGAACGTTTTCATACCCTTGTACCCAGCTTAAATCATTTGTCCATGATGCACCATCAGTATGGAATTGATGATCGTTTTCTTGTAAATCAGCGATCGCTTTTTCCACATTTTCAGTCGTAACTGTATCACCAACTTTAGCCCAAATTTTATGTTGCCCTATAGGTTGACAAACAGGATAGTCTTCTTCTTTTACTCCCGCCTCTTCTAATAACTCTAAATATTCAGTGCCATTAAAACCAACAGTGCCACCACCGTTTTTAATTTCGTGCCAAACCCGATTATAACCACCGGGGAATTCATTCATCATTACCCCACCGTTTTCACCATCAGCAATCTGACTAACACAAGAAGGAACAGAAATACCACCGATTTCTTGTCTGCCTCTACCCTTAGCTTCATAATAAGGTTGCATTTGAGCCACTAATTTAGTATCTGAGCCTTGAGTCTTAATTAATGCTGTAATACTAATAGTATCGCCATGGGAATTTTTAGCCACCAAACGATTAGGAATATATTTATTATCATGGTGTAACCCCAAGCCATCAATTTGTTCAACTGAATGCTCTTGTACTAACAACCAACGATAGCCACATTCTTTTAAAGCTTTGATATATTCATAGAAAGTATCAGGATGATTGGGCATATGCATTTCTGGTGGTGAAAAACCCTTGACTCGACGTAATGCCTCTTCGCCAAACAGGGATAAAAATTGATGTTGCCATGCCAGAATATGTAACTTAAGATCAGGTATAGGAGTAGAAGAAGCCACAGCATGAGACCACATTGTACCTAACCATTCTACATTAGCAAAGTAACGTCGATCGCAAGTAATTTTCTTCAGATTATCAAGAATATCATGACGATTCATTTGCTCGAATCCCCAAAGTAAATTACCTGAATAATCCAACATGATACGAGGATTACAACCGTTGTTAACTAATTCGGGGATAAATTCTCCCATACGTTTGTAACACCAAGCAAAAGGGTCAGCATTATGATTATCACCTTCATTCGGGTTTTCATACATATGTTGTAGATTACAAATTAAACTACCATCATGTCCTGCGGGAATAGTTGGTTGGTGCATATGTAATGCAGAAGCAAAACCTGAATTAATATTATCTAGATTTAGGTTTGTATAGGGTAAAAATACACGATCGTTATGATTAACTATCTTTGATATCTTATCTTCTAAACCGCTAATTGGCGGTATGTTTACTATTGTTTGTGTTGACATTAATTCTCCTTTTGTAATAAGTAAAGCAAAAACTATACTCTTTTTTGTAGTGATAATTTAGGAATAATAAATATTGCCAAAAACTAGCTTTTTCTTCTTTTTATATTATCTTAATTATCTCAGTGCTTCTTTTAATAAATAGTAAGTTATTTAAAGTTATTTTAATTATTTTTAAGTAAACTTAATCTTATGATTATTTCAAGATTTAGTTTTTTAGACAAAACTTAATCTCAATAGAAAAATCGATCGAGATTGTTAGCAAGATATAATCTGTTAAAGTAATCTTTACTATAATCTGTCAAAATAATTAGTTTTCCTGAAGAAATTATCCAGAAAAATAAACGAAATGTGTATTAAACATCTCCCATAATTATCGTCAAAATATGGTAAATACTTTTTTTAAACAGAAGCTTTAGACGACATAAAATTAGTTGATACCGAAAGTTTATTCTCCTAAACAAATCTATCTTATTACAAATGTCGATAAAGGATGAAACACGTGCTAAACTACTGCTGTTAAAGATTGGTAGTTAACATTAACTTTAAAATCAGTTTAATCTAGTCACAAATGAGAACAATAAAAATATTTGACAACTTTTATCGCCATAAATTTTGGTTTTGGTTTGGTCTTAGTTGTGCCTTTTGCTTATACTATGGCTTAATGTCTTTTTATCATGTATCTATTCCTGATTATATAATTCAAGATGATGCCAGACAGCATGTTGTTTGGCTACAAAAATTTAGTGATGCTGAACTTTTTCCTAATGATTTGCTTGCTGATTATTATTTAGGTATTGCCCCATTAGGTTACAAAGCACTGTATTTTTTAGTTGCCAAAATAGGAATTCAACCTTTAGTTTTTGCGAAAATATTGCCGATAGTTTTAGGGTTAATAACTACTATTTATTTATTTTTATTTACTTTTGAAATATTTCCTTTTCCTTTCGGTTCATTTATAGTTACTTTATCTTTCAATCAGATTATTTGGCCAGAAGATAATTTAATTTCAGCAACACCGAGAGCTTTTCTTTATCCAATTCTTGCCGCATTTTTATACTATCTTAGTACTAAAAAAATAATTCCTTGTGTAATAGTTATGCTTCTTCAAGGGATATTTTATCCTCAAACAC
Organism: uncultured cyanobacterium; assembly: GCA_963710605.1. Classification (GTDB taxonomy): domain Bacteria; phylum Cyanobacteriota; class Cyanobacteriia; order Cyanobacteriales; family Cyanobacteriaceae; genus JAALKG01. The sequence goes on from CAVQBA010000006.1 coordinate 709,541, forward strand.
TTTTAGTCGAAAATTCTATCTTATTCTTAAACTTATTTTATTTTAATCGACAGAATAAACTTAGTTTAACTAATGATAAAAAAAAGCGTATTTTATTTTTTGCTAGTATTTTAGTTACTTTAATTATCGCTGTTTTATTACAGATAAAATCGCCAGAATCTCAAGATTTTGTTAGTTTAGCGAATATGAAGCAAATGCCAGAATTTAATCTTTATGGAAGAAATGAGTATTTTGGACATAATGCAATGTTTTTCTGGTTTGAAGGACGAAGTGGTATAAATATACCTTTTTTCCCACGAGAAGCTTGGATTTACAATACATTAGTTATCTTTTTGCCGATAATGGTTTGGTGTAGTCTTGTTTTACCTTTCTTACTAATTAAAAAAATAGGAATTACTAAATTAGTTACTAAAAATATTTTTATTTTAAGACATATTTTAATTGGTTCTTTTTCGTTATTTTTTATCGCCCATCTAGTCTTTCCCAAATTATATTTACCTAGTCGTTATACTTATCATAGTTCACGTTTTGTTATTGCTATTGCTTTTGGAATTATAGTAACAACAATGATTGATTTGAGTTATACTTGGTTGAAAAAAAGATTAGAAAATAAACAACAAAACCGTTTACGAGAGAAAAGTTTAACTGGTTTGATTAGTTTATTTTTAGCTATTACGATTATTTTTCCTTTTATTTTTCCTGCTTTTATCAACTGGCATCGTCATTGGGAAATAGGAACACAAAAACCTATTTATCAGTTTTTAGCTCAACAACCTAAAGATATTTTAATCGCTTCAATTACTCCTGAAACCGAGAGCTTACCAGCTTTTACTCAACGATCGATTTTATTTGGTCGAGAATTATCGATCGCTTATCATCCTCAATATTATAATCAAATAATCACCAGAGTAACCGATCTACTTAATGCCTTATACACAGATAATTACGAAGAAATGACCGCAGTTATTAATAAATACGATATAGATTATTTATTATTAGAAGACAATACTTTTTCGGCTGAATATTTAGAAAAAAGTAGTAAAGGTTGGTATGTTTACGGTTCTTGGCAAGACACTACTAAACAAATAATTACTGAATTAAATCAAGGAAAAACACCTGTTTTAACTAAGTATATAGAATCATGTAAAGTTGAATCTAGTAATAGCTTATATTTGTTAGATACTTCATGTATTTTAGAAAATAAATAATTAACGATCGATCGTACAGTAAACAGATAAAGTTAGTCTGATATTTAATTGTCAATTATTTATCCTGAGCAGTTCGACAGGCTCACTGTATCACGTTAGTCGAAGTATCAATTATCAATTATTAATTATGAATCTTGAAAACACTGAAAGTTTATTTCCATTTTCGATCGTTATTCCTATTTACAACGAAGAGAATAGTATAACTTCAACAATAGATCAACTTCATCAAGTAATGAGAGAGGCTCAGTGTGAATATGAAATAATTGTAGTTAATGATGGTTCAACAGACAATAGTCAAAAAGTTTTAGCAATTAGAAATGATATTAGACTTATTTTACATCGCAAAAATAGAGGTTATGGGGCGGCATTAAAAACAGGAATTAGTCAGGCAACATATCCATTAATTGTAATTACTGATGGTGACGGCACTTATCCTAACCACATGATTCCTTATTTAGTCAGTATGAGCCGAGATGCTGATATGGTGGTAGGCTCAAGAACAGGTGAGAATGTAACTTATTCTAATTTACGTAAGATACCCAAATGGTTTTTAGTTCGTTTTGCGGAGTGGGTGACAGATACAAATATACCTGATATGAATAGCGGATTGCGAGTTATACGAAAAACAGAAGTAGAAAAATTCAAAAAAATTCTTCCTAATGCTTTTAGTTTTACCACGACAATAACAGTTGCCTTACTCACTAATGGATATATTGTTAATTATGTACCGATTGATTATTATCATCGAGAAGGTAAAAGTAAAATTAAACCAATTCGAGATACTTTACATTTTGTTCAGTTAATTCTACGTACAGGGCTTTATTTTGCACCATTGAGAATCTTTTTACCCATTTCAGGATTCTTTTTTAGTCTTTTTCTGTTTACTTTATATCGAGATATTGTTTTAAGACAAGATTTGACAGATAGAACATTAATATTACTGATTGCTTCTAGTCAAACTATCTTGTTAGCATTGATAGCGGATATGTTGGATAAAAGAACTTAAAGTTAATTTTTATCTTAGTATATAAAAACTAAAATGTTGTCATTACAAATCGCCTTACAATAAATTGACAAGGCTAATAGATAACGTTCATTAAAATGAACTAATTACTTTTCTATTCTAAATTCTGGATGAAATTATAGTGGTTTAAAATAAAAAATTTTTTGTATTTGATTTTAGTTCAATTCATTGAACGACATTTATTAGCCGTATAATTCATTACACGGTGGGTATTGGACTTATATCGGGAATTTGATTACTTACTTTCTGTGTAATCAAGTTATCAGCTTTGGATTTTTCACAACTGTATTTTCTGGGTGATACAGAAAAGGTATAATACTCATCGATACTTATAAGAAAAATTGTATTATAAATGACTAAAACGGCATGGGTATTCCCAGGGCAAGGCTCACAAACACCAGGAATGGAAGTAGATTTACTCGAATCTAGCATCGCTCAAGAAAAATTTAAACAAGCCGAAGAAATTTTGGGTTGGAGTGTAATCGAAAAATGTCAGGCAGATGAAGAGACATTATCTCAGACTCAATATACCCAACCTTGTTTATATACGATCGAATCTATTTTAATCGATTTACTAAACGACAAAGGGAAAAAACCTGATTTAGTTGCCGGGCATAGTTTAGGTGAATATGTCGCCTTATACGCCGCAGGTGTTTATGATTTTGCTACAGGTTTAAAACTCGTACAACGTCGTGGTGAATTGATGAGTCAAGCTGAAGGTGGCAAGATGGTAGCCTTGATGAAATTTAAACGAGATATTCTAGAAACTACTATTAATCAAGCTGAAAATGTCGTCATTGCTAATGATAACAGTGATGGGCAAGTCGTAATTTCAGGTGAGGATGGTGCGGTGGATGAGGTAGTTGAAGCAGTTAACCCTAAATTGAAAGTACCGTTAAAAGTTTCGGGGGCGTTTCATTCTCCTTTGATGGCAACAGCGGCGGCAGAATTTGCTTTGATGTTAGATGCGGTTGAGTTTAACGAGGCGACAATTCCTGTTTTAGCTAATGTTGATCCTACACCAACGATCGATTCTGAACAAATTAAAACTAGATTAAAACAACAAATGACAGGCGGAGTACGTTGGCGTGAGATTATGTTACGTTTACCTCAAGAATCTGTTACTAGTGTAGTAGAAATAGGCACCGGGTAAAGTTTTAAGTGGTTTACTAAAACGTACTGTCAAGGAATTAGAATTATCTCAAGTCGGAAGCATCGAAGCAGTTGATAGTTGATAAACGTCTGTATTTAAAAGTCTCATTTTTAAATGCCTTAAAATATAATTGATAGTGATGTGATGTAATAGATAGTTTATGACTACTGAAAAAGAAAGAATATATTGGTTAGCATGGTCGAAGATAAGAGGTTTAGGCCCTGTTTCACTCAAAAAAATCTATAATCATTTTGGTAGTCTAGAAAAGGCTTGGTATTGTGCGGATAATCAATATTTACAAGTAGATGGTATAGGTAAAAAAAGTCTAGTCTCTTTGGTTGAAGAAAAAGCGAAAATTGAGCCTGAAAAACTATTTATTCAACATCAACAACAAAATCCTCATTTTTGTACTCCTAGTGATGCCGAATACCCGCAATTGTTATTAGAAATACCTAGTACTCCTGCGGTGTTATATTATACTGGTGATTTAAAATTAGCTCAAACCGAAGGAGTCAATCATCTAATAGGGATTGTTGGGACAAGAAATCCGACCGAACATGGTCGTAGATGGACTTATAATATCAGTCAGGCATTAGCAAAAAGTGGTTTGACGATCGTTTCTGGTTTGGCTAAAGGTATTGATACTGTCGCTCATCGTGCTTGTTTAGATGTTGGTGGAAAAACGATCGCTGTTTTAGGAAATGGACTCGATCGAGCTTATCCTTATCAAAACAAGAAATTAATGGCAGAAATAGCTGAAAAAGGGCTTATACTGACAGAATATGAATATGGTAGTACCCCCGAAAGAGGAAACTTTCCTGCTCGTAATCGAATTGTAGCAGGGTTATCTAGAGCAGTATTAGTAATGGAAGCACCAGAAAAATCAGGGGCATTAATTACCGCCCGTTATGCTAATGAATTTAATCGAGATGTATATACTTTACCTAATACTCCAGATAATTTACAAGCTAGAGGATGTTTGAAGTTGATTCATAAAGGTGCAGAAGTTATTATCACTGAAGAAGAATTATTATCTAGTTTGGGTGATATTCCTAGTTTGACTCCTTCTGCTTCACAACAATTATCTTTATTTAATTCGACTAACGAAACGACTAGCCAAACAACAACTGAATCTATACCTACGCCAACTAAATCAAATCGTCCTGATTTACAACCGCCTTTTGCTACAGTCTATAATGCGATCGCTTCATCTCCAACTTCATTAGATACCATCGTCAATAATTCGGGATTAAATGCACCTGAAGTATCGGCTATTCTATTGCAATTAGAGTTAGATAGTCTTGTGACTCAATTACCCGGAATGATGTACAAAATCAATTGATAATTGCGGTGGAAGCCCGCGTCGGCGAAAGACGCAAGCGGTCAGAACCCGCGACGACTATAAGTCGCAAGGGAAGGCTGACCAAGACGGGAATGTCCACCAAGACGAGAATTGAGAATTGATAATTAAAATTGTAGCAATAGTATTGTTTAATATCAGTTAACGCTCCGATTCTATTTGTAATCATGTGATACTCAAAAACAGTCGATTGAGGAAAACTTCTCCTCTCTCTTGAATTGATTTATAGCCTCAAACAAATAAATTCCTCTGTGTACTCTGCGACCTCTGCGGTTAATAATACGATAAAGTATAAAGACTCTAACCAATCCATTAAGTAATGAAAATATTAATATTATCCACACCTGTAGGTGCATTAAGCTCAGGTATTGGTGGAGGAGTGGAATTAACGATTTATAATCTAATTGGGCAGTTACTTGCACGTAATCATCAAGTTAGAGTAGTCGCCCCGAAAGGTTCACAATTTGATGGTGTTGATATTATTGGAATAGATGGTAATGTGCATATTCCTGCTCAAACCCAAAATCGTGATACACCTATCACCATGCCTGAAAATTCAGTTTTAGCTAATATGTGGGAATATGCTCGTCAAATACAATCAGATTATGACATCTTGGTTAATTTTGCTTTTGATTGGCTTCCTTTTTATTTAACTCCATTTTTCCAAACTTCGATTGCTCATTTTATTAGTATGGGTTCGTTATCTGATAGTCTAGACCAAATGATGACTCAAACTGCTTGTTTATATCCGCAAAATTTTGCAGTTTACACCCATGCCCAAGCACTCACTTTTCCTTTTGCCCAAGTCTGTCAATCTTTAGGTAGCGGTATCGATTTATCTTTATACCAATTCCAGCCAGTCGCTACTAACAAATTAGCTTGGTTAGGTAGAATCGCCCCCGAAAAAGCCCTTGAAGATGCCGTTAAAGCCGCCCAAGTTACTAAGATACCATTACTAGTTTTTGGTAAAATTCAAGACGAAAACTATTGGCAAAATATCCTGACAGAATATCCTCATGCACCGATTGAGTATCAAGGTTTTTTATCTACTATTGATTTACAACGAGAATTAGGTAATTGTAGTGCTTTACTAATGACTCCTCGTTGGTTAGAGGCTTTTGGTAATGTCGCCATTGAAGCTTTAGCTTGTGGTGTTCCTGTCATTAGTTATGCTAGAGGAGGTCCAGCCGAGATTGTCATTGATGGGCAAAATGGCTTTTTAGTTACTCCTGATAGTGTAGAAGGTTTAGTCGAGGCAATCAAAAAAATTGACCAAATCGATCGAGAATATTGCCGTCAAATTGCCGAACAAAAATACTCTTTAGATAGTTGGGGCGATTGATTTGAAGCATGGTTGTTATCAATTGACAGTTGACAATGGACAATTGACAATTAATAATCAATTATCGATAATTAGCGACTCATAATCAACAAAATAATCCTGAAATCCCTTAATCCTCCAAATCCTGATTAAAGCTGTTGAGTAAGTAATAAACCGAAGCTAATCAAACAACCAAATAATAATCCTAATACACTTAAACCACTAATCCCAAAACCGAGAGTTCTTTTTTCGGCTTGTTGATAATAACCCCAAGCATATAAAACTCGACCTAATATCCAAACACCACCTAAAATTGCTCCCCATAATTCACTGACATAATAAGAAAAAATCCAGACTAAAGGCAAAAACAAAACTAATTGCTCAAGGGTATTTTGTTGAACTCTTAATGCTCTTTCAAAATTAGCATCTCCTGTCATGGCAGGGGGTTTAACGTTATATTTGTTTCTAGCTAAACCAACAAAAATAACAGTTGCATAATAAACTATTAATGCGGAAACGGTAATAATACTTGCTCCGAGTAACATAAAATAAATTCCTTTTTTATTAAGATTAAATAATTACGATTTCCAGTTGTTTTCCGCTTGACTTAAGACGTATTCGGCTACATTTTTTATTTCTGTTTCGCTTAAACGATCGTTATATGCCGACATATTATTCTTACCATAACTCACAATTTCAGTAATAGTATCTACCGAATCGTAACCATATTTATGTAAAGCCTTGGTGCGTAAATTTTTACCTCTTCTGAGAATATTACCACCATTGACATGACATCCTGCACAATGAACTTCAAAAACTTGTTCTCCTGAAAGACTAACTAAATTACTCTGGGCAATGGCACTCAAATTATGAGGAATAAAAAAACTTAAGCAAATTGTGAATATTAAAACCAAAAAAATTTTGAACATCTAGTCAAATCTCTATTTAATTATCTTTGATATAAATCAACAATTAAGACGATGAAAATAGTTATAGTTAACAAACTATAAAGCAATCATTTTTCTTTAATAACTTCTTAGTATAAACCATTAAGAGTTAATCACGATCGAGTAGTGTATAGCCGTTAATGTCTGTATTTAGGACATTTAGATCAAGTTTTCTTCTTTCCTCAAGAGGGTTTAAAGATACTCCTTTGATAGGCGTATTGAATTTTAATGATAGTAACGGTGCTATTTTTTCTCATTACCTTTGCACGAGTGCTCTTTTGACAAAGTATTAATTAACTTGTTAGTTGCTATACGTACAAGTTAGAAATATTACTTTTACTTAACAAAAAAGAGGATTATTTTTAATAATTATTTACAATTGATGCAAAAATATCAAAAAATATAACTTTTGGTAGAGGAAATTTTTGTAAAATACTAAAATAGATCGTATAACGTAGAGTAAAAAAATCTTAATTATAATTTAAGGAGGGGAAACTATGTTAGTCATTCTCCAAAAAGGAAATATTTTACCGACCACGTGCAATTTGTCAGCAATGTGTTTTAGCAAATCAAACAGGTAAACCTCGTTTAGCTGAAGGCAAATTAAGCTGTGGGCATTGTTTAACTGAAAAAAAATCCGATCAAGCTAAAATATACGAATGTCAGATGGGGTTTCGTCTTGCTAATATCGAATAAGTAAACTCAAAAAATTTAGTAGTTATTATCATATATGAATTGGAATAGTACTAGCACCGATTGGAAAGATAAATTGTTTGCGGCTTTAGTTTATCTTTTTCCACTTTATTATGCTTTGGATTTTGGGATATTTTTGTTTAGACAATTTCCTTTTTTACAGTTAATCGCAATTCCGCTTACACCTTTAATTTTTGTCAATAGTATTCCTTTTGGCGGTTTAATCTTGTTTTTTGCTTTATTCGCCGCAGTAGTAAGAAACCCTAAAATTAGTCATTTTATTCGTTTTAATACTATGCAGGCAATTTTAATTGATATTTTATTAATTTTAGTCAGTTTGGTGGGTAATATTCTTTTAGGTGGTTTAGGGCAATCAATTCTTACAGAAACTGTTTATAACGCTATATTTTTAGGAACTTTAGCCGTTTGTCTGTATTCAATCATCCAATCAGCAACAGGAAAATATCCTCAATTGCCAGCTATTTCTGAAGCCGCTTCTTCACAAGTGCCTTGGTAAAAAAAACTTAAGACACAAAATATTTGACAATTAGCGAGTTATGTGCATCTAATGTTGATCAACTAGTAATTTAAATACAGGTTTTGATTATGAGATTAATTTTTCAACTTGAATCAATTCACCTTGGATAGAATTAGTTAATTTACCGATACTTTCAATTTCGATCGTGATTGAATCTCCTAATTGTAAAGGTGCAACACCTTGTGGAGTACCAGTTAAGATAACATCCCCTGGAAGTAAACTCATAATTTGAGAAATATAGTGAACTAAATATTCAGGAGAAAACACCATATCTGAAAGTAAAGCCGATTGTTTTACCTTTTCTTCATCATCATTAAGATAAGTTTGTAACCTAGCACCAGAAGTTAATTCTCGCACAATCCAAGGTCCTAAAGGACAAAAAGTATCAAATCCTTTAGCCCTTGTCCATTGCCCGTCTTTTTGCTGTAAATCTCTGGCGGTTACATCATTAGCGATGGTATAACCCCAAATTTTATTTTTAGCATCTTCAACCGAACAATTTTGAGTTAGTTCGCCTACTACTAAAGCTAACTCGCCTTCAAAATCGACACGTTGCGATTGTTTAGGGTAGATAATACTCTGTTCGTGGGCAATAATGGCAGAAGGGGGCTTCAAAAAAATTAAAGGCTCAGGTGGCACTTGTGACTCCATTTCCTCTGCATGAGCTGTGTAGTTTTTGCCTACCGCTATAATTTTAGACGGTGCGCAAGGTGGTAACAAATAATACTCTGATTCTTCTAATATTTGTTCTGTTACTTTACCGTCTAACCAAGGAGGGGCATCTAAGACTTCTACTGTCCCATTTAATTGTAACCGACCATAGTAAGTTTGTCCTGAGGTAGTTTTAACCCTCACATAACGTTGTGCCATAATAATAAAGATAAAAGTGGAAAAAGTGTTAATAATTATGAAATAAATTCTTTTTCTGCTATAAATATATAAGCACTATTGCCCAAAAGGATCAATTAATTTTAGATCTAATTTAGTGTTAAGCAAATATAAACCTTGCTTCTGTTGGCTATTTTAGAAGCCGTTTTAGACCAAAAGGAGAATCTAATCTAATGACTGATGTAATTAATGTTTACGAAATGATGTTTATCTTGCGTCCAGACTTAAATGGAGAGCAAGTTAATAAGCAGTTACACAAATACAATAATTTTCTTAAAGAAAATGGAGCGAAGAAAGTTTCCCTTGAAGTTTGGGGTAAACGTCGTTTAGCTTATCTGATTCAAAAATTTCAAGATGGAATTTATGTTTTAGCTTACTACACTGGTGATGGTACTCAAGTGGCTAAAATTGAACGAGATATGCGTTTTAGTGATGATATATTACGTTATTTAACCATCAAACTAGAACCTGATTTTGAATTTGAGGAAAAAAACATTCCTGAATTACAAACAGTTTCTGTTGAGCCGAAGGAAGAAGTTACTATTGCTAGTGATAATAAGCCTGAAGAAGCTACTCCTACTCCTGCTACTCCTATTGTAAATCAAACTCCTACAGAACCAGAAGAAGAAGTTACTGAGGAAACAACAACAACAGAAGCTACTTCTGAAACTGAAGCTACTCCTGAAACTGAAGCTACTCCTGAAACTGAAACTGAAGAAGAAGTTACTGTAGAAGCATAGTTTTCAATCATCGAAAAGGTAGATAGCTTGATTAAATATGGTAAAGGATGGCGTTTAGGTTGGAAATCATCCCCTCTTGTCTATAAAGGATTAATTGGGGCTGATGATTGGGCAATCGAATTAACCCAAGCTGAGATGAAAGACTTTATTCGTCTAATTTTACAAATTGATCAAGCTATCATTGATATTCATCAACACCTCATGGACGAAGAAACGATCGAAATTGAGGTGGAAAGTGAATTGATCTGGTTAGGTGCTAAAGGATACCCTGATAATTACTCTCTACGAATTATCTTATCGCAACAACGTGGATGTGAAGGTACATGGTCAGAAAATGCGATTAAATCTTTAATTAACGCTACTCAATCTTTAGATTTTGATTCGGCTACCTTTTAGTTGGTTTAAATGATTGATACAAGTATTAAACTAATTAATTAGTTTAAGTTTTTTTACTCATAGCTAGGTTGACAAATCATATTTTAATTTAAAAATAAGATGAACATTTTTGCTTTCAAAATTAAGTTATTAACTATTTTGTAACTACTTATTCTTTATTTACGCACGATACTGAGGCTTTAGCGTATAGTTTTGACCTAAACTGGAGCAGAAATTATTAGTAAATTTAATTTACTATTTTTTTTGGTAGCATATTAGTTTAATATTGATTATTATATCAAATCTCTATTTTAATACCCGAGATAATTAGTTTGTTAATAAATATTAATAAACTATCATATCTACTTAATATTTATTATACTTTTATCACAAAGAGTAGTAGTTGGTATTATTAATTAATCTTTAATTAGTAAAAATACTTAGTTACTAAAATTAAATAAATAATTTAAACTTTTCTAGTACTTTCGTTTTTATCTACAGACTTAATACACTACCTAAAAACTATTTATTAGTACTTACTCATTATTAAGTAAGATCGTCTATGATGGAAAAATAAAGGTAATCACGATCGTGTATTTTAAACTACAAATAAAAATCTTTGCAGTAGCAGACAAAAGATGAAAATACTTTTAGCAGAGGATGATCACATTTTAGGAAAACTAATCAAAGATTACCTAATCTCAGAATCAGAATTAATTAATGTTGTCAATACAGGTGAAGGCATTAAAGAGCAACTAGTATCGGAAAATTATGATGTTTTGATTTTAGATATGATGTTACCGAAAAAAAATGGGATTGATATTTGCCGAGAATTAAGAGCCGAAAAAATCGATATAGCTATTTTATTTATTACCGCATTAAACAACCAAAGTGACAAAATAAAAGCCTTTGAATCAGGTGCAGACGACTATCTAATTAAACCTTTCGATTTACAAGAATTGTTATTAAGAGTTCAAGCTTTAACTAGAAGAAAAACCGAACTAGTAACAGAAAATTTGGTTTTGAAATGGGGAGAATTAATGATGATTCCTAACGAGAAAAAAGTTTATTATCATGATCTCAATCTTAATTTAACCCCAACAGAATACAAAATATTACAAATTTTTTTAGAATCCCCTAAACAAGTATTTAATCTTGATAATATTATCGATCGATTATGGGATTTAGATAGTATCCCTACTTATAATACATTTCGATCGCATATCAAATCATTAAGAAAAAAAATTGCCAAAACTGGTTTAGATAGAGATTTTATCGAAACAGTTTATGGTATGGGTTATAAATTAAAAGAGCAACTTAACCAAAAGCAAACAGTCTTCTCTAATATAACCACTAATACAAACCAAGCAAATTCTCAAATTACACAAGCTAGCAAAATAGCTAAGAACCTGCAAAAAGAAGTAGAATTAGAAACATTAATTGAAGAAATTTGGTTTGATAATCAAGTTGCTATTTATCAGAATTGCCAACAGATAAAAGATTATATCGCTCAACATAATCACCCTTTAAATACAGAAGAAATCATACGTATTATTCACAATTTATCAGGTTGTCTAGGTAGTATAGGTTTTAAGACAGGTACGATAATTGCTAAACAGATAGAAAGTTTGTTACGAAATAATAATGATCATCTTTGTAATTCTCAGGTTAGTAAACAAGTTGCTAAATTAGCTGACGAATTAGAAAAAACCTTATTTCCTGATGGTAAACCTCTACTAGAAGCCACAAAATCAACTCAAGATATACAAATTAATCAGCAAATAAATATTTTAGTAGTTAATGAAGATCAAAAATTAACTAATAAACTAATTCTTTTTATTGAACATCCTCAAATAAATTTGTCTTTCGCATATACTATTTCATCAGCAGTCGAATATTTAAAAGAGCAAAAATTTCAGATTATTTTAGTTGAGACTATTTGGCAAAATCAGTCGATCGAACAATCTAACATTTTATCAGCTTTGATGAAAAATAAAGCTCAAAGTCAAATTCTGATTTATACCCAAGAAGATAGTTTAGAAAATAGATTATATTGTAATAATTATCCTATTTTTGCTTTTCTAACTCAAACTAATTGTTTAGATATATTATGGAATAATCTAAAAAATATTATCTTAAATACTGAGCTTAATTCTTCAGTAAAAGAGCGACTTTATGACTTATTGATAATTGATGATGATCAGATTTTTATTCGATTACTAGAAAATAAATTGAAAATTCAGCAACTACCAATTAATATTTATAGTATTAGTAATAGTGAAAAATTTTTAGATACAATTAAAGAAATTAAACCTCAACTAATTATACTAGACTTACAAATGCCAAAATTAAATGGTTTAGATATTTGTAAAATTATCAAAACCGATCCTTTTTTACAAAAAATACCTGTCATCTTTTTAACGGGTAATTTAACTCCTGAAGCAATTGAAGCATTTGTTAAAGTAGGTGCAGATGATTTTATTAGTAAATCAAAAATAGATGTAGAATTATATCCTCGAATTATGACTCATCTCAAACGGTTTCAATTCGATAACTAGTTTAACTATAATATTTTTGCTTAATTAAGAAATTTGATTTGATTTATCTTAGCGTCTGTATCATCAAATGAGTAGTTATTCACAAATAATTTAAGGTACTAACGTACAAAAAATAAACTAACAATTTTTTTAGAGAAAGGCACTATTTAATGTAAGACACATTTTTAATTTTAGGTTTCTAGTTAACTTTAGTTAACGTGCATGGTTAGCCTTGAACTTAAGTTCAAGGCTAAGATAAAATCGTTCAATAAATTGAACTAAAATTATGGCAAACTTAGAAGAATAATGAAATTATCGTGAGGTCAAAGATTTATTTTAGCTTATTTACTTAAAGCTTCAATTAAAATAGCTATATTCTCCTCATTATTAACATCAAAAATATCGTTATTAAACTCTATATACTTAACATCGATCGAATCAAAATATTGAACTAATTCCCAATAATCTAACTTATCTTGTTGACTACAAATACCCTGATGAATATCGATCGTCTTTCCTGATTTTTCTTCAGTAAAAGAAATACCAATTCCATGACGTTGGAAATACCATTTTTGCCTCTCTATTTCGATTGCTCCTTGACGAGGGCAATCTGATAAATATTGTAAGTCTTGAATATGAGAAAAAGATTGAAGAAATTTTTGTTGTAAGTTATTTCTTAATAAAATAAACTCATTAATTAATTGAGGTGCGTGAGGAATGGTAGTTGAATTTTTCACGGGTAAACTTATCCTTAGCCTAGTAATCTCTATTATATTTTTGTGCGTCAGCAACGTCCACTAAAAATTGTTTAGCTTGAGAATCACAAACTATCTCTTTGATAATAGGAATTTTGGTTAATCTTAATTTTTTGACTACTTCTACTCGATGATGTCCATCTATAATAACTAATTGATTTTCTATTTCTGCTACCTTTACAGGATGATTAACATCAAATCCCTCATTTTTAATTTTTTTACGTAATCTTTTAATTTTGCTACCCGACATTTCTGAGGGTGTTTGTCGAGATATTAAAATCTTCGGATTAACATAAATAATACTTTCTTCCATCTTAAACAAAGGCAATAAAATAATGAATCTTCAAGCCATTCTTAAACTATATTCTCAAGGTATCAGAGATTTTACTAGTATTAATTTATCATATGAAAATCTCAGCGAGATGAAATTAAGAGATGTTGATTTGACATTGGCTTACATCAAAGCAAGTAATTGCCGAAATAATAAATTGGCAAACGTAAATTTTTGCAAGGCAACTCTAACAGAAGTTGATTTTAGTCAAGCTGATTTACAAGAATGTAATTTTACTGGTGCCGACTTAAGAGGAGCAAATTTTACTGATACCAGATTATGGAAAGTTGATTTTACGGGTGCCGATTTAACAGATGCCATTTTTGAGGATGCTGAATTAAAAGAATGTAATTTAAGAAATACTAATATTAGTAATAGTAATTGGAGTTTAGCATATATAGCTCATTGTAATTTTAGTGGAACTGACTTTACAACTTGCTTAAATATGGATGAACTAGATAATGGTTTTCAAGGTATTGATTTAAGTGAAGCAAATTTGAGCGGAATTGATTTTTATCGTACAAATTTTTTAGGTTGTAATCTAAAAAATGCTGATTTATCAGAATGTGATTTAAGTAGGACTCTTTTTTTTAATTGTAATATGGAAAATGCAAACTTACAAAATACAAAGTTGATCGAATCTATTTTCGATAATTGTAATTTTATTACAACCAATTTTCGTAATTCTACTTATGGTGCTGATTTTCATAATTGTTATTTTAAGAAAGCTATAATGCAAGATGGCACAATAAGAGATAGATGAATCAGATATATAGTAATAAATCTCGATCGTCAACAGCTATCTGGTAATAATTAATCTCAAAAATGAGGGTTAAAACCCTCACTACAAACAAAGTAATAAATATTGTCTAACTCTAAACTCTAAACTCTAAACTCTAAAATTCAGCATTCATCGGCGTACGAGGGAAAGGAATCACATCACGAATATTATCCATCCCTGTCATAAATTGGACTAGTCTTTCAAAACCTAACCCGAATCCTGCATGAGGCACAGTGCCATAACGACGTAAATCAAGATACCACCAAATATCATCTGCTTGAATATTCATTTCGGCAATTCTCGATTCTAAAACATCTAGTCTTTCTTCTCGTTGAGCGCCACCAATTATTTCACCGATATTCGGGGCAAGAATATCCATCGCCGCTACCGTGTTACGATCGTCATTTAAACGCATATAAAACGCTTTAATATCTTTAGGATAATCAGTCACAATTACAGGTTTTTTAAAATATTCTTCAGCTAAATAACGTTCGTGTTCGGATTGTAAATCGATTCCCCATTCTACAGGAAACTCAAATTTTTTACTAGTTTTTTCTAATAATTTAATAGCTTCAGTATAAGTAACTCTGGCAAACTCATTATTAATAATATTATCGGCATTACTTAAGACTGTTTTGTTGATTCTTTTGTTAAAAAACTCTAAATCTTCAGGACATTTTTCTAAGACAAAATTGAAAATATATTTCAAAAATTCTTCAGCTAAATCTTGATCGCCTTCTAAATCACAAAAAGCCATTTCTGGTTCAACCATCCAAAACTCAGCTAAATGGCGTGATGTATTTGAATTTTCTGCCCGAAAAGTAGGTCCAAAAGTATAAACATTTTGAAACGACATTGCCATGATTTCGGCTTCTAACTGACCGCTAACAGTTAAATAAGATTTCCGTCCAAAAAAGTCTTTTTGATAATCTACGCCTTCTTTTTGTTCTGCTACTAGCTTATTTAGATCATAGTTGGTAACTGTAAATAATTCTCCTGCACCTTCACAATCACTAGCAGTGATAATAGGTGTATGAGCCCAGAGAAAATCTTTAGATTGAAAAAATTGATGAATCGCAGTAGCACAAGCATTTCTAACTCGCATAACTGCCCCGATCGTATTTGTTCTTCCTCTTAAATGACCGATCGTTCTCAGAAATTCAAAAGAGTGACGTTTTTTCTGTAAAGGATAGGTTTCAGGGTCACAATCACCATAGATTTCGACATTAGTGGCTTGTAACTCTACTCTTTGCCCTTTAGCTGGAGATTCTACTAACTTGCCTTCGACACCAACTGAAACTCCTGTATTTAGTCTTTTAATCAAGTCATCGTAGTTGGCTAAATCTTGATTTAAAACTACTTGTAAATTAGCCAAGGATGAACCATCACTAACTTCCATAAAGGCAAATTCTTTTAGTTCTCTTTTGGTTCTAACCCATCCAGTAATTTCTATTTGTTCGTCTATTTTTCCTGTTTTTAATACTTTAGCTATTCTACTTTTATTAGTCATTATTTGCCTTTATATATATGACAATCTTTTGGTGTTTGATTATAACATCAAATATGAGTAATTAGTAAGTAATTATCACACTTAAGTTAAAAAAAGTTTTTTTGACAACTGAGTAAGGGAAAATAATTGAAGATATTTCACCCATTATAAAATTTTGTTTAATTTAACATTAATAAAAATAATATTCTTAATTAAAACGATCGCTAAAAAGAATCGAAAAAATGGAGAAGAAAAAGAAAATATCTCAAAATAAAAATTAGAAATAAGACTGAAGATAGCTAATAACTTTAAATTAGTTAATTTCCTACTTAATGACTCTAAAAACAAATATAGCGTTTATCATCGTTAAGAAGTACAGTTAAGATTGGTAAGTCCCCTTTTCTAAGGGGGACCCGTGGGGGATTAGTCTGTGTTTCATGATACTGATAATTGCTATAGTTATACTTAATAATATTAATCTGAGATAAAAGATAATATTTTCTGCTGATAATTATTTTGCAAGCAAACTGAAACAAATTAGTTTCAAACTACGTCTTTAAAGATAGTTAATCATGATTAATTGTTTGATTATTCTATATTTAATCTAGAGAAAAAACAAATGTTAAAAAAGTTTATTACCATTTCTAGTCTAATTGCTACCTTTTCTATGTCTCCTCTGGTAGTAATACCACAAGCGAGTGCAAACTCAAACATTGTTGATAACACGACTCTGGCACAAAAAAAGACTGAAAACACAGGAGTTTTAAGAGCTAATAATCCTTATAGTAGAATCAATCTGCGATCGAAACCGACAATTGCGAGTAAAGCTTTAGGTTATGGTTTGACAGGTGACGGTGTAGAAATTATTGGTTGTTCGAGTGAATATGGAGACACTTGGCTTCAAGTTAGATTTATTAAACCTCCTTATGCGACTGGTTGGATTAGAGCAGATTTAATTCGGACTTCAGTTTCTTTACAATATTGCTAATTTTTTCAGCAGGTGAGAAAATAAGAGTTGCTTTTTTTACTTTTGCTGTTTTGGATTATAAGTTTAGATCAATATTATTCATCGCCAATAATACTTATTTTGATTAACTAAAAAAATCTGCTTATATTTAAGTTGATGAGGCATAATCAGCTAATTAAATTCATAGTTTAGTTTAATCGATCGAGCTTTAAATCAAAATTAATTTTTACGGCAAAATTTTGAGTTAATCGTTGTCTGTTGATTGCTCAACTGCGTTGACAGTCTCTTTTGTTTTAGTTATAATTGTATCTTGTCAGTTTAAAAATTGGCGGGACGTAGCGCAGCTTGGTAGCGCACCACTTTGGGGTAGTGGGGGTCGTAGGTTCAAATCCTATCGTTCCGATATTTAAATCATATTTAACAGTGGTAGAGACAATGAATTTGTATGCCACTACAAGATGACATTGATTATTATTTTTCGTCTTGCCAGTTTTCTAATTCTTCCTTAATAAAATAGTGAACTCTCATCACGATACATTTTTTCAATTACATCTGGGTTTAATTTTTCTTCTTCTGCCCAAACTCTTCTTTGAGACAGCATTAATTTCAATCTTTCTGGTGCTTTGACACTGGTTTCGCTAGTTTTATATTTAGCGGCGGCTTTGACATATTCAAATCTTTTACCTAAGATGGCGATCGTTTCTCGATCTAATCTATCAATTTCTGTTCTAATTTCTTTGATATTCGAGCATTCATTTGGTTGTTTCATCATCAAAAAGAAAAAATATAGTATAGCGCAAATACGAGTAAGGAGTAATTTAGAACATCTAGATCTATTTCCCCTCCTTATGAAGGAGGAGGGGCTGTCATCTGAATTTAATTCAGATGAATGTCAACGCCCCGTAGGGTTAGGGGTGGTTACAAAATGTTAATTAACTTGTTAGTTGCTATATCTAAATTTTTCGCATTTGTACTGAGGTAGTAAGATAACTTACGTCTAATACATTGCCAGTTTTATTTTTAATGGACTTATCATATTTTGATGCAGATAATTAAAAACTAAATTGTCATCAGCTTTAAAAAAATTAGTCTTCAGCAAAAATATAACGATATAGCTCACTAGGATCTGGTTCTGGACTATTTTCAGCAAATTCTACCGCTTCAATGATTTCTTTTTCTATTTTTTTATCGATCGCATCTAGTTTGCTTTGATCGACAATATTATTAGTTGTCAAATAACTAGCGAATGTTTTGATCGGATCTTTTGCATTCCAAAACTCTTTTTCTTTCTCATCTCTTAGCTCATCAGGATCGGCTAGAGAGTGACCACGGAAGCGATAGGTTAAGGCTTCAATTAAAGTAGGCACCTTCCCCTGCTCTAGCACGAGCGATCGCTTTTTGGGCTACTTCACGTACCGCTAACAAATCCATACCGTCAACTTCATAACCTTCCATATTAAAGACACTGGCTTTTTTATAAATTTCAGGTTGAGATGTAGCACGATCGTGTGCCATACCGATCGCCCATTTATTATTTTCGACAACAAATAAAATTGGTAATTTCCACAACGCCGCCATATTTAAACATTCAAAAAATTGACCATTATTACTAGCACCATCACCAAAGAAACAAACACTTACTTGATCAAAATCTTTTTCTCCTAATACCTTACGGCGATACAAACTCTGATAAGCCGCACCTGTAGCTACAGGAATTCCTTCAGCCACGAACGCATAACCACCTAATAACTTATGTTCAGCCGAAAACATATGCATCGAACCACCACGCCCTTTGCTACAACCTGTAGCTTTTCCAAATAATTCAGCCATAACCTCATTTGCTGGTACACCACTACTAAGAGCATGAACATGATCTCGATAGGTACTACAAACATAATCAAAATCAGGACGTAAAGATTTGACAATCCCACTAGAAACAGCTTCTTGTCCGTTGTAGAGGTGAACGAAGCCAAACATTCGACCACGATAATACATTTCGGCACATTTATCTTCAAATAAACGTCCTAGTACCATATCCTCGTAGTACATTAAACTTTCGTCAACTGATATTTTTACTTGAGAGTTATCAAATTTAGGAACTATTCTTTCTGCCATAGTATTTTATTTTAATTATCCATAGATAATAATTATTGACGATCGTTGACGATTAATCAATTTGTCCTTGACAATTATACCAAAGGGCAACTAATAACGATGAAACAGATAACGATCAAATCAATCAATAATTATTAGTTGAGAACTTGTTAATTGTTAATTATCATTCATCCTTCATATTTAGGTATAATCAATCTGTGTGTATTATAAATTCAATTATATTAACCTTAATCGTTTAAATCATTAAAACAGCAATATTAATCATTAGTTAATTCATTTTTTTATTGTAGCTACAATATATCTCTAGCAGTTAAGCCAACATTTAGCCGTGCAAATTTCTCTAGATTATTACCGTATTTTGAGTGTGCCGATTCAGGCAGAATTGAGTTTAATTCAACAAGCCTACGAAGATCGAATTGTACAACTACCTCATCACAATTATACTGAATATGCGATCGCATCTCGAAAAGAGTTAGTGACCAAAGCATATCAAATTTTAAGTGATGAACAAGCTCGTTTAGATTACGAATCATCGTTTTTTCAAAATCCACAAGAAACACCAGTAGCAACAGGAGAAGTTTTTCGGGAAGTTAGTATTACGATCGATGATCATTTATTACTTGGTAGTTTAATTATTCTACTAGATTTGGGAGAATACGAATTAATTTTGCGTATTTGTCAACCTTATCTCCAAGACAAGATTAAAGCGAAGAAATTAGCCAGAAGTCAAGCCCAATTTAATCTTTTATGGCAAGACTTAATCTTAACTGTTGTTTTAGCTCATTTAGAACTAGCTAGAGAAAAATGGCATGAGCAAGAATATGATTCCGCCGCTGATTCTTTAAAGCAATCTTATCAACTTCTATCAAAAGAGCGTTTATTTGCTAATATTTGCAAAGAAGTCAAACAAGATTTGGCTAAACTACGCCCATATCAAATCTTAGAATTACTCACTCAAAATCAAGTCGATTTAGAAATGAGAAATAAAGGCATTTATTTATTAAAAGAAATGCTTAATAGTAGAGGCGGTATGGAAAGTAAGCAAATTGATGAATCAGGATTAAATATTGATGGGTTTTTACGCTTTATTCAACAAATTAGAGTATATCTAACTGTAGAAGAACAACAAAAATTATTTGAACAAGAAACTAAACGCCCTTCTTCTGCCGCCGCTTATCTTTGTGCTTCTGCTTGTATTGCTAGAGGAGTCAATCAAAAAAATCCTGAATTAATTGTTCAAGCTAAAAACTACTTAATTTCTCTTACTCTTCAACAAGATGTTTATTTAGAACAAGCTATTTGTGCTTTATTATTAGGACAAACAGCAGAGGCTGAATTTTCTTTAACTCAAAGTAAAGAAGAAGAAATTATTCAATATATTAAAGAGCTTTCTGAAAATTCTCCTGATTTATTACCTGGGTTATTTGTTTATAGTGAAAAATGGTTACAGACAGAAGTTTTTCCACAATTTAAAGATTTAAGAAATACATCGGTTTCTTTACAAGAATATTTCACTAACGATTCAGTACAAAAATATCTTGATAATCTTTCTCCTCCTTTACAAACGGACAATAATGACGAGCCAGCCGATTTAGAATTTCCTCGTTTAGAGATTGATAATTCTTTATCTTTGTTATCAAACCAAGATGATGAGCAAACAATCTTGATATCTAAAACTGAAGTACAATCTTCAGATAATAACTCTGAATTTGATCAGCAATCTATTGCTTTAAACGACGAAAATATCACATTTATTCAGCAACAGCAACAAAATGACGATCGTGTAATAATAACTAAAGTCAATGATAATCAACCAGAAAAGGAAGAAGATTTAATTGTTTTTGAAGACTTTTTAAGTGCCGATATGACTTTTGAAAAATCGGCTTCAGGAGAATTAGAAGTTTCTTCTCTAACCACAAATGAAACTGTTACACCAACTAATGATGAAAATCAAACTCAGGTAACTACAACTTCAAAATCAGTAGAAAAAAAGGCAACTTCTAATGATAAAAGTAATAATTACAATTCATGGAAAATTGGCGACAAACTAATTGTTTCAATGTTAGTGGCTTTAGTTTCTTTAATTGTGCTTTTACTGTTAGGTTTTCTAGCTTGGCAGGCATGGTCAAAAATTAAAAATAATGATCAAGAAGCCGAAAATTTGACGATTTCTTTATCACAACCGATCGTTAATTTTCCGATTCCACCAGATGTATTGACCCCTGTTTCTCCTAATCAAAATCTACCGACTATACTTAACAACAATACAGCTTTAAACATCGTTAATCAATGGTTAGAAGCTAAAACTCAAGCAACAGGTCCTGATTATGATTTTACTAAACTTAATCAAATCTTAACAGAACCACAGTTATCTTTATGGTTAGTTAATAGCAAAGCCCTACAAGCGGATAAAGCCTACCGACGTTACGAACATGAAGTCGAAATTTTATCAGCAAAGACTAATCCTCAAAATGAAACCAAGGGTAAAATACAAGCTAGAGTAAAAGAAAAGTCTCAATATTATGTCAATGATACTTTATTGGCTAATTCTTCTTATGAAGATAATTTAGTCGTGGAATATAATTTGGTTCAACAAACAAATAAATGGTTAATACAAGAAATACAGGTGATTAAGACAAACTAAATAGTTAAGAGTTAAGAGTTAAGAGTTAAGAGTTAAGAGTTTATAGAGTTAAGAGTTAAGAGTTAAGAGTTAAGAGTTAAGAGTTAAGAGTTAAGAGTTATTTCAAATAACAATGAGACAATTTTTCCTCTAAAATATTAGTCGCAGTTCAGTGGATAGCGATACTTATTAGCCGTGAAATTCATGACACGAGGGGCAAATAGCTCATATATTTAAGCTGATTATTACTGTCTCAGCCCAAAAAATTGAAATAACTATAATTAACCTTTAATATTTTATTGTCAATTGTCAATTGTCAATTGTCAATTATAAAAGGATGAACGATCGATTATCATTCATCCTTTAAAAACAATTATTAATTAGTAACTATCTAAATTAACGTTTAACTAATTTTTTATTTTTTACTTTACGTAAGCGAATTGATTCTGGAGTAACTTCAACTAGTTCATCAGGACCAATATATTCTAAAGCTCTTTCGAGGTTCATTTCGATTGGTGCTTGTAATTGGACTAATTCATCACCACCTGCGGCACGATGGTTAGTTAATTGTTTAGTTTTACAAACATTAATTTCCACATCTTGAGGACGATTACTTTCACCAATAATCATGTGTTTATAAACTTTAGTACCGGGTTCAATAAAGAAAACACCTCTGTCTTCAGCATTTTTCATCGCATAGAAAGTAGAAACACCTTCTTCAAAAGAAGTAAGCACACCGTTATAACGATTATCTAATTCACCCACTAAAGGACGATATTCGTGGAAACTATGGTTCATGATACCCTCACCCTTAGTCATCCGAATAAAGTCACCACGGAAGCCAATTAAGCCACGAGCAGGAACGATAAACTCTAACTGAGTACGACCATTGATACCACCTTGCATATCTTGCATTTCGGCTTTACGTTGTCCTAAACGTTCGATACAAGAGCCTTGACCCCATTCTGGAACATCTAAAACTAAATATTCAAAAGGTTCGTAAGGTTGACCATTCATTTCACGGAAAATAACCTGAGGTTGTGATACTTGAAACTCAAAACCTTCACGACGCATATTTTCAATCAAGATACCTAAATGTAATTCACCACGCCCTGAGACAATAAATTGATCGGTAGTTTCACCGTCTTCTATTCTCATGGCTACATTAGTTTCTAATTCACGATATAAACGATCGCGTATTTGACGAGAGGTGACAAATTTACCTTCTAAACCAGCAAAGGGAGAATTATTAACTGAGAAAGTCATTCTCAAAGTCGGCTCATCTACTTTAATTAAAGGTAAAGCTTGAGGCTCATTCGGGCAAGTAATTGTTTCACCAATATTGGCATCACCAAAACCTGCTACAGCTACTAAGTTTCCTGCACTTGCTTCGGGGATTTCGACTCTTTGTAAACCTTTAAAACCTAATAATTTGTTCACACGGGTTTTGACCATGCTACCATCTTCTTTCATTAAAGCGGCTTGTTGCCCTGCTTGAATAGTACCGTTTTGGATTCTACCGATAACGATTCTACCTAAATATTCTGAGTAATCTAAAGTCGTTACTTGTAACTGTAGAGGTTTTTCAGGATCACCTGCTGGGGGTGGAACGTGGTGTAAGATAGCTTCAAATAATGGTTTCATATCTTTATCTTCATCTTCTATCTCATCTTTAGCAAATCCTGCTAAACCAGAGGCATAAAGAGTTGTAAAGTCACATTGGTCATCATCTGCACCTAATTCCACGAAATAGGTCAAATACTTTATCTACCGCACTATCTGGATCGGCACGAGGGCGATCGATTTTATTAACAACCACGATCGGGCGTAAACCTTTTTCTAAAGCTTTTTTAAGCACAAAACGAGTCTGGGGCATAGGGCCTTCATTAGCATCAACGATGAGTATGCAACCATCTACCATTCCCAATACACGCTCGACTTCACCACCAAAATCGGCGTGTCCGGGAGTATCAACAATATTAATTAATGTATCTTCGTAAGTTACTGCTGTATTTTTCGATAGAATTGTGATTCCTCTTTCTCTTTCAATGTCATTAGAATCCAAGACACAAGTTGGTACTTCTTCTCCTTCTCGGAAGATACCTGATTGCTTTAAAAGTGCATCTACTAAAGTTGTTTTACCGTGGTCAACGTGTGCAATAATCGCAACATTGCGAATAGGTAGAGACATATAAGTTTTTTATTTAATGTAATAATTATTCATAGTGTCTTTTAATTCTAACTGATGAGTGTTATTTTTTGTAAATTCTCTGGCTAATATAGAAATTTTTAGTTATTAATACACTACATAATTTGGGAATTACTTAATGTCGGGATGTTGCAATGCAATGTCTTTGCGAGTAAATTAATATTTATCAGAATCGATCGTCTTTAATGCTCGATCGCACTTTGTTAAATTTAAAATGTATTTAGTAAGTAGTAACGCAAAATTAATTGTGTATTTTGATTATGCTTTGACAACCATAAAACCTCAACTGAATCAAGGGTGCAAACCTTGCACCCCTACAAATAAATATACAAACAATTTTGTACAGGTACTTAGAAGCGATTTAGATAATTAAAAATAAAGATTAGAGTTATCTTCTTTTTTTGCGTTTACGGTTAGTAACTAGCACTGGCGTACCTAAACAAGAAATTGAACCACAATGACAAGTTATATGATTGATTTGATAATCATTTGGATTTAAACGCTTTAGTTGAGAATTAACGACGCTTTCTTCCCATCTTATTTCACGCATACGCCTTAGAGGAATATAAGCTGAATCTCCATCACAAATATGATTCTTTTTACGCTCAGTTATTTGACGATATTTCTTTCTCATCTTTTTGTTTCAAAGTATTCTTTATTTAAAATAGTAAGAGAAGAAACGATCGATCTATTTTTTCTGTGGTTCGATCGTCATCATAAGCCAAAGGTTAAAGGTTTAGTTAGTAATAAAAACGGACATAAGCCGTGCGACAAGGAAAAGCACACGTATAAAGCTCATGCCTGAGAGTTAATTATTAGTCTTTATTTAAGAGGAAAATAAATCAGCGGAAACCAACTACAATTAAGCATATTATTAGAATCGTTACCAACGGTTAGGTTAAGAATACGATCGATTACATTACCCTCTCGATCGTTAGCAACCGCAATCGCACTAATATTAGAAGTAAAAGCAGTTTCAAAAATCTCTTCTAAACGATTACCTGTTTTAACAATAGTTTCTACTTCAACTCCAGCAGATTCTAAATCTTCTTTGTATTTAGCTAATTTTGTTTGAGCTTCATGCAGATGATTTTCCATTAATATTTTTGAGCGAGAAACATCTTCAACTACTGTTATCAAGAGACATTTAGGTGGATTACAACTACCTTTACCGATAGCACAAGTTTTAATTTTAGTTAGTAAATCTCGATCGTGTTCATGATTTTGGTAAGGTATTAGCCAATAATCATTTAAACTACTTAGTCTTAAAGCTATCTCTTCTTCACGATAAACAGAAACTAATTGAGGGCGTAACACCATCATCGGTACATTTAATCTTTTGGTTAATTTAGCAGTAGTTGAACCAAAAAGTAAATTTTGCCACGAACTACTTAAGGGTGTTCCTGTAATAATAAAATCAATCTCATATTTTTTGACAGTTGCCAAAATATTATCTGCCGCATTACCAGATAAAACTTCTATATTTACCTTCATTCCTTCAGGGATATTCTCTGATGCAGGTGCTAATTTTTCTTTGGCTTCTGCCATTCTTTCTTTATCAACACGAGGTATTTCGCCTTCTTCCCAAAGGGGAACACTATGAAGAAATGTTACCTGTTGAAATCCTCCTTCTTTTAATGAGGAAACAAAGTGAATTATTCTTTGTAAACCATCGGTAAAATCAGTACAAATTAAGCAATTTTTAAACATTATCTTTACAGTTTTTTATTCTTTATTCTTTATAATCTATTATCTATTATCGCCTAAAGGTATCAGCTATTGACTTATCGATTTATATAAATAGATAATTAGTATAGTTAGTTAAAATTTTAAGTCACTATTTTTTCACCACTTAAAATAAAAATAGGGGCAACCGCCGCAAATACTTGACTCAAGCCTCTTTTTTCTAATCGATTCAATGATGATTGGACTACTTCAATATTACACGCTCTGAGGTATGCCAAAGTCTCGGATATTTGATACAAATTTTCTAGATTATTTGCCGATGCTACTATTCTGCCTTCTGTCGGTAGATGTTTCCATCCTTTAAGTAAAATATCTTTGATTGATTTACCGCCACCGATATGAATTCGATCGGGTTTTTGAGGCAATTTTTCAAAACAATCAGGTGCATTTGCTTCTATTACAGTTATATTATTTACACCAAATCGATCGCAATTTTGATTAATTAAATCTACCACTTCTGGATCTCTTTCGACGGCGATAATTTGAGTTTGTGGACAAAGTAAAGCAATTTCGATCGCAATTGTACCTGTACCTGCACCAATATCCCAAACCACAGAATTTTCTTTTAGTCTAAGTGCGGACAAAATTAAAAGCCTAACTTCTTTTTTCGTTAAAGGAATACCAGGCAATCTAGCAAATAATTCATCGGGAATACCGGGAGTTTTGTACTGCCAAACCATGATTTTCAAGAATTGAGAATGGAGAATTGAGAATTGAGAATTATCTCTGACATGAAAAGAAGAAGAAGATTGATTGCTACTTTTTTTTCTTGTTTCTTTTTTTCAAGTAGAGGCTTTAAACCTTAATAATACAGTAATTAATAATTAATCATGAATAATTAAGAAGATTTTGTCAAAGTTTGCTCTTTTAAAAAACTAGAATTTTTTATTCTTACTTAAATTTTTACTCCAAACACTGGTAATTAAGGCAAAACAAGTAATTAGATAAGTAGTGGTTAGTATCCCATTCATGTATAGTAATTTGAGTGACCATAAATCCCCACTGAGATTCCCACCGAGGCTAAGACTACTATAAATAATTAACCAGATTAAAGTTACTCTAACTGATAAACGACTAGTTTTAATTTCTTGAGAGTCTAAATTGTTAGATGATTTGTTCGCTAATCTAATTCCTGCCCAGATAGCACCGACAAAAGGCATGAGATACAGAGATAGTTGAAGTTTATCTAAATTGTCTTGACGATCGTCTTTCATAGCTAAATTATGATTAATAATAACATCGATCGATTAAAAACGTTTCATTGCCCGAGCCATTTCTCTTTGGTCATCTCTACGCTTGACTGTTTCTCGTTTATCATGAAGTTTTTTACCTTTACCAACTCCTAGAAGTACTTTAACCCAATCTTTTTTAAAATACATTTTTAAAGGTACTAAAGTCAAACCTTTTTCTTGTAATGAACCGATTAACTTATTGATTTCTTTTTTGTGTAATAATAATTTACGATCGCGTGTAGGTTCGTGATTAAAATACTTACCGCTGATCTCATAAGGCGAAATATGCACATTAGCCAACCAAGCTTCACCATCACGAATAAAAGCATAACCATCACGTAAATTTACTCTACCCGCACGGATTGATTTTACTTCCGTACCGACTAATTCAATACCAGCTTCGTAAGTATCGCTAATATGATACAAATATCTTGCTTGACGATTGTCACTGATAGCTTTTGTACGGGATTTATCACTCATTCAACCAGACCAATTAAAACGTAAATATTTTTGTAATTTCAAACAGTTTTTCTATTATAACGACAAATCAAAGAGATTAGGAAACAAAATATTTTTAGTCAAGGGATTTACTTACTTTTTGCTTTGATTTACTTGAAAAATAAAACTATAGCAATTATTAGTATTATGAAGTGCTTGCTCGATCCCCCTAAATCCCCCTTGACAAGGGGGACTTACAAATATAAACCGGACCTTATAAATGTGGGAAACGCTATATCATATTAAATAAATGTTAGATAATCGAACACCTTTAAAAATAACTGACCGTTTATTGGTCAAACTACTTTTCAATTCTTATCTACTTCTTTGCCACCATGTTGTGATAGCGGCGACTAAACTCAAAGCAGGAATAATTAAAAGTGCTAACCAACTAATTAAAATCGATTTGTTTCTACTCATATTCAAACGGCGATTAGTGGCTTGTTTAGGACTTATTGAAAGGGTTTGCTCGTTTTCGTTAGCTAACCAAGCGATCGAATTTAAGAAAAAATCACTATTGAGTTGTTGCCCAAACCAACCATCGGTGGCAAAATTACTATTACCAATTACAATCATTTTTTGAGTTGGTTGATTGTTGGTAATATTTTGCTCTGGAATTGCTGGTTTTTATTGGCTGATTCGGGGTTTTTAGATCAGGTGGTTCTGGCAAATCATTTCCTCCTAAAGCTAAATCAGGAGGTGTTTGTGTTGATGTGGGCGGAGTATCTATATTTGGTTCTACTTCTTGTTGTGATTGATTTTCAGGTGTTGATGTTGATTCTTCTGTCTTAGTTTTGACAGAGGCAACAGCTAAAACTAATGGTGGTGGGATGTCTTCTGTGGGATTAAATTCGACATTTTGTTCTTCTAAATCTGTTTCGCCCCATGATTGGTTGGTGGTGATGAGTAGTGGCGTAGTTTCAATATTAGCCATAGCAGTGGTTATAATCGGTTTTGCCCAAGGAAGAATTACCAAGCCTTCATCAAAACCTGTGGTGATAGGATGATCATTATAATTAAGGATAATGCTAATTGAAGGACCAAAACCAAAGACATCACCTGTACCCGAAGAATCGATCGCTAAACTATCATTAAGATTAATTCCCCATTGATTTAAGATATCGCCTAAACTATTAGTACTTTGAGCATTAGACATGAGCAATAAGTTACCGCCTCGATCGATATATTGCTCTATTTTTTCTTTTTGCACTTGAGATAATTGTCCTTCTCCATCACTAACTAACAAAATATTAGTTGTAGGAGGTACAAGAGGTGATGTGGTTAAATTAAGTGGTTCGACGATATAACCTCGTTGGCTTAAACTTTCTACAAGTTGAGCAAAACTTGTTTCTCCTCCTTGTTGTAATAGAGGTTCGCCATTTCCTTGTAAAATAGAAATCGTTGCTTGATTTTCTTTTTGAATAAATGCGATCGCTTCTGTTAATTTAACTTCAGAAAGTCGATTTTCAGCCGAGACAATTTGGACTAGTTTACTTCTATTTTCGTATTCGAGATACACATCACCATTACGAGTAACATTAAATTTTTGAGCTAAACTAATATCAACTTGAGGATCAACAAATTGATATTCAAATAAATTATTTATAGCTTGATAATCTTCGAGTATTTGTTTGTCTATTTCATTAATTGGTCGATCGAAAACATATACCTGTAAAGGGGCAGGAAGATTTTTGACTAACTGTTGGGTTTGAGGAGAAAGTGTAAAAAGTTGGTTTTCGGTTAAATCAATCTTGAGAGGATATTTAATTGCTAAAAAATTAATTAAGATAATAATTAAGACAATTGAAGTAGCAGAAACTATACCGTTAGTTGCTACTTCAGTATAACGCATTTGCCAAAAGCCTTTACTAGTAGAAACAAATAAAACTAAACTTGCTATAATGCAACCTATACCGATAACGATCGTTGTGACAATAACAGCAGAAGAACTATTGATAATTTGAATCGTGACAATTCCGATAAAAAGTAAAAAGATTCCTAATAAAAAAAGAAGATTGATATATATTTTCATATTTACTCTAAACAGTCAACTTTACCCCTAATAAGATACGATCGTTTTTTGGCAAAATTATTAACTATTAAACAAAAACAAATTAATAATATAGTCATTTTATCTGAGTTATGAAAAGTATTGACATAGATATTAATAATTTAGCCTGTAAATTACTCTAATAGTTGATATTTAATCACTGAAGTATTTATGAATTAATAGTATATATTTGTTAACATCATAGTGCAAATTAGGCTTTTAATTATTAAGCTAAGAAGAGAATAAATTTGATGAGTGAGAAGTAATAACTAATAAATAGAATTAATTAATCTGAATTTTTTTCCAATAGTCAACTACTCCACTATTTTTAATTGACAATGGCAACTATTTTAATCATAGACGATGATCCTACAGTGCAAATGCTTTTGAGTAGAGCATTAGCTAAAAGTGGTTATGAGATACAAATTGCTAAAAATGGATTAGAAGGATTAAATCTCGCCAATCATTTAAAACCCGCTTTAGTTATTTGTGATTGGTTAATGCCTGAGTTATCAGGTTTAGAAGTCTGTCAAGAGATTAAAAAAAATGCTGATTTAGCTACTACTTTTTTTATTTTAATCACCTCTCGTGTTTCTATTCAAGATCGAATACAAGGTTTAGATGCCGGTGCGGATGATTTTATTTGTAAACCGATCGATTTACAAGAATTAAAAGCCAGAGTTAGGGCAGGCTTAAGGTTACACCAATTAAGTGAAGATTTACACAAACAAAAACTACTTCTAGAAACAGAATTAAACGAAGCCGCAGAATATGTCAGTAATCTTTTACCTGAGCCTTTTGAGGATGAAAAACTTAAAGTTGATTTTCGTTTTATTCCTTCTCGACAATTAGGTGGTGATATTTTTGATTATTTTTACTTAGACCAAGAAAATTTTGTCTTTTATTTATTAGATGTTTCTGGACATGGTTTAAAAGCCGCTTTACCTTCGATTTCGATCGTTAATTTATTAAGAAGTCGTAGTTTGGGTAACACCAATTATGCCCAACCACGTGATGTTTTAGCACATCTGAATGATTACTTTCAAATGACTATTAAAAATGACAAATATTTTACTATCTGGTATGGAGTCTATAACACGATAACCCAGAAACTTACATTTAGTAGTGCAGGACATCCACCTTGTATTGCAATTCATCTATCAAACAATAATCAGCCAAATACTTATCAACGTTTAAAAACAAAAGGTATTCCTATAGGTATGTTTCCTAACCTTACCTATCAACAATCAAGTATCTATATTTCAAATACTACCGATTTATACTTATTTAGTGATGGAGTTTATGAAATTCATAATCAAGCTGAAGAACTATTAGGTCTCAATAACTTTATCGGAATTTTGCAACAAAGTCATCATAACTTGCCAGAAATTTTGACAACTCTTAATATTTATAGCAGTAATTCTTATTTTCATGACGATTTATCAATTTTAAAATTAAGCCTTAACAATTTACCAGTAATGAGTAATGAGTAACGTCTTAAGAAGAGGATTCGAGAATCTTAGACAGAAATATGTGAGTGTTTCTTTTCGCCTTCAAAAATGGTTACTGAGCGGATTTGAGAAGTTCACTGTATTACGTTGTCGAAACTCAGCATAAATTCTCAATTATTCCCCTAGACTAATTACATCATGAAAATTATTATCTTCGATGTAACGAGTACCACTACTAGTC
This sequence comes from uncultured cyanobacterium, assembly GCA_963710605.1. GTDB lineage: Bacteria > Cyanobacteriota > Cyanobacteriia > Cyanobacteriales > Cyanobacteriaceae > JAALKG01. The sequence continues at coordinate 740,813 of CAVQBA010000006.1, forward strand.
ATTTTGACAATATCAACAAAACGATAATCCCACAAAATATCTTCAGCTAGATAAATATGACGACTGTGAATTGTTTGTGATACTGTAGCATCAATACCAACTAAAGTGATAAATATTTGGTAATCTCCTTCAAGGAATGAATCTTTACTGATAGCAAACAAAGGGCTGTGTTCATCAATTGGGTGCATAATAACCCATGTTAAAGCCAGAAAAGGACTTTCATTTCTAACTAAAGGTAAATCATAAAGACGACGCATTTTATGCCCTTCTTTAGTAATTTCATCGGGTAATAGCAAACTAACTCGAATTTGAGCTTCTACAATCCAGTTATTACGCATATTAGCAACCCTAAACATCAAAGTTGAAATACCATTGTAAGGGCAAACAACAGCCACATTACTAAACATCATCCTTGCTGTCGGGCGAGAAAAACGAGCAAACATCAAACTTGTCGCCATTGCAATTAATAATAAACCAAATAAGACCTCGATCGAGACTAAAAGGTGTGCATAACGAGTTTGAGGATACATTGCACCATAACCGATAGTAGCCATTGTCTGGACACTAAAAGCAAAAGCATCAAAAAAAGAAACTGCACTTTCGTGAGAAATAGAATCAGGTTGCAGTAAATAAGCACAGGCAAAAATACTGTTGAGTGAAAAGTAAACTACAGTAATTAAACAGAGAAATTGCCACAACGGGATAGTTAATAAAAAGTGATATATATCATCCCAATCAAAAAAAGTTTCTCCTAATTTAACAAACTTATCGCCTTTTTTTCTTACAACAATTGTTTTTGGTTTATTTTGTTGTAAGCGTTTTTTTCGCCCCATTTTGTTTTAAAAAATTGTAGATTATTGTGGTAGTAAATTATGTTGAATCAGACAAATTTGAGATGCCATTTGTTTTGCTTCTTTTTTATTTTTACCGTATCCTATTGATTTTAATGTTTTTTGATGGTGGATGAAGGTAAGTGTACAAACAAAAAGGTTGTCAATCTCTTCAAATTGATAACTTAGTTTATCTTCAGGATTTAGTTGCGATAATTCGTTTAATTGAGATACCCAATTGTTGACATTAGGTTGAGCAAACTTAGGAGTAAAATTAATTGACAACTGTGTATTATCTAAAACTGCTGAATCAATTTCTGCGACAGGTTGAGGTTGCTTGATTAATTGCTGATTAATATATGCTTGAATATAAGCTAACGCCGCTTTTTGTTTAGCTTGGCTTTTTTTAGTATCTAACCTTGGTATTGGATGAGTTAAGCCATCAATATAACAATAAGCAGAGTATTGTTTGGTTTGGGCTAGATAATCAATTTGATAGTCAATTTGGGTATTAGTTAGTTGTGAATGAATAAAGACAACTGAAATACCATCTATATTTGGATAATCAAAAAACTGATTAATTTTGGCGGTAAACCAAATTTTGTATAAATCTTTTGGCGGTAGTTTTTCTATTCGTTGCTCGATCGCTTTTAATACGTTATCATCATTAAGATCTGATTTAAGATAACGATCGATTATTTTTGAGAACTCTTTATCATCAATATTAGCCTTATTTTTAATCTGATCAAGATTAGTTTTTGTTTTTGTTTTTGGTTCAATAGTTAAAGGTTTAGTGATTAAATTATCTTCAATGTATCCTTTAATTGTTGCTAAAGCCGCTTTTTGTTTTGCTTTACTTTTTTTACTGTCTGCGACGGCTTCAATCGTCGTCAACCCATCAAGATAACAATGACACAAATGTATTTGTTGCGATTCAATATGTTTGTAAGTATAACTTACCACTGTATCGTCTAATTGAGATCTGACTAACAAGACTGAAACTGTATCTATCTCTTCTTGCCAAAAATCATTTATTTTACCGACAAACCAAAGATAATAAAAATCTTTAGGTTGTAATTCTTTAACTCTTAATTTTAATTGAGGAATAATAGTTTTTATTGTTGATTGATTAACACAATATTTTATTAAGTCTGACAACTCTTCGCTGGATACATTAGCTACTTTTAATCGTTCTAAATTACTATACTTATATTCTAATTCTTGTTTTCTTCTTCCTTTTAAATAATTAGCTTTATCTAATTTTAATTGATTAGTATAATCATTAATATAAGTACAAATATCGCTTAATTCTAATAATGAATAGGGGGAAGATTTTTTTTGAAGAATTTGTTTTAAAATACGATGATTTACTAAATCGACAAAACGGCGTAAAGGACTAGTAAAGTGAGTATAATTAATTAAACCTAAACTAACGTGAGACTTTGATATCGGTTCGTATTGAGCAGGCACTAAACAATGCCCCATGTTTTTAATCGCTAATTTAAAATTGAGTGTACCAACATCTTGGGTTCGATAGATGGCTTGAATATCTTTTTGGGCTAAAAAATCAGCGATCGTTTTATTAGTTAAAATCATCAATTCAGCAATTAATTGATGGGCGTTAATATTGTCTTTAATTAAATTACCATCTTCATCTATATAACCTTCTTCAGTTAAAATTCCTGACTTTCCGCCTCTATTTTTACTTATCAATTGCGATATTTTTTGCAGATTACAAAGTATTTTATGCTCAGGAATCTTTTGTGGATTTTGCAGAATATTTTCTACTTCTTGATAACTAAAAGCTTTTTTGTTTGTAAAAATTGTCTCTTTTATTTCATAAGAATTAATCTTACCGTGACGATCGATAATAAAAAAAACTGTCATCGCTAAAGTCGGTTTATCTTCATCTAGCGAGCCTAAATTCGTACTAATTTTATGAGGTAACATCGGTGTGGGTGGCTGAGTATGATATAAAGTTACCACTCTTTGATTTGCTTCTAAATCGATCGGTGAATCTTTATTTACTAATTCAGAGACATCAGTGATACTAACTTGTAATTCATATTTATCGTCATCAAGAGGGATTAACCAAATACCGTCATCTCTATCTACTGTCGTCATATCATCAATTGTTATTCCCCATACAGGTAAACGATGATGATAGTCATTCAAATTCAAGTTTATTTTTTGAGCTTGTACAATATGTTGTTGATCAAATTTTCTAGGTAGAATATTCACTTTCATCAAAATTTAAAATATATGAACAAATATCGTCTTTTAAATCTATCTATTTTTTATTTCTTTACTATAAATACGATCGTTTTGATTTTACTTTCTTTATTAGGATATTTAGGAAAGTACAATATGTATTTAGAATTACTAACAAATTTCAAATTGCAATTATTTTTATTATCTTTAATTATCTTAGTCTTTTTTCTTTTGAAAAGGCATTTGTTAGGAATATTTTTAGCTTCTTTTTGTCTTTTAATAAACTCATTAGTAGTTATACCTTGGTATATTGGTTCATCTAATTTGAACTACAACTATAACAGTGATCTTAAAGTTCTTGTGTTCAATGTTTTACATAACAACAAAAAATATGCCAACACTATTTCATTAGTAGAAACAGAAGTACCTGATATTGCTGTGTTTTTAGAAGCCAAATCTAGTTGGGTTGAATCCTTAGAATTATTATCTCCTAATTATCAATACCATTTGAGTTACCCAAAGTTACAAATAGAAATTTATAGTCAAATACCTTTAAATAATACTCAAGTTGATGTGTATGGAGATTACCGAGGTGTAGTGACATCAAACTTTAATATTGCCGGAAAAGAATTAGTATTTATTGCAACTCACGCTTATCCTCAGCTTTATTATGGCGTAGAGGGTTTTCAAATCAGAAACGATCAATTACTACAAGGTATAGGTAATTATGTTAATCAAATCTCAAAACCTGTCATTTTAGTAGGTGATTTGAATGCGACAATGTGGTCACCTTTTTATCAAGAAATGATTAAAAATTCAAAGTTAAAAAATGCTCGTCAAGGGTTTGGTATATTACCAACTCAATCAAGTATTTCTCCTGATATAAGTTGGTTATCCATACCTTTAGATCATTGTTTAATTAGCGAGAAGATTCAAGTAAAAAATATCAAAACAATCAGTAATATGGGTTCAGATCATTTACCTTTAATTATCGAATTAGGAATCAGTAGTTGATAATTAGTAATTGGTAAAAGGCTAGGCATGACGGCGTACTTCCTTCACCGCAAATGACTTCAGGTAAGCATGCAAAGGTAAATTTTGCTCGAGAACGTAGTACCACAAAATTAATTGGATGTAGTGATACTTCAAAGTTTTATTGTGAGCAGAAGCATTTTCTCTCGTCGAGGGTGTAAGCCGTCCTGGTGGACATCCCTTGCGGGCGTGTAGCATCTGAGCGGAATTCCACCGCTTACACCCCTGCCTTTGAAGGGGAGGATTCGGGATTATACAAATAATTTTGCATAGGTACTTATAGCCAATTAAATAAATTTAAGATTTAATTCTCCTAATTATAGCTCATCATCAATAAAAAAATCTTGCTAATCCTAACATCCCCAAAATCCTGATTAAGACAATGAGGAATTAAGTTATTACATCTGTGGCATATCTCAACTAATTAATTAGAATTTTTCACCAATACCAAAGTGAATACGGCTATCACCTTCATCATTAATCGCATAATCAATCCGAATTGGTCCTACAGGGGATTGCACTCTCACACCTAAACCGTAACCAAAACCATCACCATTTAAACCTCTAACTTTAGCAGGTTTACCGATAACCGAATCGGCTGTACCCAAATCAGTACCATAATCAAAGAAAATAGCACCGCCTAGAAAAGAGATGATCGGAAAACGATATTCAGCAGTAGCTTGAAAATAAGCACGACCATTACCCAAATCTCCTTCACCATAACCTCTAACTGAGTTACTACCACCTAAAACAAAAGCTTCATAAGGAGGTAAATCACCGATTACAGTTCCAGCTTGAAAATTCAAAGCTAATGCTTGAGGTCCTTCAGTAAAATCAAAATTGATTAGTTGTAAAGGAAGATAATAACTATAACTAGCACGCAGACGGTTATATAAAATACCTGTAAGAGGAATTGTTTGTTCTGAACCTAAAAGTAATAAACTACCACTAGTAGGACGTAAGGAACTATTACGAGTATCTTGAGAAGCATTTAATCTTAAAGAGATGATATCATCAACCCCACCATTGTTAAAAGCTAGTTTTTCTGAACCAAATCTATCGGCAGAACGACTAGAAGTATCTCCGTCTGAGTTTTGAATTTCGATGTGTTGATATTGCAAACCAGCACTAACATTCCATTCGGCTTTTGTAAATGGATCGTCTGATAAAGGACGAGAGAAAGTTATACCTGCACCTGTACGAACGACTCTAGGGGTATCATCACCATTCTCGGTACGGATTGTATCTGTGTCGATACCATCATAAACTAAAGATATCGATCGACGACGGAAACCGTTGACAAAATAAGAAGTACGGTATGGATCTCCTGCTATCCAAGGATCTCGGAAACTAAGGTCAAATAATAACTCTCTTTCTCCTAACTGAAATTCAGCACCGATCGTTTGATTGTTTCCACCAAGGTTTTTTTCTTGATAACTGATTGTACCAAATAAGCCACTACTAGAACTAATCCCTGCACCTGCACCTAATGAACCAGTATTACCTTCAACTACATCAACATTCATCACTACCTCAGCAGGATCTTCCCCTGGGCTAAAAGATAGTCTGACATCCTCAAAAATACCTAAACCAAAAATTCTCTGTAAATCTTGCTGAGCGGTGGTTCGATTAAAAGTATCACCTGGATCGAGTCGCATTTCTCTGGTGACAATAAAATCTCGTGTACGCCCGTCAACTTCTTCATCTTCTTCATTAAAAAATCGAACTTGAATATCTTCTATTTTCCCTTCAGCAATAACTAAAGTAACAACTCCATCATCACTAATTTGAGGTGCACCTACTACTTGAGCTAAATCATAACCGTTGTCGGTGTACCATTTATTAAGTTCGGTGATACCTTCTCTTAAATCCCGTAAATTCAATATCTCGTTATATTGATCAGCAAATGCTTCTTGAATTACTTCTTGGGGTATTAGATAATTGTTTTCCGTATTTTCAGGGATTGTTTGAATAGTAACTCGATTTAAAATTGGGTTGGGTTCAACCTGATAAGTAATTCTGACCCCAAATTGTGTATCTTCTGGAGTTACATTAACATTACTAAAAAAACCTGTAGCGTAAATTGCTTGTACGTCTTGTTGTAGTCGAGAACGAGTGGTGGTGCGACCGGGGTTGGTTCTGATAGCATTATAAACTATATCTTCTAATTCCCCTTCTACTCCTGAAACGAATACTTCGGAGACTAATACTCTAGGTTCGCTTTCTTGTGTTTCTTCTGTATTTGTATTTTCTTGGGTGGGAGTGGGAGTTGTATTTTCTTGAGTTGTATCTTCTTGAGTTGGTATTGTATTTTCTTGAGTTGGTATTGTATCTTCTTGAGTTGGTATTGTATCTTCTTGAGTTGGTATTGTAGTTGGGTTTGTATTCTCTTGGATTTGAGTAATAATTAAGTTAACTGCTGAGGATGAAGTATTTTCGTTTAACTGTTGATCTGTTTGTGTAACAACTACAGGATCATTTTCAGCTAATTGTGACTCTAACTCAGTCGTATTAGTCTGATCACTAACTATTTCTACTTCAGCAGTATTAGTCGTCGTAACCTCGATCGTTTCTGTAACAACTACAGGGTCATTTTCAGCTAATTGTGATTCTAACTCAGTCGTATTAGTCTGATCACTTACTATTTCTACTTTAGCAGTATTAGTTATCACCTCTACTTCTACTGATTCGATCGAGTTTGATGTTGTTTGTGTAGATGAAGAGACAGGAATCTCGATACTTTGAGCGGAGGTTTGCTCTTCGGGGTTTACGAATGGTGTCGCAAAGACGATCGTATTATGAGCTAAAGTTAAAGTTAAACTTCCAAGTATTGTCGCAACCGCTTTTTGTTGCCATTGAGAATTTAAGTTAACTAAACTAGATCTATTTTTTTTATTCAGTTTAGATGGCGACGAAATATTCATCGGCAAATCATTTTTAGCCTTCTTGCTTTTCTGTTTGTTGTTGTTCACTACCACACACCAATTATTAATTTTTAGGTAATATAAAGATTTAAAGATACTAGCTATTTTTTAGCTTTTGAATTTGAGTTAATACTCTTTGTTGAACTTGTTCATAAGCAGATTCAATTTCACCTAAATCACGACGAAAGCGATCTTTGTCTAAGACTCTTTTAGTTGTATCTTGTTCCGTGGCATCCCACAAGCGACAAGTATCAGGGCTAATTTCATCTGCTAAAATAATTTTATTTTGGTTATTAAAACCAAATTCTAGCTTAAAATCAACTAATATTATTCCGCACAAAGCAAAAAACTCTTCTAAATGCTGATTTATTACTAAAGCGTAATCTTTTAATTGTTTTATTTGATCATTAGATACTATATTTAATAAATCAAGACGATCGTAAGTTAATAACGGATCATTTAATTCATCATTTTTGAGATAAAATTCAACTAAAGGAGAAGACAGTTTTGTCCCTTCGATAATACCTGTTTGTCGGCACAAACTACCTGCGGCGATATTTCTAATTACAACTTCGAGGGGAATAATATCAACTGCTTGAACAAGCATTTCTCTTGGTGATGTTTGTTCAATAAAATGAGTTGGAATATTTTTGGTGTCTAGTAATTGTAATAAAGCAGAAGAGATAGTACAATTGATTTCTCCCTTACCAACGATCGTACCTTTTTTTTGAGCATTAAAAGCGGTAGCATCGTCTTTAAAATAGGTAAGATAGACTTGCTCGGTATCTGTAGCATAGACAATTTTTGCCTTGCCTTCATATAATTTAGCAGAAGTTGTCATATTCCCCAATTGTTTCTGATAACAAAGATTCACATATCACAATATCACAATTTAGAATTCGGAATTCGGAAACAATTAACTCTTAACTCTTAACTCTTAACTCTTAACTCTTATCATGCGTCCATTAAAAGAATTAACAGGGCAACGATTAGCCGTCGAACTATTAGAAAGAAGCAAAAATAATCAAAAAATTGCTCCTGCTTATTTATTTGTGGGCCAGAAGGTGTCGGTAAAGCCCTTGGTGCTAGAATGTTTGCACGAATGTTATTAATTAATGCCAATGAAGATTATCAGACTGCATCTGTCAAACTCGATCGAGGTAATCATCCTGACTTTTTATGGGTTGAACCAACTTATAGCGAAAAAGGGGAGTTATTAACCGTTACTCAAGCTCAAGACAAAGGAGTAAAACGTAAAACCGCCCCCCGTATCAGAATTGAGCAAATCCGAGAAATTAGCCAGTTTTTAAGTCGTCCTCCTTTAAAATCAGAACGGTGCTTGGTGGTAATAGAATCGGCTCAACTAATGGCAGAATCGGCAGGAAATGCTTTATTAAAAACCTTAGAAAATCCCGGAAAAGCCACGATAATTTTAATCGCCGAAAGTAGTGATTCTATCTTGTCAACTTTAGTTTCTCGTTGTCAAAAAATACCCTTTTATCGTTTGAGCGAACAAAACCTCGAAATGGTTTTATCTCGTGCTAATTTTGCTGAAGTGATGGATTATCCTCAATTAATTAAACTAGCTCAGGGTTGCCCCGGTAAAGCGATTCGTTATTGGCAAAACTTAAAACAAGTACCGAGTGAATTATTGAATCAATTAAAAACATATCCTGATGATGTGATGACTGGATTTGATTTAGCCAAGCAAATTAGTAGTAGTTTAGAATTAGAATTGCAAATTTGGCTAGCTGATTACTTACAGTGGTTGTATTGGGAAAAAAAATATTCTGTTGATTTAATCGAAAGATTAGAAAATAGTAAGAAACTTCTACAACGTTATGTACAACCGAGGCTGGTTTGGGATTGCTTTTTTTTGGCTCAGAATAAATATTAAGTAGGGGTGCAAGGTTTGCACCCTTTTGAATCGAGGCTCGGTATCAATCATCCTAAATGCCTGACCCCTCTGCCTTCTGCAGTTCTCCTTCAAAGGGGAGACTAAAAGACTTATTGATAATAACTGTGATAGCAGTAAAAGAATTGCTTAGGACATTTATCACAGTAAACGAGTTGTTTTGAACAGTTCAATAGTGTTCCCCTCCTTTGAAGGAGGAGGGGCTGTCATCTGAATTGACTTCAGATGCTTGTAAGCCCCGTGGGTTAGGGGTGGTTGATATGTTCACGCCTTACTTTCACTGAAATAACTGGTGGGTAAATACAAACTATCCTCTATCTCCTGCCTCACTTCACGACTGACATAACATTCACTAGCCAAACAGTCTTCTAATAACTTATTTGCTTTTAAATACTTCAAGATTAACTCTTTTTGTTGTTCATTGAAATTCCATTGATGACCGATATTACGATACTTAATGATTAAACTTCGCCATTTTTCTTGCCAAGCTGAAAAATTAGAACATTCTCGCCATTGCTTAAATTTTGTTCTATTTTCATTTCGATTAGGTATTTGTGCTAGTAAGTTTTCTACTTCTGCGATAAATTCTGGATTGAGATTAAGTTTCTTAAATTGGTCGGGCTCAAAGTTTCTTAAAATGTTGAAATTTGGGTCAAGGTTGAGGTAGAAGTAGAAGATTACATCGAGATACAAGTTTGGATTATTTGTGTATAAGTTTCGGTAGAAGAAGTTTTGGTTGAGGTACAGAAAAAAGTAGTAGAAGAAATCGAGGTCGAGATTGAGGTATAAATATCGTATCTGAAATAATTTTAATGTAGTATCAATGGAATTGGTTTTAACTTCTACCCACTGAAGCCACTTCTGGATTAGCTCGTCTTTGGCTACCAACTCATCGATTGTTTGTTTCATCGCTTTTAACAAGCTATCGGCATTAGTTTGCATTTCTACAGCTAACAAAAATACTTCTCGCCAACGCTCTTCGGTAATATGTTTAGTAAAATTAATTAATGCTTGTCTATCTAAAGACACAATTTGAGAGAGAATCTGTTTGGCTGTAAAATATTCATGAAAAGTTAAATGAGAAAAAGAAAATATACTCTTTGCTCTTTCTACTAACAAACCATGTTGGCTTTGAATCGATTTTAATACTACTTCGCTATCCACTAATAAGGCATCAGGATCAGTTTTAGCATCGGGTAGGTTACGAATATAATCAGCGATATATTGTTCTGCATCCCTTTGTTTAAAAAAATAATCCCCTCGCTCAAAAGTTATCTGAGCGATATGAGCGAGTAAATCTTCTTTACGTTTAACCGATAGCCTTTTGTAAACTATGTCTCGTTCGATGTTACGTTTACCATCCCATTTTTTTAACAAGACATCGATTCCTTCTTTGTAAAGTTCGGCTCGACTAGCAGGGAAATCAGCATTTTCACCAAAAACCGAACAAAGTAAAGTTAGTAATAAGGGATTACTAGCTAATTCTTTAATCGGTTCATTATTATCTAATTTTTCGAGCAGTTTTTCTGCTTTGACAGGATTTTTGAGAATAGCAAACCATTTGCTGACAAAATTTTTGATTTGCTTATCATTAAAATCAGCTACTTCTACTTCTTTAAAATCATTAAAAGTATATTCTCGGGCGGCGATACGACAAGTGATAATTATATAATTAGTGCGATATTGATAAGCACACTGTTTAATCTGTTCGACTACCTTATAGCAATATTCTTCTCTGACTTCATCCAAACCATCCAGTAAGATTAAAGCTTTACCAGAGTTGAGTAATTCTTCAGTTTCCGTCTGTGTCACCGATCGAATTGCTAACTGTTGTTGAATAAAGTTTTCTAAATTAATTTGTTCGGCTTCATCGGCAAAGGTTTTCAGCGTTACAAAAATAGGCACATAATTTTTCAATAATTTTTCATTAATACATTGAATCGCCAAATATTTTAAAAAAGTAGTCTTTCCTGCTCCGGGTTTACCCCAAATCATTAATTTACGGTGTTTATCGACGGCGGTTAATCCTGATATTCGATCGCCTGTTTTTCTACCCAAGCCAAAACGATCGAAGTTTTCCCAGTTACAAGCCTCTTTTAATTGAGCGATACTATATCTCGATCGATTAGTAATGTCTTCTAGAATATTGACATCGGTATAAATATCATCCAAACCGATCGATCGTGTCATATCCAAGACCTGCATCTTACCACAGCGATCTTCAATATCTGCTTTTGTTTTTTTGCGGATTGTTTGAACTAATTGACCAAGATCGATTTCATCATTAATCGTCCGATCAAGAATTTTATTTTGGTTGTATTTTTGATATTCTTCAACTAGAAAGTTATAAAGTTCATGAGCTTTTCCAGGATGATTTCCACTAAGACCAAACTTTTGATAAATTCCTGTTTTACGGGTGCGTAAAGTACTTTCTTCTATGCCAAGAGATTCAGCAATTTTCCACGTTTCTTTCTTTTCACTGGTATAGATAGTAATAAAAGTTTTTTCTTGTGTTAAAGACAACTTCTTGATCTTAGCTATTTGATTTAAAAACGGCTCAGGGAAAGATTGCATCAGAGGAAAAAAGATAGATATTTTGCATAAGTATAGTTTTATTATCGCTAATTAAGATGTTTATTTCATTGCAATTAACGCTATAGCGTTAAAAAAAAATAAGAAGGTGCAAACCTTGCACCCCTACACAAATCGAAATTGTCATCATTAAAAACATAAAGCACGATCGTTTTATCTACCTAAATCCTGTTAATCCAATAATCCTGTCAAATCCTGATGAAGAGAAGAGGATGTCAGGCTATGTCTGTTATGTCCGTTATGTTTGAGAGCTATGTCCGATAAGTCTTTGAGAAGATAAAGATATAACTCAATAGTCAATGGAGACGATCGAGAATCATGAAAAATAATTTACCCCAATTCAAAGGTATTCAAATAATTACGATGCTAACCATTTTGTGTACTACAATAATAATCTTAAATAAAACAACAGTAACTAACAAAGGTGAACTACATTTATGTATTTGGCAAGAGCATACTTGTTTAAAGATTAAGGGCAAATAGACTTATATCAAGGTATTGACGATCGTATTTTCTTTCCCTTAAAATTAAGATAAAAAATGAATTCAGATCGCAAACAGAATTGGTTTGAAATAGCTTTGAGCTTAGAAGGTTCGGTTGTTAAAACTATTTTACCGACAATTTTAATTTTTACTTTCTTTACAACTTTTGTTTGTCTAGTTCGATTTTTTGTTCCTAGATCAGATTTTATTGTCCATATTGGCGATTTAGTCGGTAATGTTGTTTATAGTCTAGTTTTAGGTTTACTCTTAGTTTTTCGGACTAATACTTCTTACGATCGTTTTTGGGATGGGAGAAAGTCTTTAGGTATTATCGTTGTCAATATTCGTAATTTAGCTCGTTACATCAAATTAACCATTCCCGAAAAACTCACCGAAGAAAAAGAAGCGAAATTAGCCGTTTTTAATCTTTTAATTGCCTTTGCGATCGCTACCAAACTTCAACTAAGAGGAGAAAAACCGAATGCCGAACTTAAAAAACGACTCAACGCAAAACAAGCACAAGAAATAGATTCAGCCAAACGGATGTCATTACAAATAACCTTATGGATTGGTGAATATCTGCAATCTCAACTCGATCGAGGTGTAATTGATACGGTACAAAAAATGGAAATGAATAATTCACTTAATAACATGATTGAAGGGTTAACCAGTTGTGAAAGAATTGTTTCTACACCATTACCGATTGCTTATCGTATTTATCTTAAACGTTTAATTTTAATTTATTGTTTTGCTCTACCATTTAATATTATCGAGAAAATGCAGTGGTGGACAATACCTGTAGTCGCAATTATTAGTTTTATCTTACTTGGTTTAGAACAAGTCGGCAAAGAGCTAGAAAATCCTTTTTTATACGGCAAAAATGATATACCGATCGATAAACTTTGTGCTAATGTTGCCACAGATGTAGAAACGATCGCACAATCTAATTAATAATTTGAGAATAGAGATATTTTGTCTTTGACTAACCCAACAACAGATTTAACAGATAACAATAATGTACTTAAGTTGACATAATTTACAGCAGTAATAATGTGATTTTTCAACCCGCCTTGGGTATAAATTGACAAAGCTAGTATAAAGAATGGAGAATGGAGAGAGTGCGAGAATACTTCGACTGACGCTCAGTACAAGTGGAGAATGACTTTTAACTTTTAACTCTTAACTCTTAACTTTTAACTTTTATCACCATTTCATAACTTGCTTAATCATATTTTGAGATTGATATTCATATCCACCGCCAAAAATATTAAAGTGATTAAGAATATGATAAAGATTATAAAGAGTTTTTCTTTGCTGATAATCATCATCTAAAGCATATTGTTGATTATAGCCTTGATAAAAAGAGGCAGGAAAACCACCAAATAATTCCGTCATTGCTAAATCTACTTCACGATCGCCATAATAGCAAGCCGGATCGAATATAATCGGGTTTCCATCGGCGGTAAAAGAAGCATTTCCTGACCACAAATCTCCATGTACAAGTGCAGGTTTAGGGTTATGTGTAGCTAAATAATCCCTAACTTTTTCTATTACTGTCTGACTATCATTGAAATTACCACCGTTACGTTTAGCTAATTTTAACTGATAACCAATTCTTTTTTCGGCGAAAAAATCTGCCCAATTATCATACCAATCATTAGGTTGTGGTGTCGAACCGATCGTATTACTCGTTTGCCAACCGAAGCGATCGCATATACCTTTTTGATGTAATAAAGCCAATTGCTTACCCATTTGTGTCCACGATCGACTATTATTACTTCTACCTAGTTCAATATATTCTAAAACTAAATAACTCTTATCCTCAGCTATACCATAACAAATAGGTTGAGGAATAGTAATAGTCTTGGTATTATACATTTGTTCTAAACCCAAAGCCTCAGCGGTGAACATATCCGCTTTTACCGCACTATTTAACTTAACAAAATATTCTGTTTGATTCCCAATTAACTGATATGCTTGATTGATACAACCTCCACCAATACTACGAGTATTGACTAATTGAAAATCAGTTTGCGTCTTTTCCTTAATTGCTTCAATAATTGGTTGCCACATAATAAGAGTTATCGAGAATAGATAATAGTAATTCTAATGTTGCTAGTATCGAGCAAGGGTCAAAAGTATATTTATAGTAATCTAAACACACCTAATAATATAGTTAAGTATATTCAATTATTAATTATCAATTATTAATTATCAATTATCAACTTACGGTGCAGGAGGCTCACTTGGGGGTTGCTCAGGAATCGGCACACCTGGCAGGGTAGAAGGCTGTTGTTGTTGGTTTTGAGGTGGAGTGTAATAAGGATTAAAAGGGGTAGCTGTTTGTGTTGGAGCGGAAGATTGCCCTGGTGTTGTCGCTAAAGCAACTTTTTCTCCACCTACTTCTTTGAGCATATCTAATACTTGAATTACCTCACTGTATCTTACTTCTTGAGAAGCGTGAAGTACCATCAAACCCTCAGGATTGAGGCTATTATAATTTTTAGCCGCACTATAAAGTTGTACTTGACTAACTGGTCGTTGCTCTAGATATAATTGTCCTTGGTTATCTAAACTGACTACCAACATTTCTCTCATTTGAGGTGTGCCAGTTACCGCTTTTGGTAAATTTAAACTAATTGCCTGCTGACGAGAATAACCTACTGCCGCTAAGATAAAAAAGGTCAAAATACAGAAAATAACATCAATCATTGGTACAATCTCAATTCGTACTTCCTGTTGACTTTGAACATCCTGCCAGAGCTTAAATGGTTTAATGGGTGATGGTTTTGGTAGATTTTGTGGCTCAGGGTTTTCGTCTGGTTTAGTAAATAGCTTTGTCATTATATAAAAAATTAAAATATGATTAATTAAAGAAGATTACCTCTAAATCTAATCAAGAGGTGAAGATAATTAACGAGAATTGAACACAAATTATTAATTATTAATTGTTAATTATTAATTAATTTTAAACCATTAACTTTTGTCTTTGATTCCATCGTTGGCGATAAATCACCTCTAAATCACTAGCGGCTTTACGAAAAATACGTACTTGATTAAACCAAAAAGCTTGAAAAAGTCGATAAAAAACAACACTAATAATTGCCACAATCAAACCAACAGCAGTTGAAATTAAAGATTCGCCAATCCCTAGAGTAACTCCGCTAGTTGAAGCTGTACCTAAATCTTCGATCGAAATTGAGCCTAATGAACGGATTAAACCTAAAACTGTACCTAGTAATCCTAATAAAGGTGATAATGCGATAATACCTTCTAAAACCTTGTCTCCTTTACGCATCAGTGCTAGCTCATCATCTGCCCCTGTTTCTAAAGATAAGTGAAAAACATCAGGATCTGGATTTTCTAATTGTAAAGGTTTGTTGAGTAGTTTACCTACGGGATGATGACGGTAACGAGAGGCAATTTCTCCTGCTTTAACCCAGTTTGTGGTGGCGGCATCCATAACACTATTTAGTATTTGTTCTTCTTTTATCAAGACTCTTGACCAAAACCATAAACGTTCTAAAATAGTACCTATCGCAATAATAGATAAAAATAGTAACGGCCAAATAGAAACACCGCCTTTTTCAATTAACTCAGCTAAAGTCACCTTGTCTAAATCTCCTGTATCAACAACTAATTTTTATTCTAAACACGAATAATTTTTGATCATAACAATTATTCATTTCTGGTTAAAATTGTAACCGAATTTTTACTTAAAGGTGTTAGTTAATTATTCATCCCTAATCCCTAACCCCTAATCTCTAATTCCTAATTTCTTCACTGCTAAATATTTGGCGGAAAAACTGTTGTCTTTGCTCAACTGACTCATCACCAAAATTCCATAAGCTCTCGTAGAAAAAGAAGGATACCCCTGCAAAGCCTTCTTCGTGCGAACGATCGATTTGCTGTTTTAATAGTTTTAGATTAGTAGGACGACCTTTTAACCCTGAGAGAATACCGATCGCTGTCGGGATATGAGCTTTGGCTAATTGCAAATCTTTTTGAGCTAATTCCCGATTAAAAGCTTCCATATTATTACGATATAACTGGACAATCAATTCTTCTACTAAACCTTTTCTTTCCCATTTTGCCCAATCTAATAAAAATTCTTCTTTGGAGAATACCTGCGGATTAGGAGAAACCGAAATAACAACATTATTTTTAACTGCTTTGATTTGTCTAAATAACGTTTCCATATAAGCGGTGATTTTATCTGCTCGCCATTGTATCCACTCAGAATTTTTCTCGTCTGTTGGCGGTAATTTGCCATCATGTTCTTGTTGATAAAGATTGACGGTATAAGCATCGTAACCTAAAACCGAAGGATAACCAAAATGATCATCAACTTGAATACCATCTATATCATAATTACGAACTAACTCTAAAAGTAAATCACTAATAAAATTTTGGACTTCAGGATGGAGCGGATTTAACCAGACTCTTTCGTGTACTTTTCCTTCTAACCAGATAGTACTACCATCAACTCTTGTGGTTAACCATTCAGGATGAAGTTTAGCTAATTGCGAATCTGCTGGTGCCATAAAGCCAAATTCAAACCAAGGTATCACCTTCATCTTTTTTTGATGCCCTTGTTCGATAATTTCGGCTAAGACATCACGATTTTGTAATCCTTCGGTTGGGTCGATTTCGTACCCTGTAACTGATGAAGCTACTTGACTAGGATATAGTGTATGTCCCCAATTCCAAACCGTTGGATAAAGTCGATTGAACTGGTGTTTAGCAAGAGTCGCGATCGCTTCTGTGGTGTTTTCTGGGCTAAATAATATTTCACTATCAATATTTGTTAACCAAACACCTCTTATTTGTTTTTCGTATTTTGAAGTTTGAGCTATAGTATATCGTTGGGAGGTGGTGTAAATTACAACTACAGTCAGACAAAACAGAATAATTAATTTAAGCAATTTCATGATGAATAAATAACGATCGCACTACAATGATATTTGTTGTTCTAGTAGATGTTGAATTAATTGTAAAAGTTTCGTGATAATGAATAATGAATCATTGTTTTAACTATTATGGCTTCAATTGAGAACAAAGAAGGCGATGCACTACCTACTGTAATCTTAAACATCATCACAATATACTATTGTTCTAGATTTTGATTTGGGAATTTTGATTTAGGTGTTCTGAGTTTTGGGCTTCAGATTCTAGGTTTTGAGTTTGATTAGAATCGATCGATAAAAATGGTTGATGTAAACTAATTAGATAAGCCAGAGTTTTTTTCAATTGAGTCCGAGAAACGATCGCATCGACAAAACCATGCTTGAGTAGATATTCCGCAGTTTGAAAATCATCAGGTAATTTTTCTCTTAAAGTTTGCTCAATCACTCTTCTACCAGCAAAAGCAATCATCGCACCGGGTTCGGCTAAAATCAAATCTCCTAACATAGCAAAACTTGCTGTGACACCACCTGTAGTCGGATGGGTTAAAACAGGAATATATAATAATTTTTGTTCTTGATGGCGTTGCAAAGCACCTGAAATTTTTGCCATTTGCATCAAACTCAACATTCCTTCTTGCATTCTCGCCCCACCAGAGGCACAAACAATGACGACAGGAAAAGAATTAGCCGTAGCGTGTTCAATCAAACGAGTGAGTCTTTCACCCACAACCGAACCCATACTACCACCCATAAACCGAAAATCCATTACGCCTAAAGCGATCGGTAAACCATCAATTGAGCCTATCCCCGTTTGTACCGCATCAGTTAAAGTTGTTTTGCTGTGTAAATCTTTAATTCGATCGCTATAACTTTTACGATCGTGAAAATTAAGTGGGTCAGTTGGTAACAAATGGCTATTAAGCGGTTGCCATGTCTGAGAATCAACTAATTGAGTAATTCGTTCATCGCTGGTTACTATCATATGATGCTCACACTTAAGGCAGACCATATTATTAGTTTGTAAATCTTTGGTATAAGCTACCTCATTACATTTCGGACATTTTGTCCATAAACCATCAGCTATTTCCCTCTCTCGTTGTGGTTGTATCTCGGGTTCTGGTTTTCTCAAATTGTCGAACCATTCAAGTAAAGACATGATTTAGGATTTTTTTGTCAAATTAAATTAAAAGAAACACTTTGATACTTACAATTAAGTGATCCTCGAGTTGATGTTATTATCATTCAACTAATTCATTTTAATACAAATTGGTCATGCAACAATTGATAAGACTACTACAAGTATTATTGCTAAGCTCTTCAATATTAATCTAATCAAGCATGAATTGGTCTTTATTTAGGGAAATTTTTTAAAGTATAGTTGGTTAAGCCCGATCGTTATCGACAACAATAGATAAACAAATATTTTCAACAATCATTGTAAGGCTTGCACCATCACCGTCTTTGTCATAACCAAAAATATTTAAAACGTAATTACAATTTTATTTTTAACCTCTTTTCTCTTTTGATGATTCTTAATAATCCAAAATAGGTAATTGCGGTTAAACTAACAGCAATAAGTGATAAAAACTTCATCGTCTTCATTAAAAAAATCAGGTTAATATTAATACCTTGCCAAGCAAATAATCAAATTAACTACTTGGCAAGTAGTACTTAAACCAGTTGTAAGTTATTAATAAAGTTAGCCGAATTATTTACAGAAATAGGATCGATATTATTAATCGTCACTAACAAATTATCCAATTGATCAAAAATATCGGCATTACTTCCACTAGCCATAATACTCAGATTCGTAAAAGTCAAACTATCTGTCAAACCTAAGCTATCAATACCTAACTCAAAATCAAAGATAAAATCTGAGCCTGTAACTGATTCGAGTGCGAATATATCCGCACCACCATTACCCGTGAGGGTGTCATCACCTTCTCCACCAAAGATAACATCGTTACCCGCACTGCCTATGATTTGGTCGTTTCCTGCTCCTCCTAAAAGAATATCGTTCCCATCGTTACCGCTAATGTAATCGATACCGCCGTCACCATCAATGTAATCGTCACCGACACCTCCAAAGAGATAATCGGCATCTTCTCCGCCTTCGATGTTGTCATCTCCACCGTTGGCTAAGACGTAATTAACTCCATTGTTGGTGATAATACTTTCGTTTGCATTTCCTCCCGAAGCAAATTGATTATCTCCCACCACAGCTAATGGTTGAGTCACAATTATTTGAGTTTCAAGGGTTGTACTATCTTCCCCATCACTGGCTTGGATAGTTAGAGGTTCGGTAGAAGGGTTTGATTGTGCCGTACCTGTTAACTGTCTTGTTTGACTGTTATAACTTAACCAGTTGGGTTTTTGAGTTACATCGATCGTTAATTCGTCTCCATCGGCATCGGTAAACAGATTAGAGGGTAAAGTGTAACTGTAGGATTGATTAATATCTGCTTGTAGATATATCAGAAGTTAATGGATCTGTACCATACTGAGAAATTTTTATGAGAAAATCGTTTTCTTCTAATTCTATAATTGTGTTATTAGAATTAGAAATATCGGTTAATGTAATATTACCATCTGTTACAATTTCATATATACCATCAGGAATATTTGTGCGAAAAAATTTATCGACAACCCCAAAAACAGATGGATAAGCATATCGACCACCACCATTAGTGAGATAACTAGACATATTTAAAACAATAGGCTCAGGTCTAGAACCTGGTGCTCTAATATGTTGATTATAATCAGTCGTTGAAGGGTTACTTGTTCCAAAAACAAAACGTCTTGTGAAATCTATTTCATCATAATCAATAAAGTTAGACATACTTATTAATATCTTAGTCTTGTAAAATTCATTAATTTTGATTTTATCATCTTAATCATCTAATCATAAATTAGATCAACAAAGAATATTTGTACTTGTAATCATAATCATCTTTAACTACCGATATAAGTAAAAATGAATACAATATTAATTTTAGTAAATACAATTTTTATATTTTTTATAGCATCATCTGTACGGGCAAAATCTTTTAATTCTTATTGTCTTTCAGAAATTACTAACAACATTGGAGCGATCGAAAATGAAAGAAAAAAAAGTAAACAAAAAAGCTCTATTTTTAATCAGTATATCAAAAATGTAGATGATAAGCTTTTGCAAATCAGACAAAAATATGAGTTGCCTGAATTATATGATAGTAGATGTTCTTATTTTATGAGGTGGTTAGGAGAGTGTAAATTTTCTACCTCAATTATATACAGCCCTAGTTTAGATCGAGTATTTATTACTGGTTATTCGGCAATGATGTTTGGGCTTTCTCACAAAGTGACTTATGAAGTAACAAAAACTAATACCAAACTTTTACCTGAAAACATAAGTAAAAGTAAATTTTTAATTAATGATTTTCCTTCTTTAAATGGAGTTCTTTTTATCAGTTTTAAATTAAATCAAATTTTATTTTATGATGGCAAACAATTTTCCACTGTAATAGATAACTCTTTCTTTTTATATAATTCTCTTAAAAAAGAACAAGAAAATAAAACAAATAAAAATACACAACGAAATTTTAGTTTATACAATGCCCAAAATAGAAGGGTTTTTCTTGTCAATAAAAATAACATTGCTTTTTTATGGGAAATAAAACCTAATCTCGATCTTAAGAAAATTTCGATTATAGAAAATGAATCGAAACACTATCTGAATGAATTTTTTCTCTTCCCTAATAATTCAGAAGTTTGGGCAATACCACAATCGAGAAATAAAATATTTGTAGAAAGCGAAATAGGTTTACAGAATATTATTTCTATCTCAAAACCTTACATCATCGATCGTAATCATGGCATTTGGCAATCTAATGAAGATATTATTTATTTTGTTCTTACAAACGATTCTTCTAAATCAAAGCGATATTATGCTATTGCTCCAAAATCTTTGGTTGAAAGTGAATGTATAGATGTTTTAGATACAGATAATCCTATTTCTATACCATAACTTAAAAATTTTAATTCAAACATAAACCGATCGATAAGTAAATAGCTTTTATGCCTTTGTTTCCCAGAATATTAATATTAACCACATTTGCTCCAGCTATACTGATTATTGGAGTATTCCTTATAATTTTATTAACACCCTTTTTTCTTAGTTCACCTTTGTTTTTACTGGCACAAAAAATAGATAGTATCAAAAATTTGTATATTTATTCTTCGCTAATCGGTGTAATTCTTTTTTCTTTGAGTTTTATACTATTTAGAATCCCCTTGAATCAAAATCATGCTCTATGGGCAATTTATCTATATCATTTAGATTTATCATTTTTATTTGGAATAGGTAGTAAGTATTTAATCCTTAAAAAAGTTAATGTGAAAAATGTTGAACGAAGTAAAAAAATTGCTAATGATCATTTTAAATTATTAGCAATTGTATCGGTAATATCATTAATATTTATCTAATTTTAATTGTTATAAATATATTATAATTTTTTTTGTATTTTTCCTTTTTATAATTGCTCGTTTAAATACATATAACCCTCTTTCTATACCATAATTGTAAATAATTGAATGGTGCAATTTTTATTAATAATGAATTAGAAGTTTTGCTTTATAATGGCGAAACAGCAACCAAGTTAATAGATAATTCTTTTGTTTCAAAAATAACCGATCGATCGAGAGAAGAATTTAAAAAAAAAATTCAACTTATTCTTGGTCTATACAAATTATCAATCAACGAGTTTTCATGTATAACCGTTATCTCAAAAGATATTTATTTGAGATTAAAGAAAATCAAGAAGTTATTAAGACCAAATTGCTTAATTACAGTAAAAAATATGGTTTTCCTTTCATGACAACTTTTGCTAAAGACGATCGAATATGGTTATTTTCAAGTAATGATATATCAGTTGAAACAGACAATGGTTTACAGAATATAATTAGTATTGACGATCCTTTTTTAATTGATAATTGGAGTTATGGTGATATTTGGTAATCGAATGAGAATATAGTTTATTTTCGTCTTAAAAATAAAAACTCTTCTTTGAAAGAAAAAAGACATGGCAAATTGATTCAAAACAACTGTTACTTTACTTTTCCTAAATTGAATTGATTTAATTGTGTAGGGGTTTATGCCATAAACCCTAATCTAATTTGTAAATTTCAAACAAACTTTTAAATTTTTCTTCCTTTAACTTCTTTATTATTCAGTATTACGATCGATCGTCAATAAGATTAGCCCCGAAACGAATTTCGGGGTAAGTAATAAACCTCATTAAGTATGGTAGAAACTTCCCCTAGATATTGGTTAAGAGAAAGAACTTTTTACAATTGAGGCTCTAGACGAGCGTAAAATACACCACGAATTTTGACTTCTTCAGGCTCTTCTGCACCTAAGTCAGTAGAAGAAGGTTGCTCACTTTGAAACACACCTGAAATTTCACCTGTATCTGAATCTACTTTAGTAATTTGTAAAGAAATTTCACCTTTACTTGTATCAACTTGTTTGATGTTACTACGAGTGTAATCACCTTTATCTGAACCTGCGGGTAAAGCAACAGCGTTATCATAACCAGAGCTTAAACCACGACCTTTAGGATCTAAGAAAGTTGCACCACGATAAGAAGGAACTTTAAATTTACCTTCAAAATCAGCCGAAGTATTAATAGAAGTAAAACCGGGTTCACTAGTGGCAACTAATTTTTTAATGGTAAAAAAGAACGGTACTTCTTCACCACCTGGTAGTAAGACAGTTGCAATTTGGAAATCAATACCATCAAATTCAGTGAAGGTTAAAACACCACTTTCATCGATGGTTAAACTTCCTCTCATTTGTTCTAAGCTACTGGTATCTCTAGTTAATAATTTACCTTCAACAAACTTAGCGTCTTGTCTTTTGTTAGTTGGTTCTTCTTTAACAAAATACTGTTGTGGTTCTAAACATAAATCAATAATGTCTAAAGGTTCATCGATGGAAATAGAAATACTACCACGAGTAAACTCAGAAATTTGAGGACATTTGTTAGCTAGTCCTGTATTGACAATTTCATCATAAGTATTAATTTTAGGATCATATGCTTGTGCTGGACCGTCACCACAAGCGGTTAGAAATCCTGCGCATACCATCACCAAAGCAATTAATAGGCTGCGAAACCTCATTGTTCAACCTCTCTTTGTTAATTTTCGATTTTATTTTAATCTTAAGTGGTACTTATCCTGTATTATTATGTCCCCTTGAATTAATCAAAGGTTGAAATGAACAAGTATAGTTAGATTTATCGAGATCTACTTTACCAAATTAAGAGTCCTTATTAACAAAATTTATGGTATTTATTAATCATTTTTTACTTTCATCAGTTTTTTTGCTCAATAATTACAATTTTTAGCTGATTCTTGGTTTGGGAGCAACTAAAATCTTTTTTACTTTTATTTTAAATCTTTCAGATACACTGCCCTACTATTTTTTAGCCTAATAAATAACAAATTATCTTAATCTCTTAAATTAAAAACACGATCGATTTGATCTCAACTAACACTCAGCGGTTTTACCTCTATCTAGTGTTGATATCCTGTTTTATTACTTTGGTTACAAAACTTTACTAAAATAATCAAAGTGAATTAAGTAAAAATACTATTTATTCAGGTGTAGGTTGTTCTTCTAGATGTTGTAAAAATTGAATTAATTGTTGATCAGATAAAAGGTTACGAGATTTTTTACCATAAACTGAGACTAAATGTTTTTTACCATCATCGATCGTCCAACCTAAACGTTTCATTTCCAAAGTCGTTTGAGCCATAATTTGATTAAAATCGACGTTAACAACTGCTTGTGTTGGTTCGTCGCTGGTAGTATTGTTTTGTTCTACAACAGGTTGCTTTTCTTCTTCGACATGATTAATTTTATCTGTTGTACCATTGCCATTACTAGAGACATTATCAACTACAGTCAAATCTTCATTTGTGGTGGTTGAATCATCATTAGTAACCGAAAAATCTAATTGCGGTTGTACATCGTCGGTGTTGTCTTCCTCTTGATTAGTAATTTCAGTGGTGGGAGAAAATAAATTATCATCAACTAGATTGACAGGAGTTGTTAAAGAATTATCGATCGGAGTCGGTTTTGGTAATGTGTTACTCTTCAAATCAAGATTTGAAGGTTTGCTATCTTCTGTCTTTGTTGGCTCTACTACCTCTAATTGAGCCGTAGAAAGTCGATCGTCTTTATTAACGACGGGGGAATTGTTTGGGGTGGAATCTACCTGCTCAGGCTCTTTTGTCTTTTGCTGAGCGACCGCTGGTGGTGGTGTAACTTCTGTTTGAGTTGTTGGTAATTTTACTTTGTCGTCGTCGGCTTGACTTCCTTGAGAATAAGTCGTTTGAGTTTTAGTTGTCGGTACATTATTGGTTTGAGAAGGAGGAGTAATGGTTACTGCCTCTTGGGTGCTAATACTGGTCAAATTTAAATCAGTAGCCGATCGAATTAAAGACATAACTCTTCGACGGGCGTTATCTTCAGCTTTTTCTACCGTCAAATCACCTGCTAAAGCTGTACCTAAAATTACTTGATTAAGTTGAGCTGTTACCTTGACAATATACTTGCCATGATCGATTATTACTAACTCACTAGTTAAAACTAATTGTGAAATACTCATCTTTTTTTCTTTTTATTATTTCGGTAAATTAATTATGGCAATACAATTATACTATCAAAACTAGGGTTAAGATTTAGAATGAAGCCAAAATAGGATATATTTATAGCAATGGGTAGTTAGTGACCATCAATTTAGAAATACGGAAGTTAGATTCAGTTACTTTTTATTATTATGAATTGAAAGTACACCAAAATGTCTGATAATAAGTGAGTAGTTTTTCATGAGGCAAGTCCTTAGCAAACAAATAAGCCAAAATCTTAGTTGACAATCGATAATTTGCGATCGTTTCCGTTTCGATAGAAACTATCAACTTAAATGTGTCTATTCACGAGCAAAGACTTAGTTATCAATAATCAATTATTGTCAGATTGCTCACTAATTAACATAACCATAATTTCAGAAATAATATTAAAGACAAGGATATTTATAGTAAATGGAGTTTTCAATCGCTACAATACTGTCTCTTCTAAACCCTGAGAAACTAGTACCGGGAAAAGCACTAGAAAAAAAATTAGGCTGTGAAGATGAGCAAGAAATAGAAAAACTGCAAATAGCCCTCGATGTATTAGAAAAAATTGGCGTTGTCACCAAGGAATTCGGTAAATATCGTCGTTTAGTCGAAGATGATGTCGTTGAAGCTAAGTTGCGTTGTTCGAGTAAAGGTTTTTGTTTCGCTATTCAAGATGAGGAGGATGCAGATGATATTTATATCCGTGAAACTCATTTAAGTAATGCTTGGAATAGCGATCGAGTTTTGGTGAGAATTATTAAAGAAGGCACTCGTCGTCGCTCCCCTGAAGGAGAGGTTAAATTAATTTTAGAAAGAGCAAATCCTTCTGTTTTAGCCAGAGTAGTCGAAGACGAAACCAAACAACATTTAGCCGTACCTCTAGACGATCGTTTGTTGTTTGAATTAAAATTGAAACAAAATGGACTACAAATAGATGATGCAGTTAATCATTTAGTTCATGTTAATATTTTGCGTTATCCCATCGGGCAAAATCCTCCCTTAGGTAAAGTTGTCAAAATCTTAGGTAGTGATGCAGAAACTGCCGCCGATACTGATATTGTCTCTTCTAAACACGATTTACCTCAAGAATTTCCCGATCGAGTTTTACAACAAGCGGCTAAAATTGATCCCAGTATTAGTGAAGAAGAAATCGCAAAAAGAGTAGATTTAAGAGATATTTTAACGATTAGTATCGAACAC
Source organism: uncultured cyanobacterium (assembly GCA_963710605.1). Lineage (GTDB taxonomy): Bacteria > Cyanobacteriota > Cyanobacteriia > Cyanobacteriales > Cyanobacteriaceae > JAALKG01. The sequence continues at coordinate 766,568 of CAVQBA010000006.1, forward strand.
GATGTTTCTCAAGAGTTAGATTTGTTTGTGGAAAATGCTCTTACCTTACAACAAACCGAAGACAATAATTCTTGCTTAGGAATTCATATAGCTGATGTCGCTCATTTTATAGAAGCCGACACCCATTTAGAAAGAGAAGCCCGTAAAAGATGCACAACCGTTCATCTAGGGGACAAAATAATTGAGTTGTTACCTCAAGATGTTAAAAAATGTTGTTCTTTAGTACCAAATGAAGATCGTTTAGCCGTATCTGTTTTCTTTACTTTTGATGATAAAGGGCAAATTTTAGAATATCAAATCAAACCGACAATCATTAGATTAGATCATCAATTAACATATAAAGATGTGCAGGCGATGATTGGTGAAGAAGAAAAAAACATCAAGCCTGAATTAAAAACAGCTTGGGAAATGCTTAATCATATAATCTTAAAAATTAGTCCTTTAGTGAAAGCTCAAAGACTACAAAGAGGTGGTTTTGATATTAGCTTAGACCAAATTACCTCTTATTTTAAAGATGAAGGTAGGATAGGAGCGATCGCATCTTATTCTCGTTTACCAGTATTATCATTAATGACCGAATTAATGGTTTTAGTGGGAAAAGTTGTTGCTGAGCATTTAAATGCTTTACAAGTGCCGGGTATTTATTGCTCGCAAAGTAAACCAGATTGGGACGAGTTAGAAGACTTACTCAAATTAGTATCTAACCTGCAACTAGACTTTGAATTAGACTCAGAAGCCGAAATCCAATCTTTTGATTATTACCACTTAATCCAAGAATTTAGTAAATCTGAATACGATAAGGTATTACATTACCTATTGCTTAATTCTCTTAAACCAAACAAATATATTCAACATCCCGCCCCTCATTTTGGTTTAGCTTACCCTATCTATACTCACTGTATTTCTCCTGGGCAACGTTTTATTGATTTACAAATCCAAAGAGTCTTAAAAACCGTCTTTGAAGAAGGAAGAGATAGACGTAGCACAAGGGTAAAAAAAGGAGTTGACTTGTATAGTAATACCTGTCATGGGCAAATAGATTGGAATGTATTGCCTCCTGCAACCCAAAGTAACCTAGAAGCAGATTTACATTCACTAATTACTCATCTTAACGAAAGAGAAAAAATTGCCGCTGATGCCGAATCAGATTTAGCCGGGCTGAAAAAAGCCGAAGAAATGAAAGATAGAACAGGTAAAATCTTTAATGGTTTAATTACTGGTGTACAATCTTATGGTTTCTTTGTGCAAATTGATGATTGTTTAGTCGAAGGATTAGTTCATGTTAGTTCACTCAAAGACGATTGGTATGAATATAACCTTAAACATACCTGCTTAGTTGGGCGTAAAAACAGAACAGCTTATCGTTTAGGTGATAAAGTAGATGTGGAAGTCAAAAGCGTTGATTATTATCGTCAACAAATTGATCTGGTTACTGTTTGTGGTGGTAGCACAGCAGTTGATGAAGATTTTGAACACTGATAATTAATTGACAATTGACAATTATTTTTAATTCAACTACCGATTTAGTGATAATAGAGAGTTGAAGGTTGTGAAGTGTACAATCACTTTCAATTCTTCATTCTTCTCCACTATAATTATCAATCAGAATTGATCTTTTTTTAAATTCTCAAAAATAATGAAAAAGTTACTCCTATTACTTAGTTTAATTGTTTGCCTAACAGGTTGTGTTAACTACGATGTTGGGATTAAATTTCCCCAAGCAAACCACGGTACAATTACCCAAAAAGTTAGGCTTAGCGAACAATTAACTAACGTCAGCGAACAAGAAGGTAAAAACTGGCTTAGAAGTCTTGATAGAAAAGCGTCTAGGTTACAAGGTAAAACTAAATATATATCCGAACGTGAAATTTTAGTGACAATTCCTTTTGCTAATGGGCAAGATTTAGCTCGTAAATTTAATCAATTTTTCTTACCTTCTGTTGATCAACAAAAGATCAACAGTTTTACTGATGATAGCCAAATCGATTTACTTGATTTATCAGCTAATTTATCGATCGTGCAAAATAATGCTATTTTTGTAGAGCGTAATACTCTTAAACTAATTGCCGATTTAACATCATTAGGAGTAACAACTGATGAAGGAAATATTATTTTTTCCTCTGGAGATTTAATTGATTTACAAGTGCAATTAAACTTTCCTTGGGGTGCGAGAATCATTACTAATGAATTTGCGGTAGAGAATAAATTACCTAATAATGGCTACAATATTCGGTTACAAGCAGGACAAATTAACGAAATCACTGCTATATTCTGGCTTCCTAATTATGTCGGTTGGGGTAGTTTAGCAATTATTCTCTTTATTATTATTGTCTTCTTCTTGAAATACAAAAAATTACCGTTAGTTAATAATTAAACAGTAAAAATTTTGTAGGGGTTGAATATATTCAACCCTTGCTTGGTTTTATTACGTGACTCTAAACCCCTCTTAATCCCTAACCACTCTTGCATCTGTGCGAACAAGGGTAGAATTTGAAATATAAATACCCGTACCAAAAAAACATTAATATTTTTCTTGATTACAGTCTTGAATAAACTTTTTAAACATATAATCGTTTTTGCTGATTATTTGTAGTTGTTTGTAAAGGTTGGTCATAAATAATACATCCTTCATTAACTTGCACACAATAACCGAAATTATCTCTTTGAGAAACTTTCTGTTTCTTTTCTAACTTAGAACGAATATTCTGTTTATTTATTTTTTCTTCTAATATTTCACCTAGTTTTTTCCATAATTGAGAAGATTCTTTTTTGATATGAGATTCACTACAATTATTAAAATCTTGAGCTATTTGCCAATTCTTTTTCCCCTCCCAAGTACCTTTTAAAATAGTTTCTTGTATCGGTGTAAGTTCAATTAAATCATCGATGTAGTCCAAAATCTCCTCAATATGATTCATTTATAGCTCTGGGTTAAAAATTTAATCTACCAAATTATACTAAATCAAAACACGATCCTACCAAAATTAAATACAATATCCTACTCTGCTCAACGATTTAAGAACATAAGATGATTTATAAAGTTAGGAAAATTAATAACTTATTAACTAAGCCCTTTTACTAGCTCGTTCTTTTTCTAAACCTAGAGGATATGCGGGAGATGCTGAATTAATCGATATATGCAACCTTTCAAGGAAAGAATTACTAAAAATTCGTCATATTAACCAAATTAATGTCTTTATTCAAGTTCTTTAAACGTAAACTACCTTTGGCTTGGTTACAAATCAGCCACGAAAGGAAACGTTTACTGGTTGCTGTTTTAGGGATTGCCTTTGCAGATTTCCTTATGTTTATGCAGTTAGGGTTTCAAGCAGGTTTATACGAAAGCAACACTCTCTTGCATCGCAAATTAAAAGCCGATCTCGTTCTCGTCAGCCCCCAAGCCCTCTACATTGCTTTTTTAAACGACCTTTCCCGTCGTCGTATTTATCAAGCCAAGAATTATGAAAATGTTGTATCTGTTGCCGCCTTGTATGTCGATTATGCAGTGTGGAAGCATCCTAAAACCAAGCGGGAAACCACTGTTTTGTTTTTAGGGTTTAACCCAAAAAAGACAGCGATCGATATTCCCGAAGTTGCTGACAATCTCGATCGAATTAAATTTCCTGATGCTGTTTTACTCGATCGAGTCTCTAAAGGTGACTACCAAACTGTGATTGACGCTCTTAAAGCTGGAGAAATTGTCTCTACAGAAGTAGGAATACGGCGGGTTAATGTTGTGGGTTTCTATGATTTAGGAGCAAATTTTTCGACTAATGTCAATATTATTACCAGCGACTTGAATTTCTTTCGCCTCTTTCCTCATCGGGATTTAAGTCGCATTAGTATTGGCTTATTGACGCTCACTCCTGGAACCGATCCTAAAAGTATGGCGAGAGTTTTACAAGCTGACTTGCCTAATGACGTGCAAGTTCTAACCTTAGAAGAATTTGCCGAACTAGAAAAAAAATATTGGGCAAGAGTGACTCCCATCGGTTTTATTTTTGGTTTGGGGGTAGCAATTGGTTTTATGGTAGGAACGATGACGGTGTATCAAATTCTTTATTCTAACGTTGCCGATCATCTCCCAGAGTACGCAACCCTCAAAGCAATGGGTTACCACGATCGCTATTTACTGGGTGTGGTGTTGCAACAAGCGTTAGTCTTAGCTATCTTGGGTTTTATCCCTGGAGCTATCGTTTCATGGGGTTTATATCACTTAGCAAGTAGTATAACCCTCTTACCTATTGTCATGACGGGGGAACGGGCTTTATCGGTTTTAGTAGCGACAATAGCCATGTCAACCCTATCGGGGGGAATCGCCATCCAAAAGCTACGGGAAGCAGATCCAGCTGATATTTATTAGTCAATCTTTCAGTGTATATATCAATTATCAGTGATATGAAGTACAGACCGATCCCCCTAAATCCCCCTTTCTAAGGGGGACTTGCAAATATTAACTCTACTTATCTAGTAATTTTTATCTATTAAGTATCCCCAATTAATTAAAGGTCAAAAAGCTTAAGTTCGTAGCCGCCATCGCTTAAGCCCTTATCTTAATTGCTTTTTATACCCCTTTAGGGGTAACTATAAACTTTCTTTTATTTAGGTAGCACTACTTACATTCTCGAATAAACTTTTTAAACATATAATTTAGCTTAAAAGTCGTACTTTCTTCTGATTTAATTTTTTCAACTAAACAACGTCTGATTAAAGATTTTATCACGGCTAAAAACTGATAGTTAGAAATTTCTAGATTCATTGGTTGCAGTGAAAGATTTATTAATTCATCTTCTCTATCGGCAAACCACTTAATAACTTGATTTTCTAACTCTGATAAACGTTCTAAATGAGATTCTAAAAAGGGTTTTAAATCATCAAAAAATATTTCATTCTCTTCTACTAAAAAATCACTAACCTTACCTTGATAAAATTCGTTAATAGTATCGGCGATTGTATTTAGCCAAGCTGGATTACTTTGATAAAGTTCTATTAATTTATGCCATTTTTCTTCATCTTGTAAGTTTTTTTCTTTTAATAATTCTTGAGCATCTTCTCTCAATCCTTTTAGTTGTAATGTCTTTACTTGCTTATTTTGTCTTGCTAAAATTTCTATATCTTTCGGTATTTCTTGACTGATTAAGATGAAACTACTTTGATGATTTAATGTGATAATTTGCTGAAAAAACTTACTATAATCTTGATATTCTTTTCGATATTGCCCTGCTAATTCGCCACTTCTAAATATGTGATGAAAATCATCAAAAACTATTAAACAACGAAATTGTTGAAAATAACTAATTAGGTTAGATAATGAACTTGATCGATCTGGATTTAAAAAATTTTCAACTTCTTGTTTTACGTTAATCAGTTTAGGAATATCATCAAAACTTTTGTAAAATATATAGTCAAATTCGGTTTTTATTTCAGAAATTAATTTGAGTATTAAAGCTGTTTTTCCTACCCCAGTTAAGCCACAAACTGTTATTAGTTTAGTTTCATTTTCTAGCCAATTTTTTAAACTAGCAATTTCTACATCACGTCCATAATCACAACTTAATTCTGGTGCTTGGGTTAAATCAATTATTGTTTCTTTTTCTTTTAATGAAGACGATCGTTTTTGCTGATTATTTGTAGTTTGAATAAATTGACTATTAATATTTATGTTATTTTGATTATTTTGTAAAACACAGTTACGAGAATGATTAAAACTAAGAAAATCTTTATTCTTTTCTAACTTAGAACGGATATTATGTTTATTTATTTTTTCTTCTAATTTTTCACTTAGTTTTTCCCATAATTGAGAAGATTCTTTTTTGATATGAGATTCACTACAATGATTAAAATCTTGAGCTATTTGCCAATTCTTTTTTCCTGCCCAAGTACCTTTTAAAATCACTTCTTGTACTGGTGTAAGTTCAATTAAATCATCTATGTAGTCTAAAATCTCCTCAATATCATTCATTTGTAATTCTTACTTGGAAATTTAATCTACTTTAATATACCAAATTCTACTAAATAAAAACTCAATCCTACCAAAATTAAATACGATATCCTACCCTGACAAATAATTGAAAAACATAACATGATTGTTAGTTAGAAAAAATTAAATAATCAAACGTTCTTGAATTATGCGATCGCAGTCCAACTTAATTAAAGAATCAGGATACAGTTTGATGGATGAAGCACAAAACCTGCTCTTGTCCGATCGTATTACAGAAGGTATGGATTGTTTATCGGTAGGGATGAAAAATCTTAAAAATCATCATACAGCTAATGAGTGGCAAGAATTTGCTCAAACAACATTTTTAGAGCATCCTGTAACTCAAATAATTCATCAATGCCCTTTTACTTATCGTTCTTTTTCCAAACCTAGAGGATACGCAGGAGATGCGGAATTAATCGATCTGATTTATGGTTTTAACTTAGACAGTCTTGATTTATCAAATCGTGCTAATCAAATTTTTGAACATTGTCGGTATTCGCCAACTTCTACTAGTGTAAGGGCAAGACTAGATGTTTTAGCACAAACGATCGATCGAGTAGCAGAACAAACCAATCATCCAGTTAGAATGATGTCTATTGCTTGTGGGCATTTGCGAGAAGCTCAAAAATCAGTAGCAATTCAAGAAAATAATATTAGTAAATTTATCGCTTTCGATCGAGATACACTTTCTCTTCAACTAATCGATTCGCAGTTAAACAATAACTGTATCGAGACAATTCAAGGCTCAGTGACAACCTTGATTCGAGAAAAACAAACTTTTGAAAACTTAGATTTAGTTTATGCGGCAGGTTTGTACGATTATCTTGACCAGCCTTTTGCGACAAGATTAACCAAAATAATGTTTGAAATGTTACGCTCAGGAGGAAAATTATTACTTGCTAATTTCGTTCCTAATCATCCCGATATAGGTTATATGGAAACATTTATGCAATGGTATTTAATTTATCGTACTGAAAGTCAATTAGAAGACGTTGCTAAAGAGATACCTACTAATGAAATTGCCGAGAAACGAACTTTTTTTGAAGAAAACGGCAATATTGTATTTTTGGAATTAACCAAAGTGTGAGGAATTTTAACGTAAAAATAGAGGGTGCAAACCTTGCACCCCTACAGCAGAAAATAAAAAGACCGATCGCTCGCCTTCAATCCCTGACCCCTCTGCCTATCGGCATCTCCCAGATCCCCCCTTGATCCCCCCTTACTAAAGGGGGGGTAGGAGACTGGATGAAGTTTAAAGATGCTTCGCTTTTATTTTTAGGACTTGCTGATAACAACTATTGCAAATTTTATTTGAATTGGGAAGTCCCCCTTGACAAGGGGGATTTAGGGGGATCGATACGTACTAAATAATACTAATAATTAAGATAAAAATTTTTGACATGACTCGATCGTATTCTCTCAACAGTTGGCTAGACAAAGAAACCAGAAAAAGGATTTATCAAAAATCTGACTGGAAAGCAATTGGTATTTTTCTCGGACAAATTTTTCTTTATTTGATTTGTTTAGTTGGTGCGATCGCTGATTACTCAATTATTTTTAATTTGATTTTCAGTATTTATCTTGGTTTTACGATCGGTCAAATTTTTATAACTGGTCATGATGCTTGTCATCAGGCTTTGACAAAATCTTCTTTTCTCAATCAAATTATTGGTAGAGTTGCTTTTTTATTTTCTCTTCATTCTTATTCTCTGTGGACAGTTACACATAATAACTATCATCATAACTATACCAATATTAAGGGATTAGATCCTGTCTGGTGTCCAATGACAAAGGAAGAATTTGAATCTCAAAATTTAGTTCGCCGTTACCTAGAAAAACTATATAGAAGTTCGATCGGCGGCGGCTTTTATTATCTTCTCGAAATGTGGTTACAGAAATTTATTGTGCCTATTAATACTCAAGTTCGCTCTGAATGGAAAAAATATCTGCCTGACAGTATTTTAGTTCTTAGTTTTGCTATTTTGCAAACTTTTGTAATTGTTTATTTAGGTAGTTTTCTTGCCCCAAACAAGTCACCTATAGAAGTTTTAGTTTTAGGTTGGCTGATTCCTTTTGTGTTATGGAATTGGTTTATGGGAATCGTTATATATTGTCATCATACACATCCTGATATTCCTTGGTTTCAAAAACATGAAAAAATTCCCTTTAATCAAATTCAAACTCATGTTACCAGTCACGTTATTTTTCCCAAACTGGTTAGCAGATTGTTGAATAGTATAATGGAACACACTGCTCATCATCTTCAACCAACAATTCCAATGTACAATCTAAAGTTGGCACAAGACAAACTAGAAGAAGTTCATCGTCAAAACATAGTTGTCTATAATTGGAGTTTGGCAGAATATTGGAAAATTACTAAAATTTGTAAACTTTACGATTTTGAACAAAGATGCTGGACTGATTTCAATGGTAATCCGACATCTAAACCTGTTTGCACCGACTTTGAAAGCTGAGTTAAGCTACAAAAGGAGAAAAAACAGCAGTAGTAATTTTTATATTTTTCTGTAGGGGTGCAAGCGGTGGAAGCCCGCGTCGGCGTAAGACGCAAACGGTCAGAACCCGCGACGACGGCAAGTCGCAAGGGAAGGCTGACCAAGACGGGAACGTCCACCAAGACGGTTTGCACCCTCATTGATGACATTTATTACTTTTGATTAATGAAAAAGTAGGTAAGATTAATAATAAATAATACAATCAAATTGTTATGGAAGGAATTCAATATATTGTCGATGACAAAGGAGAAAAAACAGCAGTAGTAATCGACTTAAAACAATGGGGTAATATTTGGTCAGAATTTTCTACTGTGTTAGCCGATCGTTTTAGAGAAAAAGAGGAATGGTTATATCAAGATGGTGGAGAAGAAAAACTCGATCGTGTTGAAGACACGGCGCTGCGCGATCGAGCATTAGAATGGTCTGCTAATAACCCACCTCAAGAGTCTGATTTAGAAGAGCTAGAAAGAAAAATTAGACAATCATGACAAAAACAATTGTCGATTTTTGTACTCTTTCCTCCTGTTAAAAGAGATTTAGGGGGATTGATCTTTGTTTTTGTAACAAGATTTTTTTCAGATTAACATTAATTGATTTCTAACTGAAGTTTTTCGATCGTTTCTAAAGGTAACTCAGTAATAGTAACAATTAAATCTAAAGGCATTTTTTGCTCTAACATTTTCAAAGCCGTTTCTATTTTACCCTGCTCAATACCTTGCTCAATACCTTGTCGAACGCCCTTTTCGATACCTTGTTGAATAATATCCTGATAAATAACTGATTCTTTCATAGTTTCCTCCCTTAAAATATTAGTAATAACTTGTTTTTCTAAAACTAAACCTGCTAATATCTCTGTACAAGCAGAAATATTACTTTCGATCGATTTTTGGTCAATTTTCTCGATTTCTTGAGCTACTTGAGTTAATGTTGCTCTTTTATCTTCAGTCTTACTTAAAACCGCAAATGGTAACAATGCCTTTGACTTAAAGAAAGTTTCTGTGGGTTGTTCCCATAATCGTATAATATCAAAAAGAAAATAGTTGGTACCAAATTCTAAAAATAACGCTACAAATAGATCCCCCCAACCCCCCTTACTTAAGGGGGGCTTTAAACCCTTGATTTTTTGGTAAAAATATAATGTAATTAAATCGATCGATCGTTTTGTCTGTATGTAGTAATAGCTTCTAGCTATTTTGTGTCTTTGAGAATGAAACAGCCCTGAGGGGGTTAGGGCGATCGACCAATAATCAAGAACCTTTGCCCTTTGCCCTTTGCCCCTTGCCCTTTGCCCTTTGCCCCTTGCCCTTTGTTATAGATATTGTAAAAAATGGATCGGTTAGGACATTATGAAAGATATTCAGTCTAATTTAATTAATCATCTTCGACAAATTGTTAGATTAAGAGATCCTTTTTTTTCTGCTGAAGGACATTTTTTTGTTAAAGAATATATTAAACAAGAACTAGGACGTTTTGGTCAAGTACAAATACAAAATTTTCTTTTTAACGGCACTAGCTATCAAAATATCATCTTAGATTTACCTACAACACCTAAGCTAAAAGATAAACCACCAATTTTGATCGCCGCTCATTATGATACAGTTTTTGGTAGTGTAGGGGCGGATGATAATGGCACTGGGGTAGCAGTTTTGTTAGAGTTAGCTGAGTATTTTAGCACTCACCAAGCAAACTATCCTTTGCGTTTTGTCGCTTTTGATTTGGAAGAATATGGATTACTGGGTAGTCGCGCTTATGTGGATGAACTAAAAAAGTATAAACAACCTTTGCGTTTGATGGTTAGTTTAGAAATGTTGGGTTATTGTAATCCTCGTCCTAATTCTCAAAGATATCCTTCTGTTTTAAAATCAATTTATCCTTCTACGGGTGATTTTATCGCTTTAGTCGGTAATTTGGTGACTATCCCCGAAATGATTCATTTTCATGGGCAAATACGTTTAGCTAAAACTAAGTGTCAGTGGTTACCCGCAGGTATAAGAGGTGCGATCGTACCTGATGCTCGTAGAAGTGATCACGCTCCCTTTTGGGAACAAGGTTATAAGGCTATTATGGTAACCGATACTGCTAATTTGAGAAATCCTCATTACCATAAACCGACAGATACGATCGATACTTTAGATTTAACTTTTTTAACGGGTGTTTGTCAAGGATTAATGTTGGCGATCGAAAATTTATCGTAAGTAATATAGCTTTTCCCATACTTACGAGGTACAACAAAAAATGGTAAGTCCCCCTTTCAAAGGGGGGTTTGGGGGATTGATTTGTATTTGTATTTTTTAAATTTGGTATAAGTAATAATCACTACCATTTATTGATTAAGTGTCACAACTAGCTAAAATACCTTAAACTGTGACAGTAAGTGTAATGGTTACACATCAATAAATATAGCCTGTTTTACTCATAAATGTCGAATAACTATTGTGACAGTATCACTCAAAGAAAAAACTTATTAGATAGTTTGGGAAAACTCCCCGAAGCCATTGTAGAAAACCAAGAATGGCTTTATATGTTAGAAGAAGATACTAGACACTCTTTATCTATTGAAGGATATTTTGCGACAGAAGAAGAATTAAAAGCCGTCTTACAGGGTAAGAAAACTCAACCTGAAATTCTTAATTATTATCGTACTTCCCAATTTATCTATGATTTAGGTTTACAATATTATCGAGAAAAATCACTTCTTTTAGATTTAGTTCTAATTCGTACTATTCACAGTCAATTATTAAGAGGAATTGAAAAATACAGTTATTATTGTGGTCAATTTAGAATCGGTAACATTACTATTCAGGGTGCAAAAGTAAAACCTCCTCAATTAGAGCTTGAAAACTACGTTAAAACTTTCTGCGAGTATAGTCAAAATTGTTTAAGCATTTACCCTATTTTAGAAGCCTTAGCTCGTATTCATACACTTTTTGAAAGTATCCATCCTTTTCAAGATGGTAATGGTAGAGTAGGTAGAATATTACTCAATTATTTAGCCATTTCTCAGGGTTATCCTCCTATTGTGATTAAAGGGATTGAACTATCCCAACGCCATAAATATTATCAAGCATTAGAATCAGCCGATAAAGGATTTCACCAAGGATTTTATGATGCTAATATTTCTAGTATTCAACAAGGTTTAAATCAGGGAGATTATAGTTTATTAGTAGAATTATTGTATTTAGGATTAAAACCTAGATTAGAAACGATGATAATTACGGCTTTACAACAAAAAGAAAACCTTTTTCTCTTAAAAGATTTAACTGATTATTTTCAAGTTAAAGAAACTACTTTACGTCAATGGATTAAAAGAGATAAATTAATAGCAATCAAAAAAAATAACAAGCTTTATAGTCATCCAAAACTTTACTTGAACTCATAAATGAATCGATTAATCGTTATTTTATAATAGTTAGCTACGCTATTATTAAGTGGATTTAGCGATTGAAAATTTATAATCAATTAATTCCTTTAATAATTTGCCATCAATTAATTGATTCCTTAGAGACAAGGTATGCCTTGTCTCTACCATTGTATTTCTAAAAGGTTTTTTAACCGTAAACGATCGATTTTACGATCGGTTTTAATTTCCCATAAATGGACATTTTTAGTTGGTAAACTAGTTAACATCTCTTGTAATTGTTGCCAACTATTAATTAATTGATAATCGACATTGTAGGTTTTAACTAAATTACAAAAATCGATCGATTGAGGAGTCGCAAAATAATCTTCATATAAAGACTCGTATTCAGCAATTGGTAACATTTCAAAAATTCCCCCACCATTATTATTAACTAAAATAATAATTAAACTTCCTTGTAAATATGGTCGAATCAAAAAGCCATTAGTATCATGTAATAAAGCTAAATCTCCTGTTAATAAAATAGTTGGTTGTGGATTTTGATGGGCTATTCCTAAAGCAGTTGATAAAGTGCCATCAATACCATTTGCACCACGACTAAAATAAATTTGAAATTGTCGATCGTTTTTTTGCCAAAAATATTCAGCGTATCTTACCGACATACTATTAGCAATTACTACAGGTGTTTTAACAGGTAAATATTGAGATAACATCCAGACTATTTTACCCTCAAACATTTCTTGATGATTACTCAGCTTATGTTGTAAGCGATGATTGATTTGCTGATCGATTTGTTTCCATTTGTGGGTATTGTTTATATTAGTTGAAGGAGCTATCTGAGGAAATTCTGCTTTAATACTAGTTAGATTAGTTCTTAAATGAACTGAGTTAGTATGCAAAGCATCAACATTATCCTCATGATCAACAATAATATAAGTCTTGATTTTGTGAGTGTTTAACCAACTTCTCAAAATCTTGCTTGTAGGATATTTACCAATTAAAATCACCACTTCAGGTAATAATTCTTGAGCATATTTCGCTATGCGTAAAATGATGTCATAATTGACGATCAAGTTTTGTTGATATAAATCACTGTAGTTTCTCACAGGAGAAAGTGCTTCAGCTAAAATAGGAAAGTTTAATTGTTGAGATAACAAAGCGATCGTTTGACAGTATTGTTGATTATTTTGTGGCGAATCAACCCCCGCAATAATTATTCCTTTTTCCGATTTTGACCACTCAATTAAATACTGCTTAATATTTGTTGATTTTTCTAAGTTATTAACCTGAAAAATAGGTAAATTAGCTAACAATTGTTCTGTAATAAAACTTTGTTTTTCTTGACTAATATGCAATTGTTTGCAAGGAGATAAAGGTTCTTGAAAAGGAATATTAAGATGAACAACTCCAGCATGAGGAAAACAACTTTTTTCCCAAGCATGAATAATAGTTTGTCGTAGATAAAATAATTGATTTAGTTCAATAGATGGTAAAGATAATTCTGTTTGCCATTGAGGATAATTAGCATACAAATTAATTTGCTCAATTGCTTGTCCTGCATGGCAATTTCGTAATTCAAAAGGACGATCGGCGGTTAGAATAATTAATGGTACATGACTATATCTAGCTTCAATAATGGCAGGATAAAAATTAGCTCCTGCTGTTCCCGATGTGCAGATTAAAATAGTTGGTTGATAAGTTCTTTTCGCTATTCCTAAAGCAAAAAAAGCCGCTGATCTTTCATCTAAAATAGGAATAGTCTTAATCTGTTTATGTTCAGCAAAAGCGATCGTTAGAGGAGTAGATCTAGAACCGGGGCTTATTACTGCATTTTTGACTCCTAAAGTAGCGAAAGTTTCAGCGATTAGTGAACTCCAAAGAGTATTTATATTATTAAAACTAAGGGGCATTAATGATGATTAAAATTAAAATTTATAAAAACTATGATAGAACAATAAAAAATAAAACATAACTAATTAAAAGTTGTCACAAAAAGAAATTAATTCTAATTTAATCTAGCTACGATAAAATGATAAGAATGATAGTGTATGAGTTGAGTGAATTTAGATGTGATGACTAAATTTTAAAAAATAACGAATCGCACACTATCCACTTTATTGTCAATGGTCTGTGAGCAATTGTCAATTTTATCGAATTATCGTCAGCATTTTAAGAGTGCGAGGCAAACTCGTACCTTATCTGACAGCAATTATCAATTATCAATTATTAATTAATGTTAGAAGCTAAAGTCCACTCTCAACTGAGAACTTTTTTACGTAACCAGCAAGATTCGGCGTGGAATCATCACTTAACCATGGCGAGAATGGTTGCACGTGGACTAAGATTAAAACGATCGACAATTATCCAAACAGGTGTCAGTCACGAAGAATATCTACCTAGCTATATCACTCCTGCTTTATTGTGCGATTCTCCAGTGATGATAGTCACAGATAAACAAAGACAAAAGAAACTAATTGAAAATGACCTTTATTTTTTTCAAAAGTCTTTAAATATAGGTTTGTCGATTGAAAATAAAAATGAAATAAATATAGTTAATAAACCTAATTTGCTAGTTGTTGATTATCAGACTTGGTTAGATAAAACTTATAGTCATTCACTTAATTCATCTAGCTCTATAATAGTCACTAATGCCGAGAAACTACCTAATATTATTAGTGACTATTTAACCCAAGAAATTATTAGTCAGCAATGGTATCAGCTAGTAATTGATTTTCCTCAACACCAAGATATATTAAGAGACAAGTTAGCTAAATTAACTCAACTAATCTACGCTCATCCTCGTAACCGTGATGATAGTTATTTATTAGATGAAGAAGAAATTATAGTTATTAATCAAATCTGTGAACTAGTTAAAACAGTTGGTGACAATAATTCTGCTGGGCAGAAATTTCTCGATTTCCAAAGCAAACTTTTATCTTATCCTAATTATGTCGGTTACTTTAAAATCGATCGTAATCAACCTTCATTTAGCTTAAATGTATCTCCTTTAGAATTAAAATCATCAATTAATAAAATATGGCAAAACAATAATTTTGTCTTGATTGCAAATTATTTAGAACCAGAAAAATATCCTGTAGATTACGGTGATAAATTAGGAATTGATTTAGAAGAATTTACTTGTTTAAAATTTTTTCCTTCTGCTCAAAAATATTCCTTAAAAATGTATTTTACCAAAGGGCTTCCTTTTCCTAATAATCCTAACTTTTTAGCTAAAGTAAACCAAGAAATATTAGCCTTAGTCGCAGCGATCAAAATTGATCATCATCCGATCGTAATTATCATTGATGACTTACCATTACAAGGTCAAATCACTACCAATTTAGCCGCTAACTTTGGTACGAGAGTACAATTAAAAAGTCAGAAAATCAAAAATAATACAATTTTAGTTTGTGACTTAAAATTCTGGTTAACTCACCAAACGACAATCAAATCACCCCAACTATTAATTATACCGACTTTACCAATTCCTTCATTAGAAAATCCCTTAGTTTCGGCTCAAGTGACTTATTACAAACAAAGAAAGAAAGATTGGTTTCGTCTTTTTTTATTACCTCAAACAATTAAAATCTTACAAAGAGCGACTATTTCTGTAAGAGAAAATAACGGCGTTTTAGCATTACTAGATAATCGAGTTAATCATCGTAGTTACGGAATAAAAATTTTACAATCTTTAGAACCTTATGAAAAAATAAATTATCTTGATCTAGATTGGTTAAATTAATTTTGCTCACAAGAAGTATCGAGAATGAATAAAAAACTTTGTCTAATCATCAATTAATTAATTATTGTTCGATCGTCTGAGTCTTAAAGTTTATCTATATGTTATCAATAGTTTGCTCATCGTTTAAAACTAAGATTTGTATAAGTTAAAATAGTTAAATTATGCTCACAGCGATCGATTTAATTTAATTGAATCTAATCATTTTAGTGCTAATTAGTCACTAATTTTCTGGCAAATGAGATCTTTAATTATCTATTATCAATCACTTATTATTTATGTTATATCGTCGATTTGGTAGAACAAATTTACAAATGCCTGTTTTTTCTTGTGGTGGAATGCGTTATCAACACAAATGGCAAGATTTATCTTTAAATGATATTCCCGTAGATAATCAAACTAATTTGGAAGCAACAATTAGAAAAAGCGTTGATATAGGTATCAATCATATCGAAACAGCACGAGGTTATGGCACATCAGAAATACAATTAGGGCAAATTTTACCTAAACTACCACGAGAAAAACTGATTGTCCAAACAAAAGTCTCACCAAATGCTGACTCTAAAAAATTTAGAGCTAATTTTGAGACATCAATGAAAAACCTAAAACTTGATTATGTCGATTTATTAGGCATACATGGCATTAATACCATCAAAGATTTAGAAAACACTATTCGCCCTGGCGGTTGCTTAGATGAAGCTAGAAAGCTACAACAACAAGGAAGAGTTCGCTATATCGGTTTTTCAACTCATGGGGCGACACAGATAATTGTGAAAGCGATTGAGACTAATCAATTTGATTATGTTAATTTACATTGGTACTGGATTTTTCAAAACAATTGGCAGGCTATCACCCAAGCAAGTCAGCGTGATATGGGAGTATTCATTATTAGCCCATCAAATAAAGGCGGAATGCTATATCAACCTTCGGCTAAATTAGCCCAATTATGTCAGCCTCTTAGCCCGATGGTTTTCAATAACTTATTTTGTTTATCTCATCCTCAAGTACATACTTTAAGTATTGGGGCGGCTAAACCAAGTGATTTTGATGAGCATTTAAAAACCTTACCTTTACTCTCACAACTAGATGATGTATTACCTCCTATCATCGATCGATTAGAAACAGAAGCCAGAAAAGTTTTAGGCTCAAATTGGGTTGACAATTGGCACAAAGGTTTACCTAGTTATCAAGATACTCCGGGTAATATCAATATTTATACCATCCTTTGGTTAAGAAACTTGACGATCGCTTATGATTTAGTTGAATACGGCAAAATGCGTTATAACTTACTCGGTAACGGAGGAGATTGGTTTCCTGGGCAAAAAGCCGACAAATTAGCTCAGTTTGATTTAAAACCATGTCTTAAAAATAGCCCTTTTCAAGCTCAAATACCTCAATTGTTAGCTGAAGCTGAATCTATATTAGGAGGAAAAGAAGTCAAGCGTCTTTCTCAAAGTTAAAGCATTCGTAATAACTAAATTGAAAAAAGGTTAATTTATTGAATCAATAAACGTTATTTATCTTAATCTGATTAAAGAAATAAAATATCATAAATTATTGACTAAATTAAAAAAAATTAGCTAATCTTAATCTAATTTGAACCTTAAAGTACTAAGATGATATAACAATGTTTTGGAGTATTTATCAATAGCTAAATATAATGACCAATAGTTATAAAATTAAATTTGTTAATCCCGACAAAAATAGCGAACAAGTTTTAGAAGTTTTGGCTGATGAATACATTTTAGATGGAGCGGAAAGACAAAATTTGAATTTACCATACTCTTGTCGTGCAGGTGTTTGTATTAGTTGTACTGCTAAATTGTTAAAAGGCTCGGTTAATCATGACTATGATTTTTTACAACAAAAAGAAATAGAAGAAGGTTTTTTCCTTGCTTGTAAAGCTTATGCTACTTCTGACTGTGTAGTTCAAACACATCAGGAAGATGCTTTACTTGACTTGTAGATTAATTAAAAAATTAATCAGATTACTTATTCTTGAGTTTTGAGGTAAAAGGCTAGTAATTAAAATAATATTTAGTTACTTATAAATCGCTAAGTATCTCGATAATTTTATTTTGATTTAACAAGTTAAGCCTTGAGTTTAACTACCCTATTTTTAGGGTAATATTTACTCTTATCTGCTTTCAAACTTTATTTTTAACGGCTAATTAGTTTACTTAATATAGTTATTTAAAATAATTATTATATATTGGATTTGAAACTAACTACCATAATTTATTTTTCGATTTTATCTAACTGCCAAAGAATTTGATTCCCTTCTCTTTTAACTCGAGAGACAATCCAATTACGCCAATACCATTCATTCCCTCTACTTGTTACCGCACTAGCGTTTACATCTATTAAATAAGCTAATTCAGCACTAGTAATTAAATAACCATTATTAGAAATTTTCTCAGCTATCTGAAGCGTTTTGATGGTATTTTTTAATTGTTGTACTTTTTCATCACGAGTTAAACATGATTCATCAGAACTATTATATGATTGACTCATGGGTTTATAGTCTAAGGTTAATTTATCTTATTAACTACAAATCATACTTAAATAATCAAAACTTTGGTTTAAATTAAAGTGAATTTCATCAACTCTTTTTTTTTCCACTTAAGTAAATATATAAAATTAATATTTATTAGCTAAGTTATTAGTATTAATTATTAAGTAAAATTACTGTTGTTTTTGGAATACATAATTATTACATTAATCAAATATTAACTTAAATAACTAATAATTAGAAACAATATTGTCATCAAAACTGGTTAATAATAGCACTTTGAATCAATCACCAAGGGCTATTAATTAAAGTAAACGCCGCCCAATAATCCCTTACTCATTACTCATTACTCGTTACTCATTCTGTTATTATTGATTACTTATTAAATAAATTTTTGATTGTGAGGATTGAAAAAATACAATTATGCAAATAATCGATTGGATTGTTGTCTTGCTGTACCTGATTTTAACGATGGCGATCGGTATTTATTTATCAAAAAAAGCCTCTAAAAGTATGGAAGACTTTTTCGTATCAGGAAGATCATTATCATGGTGGTTAGCAGGTACAAGTATGGCGGCGACAACCTTTTCGATCGATACACCATTATATATTTGCGGAGTTGTAGCCTCTAGAGGAATTGCCGGTAACTGGGAATGGTGGAGTTTTGGGCTTGCTCATGTCGTCTTAATTTATGTCTTTGCGAGATTGTGGCGACGCGCAGAAGTAGTGACGGATGCAGAATTAACCGAGATTCGTTATGGCGGTAAGATGGCGGCAGTTTTACGGGCAACCAAGGCTTTTATCTTTGCTGTACCAATTAATTGTATTGGTATCGGTTATGCCATGTTGGCAATGGTTAAAGTAGTCACCGCATTAGAGTTATGGGAAAGTTTGGGTTTAAATGTAGGTGAGCAAGGTAAATTATTTAGTGTGATTGCAGTTAGTATTTTTGTTTTAATTTACTCTAGCTTTTCAGGATTATGGGGTGTAGTTATCACCGATTTTTTCCAATTTTTTCTGGCTTTAGTCGGGGCGATGGTAGTGGCGATTATCGCTGTTAATCATGTTGGTGGTATTCATGAATTGATTCCTCAAGTACAACAAGCAACAGATATTGATGTTTTATCTTTAATACCTTTAACTAAAGGGGAAGGTTTTTTTAATTGGCAATGGAGTGATGTAGCAGGAATTAGCTTGAGTACTTTTTCAACTTATCTGTTGGTACAGTGGTGGAGTTTTCGTCGTAGTGATGGTGGTGGTGAATTTATTCAACGTTTGATTTCAGCTAAAGATGAAGCAGAAGCAGAAAAAGCGGCATGGTTTTTTAATATCCTTAATTATATCATTCGTACTTGGCCATGGATTTTGGTGGCTTTAGCGGCAATCGTTATTTATCCTGATTTAGAAGATCCTGAATTGGGTTATCCTAAATTAATGTTAGACTTTCTACCTCCTGTTGTTTTAGGATTGGTAGTTGCTTCTTTGATTGCCGCTTTTATGAGTACGGTTTCGACTTCTATTAATTGGGGTGCATCTTACATTACTAATGATTTGTATCGTCGTTTTTTTGCCCCTGAAGCAACTCAAGAGCAATTAGTTTTTGCTGGTAGAATAGCCTCTGTGGGGGTTACTGTTTTGGGTGCTATGGCGGCGTTTTTTGCGACTGATATTAGTACTGTTTTTCGTTTAGTGATAGCGATCGGTACAGGACCTGGTTTAGTGCTAATCTTAAGATGGTATTGGTGGCGAATTAATGCCACAGCGGAGTTAGCGGCGATGGTAGCGGGTTTTATTATTGGTTGTTTGAGTTTGATTCCTGATTTTTTCCCTGCTGATTTTGGGCAAAAACTAGTCATGATTTCTTTCTATACAGGTATTATCTGGATTACAGCGATGTTTGCCACTCCACCTGAGTCTGAGGAAACTTTAACTCAATTTTATTTACGTGTTCGCCCTGCGGGTATTGGTTGGCGTAAACAACAACAACAAACGGGTGTTAAACCTTTACAGAATTTACGATTAGATGTTTTAAAATCGATCGCTTCTGTTCTATTATTATTTGGTTTAATGTTATCTATCGGTGGATTTTTATTATTACAATCTCGTATTGCTTGGTTTTCTCTTATTACCGCCGTCATTGGTGGTTTTTGGTTACGACACCTCAATAAGCAAAAAATCTTTCCTTTACCTCGCCCTGGCACAGATAGTTAAGAGTTAAAAGTTAAGAGTTAAGAGTTAAGAGAGATGGATTGTTAATTGTTAATTGATTTGTGGTGTTTTGAGGTAAAATAATATCTAGAGTATGGATGGTTATTTAGTTTGTACCGTCGTTTAGTATGATGAATTTTCTCATTGATTAATAAAATCAATTTTACTACTAATCATAATTAATTAAATAATAATAAAGGAGATATTAACATGACCGCAGAAAGTATGTTGTTAAATGGAGCGATCGCTTGTTTTAGTTTGGTTTTAGTGGGTTTAGCTTGGGGTTTTCTCTTACTAAGGATAGCTGATGAACCTGAAGAAAAAGCTAAATTAAAATAATCGTCGTCAAAATTCGTAATAAGGACTTGTAGTAAGTTTTGTCGTAAGGACTTTAGTCCTTATTCAACTAATAACTAATAAGATAAAAGATTTGACTTTAGTCCTTATTCATGAGCAGAATTAAGCTAAATCAAAGCTGACTCGAATCTAGACTTTGAGCTTCTTCTGCACTAGTAGGTAGGTGCAAACCGCATTCTTGCTTAACTCCATGAAAACGAGTATCTCTTTCATTATCATCTTCAAGAGAAAGAGGGCGACTAGAATGCCAATCCCCTACTGAAACATAACCTTGATCAAAATAAGGATGATAAGGTAAATCGTGTTTAGTTAGATACTGATATATATCACGAGAATTCCATTTCAGGATTGGTAAAATTTTGTACATTTCTTGTTGCTGATTAACAAATTCTAACTGTTTACGAAATTGAGTTTGATTTTGTCTTAATCCTGCTAACCAAGCTTTTGCATCCAATTCTTGTAATGCTTGTTGCATCGGTTCTACCTTTCTGATACGATCGTAAAGATTTAAAGATTCAATATCCTTATTTTGCCATAATTTACCGTGAAGAGCTTCCATTCTGGCAGGAGTTATGTCTGATTGATAAACTTTTAAATTAAGGTTGAGTCTTTGGCTTAATTGTTCGGCAAACAAATAGGTTTCTTTGGGTAAATACCCTGTATCAATCCAAATTACTGGTATCTGAGGAATAATTTTCGTTACCAAATGCAACATCACCGCTGATTGTATGCCAAAACTGGTACTCATTACTAAATGGTTAGCAAATTCAGTCTGTGCCCATCTGACGATGTCTTGGGCTTGAGTATTACTCAGATTTTCGTTGACTAAATTCAAATCAAGTTGTTGATGTGAGTTAGATAATTGATACACTGGTTTTAATAATTAGTGATGTGATAAGCTATATTTTAGGTTAATCTGCTTTAAACGTGTAGCAAAGTACGATCGTTTGATTAATTTAACAGATAATGTGAGGTACTACTTGTTTGGTTAATTATAAGGTGACATCTCCCACACTAATACTTTTCAAGCATATATGTGTAGGCTTCCAATCCTCACGAACTAGATTTTCTGCTTTTTCGGACGGTTCTAGACTTAGATTTCTTCTTGTCCCCGATACCGTTATCCTCCACAGACTGCAACACCGTTTGCCCCACGGCTAGTAAACCTCTTTGTTGAACAACTAAAGCACTTGCGTAATCTCTGTCACAAGTAAAACCACATTCTGAACAATGATGGAGTCTTTCTTTCAATTGTTTTTTACCCGTTAACGTTCCACAATTAGGACACGTTTGAGAGGTTAAGTTTTTATCCACCTTAAGAAAATAAACATCTCTTTTTCTGGCTACATGAGTAAGTATTTCTATAAATGCACCAAAAGCAAAATCTAGTGAATGTTTGCGTAACATCCCTCTCGACCATGCTTTCGGCGATATATCTTCAAGAAATATCATTTTCGCTTGGTTGCAAAGATTATGGCTCAATTCATAATGAAATTGTTTTCTTTTGCTACCTATTTTTTCGTGCAGTAAAGCAATACGCATACAAGATTTATGCCAATTTACTGACCCTTTTACTTTATGCTTTAACTTACGTTGCAGTGATGTCAACTTGCTTTGTAAGTCTAACAAGAATCTTGGTCTATCAATTGATTCATTTTTTGATGTGTGTAGTATTTTGGTAAAGCCCAAATCTAGACCCAAACTTGAGTCAGATAAATCTGGTATTGGATTTGGTATATTCTCTACTGACTGAATTGTGCAAACAGCATACCAACCAGAAGCCTTATTGACTATTTGAACTTGTTTGATGACAAATCCTTCTGGAATTGTTCTATGCAATATAATCTTCAATCTACCTATTTTGGGTAATTTAATTTGATTACCTTCAATCGGGCAAGTTTTAAATTGCGGAAATACGATTGAACGTATCTTTTTACGAAAACGTGGAAACCCAAATCCTCGTTGCTGAAATGCACGAAATGCCTTATCGACCTTACCTACTACCTCTTGGAGTACCTGCGACTGAACTTTTTTTAGCTCAGATACAGTTTTCTTCGCTTGAGTTAGTTCTCTTTTTTGTCTAAAATAATCTGGATAAGGAGTTTCATTTGGAATAATATATTCTTGAAAAAGACTACATCTATCCGCAGGAGACTTTTTTGATTTTATCCAATCTTTTCTTTGACCTAGACAATAATTATAAACTTTTCGACATACACAAAGCCAGATAAAGAGTTTTTTCTCTTGAAGTGGTTCTGGATAAATGCGGTACTCATAGTTTAAATTAATCATTTTCTAGGCGATTGAAGAAAATTGAATAGATTTAATATATCACTGATTGAAGATTATCGCAATGACAATCGGCTCGTATTCATCCCACACCGAAACTTAGTTATTTTTTATTGTGTTTACGGTGTGGGGCAACTCGAATCGATTAGCTAAAAACTGATTGATAATTATTGATTAATTTTTCTACCTCGCTAAAAAATAAAATTGGTAATTTGATTAAGATTAAATTTGTCTTAATAGCAATTCAATTATTCTAGACTATGCTTAAGGTTTGGAAAGATAAAATATCTTTGTTGAGAATTCCAAACTTGAATAAATACACATTATCTTACATTAGTATTTTTTACTGTTTAGTTTCAATGTTCGCTCTTTTTTAATTATGAATTCTTCGCTTTTAATTTCAATGGCTGATTAGATAAACATAACCAATGACAACTATACAAATTAGGTTGATGTGGATTGTTAATTGAAGCGATGGCTGGAGTTGCAGGGAAAGGCCATAATCTATCAAAAATTATCTCATTTTTAACTAACTTAAACTGTAACAAATAAACCGAAGGGATTGCCTGAATAGAATCTAATAACTCAGAAGCTAATTTTTTGAGCTGAGGGCGAATTTCTAAAGGTAAATCAAAAGGTTGGTGATACTGATTAGGCATCATTCCTTCGCAAATAACCGAACCAAAAGTAGATTCCCCATTCGCATAAATGATTGGTAACCACAAATCTCCTAACCAAATATTATCGTAGCTAGTTTTATAACCAAAATTTTGTTTTACCCATTTCCTTCTTCTCTCTAAATTGCGACAAGCATCATAAACTTTGCGCCCCGAAAAATTAAACCAATCGGGTAATTTAATCGTCAATGGACAATAAATGGTTGAATCTTGAGAAAATTCAGGCGATTGCGGCGATTTTGACCATAAATCTGCTCCACTCAAAATTTCTATTTCATAAGAGTCACGAGAATTAATGACGCTTTTACTTAACGCCAAAGCCATTCTTTCGGCGACAGGTGCTGTGGTGCTAATTTTACCTCCTTGTACTTGAGCATTAACGATGATAGTAACTTTTGGCATTATATAAGATATTGAAGTTTAGTTGTATTATCCCAGTCTTCGGCGATTTGTCTCTTTTAATTAATTGATTAATTGATTAATGAAGTTATGATTTAACTTAAAAACCTATTTATATTTTACTTTAATTACGTCTGAAAAAGTAGTAAGTATATTTGCTTATTCCTTTTTAAATATAGGTTAAAAAATCATAATAAAAAGAGAATTAAGTACCTAGGGGCATAAACTATAGCTATTTATTAATTAATTATAAAGAAACTTATTTTCTATCTTAAGCTAAGATTTATAACTATGAAGTAAGTACAAAGAAAAATAGATCTAATTTTGTTAAATCGGTAACAAAGATTTATAATCATATTAATAATCATATTAATAATATTAATGTCAGTAAAATTTATCTGATTAGATGAATAATCAGCTAATGAGTTTCACTCATGACTAAACTTAGTCTAACTTAAAGATTCTCTGTTTTATTGGTATAGTGAAACAGCAGGATAGATAGAATTAGATCAACGAAAAAAATTACTTTAATAATAAGACATTGAGGATTGATCAATTGAATAAATAACGATCGTTATTTATCTTTATTATTTACCAAAAAGTCAAGGGTTTAAAACCCCGAATCTCGCTCCTTACAAAGGGGAGGGCTGTTTCATTCTCAAAAAGAAGAAAATAGCTATCTGCTCAAAACAAATAGCTAGAAGCAAAAAATAAATAGCTAGAAGCTATTACTACATAATCGATCGAGCGATTTGGTTACATTGTTCAAGCATTTTTAAGTTAATTGCCTTACAAGTAGAAAATTAAACATTATCAACAAGTAATAAAGATTTAACTTTGATTTTCAACCATTGGTAAAACGGGTAAATCATTTTGTTTTGCGATTGTTTCATCAATCTCTACTTCTTCTAATAACTCTTGGGTAGGATTATCTTCGGTAATAACTTCAGGAGTAATCATTTGTTCGATAATTGCTTCTTCTTCTGGTGCAACTTCAGTTTCTATTTCTTCAGGGATAATCGGTTGTGTCTGCTTAGGTGCAACTTCAGTTTTTATTTCTTCGGGAATAGTTGATTGTGTAGTATCAGTATTACCCGACGAAGTTTTTGTTTCAATTGGTTGAGTGACAACTTCAGTTAAAGTCTCATTTTCAGGATTAATAATTGCTTGTGCTTTTTCTAGACTGATGTTACCTGTGACTAATTTAGCTAAAGTATCTTCTGATTGTGAATTAAAAGTAATCGCTCTGACAGTACTATTAAAGACATTTTTAACTAAATCACCATTTTCATCAATATACTCTAACTTAATCCAATTTTGACCTTCATTAAAACCTTCAAGATAGATAGGTTGCCATCTGTCTAGTAAAAAAGACTCTCCATTAACGGTTACTCTAATCCGCCAATCAGTAATCTCATCATCAGGATTATCTTGAGCTACAACGTGTAAAGGTGCATCGGTTAAATAAAAATCTAACATAATTGGCTCAGCATTATAAACACCTTGAGGGCGACTATAAGTTAGTAATGGTTGTGTTGATGAAGGATTGTTTTCTTCAGTCTTAGTAAATACATGAAAAGTAGTTGTAGCGTATGCACCTCTATTTTTAAAACTTTCGTGCCAAGGGCGAGACGCAAAAACTCTAATAGTATGAGTGCCGGGGGTTAAATCTGATAAAGTGACAAGTTGATTGGTATTGTACACAGCTTGATAGGGTTTGTCATCCACAAAAAAATGTAAATGTGGCCCCATTTTTAATTCTGGATTTTTAAATGTGTCTAATCCTTCTACTTCTAATTTAACTTCAACATTTTGACTTTCAACAACTTGATCATTTGTTGGGCTGATAATATTTACTTGTGGTTTGGTTTGAGCAAATTTTTGATTAAGTTGGCTAATTAGTTTTGGTGGTGAAACTTCAGCTATTTTTTCGACACGAGGAAGGGGGGGTTTTGATTCGTCTTCAAATGCTTGAACGCTTTGTATAGTATCGTTACTACTACAACTCATAAGTACTAAACTCATGATTGTAATAGTAAGCCATGATAATATTTTTTTGCCGATCATAATCAGTAATCTAGTGACTTTTTTGTTTAATAATCATACCCGAAAAGATGAGTAATAAGTAATAAGTAAGAAGTAAGGAGTAATAAATATTAATTGTCAATTGTCCATTGTCAATTGTCAATTATTCTAGGTGCTTGTTAGCTTTTAATCTGAGCTAGTAAATCATTAAAAGGTTGCCAGTTATCTTCAGTGGCGATCGATTCCCAGACAGCTTCAATAACAGGGCGTACGGGAACTATTTTTGGATTATGTTTCTCTAGAGTATTCGGTACTTGTGCCAATTCTTGATCTGATAGTGTTGCTAAACAGCGAGAATATAATCTTTGCCATGTTTTTAAGTAAGAAGAATTAATCTCACTATTTTCCATAATTAAACTTTCATCTGATTGCCAACCCTGATTATATTGAGTAGTTAAATCGATAAAAAATTGAGGATAACTATATTGACTGTCTTTAAGTAAATCGATCGTTGTTTTAACTAAATCGATCGCAATATCAGAATCTAGTTTAGTAAGTCCTAATTTACCTAACATTAAATGACGATAATACTCTTCATAATAATCATTAAATATTGCTAACTCAACTTGTAAATCAGCCGAAGGGATGACTAAATTTAGTGGTTTTTGTAATAATTCTAAATTCCAACGACAAATAGCTGGTTGATTTCCATAACTGTATCTGCCACCATAATCAAAATAAGCCGCGGTAAATTTTGGATCATATGTATTAATAAAAGCATAAGGACCATAATCAAAACTTTCTCCTGTAATCGACATATTATCAGTATTTAGAACACCATGACAAAAACCTGCCGCCATCCATTGAGCCGCAAGTAAAGCCACTCTTTCGACTAATTCTCGGTAAAATTTTGTATAAGGTTGGTCAACTGTTGTTAAATGAGGATAATAATTATAAATAACATGATCTAATAAGTTTTTAATCAAATCAGGGCGTTCGTGGTAATAAAGCCTCTCAAAAGTACCAAAACGAAGGTGAGAATGACTAAAACGTACCATCACACTACTACGAGTCGGTGAAGGCTCATCTCCCCGCCAGAGGGCTTCTCCTGTCTCAATTAAGCAAAAACAACGAGATGTATTGACACCCATCCTTGATAAAGTCTCAGCGGCGATAACTTCTCTTACTCCTCCTTTAAGGGTTAGTCTGCCATCGGCTTGACGAGAATATGGCGTTCTACCTGTGCCTTTAGTACCAAAGTCATAGAGTTTTTCATCTTTACCCCTAACTTGTCCGTAAACAAAGCCTCTACCATCTCCTAATTGAGGATTGTAACTACCGAATTGATAACCATGATATTTTAAAGCCAAAAAAGGACGTATTCCTTTAAATTTACCGAAAGCTTCTAACCAATCGTTTTCACTAACAGTATCTGGAGCGATATTGATAAAGGGTAACAAATCTTTGTTAGCGTATCTTAAAATTAATTCAGGAAATTCAGCGGCGACTACTTCACTATAGTAATCTTCCCCTAAGTTTTCGATCGCTAAGTCGTATTCTAGATTAAGAAATGGATTGGTCATATTTGATAGTTAAAAGTTAAGAGTCAAGAGTTAAGAGTTAAAACAGGCACTCGTGCAAAAGTTAAAAGTCTTTCATAACTATAAGCTATAAGCTAATTGTTCATTATTAATTGTTCACTGTTCATTGATAATGTGTTTGTTTGTTTACATTTATTGTAAAACGTTGTTGAAGTTATCCGTTAACATTAATTGGAGTTAGAAAGTTGTTCAAGTAACAATATTGTTAGTGTTATTTAATTAAAACTGAAAACGATCGATTATTTTAGCGGTAAATTTTCAGTCTCATGACAATATTAGTGTAAAAAATTGGATCGAAACACTCATTTCAATCTAAAATTTGGATAATCTATAACTAAATAAAACAAAAACAAAGGAGATTAATCACTTGAAAAAAATCGAAGCTATCATCCGTCCTTTTAAATTAGACGATGTTAAAATTGCTCTAGTCAATGCAGGTATTGTGGGGATGACTGTCTCTGAAGTTAGAGGATTTGGTCGTCAGAAAGGGCAAACTGAACGTTATCGTGGTTCAGAATATACAGTCGAGTTTTTACAAAAACTTAAATTAGAAATCGTTGTGGAAAATGACCAAGTTGATATGGTTGTTGACAAAGTCGTTTTAGCTTCTCGTACTGGGGAAATTGGTGATGGTAAAATCTTTATTTCTCCTGTAGAAGAAACAATTCGTATCCGTACTGGAGAGAAAAATTTAGAAGCTATCTAATCATAATTGAGAATTGCGGTGAGAACCCGCGGAAGTTCCTTCCGCTAGGGAACGCTCACCAAGACGAGAATTGAGAATTGAGAATTAATAATTAGTTATTGATCCAAATTACGATAATTTATAATTAATGCTTTCTCATTCTCTCAATTTAATTCTCAAAATATCGATCGATCAATGGCTACATAGTAATTTTTTTATTTCAAAGTTATTGTTTAATTAAAATTGGTTATATTTAAGACCAGAGTTTATTTTATAATTATCGATCAATTTTTAAAAACCCAGATTTCTATGAGAATAAGTAAGAAGAAAAAAGCTACAGAAATTTTAACTATTCTCAAACAATTATATCCTTCTGCTACTTGTAGTTTGGACTATCAAACGCCCTTACAATTGTTAGTTGCAACTATCTTATCCGCTCAATGTACCGACGAGCGAGTGAATAAGGTTACACCTGCTTTGTTTGCTAGATTTCCTGACGCTCAGAGTTTTGCTAATGCCGATCGAGAAGAGATTGAAACATTAGTACGATCGACTGGTTTTTTTCGTAATAAAGCTAAAAATATTCAAAATGCGTCGATTAAAATAGTCGAAGATTTTGATGGGAATGTACCCCAAACAATGGAGGAATTGTTAACTTTAGCTGGTGTTGCCCGTAAAACAGCTAATGTAGTTTTAGCTCATGCTTTTGGTGTCATAGAAGGGGTAACAGTAGATACTCATGTCAAACGTTTGAGTAATCGTTTGGGTTTAACTAAAAAGTCTAATCCTGTTCAAATAGAGCAAGATTTAATGAAATTGTTACCGCAACCTGAATGGGAAATTTTTTCGATTAGTATTATTTATCATGGCAGAGCGGTATGTAATGCCAGAAAGCCGAAGTGCGAAAACTGTGATTTAGCTCATTTGTGTGTTTTTGTACGATCGTTGTAGTCTTTATTTATTTACAGAAAGACTAAAGTCCTGACTACTGATGAACAGGTGTATTAATTTATTACTTTTATTATTCGTTGATTTAGGGTTGAATGATATTCAACCCCCTACGATCGTTTACAATCAAATACAAAATATAAGGAGTCAACAACTATCAATTTTAATTCTAGATTCTAACTTCTAAATTCTCTTCAGATATCATAAAGTTGCTTTTCTAATTGTTGTACTGTTTGTCGATAACCTTTTCTCCCGCCAAATAACTGAGCTATTTCCATCGGTGTACCTATTTGATTAAAAGGATCGATTTTTAAAATCTGTGGTTCTGTGACGGCTTCTAACCCCTCATCAGCATACTTATCAAGAAGTGTGGATAATACTTTTTTTGCTTTATCGCCATACTTACTAAAATAATTACGTTTTTGCACTTGTGTTGCTCTTTCTTGTCGGGTTAAAGGAGGCACATCCCAAACTAGATGGCAGATTAAATCAAAGGGATTGTAATTTTTACCGACTTGTTGAGCTAATTCAGGAAAAAATACACCTTCTTGGGCTAACTCTTCAATGATTACTTGTTTTTTCTCGGCTTTACTCCATTTACGCAAGAAATCGTCTAAAGAGCTATATTGATGATTAACTCGATTGCGGGTATAGTCTTTTAAAGATTCGGTAATCAGTTTGCCATCTGCATCATAATATTGCACCCGCTCGGATGCAACAGTTACTTTTACATCACGAACAATATATTTATTTACTCGATCGTTATCATTTGTCCATTCACCCCAATTTCCTTGAGATTCATAAGCATTATAGACACCGTCTTTATGATTTGTTTCTGGGTACTTGTAAGACTCATCTTGCTGGTCAAAATCATCTGGAGGTACAGGGGAATCTTCTAATGATTTAGGCTCATAAATTTGGACTGGATCGCCGTCAAAGTTAGGGTCAGCAAATAGTTCAGTTGCTTTTTTAAAATCGATGATAGTAAAGTAAAATTTATCGTAATCTTCGTTGATGCGTGTGCCTCTACCAATAATTTGTTTAAATTCGCTCATCGATCGTATCCGTTGGTCGAGTACAATTAGTTTACAAGTAACAGCATCAACACCAGTGGTCATTAATTTAGAAGTAGTGACGATGACAGGGTAAACACTTTCAGCAAAGATAAAGTTGTCAAGTTCGTTTTTGCCTTCTAGATTATCTCCTGTTATACGCATCACATATTTGGAGTTTTCGGCGACTAAATCACTATTGGCATTAGCTAAACAGGTACGCATTCTTTCGGCATGATCAATATTTTCACAAAAAACGATCGTTTTATCGTAGCGATTAGTATTTTTCAGAAATTCGGTAATTTTTTGAGCAACTAATTCAGTCCGTTTTTCTAAAACTAGATTTTTATCAAAGTCTTTTTGGTTATAAATTTTGTCTTCGATAGTATAACCATATTTATCTTTTTGTCCTTTTTGTGGGCGCCATCCTGATAAATCTTTGTCGATGTCAATTCGCACTACTTTATAAGGGGCAAGAAAACCATCATCAATACCTTGACGTAAAGAGTAAGTATAAATGGGTTCACCAAAATAATCAATATTAGAGACATCTTTAGTTTCTTTCGGAGTCGCCGTTAAACCGATTTGGGTAGCAGTAGAAAAATAGTCTAATATCTCTCGCCATGCAGAATCTTCCGAGGCACTACCCCGATGACATTCGTCAATCACAATCAAGTCAAAAAAATCAGGGCTAAATTGTCGGTAAATATTTTTATCTTCTTCTTTTCCTGTAACGGCTTGATATAAAGCTAAATAAATTTCGTAGGCTTTATTGGCTTGTCGTTTTTGAATTTTGGTCATTGCCGAACCAAAGGGTTTAAAATCGTTTACCATGGTTTGGTCAGCTAAGATATTTCGATCGACTAAGAACAAAATTCTTTTTTTATAACGAGATTTCCATAACCGCCAAATTATCTGAAAAGCGGTAAACGTTTTACCTGTGCCTGTCGCCATCACTAGTAAGATGCGTTGTTGCCCTAAACTGATAGCTTCAATGGTTTTGTTAACTGCTAAAAGTTGATAGTAACGAGGAGTTTTACCACTGCCGTCATTGTAATAGTCTTGGGTAATTAGTTTTTCTTGTTGCTCGTTAAAACCTTGAAAATCTGACCACCAACGCCATAAAGTTTGCGGTGAAGGTATCTGCTCAAATTCTAATTCTTTTTCGATGATTCCATCTTGATTTATTTTATTATGAAACAAGACTCGATCGCCATTACTACTAAAAACAAAAGGCACTTGTAACAACTCGGCATAACCTAAAGCTTGTTGCATACCATCACCAACGCTATGATTATTATCTTTAGCTTCAATTACTGCGATAGGAAGATTGGGTTTATAAAACAAGACATAATCAGCCCATTTATTTTTACCACGAATATGTAATTTACCTCGCACCATCACTCGCCCATTGGTTAAAGTAAATTCTTCTCTAATTTGGGTTTGAATATTCCAACCTGCTTTTTCTAAGGCGGGGGTGATAAATTTGGTACAAATATCTCTTTCTGATAAGTCTTTTTTATTCATCAGTTGATGGTTTGAGGAGTAAAGGAAATTTATTTTTATTATGACATTAACAGAAATTAGATGAATGTTTCAATCGTCTAAATTATATTTTTAAATTATGGTTGAAAGATATATCAAATATGACATAATATCTTGATGAGTAATCAAACAACCAAACCTTTAGTCTGGCTCAAAAGAGATTAATTATTGATATAGATAAAAAGCAAAAATTAGAAGCCAAAGGTTGGCAAGTAGGAGATACAGCTGATTTTTTAGATTTACAACCCGACGAAGTTGCTTTTATTGAGTTTAAATTAGCTTTAAGTAAACAACTAAGAAAAATGAGAACATCTCAAAATATTTCTCAACAAAATTTGGCTCAACAAATTAATTCTTCTCAATCTCGAATCGCTAAAATGGAGGCTTGTGATAGTTCTGTTTCTGTTGATTTAATGGTCAAAACGATATTTTCTCTTGGTGCAACTAATCAAGATATCGCTCAGGCTATCGTTGATAATTAAGACTTGATGAAGGGTTGTCTGAATCTAATAGTAGCAATGGTAAATTTAGATTGAGAAAAAAAATTTCTGAGGTTTATAACCCACCCCGAAATCAATTTCAGGGCTAATAGATTACGTTCAATAAATCGAACTGGGAAATCTCAAACATTAGTTGATTTTAATCAACGATTGCTATTAGCCTTGTCAATTCATACCCAAGGTGAGTTTACTGTTTTAACACTTATACATTGAAGGCGATAACTGCGTTTAATAAGTTGCTTTGTTTCTCGGTTTGTAAGTCTATTTTCTCATCTAATTGATCGCACAGTTTCATCATTTTATCTACTTTTTCTACTATTCTTTTTTGTTCTTCAAGTGGTGGTAGAGGAATTAAAGTATTACCAATGATATCTATATTTAAGTTTGGTTGTCCTTGTCCTCTGGATGCTATTTTCAAAAACCATACAGTTTTGTATTTTAATAAATAATAAAAAAAAGGTTTATATAAATTTTGATTCATAAAAATAAATGCAGCAATTCCATCATTAAATGTTGTTTGAAAATTACATATTTTAGGAATTCCTAGGGTTGCACCACTATTTGTTAACATTAAAGTGTTTGCAGGTACCATTCTTGTTTTATTCAAACCAGCTTTTTTGATTGTGTAAGTGTGATTTTCTAAATAAACATCGTTATTAGATGTTAAATCTGCAACTTTTAAAAAGGGAATATCACCATTATAATAAAGTGGATCTTTCGCCGGTCTTGGTGAACCACCACGAACAATATTTGTAATAGTTCCTAATCTCACCCACTCCCAACTATGGGGAATATCGTAAGGTATCTCTTCTGGTGTAATCTCTGGTAAAGGCTTAGTTTTTTTGATCTTCTTCTCTTTAATTAATCTTTGTTTTTCTGCTTCAATTTCTTTTAATAACTCTCTGGCTGGTATGTCGTCATTGCTATCTTGTGGTACTAGTTTACCCATCACCGCTAGTTGTAAAATTATCTTGCGTAACTCCTTTACATTTTCCTTGACGCTGTAGATTGTGCCAAAATGTTGGTGCATGAATTGCCAAGCCTTATCAAAGTCTTTTTGATTTTCTGCTTTAGTGAGTTTTTCGCCTACTGCAATTTGTATCTTTAATCTTTTGGCTTCTTTTTCTTGATGATATTGCTCAAGTCGATCGACTTTTTCCATTAATATATCGATCGTCTCTACTATTCTCTTTTGCTCTTCAAGAGGCGGTAGAGGGAAAACATGACTTTTAATTGTTGAGGTTGCTAATTCTATTTGTTTAGTAGAACCAGATGATTTTGAGACTATGAAATTTTGAACAAAAGGGCTTACTATCCAAGAATACAAAAATTCGGGTTTGATGTAAATGACTCGAACAACAGTTACATGAGAATCAACAACAACTTGATCGTAATTATTATTTTCATGAATATAAATTAATGCTCGTCCCAAAGTACCCAAACCTGTAGAATTCCATAATAAATCTCCTGTTCTCAAAAATCTTTCGTCAGTATATTTGTTAATACTTTCGGGACAAATAAATTTAGCTTTGAACAATTCTAACCCATTCCATTGAATACATTTTTGAGCGATTACAGGAAAATTACTTTTTTCTACATATTTAGGAGATTTTCCTCTTTGTATGTAAGATGAAATATCATCAAGTCTTACCCATTCCCAACTATCAGGAATATCATAAGGAATCTCCTCTGGTGTAATCTCTGGCAAAGGCTTGGTTTTTTTGATCTTCTTTTCTTTAATTAACCTTTGTTTTTCTGCTTCAATTTCTTTTAACAATTCCCTTGCTGAAGTATTATTAGGGTTTTGGGGTACAAGTTTCCCTCGCATCGCTAAAGAAAGAATCAACTCTCTTAATTTTGGTATTCCTTCGGGGGCAGAAAAAGCCGTAGCGAAATATTGATCTAGTAATTCTGTCGTTAGAGAGTTAGTTTTAGCAATTGGCATATAATAATAAATATCTTGAACAAAAAAAAGACGATCGATTTAGCTTATCAAGAAAATACCTTACTTAAAACCTCTTAGTTCATTTTAATGAACGTTATCTGTTAGCCTTGTCAATTTATTGCTAGGCGATTGATATTAACAACTTTAGTTATCATTGATTATTTTCTAACGCTTGTACAAGTTCGTTTTTTAATTCATCCTGAATCGCTTTAACTTGTTGCGATAACTGCTTAAATTCCATCATCAAGTCTTCGGGTTTACCATAATCAATCACTTCTTGATAAGGATTTTTACAATCAAGGTTATAATTTTTAGCAATAATATCTTCTACTTTTACTTGCCAAGCCGATTCATTTTCTGCTCGTTTATGCCACCATGCTTTTTCTGTGTCAAACTCTTGAATAGTTAAAGGTTTCGATCGACTATAAGACTTATAACCCTTAGGATAAGGATGCTCAAAAAACCAAATCGATTCAGTTGCTTTACCTTGATCAAAAAATAAAATATTCGTCGAAATGCTGGTATAAGGGCTGAATACTCCTTTAGGTAAACGGATGATAGTATGCAGATTGAAGTTATCCAAAAGCTCTTTTTTAATCGTAGTTTTGACTCCTTCACCAAACAAAAAACCATCAGGTAATACCACCGCCGCTTTACCTATATCTTTTTTTAATAAGTGCATTATCAACGCCATAAACAAATCTGCTGTTTCTCTGGTTTGATATTTTTTAGGAAAATTGTTCTCGATGCCGTCTTCTTCTACCCCTCCAAAAGGCGGATTAGTGATAATAATGTCCACCCTTTCTTGTGGTTTATAATCTTTTAGAGGACGGGATAAAGTGTTATCATGGCGAATTTGAGTGGGTGTATCAATGCCATGTAAAATCATATTAGTGATCGCTAACATATGGGGTAAAGGTTTTTTTTCGACACCATTGATAGTCTTTTCGATCGTGTTTTGGTCATCAGGATTATTAACTTGTGGTTGTAGATAATCGATCGTGCAAGTAAGAAAACCACCTGTACCACAGGCTGGGTCAAGGATTACCTGTCCTAACTGAGGGTTGAGAATATCCACCATAAATTGCGTCACTGCCCTAGGTGTATAATATTCTCCTGCGTTACCAGCAGATTGCAAATCAGCGAGGATTTTTTCGTAGATGTCATTAAATAAATGTCGATCTTCTGAGGAGTTAAAATCTAAATCTTGTTCAATGGTATTGATTACTTGACGTAGTAATGTTCCTGATTTCATGTAATTATAAGCGTCTTCAAACACCGAACCAATTACCCTTGCTTGAGGTTTCGTGTCTGAAGTTGTAGCTAATTCTTTGAGGGTGGGAAAAAGATCGTTATTCACAAAATTAATTAATTCATCACCCGTCATTCCTTCATCATCTTTTGCCCAATTTGACCATCTCAAATGCTTAGCTAAAGGAGATTGATAATTATCGACAGTAAATTCCCATTCTTGCTCTTTATCATCAAATATCTTCAGAAACAGCATCCAGACTAATTGACTAATTCTTTGGGCATCTCCATCCACACCAACATCCTTACGCATGATGTCTTGAATACTTTTAACTAAGGTAACGATCGCCATTAAACTTTCTTTTCTTTCAATTTCTACTTATCATACAACGGCTACCACGATCGTCAACTAATTCTCTATACTTCGGCTTTACTTTGACTGACGCTTAGCACGAGTTGCTCAGCATAAATTCTCGTACTGAACAATTGACAATTTCTCTACCTATTGTCTTGTTTTCATCATATTAAAGACCATCATTATTAAGATCAAGATATATTGAATATGACAGAATATATACATACGTCATTTTAATCAACAGATATTAGATCGTTTTTTGAACATTATTAAATAAGGAGAAAAATAAGAGTGACTACTGCGGCATTAGACATATTAAGTCAAGCTTTTGACCAAGATAATTTTAACAACTACGTCATGAATACCTACGGGCGTTTTCCTGTCGCTATGGAAAAAGGCGAAGGATGCAAACTGTGGGATACAGATGGTAAAGAATATTTAGATTTCGTGGCAGGAATAGCTACTTGTACTTTAGGGCATGGGCATCGGGCCATGATTGAAGCAGTTAGCCAACAAATCAAAAAGTTACATCATATTTCTAACCTTTACTATATTCCCGAACAAGGTGAATTAGCTAAATGGATTGTTGAACATTCTTGTGCTGATA
The DNA here is from genome assembly GCA_963710605.1 of uncultured cyanobacterium. GTDB lineage: Bacteria > Cyanobacteriota > Cyanobacteriia > Cyanobacteriales > Cyanobacteriaceae > JAALKG01. Next base: position 803,117 of record CAVQBA010000006.1, read on the forward strand.
AAGTATTTTTCTGTAATTCAGGTGCAGAAGCCAACGAGGCGGCGATCAAATTAGTTCGTAAATATGCTCATACCGCTTTAGAATTTTTAGAGCAACCAGTAATCTTAACTGCTAAATCCAGTTTTCATGGTCGTACTTTAGCAACTATCACCGCAACAGGGCAAGCGAAATATCAAAAAGATTTTGCACCTTTAATACCCGGTTTTGAATATGTACCTTATAATGACATAGGTGCGATCGAAGATGCGATTACCAATATTGATGAAGGCGATAGACGTGTAGCCGCTATCATGATTGAACCAATCCAAGGAGAAGGTGGTGTTCGTCCGGGTGAATTAGAATATTTCTTAAGATTACGCAAAATCTGTGATGAGACAGGTATTCTCTTAGTTTTTGATGAAGTCCAATCAGGTGTCGGTCGTACTGGTAAAATGTGGGGTTATGAAAACCTCGGTGTTGAGCCTGATATTTTCACTAGTGCTAAAGGTTTAGCTGGTGGTATTCCCATCGGTGCAATGATGTGTAAGTCTTTTTGTGACGTTTTCGCACCAGGTAGTCACGCTAGTACTTTTGGTGGTAATCCTTTTGCTACAGCGGCTTCATTAGCTGTTCTTAAAACGATCGATAGTGATGGTATTATTCAAAATGTACAAGCTAGAGGCGAACAATTACGTAGTATTTTAAGAGCTATTTCTCAAAAATATAGCAACCTTTTTGTTGATGTCAGAGGTTGGGGTTTAATGGATGGTATGGAAATTAGCCCTGATAGTGATTTAACATCGATCGAAATCGTCAAAAAAGCGATGGAAAACGGTTTATTATTAGCACCTGCAGGAGCAAAAGTATTACGTTTTGTACCTCCATTGATTGTTAATGAAGAAGAAGTAAAACAAGCAGGAGAAATCCTTGAGCAAACTATTTCTGAATTAGTTTAAGATAATTTGATCTTTACTTTCAAATAAAAACCAATCATCATAACTAAAGGACGTTGTAGTACAACGTCCTTTAGTTAAAATATTTTTTAAGAAGTGAGAATAACACCATCTAAATACAAACCATAAACAAAACCAAGCTTAAAAGAATACAATAAATCTCGCCACCAAGGTTTTTGGCTACCCTTATTTTTGGGATTATAAATAATTCTGTCCATAATTTCGGTAATCGACAAAAAAACAAGCGCAACAGAAACATCCCAATCTCCCCCCTGACTGATAGAAGAAGTTAAAACTGTCGGTAAAGAAAAACCCAACAACCAACCGATAACGATAAAAGAAAGTTTACGCCACGGGTTAGCAAAAAAAACACGAGACTGATTAGAGAAGCGACTAAGTAACTGATTTAAACGAGTTTGTTGCATAATAGGTAGGTAGTCTTCTGCTGTCTTTTCTTGATATTTAAGACTATAAAATACTGTAATGATAGATCAAATTTTATTTTATCATTGCGCAATCTTTATAAAAGTTCTCAGCGATCGCAATTCCTTGAATAATTATTTGATGCTCTTGTTTTTGAATGCGTAAATGTAAACTATCAGCAGTGTCATTAGGCAAAATTGGTACAGCAGATTGAATCAAAATTTGACCACTATCTACTTCTAAATCAACTAAATGCACAGTACAACCTGTTAACTTTACCTTAGCAGACAAAGCTTGTTCGATCGCATTTATCCCTTTAAAACTAGGCAACAAACTCGGATGAATATTAATAACTTGATGAGGAAAAGCATCTAACAATACTTGAGTCACAATCCGCATCCAACCCGCCATTACTACCCATTCTATTTTATATTGTTGAAACACTTCAGCTATGGCTTGATCAAGTTTTTCACGAGAAGCAAAATCACGATGATTCAATAGTACTGTAGGTATATTATATTGCTCGGCTTTTTCTTTGACTTTAGCTTGAGGATTGTTGTAGATTAAAACCTCAACTTTAGCGTTTAAATCTCCATTTTGAATCGCTTTAGCAATAGCTTCAAAATTACTTCCCGTACCAGAAGCCATCACTCCTAATTTAACTGTTTTTTCTAACTTTAACTCCTCTAAACTTAATTGCGGAGAGATAATTGCCAAAGAGTGCATCCTAGTTGTTGATTAAATACAGAGAACATTATAGCAGAAGTTTGGCTGACAGTTGAGCATTGTTTTTATCTGAATATTTATAACTTGATTAGTCGAAGTGCGTTTAAATACTTTTACTGACAAAAGAATAAAATATAAAATAGGGATAAAAATATCGACTCCTTAGCTATGACTAACTTAACCATTGACTGTCAATCCTTAGACATAACCGAAGAAAGATTCTATCAATTATGTATCAACAATCGTAGCGTCAGATTTGAACGCAATCATCAAGGAAATTTAATCATTATGACTCCCGTCGGAGATATTAGTAGTAACCGCAATGCTGGAATAGTTGCTCAATTATGGTTATGGAATAGTCAAAACAAAACAGGTATAGTCTTTGATTCTTCTGCTGGTTTTATCTTACCTAATGGTGCAATTCGATCGCCCGATACCTCTTGGATTCCTCTGACAAAATGGCAACAAATCCCCGATACAGAAAAAGAAAAGTTTGCTCATATTTGTCCTGATTTTGTCGTTGAATTGATGTCTCCAAGCGATAATTTAAAACAGACTCAAGCAAAGATGCAAGAATATATCGATAATGGCACAAAATTAGGATGGTTAATTAATCCTAAAACTAAAAAAGTAGAAATTTATCGACATAATCAACAAGCCGAAATATTAGATAATCTAAATAGTTTATCAGGAGAAAATATCTTAGTTAATTTTGTTTTGGATTTAGAAATTATTTGGTAACTAGCCTATTATGTAATTGACAAATGAACTGTAATATGTATAGCAATATTTAAATTATAGTTGTTTAAAATCAGAATAAGACAATTTGTTCGATGAGATTTTAGTTTAATTTATTAAACGGTTTCTATTAGCCATGTAATTCATTGCATGGTGGGTATTAAGCTTATATTTTTAATTTAACCAATTTTATTTAATAACTTTTTGAGCTTATCAATATCTAAATAAATATCTTCAAAACGAGAATCAGAATAGATAAATTGATCAAAACAATAACTACCGATCACTTCTCCTACTAAATAATAATAATCAAGATTTACCAAATTACTCACTAACCAATAGCAAGGATAGACATAATTAGGGCTAAAAATTTCGATTATTTTTGTCTCAGGCTGACAAAAAACTAGATTACTTAATCCACTACCATGAGGAGAAATAACAATCTCACTTTGAGCTAAAAGTTGTGCTTGTTCGCTAACAGATAATAACTCTAAATTAATTACCTTAAAATCATATTTATCTAAAAAATCAACTACTTCTTGTTCGTTGATTAAACGACGATTACTAGACTTATTACGACTAATATATAATCTATTTTTAGTTTCTACTTTAACAAGCTCTGAATCTAAAAAAACGTTTTTAAGATAATGACAACTCCATTGAGGCATCCAAGCGATCGTACCAGCATATGAAGGTACTATCAAATTATCTGCTTGAATATGAGTCGGTGAAGATAAAGATAAAGGTAATATTTTATCACTATTTATACCTATTTTGATTAAACTTTCTTGCTGAAATTTTGCTCTATTATCTACTAGAAAATAATCTACTTCGGCTAAGTTTATTTTGGCTAATTCTAATAAATAAATTCTTGGTAAAATATCAAATAACCAATGAAAATAAATATTATTTAATAATCCTGCTAACACCACCACATTACCGTTAATTTTAGTAGGAGAAGGTAAAGAAGATGTTTTATTAAAAAGCGAATGATGACGAGGATGACTTTGAGGATGGTTAGGGCTTAAGGCGGGAGATTCGGGGGATAAATCACCGAGTAAGTAGTTATCGTTACTGATAACAGCACTAGATGCTTCATCTTCTCTTAAATAAAAACGTCCTTGAGGAATTTCGACGACAAAAGGTGATGGTAGTTGAATAGTTGTGGGAAAATAAAAACTAGAATGAATATTTCGATCGATCGTTTGTGGTGGTTTTAAATTTATAATAGAATCAAGTTTTAGAGGATAAAATTTATTAGTTAATTTTTTTTGTTCAACAAAATCTAAAGTATTTAGGTAAAAATTATTTGGTGTTTCAACTAAGTTTAAATTGTTATTTTTATTTGTTTTGGGTTGTAGTTGTAATTTTAGTTTTTCAACCTTCTGTGAATCAAGATAAATTAGTTTTTGAAGATAATTAGGAATAAGTTGAGCTTGATTTGTGTACGCATAACTAATAATCAAATTAGTATAAATATCCGCAGAAACTAAATCGTATTTTAAAGCTTGTTGATAAAAGTTAATTGCTCGATCGTATTTGTGTTGCTCAAAATATATATCAGCAATAACCTTAGCAAAATCAGCGAGTAACTTAGAATCAAGATTAAGATTGTTAGTTATCGAATCTGATGAATGATTAAGCTTAGTTTGTTGAATAATTGTGATTAACTCAGTATTTAATTTAACCCCATTTTGAGAGTTGAGATGATTACTAATTTGGTTTTCGTACCAAGCTAAATATTGTTGATATATCTTAGGTTGAGAAGTAACTAATTTATGCCAACATTTAAAAGTTTGTGCTAAATTTTGCTCAAGTAAATCTAGATAACCTAAATCGCCATATGCCGAATAATATTGAGGGTTATAACTAAGGATTTTTTGCAGAGATTGTCGAGCTAAAGACAGTTGTTGATTTTTCAGATAACAAAAAGCTAAGTTAATTAAAATCGGTAAATAATCAGGTTGCTTTTGTAATCCTTGCTGATAAATATCGATCGCATTTGTGTATTGATGAGTATTCTGCCACAATAAACCTAATTTTTCATAACCAGTGATTAAATCAGGTTGCCAAACAATCAAATCTTGCCAAACACAAATTGCTTCTTCAAAACGACTAACAATAGTCAAACATTGAGCTAAATTAAGATAAGCAGAGAGACTTTGAGCATCAAACTCCCAACCTTGTTGATATAAACTAATCGCTAACTCGACATTTTTTTGCTTAATTTGTAATTGTGCTAACTCAAAAATAGACTCCGCAATCAACTTTAATTGGTCTTCATAATTTAATAATAAATGCCAGTAAATAAGTTGAGCATTTTCAACCTCATCAAGACAAAGATAAGCAGTAGCCAAATAAGTTTGATATAGTACATCATCTGGTTGATTATTTAACAAATTTTCGAGATATTTAATCGCCGATAAATAATCCTCCTGCTGAAAAAAACTAATGATTTGCAATAAAACAGACTTATTCATCTTAATTATCAATTCTCAACTATAGTATAGGGTTTAATGAATTAAAGGTAATTTTTATGGTAATCTAATCAAGTTGTGTCTATAGTAGAAAATATCTAGTTATCTAAAAAAAAATAGATGTTTTTTTTTGGCTAGATGGCATTTAATTTAATTAAAATCGCTTAAAATTTAATTTTAGTGTAAGCAGGGAAAAGTCAATAAACAACATGAAGCAATATCAAAGAAGTTCAATCCTTGTTATCGGAGGTGCAGAAGACAAAGTACATGGAAAAGAGATTCTTAGTAGTTTTTGGCATTGTGCAGGGGGGACATCAGCTATAATCGGGATTATTCCTTCCGCCTCAAGAGAACCAAGTATTATCGGCGATCGTTATACTAACATTTTCCGTGATATGGGTGCGAAAGAATTGAAAGTATTAGACGTTCGCGATCGAGTTCAAGGGGAAGATAAAGGATATATTGAATTTGTCGAGCAATGTACAGGTATATTCATGACAGGAGGAGATCAACTTCGTCTATGTGGTTTACTCTCAGACACACCATTGATGGATAAAATCAAAAGAAGAGTCAATCAAGGAGAAGTAGCTTTAGGTGGTACAAGTGCAGGTGCGGCAGTAATGGGTCATCATATGATTGCAGGTGGTAGTAGTGGAGAAGCACCGAACCGCTCTTTAGTCGATATGGCGATGGGATTAGGTCTTATTCCTGAGGTGATTGTCGATCAGCATTTTCATAATCGTAATCGAATGGCAAGACTACTTAGTGCTATCTCTAGTCATCCTGAAAGACTGGGTATTGGTATTGATGAAGATACTTGCGCCATGTTTAGTCAAGAAGGTTATATCGAAGTACTCGGTAGAGGCACAGTCAGTATAGTTGATGGTCAAGCCATGAGTTATACCAATGAAGGTAAAGTAGCCGCCGAGCAACCTTTAACCTTACATAATTTGAGATTACACGTTTTAGGATATAGCGATCGTTATAACCTTAAAACACATCAACCAATAGCAGGTAGAAATGAATAACGAATAATTAATAATGGATAATTAATAATTAAAGTGTTTGAAATTAATAATCTGCGATTTTAGACTTGCCAAGCAAAAAAAAACGGTTGCGGTATTTAACTATTAACTATTAAAAAACTATTCTCAGAAAATGTTCATCAATAACAGTTTAGATGAACAGTTAGTTCGAGATTAAAAAGAAACCGACAAAGTTCTAATTAATAATATATCTGCTTTAAATTACGATAAATAACCATGAAAATCCTCAAAACACAAACACTACGTGGACCTAACTATTGGAGTATTAGAAGGCAAAAACTAATACAAATGCGTCTTGATTTGCAAGATATTGCCGAAAAACCATCTAACCTAATACCCGGTTTTTATGAAGGATTAGTTTCAACTTTACCTAGTTTAGTTGAACATTACTGCTCTCGTGACCATCGAGGAGGATTTTTTGAGAGAGTAAAAGAAGGTACTTATATGGGGCATATTATTGAACACGTAGCTCTTGAATTACAAGAATTAGCAGGGATGCCTGTTGGGTTCGGACGTACCAGACAAACAGCTACCGATGGTGTTTATAATGTAGTTTACGAATATGTTTACGAAGAAGCAGGTAGATATGCAGGTAGAGCGGCAGTTCGCTTGTGTAATTCAATTATCAATACAGGTACTTATCCCGCTCCAGAATTAGCTCAAGATTTAGCCGATTTGAAAGATTTACGAGCAAGTTCAGCTTTAGGTCCCTCCACAGAAACGATCGTCAAAGAAGCTGAGGCGAGAAATATACCGTGGATGATGCTAAGTACCAGAGCGATGGTACAACTAGGTTATGGAGCAAATCAACAACGAATCCAAGCCACTCTTAGTGCTAAAACGGGTATCTTGGCAGTAGAATTAGCTTGCGATAAAGAAGGAACAAAAACAATACTTAATGAAGCAGGTGTACCAGTACCTAGAGGTACAGTCATCAATTATGCTGATGAATTAGAAAGTGCGATCGAAGATGTTGGTAGTTTTCCCATCGTCATTAAACCTTTAGATGGTAATCATGGTCGAGGAATTACCATTGATGTTAATAGTCTAGAAGAAGCATTAGATGCCTTTGATTTAGCCAATGCCGCCTCAAAAACTCGATCGGTAATTATCGAAAGATATTACAATGGCAATGATCATCGTTTGTTAGTAATTAACGGTAAACTAACTGCCGTTGCCGAAAGAGTACCCGCTCATGTAATTGGGGATGGAAATTCCACTGTAGAAGAATTAATCCAAAATACCAACTCTGATCCTAATCGTGGTGATGGTCATGATAATGTTTTAACTAAAATTAGTATCGATCGTACTTCTTTAAGCGTCCTCAAAAAACAAGGCTACGATATGAATTCAATTATCCCTACAGGAAAAAGAGCCTATCTTAGAGCAACAGCTAACTTGAGTACAGGTGGAATTGCGATCGATCGAACTGATGATATCCATCCCGAAAATGTTTGGATTGCTGAAAGAGTCGCTAAAATTATCGGTTTAGACATTGCTGGAATAGACGTTGTTACCTCAGATATATCTCAACCATTAGCTAAAACCGATGGTGTCATCGTTGAAGTTAATGCCGCTCCCGGATTCAGAATGCACGTCGCTCCTAGTCGTGGTTTACCCCGTAACGTTGCCGCCCCTGTGATGGATATGTTATTTGGTGAAAATCAACCTAGTCGTATCCCAATCATTGCTTTAACAGGCACAAACGGTAAAACAACCACCACTAGATTAACTGCCCATATTTATCGTCAAACAGGTAAAGTCGTTGGTTACACCAGTACAGATGGAATTTATTTAGGCGATTATATGGTGGAAAAAGGCGATAATACAGGGCCATTAAGTGCCAAAGTAATATTACAAGATCCGACTGTAGAAGTAGCTGTTTTAGAATGTGCTAGAGGCGGAATGTTACGCTCTGGTTTGGCTTTTGAAAGTTGTGATGTGGGTGTCGTTCTTAATGTTGCCGCCGATCATTTAGGTCAAGGAGATATTGATAGCATTGAACAAATGGCAAGAGTTAAAGCGATCGTTGCCGAATCGGTTCATCCTGATGGTTATGCGGTTCTTAATGCCGATGACCCTCTTGTTGCACAAATGGCGGAAAATGTCAAGGGTAAAATTGCTTATTTTTCCATGAGTGCTGACAATCCAATTATCACAGAACATTTACGCCGTAACGGTATGGCGGCAGTATATGAAAACGGTTATATTTCTCTATTTGAAGGAGAATGGACTTTAAGAATCGAAAAAGTCGAAAAAATACCGATCACCATGAAAGGAATGGCACCATTTATGATTGCTAATGCCTTAGCCGCATCCTTAGCCGCTTTTGTCAATGGGATTGATATTGAGTTAATTCGTCAAGGGGTACGTACTTTTAACCCCGGTGCTGAACAAACTCCCGGACGGATGAATTTATTTGAGATGTCTCATTATTCAGTTTTACTTGATTATGCACACAACCCCGCAGGTTATCAAGCTGTCGGCGAATTTGTCAAAAATTGGCAAGGAAAACGTATCGGTATAGTAGGCGGGCCAGGAGACAGACGAGACGAAGATTTAATTCTTTTAGGCACAATTTCTGCCCAAATTTTTGACCATATCATCGTTAAAGAAGATGAAGATAAACGTGGTCGAGAAGAAGGTGAAGTCGCCAATTTAATCGTTAAGGGAGTCTTAGCTGAGAATGATCAAATTAGTCATGAAATTATAATTGATGAGCCACAAGCGATGGCTACAGCATTTGAATCTGTACCTGCTGATGGTTTAGTGGTTGTTTTTCCTGAATCTGTTACTAAGGCGATCGATATAATCAAAAAACAACAGAAAGTTGATGATTAATAATTAATAATTAATTGTTCTTGATCTTATTGAGACTGAGTTTTGTTTGACGAGTATTAAAAAATAATAATAATAGATGGTTCTAATCAAGTATAAATTAGTAAATATAGGGCAAAAATCGCCCTGATTACTAACTATTAAAAACTAACATAACCAATAATTGTTAGAGTAAAAAGGGCAAGGGACAAAGGTAATTTTAAAAATAGCTTGAACTACCATTAAAATCCAATACGCCAATCAATGGAGTATCCCCCCCATCCCCCCTTTGAAAGGGGGGAGATTCGGAGCTTTAAACCCTTGATTTTTTGGTAAAAAAATAGAACCATCTTTTTAATTACGGTGAGGAAAATAATATGCTAATCAAGAACAGATAATAAATTGTATTTAATTGTCAATTGTCAATTTTCAATTTTCAATTGTTAACGTACATAATCAGAATTTTGATTAACAGAAGTATCAAAAGGATTAGCTAAATCTCTAGTTCTGATCGTGGGATTTGTTTCGGATAACTGTTTGTAATAATCAGTTAAGATAGTGTACATCATCAAACTATCTTCAGTAATTTGATTTTCAGGATAAGAGCCTTGAGGAAAACTTTTCCAACCAAACATTGTATTCAAGAAACCTCTAGGTTCTAGATTCACGGTAAAAGTCACCGCCTTCACGCCAAAAAACTTCATTAACTAATTCTTCGACATTATATTCATTAATGCTTTCAACTTCAGCAGTTTGAGCATTAGTTGGATTAGCGATCGCACAAGTTAGTGCTGTGAGCGTGGCAATCGTTAAAAAACGAGATAATTTGGATAACATAGCCTCTATTTGTTAAAATCAGGTTGCTTCAATTGTAACTGAATTTATCTTAAAACACTTATCGAAAATATGGATACTTCCGATCGTCAAAAATTACTCAATTTACTAGTTAAATATGCGTACAAAGAAGGTGATTTTACTCTCTCATCAGGACAAAAAAGTAATTTTTATCTCAACGGTAAAAAAGTTATCTTAAGAGCTGATGGTGCATTATTAGTCGGCAAACTCATTTTCTCTATCTTACCTAAACAAACCGAAGCTGTAGCGGGTTTAACTCTAGGTGCAGATCCGCTTGTGACGGCTGTGAGTGTCGTTTCAGCTTACGAAAACAAACCAATACCTGCTTTTATTATCCGTAAAGAAGCCAAAGGGCATGGTACAAAAGCTTATATCGAAGGACCAGATTTAGAGCAAGGTGCTGTAGTTACTGTTTTAGAAGATGTAGTCACTACAGGAAAGTCAGCAATGTTAGCGGTAGAAAGACTGATCTGTGCTGGTTATCAGGTGAATAAAATTATCTCTTTAGTCGATCGACAAGCAGGTGGAGAAGAGTTTTATCAATCTCAAGGGATAGACTTTACTAGTATTTTTACTATCTCTGAAATTCAATCAGAATACAAAAAGAATGGACAGTAGAGCAATTGTTAGTTTTATTAAACATATATAGATACCCCTAAATCCCCTTACCCCACCACGTTTCTCTTATGCTTATAACTAGCCGAATAAGTAAGAAGTAAGAAGTAATAAGTAATAAGTAAGAGTTTTTATAACGCTTATAAATTCTTGAGTTTGACGGGAGGACTACCCAAATTATTATTTCCTAATTGCTTTGATTTTTAATCATGATCGATCGTTTACCGTCATTGTTTTTTGGTTAATTGAAACAGTAGTATAACTGTCATGTAATTGTAACTTAAGAGACTCAAAAACATCGCTCGTAACTAAATTAGAAAATATTTTTGGGTTGAAAGTAAGGAAAATTCAAAAATAAAAATCTTACTTATCACATAAATTCAATAGTTATAGCTCCCTATTTAAAATGTGGTGGGGTAAGCCTAAATCCCCCTTATAAAAGGGGACTTGCCAGTATAAACTGTACCTCATAAAGATACGAAACGCTATAACTTCGTAGGGAGCGGTTGAGCTTTAAAATTATATACATACAGTAGGATTTATCTATCTGATGCGAAACCCAACAAAAAAACATGGTGATAAACGATCGTGCTTTGTCAAATAAAAATTAGATAAATATAGTTTAATAATTGAAATATATATGATTACAGGCGAATTAAAATCGAAGGTTGATAAACTTTGGACTACATTTTGGAATAACGGCATTAGCAATCCTCTTTCTGTAATCGAGCAAATATCTTATCTATTGTTTATCAAGCGATTAGACGATCTAGAATTAGTCAAAGAAAAAAAAGTAAAACGATTAGGGGGAGAAATCAAAAACCCTACATTTGACTTTGAGCATCAAAATTGTCGTTGGTCAAATTTTAAGCATCAAAACCCTGAAGATATGTTAGTCACGGTCAGAGATGATGCTTTTCCCTTCATTAAAACGATCGGCAAACAAGGCGGTACTTATACCAAACACATGAAGGATGCTGTATTTTTAATTGCTTCTCCAACTCTTCTTACTAGCGTAGTCGATCAGATTGACGAGATTCCGATGCAAGACAGGGATACCAAGGGAGATTTATATGAATATATGCTCTCTAAACTAACCACCGCAGGTACTAATGGGCAATTTCGTACCCCTCGCCATATTATCAAAATGATGGTGGAATTGATGAATCCTACCGCAAGAGAAGTAGTATGCGATCCCGCCTGTGGTACAGGAGGTTTCTTAGTTGGAGTAGCGGAATATTTACAACAGAAAAAAGATAGTGATGGAAATCAAGTTTTAAATACTCAAGATAATCGAGAACATTTTAATAATGATATGTTTCATGGGTTTGACTTTGATGCCACTATGCTTCGTATTGGTAGTATGAATATGATGTTACACGGCATAGCTAACCCAAAAATTGAAGCTAGAGATTCTTTAGCCCAAGAGCATTCAGGAGTTGAAGAAGCATTTACCCTAATACTGGCTAATCCTCCTTTTAAAGGTTCTGTGGACGTAAATACGATCGCTAAGGATTTAAGTAAAGTAATCAAAACTAAGAAAACAGAATTACTCTTTGGGGCTTTATTTATACGATTGCTGAAAAAAGGCGGTAGAGGGGCGGTAATTGTTCCCGATGGTGTTTTATTTGGTTCGTCTAAAGCCCATAAAAGCCTACGTCAAACCTTAGTAGAGGAGCATAAGTTAGACGGGATTATCTCCATGCCTTCAGGAGTGTTTAAGCCCTATGCTGGTGTCTCTACGGCGGTGTTAATGTTTACCAAGACAGGGGCGGGAGGAACAGATTCAGTTTGGTTTTATGATATGGAAACTGATGGCTTATCTTTGGATGATAAACGGCAACCTGTAGAAGCAAATGATATTCCTGATATTATCCAGAAGTGGCATAGTCGAGATTTAGTCAAGGATACAAACCGCAAGTCTAAGGCTTTTTTCGTGCCTAAAGATGAGATAGCGGAAAATGGTTATGATTTGTCTATTAATCGTTACAAGGAGATTGAATATGAGGAGGTAGTTTACGAAGCCCCCCAAGTTATTTTAGGCAAGTTAAAGAATCTCGAAGATGAGATTATGACTGATTTGAAGGAGTTAGAGGGGATGTTAACCAATGGGTAAATACGAAAAACTTTTAGATAAAATACTCAGAGGTACATCCGATCGTAATATTGATTTTCCTGATTTTTGTTTGCTACTAATTAAGTTAGGTTTTATAGCAAGTAACGAGATAGTTAGGACACTTCTACCACCCCTAACCCCTCCTTCAAAAGAGGGGGAACTTTATTCAACTGTTCAAAACAACTCGTTTACGGCTATAGTCAGAGAGTCAAAGGTAGTCATCATATTTTTTGGAAAGAGGGAGTAAGTGAGATTATCAACATACAACCAAATGGCTCGAAAGCAAAAGCCTATCAAGTTAAGCAAGTCAGAAATTTAATTGTTAAATATAGTTTAGGGGATAGCAATGTTAATTAAATATGAGTTAATTATTTATTGGAGTGAAGTAGATGATTGTTTTATTGTGGAAGTACCAGAGTTAGCAGGATGTATGGCAGATGGTAAAACTTATCAAGAAGCTGTGAGTAATGTTGAGGTAATTATTCAAGAGTGGTTAGAGACGGCTCTTGAGTTGGGGCGAGATATTCCTCAACCTAAAGGAAAGTTGATGTATGCTTAGTTTTTTAATTTACGGTAAAAGTAAAAGCTATCTTAGATAAAATTATGAAACATTTACAATTAAAAGAAATTATTAGTTTAGTAAAAACATGGTTTTCACAACATTATCAACAGGATTTACATCAATTAATATTATACGGTTCTCAAGCAAGAGGTGATGCTAAAAAATATTCTGATATTGATATTTTAATAGTGCTAAAAAAGACTTTTAATTATCGTCAAGAATTAAATAATACTAGCGATTTTATCTGTGATTTATGTTTAGAATATGACACTGTTATCTCTCGTGCTTTTATTTCTCAAGAGTCTTTTGAAAAAGATAATACTCCTTTTTTGCTTAATGTACGACGTGAAGGGGTTACTTTATGAATAGGGAACAAAAATTGCTTTTAGCAAAAGCAAAACGTAGTTTACAAGGTGCAATTTTGTTATTAAATAATAATTTACCTGAGTTGGCAGTATCTAGGGCTTATTATGCCATGTTCTATATTACTGAGGGTTTTATTTTGGAAAAAGGGTTGAGTTTTTCTAGTCACTCGGCGGTTATTAGTGCTTTTGGGAAAAATTTTGCGAAGGAAGATGGAGATTTACGGAAGTTTCATCGTATTTTAATTAACGCTCAAGATTTGAGGAATCGTAGCGATTATGATTTAGATTCAGGGATTGATAATGATGATGCACAATTTCAAATAAATATGGCTGAAGATTTTATTATTTTCTTTGAGAATTATTACTAATTATTAAGTGAAAAAAAATTAATAAAGTAACTTACAACTTATGAATAATTTATGATAAAAAACTATCGCACTTGTTAAATCTTGAACTGAAAAAATATTAAAAGGAGAAAATCATGAGTAAATATTTTAATGTAGTTATTGAAAAAGACGAAGATGGTTATTTAGTTGCTTCAGTACCTTCTTTAAAAGGATGTCATACACAAGGGAAAACGATGGATGAATTATTAGAGAGGATAACAGAAGCGATTGAGCTTTGTCTGGAAGTAGAAAAGGAAGAATTTAAACCTTTAGAATTTGTTGGAGTTCAAAGAATAGCGATTAATAAATAAAATGAGTAATATTCCTGCTTTGAGTGGAAAAAAGATGATTAAGGTTCTAAAAAAAGCTAATTTTTCGGTAATTAGAATTAAGGGAAGTCATCACTTTCTCGCTCATCCCGATGGTAGAAGAACTGTTGTACCTGTTCACTCTAATGAGACGATCGGCAAAGGTTTATTTGCTCAAATTTTAAGAGATTGTGATTTAACTATCGATTCGATTTTTAGCTCTATTATGAACATCATAATGAGATTTTAGCTGTTAATTATTTATATTTTTATTTATTAATTTAATGTTTTTTAATAGGATATTGTGAAATGATAAAGAACTTAATTTTAAGTGATTTATGCGAAATAAAAAGCGGTGGAACTCCTTCAAGACGAGATAATGATAATTATGGTGGTGCAATACCTTGGGCTAAAATTTCTGATATTGAAGCCTCTGATGGTACTTTATTTGAAACAGAAGAAAAAATAACCGAAAAAGGTTTAAAAGCAATTCGTAATAGAATTTTTGATAAAGGTACTTTGCTTTTTGCTATGTACGGATCGCTTGGTAAAATGGCATTTGCACAGGTAAAAGTTTCTACTAATCAAGCTATTTTAGGAATTAATATTAAAGATTCAAGCCTAGTATGCGATCGTTATTTATACTATTGGTTACTGTCAAAAAAAGAGGAATTTAAAAATTCAGCGAATGGAGTGACTCAAAAGAATCTTTCAGCTACTTTTGTTAGAAATCTCAAAATCCCGCTACCCCCGATCGATACTCAACGTAGAATAGCCAGTATATTAGATAAGGCGGATAAGATTAGAAGGAAACGACAAGAGGCAATCAAATTAACTGAAGAATTAGGTCGATCGCTTTTTTTTAATCTGTTTGGCGATCCTGTTACTAATCCTAAAAGATGGGAACTTAAAAAACTTAGTGAAATTTGTAATCGAGTGACAGACGGAACTCATCAATCTCCTGAGTGGTCAACAAATGGTATTCCTTTCTTATTTGTTAGTAATATTGTTAATGGAGAAATTGATTTTAACGTCAGCAAATATATAAGTGAAGAATCTTGGCAGAAACTGACTTCAAGATGTCCAATTGAAGTTGATGACCTTTTATATACAACAGTAGGAAGTTATGGCAATGCAGCATTAGTTAGAACTGATAAAAAATTTTGTTTTCAAAGGCATATAGCTCATATAAAACCTGATTATTCTAAAATACATCCTGAATTTCTCCTTGGCTTAATGCAATCGAATGGAATAAAAAGACAAGCAGATCGACAAGTTAGAGGTGTAGCTCAAAAGACCTTGAATTTAAGAGAGCTAAAATGTTTTCAAGTATTTAGTCCTCCTATTGATTTACAGAAAAAATATGTTCATGTTCGTAGAAATATAGAATTACGACTACAAAATCAACAAAAGTCTTTACAAGAATCAGAAAATCTCTTTAACTCCCTATTACAAAGAGCCTTTAAAGGAGAATTATAGAGATGAGTGAAACATTTATTAAGATTTTGAAATTAATTAAAGCCAAAGAAATCAAAATATCGGCTCATGGCTACGACGAACTAGCAAACGATAACATATTTATAACAGATATTATCACCAGTATCGATAAAGCTGAAATTGTCGAAGACTATCCCGACTATGGTAAAGGTGCCTGTGTTTTACTATTACAAAAAGATAAGCAAAATCTACCGATTCATACAGTCTGGGGTATTCCTAAAAATGCCGATTCACCAGCCGTTTTAATCACCGCATATCGTCCAACCTTAGATCGTTGGCAAAAAGATTACAAAACTCGAAAATGACAACTATGAACAACAACACTAAAACCCAAAGCAAAATAATCCGTGAAGGAGAATATCTCGCCGAAATTGAAATTACCTTAACCTACACTGATGAAGATTGGTCGCCTTATCTATCCCTCGCAGAAGCAGAAAAACTCGATAAATTACGCCTTGCCCTGCAAAATAATGACTTGAAAACTGCCACTCAACTAGCTCGTATTTACCACCTGACTCCTGTAACAGTGAGTGCATAAATCAAGCATGAATAAAGAATATAACGAAACGATTACTAAAACCAAAGTCACCTATTCTTTAGAAATTAACGATCGATTTTATCTAATCGAAAATGGACAAAGTAATTATATTGTTAAACGATCGGGGTTAAGAGATTTTCGATCCCCCTAACCCCCTTAGATAAGGGGGAACTAACTTAAATACACTGATAACCATGCCTTCAAATTTTGACTTTCTTCAAGCAGACTTTAATCAAATCTTCGCTCATGCTGTTCAAGCAGAAAACCTGATTTATACCGCTCCTCGTGCTAGTTGCTTCTATACTCGTTACACTTTAGAACAAGCAGTAATTTGGCTTTACGACAACGATCCTTATTTGAACCTACCCTACGATACCAATTTAGGAGCATTAATCTACGAACAAACCTTCAAAGATAATCTTAGTCCTCATCTTTTTCCCAAAATTCTTATTATTCTCAAAACAGGGAATATAGCAGTTCATGATTCAGTAAAAATTAGCGAAAAAGACTCTCTTCACCTCGTAAAAGAACTATTTCACTTTCTTTATTGGCTGTGTGGTTGTTATTCTCCTAATGGTCGTAATTTACCTAATTTAAAGTTTGACTCCAACCTCCTCACTAAACCAGAAGAAACAGGCAAAGAAGAATTAACCCTCGTCCAACTCCAAAACCTTGAAAGCAAACTCTCTCAGGCTGAAGAAATGAAGAGAATTGCTGAGCAAAGGCAACAAAAGACAGAGGCAGAATTAGCCCGACTCAAAGCAGAAATAGACAAACTAAAACAAGCCAATACTGCCGTAAAAGATGACCACGATTGGAAGGAAGCCCAAACCCGTCAATATTTAATCGATGTCTTACTCAAGGAAATGGGTTGGGATTTAACTCAACCTAACACCATAGAATATAAAGTCAGAAATATGCCTAAATCTGTTAATCCAACAGGTAAAGGGGCGATCGATTATGTCTTGTGGGATGATAATGGTTTACCCTTAGCGGTTATTGAAGCCAAACGAACCCGTATAGATGCCAATGCAGGTAAACAACAAGCCAAATTATACGCTGATTGTTTACAACAAGAATTTAAGCAACGTCCTCTAATCTTTTACAGCAACGGCTATCAAACCTATTTTTGGGATGACCTTAATTATCCTCCTCGCTTAATAGAAGGCTTTTTGCGTAAAGATGAATTACAAAGAATTATCTTTCGTCGCACTCAACGCAAATCCCTCAATTTAGTTCAACCCGATCGAGACATCGCAGGAAGAAGCTATCAAACCGAAGCGATTAAACGAGTAACAGAAACCTTGTCCCCCCCTTTGGAAGGGGAGGGGCTGTCATCTGAATTTACTTCAGATGCTTGTAAGCCCCGTGGGTTAGGGGGGATTAATAACCCTTCCAAACGAGGAAATAATGCTCGTAAAGCCCTGCTGGTAATGGCAACAGGTACAGGTAAAACCAGAACAGCGATCGCCTTGATTGATTTATTAATTCGAGCTAATTGGATTAAACGAGTGTTGTTTCTAGCCGATCGAACATCTTTACTAACTCAAGCTAAAAGAGCGATGGTAGCAAACTTACCTAACGCTACAGTAGTAGATATTACCAAAGAAAAAGATATTGAAGGAGCGAACATAATCCTCTCTACCTACCCCACCATTATGAACCGTATCAATAATATTATTCCCCCCTCACAAACTGGGGTTAGGGGAGATTCGCAAAATCGTCTTTTTGGTGTCGGTTATTTTGACCTTATAATAGTGGATGAAGCTCACCGTAGTATCTATAAAAAGTATCAAGCGATATTCAGCTATTTTGATGCTTTGTTAATTGGTTTGACTGCTACTCCTAGAAATGAAATCAATCGAGATACCTACCGTATATTTGACCTCGAAGCTGGTAATCCTACCTTTGCTTACGAATTAAATGATGCGATCGCTGATGGTTATTTAGTACCTCCTACTGGTCTTGATGTGCCTTTTAAATTTCTTCGCCGAGGGGTAAAATATAACGAGCTTAGCCCTGAAGAGCAACAAGAATACGAAGAAAAGTTCTTTGATGAGGAAACAGGGGAAATACCCGAAGAAATTAACTCAGCCGCTCTTAATCGTTGGTTATTTAATCAAAATACAGTCGATCGAGCTTTAAAAATCTTGATGGAATGGGGTTTAAAAATTGATGGAGGCGATCGTCTCGGTAAAACTATTATTTTTGCTCGTAACCACAAACACGCTGAATTTATTGTCGAAAGATTCGATTCTAATTACCCTCATTATAAAGGTGCATTTGCCCGTATCATTGATAGTCACGATCGTTATGCCCAAACCATCCTTGATGAGTTTTCAAACCTAGCTAAAGAGCCGACTATCGCCGTTTCTGTAGATATGTTAGATACGGGTGTAGATGTACCAGAAGTGCTAAATTTAGTCTTTTTTAAACCAGTCTATTCAGAAGTTAAATTTAACCAAATGATTGGTAGGGGAACACGTTTATGCTCTGATTTATTTGGAGTCGGTAGGGATAAAGCCGAATTTTTAATACTTGACTTATGCGACAACTTTGCTTATTTTGAGCAGGAAATCCCAGAAAAAGAGAGCAAACAAGCAGAAACTCTCAATACTCGTTTGTTAAAAGCCAAATTAGAATTACAAGAATCTTTAACAGAATTCAATCGACAAAAACGATCGCAAAATCCAAACACTCTTTACCAGTCTAAAACTAAAGACTATTCTCTCAAAGAACCACAACAAAATCCCTATTCTGTAAATAAAGAAGATAGTTTAAGCAAACAACTATTAGATGAATTACATCAACACGTTGCGAGTATGGAAGAAAATAACTTTTTAGTCCGCAAACATCTGCAACAAGTAGAAACTTTTAACGATCGAAATAAATGGAATAATTTAACCTCTAAAGATAAAGGGATTATTATCAATACTTTAATTCCTCTACCTGATAGCCTACCTCGTGAAAATCCTCGCATCAAAAACTTCGATTTGCTTTGTTTTAAGGTACAGTTAGCTATCCTCAAAAATACCTCAGACTACGAAAAATTAAGAGACAAAATAAGAGACTTATTGACTCGGCTAGAAGATAAAAAAACTATACCCGCAGTCAAAGAGAAATTGACTTTAATTGAAGCAGTACAACAAGAAGACTGGTGGCAAGATATAACTCCTTATATGTTAGAGGAAGCGAGAAAAAATCTGCGAGAATTAATGGTTTTTATTGAAAAACAAGAAGAAGCGATTATTTACACTGATTTTCAAGATAGGTTAGGAGAATTAGAAGAAGTTAATGTACCAACTCACCAAACAGGATTCAGCCCTTATCAATACCGTAAGAAAGTAGAAGCCTATATCCAAGCTAATCAAAACCATGTAGCGATCGCTAAACTAAAAAGAAATATACCTTTAACTGAAAGTGATTTAACTGCTCTTGAACAAATGTTATTTACTAGCCAAGAGATTGAAACTAAAGACAAATTTGAAGCAGTTTATGGTGAAGATATTAGCTTAAAAAGTTTTATCCGTCAATTAGTAGGACTCGATCGTAATTCAGCTAAAGAAGCCTTTGCCACTTATCTACAAGACACTAACTTGACAGCTAACCAAACTCGTTTCATTGAGCAAATTATTGATTGGTTAACTCAGCATGGTGTGATGAATCCTTATCTTCTTTATGAAGCACCCTTTACGGATATTCATATGGAGGGAGTTGATGGAGTATTTAACGATGATGATGCGGATAATATAATTGCGATCGTTCGTTCTTTTAATGATAGTGTAGAAGTCACGTTTGACTCGGCTTAAATAGAATTATTTGGGTGCAAGCCTGTCTTGGTGGACGTTCGGTGTCTTGGTCAGCGTTCCCTTTCGTCTTACGCTCCTGAGCGGGTTATGATTAATCGTAATCTATTGATTTGAAACAACTATAAATTAAGATAATAGTTCAACAAACTCATCAACACTTAAATTAGCCTGTCTAATAATTGCTCTAAGTGTTCCTCTATCTAACTCTTTATGGTTAGGAACACTAATTCGACTTTTAGGGTTTTTTCTGACTAAAATAATATGACTTCCTTTTTGGGAATTAATAATAAAATCAATTTTTTCTAATGCCTTAACACATTTTTTTCCAGAAATCACAGGTAATGGAGGCATAACTAAATTTTGATGACCTCATAACAATCTTCAGGGATTGATTCTCCATCTTCAATCAAAGATTCAATATAAAGCTCGATCGCTTCCTCTATATTCGATAACGCTTCTTCACGAGTTTTTCCTTGACTGATACAACCTGGTAAACTAGGAACTTCAACTACATAATAACCATCTTCACCTAATGACAAAAGAATTGTTCGATTAATTTTGGAGGGTGTTTGCAACATCTAATTTAAACAAAATTTGTCAGCATAAACTTTATTTACTAATTATAACCTCTGAATCCAACAGTAATAAAAAAGACGATCGATCGTACTCATTTTATGGGGAATTATTTGGGTGCAAACCTTGCACCCCTACAGCCAATTGTTAATCGGTATTACTTAATTGACTGATTTTATTTGATCGATCGACAATCAAAAAAAGTTTGTGTCATCATAAAAATAAACAGTAAAATTCACTACCATCATGGCAAAAATAGCTGAAAAAAGAGTAGAAAATATCGAAGGTGATTTTTTCGTCGATCGCAGTTGTATTGATTGCGATACCTGTCGTTGGATGGCACCTAATATTTTCAGTCGTATTGAAAGTCAATCGGCTGTTTTTCATCAACCTACTACCACAGAAGAAAGAAAAAAAGCCTTACAAGCATTATTAGCCTGCCCAACATCTTCAATTGGTACGATCGAAAAACCCAAAGATATTCGTCAAGTACAACAACAATTTCCCTTAAAGATTGCTGATAATGTTTATCATTGTGGTTATCATTCTGAAAAATCTTTTGGTGCGGCTAGTTATTTTATTCAACGCCCTGAGGGTAATATTTTAATTGATTCTCCTCGTTACAATCCTCCTTTGGTTAAACAGTTAGAAAAAATGGGCGGGGTAAAATATCTTTATCTTACTCACAAAGATGATGTGGCAGATCATCAATTATTTCACGATCGATTTGGTTGCGATCGTATTTTACACGAAACTGAAATTCAACCTCATACCCAAAATGTTGAAATCAAATTAACTATTACCGAACCTTGGCAGTTAGCCGATGACTTATTAATTATCCCCGTACCCGGACATACTAAAGGGCAGACTGTTTTACTATACAAAAACAAATTTCTGTTTACAGGCGATCATATAGCATGGTCTGATTATCGTCAAAAACTAGTTGGTTTCCGTAACTTTTGTTGGTATTCATGGTCAGAATTAGTTAAATCCACCAAAGAATTAACTCAATATGATTTTGAATGGGTTTTACCCGGACATGGCAGACGTTATCATGCTGATAGTAAAGAGCAAATGCAAGCTGAATTAAACAAAGGTATTGAATGGATGTCTTCAATTGATAATTGATAATTGATAATTGACAATTAAGAACTAATTTTAATCGATCGTTTCTAATAAAAATGACTGTAAATAATTAAGAATTAGCTACCAAAATAGAGAGTTTAATTTATTAAACGTATTTTATTAGCCATGAATAACAATTCATGGTGGATGTTTTTTAACTCTTAACTTTTAACTTTTAACTTTTAACTGTTAAGGCTATTCACTATTAAAATTGTCACTATGATTGGTCGATCGTGAAGCAAATCGAATTAAGCTAGATATAGACAGCAATAATTTTTCTATCTTTAACTAAATCGACAATGACCAAAACTACGATCGATAACGAAACCAAAGAATCTGAAGTTCAAATAAAATCAGAAGTAGCACCGTGGATGACGAAATTAGCTTATCCTCTGGCTGGTAAGATTATTTTTCCTTGGTTTTTTAAGCAACTACAAATTACAGGACAAGAAAATGTACCCAAAACAGGAGCGGTGATTGTGACTCCGACACATCGTTCTCGCTGGGATGCTTTGGTTGTACCTTACGCTACAGGAAGAAAGACTAGTGGTAGAGATCCTCATTTTATGGTATCTGCTAACGAAATGACTGGTATTCAAGGCTGGTTTGTACGTCGTTTTGGTGGTTTTCCTGTCGATACCGAGCATCCGGGATTAGATAGTTTACGTCATAGTATAGAGTTACTTTCTCAAGATATGATGGTGGTTATTTTTCCTGAGGGTAATATCTTTCGTACTGATGAGGTTAATCCTTTAAAAAGAGGTGTAGCCAAAATTGCCTTGGAAGTTGAAGAAAAAAACCCTGAAGTAGAAATTAAAATATTACCTGTAAGTATCAAATATAGTGAACCTATACCAAGTCGTGGTAGTAGTATTAGTGTAAAAATTGGTAGTTGTTTAACCATTAAAGATTATGAGCAAAATGAATTTTCTGCTCGTAAAAATAGTATTCTTTTGACTAGTGATTTACAAACCTCATTACAACAACTTCATGACCAAAATAACGCTTTTTCGATCGAAGACAAAGTAGTAACGAGGAAGGATGAATAAGAATTAATAATTAATAATTAATGATTAATAATTAATTATTGTAACTTCTTCTTTTTTACTTATTACTTATTACTTATTACTTATTACTTATTACTTATTACTTATTACTTATTGGTGTGGTATAGAGACAGTAAAACAACTACCTTGGTTTGGTACAGAGGTTAAAATAGAATCACCTCCATGGAGTCTGGTTAATTCACGAGAGATAACTAATCCTAATCCTGTCCCTTTATGCTTACGGTGTAAAGGGGTATTTAATTGAGAAAAAGGTTGAAAGAGTTTCTTTTGAGACTGCTCATCAATACCAATTCCTGTATCGATTACTTTAAATAATGTATAGTCATTGTCTTGGCTTACTTCTAAAGTAACTACTCCTTCTTCGGTAAATTTGACAGCGTTAGATAATAAATTTACTAATACTTGTTTGAGGCGACGAGAATCAACTAGACAATACTCAATATCTGGCTCAATTACTAAATTTAGAGCTAATTCTTGCTCTTGTGCTTTTGTTTTAACTAATGCTAATGCTGATTCGCATAATTCTTTAACTAAAGTTTTTTCTTTGAGTAATTCTTCTTTTTGAGCTTGAATTTTAGAAACATCTAATAAATCACTAACTAATTCTAGTAAATAAGTTCCTGATTGATAAATAGCATCTACGTATTGAGCTTGTTTAATATTTAATTCACCGTAAAGTCTTTGTTGTAACATTTTAGCAAACCCTGTCACTGCGGCGATCGGTGTTCTTAACTCATGATTCATATGAGAAAGATAAACGCTTTGTTGTTCTTTTGATTCAATTAATTTTTCAGCTTCTATAATTAATTCATGTTCTTGTTTTTCAAGTTGTTTATGATAGCAATAGATAGCTAAATATTTATTGATTAATGTTAATATACTATTTACTTCTTTTTCGGGATATTTGAATCTTTGGATTTCAATAAATACATTTGCTAGAGATTTATTTTTGAATGTTAACCCGCAAAGATATAAACAGTCTATTTCTTCATTAACTAACCATTTATCATAAACAGTCTGAGCAAAGTAGTTAATGTTGTCTTTTACATAAATATATCCTTGATTAATTGAAATATATTTTTGCGTAATTAGTTGAATAACCTCAGAGTAATCGATCGCTGAATACAGATGTTGAAGATTGTGTTGATAAATTAAATTAACATTCTGTGATTGCTCTTCATAAATAATAAAATTTTTAATTTCGATATAATCAGATAAAACACGACAACAATTGCGACAAAAATCTTCTATTTGCTCACAGTTTTCTAATGAATCAAGCAAATATTCATTTATTTTTAGATTATTATTCGGTACGTTTAGCACTTTCATTTCAATGAGGATGAGATATTTTTTAATAATTTATTAACTAAAAATTACTAAAACTGTCTTCGACAAAAGATGTTAGTAGTAATAGTTAGAAGTAACACTGTATATAAAATGGTGTAAATTAAACCATTAACTAGCTCACCTGTACTGGGTAATATATTATAAACTGCTTCATTTTTTAAATTAAGTCTTTGTAAATCTGGCAGGACAAGGAATATAGTTTGAGTTATTTTTTCAACTGTTGGATTCTCTGTAATTTTACCTAATTCTAGCAGGTCTCTACTTAAGTGACCCATTAAATAGACACCAAAACTAAGCAATGTTGCCAAAATAGAACTCGTGAAGACACCAAAAGCCATGGCTACAGCGGTAAGTAACATTAATTCTAGTAAAATGTAAGCGATCGCAATTGACAAACTAATTAAAGGATAATCAATCTGTAACAAACTCATCATAGCAAAGTAAATGATAGTCATTGTGACAACTAATACAGTTAGCACGGCTGATAAACCTAAATGCTTACCCACAATAAATTCGGTAGAAGTAATGGGTTTAGGTACTAATATCAAAACAGTTTTTTTCTCTACTTCTTTATTAATTAATCCTGTACCCACGAAAATAGCAACTATCACACCTAAAAGATTAATCCCGGCTATTCCTAAATCTAAAAATATCTTTTCGTCTGTACCTACTGCAATAGAAGGTAGAATCCATGAAGCTAAAAGTAATAATAAAACGAAAAAACCAATTACATACAGTACACGATCTCTAATTATTTCCCGAAAACCATTTACAGCTATGGTTTTGATACAACTAATATTCATCTTTATTTTTGTTTTTGAGATATCTAAATATTATTCCACCAAAGAATTGACTAAATAGTATCAATACATGATTATCGTTTCTAGTATTGTAACCTTTGAAAATAAATAATATTCAAACATTAATTGATCTTACATTAACGATCGTGTTTCTCAAAAGATTAGTTTTTAACAATTAATCCCACACATAATATATCAAAAAAATAACCGCTATTAAACACCCACAACAATTTTAACTCCACAAAATACTAATTCATTATTAAGTTATAACTGGCTTTGTTTTGTCTTACTGTTATTATTTCTTTTTCTCACTTTACTTGCCACTATAGAAATCTCTACTACTTTGTTTGTTTTCTACTACTTCATTTTATTTTAGCAACTACTAATTATATTTAAGAATGTCTGAGATTTTTATGTCCCACGTTAGTTATAAATACTTAAGTGTAAATATTTACGATCGAAGTAAATCATTTAAGCGGCTAAATGTAATTGCGAAGGCAAAGAAGATATATTGTTCAGCTCTTTTTCAATTAACTGCTCAAAATTATTAACAATCGAAGAACAAAGATGATAATACTTTTTAATCCATTGATGATACCATTGAATTTGAAAATCATCTAAATAGTCAGTCGGTAACTGATTATAACTAACTACTGCTTGACTATCTATTTGAAAATGACTAATCCACGCACTATCAGGTTTAGCCGACTGTAAATAACTACTAACCAAACTACTACCCAAATATTTTTTACTTAATTTAGCAATCTGATTAATCAAATCAATTAGTTGTTGAATCTCTATTTGATGAGTTTGACAATAAATCATCCCCATTTCTTCGGGAGAAAATTGACGGCTAAAAAGAGTTTTCTGGTTAAAAATTGCATGACGCAAATTCGTTTTAGAGATAATAGTTGATGTCAGGCAAGCATCCTTCAAGTTTGCTTCGCTCAAATTAACTTGTGTCAAATTAACCTTAGTTAAAAAAGCATTTTGCAGATTACATTTTCTCATCTTACTTTCTGATAAATCGGCGTAATTTAATGAGCATTGAGTAAAATCAGCAAACAATAAATAAGCTTGACGAGCTTTAATCTGATTAAGATGAGCTTGACGAAAACTAGTATTTTTAGCATGAACCTGACTAAGATTAGCATTGTTGAGGCGACTAAAACTTAAATCACTGTCATCTAAAATAGCATTACTTAAATCTGCACCAGTTAGATTAGTACATTTTAAATTACATTTACTTAAATCTGCACCTGATAAATTAGCACCTGATAAATTAGCTAAGCTTAAATTACTATTTTTAAAATCAATGCCTTTTAAATTAATTCTTTGTAAATCAGTTTCTCGCAAATCAAACTTTTTAAATTTCCTCTCTCCTGACAAATAAAGTTTTTCTATTTGTTTTTTAGTGTATTTATTCATCTTTGTAATTTCCAAAAATAGATACTTTTACTATTTTTATTTGATTATTATATAATATAAAATCCAAAAGTGTAGATATTGTGGAGAAATCATTATTTATTATTTAAACTTTATCTTAAGTAATATCTCCTAACAATAAATAGTATTTACTCAGAGATCATTTGTTTTTTTCACGAATAAAAACAATAGTTATATTTAACCACAGCCCTTAATTAACAAATGCTTTGGCATTAGTAAAATTGTTTAGTCTTATCTAAACTAATCTAACGCTTTAAAGCCACAATCGTTATTTGTAATCGCAAAAATATTAATTATTTAACTATTATTTTATATTTAAATACTAAGATATGATCGAAATAAGCTACATTACTTAAGTATTTTTATTAAAAAATTACAAAGGAAAAATCAACCTAAGTATCATTGACCAAGATTAGAAATACTAATGCAAACAATCTTTTTTGACTGTGGTACTGTAGTTAAATATAGATAAATTACTTCATAATTAATAGATAACGCAAAGACGAATTCACAGCTTAGTAATTCAATCGATCGTATTTAAAAAAAACCAGAAGAACTATACGTACCAGAAAAAGTAGAAAAAAATTGAATTAAAGATTTTCTTATTAATAAAATAAAAACTGATTAACAATTTGCAGAGCTTTGTGTAACTATGTTGTGTCAAGATAAATTAATGGCTAATCACAACTTAATTGAACTTTTCAACCAAAGTGGCATAGAGTTATAATCTTAACGATAATTAGTAATTAATAATTATTTAATTTTTAAGATAACCAGATATTACATTTAAATAAGGATTATCCACAATCAGTAGAACTATGGCACGAATACAACAGGAAGATTGGTTGACACAAACCGACTTATATCTATTTGGTGAAGGAAAAAACTATCGAATATACGACAAACTAGGAGCTCATGCTACTCAGATAGACGGGCAATCTGGAGTTTATTTTGCAGTTTGGGCGCCTAATGCTCAAAATGTTTCGGTAGTAGGAGATTTCAATAATTGGCAGTCAAATCAAGCCAATATGGCTCGTAATCAAGCAGGAATCTGGGAATTATTTATTCCTAATTTAAATGTCGGGGATAAATATAAATTCGCCGTCAAAAATCAACAAGGTAATGATTGCTTTAAAACCGATCCTTTTGGCTACCAACAAGAATTACGTCCGGCAACAGCTTCGATCGTAAGTGATCTATCATATACATGGTCAGATCAATCTTGGTTAGATACTCGTAGCAAGACACATGGTTATGATCAACCTATTTCGGTTTACGAAGTACATTTAGGCTCGTGGATGCACGAAAATTGGGATCATCCTCCTGATAATGGCATTAAAGTACCTGTACCTGATAAACAGGGAGCGAGGTTTCTTACTTATCGTGAATTAGCAGATAGATTAATTCCTTATGTCAAAGATATTGGTTATACTCACATTGAATTGTTACCAATTACAGAACATCCTTTTGATGGTAGTTGGGGTTATCAGGTAGTTGGTTTTTTTGCTCCTACTTCTCGTTATGGTAGTCCGACTGAATTTATGTATTTTGTCGATCGATGTCACCAAGAAGGGATTGGTGTTTTAATTGATTGGGTACCCGGACATTTTCCTAAAGATGCCCATGGCTTGGCTCAATTTGATGGTACTCATCTTTACGAATACGCTGATTCACGTAAAGGAGAACATTTAGAATGGGGTACTTTAGTTTTTGATTATAATCGTCATGAAGTGCGTAACTTTTTAGTTGCTAGTGCTTTATTTTGGCTAGATAAATATCATCTTGATGGTATCCGAGTCGATGCGGTTGCCTCAATGCTTTATAACGATTATGAAAGAGAGATTTGGATTAGAAACCAATACGGCGGTAGAGAAAACATTGAAGGGGCTGATTTTATACGTCAGTTAAATGATGCTATTGATCAATATTATCCGGGGGTATTATCGATCGCCGAAGAATCTACAACTTGGGGAAACGTCTCTCAAAGAGTAGAACATGAAGGTTTAGGTTTCAATTATAAATGGAATATGGGTTGGATGAATGACACCCTTAAATATTTCCTAACTGATCCCCACGATCGTCCTAATGTTCATAATAAACTAACTTTTGGTTTGTGGTACGCCTACACCGAACACTTTATGTTAGCTTTATCTCATGATGAAGTAGTCCATGGTAAAGGAAACTTGTGGCAAAAAATGCCGGGAGATGAATGGCAACAAATGGCAAATATGAAACTAATATTTGGTTATATGTTTGGTCATCCGGGTAAGAAAACATTATTTATGGGAATGGAAATTGCTCAACGACAGGAATGGAGATATTATCTTGATTTAGATTGGTGGGTATTAAATTGGCAACCTCATCGTCAACTTCAACAATTAGTTAAAGATTTACATACTGTATATCGTTCTCAACCTGCTCTTTATACCAATGACTTTAACGAAAACGGTTTCCAGTGGATTGATTGTAATGATGCAGGTCGTAGTGTGCTAACATTCATCCGTCGAGATCAATATACTCACGAAGAAATAAGCGTCGTTTGTAATTTTAAACCACAAGTTTATGAAAACTATTGGTTAGGTATTCATGAAGAAGGAGAATATGAAGAACTAATTAATACTGATGACCTGAAGTATGGTGGTAGCGGTGTCAGTAATAAAAATCTGTCTAGTAAGCAATGGAATGACGCTCCTTGGCGATATGCTCTAGAAATTAGAGTACCTCCTTTATCAGTTTCCATGTTTAAGAAAAAGAAAAAATAACTATATTTATTAATAGCTAATTATTAGTAAATTATTTGGTCAAAGATAAGTTTAAAAGTTACATTTTAGATTTGTCTTTGGCTTTGTTTTTAGAAAAATTAGAATAAATTTGACTTTGAGTATTACTACTTTAATCAAACGCAAAAAAATATCAGATCTAATAATTATCAACTAATTAACAAGAACGATATTAATATAATTAAACATGAATTTATTATTTGTTTGTAGTAAAAATAAATTAAGAAGCCCAACCGCAGAAGTCGTTTTTTCTGAATATACAGATATTGAGGCGATCGGTGCGGGGACGAACAAAGATGCCCCAACTACCATCAGTGCAGATTTAATTGAGTGGGCAGATCTGATATTGGTAATGGAAAAAAAGCATCGTAGTAAAATCACTGCCAAATTTAAAGATATATTAAAAAATAAAAAAATAGTCGTTTTAAATATTTTAGACAAGTATGATTTTATGGATTCAGATTTGATAGAGATTTTAGAAAAAAGAGTTTTCAAACATCTTAACTAGTTTCTCAGACAAATAGGATCTAAAAATTATCAATTGTTAATTGTTAATTGTTACACTAGCCAAAATAAACCAACTAAAGTCAAAATCATTACACCAATTAAGTTATCAATTTTCTCCAAATTACGAGGTAAATTAATCATCGCTTTTTTCACAAATACTAAATAAATAATTATTCCTACAACCATTTTGGCTAAAGCCTTAGTGATATTAGGAATATTATAAGTACTTAAATCGATGAAATTACCGAGTATGATAGCAGTTAATAATAATATTATCGCTAACCAAAAACCATTATCTTGAGTCGTTTTTTCGGTAGATGAATGAGGTTGAAAAATAAATCTCGCAAAACAAATAGCTGTACCGATTGCGGCGATATTCATCACGATCGATTTCCATAAAACTAACCCTTTAAGTGCTAACGTTTTAGTCACAAAACCAGCAAAAAAAGGTATGCCGATATTAGATAAACTAGCAATAACTAAACATATCCAAAGTGAATTAGCTATTTTTGTCTGTTGTAATTTTTTTAAATCACGAGTAGGTAATGCACCCGACATTAAAAACAATGATGATTTGACTATACCGTGACTAAAAGCATAAATTCCCGCAGTTGCTGGTGTCGCTAAAATAAAACCTAACTGAGAAATAGTGCTTAAAGCAAACATTCTTTTAATATCTTTTTCAAAAATAGCGTAGGTGACACCGAATATAGCAGTAGTTGCCGCTAAGATGGTAATAACCATATCTAATTGATCTATTAATAAAGATAAGCGAATTAAGGGATAAATACCTGTTTTAATCACGATACCAGAAAGCATAGCAGAAACAGGAGTATCTACAGAAGAATGAGTTAAGGGTAACCATAAACCAGAGACGAAGATTCCCCCTTTAACTAACAATGCTACTACAATAAGTGCGATCGCTTCTGGTGGAGATTCTTGCAATCCTTCAAATTCAAAAGAATGATGCGCTTGATATTCTAAAATAGTACCCACTAAGTAAAATAACATCGCCGTGTTACTAATTAACAGGTAACGCAAGCCAATCCAAATTGAAAAATTGCTCCGAGGATAAACAATTAAAAGAAAAGAAGCGATACTAATTACTTCTAATGCAACATAAAAACTAATTAAATCGTTACCAATAAAACAAGCACTAACACTACCATAAAGTACCATCAGAATCGTGTAAAAAAAAGCCTTCTTTTGTTTTTGCCAACAGTATAAAGTAACTGCGGTGGTAACAAAGCAATTTGTCAGGATTAAATATCCGCTAAGACTATCAATTAGTAGATTAACTCCAAAACTATCTCTAAAAGTAATGCTTACTTTAGTATCAGTTAAAAGTAACCAACAAGGATAAATTGTAGTTAAAGATAAAGTTATAATTGCTAGATAACGATCGATTTTTGGGAACAAGTAAATAGTAAAACCACTCACAAAAGGTAAGGTTACCCAAATTAAAGTCCAAGTATTTATAGTCATCGTGATTTAAGTAATAAAATGGTAACTAAGAAATAATTAATAATGTTAAGACGAAGAAAATAAGTTTGCTCAAACTAATTACTAATTGTTAATTAATAATTGCTTTGATAAATTAAACACATCAAAACGACCTCAGATGGTAGGTGAGCAATAAAACTATCTTCAATCTTTTTCATATTTATAAAAATCTATTAAATATAATTAGGTTATAGATCATAATCTATATTAACCGATTAAGGATCATTGAAAGAAGGATAAATATCTATCTAAGTTAATAACATTTAATCGAAAAGATTAAAAAAAATTATCGCTAAAAGATTAATTGCAATCGTGTGTTTTTTTTGAGTAGTGATCAAAAAAAAAGAAACTCAATCAACTTGATTGGGTATAGGTAGGTAAAATATAAATAAATATTTTCATAAATAAAATAGAAAGGAGAATAAAACTTGTTAACTCTAGGAGTAAATATTGACCATGTAGCGACCATTCGTCAAGCAAGACGTACAGTAGAACCTGACCCCGTAGCCGCGGCGGTATTAGCCGAATTAGGTGGTGCTGATGGTATTACTACTCATCTAAGAGAAGATAGACGGCATATAATCGATCGAGATGTACGCATTTTAAGAGAAACTGTACGTACTCATCTCAATTTAGAAATGGCACCGACAAAAGAAATGGTTGAAATAGCACTAGAAATAAAACCAGACTATGTCACTTTAGTACCCGAAAAAAGAGAAGAAGTTACTACAGAAGGCGGGATTGATATTCTTAAAAACTTAGATCATTTTACCTCGATAGTCGATCGATTACAATCTGCTGATATTCCCGTAAGTTGGTTTATTGATGCCGATACAGCACAAATTGAAGCCGCCGCTAAAACCCAAGCTCAATTTATTGAATTACATACAGGTAAATACGCTGATGCCCAAAACGAAACTATTCGTCAACAAGAATTAATCGCCCTTGAAAAAGGAACAATTGAAGCAATAGACTTAAAACTAAGAGTTAATGCAGGGCATGGTTTAACCTATTGGAATGTTTATCCCGTTGCTTGTATTGAAGGAATGGAAGAATTAAATATCGGACACAGTATCATTAGTCGGGCTGTTTTAGTCGGTTTAGAAAGAGCAGTTAAAGAAATGAAAAGTGCGATGAATAACCAAGTTTAGCTCACAATTGACAATTAACAATCAACAATTTATGCTGAGCTTGTCGAAGTATTAACAATTGAATTAGTAAAAAATAACCAAAAATTAAATTATGACTACCTATTATTATTTACTTGCCAGTGAAAATTTTTTGACTAGCGACAAGGAAAACTTACACGAAATACTAGAAGAAAGAGTTAGATTTTATCAAGAAAAAAATAGAGAAATTGATTTTTGGTTTATCAAACAACCTGCGTTTTTAGAAGCACCTGAATTAAAGGAAATTAAAGCACAATGCCCACAACCAGCCGCAGCGGTTATCTCTTTAAATTCTCAATGGATTACCTTTTTAAAATTACGTTTAGAATATGTAATCACAGGTCAGTTTGAAGCACCTTCTGAAACGATTTCTGAGCCTTTAGCATCTTTAGCTACCACCAACAACTAAGGTAGGAATTGGGAATAGGGAATAGAATAGGGAATAGGGAATAGGTAATAGGGAATAGGTAATGGGTAAAAAAATAACTTTTAACTCTTAACTCTTAATAATTCTCACCGAATTCTCACCGAATAATTGCTCTAAGAGCAAGAATTCATCTCCATTCTCCATTCTCCATTCTCAATTTTCAATTCCCGACAGGCGTGCCATCTAATTGGTCTAATTCAGCACTATTACCCAAATCCATCACTTCAATATCCCATTGACCACGACGAGAGGTTTCAAAGACGACATAACGACCATCTGGACTAATTTTAGGGTTTCTTAACCAACTACGATAACCTTGAGTTAGTAACTGAGTTTGCTTGATAGCTCGATCGTATAAAAATATGTCAGGACGACCTTGAATACTAGAAACATAGACAATATATCTGCCTGTACGACTCAAACTAGGGCTATCTGTAATCGCATTAGACGAATTCAAACCAGGTAAATCAACAAACGACTTTTCTTGCAAATCATATAACAAAATCTGCCTACGCCCATAACGATTAGAAACCATCGCTAACCAACGCCCATCACCACTTAAAGAAGGTTGTTCGTCATTATAACGACTGTTTAGCCCCGTGGAAACAGAGATTGTACCCGAAGGGCTACAACTAGAAATTAATAGGCTAAAACCTAAGAGAAAGAAAGACAAAAATAACTTTCTCATCATACTATTAATCAATCACCATAAAAAATAATCAAAAATAATCAAAAATAATCAAACTAACTAAGAGCCAAAAAAGTCGAGTTCAGCCAAAGTACTGTCAATTATTTACCTTAGCATCAGTTAGTAATTATAATCATTGTTATCGTCTGGTCAATCGTTACTTGGTGGTGTTGGATCATCAGTTTGAGCAGAAAAAGGTTGATAATCAACATACTCTGTACCTACATTAGAAACGATATCATCTGCTGATTTAGGGCGACGTTTAGATGAAGATGGTCTTCTATTTGGTGATTCTGGACGACGAGGTTTTCTGTCGTAATCACGGTTATTTCGGCTATCTACACCACCGCCATCTTCCCAATCATTAGAATTATCTTCCCAAGCTACATCAACATTAGTTGGGCGACGACGAGGATTGGTGCTAGGAGGGCGAGTAGGACGGGTTGAGCGAGGGCGTTGTTGTTGTTGTTGATCTTGAGGATATTCTTCTTCATAGACACTACTGGCACTAGGACGACGACGAATATTTTCATCTTCATAGCCACCACGACGAGTATTACTACTTCTGACTGCTGTACCTTGCAAACGACGACGAGGAACAGCTTGTGGATCGTAGTCATAGTCATAATCGTAGTCATCTTCATAACCAACTTCTGGTTGATCTTCTAATTCAGCACGATAAACACGACTTACAGGACGTTTTTCATCAACATAATTGGAATTTCTACCTCTAGCTTGCTGAGTTGCTAATCCTCGTAAACGAATACTTTCGACAGCAAAGAAAATCGCACTCCCTGCTAATAAAAGTTGACTAAATTGTAAAATAGGATCTAAACGCCAACCATGCCACAGCAAGATACCACCACACAACAAACCCACCGCCGCAAAGAAAATATCATGATCTTTAGAGACTTCTGGGCGTAAAGAGCGTAATAAGTATAAACCTGCTCCTGCTAAGGCGAGAACAATACCTAAGATACTAGCTGAGTTAAAACCAAAATTAACCATTACAAATAATACCTAAATTTTTTTATTTTTCTATCTTAACGAGATTTTACACTAGCTACTTATTTAATCGTTGACAAAAGGCAAAAATAACTATGTACAGCGAATAGAGCAAGGATGATTAATAATTTTTTGGGTCAATTGTCATACTTAACGTGTTGTAAGCATGACAATTAATTTTATTGTAAGTTACTATATCGGGCGTTTTATCGATCGCCTATTGTTTTAAAGATACCCAAATTATAGAAGGGACAAAATAAATAACTATATGGAGTGATACTTAACGATTAATTTTATCGGCTTGGCTAACCGCAATTAAACCAATAGTGACTGGGATTACTACGATTACAGTACCCCAAAGCAAACTCCAAAGAAAATTAGCCAAAGAAGCTGTCATGATGTTTTTATACCTTTTATACTAAAATTTATCACTATCATTTTACATTACAATAGAGATGAATTTGTGTTGAAGTTAAAGAAGTGATTTATGAGTTTGACAATTGTTTTGAGTGTAATGCTCGGTCTTTTACTATTTTCGATGACAATTTTGTTTATTTTTCGGATTGTTTTAACTTGGTATCCGCAAGTTGAGATGGGTAAATTTCCTTTCGTTTTAATTTATTTACCGACTGAGCCTTTTTTGGTACAGACACGTAAGCTTATTCCTCCTTTAGCTGGGGTTGATATTACACCGATTGTTTGGGTTGGTATTTTTAGTTTATTAAGAGAAGTTTTGTTAGGGCAACAAGGAATTATTACAATGGCGATTAGACATAGTAACTCTGTCGGATAAATTAAGTAACAAGTAACAATTAACAATTATTTATCTGTTATCTGTGGGAATATTAGTTTAAGGTAAAATTTTTAATAAATGGATACGATCGAAGTTAGAGGTATTCGTGGTTACGGTTATACCGGATTTTTAGCAGAAGAAAGAGTTTTAGGGCAATGGTTTGAAGTCGATTTAACTCTTTGGGTAGATTTAAAAACTTCAGGTTTGAGTGATGATTTAAAAGATACTTTAGATTATCGGCAGGCAATAATGATCGTCAAAGACGTGATTACAACTGCTCAATTTGCCTTAGTCGAAAAGTTAGCCGAGGTAATTGCTCAAAAATTGTTAACGTTTGATACGATCGCACAAGTTAAGGTTAGATTATCTAAACCTGCACCACCGATTCCTGATTTTAGTGGTTCAATTGTGATTGATATTACAAGAAGCAAATAAATGTTGCAATAATTTAAATAGTTGTCAAATTCTGATTAAATTTGGGTAAGCTAAAATGTAGTCAAGCAAACGCAAAATATGTATCACGATCGATAAAGTAAAAACTTAGTCATTTATTTTCAATGTGAAATAAGTCTATTTAGTTTATCCGTTGTGGACAAAAAAATTTTGAGCAAATACCAGCGGTTAATTTAATTTACTGCTATTTTCAAACTTATTTACTTTATGATAGGGAGGTTCACAATATGATTTATAAATTTATCGGGATTAGCTATGTTATTTGGGCATATTTAAATCAACCGGTAACAACTTCTAAAAAAAGAGATTCTGTTTGGAAATTTAAGCGTTTTTTGTACTTATATCAGATTAGATTACTCGAAAACTGTTGGCGACAAGATACTTTGAAAGTATCTAAATATAGAAATTTAGGACAAGACGAATATACAGCAGAAAATTAATAATTAAATACCAATTATCGATTTTTAATCATCATAATAATTTTAAAAATAACTATCTTAATCTTTATTAAAGTTGAATATAATTGTCTTAAATACTAATAATATAACTTAACTCTTGATCAAAGTTTTATCATTTATTTAGTTTATTTTTGGGTTTATAAAATATGTTTTTTTAAGTCGTAAATTAATATAATTATCTAATTTAAACGTAAGTCTTTTTCTCCGTCGATGTCAATACTCATACTGACAACTAGTTAGTTGGTTTAGTGACATACTCCCACACCAAATTCAAAATTATGGTGTGGGCTTCCAACCCCATAAGGGTTATTGGCGTTTTATAGTCAGGGAGATGCCCAGCCCGACTTTTTTAATTAATAAAGCACTATTATAATCACGATCTATAGACTCTCCACAATAAGAACAATCATGCCATCTGTCTGACAAAGTTTTAGGTACTTTATTTAGACAATTATGACAATGTTGACTCGTCCCTTTTGGATTCACCTTAATTATTTTACAGCCTACCTTTTTCGCTTGCTGATTGAGAATATCTACAAATTGTCCGATTGCACAGTCCGAAAAACTTTTATTTAATCCAGATTTTGCACTTTGACCATTTGGCACATACCGATTATTTATTTTTTTAGGCTTGTTTTTACGTTTGAGATTAGCAATATTTAAGTCTTCAGCAAATATTACATCTGCAATTGAGCATAATTGTTTTGCTATTTCATAATGGCACTGCTTACGTTGTCTGGCTATCTTCTGATGTAGCTTTGATATTTTCTTTTGGATGAGTCTTTTAATCTTCTTTCCAATTGATTTATCTGCTTTTCGTTTTTGAAGATTCGCCAGCTTTGCCTCTAACTTGCGATAGTGTTTTTGTGGTAAAACTTGATTACCATTTGAATCCACGTAAAGTTTTTCTAACCCCAAATCAATACCCACCGAATTACTCTGATTGGGAATAATTTCTGGCTCAAATTCTGGTACTGTTTTGTCTTCCACACTGAAAGTAATATAGTAACCATCAGCTTTTTTGGTAATAGAAGCAGTCTTTAATTTGAAACCTTCGGCGATGGATTTATGACAGATAAATTTTACTTCCCCAAATTTAGGCAAACTTACTTTGCTCCCTTGGATGCAATCAGGCTTTAATTGAGGAAATGTTATTGTCCTATATTGTCTTTTATTTTTAAACCTTGGTTTCCCCGCTCTTTTGCCTTTACAATCGCCTTTAACAAATCGATCGAAAGCTAATTTTACTCGTTTGATAACATCCTGTAATACTTGCGATTGTAATTCTTGATACCAAGGTCTATCTTTTTTTAGTTGGGGTAAAGTACGTTTTTGACTATAGTAATCAGGGTTATCTCTTAATTCTATCGGAGGTAGGCTACAAGATATTTGACAAAAATCACCTAGAGGTAAAACAATACCATTACGATTGTATTGCCACCAAGCAAATCGATCGGCTAACAAGTAATTATACTGACATCTAGCCATGTTTAACCACCTACTAATAGTTTCTTTTTGCTTAGTGTCCAGAAGCAATTTGTATTGGTATGCTTTTCTCATACTGACTTTATCTATTACACTATAATTAGTGTATCTTTAAAATAAAATAGTGTCAAGCAAATATAACGATTTAATATCAAGTGGCAGAAGTGTCTCTAGTTTAAAGGCACATTTAGTGTTAACTAGTAAATATCGAAAAAAAATTTTCAACAAAGCAATGCTTATCAGGTTAGATAAGATAATACAAGACCTTTTGAGCAAATGGGGGTGTAAATATATCGAGATGAATGGAGAAGAAGATCATGTACATTTGTTGTTTCAATATACTCCTGATGTACAGTTGAGCAAGCTAGTGAATAACATGAAAACGGTAACTAGTCGATATTTGAGGAAAGAATTTGAACCTAGATTAAGCAAATTTTACTGTAAGGCAACTTTGTGGAATGGTAGTTATTATTTATCATCTTGTGGTGGTGTTACTATTGAGACTTTAAAAAAGTATGTAGATAGTCAAAATAGACCAAGCACCTAGACTGCGATTCATCTCACGCTAATTTAACTAGGTTTTTTTTGAAAATTTAGCGTGAGGCTTCTCGCAGAAGAAAGCTAAAATCATTTCTAAAGGTTAATTTTTTAACTGATGATTCAGAGTATCTAAATCAACCAAAAGAATAGTTATTTTCGCTTAATTGTTCGTTTTCAGTCTTAACAAAGTCGTAGTAATCATCTAAAAGTTGAGACATTAAACGATTTTTAATCCGCATCAATACTCCTTTAAGCAAACTGTTACCTGTAGTTTGTAACAATGCTTGAGGAGTTAGCCATAGCGGTGGTGGTAAGTCAATTTTGACAGTTAAATCAGCTTTTCCTTGTAAATAAATTTTATTGTCTGCGGTTTGTACAGGGGTTAGTTTACCTTTAAGAGTAAGGTTAAAACGACGATTAATATATTCTAATCCCTTAATTTCACACGAGACAGAATCAACATACACATTTCCTGAAGCACCAGACCAAACTTTAAGAGTTGCGATCGGTTGAAAATTATAAGTATCAAGAAAACTAAGGGGACGCATTTCTAAGCGATAACAATCATCCCCTAAATCGGTCATTAATTTTTTGTCGGCGATCGCTTTTACTAATCTAGAAGGTTGTCGTAGATAGTGTTGTATCGGAATAACCTGCGGTTGTACTTCTAAATTAACGCTTTCTTCAGCCTGAAAACAAACTTGTGTATTATTCCACAAAATCTTAAATTCCTTTGATGGTTTTGGATAATGTAACGAAACTTAATAATTATCAAGAAATATGATCAAAAAGATCAATAACTTAATAAAGATCGATATTTTTTATTATACACAGCAAAGGTCGGAGTTAATAGTTGATAATCAACTTCAATACATTTATCAATAACGAGTGCTGTAACCGATTGTTAAAGATATTTGAGTTAAATTAAATCAGTTGTGCTTAATAGCTTATTTTTGTTGAGTTTTGCTTTTTTCAATGTATCGTTTATAAAGCAAGTTTTTTCAAGGCACAATCCCACCCGACAAATCTGATAAACTACCGAGATTGTAGGATGGGTTAAAAGAGGTTTAAATGTACATTTATTTGTGCATAGCCTTAGCCAACTCAGCCGCTACAGGAGGGCGAGAAAACTGAGGAGGTGGCAACTCACCATTACGTAACATTTCTCTTACTTTAGTACCTGAAAGGTGAATACGCTCATCTTTAGTCGCAGGGCTAGTTTTAGAAGTCGCCATTTGTTCTGTACGAGTACAATAAAAAGCGTGTTCAAACTTCATTGGTGTAATACCCATTTCTTCAGGTTTGAACTTATCAAAAATCAACTGAGCATCATAAGTACCATAATAGTCACCAACACCCGCATGATCTCTACCAACAATAAAGTGAGTACAACCGTAGTTTTTACGAATTAAAGCATGGAAAATCGCTTCTCTAGGTTCATGCGTAACGCATCGCTGAAGGATTAATAGCTAAGATAACTCTTTCTTGAGGGAAGAATTGATCCATCATGATTTCGTAACAACGCATTCTGACATCTGCGGGAATATCATCACTTTTAGTCGCACCAACTAATGGATGTAAAAATAAACCATCAACTGTTTCTAAAGCACATTTAATGATATATTCGTGTGCACGGTGAATAGGATTACGGGTTTGGAAACCAACCACAGTCTTCCAACCTCTTTCGACAAAAAGTTTACGTGACTCAGCAGGATCGATTTGATACTTAGGAAATAAGGGGTCAGCATCTCTTTCTAGTAACCAAACTGGACCTGCTAGATTGATTTCACCTTGATCGTAAACAACTTTAACACCAGGGTGTTTTTCATCATCAGTGCCGTAAACGTTATTTGCTTCATGAGCTTTGTTGTAACGGTATTTTTGAGTTAATTCTAAAACACCAACAAAACGACCATCAGCATCGTCTAAACGAATCCAACTACCTTCTTCTAAGGGAGCGGCTGTTTCTTGGCTTACACAAAGCGTAACAGGTACAGACCAAGGTAAGTCGTTAACTAAACGCATTTCCTCAACTACTCTTTCGTAGTCGTCTTGCTCCATAAAACCATTAAGGGGGCTAAAACCACCGATCGCAATCATGACTAAGTCAGAGACTGCACGTTTATCTAGTTGTACACGGGGTAATTTGTCTGCTTGGTCTAAAAACTCTTGTTTTTCAGCACCAGAAGCAATACGATTAACTAAAGTCCCGCCATGAGCTGGGATAGTTTCGACAGCAGTACTCATAAAAATTTATTCTAAATTCAATCAATATATTCAGGTCTTATCCTACCAAGCAACATTACAATTGACAATTGCGATGATATCCTGTGTAACTCGAAAGATGGATATAGAATGTCCACCAACAAAACAATTAAATTAAATTTTCGTTTGATAAATAGCGATAATATTATGCAATTACAACGTCTTTGGCAAACTTTAACTTTTTTTGAGGTTATTCCTTTTTTAAGTTGTCTGCGTCAGTTTTTTAGTGGTAATCAATCAACACAATCTTCTACTCGATCGAATATGAATTATATTTTACTTATTGACAATAATAGCGATTTTGCTCAAAAAACCATCACCGATTTAACTAACCGTATTACTACTAATAATCTTCGTATCGTTACAACTAATTCTAATTTGGCTACTAACGAATCGGTAGAGATAGTAAATTCAAAACTCGACGAGCAAAACTTGACAGCAGGAGTCTTAGAAGGAGTAGAAACGATCGTCTCTTTTCCTCAAGCTAATATCGATCGATTTATTGAAATGGTGAATCGTAATCTCAACCCTAGTGAAATGATTCTCTGTTACTTTGAACAACAGAATCAAGATTTAAGTAATCTTTGGGGGGCAGTCGATGATGTTGTTATGGGTGGAGTGAGTGATAGTAGTTTGAGATTAAAAGAAAAAACAGCTCTTTTTACAGGAATTGTTTCTACTGATAATAATGGTGGTTTTGCCTCAGTGAGAACAAAAAACTTTAATCCGCCTTGGGATTTGTCTGCTTATCAAGGAATTAGATTAAGAATTCAAGGTGACGGTCAGCGATACAAATTTATTACCCGTTGTGAAGGTAAATGGGATGGTGTAAGCTATTGTTATTCTTTTGATACGATCGCTAATGTCTGGATGACGATCGATGTACCTTTTAGTGATCTAATACCCGTATTCAGAGCAAAAACTGTATCCGATGCAGGGCAATTTGATTCTTCTAAAGTATATGCCTTACAACTGATGCTGAGTAAATTTGAATACGATGGTGGTTATAATCCTAGTTTTCGTGCTGGTGCGTTTTGTTTAGAAATTGAATCAATTAAAAGCTACGGTAAGGAAGATTCACCGCAATTAGTTTTGATGGGTGATGTAAATACATGGAATAGTTATTCGACGAACACCAATTTATTGAAAGTTTACGCCGAGCAAGTAGAAGACTTAGATATGATTTGAGTGAATAATTAATTAAGTTTAGTTGATTTTGTAGGGAAAGGTTAAGCCTTGAAAACTTTGAGGCATAAACGATCGCTCAAGAAAGTGAAATCCAACAACCGACGTTAAAGACGTAACTTGATTGATAATGGGTTACGGCTAAATTATTAATGAATAGTTGAAGTTGGTAATGAATAATTACCTAACCCATCCTACGACTAATTATTAATTATCAATTATTAGTTGTACCATATATTTTCTATTTGAGTAATCATATTTTGAGCTTCAACTTCTAATTCATTCGGTGAGGTAGAGTTGAGTAAAGCGGTGACATGACCGAGTTTTCTTCCTTCACGAGACTCTGTTTTGCCATACCAATGGACAAACGCCCCTAATTCTTCGATTGATTTTCGTTTAGTTAAATAATCATCTGTAGAAGATTCGTAACCCAAAAGATTCACCATCACCGCCCCTGAAGATTTTAAATTGGTGTTTCCCAAAGGTTTACCCGTAATCGCTTGTAACTGCATCGCAAATTGAGACGTTTGGCAAGCATCAAGGGTGTAATGTCCAGAATTATGAGTACGAGGGGCAATTTCGTTAATTAGTATGTCTCCTGAGGTGGTGAGAAATAACTCGATACCTAAAACACCGACATAATCTAAACTTTCGACTAACTTAGTAGCGATCGAATTAATATAATCTACTTGATTCAAATCTAACTCGGTTGGTGCGATTACCCAACGACAAACTTGATTGTGTTGATATGTTTGTACGATCGGAAATATTTTGATTTCTCCTGTCACACTACGAGCTACAACTACCGCTAATTCTCGATCGAAATTAACAAATTCTTCAATTAATAAAGCAGTCTCTTTAAATTTAGCTAAAATATTATTTAACTCATCGATCGAATCTACAATGACAGTACCTTGTCCATCATAACCATGACGACGAGCTTTCAAAACTAAAGGAAAAGAAAAATTATTAAAATCATCATCGTGATTGTAAGCCGAAAATTGAGGTACGGGTAAATTATTTTCCACAAAAAAACAACGTTGCTCGTATTTATCTAATAAAGAAAGCAAACTAGAGACACGAGGATAAAAACAAACACCTTTATCTGCTAATTTTTGTAATTGGGCTAAATCAACAAATTCATTTTCAAAAGTAATTACATCGCAATGATGGGCTAACTCCGCTGTAGTGGTATATGAATCTACTTCTCCATAAATAACCCCTGTCGCTAAATCTACCGCCGAATCTTCTTCACTCGGGGTTTGCACCCATAATTGAATATTTTGGGCTGGGGCAACTTGTGCCATCATCCATGCTAACTGCCCACCACCTATCACCCCGACTTTCTTTTTCATCTTTTGCTACAATTACTAAATTCGGTCATTGTTACTTTGAGATTTTACCAAATAATGGAACGAAGATTATAATATAGTGTGAAGAATACTTTGGCTGATGCTCAGTCTAAATAAAAGAGGAAAACGAAAAAATGATTTTAACATTATTCATTATTAATTATTTTCGTTAGCAACATATTCAAGACAGGAAAAAATGGAATCGATATTAGCTGAAGCTTTTGATACATATAACCGTTACAGTGGCTGGATTGTTTGGAATTTATTTTTAGCATTCATTCCTTTAGTGCTAAGTGTTTGGTTGTTTTTAAGAAACTCACGAAAACGATTGTTTCCTTGGTGGATAACCTATATTATCTTTATCCTATTTTTACCTAATGCCGCTTATTTACTCACCGATATTATCCATTTGATTGACGCTATTCGAGGTAACTATTCTATTTGGGTTACTACCTTGATTTTTATTCCTTTACACTTATTAGCTATTTTTGCTGGGTGGGAAGCTTATGTTATTTCGGTGATTAATCAAAGTCATTATCTACGCAGACAAGGTGCTAGAAAATTTATTAT
Organism: uncultured cyanobacterium; assembly: GCA_963710605.1. Classification (GTDB taxonomy): domain Bacteria; phylum Cyanobacteriota; class Cyanobacteriia; order Cyanobacteriales; family Cyanobacteriaceae; genus JAALKG01. The sequence goes on from CAVQBA010000006.1 coordinate 846,865, forward strand.
CTGGAGTGAATTACTTACTCATGCTTTATCAGCACTTGGTATTTTTCTTGGTCGATTTCGTCGTTTTAACAGTTGGGATTTAGTCACTAAGCCCGATGTTTTGTTTATGTCTGCTATTGGCGACTTAACTAGCCGAAAACCTTTATTAGTTATTATGATAACCTTTATTGTCTTGACTGTTTTATATTGGTTAACTAAACAAGTGACATTAGGATTAATGCTACGTCTAAAACAATTTTTATCTAGTCTCGAAAGAAAAAATGGCTAAGAGCAAATTAAAATTGATTAAACCAAAATATGTAGTTAAAAACTGTATTCAAGAAAACAGCAAAAAAAGTAGATAATTATTAAGACAAGGTATTCCTTGTCTCGACGTTTACCTACTTTCTGTATTATCTTGCTTAAGTTAAAGGTTAGGATACTCGATCGTTTCATCTTCACAAAAGAAAATACGATCGATTACTACTTTGCCTTTAAAGCAAAAAACGGATGTTGCCATTTCTTTTAATAATGGCGGGAGGCGGATTTGAACCACCGACCTTCGGGTTATGAGCCCGACGAGCTACCGGACTGCTCTATCCCGCGACGGTATTTACTAGTATAACCAGTCTTTTTGTTTTTGACAACCCTAATTTTAAAATAGCTCTTTTGAAAGTATTTTTGAACGAAAAATCAAAGGGCACTCGTGCAAAGGTAATTTAAAAAATAGCACCGTTACTATCATTAAAATCCAATACACCATTGATTTTTTTAGTAAATAACAGACACACACATCATAGGGTATGACCGCAATTATCAAAAACCAGCGTAAAATAGATGGAGTTATTCGATTATTTAGTTTTACTGATTTACTCATGACAATACTGTCTCCTGATATTATTCAAGAAGCCGAAAAACTGACCGAATCTACATCTGTCGATTTATTTGAGCAAATCAAGTCGATTGCAATAACTACTCCTTTAAGTAATAATTCGATCGAGACGAGTTATGTTGTAGTGGGAAATGAAGATAATCCCCCGATACTTTTATTACATGGTTTTGATAGCTCATTAATGGAATATCGTCGCTTGTTACCTTTATTGAGCGAAAATTATCGAGTATGGCTAGTTGATTTATTCGGTTTTGGTTTTACCGGGCGTCAGGTTAATATTCCTTATTCTCCTGCTAGTATTAAAACACATCTGTATAGTTTTTGGACACAAACTATCGCACTTCCAGTTATCTTAGTTGGTGCATCTATGGGGGGTGCAACTGCTATTGATTTTACTCTCACTTATCCATCTGCGGTTAGTAAACTAATTTTGTTAGATAGTGTTGGTTTGACAAATCAACCAATTATGAGTAAATTTTTGTTTCCGCCTTTAGGTTTTTTCGCCACCGAATTTTTAAGAAATCTCAAAGTTAGACAAAGTATAAGTAAAAATGCTTACTTCGATCGTGATTTTGCCAGTGTTGATGCTTTGCGATGTGCCGCCTTACATTTACTCTGCGAAAATTGGAATCTTGCTTTAATCTCCTTTACTAAAAGTGGTGGTTATGGCTCATTTGCCGAGAATTTACCCAAACTAAATTTACCAACTTTGATTTTATGGGGCAAGCAGGACAAAATTTTAGGAATCAAACCAGCGAATAGATTTCAAGAATTAATACCTCAAGCTAAATTTGCTTGGATAGATGATTGTGGACACGTGCCTCATTTAGAAAAGCCAGAAATTACTGCTCAACAGATATTGAATTTTGTTCCTGCTAATTAAAACAGATCAAGGTTTAAAAGAGATTTATCTTGCTTTTATGAGAAACAATCGTTATAATGATATATGCAAGTAAAATGCAATTGCGGGTATAGTTTAGTGGTAAAACCATAGCCTTCCAAGCTATTGATGGGGGTTCGATTCCGCCTACCCGCTTAGTCAAGCTAAATTATTTAGGATAGTTTTGAATTTTTGAAAGTAAAAACTCGAAAAAGTAATTAAGACAATATAAAACAAAAATAACCATCCAAAGCGTCTTTAAGCTTCTGGATAGGTTTAGTTTTTTCTGCCTGTATGTATAGACTTATATTCTTTTCCAAAAATAAGTCATCACTTTGCTATTTTAGAAAACGATCGTTCAAAATACAATTGATATTTTCTACTCTCTTTCTCAGGGCGGATTAAGAAGAGATAGGAAAGACGAGTGAGGGGTTGATAATAAGCAAAAAAAGTATGTGTAATCATCAACTCATTTAGCTATAGTTGTTTTTTTCTCTTCAATATAAATATAATACGGTTTGACCATAATTCTTACTCCAAGATACAAAAGAAAAAATGATTTATTTAATGCAAGTTAGTTTTGGTGCTACTTTCTTAGCGGTTAGTCTTGGTTTAGGCGGTAAACTACTTAGTTTGTGGAAATCTTCAACTAACTCAAATTATTTACCATTTATCTTAATTCATTTTTATGGTTTTATCTATCTAGCAACCATAACTGTTGTTTACTCAACATTATTATTTGTCTTCGGAATTTATTTGCCTAATTGGGTTACTTTACTAATTTTATTTTTACCTTTATTAATTGCCATTAGCAAACTGGGCATCTCCCATAAATCGATTAGTTTACCCACAGTTTTACTTTCTTTTCTCTCTCTATGGTTTTGTATGTTTTTAGCTGGATTACCCTATTGTGGTAATTTGACGGCTGATATCGGTTATTACTTTCCTGCTAATGACAACCATGATATATTTGCCTATTTAATTCGAGCTAGTTTTCTTTCATCAAATATTAGTCATTTACCCTCAACTCTTAATGGTATTCCGATGGAAGAATTCATGTTGAATATTTCCTCAAAGTTTTCAGCCAGTTATATTCTCTCATTTTTATCGGTACTCTCAAAAGATTATGGATTAGTATCAGGAATGGGTATAGTGTTTGTCAAAGGATTACTGATTCATCTACTATCTTTTGGGCTAAATCGTTCGCAAATAAAAGATTTAAAGTCTTGGTTGATAGCGATTATTATTGCTCTTCTGCCACTGGTGACTTGGTTACAGTCTTGGTATTATCTCTCGCAATTATTTTTTATTTATGCTTCAATTTTGATAATCTTGGTTGATTGGCAATTATCTAAAAATCTTGGTAAAGACAATATTTTGTCGATGATTGTCATTTTTATTTTGGCAATATATTTTACTCTTATGTATCCTGCCGCTATTTTTCCTTTATTATTAATTATTTCAATAGAATCAATTATCTCAAACAGAAAACTAAATATTTTTGCTAAACAAAGAAAGATGATTCTACTACTTAGCCTTAGTTGTTTGTTTATTATAGGGATAAGTTTTTTTAAATATACTGAACTTAATACACATATTACGTTTGATTATTTTTCTGTTTCTTATTTATCTTTATTAGGACAAATTTGGCAAGATAATTCTAATTTACAAGTCTTGTGGCAAAGTAAAGATATCGGTTTGAAAAATCAGTTTATAGGTTTATTTAGGGATGTTATCTATTTATCGATCGCTTTTTTTACGGTTAAAAAGTTTGTTTTTCATAAGTACTTTTTACAAATTAATTTGATTATCAAAGCTTTAATTACTAGTTGGCTATTTTATCAGTTGATTTTTTTTCTTTCTGATGCAAATTATAGAGCATTCAAATTCGGGTCAACATTTATAACTATTTTTAGCTTACTATTATTATCAACATTTTTAATTACAGCCAAAGATAATATTAGACGTTTGATTATACCAATTTTATTGTTATTTTTAGCGATAAACTTTATTCCTTTTTTTAACATCAAATGGAATAATTCTTTTAGCAAGGAAGAAGTGAGAGTCGTGAATGAAATGATGAAATCTACCAATAAAATAATTATTAGTGATATACCAAAGTATTATGTAAATATGATGCTGACTTTGAAGATAGAAAAAAGAGACTTATATATTCTAGGAAATAGCTATTATATTTATCAATTAAATTCTAATGATCAATTATGTTATCACGCTGATCAAGAGCAGATAATTGTTTATTATGAAGATGATTCACCCACTGCTAACATAATAGAAGCTGATCAAGTTATTAGCGATCGTTTTTATTCGGCTGAACTTGATCGACAAAGCTGTTATGATTGGGCTTCACAGTATCCACAAATAACTAATAAAACAGCTCCAATTTATCAAAATGAGCAAAATATCGAGACTTTGTTTCAAAAGATATTTTAGCAAATTTAAATCGAATAACTGCAACAATTAATCACTAATTGATTAAGCAATAATCAAAAATTTCCCTCAGCGACTTGAAATACAGTTAAACCTAAACTACGCCACATATCAACTACTTGATTACGATCGTCGAGAATAAATTTGATATTATATTGAGGACGAATTAATTGTTCGTATATTTCTTGCTTGATGATTGAATCTTTTCGCATATCACCAGATGCGCGCATATACAAAGCCGTATAATTAACTTTATATTCTCGTAACCATTTTTGGGTTAATTCTTTACCATCATCTGTACGCCCAGATAAAATGATAATTTTGGCACTATCTTGCCATTTTGCTACGGTTTCTAAAACAGGTTGGTTAGGTAAATCTCGATCGCATTTAGATACATCAAAAGGACTTCGATCGCCCATTAGTGCTAAAGTACCATCCATGTCAACAATAATAGCATCTTCAAGTTCAGGGTTGTATTCTGGTAGTGCAGTTGGTTTAGCCACGAATTGATAATACATATTTAAAATGACATCTTTACCCACAGAATTTGTTCTTTTTAAATCTCTTTTAATACATTCTTCTACAGGCACATCTAAAAAAGAATTATCTACTTTTACTTCTGCTTTACCTTTAACTAATTGGCTAATTTGTGCAATATGAGTACTAAAATTGGTATCATCAATAATGACGTGTTTACCTTCTTCTAACGCCATTAAAATAATTTGATTTCTTAATTTAATAATAAATTTTTCGTTACTTTTCGTCCAATGAGAAGCATGACACATTTCTCTAAGCAAATCTTTATTTACTCGTAGCCAACGCCCTTTTTCTTTTAATAACAATTCTTTGGCATAAGTTGATTTTCCTGACGCAGGTAAACCTTGTAAAATCACAACTTTCTTCATTATTTCTTTACTCCTAATTACTTTTTATTTTATATCTCAATTACGATCGTTTTAATCTTACTTCCCTTGTAATGAATTACAAAGCTAACAGATATCATTTAATAAATTAAACTCAGATTAAATAACCATAATCTAATTATCAATTGATGAAGAATTATTACCACTTAAATCAATATTTTCTATCTCTAATAATTGCTCTATTTTAGGTAAACTAGTTTTTATTAAAGCTTCTTTTATTGTCGGCGATTTTTTTGCTCTCAGGGCAAACAAAACACCACTATAAGGTAAATGTTTAATTGACATGGCAAAATCTTTTTGTAACTCGATCGAGCTATATTGATTATAATCAGTTTCTATTTTTTTGACTAATTTATCATACTTACTTTCAATTTCTTGATAATAATCTTGCCATTCAGGATAATAACTCAAAAATTCATCACCTTCATGATTAACAATAATTGATAACATTTTACGAGTCGAAAAACTCGATCGAAAATGAGCCATTGCTACATATTGAGATGATTTCACCTTCACCCGACGAAAATCATCATCACAAATTACATAACCTTCAGCTTCGATTGGTGGCAATTTTTCCGCTGAATTAACAATATCTTGCCAATTAGATAAAGAAAAAGTTTTAACTAAATTAAAACCATATTTTTCTGCCCAAGATTGTGGTTTTTCTTCTTGTAAAGTCGAGATATTTCTTACTCCGTGTAAAACCAAATTATTAGTTAATTGTTGCACCACAATTCGATTATAAGGAGTCATTAATTCAAAGACAAAACAATAGTCTTTTTCTTCAGGTAACGTATAACCTAACTCATGCCAAACTCGCCAAAATAAATCAGCAAAACTAAATTTAAAACCATTAACCTCACCGCTACCATCAGCCGTACCACTAGATTGTACTTGCCATTGACCATCATAATAGTAAAGTACCATCAAAGAGCCATCTAATTTATCATAAACGATCGCACTCTCCCAATCGATTGTTGAGGCATTAATTTCACCATAATTAAAAAATTTGTCATAAGCATAAGAAACAACCTGCCAATTTTCTTTTTCATTCAGAATAATTCCTCGGCATTGTTGAGCCACAATTTCACTCATCGGTGATTCTATTTGCGAATATTTAAGACAGACTAAATGAGGATATTTTTGGTGGCGATTTACTTTGATTTTATACTCTTCCTCTAATTTTTCTAATCCATTTTCTCGTAAATATTTTTGTAATTCCATCTTTTTTATTAGTTAACTATTATAGCAATTGTTAGTATTATGAAGCACATATCGATCCCCCTAAATCCCCCTTATTAAGGGGGACTTACTATTTTTTGTTGTACCTCGTAAGTATGGGAAAAGCTATAACTATTAATCTTATTCTTTTTGTTAGTCTCAGAAATAAAAGTTTAAATACTTCATAAAAAGCAAAACTAATTAAACTAAATTAATAAAAAATATCTATTCTTACTTTACATTTTTTAAAACTAACATTAAAAAAAACTTATAAAAGTAGCCTTGGCTTACTTTCTATCCAATAATTAATAATTTTACATAAATTTATTTTTTATTTTGTTATTTACTTTTATAATTTTTGATGAAGAGATAGTTTTAGAATTTTGAGTTCTTATAATATTGTTTGACATTGAGCCTTAACTAAAAAAACTAGATTGTAAGATTTTAACTTACTAGTTAACTCGTCAATTCACGATCGAACAATATTTTAAATTATCTTGTCATTCAACCAAATTAGATTAACATTCTTACGCCAATGATGTTTGTAAATTCACTGGATTATTTATCAGTATCGACAGTTAAAATTGAATCAATACCTAATAATTTATTTGTTGAAAAATATACTAATGTAATTTCAGTCAATGATACTAATTTCAATCATAGTCTAAATATTTCTCATTCAAACGAGGCAGAAATACTTAATTATTGGCTTAGTTTTTCACAGGAGGATAATTTATCAAATCAATTCTCACAAGTCAGTATAGACGCTATAGCTACAAATACACAAGCTTCTTTTACGACTCAAGACACGACAGAATATGATAGTTTAATTATTCAAGTACAATCAGAAGTACAAGATAGTTTAACGAGTTTTGTTAATCAGGAAAATTACGATTGTCTCATCACTAATACTTTTGATAATCAATGGAATTCTCATGACTTAAAGTTATCTATCAATAATTATTTACAAGGAATCGATACACCTAAAATACAAATTATTACGACTGATGACGAGCAAGTTTTAAAAGGGGCTTTTAGCGTTAACAATAATACTATTTACTTAGAACAAGGCTTTTTGCAGGAAAACATTAATCAAGTTACTATCGTTAAAGATGTTTTGATTGAAGAATTAGGACATTTTTTCCAAAGCCAAAATAGCGATGTAGATATAGAAGGAGATGAAGGAGAATTATTATCAAATCTAGTTACCGATAAACCATTAACTGATGCCCAAATAGCCGAAATTAAGCAAGAAAACGATCGACAATTAGTCTTAATAGATAAGCAACTTTTACTAATCGAAAAAGCATCATTAGCAGGTACAGAAGAATTAGTTACAGTCGGGGAAGATTCTGATACTATTATTCAAATTCCTGAGGCTGAAAATCGATCGTTTCCACTGATTTTTAATTATGGTAAAATTGAAGGCACTTATCAAAACGAAATAGGTGTTTTTCTTACCGATGAAAATGGTAATGTAGATGGAGTAGCACCTACAGAAGCTAACTATACCGAAACAGTTTTAAATAGTAGTAGTCGGCAAATCATTTTTAATGGTGATGACACCACAGGTAATTGGCGAGAAATAGAATTTGTAAGTGGCTCGAATTTGGCTTTTTATCTAGTCTCCAATGATAGTAGTCAAGCTTATTTAGATGCGGTGAATAATAATGCGACTGAAAAACCCGATGTCTTTTTCTCAATTCAAAATGCTAATGATGATGGTTTAAGTTACGTTACCAAGCAAGATTTAGGGGCAGGTATTTGGCAATTAAATTGGGAAGACTTGTTAGGAGGAGGAGATTTAGATTATAACGATGTCGTTTTTACTGTCAATCAAAAAGGAATCAAAGCACCAGGGAATGAAAGTCAAACCACACCACTTCAAGTTGAGTTTGCTTCTAGTCAAGCCGATTATAATAACGAAATTGGTTTATTTTTAGTTGATGATGCGGATGGTACTATTAATGGAATTGCCCCTGGGGATAGTGGCTATGTGCAACAAGTTTTTCAGCCTGATAATTTTGAAGTAGTTTTTACCCAAGGAAATCCTAACGGTAGCAGAGATTTAGATTTAGAAGGTGGTCAATATATCGGTTGGTATCTCATCAGCGATAATACTACTGCTGAATTTTTACAAACTAATCCAGACAATAATCCTAATGGCGAGACGGTTGCTTTTTTCTCTTATGCTCAAGCTAATCCAGATGAGTTATATTATTTAAACTACAATTCTAGTAGTCAATTAGCATGGGAAGATATGTTAGGTGGAGGAGATTTAGATTACAATGATTTTGTCTTCAATTTCAATTTTGGTACTCCTAGAGATATAACTACAGATATAACAATCGCTGTTGAAGATGTATCGATTGAAGAAGAAAATGAAGGAGTAAAACAAGTCCAATTAACGGTAACTTTATCACAAGAGGCTTTAGAAACAGTTACGGTAGATTATGCCACTAGCGACGATACTGCTATAGCAAATCAAGATTATCAACCTGTCAGTGGTAGTTTGAGTTTTGCTCCTGGGGAAGTAGAAAAAACGATTGCTATTTCGATTTTAGGAGATGTGATTGATGAAATAGATGAGTTATTTAATTTTGAATTGAGTAATGCTGATAATGCAGTCATAAGCGATGGAATTGCTGAAGTAACGATTATTGATGATGATACCGATGACACATCTGTTGGTATTACTGCGGATATAGCTAATGATACTGGAATTGATGATGACGATCGGATTACATTCAATCCGACTATCAACGGAGAAACTGAAAATGCGACTACACTTTTGGCTAGTTTTAATGGAGACGAATTTGTCGATTTAACTGAGATTTTGACAGCGGATGGTAATTTTACTTTAGGTATAGAGCAATACTCTCGTTCTAACCAATGACTTACCTAATGGAGAATATACAATAGAGTTTAAAGCTAGAAATGATACGGGAGAAGAAGAAACAACTACCGTTAGTTTTACCCTCGATTTAAGCACACCTGATGTTAGTTTGAGTTTAGCCCCACAAAGCGATACAGGAGAGCAAGGAGACAAAACAACTACAGAATATAAAGTTGATTTAACAGGAACTACAGAGCCGGGGTTAGAGGTAATTTTAGCCGAAACTCAAGAGATTATAACTGCTGATGAGAATGGTAATTTTACTTTCACTGATGTAGATATTTCGAGAATAGGAGAAACTAATTTTAATGTAGTGGTAGTAGATGAAGTAGGAAACCAAAATCGAGTCAGAGAATTTGTTACTAGAGAAGGGATAAATACTGCACCTGAGATTATTAGCACTCCTGAAACTGTTTTTGATATTGAGACAAATTCTATTTATACCTATCAAGTAGAAGCAGAAGATATTGATGGAGATACTCTCAGTTATGACTTAGCAGAATCGCCTTTTGGAGCAGAAATTGATGATAATGGTTTATTAACTTTTGAATCCGTTACCGAATTTTTATTACCTAGTTATGAATTTACGGTACAAGTTAGCGATGGTAGAGGTGGTGTTGATACTCAAACTTTTACAGTAGAAATCTTAGCTTCTGCTAATTTAGGCACAATTAAAGGTACTAAATGGGAAGATAGTAATGGTGATGGTATTTTCGATGGTTCAGAATCAGGTTTGGCAGATGTAACTGTTTATCTCGATACTAATAATAACGGTGTTTTAGATAACAACGAACCTTTTAGAATCACAGCAGAAGACGACACTAATACTCCCAATATTGATGAAACAGGACAATATGAATTTAATAATCTTGAAGCGGATACTTATATTGTTCGAGAATTAATTCCCGAAGGATTTGAGCAAACATTTCCTGGTAGTGAAACGGCGATAGGAGATGGTTACGCCGATATTGTACTTGATTACTTTAATAGCGGAACGGGAACATTTCAACAACCTTATGGAGCGAATAATGCAGGAGATTTTCCTGTATTAGTTCCTGAAGATATTATTTTAGGTAGTGATACACTGGGTGCACTTTCTCTTCCTACAGGTTCATTCGTTACGGTAGGCTTTACTGACGAAATCATTATTGATGGTTTAGGAGATGATATTTTCATTCCTGAAGTAGGTGAAGCAGGAGAAAGGGCAGAAGTATTTGTTAGTTCTGACCTAGAAAACTTCACTTATATAGGAATTGGTAATGGAGGTATTACTTCTCGTTTCGATCTTGCTTCTATTAATTTTACAGAACCTGTTCGTGCCATAAAAATTGTCGGGTTAGATAATAGAGGTTCTAGCCCTGGATTTGATGTAATAAATGTTCAAGGTTTACCTGGTAGTGTTACTAGTCTAAATTATCATGTTGTTGAATTAGAAGCAGGAGAAGTCGTTGAAAATATTGATTTTGGTAATCGTTTAGTTGATACAACAGGAAATCAAGCTCCTGAATTTACTAGTAATCCTATTGTCAATGGAGTTGTTGATAACGAGTATCTCTATCAACCCACTGCGATCGATGCTAATAATGACGAACTAACATTCTCGATCGTTGAAAGTCCAGCAGGAATGATAATCGAAGCAGAAACTGGGTTATTATTATGGACACCAACAACGGCACAAATCGGCGATATTACCGTCACCATTCAAGTTACCGATACGGGTGGCTTAAGTGATACTCAAACTTTTGTTATTGCGGTAGTCGATCGGGTTACTAATAATAATCCTATCTTTATCAGCGAAGCAATTACCGATTTTACTTTAGGCATACCAAATACTGCCGTAGGAGATGTAACCCCCGAATTATTATCTCTGAGTCTTGGTAGTGGCGAAACGATAACCGAATCAGTCTCTATAACCTTACCTACAGGAGGAACATCAACAGGTGGACAAGCTGATATAGTCTTTGTAGTAGATGAATCTGGTTCGATGGATACGGAACATCAATGGCTTACTAATATGGTATTAGAGCTAGATGAAGCCCTGACAGAGCAAGGTATTACCGATAATCGTTATAGTTTGATTGGTTATACCAATAATACTCGAATATTCAATTTAGCTTCTCAGGCAGAAGTATCTATTTATGCACCCGATAATCAATTAGTTGCTAGTGGTACGTTTGCAGATATTATTGAAAGCAATGAAGTAGAGATAAATTTGGTTGATGGTACTTACACTGTTGTTATCAGTCAAATTGGTGATAATGTGTCTGTTGAGTATGATTTTACAGCTAGTCTCTCCGATATTGAATCCGTTGCTTTGGATTAAAAATTTAATACAGTCATAACGGGTAATGTCGAACCAGACGTAGAAGAAACTTATACTTTTACTGCCCCTGCGGGTACTCAAATAGTATTTGATGGTTTGAGTTCAACTTTTAACGATATTCTTGCCCGATTGGTAACTCCAACAGAGGAAAATATATTTAATCGCATTCGTTTTAATCAAGATAGTAATGCTTTTGTTTTACCAGAAAATGGCAGTTATTCTTTAGTTGTTAATGGCGGTAATAGCGGCGGCGATTATAGTTTCCAACTTTTAGAATTGGGCTCTTCTGCGAATAACATCGATTTAGATACTCAAGTAACAGGCTCAATTGATAATGCTTTGGAGACACAAATATTACAATTTGAAGCCACTTCAGGACAAAATATTTACTTTGACTCTACTGATAATAATTTTTTGAGTGCTAATGTTTCAGTTTATGGGGGAGGAAATAAAATATTAGGTAATAATTCTAGCTTGAGAGATTTCATTTTCGATATTCCTAGCGATGGAATTTACAATCTCATTATTCAAAGTAATACTGAAGAAGTAATTAATTATGATTTTACTTTGGTAACACCAGAATTACAACAAGCAAGTATCGAAATTGGTGAGACAACTACAGGTAATTTAGCCGAAGCAGGAGAAAAAGATTTATATTTAATTGAAGGTACAGCAGGGCAAAGAATTTGGTTTGATGGTTTAGCCTCTGATAGCTTTTTTGATATTGATGCTGATTTATTTAGTATTGATGGAAAGCAAATTCTCAATAATACAAGATTAAATCAAGATTCCAGTCCTATTATTTTGCCTACTTCTGGTACATATTCTTTAGTTGTTAGCGGGGGTGATGTAACTGGTAATTATAGCTTCCGTTTACTAGATTTAGATGATGATGCTATTAATATAAACACCCAAGTTGAAAATCAGACAGAAATTGATATTACTTTAGAAACAGGTTTAGAAACAAAACTCTATCAATTTGAAGGCACAGCAGGACAACAACTTGTTTTTGAATCAATCTCAGCTTCTTCCTTTTTTACTGATGATTGGCAAATTAATGGCGTAGATAACGTTCAATTAAATCGAACACCAATTAACAATGATTTTGTCGTAACTCTACCTGCTAACGGCATATATACTCTACTGGTTGATGGTAGTAATAGTAATCTTACTGACTTTACTTTTAAAGTTTTTGAACAAACGATTGAAGAACAAAACATTGCCTTAAATACAACTATTTCAAGTAGTTTAGCTAATAATGGCGAACAAGATATTTATCGCTTTACTGGTAACGCAGGACAAAGAATTTGGTTTGATGGTTTAATTGCTTCTGACACTTCTAATATTAATGTCGATCTTAGTACTCCTACAGGTCAATCGCTTATTAGTAATCAAGATGTTGATGATGACTCGAATATGTTAATTTTACCTGAGTCTGGGACTTATACCATTACGGTAACAGGTGATAATGTCACGGGTGATTATAGTTTCCGAGTTTTAAATCTAAGTGATGCCGAATCGATCGATTTAGATGAAGATATTAATGCTACTAACGATTTAGCTCGAAGTACTCAGTTATATAGTTTTGATGGTAGTATTGGGCAACAACTGTTAATTGATATGGTTGATGTTGATAGTATTTTCAACGGTAGTTGGCGTTTGTATGGTGCTAGTTCTGATGAAGCGATTGCTTCTGATAATCGTTTAGAAGATTTCAATGTTACTTTACCTGTTGATGATACTTATACTTTGGTCGTTTTAGGTAGTACTAATGATTCTTTTGAATATACTTTTAATATTAACGATGTTACTATCTCTTCTAATATCAACCCTAGTGGATTTAATACGATTCAAACAGGTACATTAGCTACTGTTGAGGAAGAAGATATATTTACCTTTGATGCGGTGGCAGGTACTCGCTTTGTCTTTGATGGTTTGACTTCTGATTCTTCAAGCATCCGAGCAAGATTAACTTCCCCCGATAGCACTCAACTTTTTTCTAGTGTAAGATTAACCAATAATTCTAGTGAACTAACTTTACCTGAGTCTGGTACTTATTCTTTAACCGTTAGCGGTGCAGTAGGTGATTATAGTTTCCGTATTCTCGATCTTAATGAAGCTACAACTATTCCCCTTGATGAGGTATTTAACGGTAGTATGACTCAAGGTAGTGGGATTGAAGTATATGAGTTTCAAGGTACAGCAGGACAACAGTTATACTTTAACGGTATTTCTTCTACGGGTTCAGGAGATTGGCGATTATATAGCCCCGATAATCGAGAAATTGATACCAGTCGCTTAACAAGTAATTTTGAAGCAACTTTACCTAGTAATGGTACTTATAAAGTCTTAATTGATGGACAGGATTCAAATCCTTTTGACTTTAGTGTAGAGATTGTCAATACAGAAATTCAATCCTCAACTATTAGTATTGATGAAATTGTTACTGATTCTTTAACTAAACTGGGTAGCAAGCATATTTACAGCCTTGATGGCACAGCAGGGCAAAGAGTATTATTTGATGGTTTGGGTTCAACTATTTTCAGTTTTGGTAGTGCTACGGCTGTTTTAAATAGTCCTTCTGGCGAGCAAATAATGAGTAGTACCCGTACTTATCAAGATTCTGACTCATTTATCCTACCCGAATCGGGAGAATATTCTTTAGTAGTCAGTGTAACGAATGAAGCGGATGATTATAGTTTCCGTTTGCTCAATCTCGATAATCCTACTATTACTAATATTGCTTTAGATACAGTAATTGAAGATTCGATTGCGACTGATTTTGGCACCCAACTTTATCAGTTTACTGGTACAGCAGGACAAGAATTATTCTTTAATGGTTTAGATAATAGTGAACCTGTAACTTGGAGGGTTATAGGAGCAACCAATGGAGAATTAGCAGACCAATCTTCTTTCCGAGATTTCAAGATAACTTTACCTTACGATGGTATTTATACACTTGCCATTGACAGCGATAATAATAATCCTGTTGATTTTAGCTTTGAAATTGTCACTCCTAATTCTTCGGTTTCAACTATTGATTTGAATGAAGTTGTTACAGGAGAATTAAGTAAATCAGGTGAAACAGATATTTATCAATTTACTGGTACAGTTGGGCAGAGAATCTTATTTGATGGTTTAGCATCTTCTGCCGATGAAATAGAAGTTTCTTTAATTACGCCCACAGGTAAAAGTGGTTTTAGTAGTTTTCCTAATCGTTTCGATCTAAACGAAAATTCCGATACTCCTCTTACACTATCAGAAGCAGGTACTTATTCTTTAATTGTTAATAGTGGTAATGGTAGTGCGGGTACTGTTACTGGTAACTATGGTTTTCAAATACTTGATGTTACTAATCAATTGAGTACAAATACAAATACCACAGGTATATTTAACACTCTTAATGAATCTCAAGTCTTTCAATTTGAAGGTATTCAAGGACAAAAATTAGCTATTACTCCTACTGAAGGTGTATTTGGTACGGCAGAACAATTATCTAATGCTACTGCTTTCTTGAGTACTGGTCAAGGTTTGACGGAGGATGGTTATTTGGGAATTGATAGGGCTTTGAATTTACCTTTCCGTCAAGGTTCAGCAGTAAATATTATTTTAGTTACGGACGAAGATCGAGATATAGCTGATGAGTCTTTGAATTTTGAAACTATTTTTAACGGTTTAGATGAGCAAAATTCTCTTCTTAATGTCACTATTAATGGTACTTTTTTAGATGGTGATGGTAATACGGCGTTGGGTGTAGATTCTGATGGTATTGCTTATATTGCTGATGGTACAGGAGGTTTTACTACAGCATCAGGTGGGGCGTTTGGAGAAGTAGGCAATAATCCAGATAGTACAGATCCTTTTAATTCTACTCAAGCAGATTATGTAGATTTAGCTTGGGATATTGGTGGAGCGGGATGGGATTTGAATCAGTTGAGAGAAGGTGGTGATACTGCAATATCTTTTACTGAAGCCTTTGTTAGTGTTAAAGCTCAAGAAATCGGCGAACAACTAGCGATCGATCTTTTATTCCCTAACAATAACATTACGGTAGAAAACTTAACAGGACAAGTATTTGGCATTAACCCCAACGAAACCGCTACCTTTGAAGTTGAAATTACAGGAGATGGATTAGCTAGTAGTACTGAAATCTTATTTGTTCGCCCCGATACTAACTTTGTCTTAGGTTCAATTCCTGTCGTTATTAATCAAAATTACATTTATTTAGCTCAAGCGATCGATCCCGATGGCGATTCTTTAACTTATAGTTTGGTTAATGCCCCTGATGATGCAACGATCGATGCTGATACTGGACGTATAGCTTGGAATCCTCCTGATGTTGGTACTTATGACTTTGAAGTAGCCGTAAGCGACGATCGAGGTGGAGAAACAACTCAAACCTTTACCGTTGAAGTTGTGACAGTCGGTGCGGATAACAACGCTCCTGAAATAACTTCTACTGCCCCTAATTCGGCTAGAAACAGCGATCGATTTACTTATCAAGTCACAGCAACTGATGCTGATAACAATAGTTTACTTTACTTATTAGATTCTGCTCCCGAAGGCGTAGCGATCGACTCAGACACGGGTTTATTAACTTGGACTCCTACCGAAACTCAAATTGGCGAACAAACGATCGTCATTAAAGTTTTAGATGGTAATGGTGGCTCGGATAGACAAACATTTGATGTCACTGTTGCTGAAAATCAAGCCCCTGTATTTAATACTAATCCCGTTTTAATTATTAACGCCGAAGAGTTATATCAATATGATGTCGATGCGATCGATCCAGAAGGCACTGATGTTACTTATAGTTTTGGTAATAGCGTACCAGCAGGTATGACGATCGACTCTGATACGGGGTTAATTGAATGGACACCGACTAGCGAACAAACAGGGCGTTTTCCTGTCACTATATTTGCGATCGACGCTGACAATCAAAGAGCGTTACAGTCATTTATTTTGAATTTAGGAGGAGATAATGGTGGTGGTTCTGGAGGCGGTACGGGTGGCTCTGGGGGCATTACTCCTACTGGTACGGGTACTGGTAATTTAACTCAAGATTCTCCCATCGTTAATTTTGGTTACAGTAATACTTTAGTCAATCCTGGTGAAGAGATTTCAATTCAAGTTCAAGCGATCGATGATGTAGCTATTACCAGTTTACAATTATTAGTCGATGATAATCCCGTAACCTTAACTCCTAATAGTTTAAATAATGGAGCAATTAACACCGCAACCTTACAATTTAGTCAACCAGGTGTTTATGAAGCTGTAGCTATCGCTGAAGATGGTGATGGTAACACTGGTAGTAAAACGATCGAACTTCGTGTATCAGATCCTAACGATACCGAAGCTCCTGAGATAGAATTAGATACAAGTTTTATCGATCCTTTAAATCCTGTTATTACCGAAAAAACTGATATTATTGGTTCGATTAGTGATGATAATCTCCAATTTTATAAATTACAAATTGCTCCTACTAGCTTAATTGACTTAAATAATTTAGGTGAAAACGATCCTGATTATATTACGATCGCTGAAGGTACAAATAATATTGATGGTGTGATTGGTACGATCGATCCTAATCTTTTCCGTAACGATACCTATTTTATTCGAGTCTTAAGTTTTGACGTTAATGGTCAAGGTAGAGTAGAAGGTGTAATTCTCAGCATCGATTCACAAACTAAACCAGGTGAATTTAGTCTTGACTTTACCGATTTAACTGTACCAATTGCAGGAGTACCGATCGAAATTACTCGTAGTTACAGTAGTATCGATGCTAATATTGAAGGTGATTTTGGTTACGGTTGGCAAATTGGTTTGGGTGATGCCAGTATTGTTGAATCTTCCCCCGATGGCAGAGATTTAAGTGATGCTAATAATATTATCTTTAATACTGCTAATACCTTCTCTGTAGGTACAAGAGTCACATTAAACACCCCTGATGGACGTAGAGTTGGCTTTACCTTCGATCCTGTACTTTCTGGTACTCCATTTTTCTTCGGTACACTTTATACACCTAGTTTTACTGCCGATGCAGGTGTATTTGCTACTTTAGAAGCAGAAGATAGTTTAGATAGTGTGATTATTAAAAGTGATGGTACGGTAGGAGCACCATTGTTTACTTTCTTGGGTTACAATCCCACAATTTACAGATTAACTACCAGAGATGGTACAGTTTATCGTTACGACCAAAATGAAGGTTTAATTGATATAACCGATCGTAATGGTAATCTGATTACTTACAACGATGATGGTATTGTTAGCTCAACAGGGGCAGAAATTCAATTTATTCGTGATGCCGAAGGGCAAATTACCGAAATTATCGATCCCGAAGATAAGTCTTTAGTTTATAAATATGATACTCAAGGTAATTTAATTGGTTTTGTCGATCGTGAAGAAAACGAAACTACCTTTAAATACGAAAGCGATATACCCCATTATCTCACCGAAGTTGTCGATCCATTAGGTAGAACAGGTGTTCGTACTGAATATGAAAATGGTCAAATTAGTAAAATCTTTGATGCTGATGGTAATGCCCTCGATATTAACTATGATTCTGCTTCTTCTACTCAAACGATAAACGATCCTTTTGGTAATACTACCACTTTAGTCTTTGATGAAAAAGGTAATGTGATTACTCAAATTGATGCTGAGGGAGGTAGAACCGAAAGAACTTATGATGATGATAATAATGTATTAACCGAAACTGACCCTGAAGATAATACAACCACTTATACTTATGACGATCGAGGTAATATTCTCACAGTAAAAGATGCCGAAGATAACATCACCACGACTACTTACAATGACAATAATGATATTCTCACCGAAAAAGATGCCGAAGATAATATTACTATCAACAGATATGATGAATTTGGTAATCGTCGTGAAAGAGAAGATGCTCAAGGTAATATAACTGAATATGATTATGACGATCGAGGTTTGTTGACTGTTATTACCGATGCTCAAGACAACGAAATTATTTTTACCTATGATGATTTTGGTTTTGTCAGAAAGTTAGAGTCTCCTGATGGTTCGGAATATACTTTCACCTACGACAATTTAGGTAACGTTACTTCTGTCACTAACGATTTAGAACAAACCTTTACTTTCACTTACGATGACGAAGGCAGACAAACTAGTGTTACTAATCCTAAAAACGATACAAGTTTCACTGAATACAACGCCGCAGGAGATGTAATAGTAGAAATTGATGAGTTAGAACGACGTACTGAATTTAATTATAACGATCGAGCTTTATTAATTGAAACGATTTTCCCTGACAATACTCCTGATGATTTAACTAATAATCCTCGTATCTTAAATAGTTATGACGCATTAGATCGATTAATTACCACTACCGATGAATTAGGCAGAATAACCTACTATGAATATGATGCTCTTGGTCGTTTAGTTGAAACCATTTATCCTGATAATACGCCTGAAGATTTGACTGATAATCCCTCAATGAAAATGGAGTATTATAGTGATGGCACAATCAAAGCAGAAATTGATGAGTTAGGTAATCGTACCGAATTTGAATACGATAAAGCTAATAATTTAATTTTGGAAAGAGATGCTTTAGGATTTGAAACCGAATTTGAATACGATAAAGTAGGTAATCAAAGAGCGATAATCGACGCTAATAATCATCGTACCGAATTTGAATACGATCGTTTAGGACAATTAGTTAAAACTATCTTTGCTAATAATACCGAAGAAAGACGCTTTTATAACAGTTTAGGTTATCTGATTGAAATAATCGATCCCGAACAAATGAAAACGATCGATGATGAAAGACTTAGCACTGAATACGAATACGATGCCCTCGGCAGACTAACTAAAGTTATCAATGCCATTGGTGGTGAAACTGAATACATCCTCGATACGGCAGGTAATATTATCGAACAAATCGATGCTAATGGTAATACAGTTACTTTTGGCTATGACAATTTGAACCAAGTAATTTCGACTACCTTACCATTACAAAAACTAGAAAATGGACTATTAGTCGATAATACAGCCACCACCACTTATGATAAAGTCGGCAACATTAAAACCATTACTGACTATAACGGCGTAGTCACTACCTTTAATTACGATGCCCGTGATATGTTAATCTCTCGTAGTTATTCCGATGACACTCCCACCGAAACCTTTACCTATACTCTGACAGGGCAATTAAAAACCGTAACCGACAACCGAGGTACAACTACTTATAACTATGACGAACGAGATCGCTTACTATCCCGTACCGAACCCGATGGACGTACCATCTCTTATACTTACGATTCCGCTGGTAATATTCTTACTTTAATTACTGCTTCTGGCACAACTGTTTATACTTATGATGCTCTCAATCGGATTGATACGGTTGAATCTGCTGATGGTGGTATTACAGACTATGATTACGATCGAGTTGGTAATTTAATTGAAACTACCTTACCTAATGGTGTCGTCGAAAATCGTAATTATGATAATCTCGATCGTCTCATCTATCTAGAAAATGTCAATGGTAATAATGTTATTTCTAGTTATGACTATACTCTCGACAATGTTGGTAATCGTACTCGGATTGAGGAAGAAGACGGCAGAATTATAGAATATGAATATGATGCTCTCTATCGTCTCACCAAAGAAACCGTTACCGATCCAGTCAATGGCAACTATACGATCGAATATGGTTACGATGCGGTAGGTAATCGCCTCCAGAAGATTGATTCACTCAACGGTACGACTACCTATATCTATGATGATAACGATCGTCTTCTCAGCGAAACTACGGGGGATGTGGTAACTCAATATCAATATGATGATGCAGGTAATTTGACTAGCGTTATTGTGGATGGAGAAACGACTCAAACCCTAGAATGGAATGCCAAAGGCGAGTTAACGGCGGTGGAAGTCATTGAAAATGGCGAAACAGGTAGAACAGAGTTTGAATACGACCAGAATGGTGTCCGAGTAGCGGTTACTGTTGATGGCGAAGAGACTCGTTTCTTAATCGATAACAATCAACAACTGTTTGCTCAAGTAATTGAGGAATATTTAGTTAATGGTGAGGTTAACAACTCTTATACTCATGGTTTAGATTTAATTTCTCAAGATGATGGTACAGACAGAGTTTACTATCAAGTAGATGGTTTGGGTAGCACTCGCAATATTACCGATACTAATGGTGATGTGCTGGTCGAATATACTTTTGATGCTTATGGTAATTTAATTAGTCAGGTTGGCGATAGCGAGAATAATTATTTATTTACTGGTGAGCAATTTGATAATGAAATAGGCTTACAATATAACCGTGCCAGATATTATGATGCTTCTACAGGAAGGTTTATTTCACGCGATCCTTTTGAAGGGTTTAATGATTTACCTGTTAGTTTACATGATTATTTGTATGCTAATGTAAATCCCGTGAATGCGATCGATCCTAGTGGGGAGGTTACTACGTTAGAGTATGCTATTCTGGCAACTTTGATTGTTGGGAAACAATTTGCTGCTAGCCAATTGTGTCCCACTTTTACATTCGGTGCTGCAACTGCCATAATTGATTTGGCACTTGCAATTATTTTCGTTCATTATAAAGTAGCAACAGTGTTAGCTCTTGCCATATCTGGTGTTACATCAAGTTATCTTTTGGGAGCTGGTGCTCTTTGTGCCGGGCTGAGAAAGTAAACTCGATTGTTATTTACTACAACTTATACTCCAATTAAAAACAATTGTATTGAGTTAATTGAATAAAACTTATGAAGGTCAATAATTCTCATAATAATAAACAGGATTAGCACGAGCGTCGATCTTCTAGGGAACGGTTGACAATGGAAGCCCAACACCAATCATAAAATCAATGACGATCGTTCTTTGAGTTACGGTAGCCTGTCGGGTGTATCGATCGAGTGCGATGCTTTAAATCTCGCTTTCTTGTTCCCCCCTTGAGTAAGGGGGGCTAGGGGGGATCTAGTCTTACTTAAAAGTAGGAGCGATCGTTTTATAGGATGTATTGACTGAGTGCGATCCCCCTAAATCCCCCTTCAAAAGGGGGACTTTCTTCTTTCTACTTTTCGGGTTGTTTATTTAAGTTTTTTCTTTCTCCTTGTTCTTCCCTTATTCAAAGCAGACTTTCCTCTATTCTCTTGTTCCCCCCTTACTTAAGGGGGGTTAGGGGGGATCTAGTCTTACTTAAAAGTACGATCGATCGTTTTTATGAAGATGGAGGGCGATTTATTTTATAAGCTAAAATAAACTTAAAAAAGGAAAAGCTATAATGTCAAACACCCTTCAATTTGGTCAAGTTTTAGAAATGATTGATAATCTTTCCACCGATGAACAGGATGATTTAATTAATATTATTCGACACAGACAAATTGAGAAAAGACGAGAAGAAATTGCCCAGAATATTAATCAAGCCCGTCAAGACTATCAACAAGGAAAAGTATTAGGAGGAAACGTTGATGATATTATTGCTGAATTAAACAATGATTAAATTAATTCTCACCTCATCTTTTAAACGAACTTTCAAAGCGATTATCAAAAGAAAACCATACTTAAAGCCTAAAATCGAATCCAAACTTAAATTGTTAGCTGAAAATCCTTATAACCCCATATTACGTACTCATAAACTTAAAGGAAAGTTATCAGGGGCTTGAGCTTGTACCGTTGAATATGATTGTCGTATTGTATTTTGTTTTGAGCAAAATAAAGACACCTTAGAGGAAGAAATCAATCTAATTGATATTGGAACTCATGATGAAGTCTATTAGTACGATCGTCTTTCTTGTTCCCCCTTTACTCAAGGGTGGCAATGGGAAAACCTAGTTTTACTTAAAAGTAGGAGCGATCGTTTTATGGGATGTATTGATTGAGTACGATCGCCCTTCAAAAAGGAGACTTTCTTCTGTTTCTTGTTCTTCTCTTACTCAAGGTGGGCAATGGGGTGTATTGACTGAATACGATCCCCCGCTCATCCCCCTTAAAAAGGGGGACTTTCTACTTTTTATTGATTTGCGTTGTTTATTTAAGTTTCTTCTTTCTTCTTGCTCTCCCCTTATTCAAAGGAGACTTTCCTCTATTCTCTTGTTCCCCCCTTACTCAAGGGGGGCTAGGGGGATCTAATCTTACTCAAAGGGAGCTAGAGGAGATCTAACCCTTCAATAACATCAACAACACCCTCTAAATTACGTAAAACATCCTCATTAGTAAACCGAATTACCCTTAATCCATAACCTTCTAAAATTTCCGTTCTTTTTCGATCGTATTCAATAGCCTCTTCAGTGTAATGCGTCTCTCCATCTACTTCAATTACTAACTTTAACTTAGGGCAATAAAAATCAACAATAAAATTATCGATTGGGCGTTGACGATGTACTCTAAATTGAAAAGTTCTTAAATAATCAGACCAAAGTTTTTGCTCCGCTTTAGTCATCTTTTTTCTTAATTCTTTGGCTCTAGCAACAAGGTTTTTGTTATATGGTAAATATTGCACCTTAGATAAGGGGGGCTTTTTAATTTATTTTATCTTTTGTAATCAGTGTACGATCGATCGTTTTTTCTAAGCATTGAAGAGCGCTCGTGGTTTGTGGATGAGAAGAGGGCTGAAATTATCGATATTGTCAAGAATTAAATCATGATAAAATACAAGAAATAAAATTTTTCAACAATTGACAAAATATGCTCAAAAGCTCATTATTTCAGCAAGCAATCGAAACTGTAGAAAAATTATCTTTAGAAGAACAACAAATACTAATTGAAACGCTTCAAAAAAGACTTTCTCAAGAACGTAGAACGCTCCTCAATGAAGAAATGAAAGAAGTTCATCAGGAAGTAAAAGAAGGACAAGTAAAATTTGGTTCGGTTGATGACTTTTTAGAAGAATTAGATCGGCAATGAAAATAGCTTGGACACCCAAATCAATGAGAGCTTTTAAAAAAATAATTCGCAAGAATCCACAACTAAGAACACTAATTGAGATAACGTTACGACAATTAGTAAAAGATCCATTTCACCATAGTTTACGCACTCACAAACTTCAGGGTGATTTCTCTGAAACTTGGTCTTGCTCTATTAATTACAGCTATAGAATAATTTTTGAATTTATAGAAAGCTCTAATGAAAAAGAAAAAGCAATACTATTAGTTAATTTAGGCTCTCATGATGAAGTTTATTAGTACGATCGTCTTTCATGTTCCCCCCTTACTCAAGGGGGGCTAGGGGGGATCTCGTTTTACTTAAAAGTAGGAGCGATCGTTTTATGAGGTGTATTGACTGAGTGCGATCGCCCTTCAAAAAGGAGACTTTCTTCTGTTTCTTGTTCCTCTCTTACTCAAGGTGGGCAATGGGGTATATCGATCGAGTGCGATCCCCCTAAATCGCCCTTAAATAAGGGGGACTTTCTTGTTTTTACTTATTAGTCTTGTTTACTTAACTTTCTTCTTTCTTCTAATTCTCCTCTTACTCAAAGCAGACTTTCCTCTATTTTCTTGTTCCCCCCTTATTTAAGGGGGGCAATGGGGGGATCTAATCTTACTCAAGGGGGGCAATGGGGGGATCTAATCTTACTCAAGGGGGCTAGAGGGAATCTAACCCTTCAATAACATCAACAACACCTTCTAAATTACGTAAAACATCATCATTAGTAAAAATGCAGAGCATTTAATGGAATCTATTAAACAAGTTAAATCAGCAAATAAATCAGTGAAAAAGTAAATTGATTCATCAAAATTAATCAATAAAAACGATCGCATCTTCACCTAAAACGATCGTAATATCCGAACTTAAATCACCTGTAGAAGAATATTCTAATTCACCAAAACCCAAACTCTTCTGAACTTGTTTGGCTGAAGTGCTATCTCCTTTTTGAACAATAATTTGTGTAGTTTCAAATCTCGGTAAATTACGCCCACTTTGATAAACATTACGATAACCTTGCTCGGACAAAATCGAAATGAATTTTTGACTTAACTGAGGATTATCAGTACTATTTTGTACCGCTATTCGAGAACCTAATGCTAATCTACTATTAGTCGATACTGAGCTACTATCGATAAATTCTTCGATCACATTCGCTTTTTTGTTTCGATCGATTATCCAATAACTAGCATTGTATTCCCCCGGACGACTTCCACGCCCTGGCAGAGTTAACATTCTTAGATTTTGCTTTTCTAAGCCTAAAGAAAAACTCGCCAAACCAACAACTTCTGAATTAGTTAAATTAGTATCAATCTCATCTTGTAACACAGACCATATCCTAGGTGTTCTCCAAGCATTTAAAGGAGACTGTAATTTTTTTTGTAAAGCTTTGAGTAATACTTGTTGTCTTTGTATTCTACCGATATCACCCAAGCCATCACTACGATAACGAACAAATTGCTCAGCTTTGTTACCATCAAGATTTTGTTTACCTTGTTTTAAATCTATATATAACCCCTGAGTTTTGTCAGTATATTTCATATCAAAAGGCACATATACTTCAACACCACCGACAGTATCAATTATTTTACTAAAAGCAGTACTCGTTACTCTAATGTATTTATCTACAGTAATTCCGGCAAAATTATTTTCAATCACCTCAATAGTGTAATCTACACCACCATTGGCATTAGCACTATTAATTTTTTTTAATGTACCCCTAGGGTATCTTACTAAGCTATCTCTAGGGATAGAAAGCACTTTGATTGAGGAATCTTTAGGGTTAACTCTGACTAACAACATCGTATCGCTACGCCCAGAAAACTTAAGCTCAGGATTATCTTCAGAATTAGGCACTTGATCAATCCCCATTAATAAAATATTAACAGGTCGATCGATATTTCTCATCAACAATCCACTCAAACCTGCTCGTCTGGTATCATTAATTTTTTCTGCCATAATCCGTATATCGACGGGTAAAGGAGTTTTTAAAGCAACAGTTGTACCTAAAAATGCCGACACGGCTGCGGTAATGGTAAAACATCCTCCCCAAACAAAACCTTGAATTAAAGGAGAAGTATTTTTTTTCATCGATGAAAATTTACCTATTTGTTTAGAGTTAATAGACTCACGTGCCAATTTAGTTTCTAAATATTACAATTTTTTTTTCGTTTTAACCATTAATATTGATAGCATACTCTTTAGCGTTTTGTGTATAGATCAATCGATTTATTTTTTTATTTAATTATGAGTAAAACATTTGTTCCTGTAATTTTAGCTGGTGGTAAAGGAGAAAGATTTTGGCCGTTAAGTCGTTTACAACGCCCGAAACAGTTTTTATGTCTTGATGGTAGTGGTGATAGTTTATTACAAGCAACAGCCGAGCGATTATTAACTTTAGCTGGTGGCTGGGATAATTTATTGGTGATTACTTCACAAATTTTAGCTGATGGTATTCAAGCACAATTACCTTCATTACCTTCGTCTAATATTTTAGTTGAACCTATAGGTAAAGATACAGCACCTGCGGTGACATGGGCAAGTTTAGCGATTCAAGAGCGTTATGGTGATGATGCGATCGCCGGTTTTTTTCCTGCTGATCATTATATTGGTAATCAAGAACAATTTGAAACTATAATCAAAAATGCCACCGATTATGCAAACCAACAAAAAGCGATCGTCACCTTAGGCATCAAACCAGATTATCCTTCAACTGGTTTTGGTTATATCAAACAAGGCACAAAACAAAATGAGCAAGACGAATTAGGTATTTACAAAGTCGATCGTTTTACGGAAAAACCAGAGCAAAAAACCGCAATTGAATTTATCGCAGAGGGTAAATACAGTTGGAATAGTGGGATGTTTATTTTTCCCGTCGGTACAGTTTTAAAAGAATTAGCCACTTATGCCCCCGAAATATTAACACCTTTACAAGAAAAAGGAAGTACTGCTTATCATGACTTAGATAAAATTAGTATTGATTACGCATTGATGGAAAAAACCGATCTAGCTTACGTTATTCCTGCTGACTTTGGCTGGGATGACTTAGGTGACTGGAATGCCTTAGAAAGACTTTTAAATAGTGATAGCGATGATAATATCGTTATTGGTAATCATGTAGGGTTAGACACTCACAAATCGATTATTCATAATAGCGAAAAAGAAGAAATTATTATGACGATCGGGTTACAAAATGTAGTGGTGGTCAGGGATGGGAATGCTACTTTAATTGTTGATAAAAGTAACACTCAAGACATAAAAAAAGCCTTGAAGAGATTACAAGAGAAAAAAGATAGCCAAAAATATCTGTGAAAAAAGCTCTAAGCTATACTCTATTAATTATATCAACTATCAACTATCAACTATCAACTATTAGATGGATATATTTAGTCATTTCTCTCCTATCTTGCTAACTCTAGGAGTCTTAGTTTTAGCATTAGTTGCCTTCATTAACGAATGGTTACCTGTTGATATAACCTCTTTATCGATCGCTATTATACTGATGGTATTAGGGTTAGTCTCACCAGAAGAAGGAATAGCAGGTTTCGGTAATAGTGCCACTATCACAGTGATGGCAATGTTTATACTAAGTGCCGGATTGACTAAAACAGGTATTTTGAACTTAGTGAGAGATTTTTTGATTCTACGGGGGGGCAAACATCCTACTAGACAAATTTTTACTTTAGGGATGATAGTAGGTCCAATTAGTGCCTTAATCAATAATACCGCCGTTGTCGCTATTTTTTTACCGATCGTTGAACAATGGAGTAAACAAACCAAAATATCAGTTTCCAAACTCCTAATACCTCTTTCTTTTTCAACAATATTAGGCGGGATGATTACTTTACTTGGTACATCTACTAATATTTTAGCTAGTGGTATGGCTAAACAATTAGGTTATCCTGAATTTACCATTTTCCAATTCACTAAATTAGGTTTACCCATTTTTTTTATTGGTTTAATTTATCTTGCTTTTGCCGCCCCCTATCTTTTACCTGCACGTAAACCCGCAGGAGGAGAATCACTAAGTGAAGATTACGAATTAAAAGAATATGTCAGTGAAATGATTATTGTGCCTAACTCAAGTTTAATTGGGCAAACTTTAAGAAGTAGTCAAATTCAACGTAAATTTGACCTTGATGTTTTAGAAATCATTAGAAATGATGAACATTTCCCACCACCATTAGCTAATAAAGTTTTAAATGTAAAAGATATTTTACTCGTTAGAAGTAGCGGTACTAATTTATTAAATATTAGAGACGAAAAAGGAGTAGAAATACTCGCTGATTTTAAATTTAATTCTCGTAAATTAGAAAATGATTATAACGAGCAAGAAGAAAAAGTAGCTGAAGTTTTGATTTTGTCTAATTCTCGTTTGATTGGTTCAACTTTAAAAGATTTACGTTTTCGACAACGTTATAACGCCACCGTGTTAGCGATAAGAAGAGGGCAAGAGTTAATCCGAGAAAGATTTGGTAAAATACCGCTCAAGTTCGGTGATTTATTGTTAGTACAAGCACCTAAAGAAAGTTTTATTGGTTTACAAACTACCAGAGAATTATTAGTTTTAGAGGAGAAAAATATTGAGAGTTTAAGAACAGATAAAGCTACTACTGCTTTAACTATTATTGTAGGAGTTATCTTAGTTTCTGCCTTGGGTATTTTACCTATTTTAGTCACAAGTTTAATGGGCGTTGTTTTGATGGTAATTACAGGATGTCTTAAACCCGGCGAAATTTATGGTTCTGTTAGATGGGATATAATTTTTTTATTAGCTGGATTAATCCCTTTAGGTACGGCGATGAATAATTCTGGTACTAATCAATGGTTAGCAGATAAATTATTATCAGTTGCGGGAAATTTATCGGGATATTGGATTTTATTCTTATTTTATTTGGCTACCACAATTTTGACAGAAGTTTTATCTAATAATGCGTCAGTAGTTTTAATGATTCCGATCGCTGTTAAGGTAGCTGAAACGATCGGGCTTGAACCTTTATCATTCATGTATGTTGTTACTTTTGCCGCTTCTAATAGTTATCTCGCCCCAATTGGTTATCAAACTAATACGATGATTTATGCCCCCGGCGGTTATCGGTTTTTCGATTATACTCGTGTGGGTTTACCTCTTAGTCTGATGTTGATGATATTTACTCCTCTACTAATAATCAAAATATATGGTTTGTAAAAAGTTAAAAGTTAAAAGTTAAAAGTTAAAAGTTAAAATTTATTACTTCTTACTTATTAGTTGTTACTTCTCTATTTTCTATTTCCTAACCTAAATACACCTAATTCATCAATAGACATCTGGGAGAAAAGATTTTTTATTTACTCTATCGTCAACGGGCTTGAACCCTGATTTTGACAATTATTGGAGATTTATAACCAATATTCACTCTTAAGGTAGTTTTACTTTAATAACATTTTGATTATCATATGAGCTAACTGTATATTAAACATTAAGTTTTAAATATCAATTAGGATTTTCTCTATGCTTGTTTTGCTTATTAATTAATTTTTATACTCAAAACTTAAGAGAAATAGACAATTAATTTTTTAGTAACAAAAATATTTAGCTATGGAACTAATCATCATATTCGTTATTTTGGTAATTTGGAGTTTTATCGAACCTCGTATCATGCTTAATATCTTTCACGAAAGAGCGGAAATTTATAATTTACCTGAATCGTGGCGAGGAAGACGAGTTGCTTTTATTACCGATTTACAGATTGGGTTATGGTTTGACAATCGTAATATGGTACGTCGGTGTGTTAAAAAAATCATCAAAGCTCGTCCTGATGTAGTTTTAATTGGAGGTGACTTTGTTTATCGTACAGATACTAAGGGCAAAGCAAAAATACAAGCTGTAGTCAATATACTTAAACCTTTAATAAAAGAAAATATTCCTGTTTATGCGGTATTAGGCAATCATGATTATGATATGTGTTCAAAGTCAGCCAAACCAAACATGGAATTAGTTAAGCTTTTGACTGATGGATTAGAGGATTTGGGGATTAAAATATTAAATAATGATTCTGTTGCTTTAACATTACCTAATAGTGAAGAAGTTTTGTATATCGTCGGTACAGATTCACGCTGGGCAGACAGAGATTCGGCTAAAGATGCGTTAAGTAATGTACCGATTGATAGCCCTCGTATCGTTCTAATTCACAATCCCGATACTTTTGAACTATTTCCTGCTTATACAGCTCCAGTTGCGATCGCAGGGCATACCCACGGCGGACAAATTAGTGTACCAGGAAGACCAAAATATTCATGGTTAAGTCTATCTCAAAAAGATAAAATTTTTGCCGATGGTTGGACTGATGAATATGGTGAGGAAGGTAATCGACTTTATATAAGTCGGGGAATAGGCATGAGTATTGCACCCATACGTTTGTTTTGCCCTCCTGAAATTACTTTGTTTACATTAGATACTCCTACTCCTGAAGATTCTCCTGTTGAAGCTCTAATGGATCAGAAAAATCACTAATTATATAGTAAAGGACACTCGGACAAAGGATAAAGGTGAAACTCTTATAGAGTATAAGTTTTGTCTGTAAGTTATGTCTTTACTAGCTCGTTGTGTGCGATCGTCAAATATTCTGAGGAGCGATATTTTGATCTGTTAAGTTTATAAATCGATCGTTAAATTCAATTAAAATTAAGATTAAAATAAAACAGAAGTAATTATCTCATCAATTAAAATAAAAAATCGTGACTGTCACACCAATTAAAACTAATCAGAGCAACTATAGCCAAGTACCTGACTCTTTCGGACGTTTTGGACAATACGGCGGTAAATACGTTCCAGAAACATTAATGCCCGCCCTCACCGAACTAGAAAATGCTTATAACCAATATAAAGAAGATGCTGATTTTAAACAAGAATTAAATTCATTACTCAAAGATTACGTAGGCAGAGAAAATCCGCTTTATTTTGCCGAAAGACTAACCGAACATTATGCCAAACCAGACGGTAGTGGTGCACAAATATATCTTAAAAGAGAAGACTTAAACCATACAGGGGCTCACAAAATTAATAACGCCCTTGGACAAGTTTTACTCGCCAAACGGATGGGCAAAAAAAGAGTAATTGCCGAGACAGGTGCGGGGCAACATGGAGTAGCTACAGCGACTGTTTGTGCTCGTTTTGGTTTAGATTGCGTCATTTATATGGGTGTAGAAGATATGGAGAGACAAAAACTTAATGTCTTCCGTATGCGTTTATTAGGGGCAAAAGTTGAGCCTGTTAGTGCGGGTACGGGTACACTTAAAGATGCAACTTCTGAAGCGATTCGTGATTGGGTAACAAATGTCGAACATACTCATTATATCTTAGGTTCGGTCGCTGGTCCTCATCCTTATCCGATGATGGTGAGAGATTTTCATGGTGTGATTGGTGTCGAAACTCGTCGTCAATGTCAAGAAAAATGGGGAGGCTTACCCGATATTTTAATGGCTTGTGTTGGTGGTGGCTCAAATGCGATCGGTTTATTTTATGAGTTTGTGGATGATGCTTCTGTACGTTTAATTGGTGTAGAAGCCGAAGGAAGTGGTATTGCTAGTGGTAAACACGCCGCTACTTTAACTCAAGGTAGTCCGGGTGTATTACATGGAGCGATGAGTTATTTATTACAAGACAATCAAGGACAAGTTACTGAAGCTCATTCTATCAGTGCAGGTTTAGATTACCCTGGTGTTGGCCCTGAACATAGTTATCTTAAAGATGCCGATCGGGCTGAATACTATAGTGTGACTGATGCTGAGGCTTTGGAGGCTTTTCAATTATTATGTAAGTTAGAAGGAATTATTCCTGCTTTAGAAACTGCCCATGCTTTTGCTTACTTAGAAAAACTTTGCCCAACTTTAGAAGGTAGCCCTCGTATTGTGATTAATTCTTCTGGTAGAGGTGACAAAGATGTCCAAACTGTGGCTAAAAATCTAGAAGGAATTGATTTGTAATAGCTATACCTTGAACTGAAGTTCAAGGCTCAATAAAATCGTTTAATGAATTAAACTTTATTTTGAGTTCATTGGGTGCAAACCGTCTTGGTGGAAGTTCATTCGGCTATAGTTCATTTTAATGAACGCAATCTCTTAGCCTTGTCAATTTATTGCAAGGCTTGTTGCTTTGAGTTGGTTCGTTATCCTTTAATTGAAATTCAAGGCTAGTTGTTTTTGATTCGATCGTTATCTTTGAATAGTTGAATTACGCTATTATTTAGTTGATTGATAGTTTGGAGGTTTGAATTATGGTTTGGCAAATCACTACGAAAGAACTTTTGGCTCGGTATTCTGCTGGAGAAAGAAATTTTGCAGGGGTTGATCTTAATCCTAGTTGTAGCATGGGTCGTGTGGTCAAATTGAGTCAATGGGATTGGACTAGTAAGAATATCTTGAATTTGCAAGAAATTAATCTGCGAGGAGCCAATTTGTTTTGTGTTGAACTTAGTCGGTGTAACTTGAATAGTGCCGATCTCTTTGGTGCTTGTCTTATGTATGCAGGATTGGCTTTTTCCGATCTGAGTAATGTTAATTTGCAAGGGGCTAATTTGTGTGGTTCTGTTATGACTGGTGCGGATTTGACTGGAGCTGATTTGAGGTATGTTGATCTCAGTGGAGCGGTTCTGATCGATACCGATCTCACTAATACTGTGATGGATGGAGCTATGTTTATCGACACTAACCTTACTGGTTCTAAAGGAGGAGCCCCCTATGATGATGGTTGTCTCATATGGCGAACTATTCTTAGTGGTGGAGACATCGATGAAGGACCTTACTTCAACAACAGGTAAGCTAGAAAACTTTGAGTCATTTAGCAAAAAAGATATTACAAAGCCAGTTACAGTAAATACTAGTCTATTTACTAATCATTTTTTTTCTAGCTTCGGCAGTTTCGAGTAAAGAATCGGCAAAAGCGATCGCATCATCAGCACTATGTCCACCCGTCAATTCAGCTAATTCATCTCGACGACGATCGATATTTTCTAATGAGCGTACATCCACAATCGTCCGTAAATTTTGACCATCAGTTGATTTAACTAATCGTTTTTCGACACGGAAATGATTATCCGCCATTGCCGCCACTAAAGGTTGGTGAGTGACACATAAAACTTGATAATTTTTACTTAACTGATGTAACTTATCAGCGATCGCTTGAGCGACTTTACCCGATACACCTGCATCAATTTCATCAAAGATTAAAGTCTTACAATTATCTTGCAGAGGTGAAAAACAAGACTTGAGTGCTAACAGAAAACGACTCATCTCCCCACCACTGGCTGTCATCGCTAAAGGTTGTAAATCTTCCCCCGGATTAGAGCTAAAATAATATTCAACTCGATCGGCACCGACTAAATGAGGTTTGACTGGTATTACACGACATTGAAATTGTACCTTCGCCATCCCTAATGGTTTGAGTTGCTCTGTTAATTGAGATTGTAGTTTTTCGGCGGCTTTTTGTCGTTGTTGAGTTAGTTTGTCGCAAAGAACTAGCAACTTGTTATGATAAGTTAAAAAGCGTTTTTCTAATTCATCGATCGATTGCCCTTCATCAGTTAGCTCCACTAATTCCTCTTGCAAGTCATGATGATATTTGATTACATCCGCCAAATTATCGCCATATTTACGGCAAATACGCTTTAAGAGTCTGATTCGCTCTTCTATCTCTTCTAGACGGTCAGGATCGGCTTCTAACCCCGAACCATAACTATAAATTTGTTGCCCTGCTTCCACAATTTGATTTAAAGAATCTTTAATCATATCAAGAATAGGAGCTAATTCTTTATCGTAACTAACCATATCAGTTAGTAAACCCTCACTTTGCCCAATAATATCGGCGGCGGCAGTATTATCTTCTTCGTTTTGATATAGTAGCTGATAAACTTGATAACTAAGTTGTTGCAAATCGACGACATGAGTAAGACGATCGCTTTCTATTTCTAATTTAGGTAACTCATCCGCATCTTGTAAATGGACTGTATTTAATTCCTGAATTTGATGTTTAATCAAATCTAACCTTTGTAATCTTTGTTGCTCGGATTGCCGACGAGATTCGAGAATTTGCTCGGCTTTTTGGGTTTGTGTAAAAGAATTGGCGACTAATTCTCTTTGACTAATTAACTTATCACCACCATAGGTATCTAATAATTCTCTTTGGATATTACCTGAAAGTAATTGCCCCGTTTCTCCTTGAGCGGTAATTTCCAGTAATTTTTCTCGTAACATAGTGATAATCGGTTTATTAACTAAAACACCATTAACTCGACAACGAGAACGAAAATTATTATCTTTACCAACAGTTAGTACTCGACTACAAATGAGTGTACCATCTTGTAGAGATTCGATTTCTTGATTTTCTAACCATGTTTCTAAATCTTGATTAATTTGAAAACTAGCTTCAACGATCGCTTTTTTTTCGCCACTACGAAGCATTCTTTGGTTTGCCTTTCCGCCTAAGACGACATCGATCGCATCTAGGATAATTGATTTACCAGCACCTGTCTCTCCTGTCATGACATTCAAGCCGTTACCAATATCTAATTCTAAATGTTCTACCAAAGCAAAATTATCGATTCTAATAGAAATTAACATGAACTAATGAACTATCCAAGGGTTACGTCTAGTCTAACTTAAAAATAATGATGAAGGATGAAAGAAAAAGAATTCGGAAAAAAAGAAGATAAAAGAAAGGATAAAAGAGCAAAAATGGGGCATGAAAATAAAAATTAAAAAGTATCCATTGTCAATTCTTAATTCTCAAGTAAGTCTCTTTTTTCCTACTTTTGAGATTGACTATAGATAAAAAGTCGGTATAATAAGCATTGTAGGTAGCTTTTCTTTTCAAACCTACGATGTGCTAAATGCAAATTATCCTTAGTGCAGTTCAAACTTCTTTGGCTAAAGCATGGATTACTTTCTGTGGCGATTTAGATTGCGTCAACGTTTATCAAGGCTCTATTCTTGATGTCGAATGTGATGCGATCGTTAGTCCAGCAAACAGTTTTGGCTTTATGGATGGAGGTATCGATGGAGTATATATGGATTACTTTGGCAATGAAATCCAACTTAAAGTTCGACGACAAATATTCGACCACCATCATGGAGAACTTTTAGTCGGAGACGCTACTATTGTAGAAACCGATGATGATAAAATTCCTTTCTTGATTGCCTCACCTACAATGAGAGTACCGATGATTTTAAATGAATCTGTAAATCCTTATTTAGCCGCAAGAGCAGTTTTTTTGCTGGTTAAGCATGGTAAATTCAAGACTGGTAAATATAAAGGAGAATGTATTGCCGATCGTGTCAAAGTAGTTGCTTTTCCAGGTTTAGGTACAGGAGTAGGTAGAGTAGGTTTCAATACCTGTGCGCGTCAAGTACGTGAAGCAATTAACGATGTTGTTTTGGAACAATATACAATGCCAAAGTCATGGGCAGAAGCTAGTGAGCGACATCAACTGTTGTACACCGATCGTCCTCGACGCTTGCAATATTAAGTTCTAGCAATTATTTATAAGTAATACCAGTGTTTATGCACGAATCACCTCAACACAATTAAATAAATACAAGTTATAGCAATTATCTCCATAATGAAGTATAAAGATAGCCCCCTCTATCCCCGCCCCCTCTATCCCCGACCCCTCTGCCTATCGGCATCTCCCCTTTCAAGGGGAGACTGGGGGAGGTTTAAGGATGCTTCGCTTTTTGTCTTGGTGAGCGTTCCCGTCTTGGTGAGCGTTCCCTTGCGACTTGCCGTCGTCGCGGGGTCTCACCGCTTGCGTCTTGCGCCGACGCGGGTTCTCACCGCTTGTGTGGGGGACTTGAAAATAATGAATGTACCTTATAACGATGGTAAACACTATATAAATATTCAAAGGAACTTAATGTAACTAACTCAGAAGAAAAGCAGAAACTAATTACGATCGATAAATATAGTTAATTAAAATAAGAATGAGACAATTTGAAATTTCTTTCTTTGAGTTTAATTTATTAAACGGTATTTGTTAGCCTTGTCAATTTATTGCAAGGCGAATTTGAGATTAATTTATACTATTATTTATACTGTATAAAATTTAATTTAAACAAATATAAAAGAATAATTATTTCGATTAAAAAAAGAAGATGATAAATATTGCCAAACATAATAAATTACTTAAAGGATATAAATTTATTGACTTATTTGCTGGTATTGGTGGTTTTCATTATGCTTTAAAATCATTCGGGGCAGAATGTGTTTTTGCTTCGGAAATTGACCAGAAAACAGCCGAAATTTATTATCTAAATCATAAATTAAAACCAGAAGGAGATATTACTAAAATCAACGAGCAAAGCATCCCCAAGCACGACATTTTGTGTGGTGGATTTCCTTGTCAGGCTTTTTCTATCTCTGGCAAACAAAAGGGATTTGAGGATACTAGAGGGACTTTATTTTTTGATATTGCTCGTATTGTCGATTATCATAAGCCAAAAATTGTTTTTCTAGAAAATGTTAAAAACTTTGTTAAACACGATCGAGGTAAAACTTTAAATACCGTTCTTAAAACTCTTGAAAATCTTAATTATAAAGTATTCTATAAGGTTTTAAATACGAGTAATTTTGGTTTACCACAAAATAGAGAAAGAGTTTATTTAGTTGGATTTAATAACGATCGTTTTCATCAAATCAATTTTTCTTTTCCTGCTCTAAACCTCGTTTCATCCTTAGAAAATTATTTAGAAGTTAATCCTCAAAATGGTAAAGTTATCGATCGTGATGACATTCATATTTATAAAGAATTCACGCCAACTACAAACATATTTGGTGAAATAGATTTACCCAACAAACCCATCCAAATTGGAAAAGTAAACAAAGGAGGGCAAGGAGAAAGAATCTATCACCCCAAAGGACACGCTATTACTTTATCAGCTTATGGTGGTGGTGTTGGTTCAAAAACTGGATTGTATAAAATTGATAATAAAATCAGAAAATTATCTCCTAGAGAGTGTGCGAGGATTCAAGGATTTCCTGAAGATTTCATTTTTCCTAAAAGTGTCACTCAAGCGCATAGACAATTTGGTAACAGTGTTTCGATTGATACCTTACAATTTATTATTGACGAAATATTAAAGACAATTCAAGACAATGACAAACGATCGACAAAAAGGCTCTCAAACAGCATTGAATGGATTCAAAAACGAGAAAGATATAGTTCAAAAATTCAATAAGAGTGCAAAATGATATTGAAGCTCAATATTGGTTGAGTCTAATGGAGTACGATATCAAAGAAATAGAATATGTGAAGGCAATTATCTTATCAGGGTATAAAACAGATGTTCAAGTACAAATTTCAGTAAAATTAAAAGAAGCTATTGATGTTGAGAATATACAAGTCAAACTGGTAAGTAATTTAAAAGGATTTAATCAGATAGATAAGAGGTGGATTGATAAATACATTGAGATGTGGGCAATACCATTGAATGTTTCTACTTTATTAAAACAATATACAGGAGAAATTTTGCCTATAATTCAAAATCCAAAAGATGAAAGAAGAACTTTTGCGAATGAATTTAGTCAACAAGACCAAAAAATATTACTTGATTGGTTGAATAACAATAAATCGCTGATTGTTAGTGATATTTTAAAAGGAAGAGGTAAATTTGCGGCTGAGTGGATGTTAGTGGCACAAAAAGTCGAAGACTCTGCAAGATGGATTTTGAAACCGATGAATTATTGCTTAAACTTTTTTGGAAATGGAAAAATAGAAATAACAAATAGAGGCAGTTTTAAAATAGGAAGAATTACGATGCAAAGAAAAGGAGGAGATGGAGGTCGGAAAACGGCTCAAATGCTACAATTCAAAATTAATCCAGCAGAATTATTCGATGAATAAAACCTACTGTATAACGAAGTTACCAATCATTAATAGATAGTAATAAATCACGATCGATTTTACTATTATTACTATTTAAGATCGTTATCCTCCCAAATATCATTGTGATAAAGTCGATCGATATATGTCTTTTTGAAGAGAATGTATCTGTTTGTTATTTATTCGATCGATAATATATTGTTTTGCCATATATTTAGCCTCTAAAAACCATTGTTTTTCAGTTTCTTGTACCTCCCAAACTTCGGAGTATTCTTCTGCTAATTCATACGAATGAGCTACATGACACATCAAATCGGTTAAACTATCGTAACGAATTGACCAATCTTCGCATTCATGATCTAACATTCTCATAGGATGATAATTGCTATCTTCGCAAACAACAGTTAAAAAAACGCCATTCTCCGCCCAGTTTTCAAAAATGGGAAAGCTATTCTCAAACCAGTATATTTCTTCCATTTCATTGTAATGTATGTCTCTCAACTATTCGTCGTAGGCGGCAAGAGCAAATTCAAATGACAAAAAATCATAATTATTAAAAATAAATTTATTTACATATCCGTTGTGCCATTCATAAAGTTCGTACACTTCATTTGGTATCTCAAAAGGTAATTGTTTGATTTGTTCTTTAATTAAATCTCGGTTAATTCCTGGTGCTAAATTATTAGCCTGTATTGAAATATTTAAGGATAAGAATGTGTCTATTTTTTCTAAGGCTTCAGTTAGTTTTGACATTTTAATTTATTTTTAATTTGTATTATGTTAAGTCGCCCCAATTAATTAAAAGTCAGAAAGATTAAGCTTGTAGTGAGGGCTTAAGCCCTTATCCTAACAGCTTTTTATACCCCTAAAGGGGTAACGACAAACTTTTTTTTAGGTAAAGCTACTTAGTCGCTAATCGATCGTAATTAATAAGTAAGGGCTTATGAGAGTTGTTACAATTAATTGATAAGGAGAATTCAACCCGTCACCCCCGAGCAATTGATCGAGGAAATACTTTCGTGACATATGTCTTATTACGTTCAAGTGCGTTTGTTCGAGAAGCTAAGAAAATTGCGATCGTACTTGTAAAAACTAAACAACCAACTGGATCAGGATTACTAATTTTTAATGTTCGAGGGCTTTGAAACTGATAGTTTATAAATCTCAGCTTATGATATATAGCTTTTTGATAACTAAAACTTATGCAATATTAAATAAACTTATATTTAATCACCCTTGTCATAAGTAAAAAATATCACTATACTAGTAAGTGTTAAGCAAAACTAATCAATTAATCAGTAAGATGATGTTAAATTACAATCTATCAAATTTAGTAAAATCGCCTTTAAATACTATCAAAACAAGACTAATAAATTTAGAAATTAGTACGAAAGAAACCGCAGAAAAAATAGTTAATTTAATTCCTAATACTTGTCCATTTGCTAAAGATATCACAATTTTTGGTCTTCTAATCTTCACTATTCCCCCACTATGTAAACTCAATCCTTTCTACGACGATTTAATGATGTTACGTTTTCGTGCTTTATCTTTTCTTTGTGAAATAGGAGAAGATATTAGCCATTATTGTCAATAAAATTGCTTTTTTACTTTTAAAATATGTCTGACTAATACCAATTGAGTTATAAGTATATGTTATTAATTATTCGAGATGATTTGAATACGATCGCTAAATGAATTTATGGTTACATAGTACTGTGTCAGAAACGTTTGAACTCCTCAAGGTTGGATTTCTCTACGATACATTATAAGAGAGAAACCTAATAACCAACCCCGATCGAGTATCAACTAATTATCAGCCTAATTCAAAAGTAGTAACACCAAAAATTTGGTTAACAGGCAAATCAGGAATTTCTTGGTTATACATTCTAGCGGTTTCAAATACCATCTTTAAACCATATTTAGCTACCAAAGTTTTTGCATCAGGATTAACTTCAGGTATATCTAAATAAATCGGTTGTTTTGGTTTGACTGCGGAAATTAAACCAATAAAAATGTCTTCTGCTACAGTTAAATTATCCGCAAATAAGGGTCCTATTTTATACCCTGTCTGACAAACTCGAATCATACCGTAACCAAGAAGCCGATCGTTTTTAACTATACCTAATACTTTGTTTTCAGGTTGAATTAGCCAAGATTTCAAAAAAGCACTTCTATCGTCAGGGAAAAAAAGATAATCGTATTGATTAATCGTTTCTGGGGAAAAAGAAGCTAAATCAATCACATTAGGATTAACAGGTAGTTGTTGAGAGATACCTTCATAACGAATATTACTATAAGCTAATTTAAAACCCGATTTCTGATAATTATTTTGTTGGGCAACTACACCATCAAGCCCAACATTTCTTCCCGACAGATGTTTTAAGGCTTCATTCCAAATTTGGATACCGTAACCTTGCCCCCGATAACCTTCTTTGACAATATAAAAACCAATAAAACCGAAACTATCACCATATCTTACCGCAGAAATAGTAGCGATCGGTTTATTATTAAGTAAGCCTATCAAAAACCCTTCTTTGTCTGCTTGATAAAAACATTGAGCATCATATAAACCTGGATTCCAACCTTCACGACTTGCCCAGTCAACCGCAATATCTATTTCAGCACGAGACATTACCCTAATTTGATAATTATTAGTATTCATTGGCGTTAGTGATGAAGGTTATCTTGTTATCTTAATTCTACGATCGAATTTTAATTGACTATATTTATAAATTTAAAAGAATACTCGTTTCTTTAATTTGACATATTTATAGCTTCTGCTACTTTCGAGATACGATGAAATCCCGCCGAACTATACTGATAGCTACAACCCTTTGAACTTGTTAGTTCTTTTACACCTATTTTTTAGCTAATTGTTTTTGATCATCCCGATCGCAACTTTAGCCTAAATTACAAGAATTTTATTGATTGTTCCAAATTGAGGATTTCCTGATTCGCAAAGAGTTGTTTTAAACTTTCTCTTTCTAAATCAGTATTTTTAGCAACTTGATTAAATCCACCATTCGCTTTGACTACTTCTTTGAAAGCAACGTTTTAGACGTAGGTAATCCATCTTTAAAGCTCCTCAAATACCGTTCTAAATCTTGGTCTTGTAAATTGGTTTTAAGAAGTTTTGATATGTCGTTTTGATTTCATTTTA
Organism: uncultured cyanobacterium; assembly: GCA_963710605.1. Taxonomy (GTDB): domain Bacteria; phylum Cyanobacteriota; class Cyanobacteriia; order Cyanobacteriales; family Cyanobacteriaceae; genus JAALKG01. The sequence goes on from CAVQBA010000006.1 coordinate 887,353, forward strand.
TTTTCCTCCCAAAGATTAATTATTTTTTGAGGTTTAAAGCTTGATTCCCTGGGATACTTTTCTATCTCTTCGTAAAAAACCTTAACAATTACAGTTCTAATTGACAAAATAGATTCTTATCCACTACTTTAATAAATTGCTTAATTCTGATACACCTTTACCGACTGGTTTGCAATCTCCAAAAGTCACCAGTCTATTTTTAACGATCGATTCGTAGCGGCGATAAAGTCTTGGATAATTTTTATTGTCTTTGATACCGAAACTACCATCATCAAAAGTTGACAATAACCTTGACCAAAGTTTGAAGAGCGGTTTGTGGACCTATTAATTTCGTTTGGTTTCATTATTTAATTGAATCCCAAAGATACAGTCAACCAAATATTAATACAATAATTTTAAATTGAAGCAGAAGATAAACTACTTTTGTTTAATAACATTTAATTAATTAGATTTATCAACGAATTTTTATGTTATCATCGTCGTGATGACTACTGTAAAATAACTATTATTGTTACTAAATCAAGTAGATAAATAACCTTTATCGTTGTCTTTTACACCTAGCTCGCTCGTTAAAGTTTAATATTATTTAATTGAGAGCGAGGATTTTCTTTACTTATTTGCTGTATTTTTTCGTAATATTCCTTCTCTAGCTTAGTGACATTTTTAGGAGTTGCGATCGTGATTCTAGCAAAAAGATCGCCATTTTGTCCTTTTGGGCTACTCCAGCCTTTGCCTTTAAGTCGTAAAGATTGTCCGTGACGAATACCTGCGGGTATCTTCATCGAGACATTACCTTCAGGAGTTGGAATATCTACTTCTCCACCTAAAACTGCTTCTGTTGGAGTTATTGGCACTTCACAAACTAATTTATCATCTTCCCATTGAAAAAACTGGTGTGGAGTTAATTGTACTTTTAAATATAAATCGCCTTTTTGTTGATTTAAAGGATTTACATTACCTTTACCCTTGAGTCTTATTTTCGTCCCGTTTCTTGCTCCTGCGGGTATTCTGGTATCGATCGTTTCTGTACCCAATTTCAGCTTAGTTTCTACACCATGATAAGCTTGAGAATAAGTTAGATTAATACTTTTTTCTAGATCGTAGTCTTTGTTATTAATTGTTTGACGGTTATTAAAATTGTTATAACCAGTACTATTATTGGTTGTTGTACGTGTATTTGTTCTAGCACCACCGCCAAATGGACGACCGAGCAAATCACCAATAAATTCGTCAAAACTACCATATTCACCGAAATTGAAATCGTTGACATTGACATTGGTATTAAAACCTGTCCGTTGTTGCCCCGCACCTGCACCTGCCCAAGGGTTGTTACCAGCTTTATCAGCTTGTTGCCAATACTTGCCAAATTGATCGTATTTTTGGCGTTTGTCTTTATCTCCCAAGACTTCATAAGCCTCGCTAATTTCTTTAAATTTTTCTTCTGCTACTTTGTTATCTGGATTACGATCGGGATGATATTTTACTGCTAACTTACGAAAAGCTTTTTTGATTTCGTCTGGAGAAGCACTTTTTTGAACGCCTAATACTGAATAATAATCTTTAAAATCTGTTGCCATCTCCTTTGATTTCCTCCTTTGTATCTATATTTGTTGTTTGTTTAAAAGTGCAATCAATGTCATTGACTTAATCTAACTGACAATCTTTGTCTTGTAACTAAGTACCGTTAGCAAAAGTGATTATTCCTCATTTTATTGTAACCTGATGTTATCGGGTTGTTGATTCAATTAGACTAACCAAAAAAATTTTCTTGTTTGTAACTCAATTATCAATATTTTATAATATATAGCGTTTCCCAGACTTGTGAGGTACAGTTAATGATCAATAAGTCCCCTTAAATAAAAGCGAAGCATCCTTAAATTTCCCCCTTACGAAGGGGAGGGGCTGTCACCTGAATTAATTTCAGGTGCTTGTAAGCCCCGTGGCAAGGGGGATGGGGATTTAGGGGGATTTCTTTGTATTTCAGAATGGTGATAATTGCTATATATTGACAAAAATGAGAGAAAATGCACGACAACAATCAAATAGTATTTAGAGTGAATAACAGATTATAAGTTTGTCAGACTATCAAATAGAAAAACATAACGATCGCAAAAATTAATAAAAACCTAAAAAAACTAAAAGATATATGATTTACTGGCGAGAAACTTTAGCCGTTACTCAAAGAATTTTACGAGAGTTATTTACTAGAAAAAGAAGCTTAATATTTTGGTCAATTTTTCCGATTTCAATTCTTTTGATTAATAGTTATATTATCGCTGAAAGAGCAAAGATAACAGTAACTTTAGCGATGAAAATATCTGCTCCTTCTAGTTTGATGGGGGCGGCTTTATTTTTTAGTTGTTTAGGTGGTACTGTAGCGACTATCGTCAGAGAAAGAGAGCAGAAAACTTTAAAACGTTTATTTATCTCGCCGATGAGAGGAATTTCTTATTTTTTAGGTATTTTTTTAGCTCATAGTTTAATTGGTTTAGGACAAACTGTTTTAATTTATGGACTTTTATTTGCTGTTGGTAAATCTATCTCAGGATCAATCGTTTTAGGTATTATTATTATTATTTTAAGTATTATTAGTTATGTCGGAGTTGGTTTTATTTTAGGTACTCAATTAGCCAAAAGAACAGAAGATGTAAATACAGTTGTTGCCACGATCGGTGTTCCTTTATTAATTGTTGGTGGTACTTTTTTTCCTAGTTCTTTATTTCCTGATAAATTATTAGAAATTGCTCAATTTAATCCTATTTTTCACATGAATGAAGCCTTAATTGATTTATGGGGTAAGGGCAAAGATTGGCAAGATATTCAAGGTCATTTTTGGTTTTTATTGGTATTTTCGATCGTCATGATACTATCAGGTTGGTGGTGTTATGAACACATGGTCAAATCTGAGAATAATTAACAACGTGAATTTCTCTTTCTACTTTTATCTACTTTAATTATCAATTGTCAATTGTCAATTATCAATTATCAATTATTTATTATTACTTATTCTTCGCTGTCCAGACTCCACCAATAAAACCAAATAAGTGAGCTAACCAAGAAACATGAGGAGTAGAAGGCAAGACACCCCAAATCATACCGCCATAGAGGAAGAATACGAGTAAAGAAAGAGCGATCGAAGCAGTATTACGTTGGAAATAGCCTCTGAGCATCAAAAAGCCTAAATAGCCGAAGACAACACCACTCGCACCCACAGTAATTGAATTAGCTTGACCAAATAACCAGACACCTACTCCACTAAACAAAATCGAGTATAAAGAAACGACGAAAAAATCACGGGTATTTTGTAACATCACAAACCAACCCAAGATAATGAAAGGAAAAGTATTGGCTAACAAATGAGCAAAATCAGCGTGAAGAAAGGGAGAAAGAATAATTCCTCTCATGCCAATTATATTTCTAGGTACAATACCAAAGTAGTCTAAACTATCGCCAAAATACGATTGACTGACGATTTCGATCGCCCATAACGCTACCACACAAACACCAATAATACTAAACTGTTCTTTTAATTCTTTACTTAAAGCCTTGACTTTATCTTCAGTAGTCATAATTTTGTTGATGATTTAACTATCTTCTCCATTTTATACCTTCGGAAAAGAACATCACCATAATAAACCGTTTCCATTGTCACAACTTCAAAACCACAACGGCTAAAAACAGGCTCAGAAAAAAAACTTGCTTCTGTATAAAATTTTGTAATACCAGCTTCAATACCGATGTTTAAGACATGATTTAAAAGTTTTGTACCATATCCTTGACGAGTATAATCTGGATGTAAATAAAGAGAGACTATATGCCCATCTTCAGTTGCTAAACCACAAAAACCAATAATTGTTTCGTTTTGAATTAATAAATAAGTATCACAGCCAAAAATAAATTGCCAATATTTGTCTGGATTATCAGGCGTTAATGACCATGCTTTTACTTGTTCGGGAGTATATAAACTTGGTGCTAGTCTTTTTACACTATCACGATATATCTGTCTTAAACGGGGAAAATCTTTTTCTTCGGCAATACAAAACACAACTTATTTATTATCGTTAATTATTTACTTTTCATTGTTAATGGTTAATAGTTAATTGTCAATTATGTTGAACAGTCTAAATTATTCAGAAAAAGAAGCTGAGCTAGTATGAGGAAAAATATATAATGAGCGTCAATAAAGTAACTAAAATTATATTTATTATACTTAGTATTTATAGTGTTATTGCTATTATATTATATGGTTTATTTGTTTATATTGATTACAAAGTTTTAACGCCAGAATCAGTAAGTTTCCCAAATATCAATCAAGTTACGCACATAGAAGTTCAGGTATATCAAGAATCTGAAATACCATCTAAACTTTATTTTTATTCGATTGAAGACAGGAAAAAAATAAAAGCAATATTATTATTTTTGAATAAACACGATAATAAATGGTCTTATTACATTGCAACATCACCTATTTATCCTTATACTGCATCTTTTAAAAATGATGAAGAATATCTAATTTCTATTTTCCTTGGTCTCGAAAAATCTCTTGGAGTTTCTGGAGATATTGTAACAAGTATTTCATCACAACAAGAGCAAGAATTATTTCAATTATTAAATATTCCAGAATAGCTTTGTATTCAGAAATACTATTATAATTTTGTTCCTAATTAGTTAAATATTCCTTTTTTAAATCACTTTACTATACTTTAATTCTTCAGACAAAATTACAAATAATATAAAATTTTTTTGTTAATTATCAATTACTTTCCGTTATTCCGTGACTTTTACCTAATACCCAATGACGACGGAAATAACGATATAAAGAAGATTCTTCTAAAGATAAATAAATTGGTCTGCCATGAGGGCAAGTATGAGGATTTTTAGTTATTTTCCATTGATTAATAATATCTTCCATTTGCGATCGAGTCAAAGTAGTTCCATTCCTGACAGCCGTACGACAAGCGAGCGAAGTTTGAGCGGCATCCAAATCACATCCCCAACTTAATTCTAGTATTGCATCGATCGTGTCTTCTCTCGTTAATAATATTTGCGGAATACTTCTAATTGCCCATAAGTCTTCACCGAAACTATCTATTTCTAAACCGATATTGACTAATTGTTCGATTTGTTTTGGTTTTAATTTTGGTAAAATAATTGGTTGTTCTAATGGTACTATTTCCCATTGTTGTTTTAGTTGTTCATATAATACTCTTTCATGAGCAATATGTTGTTCGACTAACCAAATTCCTTGACTATGTTCGGTGATGATGTAAGTATTTCTTGATTGACCAATTATCTTCAAATCGATAAAGCCAACTGTTTCTTCCTCAGAGTTATTATCAGTTTTTTGTGTATTGTAATTATTAGATGAAATGCCAGTATTATAACTAGCTTTTGGTTCAGCCACTTTAAAATACTTCTCTACTTTTTGATTAATAAACCCTGTATTTATATTGTTATTAGTTAATCTAAAAATATCACTGATACCTTGTTTTATTGCATCTTGCCAAAAATCAGTTTTATCGATGTAAATTTCTGTTTTCGCAGGGTGACGATTCCAATCAATATATTGAGGCGAAATTTGTAAATTGATGGTAGCGACGGGAAAACGATTGCGGTTAAGGCTACGGTGAAAACTACTATAAATAGCCGATTCTAACTCAGGGCATTTAACGATTCTGCCATTCACGCCTATTTTAACCCAGTCTGGTCGAGGACGAGAAAGACGATCGGGTAAACCGACGACTAATTTAAGTAAAGATGATTCGTCTTGTTGATCTAAATCAATTTTTTTGTCTAATGATTTAAGATCATTGTATTCGATCGTTTTCACTAATTGAGGTAAAATCTTTTGTGTTGAAGTGCTACCACTAATTTGTAAAATCGATCGTTGATTTACCCACAACTGCCAAGTAACGTGAGGATGACATAAAGCAAATTCACCGATGATGGTTTGTATTTGTTTTAACTGTTGCTTAAAAGGCGGATTAATTTGTCTTCTTAAAGGTAGATTCGCAAATAAATTAGATACAGAAATAATTGTGCCAGGAGCGATCGCTTTCGGGTAAAATTTAACTATCTCACAATCTTCGCAAATAATTTCCCAACCATCATTCTCTACTTCCCGACTACAAATACTAACGGTTGCTAACTGAGCGATACTATTTAAAGCTTCTCCCCGAAAACCAAGAGTTTTAATTTTCATTAAATCAGCTTGACAATCTATCTTACTTGTACTGTGTGGTTCGATCGTTGCCGACAAATCATCGGGAGAAATACCTTTACCATTATCAGCGACTTGTAAACTCCACGATTCAGGATAGATGGAAATAACAATTCTCGTTGCATTAGCATCCAAACTATTTTCAATTAATTCTCTCACCACAGAAGTAATGGAATCGATGACTTCCCCAGCGGCAATTAGTTTAATTACATTTCGAGGTAATTTTTGAATAACCATAGATGATAATTAATAATGAAAATAATTAATAATTAATAATACTTCGGCTTTCGCAGAAGTTGAGCGTTGTCGAAACTCAGTATAAATGAATAGTTGATAATGAATAATGAAGATTTATTAGTACGTTGATATTGTAGCAAAAGAATCGATCGAGGCGAATTATTGGTAATGAATTTTAATACAGTAGCGATTGAAAAAAGCCTTTTCTATTATCGAATAATTAAGGTACAAAACCCCGCCTTAACAATGAGTAATAAATATTAATTGCGGCGTTGTTCACTCTTACCACTCTTCATTGTTCATTGTTGAAAGGGTGCATAAACAGTAGAATAGTTGTCGGATTACAACAATTATGTATTATTTTAAACCTCGATCGTAACAAGATATTAGCCGATATTACTAGCAATATCATAAGCTATTACTATGAGTGAAAAGGTTTGTCCTACTTCTGCTTTTACTTCATCACTAACGGTAATGGTGATAGTATGATTACCAATATTGTTAATAGTAAGTGTCCAACGTAAACGACCATTAAACTCATAATATATTTAGTTATGTTTTGCTATAATTACTAAGATCAATAATCATAAAAATAGCTTGATTTTCAATGAGTCAATTTCCTCATGATGACTTTGTTAAAGAATATTTACCTGAATTAATATCTGATTACGGAGTAGTTACTTCAGGAAAGAAAATAGCTTCTCAAACCAAAGAAATAGATGTGTTTTTTCAACCCCATAAACAAGTGTTAACTGAATCTAATAACTTAGGCTTACTGGGAAAATTGTTAGATACAACCTGCTTGTTAGAAGTTTATCGAAATTCAGTTTATACTCATCAAATAATCGAATGTGTAGGGAAGTTAGCAGATGTACAAACTTCTATCTCCAGAGAAAATAAAAAGAGCAAAGATAAAAAGAAGAATGAAGAGCAGGTAAATTTATGGATTTTAACTCCGACTTTATCAAATAAAATATTGAACTCTTTTTCAGCAAAAAGAAAAGAGGATTGGGAGGAGGGAATTTATTTTTTACCATCTGCTTTATCGACAGGAATAATAGTTGTACATCAGTTACCAGTCAACTCTAAAACTCTCTGGTTGAGAATGTTAGGAAAGGGTAAAGTACAGGAAAAAGCCATAGAGGAATTAAATGCACTACCAAAGGATAATCAATACAGAGACAGTGTTTTAGAGTTGGTCAGTAATTTATTTACAATGCTACAATTGAATCAAGAAAAAAGGGAAGAATTGACCAAAGAGGATCAAGAATTAATTATGAAACTGTCACCAATTTATACTGCTAGATTAAATGAGGTAAAACAAGAAGGTATTCGACAAGGAGTCGAGCAAGGTATTCAACAAAATGTTATTCGCCTTTTAAAAAGAAAGCTAGGTGAGTTATCTCCTAATCTAGAAACAAGAGTAATGAGTTTACAAATCAATGTTTTAGAAGATTTAAGTCTTGCTTTATTAGATTTTAACTCGATCGATGACCTCATTAATTGGTTAAATGAAAACAACAAAGAATTAAAATAAAAGAGCGATCAGCAATCATTAAAATTATAGCTATAAATAGTATTATCAGTAATCGAATTATGCACTGAGAATTAATTGATTATCTTTTACTTCTATAGATTTTAGTTTTTTTATAATTTCGACTGTTTTAAAATCACTAATATAATTAGCTACCTTGTCATATTTTTCTAATGTAAGCTCTTCAAGTTGAATTGGTAATCCAGAATCACTATTTTTTCCTACATTAAATGAAGAACATAATGAGGAATCGACAATCCAAATAAACGTGTATAAAAGACTTTTCATAAACAAAAAGTAGTTCTTTGTTGCTGTAATCATTTTAATTAATATTGGTAATGAATTTTAATACAGTAGCTTTTCTCGAATTTATTAGTACAATTACGTTATTCTTATGTAATTTCAAATTCTTGAACATAGGCTTTATTTATAGCTACGACTATACTTGCAGAAAAAAGAGCTTTCTATATCACTAAAAACCTAAGTTGGAAACCAAAGTCTCCTCATTACTCATTACTCATAAAAGAGTGTATTAGTAGTAGAACATTTGTCTGTTTTGCTATAATAATTATGTATTGCTTATGGTATTTTAATCAATAGCCTTAATAGCTAACAGCTTAAAACTTAGAAATATACATGAAAATTGCTGTTATTGCACACTCGCATTTTCCTATCACTCAACCTTTCGTTGGCGGTTTAGAAGCACATACTTGGTCAATGACAAAATCACTACAAGAGCAAGGGCATGATGTTACTTTATTTGCGGCACAGGGGAGCGATTCAACACTACCTTTAGAAGAGTTTTGTCAACCAACTAGTACAGAAATTTACCAGCCGATCGAAGAAATTGTCCAATATCGTGAGCAAACTTATCACAATTTGATGATTCGGTTACAAAACAGTAATTTTGATATTGTTCATAACAATAGTTTGCACTATATTCCCTTATCTAAAGTGGCATCTTTACCAATACCGATGGTGACAGTATTGCATACTCCTCCCTTTATCACGATGATTGATGGTTTAAAAAAAGCCGTAGATAGTCACAATCACCATCTTATTTCTATCTCAAACTGTATCACCAAAGACTGGCAACAGCAGATTAATCAGATCAACCCAGCTCTAATTTACAATGGGATTAACACAAATGTCTGGCTACCCAACAGTGCCTATCAAAAAGATGGCTATGCTGTTTTATCAGGGCGTATTTGTCCTGATAAAGGTACTCATTTAGCGATCGAAGCCGCCCGTATTGCGAATATCCCGTTAAAAATTTGTGGTAGTATTTTCGATCGAAACTATTTTGAAAATTATATTAAGCCGAATTTATCAAACGAAATTGAATATCTGGGTAATCTAGAAACAGCATCTTTAAGAAAAATTCTCGCAGGTGCGGATGTCGCATTGTGTACTCCTTGTTGGAACGAGCCTTTTGGATTAGTCGTTGCTGAGGCATTAGCTTGTGGTACACCAATCGCCGGTTTTCGTTGCGGTGCATTACCAGAAATTATCACGCCTGAAACTGGTGTTTTAGTAGAAAAAGATCCAATTCTCTTAGCAGATGCAATTTCAATTGCCGTACGACTTAATGCAGTGAAATGTCGTCAACACGCTGTTAAAAATTTTAGTTTGGATGTAATGATTAATAACTATATTCAATTCTATACCAGCGTCATTGACGATTATCAGACAAAGAAGGAAAATTCACCGAGTTTATTAGATAAAACTTTAGAGAAATGAGTATCTTATACTTTATCAATACAGATGGTGCGGGGCATAGCAAACGTGCGGTTACAATTGCACGTCACTTAAAAATTCCCTGCCATTTCGTAACCGAAAAACCTCAGCAACTACGAAGTATTTTTACAGATGCGGTATTAAAAGGTTTACCTCATACAATTCATTTTATTCCAACATTACGTACAGAAGATCATGGTTTGAAATTAGCAACAGATGTTTTACATATTCCTTTTGCTAAAGATGGATTGTATTTAGCTCGTAATAAAGCCATAATTGATATTTGTGCTAGATATAAAGTGAAATTTGCCGTTATTGATGTCTGTGTTGAAATCGCTATGCTAATGCGTCTTTGTGGGATTCCTTATATATACATGGCAATGCACGGTGAACGATCGGATTTAGCTCATACTCAAGCCTTTAAAGCCGCCGATCGACTTTTAGGAAGCTATCCAGAGCAATTAGAAAACCGAGAAACACCAGATTGGGTGAAAGCAAAAACTATTTATGTTGATGGTATTGCTAATGTAGAAGATTTTGATGAAACTAGTACAAAAAAACCTCAATATTTTCCCGAAAATAAATTTATTATCCTACTGATTAAACCAAAAGGAAAGAGTAGTCTGTCTGTTGATTATATTAAAAAGTTTTCTGAGGAGATTGATGATTATTATTGGTATGGTATTGGTTTTGAGCGAGAAGATTCTGGTAAGAATTATACAGTTGAAACCTTTGTTGATGATTCATTACCTTATATTCGATCGGCTGATATTATTGTGGCTAATACGGGCAACAATTCAGTATTAGAAGCAGGATATTTTGATAAACCGTTAATCACAAAACCTGAAAGACGTTTTTTTAACGAACATGAAATGAAGGCTAAAGCTTTATCTGAAAAAAATCTGGCGATTACAATTCAAGAATTACCAACACATACTAGTCAATGGCGATCGCTTTTGCAACAAGTAAAATCCTTAAATTCTTGGAATGGTATGGTCAAAAAATACTCTACCTTCTCTGCGGCACAAGCGATCGAGCAACGGTATCAAGTAATAGGTAATAGGTAATAGGTAATAGGTAATAGGTAATAGGTAAAATTCAAATTGGGCTAGTTATATTAAGGCAAGGATGAACACTTATAAATAGGTTTGTAGTGATGAGTTTAGTCATCATAAATTGTCAATATTTTATTATAAGTAATAAAACAAACCTGATATTATTAGTAACGGCGTAACGTTTTTGCTTGAGCTATTTCGGTTTTAGTCGGTATTTTTAAAATTTCTATAGTTTGAGAATCTGATATCCATTTAATGTAACTTGCTTCCACAAAAAGTTGTAACCATTTTTCCATCGGCCATTTTCCCCAATATTGTAAAAAAGTAGTGGCGTTGCTGATAATGTCTTGAAAATGTTGTAATGGTGGATTGTAGTTAGGATGATATTGATGAAAAACTGTTGCCCCTTTCACCCATAATAACGGTACTTTTTGACGTTGTGCTTTAAAGGCAAAATCAGTATCCTCAGCACCATAGCCTTGGTAACTTTCGGTAAAACCACCGATCGTTTTCCAAAATACTTTTTTAGCAACCGCAAAATTCAAAGACCAAAATAAAGCATAACATTGCTCTGGCTGAAATAATTTTTCGGTTAAATACTTACGCAACGGGTGTGACTCACCATCTGTAATTAAATCATTCTCCTGCCAGCTTTTTTGCCCAAACGCTTGTTTAAATTCAGCCGAAAGATAATAAACTTCACCCATTAATAGTGCATCGGGGTATTTTTTGTGTGCTGTAATATAATCGCTCACTAATCTATTACAAGGAATGCAATCAACATCTAAAAAGATTAATAATTCTCCCTTAGCTAAACTTGCACCCTCATTTCGTGCTTGGGCTAAGGGTAATGGGCTTGTCGTCTGAATCACTGTATTGTTATAAGTATATTTAAACCATGCGGGCTTTGGTAAGACAGTTTCGTTCATATGTACAACAACAACTTCATCGATGTCTGTATTGTTATTAAGCCCTTTAAGTACATTTTCTAAATGATCATATCTGTTTTTGGTGATAATAATTACAGAGATTTTCATGTGAGGTAAATACGATGAGTGTTAATCATGATCGTTTAGAGATATCTAATATAGCACTTGAATAACGATCGTGATTAATTAATTTTCATCAATCAAAATTTGGACTATTAATTTTTGATTATTCATCATATTTATCTATCTTTAAATCATTAACAGAAGTAACTAAATATTCAGCAACATTCATCAAACCATCAGAGGTTTTATTCAGCTGATTACAAATATCGGCCATCGCTGAATCTGCTTGAGCAAAATTTTTGTTATAACTTTCATTAGCAGTAGTGAGATGATTACTAATTTGGTTATTAGTTTGGATTGATAATTGATTAAATTCACTGATAATTTGTTTGAGCATAGATTCAAAATAATCATTCATTTGCCTTGTTTGTCGATCGAATCTATCACTCATCATATCTAAACTATGATCATAACTATTACTCATTTTTTCATAAGCCTGAGTCACTTTTTCTGCTTGATTAGCAGTAGAATTAGATAACTGTTGTAACTGTTCAAAACGATCGTTTGAATTCATTCCCGTCTTTTCAACTAACTCACTTATTATAGTCGTTGTTTTTTTGATTTTAGCTAAATTTTGATTTACCTCATCAGTTAATTTAGCCCTAGCGGTTACTTCTTGTTTAAAAGTAGTTTGTAATTGATCAATCACTAAACTCAAACCTTCTTTTTGTTTACCTAAAGTTTCGTCTAAAAGATTATTTTGTTCACTAAAAAACTGCGTCAATGAGCTTTGGTATTCTAATCTAAAAGTTTCTAATTCATCTTGTAAATCAATTCGGGTTTTATCTAAAATATCATCAACATTAAGTAAAGTTTCGAGTAGATTCTCTTTACTTTGATTCATCAATTTTGAAGCTTGTTTACCGACTTCTTGAATTGTATCTGTTTGTTGCCTGAATGCTTGATTTGCTTTTTCTAAAATACTCTCAGTCGAAGTTTTTACTCCTTCTAACATTTGTTTTTGTTGAGTTGCTTGAGTATCTAAAGCTAATTGTAATTGTGTGGTGATGTTATTAAAAGTAGTTTCTGCTTGATTAGCACTTTTTTCAAAAGCTTCTGACTGGATTGCCATTGCTTTGATGCTTTCGTTTGTTGCTTTGTTAATGCTTTCTCCTTGTTGCTGAAAAGTTTTTTGGGCAGTAGTGAGTGTTTTACTGGTTGCATTCTCTACACTTACTAACATTTGCTTTTGTTGAGTCGCTTGAGAAGTTAATGCTAGTTGTAAGTCTTCTCTTATTTGACGGAAAGTTGTTGCGGTTTCATTGACACTATCTTTAAATGCTTCTCGTTGAGTTTGTATTGCTACAACACTATCACTGACTGCTTGTTTCATTTCTACTGATACTGTCGTCAATACTTGTTTAGTATCTTGATTAAATTGATTGAGATTGCTGGTAATTGTTGTACTAAAATTTTGTAATTTATCAAGAGTATCATTTTGAAATTGGTTAATGGTTGTCACTGCATCAGCTAGATTATGACTAATACTTCCTAACTCTTGTTTTAATTCGGTGACGGCGGTTGATGCTTGATTTGTTACTTGAGTCGTCTCGTCTAGTCTGGCAATTACAGGAGTAAGTAATTCGGTGGTTAGTTGCTTGATTTGTAATTCTAAATTTGATTGTTGAAGCGATTGAATTTTTTTGAGGTTAGTTAATTCTGTATGGATGGGAGTTAGTAAAGGATTAAAGTAAGAGACAATCGAGGATGGAGTAAGATTAGCTAAATGGTTAGTTTGAGACTTCAACTGTTGGATAACAAGACTGTCATCAGAATCGATCGTTTTTTGGATACTATGAGCAATATTATCAGGAGTTAGTTGACTAATTGCCGTAAGCGAATTAGTCACAGAAGATAAATGTTGTGCTACATTTTCCATTGCTATTCCTGCATTAGCTATTGCTGAAGTATCAAAACGAGATAGTAATGTTTGCGGTGATTCCACAAAAGCTATTTGACTCAGACTCTTCCTTATCCCATTCCTTTTATCTTGTCTGAGTTTTCTACCTACAGCTAAAACAATCATCATCAAACTAGCACAACCTAAACCCGCAAGGGAAGTAGAAAAAGCTGTCTTCATTCCTGAAAGCAAAGTCGTGGAAGCTTCTAACAAGTCTTGAGTTTCTTGAATATTACCGATACCTACTTTTTGTAAACCAAAAAAGATACCAAAAAAAGTACCCAAAATTCCTAAGGCGGTTAATAATGTAGGTGCGAAATAAACTGGACTTCTAGCAACTGCTTTAGTTAAAATACTAGGATAAGAAAACAAGACAAAATAATTATTTTCTTTTCGGGGTTGAAATTCGTTACCAATAATTTCTCCATCTAAATGCCTAATTAAATAACTAAATAAACCTTGCTGTTTTTGCTCACATACACTTGCTTGAATAACTTTACTTTGCTGATTTTGCTCAAGAAAATTAGTTAATTCTAATCCTAATTTACAATCTTTTTGTCGATAATTAACGATCGCTATAATTTCAATAATTAATAAAATAATAGCCACTAATAAAATTATCCAAGGATTACCAATTAAAAAAGTTATCAAGTCAAGCATAAGGCAATAATAGTTAACAGTTAATAGTTAACAGTTAATAGTTAATAAATTTATTCACCAATTAATTACAAGGCTAACCCTTATCAATCAAACATTTTAATTTTAGGGGTGTAAGGCTTACACCCTTTGTATTTCCTGTTGATTATCAATACTATAGTTAAGAATAAAGCTTGGCAATTTCGTCCAAATTTCTGACTTTAATACCATCACCTTGGGCGGATACTTCCCAATCATCACCAGCACGATAAATTTCTGCCATAATCATCCCTGTTTGACTTTGATAACTACCACTAGAAAGTGTATAACGAGCAATTTCTTTATTTGTGGTTACGTTAACTAACCTAACAAAAGCATTCGTTACTTGAGAAAAATCTTGCTTCCTCCCAACCGCATCATAAATATTAACCACAAAAACAAGTTTGTGAATATTACTCGGAATCATCGGTAAACTAACCATAATTTGTTCATCATCACCTTGCCCTTTTCCTGTCAAATTATCACCCATATGGCTAATAGCAGAAGAAGGATGACGTAGATTACCAAAATAAACTAAATCTTGTGCTGAGGTAATTTTGTCTCGGCTATTTAAACACAAAACCGAAGCATCCAAATCAAAATCACTAGTGAATAAACCACCTAAAAAACCACCTTTTTTTTGAGCCGTATCCCAACCTAAACCACACATTAATTGCTCTAATTTAGGGGCTTCTTTTTTTAAAGAAATTTTTTGTCCTTTTTGTAAGTTAATTGTCATAATAATTTTAATTACTTTGTTAAGTGAACAATAGTTGTAATTGGCAATCGATAAATAAACTAAAAAAACAACTTTTTTTATTTGTATTTATAGTTTAAAAGTTAAGAAAATAGAGAAAAGTAAATAATGAATAAAGTGCCGAATATAATTGTTGATATTCTTAATTCTCAATTCTCGTCTTGGTGGACATTCCCTTGCGTCTGTCGCCGACGCGGGCTTCCACCGCAATTCTCAATTCTTATTGGTAGCGATTTAATAATGATTGTAAACCACCTTCATAACCTGCACCAACAGCATTCATACGCCATTCACCACTTTTACGGTAAAGTTCGGTCATAATTAAAGCAGTTTCAATCGAAAAATCTTCTTCTAAGTCATAACGTAATACTTCTTCTTTAGTTTCTACATCGACTAATCTGACAAAAGCATTTCTAACTTGACCAAAATTTTGTTTTCTTTTATCAGCATCGTGTATAGTAACGGTAATGACGATACGATCGATATCTGCGGGGACTTTACGCAAATCAACTATAATCACCTCATCATCTCCTTCACCTGCCCCTGTGAGATTATCACCCATATGTTTAACGGATTTGTCAGCATCTGGACTGGTAAGATTGTTGTAAAAGATGAAATGCTCATCAGAAATTAATTTTTCATTTGTATTAAGTAAAAAGACAGAAGCATCTAAATCAAAGTCATTCCCTGTATCGGTAACATTTACATCCCAACCTAAACCGATAAAACCAGCATTTAACCCTGGTGCGACTTTGTCTAGAGAAACTCTTTGCCCTTTTTTTAATGAAACTGCCATGATAGTTAAATATTTATTTTTACTATTGTTGTTGTCGTTCTTTCTCTATTATCAATAGTAATCTGCTTATTCATCACTATATCGAAAAGATTTTTTACTTTTATAGTCATTTAAGTTAAGGTTGAGATAGTCAAAAGGGCACTCGTGCAAAGGGCAAAGGTAAGTAATGAGTAAGGAGTAAGAAGTAAGAAGTAATGAGAAAAAATAGCACCGTTACTACCATTGAAATTCCTCTCGCCTATCAATGGAGTATCCCCCCATCCTTACGCAGGGCTGATTCATTGTCAAATTTTGTAACTTATACAACGCCAGAAATAGCAGTAAATAAATCGCAGTTTTTTTCTAATAATAAAAACACAATGTAACCAACGAGCGAGCGATTGTATTGTAGTAGTAATAGCAGATAGCTATTTATTTTGAGCTTCTAGCTATTTTCTTCTTCCTTTGAATGAAACAGCCCCTCCCCTTACCAAAGGGCGGAGATTCGGGGCGTAATTACCCTTGATTTTGTGGTAACGATCGTAAAGCCGCCGTTGTTTAGGCTATTATTTAAATTCTGACTAAACTCGCAAAGCGATCGTTTTCGACAGTAATATGATTTAATGGAAATAATTAGTCTAATAGTACAGTCAACAAAAACCAATATTAAATAAGGAGAAAACTACCAGTGTTTTTAACTATTTTGCGTCGTTTTATTAGTGTCTGTTTAATTTCCATAACTTTATTTTTTGCCACTGCTTTCGATCTCAATCTCACTCATAGTGCGATCGCTAAATCGATTACCAAAGATGTTAACAATCTCAACCCGGTTGAGGAAGTTACAGATTCTGAATACGAAACCGCCAAGATAAATCGTCAAAGAGAACAAGCAATGCGTTCAAAACAGGCAAAAGCAGAAGCAGAAACAGAAAAAGCATCTGAAAGTATTGGCGAAATACTAAATCTAGATGAAATAACTGAAACTCTAACAGACGATAGCCCTGCTACTAAGTAATATATATAGTCATATATGCTTGCTTATCTTGTCATATATGACATCTAATTTCTAAATTTGTTAATCGACATAACGAATGCAACTGCACCTTCTTTGTACGTCGAACGTCAGTTTTAGTCAATACAGTTCAAGACTAGGTACTTTAGCGCAGCCCTTTCAATGCGCGAGTTGATTATTAAGAGAAACATCCCCTATCAAAAAATCGAAGACTTTTTAATTCACCAAAAAATCAAGGGTAATGAGTAAGAAGTAAGGAGTAAGGAGTAAGGAGTAAGGATTAAGGAGTAAGGAGTAAGGAGTAAGGAGTAAGGAGTAAGGAGTAAGGAGTAAGAAGAGTGAGTGAATTCAACTCTTGCATGGAGTGCCTTTTTTAACTTTTAACTTTTAACACCTAACTTACCCTTTGCACGAGTGCCCTTTGTTTACAGACACAATGCAAATACCAAGAATCAAACGTTGAAGACGATCGGGGCTTACACAGAATCACCGAACAAATACAATACTAAAATACTAGAATAGTAGAAACAGTTTGAAAAATTATGAATATTTATATTCTTAACCTTTTGGTTATTGGCTTACTATTGCTGGTTGTTACTTTGGGTTCGGGGTGGATAAAACGCCTACCTCTATCCTACGCTATTATCTATCTTATTGTTGGTATTGTATTGGGTAATTATGGCTTTGGACTAATCGAAACTAGACCAGATACCCAGTTTTTAGAAAGATTAACGGAATTTGTGGTTATTGTGTCCGTATTTGGTTGCGGACTAAAGATCAATCGCCCTTTAAAACTTTGGGCATGGCAATCGACTATTAGGCTAATCGGATTATTGATGCCTATCTCTATCTTGGCATTAAGTGCGATCGCCCACTACGTTTTAGGCATGGGTTGGGGAGTTGCGGTGTTGATGAGTGCAATTCTAGCCCCAACCGACCCCGTACTGGCTTCAGAGGTACAGTTAGCTCATGTTGAAGATAAAGATGAACTACGCTTTGCCTTGACTTCTGAAGGAGGTCTGAATGATTCTCTGGCGTTTCCTTTCGTTTATTTCGGAATCTATGCCTTCAAAGATTCTAATTGGGATAACTGGTTTACCAAGTGGGTAGGAATCGACTTACTTTGGGCGATCGCATTAGGGATTATAATGGGCATTATTGTGGCTAAAGCCGTCATTTGGATCGATCGCATCTTGCAAAAGCGTCGCTCAGCCGATGATTTGATGGAAAATTTTGTGGCACTGAGCATTATCTTATTAACTTATTCTCTCACTGAATTGGTTAATGGTTATGGCTTCTTGGCAGTATTTGTAGCGGGTTTGGTGGTGCAACGGAGTTATTTTACCCAACAGGATAAACGCCTTACACAGCTAGAATTTACCGAACAAATCGAGAAGTTATTAGAAGTTACGGCGATCGTTATTTTAGGCTCTATGCTATTAATCGAGCCGATGGTTAAGTATGCGGGAGAATCATTGCTTGTCGCAGGGTTATTATTTTTGGTGATTCGTCCTGTAGGAGTATGGTTATCTACTTTGGGAAGTGACACGCCAAAAGTAACTCGTTATCTTATGGGTTGGTTTGGCATCAAGGGTTTGGGTTCGATTTATTATCTCACCTACTCTTTAGGCAAAGGAATTTCGGGGACTGTGGCAGAACAATTAGCTTGGATTACTTATACGGTGATAGTACTATCGATACTAGTTCATGGAATCACCGCATACCCTTTAATGGCTTGGTATGAAGACGCTAAAAAAAAATCAAAAGTTTCCCCTACCAAAGCAGTTTCTTAAAATATTACCTGACAATATTTGTGTAAAAATAATCATCAAGTTTGTCAGCCACGCAAGTGAGCAATTATTAAATAAATGGTTAATCAAAAAACAGCAATATATCGTATCTTAGACGCTAACCTCGATCGTGCCAGAGAAGGTTTAAGAACGATCGAAGAATGGTATCGTTTAGGATTAAATAACCCTTCAAAGGCAAATTTATGCAAACAGATGCGTCAGCAATTAGCATCTTATCATCGAACAGAATTTAAGTTAGCCAGAGACACAACCAATGATGTCGGTACTAGTTTAAGCCATCCTCAAGAAGAAAAAAGAGCCGATATTGAGACATTAATTCAAGCTAATTTAGGGCGTGTACAAGAAGCATTAAGAGTATTAGAAGAATATGCCAAATTATTTGATAGCCAGTTTGCCCAAGCGATGAAACAGATGCGTTATCAAGTTTATATTTTAGAAAGCGAATTTTTGGCTACATCTCACTCAAAACCAAAATTGTCTGAATGCCCCTTGTATTTAGTCACCTCTGATGTCGATAACTTATTATCCGTTGTTGAGTCGGCATTAAAAGGAGGTTTAAAATTAGTGCAATATCGTAGCAAAAACGAAACTGACGATATTCGTTTCCAACAAGCATGGGAATTAAAACAATTATGCGATCGTTATAATGCTATATTTTTAGTTAACGATCGAGTTGATATTGCCTTAGCTGTAGATGCTGATGGTGTACATTTAGGGCAAACAGATTTACCTGTAGAAGTTGCCAGAAAGTTATTAGGTAAAGACAAAATAATCGGTCAATCTACTACTTGCCCCGAAGAAATGGCACTTGCCTTATCTACTGATGTTGATTATATCGGAGTAGGTCCAGTTCATGCAACACCAACTAAACCAGGTAAAAAAGCCTCAGGATTAGAATATATTCGTTATGCGGTGGCTAATTCTAATGTACCATTTTATGCGATCGGTGGTATTGATGGTGATAATATTGGCAATGTCGTCAATGCAGGGGCGAAAGGGGTTGCGGTAGTAAGGGCGATTATGGAAGCAGATAACCCTGAAACGCAAACTGCAAGTTTATTAGCTCAATTAAAAATTGTGGATTGAGCAATTGTTTCTATCTAAAAACTTAAATATTTTTAAGATTTGTTGATTATTTTTTTTAGTTTTATTCGAGTTTCCAAATAAGTTTGTTAAATCAATTCTCCCCCCTTTAGAAGGGGGGATGGGGGGATCGTCCATTGAATGGCGTATTGGATTTTAATGATAGTAACGGTGCTATTTTTTCTCATTACCTTTGTCCCTTGTCCGCAAGTCCATTGTCCTTCAATTGACGATCGTTTATCATTTGGTAGAAACACTTTTTAATAAAGCTATTATTTACTATTTTAAAATTACCTAAAATATTTAATTTATTTGTAACTTAATTTAGCTAACAATTATAGGGAAAATTTAATAATATTTATTTTAAGATAAAATATAGCTAAAAAATAAAAAAAATTAGATTTAACTTCAAAACACTTTAAAGTTTGATCATAAAAATTATTTACTTACTTAATGAATAAATATCCTCTACTAAAAGAATATGCGTTACGTTTTCGTAATCTCGTATTTCTTTCGATCGGTTCAGGTTTCGTCAGTGCTATTTTTAATAGTATCGGAGTGACATTAGCAATTCCGATTATTTTAAGTATTCTTGATCCTAGTTTGCTTCCTCTTGATAAATTACCAGATATTTTAAGCCAGCCTTTAATGTTATTTGATTATTTTTCTGCCGATTTGAAAAATATTTTGATGGCGATTACAATTTTTGTTTTAATTGTTTTAAGAAATGCGACTCAAGTAGCTAATTCAATCTTTAATAGCTTACTAATTAAAAAACTAAGTAATTCTTTAAAAATTGATATTTTTGAAATACTATTTGATGTTGATTTAGATTTTTTTAATAAAAATAAAATTGGTAATCTAATTAGTACTTTAAACACAGAATCAATGAGAACGGCATTATCTATTAGAAGTTTTCTTGATTTATTAAGAACTTCAATTAATATTTTTATATTGCTAATTATCTTAATTTCTCTTTCTTGGCAGATAACTTTAATTACTGTATTATTTTTACTTTTGCTGAGTTTAGGTAATCAAATTTTTATCAAAAAAGCGAAAATAATTGGTAAGAAACAAAGACGAGTAAGTAGAGAATATGCTCAAAGAATAGTAGAAGTTTTTAGTGGAATTCGTTTGGTCAAATCAGTAGCTCAAGAACAACAAGAATATCATAAAATATCTTATCTAGTAGAAGAAGCCGAAAAGTTAGAGTTAGAAGCACAATATACCAGAATATTTATTCAGCCGCTTAACGAAATATTTGGTGTGTTAATTATTTTAGTCATTGTCATTATTGGCAAATATTTTTTTACCGAAGAATCACTAGCATTAGCGGCAACTTTACTTACTTACTTATTAGTATTATTTAGACTTTTACCTCTTGTTTCTAATATTAATCAATATCGAACTATGTTAGCTAATCAATCAAGTTCGGTTGAAATAGTAAATAGTTTTTTGAATACTAAAGATAAACCATTTTTACATAAAGGTAATATAGCTTATCAATCTCTTGAAAAAGGAATATATTTTAACAATGTTTGGTTTAGTTATCCTGAAGTAGATGAAGTAGTTTTAAAGAATATTAATCTATTTATTCCTAAAA
Source organism: uncultured cyanobacterium (assembly GCA_963710605.1). GTDB lineage: Bacteria > Cyanobacteriota > Cyanobacteriia > Cyanobacteriales > Cyanobacteriaceae > JAALKG01. The sequence continues at coordinate 908,804 of CAVQBA010000006.1, forward strand.
ATAAAGTAACAGCTTTAGTTGGCTCTTCTGGTTCAGGAAAATCAACTTTAGGAGATTTATTTACTCGTTTTTATGACCCTACTCAAGGGCAAATTTTATTTGATCAAACTGAGTATCAAGAATTAGAATTAAAAACTGTTCGTCAAAAAATGGCGATCGTTTCTCAAGATACTTTTTTGTTTAATGATACAGTCAGAAACAACATTTGTTACGGATTAGGTGAAGTTTCTGAAGCAGAATTAATTAATGCTTCTAAACACGCTAATATTTATGACTTTGTGATGGCGTTACCCAAACAATTTGATAGTGAAATAGGCGATCGTGGTATTATGTTATCTGGAGGACAAAAACAATTAATTGCGATCGCACGAGCTTTACTGAGAAACCCAGAACTACTATTATTAGATGAAGCAACTAGTGCATTAGATACAGTTTCCGAAAAAATAGTTCAAAAAGCCTTAGATGAATTATGTCTTAATCGCACAACTTTGGTAATTGCTCATAGACTATCAACTATTCAAAACGCAGATCAAATAGTAGTCTTAGATAAAGGTGAAATAAAAGAAATTGGTACACATGAAGAATTATTAGCTCATAATGGTTATTATAATAATTTCTATCAAATGCAATTTAAAAATAATTAACAGACTACAGTGTTTAGAGTGAAAAGTGAACAGATAACTTATAGAATTAAGAATTAAGAGAATACGAAAATTGAGAGAGTACGAAAATTGAATTTACTTAAAAACTATTAATTACTATTAACTATTAACTATTAACTATTAACTAATCGGTTATGGGGAAAAAATCGACTAATTCATCTATTTTGAGTCAAATGGTTACGGGTGTGTTTCAAACAATTCAAATCAAATTAGATACACCTGCACTTAAAGCTAACGCCAAAGTACCGACTTTACGGATTAAATACACTCAAAATGGTAAAAAATATACAGAAAATTATCCTTTATTAGGCGATAAATATATCATTGGGCGTAGTCGTAGTCAATGTGATATTCCCATTCGTAGTGATATAGTCAGTACTCGTCACTGTACGATCGAAAAAGATATAAGCAATCCCAAGCAGTTTATTATTAAAGACTTAAAATCAACTAATGGGGTTTATTTTGGCAAAAAACGTTACCAATCAATCACATTAAATCATAACGATGTGATTACCCTCGCTCCCCCAGAATTAGCCGATGCAGTAGAAGTTAGATTAGACAATTCTCCTGTCAAACTTGTCTTGTTATTACGATACATTTTGATTACGTTGATGATTACTTTATTGACGACGATCGGTTTAATTGGCATACAATGGAGTAGATACCAAGTTAGTCCAATACCTGTTCATGTAGGTGGTGCTACTGTAGTTTATGGTAGTGATGGGAAAACAATCCTCGCACCGAAAATTGATGCACCTCACCGAGAAATAAAAAATTTAGATGAATTTTCTCCTTATCTTCCCCAAGCATTACTTGCGTCTGAAGATAGTCGTTATTTATGGCATTTTGGTGTTGACCCGATCGGTATTTTAAGGGCATTATTAATTAGACGTGATGGTGTAACTCAAGGTGCGAGTACGATTACTCAACAATTAGCCCGTAGTATTTATCCTGATGTAGGAAGAGAAAATACGATCGCCCGAAAATTACGAGAAGTTATTGTTGCAACCAAGCTAGAAGCAGTTTACAGTAAAAATTATATTATCAGAACATATCTTAATCGAGTTTATTTAGGTATCAACTTGTATGGTTTTGAAGATGCCGCTCAATTTTATTTTGAAAAATCAGCACGAGATTTAGATTTAGTTGAGTCAGCAACTTTAGTTGGTATGTTACCCGCACCGAATGCTTTTAATCCTGTTCAAGATTATGATACCGCCATCGGTTTACGTAATCGTATCATCGAACGGATGTTGAAAGCAAATACGATTACAGAAGAAGAAGCCTCACGGGCAAGACGCTCAACTATTAAAATTAGCCCAAAAGCAAAACAAACATTATCTAATATCATTGCACCTTATTTCTACAGTTACGTTTTTCAAGAAATGAGCGATGTTTTAGGAAGTAATCTCACTCAAGAAGGAGACTTTATTGTTGAAACTAGTTTAGATTTGCGGATGCAAGAAATAGCCGAACAAAATATTAAAGCCCATATTGATACCAACGGTAAACAAGCTAATTTTGCTCAAGGTGCGATCGTTACCCTTAAAAGTAAAAATGGTGAAATTGTCGCCTTAGTCGGCGGTAAAGACTTCCGTGAAAGCCAATTTAACCGAGCCACCCAAGCCCAAAGACAACCCGGTTCAACTTTTAAAGTCTTTGCTTATACAGCCGCCTTAAATAAAGGTATTAGTACCGAGAAAATATACTCTTGTGCACCATTATTTTGGCAAGGATTTCAATATCGTGGTTGCGAAAGAACATCAGGAGGGGCGACAATGGCAAGAGGTTTAGCAATGTCAGAAAATGCTATTGCTTTGAGAGTAGCCAAAGAAGTCGGTTTAAAAAATGTGGTTGATACTGCCCAACAACTAGGTATCTCCTCACCCTTAAATCCTGTACCCGGATTGATTTTAGGACAAAGTGAAGTAAATGTCTTAGAAATTACGGGTGCATATACTGCCTTCGCTAATCAAGGAATTTGGTCTCGCCCTCATGCTATTAATATTATTAGAGACGGTAGAGACTGTGAAGACGACGATAATTATCGAACTTGTCGAGAAATGTATCGTTTTAATCAAAGTGGTGATAATCAAAAACAAGCTTTAAATGTCGGTGTTGCTCAAAGCATGAATCGGATGTTACAGCAAGTAGTTACTAATGGTACAGCAAGAAATGCCTATCTAGGTAAAAAAGAAGCAGGGAAAACAGGTACGACAAATAAAGGCGTGGATTTATGGTTTATTGGTTATGTACCTCAAGATAATTTACTAACAGGTGTTTGGCTGGGTAATGATGATAATAAGCCAACTAATAGTAGTAGTTTTCAAGCTGTTTTATTATGGCAAAAATATATGAAAGCAATCGATGATAATTAATAATGAATAATTAATAATTAAATACACTAATTAAAAGTTGGTTGTTAAGATGTTTAATTTACTTTATAAACTTTTGGGTACAACATCTATCACTATTAACTATTAGCTATTAACTATTAACTGTTATTACTTTTTTCAGCTAAAAAGTTTCAACATGACAAGAATAAATTAAAATAGAAAAGAAGCTCCCAAGAAAATTAGATGCAAATATTTGGTGAATTTATTCAACATTTCCCTCCAGAAAAAGACTCTCTTGAATTAACTTTCACGCCAACTTCTGTACCTTTAAAAAAACGTTGGCGAAATAATCGTTTGTCAGCTCATTTTATTGCTGATTATTTTACTACATTTTTGCCTTTGGATGATGCTCAATGTAAGCAAAAAAAGCAAATAGAAGAAAGTAAATGTGCTGTTTCTTATGTTGCTAATGAGTTATTAGAAAATGCGATGAAATATAATTCGGAAAAAGTACGAACTCAGATTAAATTTGGGATTCATTTTGTGGAAAAAGAAAGCTTAATTGCGGTTATTTTCGCTACTAATATTATTAGTTTAAAAAATCAAGAAAAGTTACAGGTATTTATTAAAAAGTTATCTGATAAAGATCCTGAATTATTATATATAGAACAGTTAGAAAAAAATGCTTTTAATGAGCAAGAAAATAAAGTAGAAGATGAATGTTCAGGTTTAGGTATTCTAACTATGATTAATGATTATAATGCTCTCATCGGTTGGCAGTTTGATACTTTAGAAGATTTTGATGATGAGAGTTTTTCGATCGTCACCACCATGGTACAGTTAGAAGTTTGTCAAAATTAAATAACTGCAAAAGCTAACAATAAAAGCTTCAAATTACTTATTATCGATCGATAATCTGAAAATTAATAATGAGTTTTAACGAGTATTTTGTTATATGATTGGAAATAAGCAAGTAGATAAATTGTGTGATAAAAAATGGAAAATCAAGTAATTGAAGGTCAAGATTATTCAGTTAGATTAAATAAAGCAGAAAATACAGTTATCTTTGCAGGAGAATTGAGTTTAGGAGAGCCAACAGAATATCATCCTATTAAAGATATACTTGAATCAGTAGCCCAAGAAGATCCTGAAAATATGACGATCAATCTGCAAAAATTATTGTTTTTAAACAGTTCAGGTATCAGTATGTTATCTAAATTTGTAATTAGTTTAAGAAAGAAAAAAAGACTACAATTAATTGTTTTAGGTTCAGAAGAAGTACCTTGGCAAAAAAAATCGTTGAAAAATTTACAAAAATTTTTACCGGGTTTAAAGTTAGAAATAAACTAATTATTTAGCAAATAAAGGCAACATAAAAGTAGAACTAAGAATACCAACTATCAAACCAACAATAACTTGTATCGGAGTATGCCCTAACAATTCCTTTAATTTTTCTTCACTAAAGTCTTCGTGTTTAATAATTTGCTCCATAATTTGGTTTAATATTCTTGCCTGTTTTCCCGCCGCTTGTCTAACTCCTGCCGCATCATACATGACAATAAAAGCAAAAATAGTAGCGATCGCAAATTCAGGAGATGACCAACCCTCTATTTGCCCTACACCTGTAGCTAAAGAACCGACAAGAGCCGAATGAGAGCTAGGCATACCACCCGTACTAACAAAAAAGCGAAAGCTAAATTTACGATTAATAATAATATCCGCAATAACTTTGACTAGTTGAGCAACTAAACAAGTTAACAAAGGTACTACTAGTAATGGATTGTTCCAGACTGCCACCAAAATTTCCATTTTTTTCAGTTAATTTAGTTTTTACGATTAATAATATAATGAGCAATTGCTTGTAAAGGAATAGCTTTATCGCCATAAATATCCAACTGTGCTACCGCTTCATCAATCAATTCTTGAGCTTTAAGACGAGAAGTTTCTAAACCCCAAATTTTAGGATAAGTTGCTTTTTGAGCAGAAATATCTTTACCTGCGGTTTTACCTAACTCTTCACTTGTAGCCGTGACATCAAGAATATCATCCGCAATCTGAAAAGCCAAACCAATATTTTGAGCATAAGTAGATAAACGTTTCAAATCATCATCTGTCGCTTCTGCTAACACAGCACCTGAAGACACACAAGCTTCTAGTAAAGCACCTGTTTTGTGTCGATGAATAAAACTAAGAGTTTCGGCACTGACATTACTTTTGCCTTCACAATCCAAATCCATTACCTGCCCACCAACTAAACCATTCGCCCCAACTGCCTTACCTAAAATAGCCAATACCTTGACCACTTGTTGTGGATTAAGCGAGCAAGTTTTTTCCGCCACATATTCAAAAGAGTAAGCTAGTAAACCATCACCTGCTAGAATCGCAATATCTTCGCCATAGACTTTATGATTAGTTAAATGTCCACGACGATAATCATCATTATCCATTGCAGGTAAATCATCGTGAATAAGAGACATGGTATGAATCATCTCTAAGGCACAAGCGGTGGGAATAGCTACCTCTGAGTTTTTGCCTAACAATTCGAGGGTAGCCAAACAAAGAATTGGACGTAATCTTTTACCACCTGCTAAAAGAGAATAACGCATTGCTTCGTAGATTTTTTCAGGTTGCCCGATGGGGAGAGAATCATCTAAAGCCTTTTCGACTAATTCTTTTTTTGCTTCTAGATAACTTTTCAATTTGAAATTAGCTAGGTTTGGTGATGTCGGTTGAATATCGGTTTGTACCATCGTCTTTATCTTATGTGTGCAGTCTTTTAGCTTAGAGAAGATATGGTATCAATTATCATCAATCGAGGGTTTTTAATCAAGTTAATAGTTGATAGTTAATAGTTAATAGTGGACAATTACCACAAGTAAAAGAAAATAATAGTCAAGTAAAATCAATCAATCGTATAATCGAATATCTACTTCTCACCGTTATCTGTTAATTGTTTTTGTAGCTACTAATGACTAATTAACTTCTAATAATTGCTGATTTAATTTACCACTACGATAACCTTCTAAATCCAAGGTGACATAAGTAAAGCCCAGACTTTGAAAATGAGCGACAATATCAGTCATATTCTGCTTGACAACAAAATTGGTAATTTGCTCTGGAGGTAATTCGATTCTAGCTGTATCGTCATCCGATCGAACTCTCAGGTTATTGTAACCCATTTTGCGGAGGTAAATTTCGGCACGACCAACTCGATGTAATTTGTCAAAAGTGATTTCTTCTCCATAAGGAAAACGGGAAGATAAACAAGGCTGAGAAGGTTTATCCCACCATGGCAAACCGAGGAGTTTAGTTAATTCTCTCACTTCCATTTTGGTGACACCAACTTCAGCTAAAGGCGATCGCACTCCTCTTTCTTTTGCCGCTTGTATTCCGGGGCGATAATCTTGCAAATCATCGGCATTAACCCCATCAATAATGTAGGGATAACCTCTGTCTTTTGTAATGATGGTTAATTTATCATGAAGCTCACTTTTACAAAAATAACAACGATTGACAGGGTTAGAAGTATAGTTAGGGTTATTCATCTCCTCGGTTTCAATCAATTCGTGTTTGATACCGATAATTTGGGCTTGGGTTTGAGCGTCGTCTAATTCTTCAGGTAATAATGAAGGAGAAACTGCGGTGATAGCAATCGAATTTTTTCCTAAAACGTCGTTGGCAATTTTCGCAACCAAAGTACTATCTATCCCCCCAGAATAAGCAATTAAAGCTTGACCCATTTGGGCAAAAATATCTTGTAAAGCAGTTAGTTTATCCTGAATCATAGGTGATTATTTAAAATACGATCGATTCTCAAGTAAGTGTAACGTTTCTTCAATCTAAATTATAACAACTATCAACAGAGTACAATGAACAGTGAACAATTACTCATTACTCATTACTCATTACTCATTACTCTTTTCTTCACTCCTTACTCCTTACTCCTTACTCATTACTCATTACTACCCTCATCTTCGGGGGCTAAACCACTCACTCAAACCTTCTCCGAGTAAAGACAAACCCGTCACCATTGTTGTCATAGCTAAACCGGGAAATAAAGCAGTCCACCAAATACCTGTAGGTAAAGCATCTAAAGCCAGTTTCAAATCATGCCCCCATTCAGGCACATCTTCAGGTAAGCCTAAACCTAAAAAACCTAAACCACCTAAAATTAAAATCGCATCGGCGGCATTGAGAGTAAACAAAACAGGTACACTTTGAATCACATTAAAAAATAAATACTTAGACAAAATACGAGCAGGCGATGCACCCATTGCTTGAGCGGCTTCGATGAATAACTCTGTTTTAACACTAGTAGTATGATTGCGTACCACTCGATAATATTGAGGAATATAAGAAATAGATAAAGCCAAAGCCGCATTAATTACCCCTCTACCCACCACAAAAGCTAAAGTTACTGATAATAATAACCCCGGTAAAGTATAAACAGTATCCATCACAAAAAGCAAAATCTTATCGACTTTACCACCAAAATAACCGCTAATTAAACCCAAAGGTACCCCCAGGACTAAACTAAAAAAAGTCGCCAATAACACTACTTTTAATGCCGCTTGAGTACCAAATAAAGTACGAGAAAAAACATCATAACCTTGACTACTTGTCCCAAATAAATATTCGGAATTAGGGGGTACATGAATCGGATTAGCCAAAGATTCTAAGGGATCTTGAATTAGATTAAGATTTTGTAACAAAGGAGCAGAAAAAGCAATGATGATAAAAGCGATCGTGATTATTAAACCTAAAATAGTCAGAATAGCTGATAATGATTTAATCTTTAATTTTGAGCGATTTATTTTGTTGGCAATCATATTTTACTAAGTAGTGTTGACACTGAAGATAGAAATAAAGAAAAAATTAGTTGATCATTAATTTAGCACTTAACACCAAAATAATCAGCATAATTTCTTTGTCTTCTGTTAATCAATTGTGCTTGATGCTGTTGCCAATAAATTTGGCAGTTTAGACTCTATTTACAGCAGTTTTTCTCAAATATCTTACCTAATGTATAAATAACAACTTTCTTCCCCGATAAGAGAATAGTAAACGATCGCAAAACTATAAAATATCAAAACAAATAATTTTATTGATAATTGTAAATCAACCAAACATTACAGATAAACTTTATCTGTTTGATGAATCTAGCACAGATATAAAATATTATTATCCTGATGTAAACATTTGTTTATTTTGCTGATTTTTTACCAGTCATTAGTAATATAAAAGAAAAGTCATGACTAAAATAAATCATGTATCGAATAACTTTAGAATGGTCTGATACTAATAAGGTTAGAACAAAAACAATTACGGCTGAGAATCAGACACACGCCCCCCAAAAAATTATTATAGGACGAGGTAGTAAAGATGTTTGTGACGTAGTTTTAAAACACCAAAATCCGCAAACACTAAAGACTGTTTCTCATGTTCATTTAGAACTATTTTATGACCAAAATCAAAACTGTTTGTTGGCAAGAAACTTAACTCAAAATCGTCAACCTCCTAAACGTCCTAATCCTATTATTATAGATGGTCAAAAAATAATTAAAGAAGTTGTCAAAATTAATGAAGGAAGTCAAATTAAATTAGGAAAAATAGTATTAACAGTAAAAGTTTTAGAGCTTGAAAAACCTAATCAGCAATTTATGGTTCAATGTTCTAATCCAGAACATACACATACTCTAGAAGCCGAATATGAGGGCTTAAACTGTCCTATCTGTGGATATATTGTTTTTACAGGTACAACCCTTAAACTTTAATAAATTTAAGTTTTTAATTAGTAATCAGATATGGAAATTCAATTAATTACTCAAAATTCGATAACTGAAGAACAAGAATCAAGAAATATTTACTTTACCTCTTGTTTTCGGTAGAGAAACCAATCAGCTACCATCGCAATGGGAAAATCAAAATGCTACCCCCATTATTCTATTTGATTCTAGTAGTCAAATATCTCGTTTTCATGCTGTTATCAGCGAATCTAACGATCGAGTTATTCTAGAAGATAAAAGTAGTAATGGTACAATCGTTAACGAGCAAAAAATTGTTAAAAATTCTCAACAAATTAACAATGGAGATATAATCAAAATCGGTAATTATGCTATTACGATCGTTTTTGTCAATCCAGAAACTCAAATTAGTTCGTTTAGTGATTCGACTATTTTTAACTCTGACTCTAGCATTTTACCCGCCTCAACTTTAGAAGAAACTACTCGTGCTTCCACTATTTTTTTTAATTCTGAAACCGACGAAATTGAACATCAAGAAAATGTAGTTACACCTCAACAAATCAATAGACAAAGAAATTCTTTTCCCCCTCCAGAAATTTTTAGCCAAGAAAAAGTTTCCCTCTCAGCAATTCGCTCGACAAATTTACCTGTACAAGAAGTAACCTATGCTTCTTTAGGTGGTGGTTTAGGTAGTTTTGTTTATGTCGATCATTTACGGATTGCAGGTGTCGAGGCAGAAAATATTGCTGTAGTTGGTTTAAATCCTATACCTTACGCTAGATACGAGCGATTATTACGTAATTGCCAAATTCCTAGATACAAAAGAATTAGATCTGGTTCAGATTCTTGCCCTGATAATATTTGGGGCTGGCCAGGTTACGCTATTAGAGAGGCATGGCGTGATATCTTAAAAGGTAACATTAATGGTACTTTTACTTATTTGTGGCAGATATTTGCCGAACCCGTGATGGCGGATACTTATACGCCTAAAGGTGATGATGTCTTCAAATCGATCGATCTAGAACGAAAGAGAATTGGTTGGGATAAAATTTATTATCAAGGAAGTATTCGCAGTATTCGTAAAACCGATGATGGACGTTATTGTATTGCTTATTCATTTAGCAAACCCGGACATTCCGATCGTCGTTTTTTAATTGCTAAATATATTCATCTTGCCACTGGCTATCCTGCGTTGAAGTTACTTCCCGATTTACAACAATACCGAGAAACAACCCAAGATTTAAAATCTGTAGTACAAGGTTACGAACCTCACGATCATGTGTACGAATATATAGAAAGAAAAGGGGGTACAGTAATTATTAGAGGTTCAGGTATTGTAGCATCTCAAGTAATGGATCGTTTAACCATTGCTCATCAAAATAATCCGAATATCCAAATTATCCATATGAATCGAGAGCCGAGAAAAGGGTTCAAATTTGGTCCGGCTCAAAGAGAAGTGGAGAATGATTGGGAATTTCAGGCTTATAACTGGCCTAAAGCGACATGGGGTGGCGATATGCGTCAAATGCTTGAAGACGCTAATCCTTTGGAAAGACGAGAATTGTTACAAAGTTGGGGTGGCACTACCACAGCTAGTCGTAAAATATGGCGAAAAACGATCGAAGAAGCTTTAAAAGATGGTTGGTATGAAATTCAATATGGTTTGGTGAAAGAAGTTAAATCTAATCCTCAAGGTAATGGTGTAATTGCCACTTTGATCACCAATAAAGGGGAAAATATAGTACAAGCAAACTTTATTATTGACTGTACTGGTTTGATTTCTAATCCAAAGGAAAATCCTTTACTTAATGATGTGATTACTCATTATAATCTTGATTTAAATCCTCAAAAAAGACTTCATGTGGAAAATGATTTTGAAATTAAAAAGATGCGTAATAATGATGCAAAAATGTATGCAACTGGTGTTATCACTTTAGGTGGCCGCTTATGCGGCTGTTGATACTTTTTTAGGATTACAATATTCGGCTCATCGTATAGTAGAAAGTTTGGCTACTTTAAAAACACCACAAGTAAAACGGATTGCGGGGCTTTATTCTTTCCAACAATGGCTTAAATGGGTCAATAATGATAAACCTTAATCCGAAGGGCAAAGCAGGGCTGTTTCATTCTCAAAAAGAAGAAAATAGCTATCTGCTATTACTACTAGCTAAAACCTAAAACCTACTCATTACTCATTACTCATTTAAAATGACACCTACTTTATTGGGACGTTGGCAAACTAGATTATTTCTTTTCGCAACCATTGGCGTATTGTTTTCTTTTCCTTTTTATTTCGGTTTTTTCGGCGGACATCAAGGAGATTTAAGCTATTTTTTGGTTGTTTTCTATGTGGCTATATTTGGTTTAATTTGGGATATTTTATACGATCATCTCCAGAAACGTTTATGGGATCATGATTGGCCAGGTATTTTACAATTAGGAGCGGGAATTGCTGAAGGTGTTTTACTGGCTCTGATTCTCAGTGTGATTGGTTTACCCGGTATCGATCGATATTACTTCGATTTACCAGTCTTTATCCTACATTACAGTTTAGTTTGGTTGGCTGTTTATATTTCATCATGGACGATTATGCGTCTTCTCTTTCCTCACTGGCGTTTTCGGGGCGGTGAATGGATTGGACAATGGCCATATCGTAAATAGTATCTATCTTGAGGTTTAACCGTTTAACCACCCCTAACCCCTCCTTCAAAGGAGGGGGAAAAGAGCAAAAATCTCAAATATCATCCGAGGACTACACTATAAATGATTTGAATGTAGAAATTCAACAAGCAATTCAAAAAAATTGAGAAACCAGAGCAAATTTAATACTTTGCCCAGATAAAAACGATCGTTAAGTTTGTGATAAATCTAATTCATTAAATTACAATTTTGACAATCAATTGAGTAAAGTAAGTATAATTATGCTATGAAAACTAGCCTGAATTAATTAATCGACGAGACAAAATGTATAATTCACCCCCAGAGTTACCCCTTGTGGGAACTACTTTACACGATCGATACAAAATCATTAAAGAATTGGGAAAAGGTGGTTTTGGGCAGACTTTTCTGGCTGAAGATATTCAGATGCCAAGAAAAGAATTTTGTGTCGTTAAGCAACTCAATCCCCCTAGCTTTGAACCTCAAATGGTTCAAAAATGTGAAGATTTATTTAAAAAAGAAGCCTTGGCTTTAAGTCAGTTAGGAAAACATCCTTTTATTCCTGATTTGAGAGCATATTTTACTTATCAACAGCGTTTTTACTTAGTCCAAGAATACATTGAAGGTAAGTGTTTAAAGGATGCTATGCTTAATGCTACCGAAAATGATGTAATTCAAATCATTGAAGATGTAGGCAATGCTTTAGTGGAAGTACACAACAATAATAGAATTCATCGGGATATTAAACCAGATAATTTAATTTTACGATATTCAGATAACAAAATTGTCTTAATTGATTTTGGTGCGGTTAAAGAAATTACAACCCAAATGGTCAACGAAGAAGGTGACATAGTCAAAACTGTTGTCATAGGTACAAATGGGTATATGGCTCCCGAACAAGCCCAAGGGCAACCTTCGTGTGCTAGCGATATTTATTCTTTAGGCATAGTTGCGATCGAAAAATTAGTGAGAAAAAAACCTTGGACTTTTAGTTTTGACGAGCAAAGAAATATCAATTGGATAGTTAATCTACCAGTTGGAGGGGTATCAGTTAGCGATGGATTAGCAAATATTCTCAATAAAATGACTCGTTTTTCTCTTGGTGAAAGATATAATAATATTCAACAGGTTTTAGACGATCTACAAGCTATCAAAGACGACGATCGTACTAACATAGTATCTAATTTCTCGGAAAATCAATCGTTAAAAACAGTAATAGCAAACTCTTCCACAAATACGGTAGAGCAAAATCAGACACGTGATTTGGGCTATAATAACCAATCTCAGCAGACAATAATCAATGATTCATCTTCATCCATCAAAAACAAAATAACAACTACCCTAATTACTTTAACTACCTTACCGATAGTTTTTTTAGGATTATTCGTACTAGCAGTCGCAATAGTAGTAGTCAATGATTTATCAAATCCTAGTACTCCCCCAGATAATTTAACAGATGTTAAAGTAAGCCAATGGAAGACATATGAAGATACGAATGATAATTTGGCATTTTCTTATCCTCAAGATTGGCAATTCAATAAAGATTCTGTTACTGGCGATGTAAATGTTTTATACGATCGAAACGATCGAATCTACGATCTAGTAGTATCTGTCGATTCAGTTCAAGAAAATGTGTCATTAGAGCGATATAGAGAAATTCTTGCCGATGAAATTAGTAATCAACCATTTGTTTCTAGCCCCACTAGTTTATCAGAGCAAGAACTAGCTAACACAGAAGGAAAAAAAATAGTTTATTCGACACAAGATGGAGATAGAGAAAAACAAGTAGAAATTAACTTTACAATATCTAATCAGAAAGTTTATATTATTAAAATTACTACAGCTAACTTCGATAGTTTACTAAAAAAAGAAATTACCGACGAAATTCTTAATTCATTTACTTTTACTAATGCTAATGCTAATGCTAATGCTAATGCTAATGCTAATGCTAATGCTAATGCTAATGCTGATGCTGTTGCTTACTACAATCTTGGTAATACCCACTATGATTTAAACGAATATCAATTAGCCATCGATGATTATACCCAAGCGATTACTCTTGATCCTAATTACACTAATGCTTATTATAATCGTGGTCTTACTTACTATCATTTAAAAGACTACAACAGAGCGATCGATGATTATACTAAAGCTATTAGTCTTGAGCCTAATTACACTAACGCTTATTACAATCGTGGTCTTACCTACTATCAGTTAAAAGACTACAACAGAGCGATCGATGATTATACCCGAGCTATTGGTCTTAAACCCGATTATACAGATGCTTATAACAATCGTGGTCTTACCTACCAGAATTTAAAAGAATATCAATTAGCCATCGATGATTATACCCGAACGATTGCTCTTAAACCCGATTATGCATCTGCTTATTACAATCGTGGTAATACCTACTATGATTTAAAAGAATATCAATTAGCCATCGATGATTATACCCGAACGATCGCTCTTGAATCCGATTTTGTTGATGCTTACAATAATCGTGGTCTTAGCTACTATCAGTTACAAGAATATCAATTAGCCATCGATGATTATGATCGAGCGATCGCTCTTGATCCTGATTATACTAGAGCTTACAACAATCGCCGTCTTGCCTACGAGAATTTAGAATAATATCGATTAAACCAGTCATACGATTACAACCGAATCATTGCTATTAATACCGAGATCAATAATCAAAAATTTTTTTGATATTAAAGGTGTACCAACAACTTTCCTCGCTAAAAGTGAGAGTCTTCTTTAGAAAGAAGGATAAAATAAGTATTTGCTAATTCAGTATCTTTATACTAAGAATTCGAGGTATAATTTAATAAGTAATGAAGATAAAGATAACAATAAAAGAACGATGCAGATAATTTGGTTTCGTCGTGATTTACGGATTAATGACAATGAAATTATTAGTAAAGCAACTGAGAATAACCAAGAAGTTTTACCTTGTTTTATTATCGACTCTTGGTTTTATCAACAGCCAGAAGTATCAACCCTGAGAGTAAAATTCTTGTTTGAATCTTTACAAAATTTAGATGCTAATCTCAAATCTCTTGGTAGTAGGCTTTATTTGTTTGAAGGTGAATCGGTAGCTGTTATTGAAAAATTAACCCAGTCTTTAATCGAGTTAGGAAAAAAACCCAAACTTCATTTTAATCAAGATGTACAGGTAAACTATGGTATCGATCGAGATTCTCAAATCAGAGAATTTTATCAACAACAAGGTTTAGAAATTTATCTGGGCTTAAATCATTTTTTACAAGAAAAAGAAGACTACGATTCTTTATGGCAAGATTATCATAACTATCAAAAACGATCGCTACATCCTATTCCAACACAGATTAATACTCCAGAACTAAACTTTAATTTAAGCCAATTAACATTCGAGCAGTTATGGCAAAAATATTGCCCGAATCACCAAAATATAGATAGTTACTTTGAAGGTGGTGAAGATGAAGCCAAAAATACTTTAGATAGTTTTTTAGACGGCAGATACCAAGGTTATCACTGGAAAATGTCTCATCCTTGGATGTCACAACAGGGGGCAACTTCTCATCTTTCACCGCATCTAGATTTTGGGACAATCTCTGCACGTAATATCTATCAATCGGCTGTCAAAATCGCTGATTCATTACCACCTAAATCAAAAAATAGTTACTCACTGAAGACATTTTTCGATCGTTTACGTTGGCACGACAAGTTTTCGCAAAGACATTATTTTCATCCTGAATTAGCGTTTAAAAATAGATACCCCGAATTTGATGATTGGTATTGCGACGAAGAATTAGAAGGGCAAAAGTTAGAGTTTTTTACTGCTTGGTGCGAAGGTAAAACTGGTTTTCCTATGGTGGATGCCTCCATGCGTGAGTTAAATACGATGGGTTGGATGAATTTTCGGATGAGAGCGATGTGTGTTACTTTCTTATGTATCAACTGTGGTGTTTCTTGGCAGTACGGGGCGAGGTATTTTATGAGTAAATTAGTTGATGGTAATATCGCTATCAATCATTGGCAATGGCAAGCCCAAGCTGGTGTGACTAATCCGATGTCCAAGACTTTTAGAATTTATAACCCAACCAAAAATTTACAGGAAAAAGATTCATATTTGAAGTTTGTTCGTTATTGGATTCCTGAGTTAAAAAACTATAACATGGAGCAAATACTAGCAGAAGAATATCTCTCTAAAGGCGATTATCTTCCTCCGATTTTGGATTGGAAACAAACACGTAAAATTAATGGTAAGATAGTATCAGATCTTAGAACAAAAGTACGCAATCGTTTAGAACAAGAAGAAGGAGAAGAGTATCATATAGCGATGGGTGCAAAAAAGACGATCGAAAAATACGTTGCGACAAAAGATAAGCAATATAAAAACATGAAATCTTCTAGTTGATTAAATAATAGGAATCTTAACCTTTCATTTTCGATAAGCGTCTCGACGATGACGACAACTTAATAAAATAACCACTTTTTCTGAATCATTAATTTCGTAACGTATCCGATAATTACTAATTCTAATACGATACTCATTGTTAAAACCTTTGAGTTTTTTGACACCTGTAGGGCGAGGATTTTTTTGTAAGTCAAATATTTTGGGGAGAATTTTAGAATAAATTTCTGAAGGTAATTGTTTTAATTGTTTTTGTACTGGTTTAGGAATAACAATTTGATAACTCATCAGTTTTCAATCTTACGAATTATGCATAAATTCCTCTAAAGTTTGATAATCTCCTCGTCGATAAGCTTCTTTAGAGGCTAAAACTTCAGCTATTATTTCTTCACTGTTTTCCCATTCATCTTCTACTATTTCAATTTGATTTTCTAGTATTTCTAATAATTCTTGTTGTCGAGATATTTCTAATGATTTAACTGCTTCAACCAAAGTTTCAAAAGGAATAGGAATATTTACAGTTGTCATAACTATATTTAAAGATTAATTATATTATCAGTTTAACAATATTTTAGTTTGAAGCGATCGAGTTTTTAGTTACTACTGTGCGATCGTCTAATTAACATCACCGACTCAATTTTTAATAGTAATAAAAAGGATATTGTTATTCAACAGTCTCAAATATTAATTTTACCAACTTCAAATATTTTATAGTACAATAAAACTAGTTAATTTGTTCTGTTTTTTGTTTTGATTTATGAATCGATTTAGCCGAGAAGTTACAGAAGTATTGAAGTTAAGAGAATGTCAATCTTATTTTGATAAAAATACAGGAGAAAAATTATCATTATCTTTTGAACCATATTCATTATCTATCAAGAATATATCTATTCGATTAGATGGTGTGCCTTTGTTGAAGAATAAAAGTAATGGAAATATTTGCTTTCCAGATAAAACCAAAAAAATTATTTTTGATACTATTGAAGAGATGAAAAAAATAAATAAGGAGCAAGTTACAATTAAGCCAAGACAATTAGAAGATAAAAGATATGATTATGCTAAAAAAATTAGTTTTTTATACTCATCTATTGATTACGAATATATACCTGGTTTAATCAGATTGAATGATGGTTTTCTTGTCCCTGTTTACTTTAACATTTCTGTATTGAATAAATATTCTCAACATCCTGATTATAAATTAAATTTATCTTCAGAGACATATGGAAATATTTCCTATAAACAAGATTGGGAAATTTCATTTGGTATTAATAATAATAAAAAAGTAATTATTTGGTTAGGCGATATAGATACTTTGCCAGAAAGCGAACAGTATTATTTACGTTCTGAAAATATCGACTCAGATCATGATATTCATTCTGAATTTTATGATGCTCAAATAGAACTTCAATTTTCTCAACCATCTAAACAAACCACTGCATTTCATTTACGAGACGAACTTAACAAGAAAATATTATCTTCTCTCAACTTTGATTTGTATATGTTAGAGGGAGAAGTAAGTGAAATATTTAAAAATCTCAATCGTCCTATTTTTTGGGAGGAAAAACACGTAAAACCAGTTATTGAGTCATTAAATAGAATTTTTGTAGAAAGCTTTAATATAAAAGCTGTAAAAGAAGATCTCAAATCAATTGATGAGAATATTAAAATTAAAAGTTTGGGTTCTAATAAAATTTTTCAATTATGGTTACAACATAGATTAAAGATTGAAAATTCTAGTGATTTGATATGTCCCTTTTTCGTTTTATATGATTTTAGAGTAGCAACGAATCATTTACAGTCGTCAGCTAAAAAAGAAGAAATGATGACAGGTATAAATAAGCGTTTAAACCTTGATGAAAATAATGAAAATTATGAAGTGATTTATGATGCTTTAATTGAAATGTTGGTATCATCTTATTCTGAAATTATTAGCCACGTGAAAATGTAAATAAACTCGATTGTGTGATACTTACTTATTTATCACTGTTCGGTATCACCGATTATTGCTAGTAATACTTGGGTTTATGTTATCAACGATCGAAAACTATTCTTTTTAATCAACGTTTTTAAAACTAAACTCGTCAAACTTCACTACCTCAGAATCTGGTTGTTGAGTATCAAAACGATAACTACTTACCGTACTAGTTTGTGTCTCCAAAATACTAAAAACAGTTATGTCATTACTAGCTATGTAAGGCAAATCCTTACCTCGATCGTCTTGTAAAGGGGCAATATTAGGTACAATAGGTTCTAAGCCATTAGGATCGCCTATCAGTTTATAATTAGGATTATCCGCTGGTGCTTTGCGTAAATTAGCATCGAGATGAGCGCCGTAACTATTACCGACATTAGAAGATTCGAGAAAATGTAACCCGCTGGGGCTAACAAAACGATTCCACAAATGAGAATGCCCGTAATAAACTAATTGTACTTCTGCTTCTTCTAGTAAGGGAATTAAATCTCGAATAATATAATCTCGATCGATCGAATAGTCATAATTAACCGAAGTAATTTTACCATTTTCGCCCTTGTTGATCATCATTTGAGGGTTAGTATATGGCGGTACGATATTACTTCCTAAAGTATGCGGTGGGTGATGAAACATGACAATTTTATATTTAGCTTCTTGAAATTGTTCGCTGTCTAATTCATCTTTTAACCAGTTATATTGCTCGCTATCTTTACTTATCGGTTCAAATATATGTTGCCCGTAACCCCATTTTTCGGGCGAATCTAAATCTTCAATGCTTTCTTGATACCTACCTTTTACTGTTGGTTTTGTTGATGGCGATCGCCATATATTAGTAACATAAAGTACAACTAAACGAATATTACCAAAGCTGACAGCATAATATTTTTCTCTTCCTGTTTTATTTTGAGGAAGACTAAATATCTCTTCATAGGTATCGGTATTAAAAGAATTGTTTTTAATCTCTTCTTGATCTTTTTCTGTGAATAGTTTTTGGGTAACATCACGAGGTATGGCATCTGTAAACTGAAATTTGAGCGGTTGAGTGGTAGAAAATCTACCCATAACTTCATGATTGCCTATAGTAGGAAATAAGGGTGTATGTTGAATTATTTCGCCACCATGATAAACGTTTTCACCTAATTGATAATTTCCTTTACCTTGTAATGCAGGAAAGAAAGCACCACCTCGATTATCATCAAACCATTCGGAGGCTCGATCGGGTATATTAATTAAATCACCAGCTAAAAAAACCGCATCAGGGATACCGACTGTTTCGACTACTTTTTGTAAGTTAGCTGTCGTCATCGGCATTAATTGATGATCTGATGTTAATAATATCTTTAATGGTCGATCGATTGTCGGATTTGTGGTTAAGGAAAAAGTTTTACTAGTAATTGGTTGTTGTTGATTAATACTAGTAACTTGATAAGGAATACGTTGATTTGGTTGTAAGTTTTTAATAATAGCTTCGTGTCGCCAAATATCTCGTGGGGTAGTTTTATCATACTCAGTTTTGACATATGAGTTTTTGTCTTCTCTAGTACGACTGAGTTTTGTTGTTATAGCTTCTACGGTTTGAGTTAGATTTTCACCATAACTAACATACGATCGATCGCCTTTAAATTCAGTAAACCAAACCACATTAACTGAATTATTTGTCGGTAATTGCAAAAAAGGATCGCTTAAAAGATGAGATGATGTAGTTGTCATATCAAATGCCATAGAAGAAAAATTGCCTAGATAAATAATCAAGCAACAAGACAAAAAAAAGATTAATATTTGTTTTCTAGTAAATTCAAACACAATAGCGAACCGTTAATTAATGCAAATTCAATTATTAATTATTAATTATCAATTAAAAAACTAGGTTTGTAAACGAGCAACGATCGAATCGGCTTCGGCTTGAGCGATAATTTCAGCGATGACAGTATCAACACCACTACTTCCCCACGTACATCCATTTTCTAGGTAAGTTTGAGCCATTTTACCAACGATATAAGAACCATAACTAGCGATCGCTCCTTGAGTTAAAGCACTAGTTGCCAAAGTGGTAAAACCGGCGGGGTTATCCCATAAACTACCAACAGCGATCGTTGTTTTAGCGATACTAAACATCACCATTGAAGCTAATTCACTAAGAAACAAACTACCCGAACTTTTAACTATCGCCTTCCACAGTTTTCCTGCTTCATAACTAGTAATTGGTAAACCATAAAGTCTGGCTAAAGAGCGAATCATGGTCAAATCGGTAATCAAACCGCTGATTAAATCCAAGAAAACGATCGGGTTTACAGCCACGACTAAAGCTTTGTATTTTGCGTATCGCCAAATAATTTCCTCTGCTTCTTTTTGTCTTATCGCTACAGTTTTATGAGCAATATTTTGTTGGGCTGTTTTTGCTTGAGTTAAAGAATTAAGGGCAAGTAAAGCCTTACCTTCTCGGTTGAGAATTTGTAAAATCTTGTCCTGTAAAGCCGTAATTTGTGGCGGTGGATATTCTAAATCTGATTGTATTGAGCCGTCTGCTAATTCTATCCTAACAGGTATTGCTTGAGGCTCAGCCGCTATCATGACTATTTCATCAGGAGTAAACAAAGGTTTGTTAGTTTGATTACTTAACTGTTGTAGTTGTTGATAGATAGTTTGGCGATCGATTTCAGGATACAAATCTATTTTATTAAAAACCAAAATTAGCGGTTTATTAGCTTTACGTAATTCTAATAACGCCAAATATTCAGTACGGGTAATATCACCGGCAATCACAAATAAAATTAAATCACTTTGCTGACTAATTTCTTTTGCCATATTAGCCCTAGCTTCACCTTCAATTTCATCCAAACCGGGAGTATCAATTAACTCCACCTGTATTTTACCGCTAGTAGGTGTCCAGCGAATCGATTTGGGCCACTTAGTAACACCATTTACAGGGCCAGTCGTGAGGATTTTTTGCCCCATCAAAGCATTGATAACTGTTGATTTACCACGGCTAACTAAACCAAAGGCGGAGATTTTAATCAATTGTTGGTCAAGTTTTTCGGCGGCGGTTTTAAGCGATCGTAAATCATCTCTAACTGCTAACTGTAAATCCGCATTAGGAGGATAATTCCAATGACGACGATTACTAGAATACCAAGAAATTGATTGTTGTAAACTAGTACGGGCTAAAGAAAATAAAGTCGTGACTGAAGAAAGTTGAGATTTCATCTTGGGTAGTAAAGCAATTGACAATTGACAATTGACAATTGACAATAATTTTTTCACTGAACAATAACTAGAATAACAAATGATAATCAATAATTATCAAAGAAAGAATGAAAGATATATTTAAGAATTGAGAATTGTAATAATAGTTGATCTGATATAACGTTACGTTATATCGGTTGGTAATTGGAATTTGTTAAGCATATTCTAACAAAACAAAAAGCCCTCACTTTCATGAGAAGCTTTTAATGACGATGTTCAAAAACAAAAAATTTTTCTTTACAGACTTCGATCGAAGTTTAAATACTTACTTAGCCAAGTCTGAATATAAACAATTGTTTCAACGATCGTATAAAGTTATTATTACTAATATATAATTTCTAAATTAGTCTAAATCTTGACGACCTGGGTTACGAGCAGGATCACCAGAAAGGAAACCAAAGATAAAGATTAAAAGAAAAGCACCAACAACGACGTTTACAGCAATTTTTAAAGTTCCCATATTATTTTTTATCTACTCCGATTTATTTAATTATTGATATATTCTACCGCAAACTAGGACTGTTACAGTGATAATTTATAATTAACAAGGGCGATTAAGTTAAAAACTCGGTTATTTTTGTTGTGATTGTCGCTAATTGATCGATGTTATTATCGATCGTAATATTTATCGTTTCATTATTAAGTAGCCCCAATTAATTAAACGTCAGAAAGATTAAGTTCGTAGTATGGGCTTAAGCCATTATTTCAATAGCTTTTGAGACCCCTAAAGGGGTAACTACAAACTTTCTTTTATTTAGGTAAAGCTACTACTTATGCTGATTATTTTATCTTGATTTCTTCGGAATATGACATACTGAGGATACAGTTATTTAAAATCAGAACGAAACAATTTTTGGGAATCGAAAATCTTAGTTTAAACTTCGACTTCGCTCAGTTTGAAATTTATTAAAAGCTCTTTGTGTTAGCCTTGCAATGGTAATTTCTCGGCAGGTTTAATATTCAAGTTTTTCTTTTTTCGACAAACATTAATGTCTCAAGCTGATTAAAACAAGACAATAATTCTCAGTAATCTTCTTTTTAGTCGAGAATAAACGATCGATACTTCCAACACAACATAGTATTATCCTCTTCTTCTAATCCTTCTAAGATAATTTCGCTATAACCAATAATTGCATTGACTGGTGTTTTTAACTCCTGTTGTATATAAGATAGCCAGTTATAATTGGTTGATAATGTTGAGTCACTCATTGTTTTTTTATTCAAAGAGTATTTATTCGGGAAAAGAAATCGAAAATTTGCTTATTGTTATTATGATTATCTCAGCATCAGCAAATCACGATCGTCTTTTAACTGAGTATAAAACACACAAAGTAAATCTTTTACCTGAGGATTCCCAGCAGATGCACCTGTTGCACCCATCGCAATGATGACTCCACAATATGGTTGTTTTTTGTCAACTTGTTTTTTCCAAGAAGCAATGTTATCTAGAGAATATACGTCTGAATAATCATTAAAAATCTCGGCAAAAAGATATAAGTTGTTATCTCCACTTTGTAATATTCCTAAATCATACTTTTCATTTTCGGTGGTATCATGACCTTGAGCAAAGACAATTTTGGCTATTCCTTCGTGTGTTTGTAACTGAGAAATTAAATTTTTGGCTTTAGAGCGAGTTGTTTGTAATATGATGACAGGAAAATTCGGGTTTTTTTTAATTTGTTGTTGAAGACGATCGATTTGCCCAGAAGATAAGCCACTATTAAAATGATTTTGGATTAATTGTAGTCGATCGTTAGTTATATTTTGAAAAATAACAAAAGTGCCTTTAGGAATCAACTCAGTATCAATTAATAAACTATCATCATTTTCATCTAGCTCAGAATCCCACATTTTTTCTAAATCTTGGGTAAATTCGGGCATAGTTGTTAGATCGACATTGAGATAAGATTTTTGTAAAGGAATTTTTAATTTATACTTTCGATTAATAACAGGTTGAGTTTCTTGTAATAATTCCTCATCAAATTCATTAATAAATTTATCTAACGCTTTTAATGCTAAATAAATTGGTAATACCTCTTCTGTTTCTTTAATCGAGCGAACACCTTCGTAAGGATGAATACTACCAAAAATGGGTTTGACTCCTTGAAATAAAGCTTTAGGATTATAAGTTAATTCGTTTTCTTCTGGTTCGGAAAAATTAAGAAACCAACAATCTTGTTGCAAAAAAGCTTCTTCTAATGAAACATCTTCAGGAGATTCTCCTAAGTCAATCATCGTTTGCCGAAAGTTTTTTAATGATTCAATAGAGCGATATAATAGTATTCCAAATTCTTGCCCTAACATTCCCATTACGCAAATATAGAGACTTTCAATACCCCAGTTATTGATTGTAATTTTAATAATTTCTTCTTCGGAAATAATATCCCAAGGTTGATTTTCCCAAACAGAAGATAAAGCTAAGTTTTCTAGTTGTGATAATAATTTACTTGAAATACTACTTTCGTTTTCCTGTCGAAGTGTATGAAAATTATGCCATAGTTCGTTGATAACTGGTAAATTCGGTTGATAATCAACTTTAATATCTAAGTTTTGTAATACTCCTCGCAGTAAAAATTGTAACTCACGGTTTTTAACTACTATTTTATGAGGGCGAGCTGGTTGTGCTGGATTTTGGGGATTTTCGATCGCTTTAATTAAGGCTCTAACCATGGCTTCTTGCCCCATATTAGAGGGAACTATATCCATTGAGCGTACCATACCATCAGAGGCATCTAACCACACTATACAATCGCTTTGCTCTGCGGTATCTGGTTCTATATTTTCCATAATTCCTAGCACCGAAAGGCGATCGCCTTCCCAAATATGAGGAATTTTAGCTAAACGTTGTAACCGATTTTGTGTACTTGTAGGTAATGAGGTCACTTTTGATAGTTGATAGTTGATGGTTGATGGTTGATAGTTAATAAGTAAAAATTATTAATTATTATCTGTTCACTGTTTAGTATTAATCATACTCATTGATTGCATTTGATTGTTACTAAGTAAAATACCATATTCTATTCCCTCTACTACTGCTTGATAAGAAGCATCAAGAATATTAGAAGATACACCTAATGTTGTCCATCTTTGTTCACCATCACTAGATTCAACCAAAACTCTTGTTTTAGCTTCTGTACCTGCTGTACCATCAAGTATCCTGACTTTGTAATCGGTTAGGTGGAATTTGGCTATTTGAGGGTAAAACTGTACTAAGGCTTTTCTTAAGGCTTTGTCTAAAGCACTAACAGGACCATTTCCTTCGGCGACTTCTAATAATTCTTGTTCATCTACCACAATCTTAATTGTCGCTAGGGCATTACTATCTAGCATTTGTTTAGTTAGTAATATATCTGAATGAACTTGAAACCCTTTAATCTTAAATAACTGCTCTCGTTGATTTAATGCTGATAACATCAAGAGTTTAAAACTTGCTTCGGCGGCTTCAAATTGATAACCTTGATTTTCTAATTCTTTGAGTTTTTGCAATATATCTCGACAAACACGATCGTTTTTATCTAATTCAATCCCTAAACTTTTGGCTTTGGAAATCACATTACTTAATCCTGATTGCTCAGAGACAACAATCCTTCTTTGGTTACCGATCGCTTCTGGTTTAATATGTTCGTAGGTAATCGGGTTACGTTGTACTGCCGATACGTGTATTCCGCCTTTATGAGCGAAAGCAGAACGCCCAACAAAAGGAGCATGATCATCTGGGGCTAAGTTAACTATTTCGCTAATTAAACGGCTATTAGGTGCTAATTGTTGGAGCTGAGAGCTTTCTAGACAATCATAACCTAGTTTAAGTTGTAAGTTAGGAATTAAAGTACAAAGATTAGCGTTGCCACATCTTTCGCCATAACCATTCATTGTACCTTGTACCATACTCACTCCTGATAATACCCCGGCGATCGCATTAGCTACTGCTGTACCGCTATCATTATGAGTATGGATACCTAATTTTGGCGTATTCTCGTCATCTAAATCAAGAGCAAGACGATCGACAACTTGAGAAACTATCGAGGTAATTTGATGAGGTAAAGTGCCGCCATTAGTATCACAAAAAACTAACCATTTAGCACCACCATCGATCGCCGCTTGTAATGTTAAAAGAGCATAATCAGGATTAGCTAAATAACCATCAAACCAATGTTCGGCATCATAGATGACATTACGACCTTGAGAACGAAGATACTCGATCGTTTCACGGATCATTAACAAATTCTCTTCTAAAGACGTCTTTAAACCCTCTGTAACGTGTAAATCCCAAGATTTACCAAAAATTGTTACCCAATGAGTATTTGCTGTCAGAATCGCTTGAAGCATCGGATCTGACTCTGCCAATTTATGGGGGCGACGAGTTGAGCAAAAAGCAACTACTTGAGCATGATGTAAAGGGGTTTCTTTTAATTGCCAAAAAAATTGGACATCTTTCGGGTTTGCCCCTGGCCAACCTCCTTCAATAAAAGGTACACCCATTTGATCTAGTTTTTGGGCGATCGCTAATTTATCACTTAAAGACAAAGCAATTCCTTCTCTTTGCGCCCCGTCTCTTAAAGTTGTATCGTATAACCAGATTTTTTTTGGCTCGCTCATAGCTATGATTAATAATTGAGAATTGTTCAGTAAGAGAATTGATTATCGTAATTTATTTGGGTAAAAATATTTACACGCCCTAGCGATCGTTTTTAAACAGATCAAATTTAGTTGAATAATTATCTATTATCAGTCAGTTTTTAATTTTTTGACGACTTTGTAAATTTCAGGTAACTTTTTATAGATTGTGGAAACTCTGAGATAAAGTTTATGAGCAATAGCGGGTGTGCCTGAAACCATTTCCCCCGGATTGATATTTCTATGTATTCCTGTTTGAGCAGAAGCGATCGCACCATCGCCAATATGAGCTTGATTGGCTACTCCTACTTGTCCTGCTAAAATTACTCTATTACCAATTTTTACTCCTCCTGCTAAGCCAACTTGACCTGCTAAAGCACAGTTTTCACCGATTTGACAATTATGCCCGATATGGACTAAATTATCCAGTTTGGTATTTTTACCAATTTTAGTTGTACCTACAGCAGGACGATCGACAGTACTATTACAACCGACTTCTACGCCATCTTCTAAAATTACGAATCCTGACTGGGGCATTTTGTACCAACCTTCAGGAATAGGCACAAAACCAAAACCCTCACCACCAATAACCGCTCCACTATGAATTACACAATCGGCTCCGATTTGAGTTCGTTCTTCAATGGTACAATTGCTATGAAGTAGAGTACGATCGCCGATGGTTACTTGAGGATATACCACCGCATTAGGATAAATACAGACATCATCACCAATTTTAACACCCGCTTCGATGACCACATTAGCACCGATGGCAACATTGTTACCTAAAACTACATCATCAGCAATAACAGCCTTAGGATGAATTTGAGGTGAGAGTTCGTAAGCTTGATAAAATAAATTGATTGCCTGAGCAAAAGTCAAACGTGGTGAAGGGGTAGATAACCAAGCAATTCCTCGATTAGTTGCTTGTTCTTGTAGATTGTTATCTAATGGTAAAATAAGAGCAGAAGCGGTAGTTAGTTCTACCTTTTTCGCAAAACGATCGCCCTCGACATAGCTTAACTGATTAAAAGTTGCTTCATCAATGGGCATAATACTGTTTAATTCAGGATTAACCTCTGGATGAGAAGTTAAACTATGGACTTGAGGTGATAATTGGTTAATAAGCTCACTAAATTTCATACGATTAAACTATGACTATTTCACTACAAAAAGGACAAAGAGTTTCATTAAAAAAAGTAGCACCTAGCTTATCCGCTGGGTTTATCGGTTTAGGCTGGGATACTAATGCTACTGATACTGGTGGCGAGTTCGATTTAGATGTGTCTGTTTTCCTCCTTGGTGCAAATGATAAATTAGTCTCAGACAAACATTTCATTTTTTACAATAACCTAGTTAGTCCCGATTCTGATCAATCGATTAAACTTTTAGGTGATAATCGTACAGGAGAAGGCGAAGGAGACGACGAAGGTATTATTATCGATTTAAGAAAAGTTCCCGCCGATGTAATTAAAGCTGTGGTAACTGTAACTATTCATGAAGCGGCAAAAAGAAACCAAAATTTTGGACAGGTAACTAATGCTTATATTCGTTTGGTTGATGTGCAAACTAAAGATGAAGTTCTTCGTTATGATTTATCTGAAGACTTTTCTGTAGAAACTGCGGTAATTATGGCAGAACTTTATAACAAAGATGATGAATGGCGTATTAATGCCGTAGGTAGCGGTTTTGAAGGTGGGTTACAATCTTTACTTGATAAATACGGTAACTAATTTTCAATTTCATTTTTGTTCAATGTTTGGAGGTGTTAATTTTTTTAAGCACCTCTTTTTTGATGATGAAAAAGGTTTGAGGTTTGAGTTTTTATGTGTTGATTTTCTTAATTAAGTTAGTTAGTTAGAATTGTGATTTTTTCTTCTTTAAGACTTACATTTTAATGTCAGATTCAATAGCTTTGCACTATCGTAGTATTGTAGCGATCGAATCAGCTAAAATTACTCTTGCCAACTTTTTTCTTCAACAAATATGCTAGAGTTGTATCAAGATTGTCTCATTGACACTCCCAAACTGCGGAGCAGTGGGATTCTTCTTTCAACCAGTAAACTTAATCAGCTTTGTTTCCAATTCTAATCAGAGGTTCTTCTGTCTAGAAGCGTTACACCAAATGAAGGTGAGGTTTCGGTATGCCCTACCGTACCTTTAGCTAAGATATTCAGCGACGCATTGAAATCTCTACACAAACTCACACCACAACTACAAGTATGAGTTCTTGTACTCAAAGACTTTTTGACTCTTTTCCCACAGTTGGAGCAGTCTTGAGAGGTAAAAGCTGGGTTAACTCGTACTATTTCACGATTAAATACTTTACCAAAATATTCAAGCCACTCTCCAAACAGACTCCAACTAGCATCGCTGATGCTTTTTGCTAAGTTGTGGTTTTTGACCAAGTTGTGCACACTGAGGTTTTCTAACACTATCACATCATTGGATGTGCATAACGCCCTTGCAGTCTTGACCACAAAGTCTTTACGTCTTCTAGAAACCGTTAAATGCTGTCTTGCTAGCCTGTTTATCGCTTTGCGTCTATTAGAGCTACCTTTTTTCTTTCGACTAATTTTTTTTTGTAGCTTTTTTAATTTATGTTCGGCTTTTCTTAGATGTCGAGGATTTTCTACTTTTTGATTGAGGGAATCAGTGTAGAAAAAAGCTAACCCTAAATCCAAACCCACTTTGTTACCTGTAGAAGTAGAGTCTTCTACTCTTTCGCATTTGATGCAAAATTGGCAATAGTGTCCATCCGCTCGCTTAACGAGTCTCACTCTTTTGATGTCGGTCTTAGAAGCGAACTGAATATCGCGACTCCCAACTAACTTCAGAGTTCCAATCCCTGTCTTGTCGGTAAAGGTGATGTATTTACGACAATCAGACAACTTCCATCCACTGGTTTTGTACTCGACACTTCTTGTCTTTTTCTTGTCGAGTAGAGAGACGTATGTTGCCATACCCTCCCCCTCACAGAACCGTACTTGACAATTTCTCATCATACGGCTCTTAATCATGCCTTGGGTAAATGGTGGTTTTTGTGACACGATTTGTGTATATGTATTAAGTTTGATTCTTTGTCCGTACCTCCATTTTTGATTGGAATTATGTGGTGGGTTTCCCATCCCATGCCATTGATTAGGGTGTCACTACATACTGGACATTTCCATTTCTGGTTTTGGGCAACATTGTAGAGTTTAGAGCCTTTGGCGAATCTTGTTCTACATTCTTTGTCGTTCCTTTTTGTCCAGTATTCTTGTAAATCAGGGTTATCTGGTGATGCTCCTTGTTTCACTTTTATGTGCCGAGTGATGGGGATTGTGGCTGTGCGGAAGATATTCAAGTTTTGTGGTTTTCCCTCTCTGCTTAATATCTTGGTAAAAAATACCCAATGGTCGTTTTTAACTCGACCAAAGTATCTATACCTTACCCATTTGGCTTTTCTACCGTGATGTTTCCTCTTTGACCATTTGTATAATAACTGAACTATTCTATGGTCGAAATATGCAAAGATTTCCTTTGCTACGGAATGTTGGTAGTAGTTCCCCCATCCTCTTAGAATTGGATTAAGATGTCTAATGACTCCTTCGGCTTCTATCCCTGGGTTCTTTCTTAACCATTCTTTGATTTCTCTTATTTTGGCTAGTACTTTTCCCTTGGCTGGTTTAATGAGACATTTGCCTTTGTAAGTTCTTATATTGAATCCTAAAAAGTCAAATCCGTCTTTAACTTGAACTATTTTTGTTTTGTCCTTGTTTAGAACTAATCCCCTTTGAGAAAGCCAGTTTTTAATTATAGGTATAACTTCTTCAATATCTTCCTGACTTTGGCTGGTGACTATAAAGTCATCTGCGTATCTAATCAGGCTGTACTTTGGAAAGGTCATTTTCCTAACCCTTTTGATTCTTTTGCCTTTGTAACCTTTTTCGTTAGACTCGTATATTCTCTCAATTTTATACTCCGAGAGGTGTTTTTCTAAACCATCTAAGGCTATGTTGGCAAGTAACGGTGAAATGACTCCACCTTGGGGTGTTCCAGTTTTAGTTTTAATGAAGTTTCCCTGTTCTACGTAACCTGCTTTCAACCATTGTTTGATTAGTTCTCTTCCAGGAAAATTTTTTATTTTCCGTAGAATAAACTTATGGTCAATGTTGTCAAAAGCTCCCTTGATGTCGGCATCTAGAACCCACTTATCTTTCCCGTGTCCATTCAATCGATACCAAATTTGTTCTATTGCATCTTGGCATCTTCTTCCTGGTCGGAATCCATAAGAATTACTCTCGAATTGGGCTTCCCCTACTGGTTCTAAAGCATTTTTTACAATTGCTTGCATTGCTCTATCTTTAATGGTTGGTATCCCTAATGGTCTTTTCTTTCCGTTAGCTTTTGGGATATATAGTCTCTTGGTTGGTTTAACCTTCCAAGGTGTATATTCCTTGAGTTCTTCACAGAGTTTTTCTCTTGCGAGAGAAGTCAATGCTTTCCTTGTATCAATTCCAGCAGTCTTTTTTCCCGCATTGTCCTGTGTAACCTTTCTTACCGACTCAAGTAAGTTACTCTGACTTCTCATCATTAGCTTTGTTAAGCTTCTGACTTTATTCCAATCTTTTTCCTTGGTCGCACGATATATTCTATGTCTTAAGTTTTTTACCTTCTTATAGGTTTCAATCCAGTCAATCATAGACCAGTTAATTCTATCTTTCTTGGTTTTTAGCTCCGATGTCATTCTGACTCTATCTTTCACTATCTTTTGACTCTTACATTGAATTACTATCGTGATGATTTGTTTCGGAAGTTAGCTCGGTTTCCCTTAGTGAATGACACTATCTACCCACTTATATCAATATCTGATTTTCATGTTACCTTTCGGTTGGTAGCATTCGCTTTTTCCAACATCCCTTACCCTCTAAATAATTCCGTCTCCCTTGCGTTCGACCTACTCAATAGTTATTGAGAATTTATAGGGTTTTCCGTGTTCCGCATCTTTATAGATTCATCTCTTTTAGGTTTCATCTATTCTCCGACGAGCTTCTGTTCTATCGGTGAGGGCAAAATTCAAATTCCCCACCCTACTCGTTTACCTTTTGGTTCAAGCGTGTTAGCCTATTTCGCTTGTTATTCCTGACGAAGTTTTGTAGATGATTCACTTGCGTTAACCATGAGAGATTTTCCCTTGCTCCCTTAACCAGTTTTAGGCTACCAGCGTGGGCTACTTTAGTGACTTGCATTCCAATGTATTCATTACTTACTAACATCGTAGTCGGAGTCAAGGACTCTTTTACTTGGGAATAACTCGATAGAATAAGTTAGGCATTTCTGCCACTATGTGAGATGCGACTTTCACGTCGCACGAACTTTGGAAATCCTTTTTTGCCCGACAATTGCTTTTTACAATTATCGTAAAAACGACTAATAGCAAACCAAGCACGTTCTGCACTAGACTGCCTTGCCATAGAATTCAATTTATGGACGAAAGAGAATTCTGGGTTGTCGGACAATACCTTGGTGTACTTATTAAGAGCAAAACTATTTATTTTGTCCTCTCTTTTAGCATCCAACCAATATCTCAGGCATTTATTTCGTATGAATTGCCCAATCCGTATTGCTTCGTCAATACTTGCTAGTTTAGCTTGACTGGCTTTAATTTTGTACTCGTAAACTAGCATCTGTTCCCCCTCCTTTTAAGTGTTATAGTTTTATAGTATAGTATCTCAATAGACAAGTGACAACTACTAACTACAGAAAAAATAGAAGAGGAACTTTTAGTCTCACTGTACACATTATATTCGTGACAAAATACCGAAAAAAAATTTTAACTGATGAAATGCTCAATTCATTAGAAGATTACTTTACAGTTATTTTAGGTAAGTGGAATAGTTTTTGTTTGGAGTTTAATGGCGAATTAGACCACGTTCACTTGTTAATCAATTACAGCCCAGACAAAAGACTGAGTGACTTGATTGGTAATTTAAAATCGAGCAGTTGCAAGAACCTCTGGCGTGATTATCCCTCTTTAACAGATACTTATGCGAAAAAAGTTTTATGGACTCCTAGTTACTTCGTCGCTAGTTGTGGTGGCGTTACTATCGAACAATTAAGGCAGTACGTTCAAAATCAAAAACGCCCCGAATAGGGCTTATATCCCAATCGCCAAAGGCGAGGGTTTTACGCCCTCATTAGATAACGATTACGTACCTTGTAACGACGCTCAAGAGAATAGTAACGATACTACTGTATTTAAAGCTTTAAACGACGAGAGCAACACAGATAACATTATTTATATCGGTAATTATACCGTATGGGGTACTAAAGTTAAGACAGGTTCACGTGTCGGCATGAGCTTTACACCTCCTAGTCAAGATTTAGTTAATCTACTAGAAATTAAAAGAGTACACAAAATTACCTCGGCGAGTAATGTGTCTTTTGCCAGTAATTCAAGAGGACGTATTGCAAATTGGTCTAAAAAGTATCTTGGACTTGACACTCCTCTACCTGAAGGTAAGAGGATTCTTGGTTCATTGAGTCGTCTTACCTTGACAGGTGTTTCCACCAACCAAAATAGAGGACAATTCTCCCCAAGCGTTTAAATCTAAATTTTCAGATTTACTTCCCCAATGCCCTTGGGTAGCTTTTTTTAAAATATTCAATGATGCGTTGGTGTCCCGATCAGCTATATAACCACAACTACACAGGTGAGTTCTAGTAGATAGACTTTTCTTGACTCGTTGACCACAGTTGAAACAATCCTGTGAGGTATAAGCTGGATTAACAGCTATGGTTAGCTTTCGATATTTCAGACCAAAATACTCCAACCATTTGCGAAACTGACTCCAACTGGCATCATTAATACTTTTAGATAACTTTTTATTTCTAACTAGATTTTTGACTCTTAAATCTTCGTAGGCTATCAAGTCGTTTGACTGAACTAAACGCAGTGCGGTTTTCTTCCCGAACTCCTCACGTTGCCTACTTACTTTTAAATGTGCTTTACTATAACGTTTTCTAGCTTTTAAATAGTTGTTACTAACTGGTTTCCCTTTTTTTAATTTTCTTGACTTCCATCGGTTAAGTTTATTTAATCTTGGTTCGGTTTTGCGATAAAATTTAGGGTTTTGAACAAAATTACCATTGCTATCTGCATAAAAATATCGTATCCCCATATCTAACCCAATCATTTTCTTTGTTTGAGGTAGTTCTGGGGTTATATCTCTTACGTCTAGCTTCAAGCAAAACTGAGAATAATAGCCGTCGCTTCTCCTAACAATACGGACTCTTTGTATTTGGAATTCTTGGAAATAAAATAAATCTCTCGAACCAATTAACTTTAGAGTACCGATATTGTTACCGTCTGTGAAGGTTATTCTTTTGTTGTCTCTATCTAACTTCCATCCTGACTTTTTCAACTCGATACTTCGTGTTCGCTTAGAAAACTGAGGATAACCCGCTTGGTGCGCGTTCCCTTGCGCCTGTCGGCGGCGCGGGGTCGCATCCGCTTCTTCCCTTTTATGTCTTTTTTACAATTATCATAAAATTTGGCAATTGCCGACCATGCTCTTTCTCCAGCTTGTTGACACGCTGTTGAATTTAATTGTTTGACAAAAGAAAACTCTTTTCTCAAACAATTAAATTCAACAGCGTGTCAACAAGCTGGAGAAAGACATGGTCGGCAATTGCCAAATTTTATGATAATTGTAAAAAAGACATAAAAGGAAGACAATGGAAATACACAGCCACCGACACAAACACGAAGTATCGAGTTGAAAAAGTCAGGATGGAAGTTAGATAGAGACAACAAAAGAATAACCTTCACAGACAGTAACAATATCGGTCACTCTAAAGTTAATTGGTTCGAGATTTATTTTATTCCAAGAATTCCAAATACAAAATTCGTAGGAGAAGCGACGGCTATTATTCTCAGTTTTGCTTGAAGCTAGACGTAAGAGATATAACCCCAGAACTACCTCAAACAAAGAAAATGATTGGGTTAGATATGGGGATACGATATTTTTATGCAGATAGCAATGGTAATTTTGTTCAAAACCCTAAATTTTATCGCAAAACCGAACCAAGATTAAATAAACTTAACCAATGGAAAATGGAGAAATTTAAAAAAAGGGAAACCAGTTAGTAACAATCTATTTAAAAGCTGATAGTAAAGCACGTTAAAAGTAAGTAGGCAACGTGAGGAGTTCGGGAAGAAAACCGCACTGCGTTTAGTTCAGTCAAACGACTTGATAGCCTACGAAGATTTAAGAGTCAAAAATCTAGTTAGAAATAAAAAGTTATCTAAAAGTATTAATGATGCCAGTTGGAGTCAGTTGCAAATGGTTGGAGTATTTTGGTCTGAAAGATAACTGTAATCCAGCTTATACCTCACAGGATTGTTTCAACTGTGGTCAACATCAAGAAAAGTCTATCTACTAGAACTCACCTGTGTAGTTGTGGTTATATAGCTGAAAATGGGACACCAACGCATCATTGAATATTTTAAAAAAAAGCTACCAAGGGCATTGGGGAAGTAAATCTGAAAATTTAGATTTAAACGCTTGGGGAGAATTATATTATTTTGGTTGGTGTAGAAGTTGAGGAAACTCGAATGAAGCGAGAATCCTCTTACCTTCAGGTAGAGGAGTGTCAAGTCCAAGATACTTTTTAGACCAATTTGCAATACGTCCTCTTGAATTACTGGCAAAAGACACATTACTCGCCAAAGTAATTTTTTGTGTACTCTTTTAATTTCTAGTAGATTAACTAAATCTTGACTAGGAGGTGTAAAGCTCATGCCGACACGTGAACCTGTCTTGCGTATAATTACCGATATAAATAATGTTATCTGCGTCGTTTAAAGCTTTAAATACAGTAGTATCGTTACTATTTCTGTTCTTGAGCGTCGTTACAAGGTACGTAATCGTTATCTAATGAGGGCGTAAAAACCCTCGCCTTTGGCAATTCGACGAGCCTCTATTCGGGGCGTTTTTGATGTTGAACGTACTGCGATAGTAACGCCACCACAACTAGCGACGAAGTAACTGAGGTCCGTAAAACTTTTTTCGCATAAGTATGTTTAAAGAGGGATAATCACAAGGATGTTGCAACTGCTCGATTTTAAATTACCAATCAAGTCACTCAGTCTTTTGTCTGGGCTGTGATTGATTAACAAGGTGAACGTGTGCTAATTCGCCATTAAACTCCAAACAAAAACTATTCCACTTACCTAAAATAACTGTAAAGTAATCTTCTAATGAATGACATTTCATCAGTTAAAATTTTTTTTCGGTATTTTGTCACGAATATAATGTGTACCTGCTCTTCTATTTTTTCTGTAGTTAGTAGTTGTCACTTGTATTGAGATACTATACTATAAAAAGTCTCAACGAGAGGAAGGGGGAACAGAAGTACTCGTTCCAAAATTCAAAAATGCGGAGAAGGATGAAGCTGAACTCGCAAGTATTTAGCAAAAGCAATACATAATTTGAAATGCTAGGTTCAGATACTCAAAAGAAAGACAACAAAAAATAAATAGGTTTTTACTCTAATAAGACTACACGACAACACGAGATTCTCTTCATCATAAATTGAATTCTATGGGCAAGGCATCTGTCGTGCAGAACGTGCTTGGTTTGCTATTAGTCGTTTTTACGATAATTGTAAAAAGCAATTGTCGGGCAAAATGGATTTCCAAAGTTGGTGCGACGTGAAAGTCGCATCTCACATAGTGGCAGAAATGCCTAGACTTATTCTATCGAGTTATTCCCAAGTAAAAGAGTCCTTGACTCCGACTACGATGTTAGTAAGTAATCAATACATTTGAATGCAAGTCACTGAGAGCGCGCTGGTAGCTTATTGAACTCATTAGAAACAAGGGAAATTTCTCATGGTTAACGCAAGTGAATCATCTACAAAACTTCGTCAGGAATAACAAGCGAAATAGGCTAACACGCTTGAACCAAAAGGTAAACGAGTAGGTGGGGAATTTGAATTTTGCCTCACCCCGAACTTCGTCGGAGAATAGATGAAACCTAAAAGAGATGAATCTATAAAGATGCGGAACACGGAAAACCCTATAAATTCTCAATAACTATTGAGTAGGTCAAACGCAAGGGAGACGGAATTATTTAGAGGGTAAGGGATGTTGAATGCTACAAACCGAAAGGTAACATGAAAATCAGATATTGATATAAGTGGGTAGTACATGTCATTCACTAAGGGAAACCAAGAGCTTCCAAAACGAATCATCACGATAGTAAATTCAATGTAAGAGTCAAAAGATAGTGAAAGATAGAGTCAGAATGACATCGAAGCTAAAAACCAAGAAAGATAGAATTAACTGGTCTATGATTGACTGGATTGAAACCTATAAGAAGGTAAAAAACTTAAGACATAGAATATCGTGCGACCAAGGAAAAAGATTGGAATAAAGTCAGAAGCTTAACAAAGCTAATGATGAGAAGTCAGACTTCCTTGAGTCGGTAAGAAAGGTTACACAGGACAATGCGGGAAAAAGACTGCTGGAATTGATACAAGGAAAACATTGACTTCTCTCGCAAGAGAAAAACTCTGTGAAGCTCAAGGAATATACACCTTGAAGGTTAAACCAACCAAGAGACTATATATCCCAAAAGCTAACGGAAAGAAAAAGCAGTTATCTACAACCATTAAAGATAGAGCAATGCAAGCAATTGTAAAGAAGGAGAACTGATAGGGGAAGCCCAATTGGAGGTTGAATTCTTATGGATTCCGACCAGGAAGAAGATGCCCAAGATGCAATAGAACAAATTTGGTATCGATTGAATGGACACGGGAAAGATAAGTGGGTTCTAGATGCCGACATCAAGGGAGCTTTTGACAACATTGACCATAAGTTTATTCTACGGAAAATAAAAAATTTTCCTGGAAGAGAACTAATCAAACAATGAGACGTTACGTAGAACAGGAATTTTCATTAAAACTAAAACTGGAACACCCCAAGGTGGAGTCATTTCACCGTTACTTGCCAACATAGCCTTAGATGGTTTAAAACACCTCTCGGAGTATAAAATTGAGAGAATATACGAGTCTAACGAAAAAGGTTACAAAGGCAAAAGAATCAAAAGGGTTAGGAAAATGACCTTTCCAAAGTACAGCCTGATTAGATACGCAGATAGCTTTATAGTCACCAGCCAAAGTCAGAGATTGAAGAAGTTATACCTATAATTAAAAACTGGCTTTCTCAAAGGGGATTAGTTCTAAACAAGGACAAAACAAAAATAGTTCAAGTTAAAGACGGATTTGACTTTTTATAAAACTACAAAAGGCAAATGTCTCATTAAAACCGGCAAAAGAGCCCTCAAAATCAGAGGAATTGAAGAAATTAAGAAAAAATTCAGGGATGAAAGCCGAAGGAGTCATTAGACATCTTAATCCAATTCTAAGAGGATGGGGGAACTACTACCAACATTCGTAGCAAAGGAAATCTTTGCATATTTCGACCATAGAATAGTTCAGTTATTATACAAATGGTCAAAGAGGAAACATCACGGTAAAAAGCCAAATGGGTAAGGTATAGATACTTTGGTCGAGTTAAAAACAACCGTGGTTATTTTTTACCAAGATATTAAGCAGAGAGGGAAAACCACAAAACTTGAATATCCGCACAGCCACAATCCCCATCACTCGGCACGTGAGAACAAGGAGCATCACCAGATAACCTAGATTACAAGAATACTGGACAAAAAGGAACGACAAAGAATGTAGAACAAGATTCAGCCAAGAAGGTAAACTCTACAGAGATGTTGCCCAAAACCAGAAATGGAAATGTCCAGTATGTAGTGACACCCTAACCAATGGCATGGGATGGGAAACCCACCACATAATTCCAATCAAAATGGAGGTACGGACAAAGAATCAAACTTAATACATATACACAAATCGTGTCACAAAAACCACCATTTACCCAAGGCATGATTAAGAGCCGTATGATGAGAAATTGTCAAGTACGGTTCTGTGAGGGGGAGGGTATGGCAACATACGTC
>CAVQBA010000007.1:0-566415 GCA_963710605.1 uncultured cyanobacterium
GAGGGGGATTTCATTAAAATATCTTAACTAACTCGTTTACTGTTATATAAGTAGGTAAGCAAAATTAATTATATACTTTACTTTCAGAAGTGCGATCGATTAAATAGCTGTTAAATAAAGGGGTGTAAGCCTTACACCCCTACAATAAAATGTACAATTAATTTTGCACAAGTACTTAGCTAAATGAAATTATCAATTCATAAATTTAATATAGTAGGGACGTTATACTATAACGTCTCTATAGCTAATACAATACGCAGTTACAAATTCATTCAACTATATCTATTAATTCAATAAATTAGTTAATAAATGGGGAAAATCGATCGTCATCGCTACAATACCTGTATTGATTACTTGAAGCATCATCTGACTATCTTTTACTTGCCAGACACCCACATCTACACCTAAAGTATTCCAGTGAGCAACTAATTCAGAAGTAATAATAGATGCAGGTAAAGAAATATGTTTAATACCCAATTCACAGGCTTGATTGATTTGTAACTGCTCACTTTTAGTTGCCAACCATTCTAGGTTAACTTGACTTGAATGATTTCTCATATTTTTGATCACTTCTATATCAAAGGAAGTAAAAGTGACTGCATCAATCAATTCTAATTGTTGTACCATTTTTAATACTTCTAACTCGATACCTGAAAGTTTAATCTCTAAGATGAAATGGATTTTTTTAGCGTAACCTAAAAGAGTATCTTGTAATAAAGGAACTTTTGCACCACGATAAGCAACATCAAACCAGCTACCTGCATCAAGTTGCTCAATTTGTGAGTATAAAGATTGACTAACTTTTCCTTGCCCGTTAGTCGTTCTATCTAGAGTATGATCATGAAAAAGAATTAATTCACCATCTTGAGTAGCTTGAATATCAGTTTCGATCGCATCTGCACCTAATTTTACAGCTAAATCAAAACTCTGCCAAGTATTTTCTGGGGCTAAAGCTGATGCACCTCTATGAGCAATTACTTTCATTTTCATGATCAAAATAAATATATCTAACCAATTGACAATTAATTAAAAGTTAAGAATTCTTTATTATTGATTCTACAGCTAAATGAATTTATAATTGCACTTTTTCGGTTGATGAAAGTCTCCCCTTTGAAGGGGAGAAACACGAGGGGTTGGCGAAAGTATAAGTAATCACAAATTCATTCGGCTATACATTCTTTCTTACCCTTGCAATCTTGGTAATATAATAATTTATGTCTATGAATGACAATTATCAAATTACTATTTTGGCTAAGAGTGTATCGAGGCAAATGTTAGCTTGTTTCTTAAATAAAAATAATCATCATGTTAATTTTTGGACTCGCAATGGCTGAGTTTCTCTAGCTTCTGCGGTTTTGATTAAAGGGGTACAAACTATTAGAGAAAAAATGAGGTAAGTTGAAAACAGCTACCTCAAATGTATCTTCAAATATGAACAGAATATAACGATTAATTGTTAATACTCGCTCGAGAATGCTATCCTTTGAAAATAATTACTCGATCGTTAATCAAAAGTCATGGTTTCTAACTTGCTATGCCCTTCTAATACAGGTGAATACTCCTGTTTAACAGACTTAAATTGTTATGTATTATCCGATTGCCAAGAATTAGCGACTCAAGGAAAAAAAGGCAGACAAGTTCAAATTATTTCTTCTCATCCTGTCAATGGGGCAATCGAAATTTGTTTTTGTGAAGATAAATATCGTGCTTGGTTAAAATTAGAAGACTTACAATATTTACAACCTGCTACTAAACCTTATTCAGGTAAATTAATTGAACGAGACAAAATAGTTGAATACATTCCTCAAATAATTGAATTTACTTATCAAGCGATGAATGTATCTAATTATTATCTCTGGGGTGGCTCAGTGCCACCTAATTATGATTGCTCTGGTTTGATGCAATCTGCTTTTGCTAGTGTAGGAGTATGGTTGCCACGAGATTCTTATCAGCAAGAAGCGTTTACTCAAAGAATAACTAGAGAAGAATTAATCGCCGGTGATTTAGTTTTTTTTGCCGATCGTCGTGTCAATCATGTAGCCTTATATTTAGGAGATAACCAATATATTCATAGCTCAGGGAAACAAATCGGTAATAATGGAATAGGTATCAATCAATTAGCCGAAAAAAGCGATCGAGTTAGTACTAATTATTATCATCAACTATGGAGTTTTGGTCGAGTTATGCACAGTTTTGTTTGAACAATTGACAATTAATAATTATTATATAGATACAAAAGAACTCTTCATATTATCAAAAGTTAATCAGAGTAAGCCAAAATGGCAAAACAACGAAAAAAATCAGACTTTCCCACTAAAATATGTCCTGTTTGTGGACTACCTTTCGCTTGGCGTAAAAAATGGGCTTCTTGTTGGGATGAAGTTAAATATTGTTCTCACAGATGTCGTCGAAAAAAGCAAGAGAAATTCAAGGCAGCAAACAGTGAGTACAGTAAAAGGAG
This sequence comes from uncultured cyanobacterium, assembly GCA_963710605.1. Classification (GTDB taxonomy): domain Bacteria; phylum Cyanobacteriota; class Cyanobacteriia; order Cyanobacteriales; family Cyanobacteriaceae; genus JAALKG01. The sequence continues at coordinate 2,462 of CAVQBA010000007.1, forward strand.
TACAGTTAAAAATATATTTGATAGTTAATCGCATAACAGATAATCTACGAGGAGATATTAATACCTCAATTCTCAATTATTAATCATGAACTATGTATTGAGGAGAATTTTAATTTCTCTACCGACTTTACTCGCTATTAGTATCATCATCTTTCTCATCTTAGCATTAGCCCCCGGTGATCCTTTAAGTGAATTAGCTTCTAATCCAAATATTACCGCTGAAGTGAGGGAGAATATTCGTAAATCTTTTGGTTTAGATCAACCTATTTATATTCGTTATTTTAAATGGATTACCTCCTTTGTTCAAGGAAATCTTGGTTATTCTTTTGCTAGTCGTAGTGCAGTTAGTGATTTGATTTGGCAACGTTTACCTAATAGTTTGATGGTTGTTGGTTTTGCTTATATTATCAGTGTAGTAATCGCCCTTCCTCTTGGTTTGATTTCAGCTATTAAACGTTATTCCTTGCTTGATAATCTTTCTACTTTTATCGCTTTTTTAGGTTATTCGATTCCGCCTTTTTTTACGGGTATATTATTGATTGTTATTTTTAGTGTTCAACTTAACTGGCTTCCATTTATCTATGATGCTAATTTAGAGATTAATAATTTGTCATCTTTACTCGTACAAATCAAACAATCATTGATGCCGATTACTGTTTTAGCTTTATACCAAACAGCAGTTTTAATGCGATTTATGCGATCGTCTGTCAGTGAAGAATTAGATGAAGATTATGTTCGTACCGCTTACAGTAAAGGATTAAATCAATATCAAGTTGTTTTTAAACACATTGTTCGTAATGCACTAATTCCTGTAATTACCCTCATCGCCCTTGATATCCCCAGCATCTTTACAGGTGCTTTAATTACTGAGCAAATTTTTCGGATTCCGGGTATTGGCTCATTATTAATCGAATCAATTTATCGTAGTGATACGCCTGTGGTGTTAGCTATTACAATGATTTATGGTATTTTAATTGTCTTTTTTAATTTACTTGCCGATTTAACTTATTCATGGCTTGATCCTCGTGTTCGTTTACAATAAGTAAGGATGAAAGATGAAGGATGAAGAAGTAAAGAATGACCAATAAAGAATATTAATTACTAACTATCCGATTAATCGATTAATCCTGTCAAGTCCTGATACAGACAATAGTATTTATTAAATGACAAAAGTTGTAATCATAGGTAGTGGAATTATTGGTAGCAGTATAGCCTATCAACTAAGTCATTACCCACAATTAGAAATAACTCTGGTAGATGGAAATAATCCCGGTACAGGCTCAACAGGAGCGGCATTAGGTATCTTGATGGGTGTTATCAGCCACAAAACAAAAGGTAGGGCATGGAGATTAAGAGAAGCTAGTTTGAAGCGATACACTACTTTAATCCCTGAATTAGAAGAATTAACTAAGCTGACTATTCCTCATAACAGTCATGGTATCGTCAAATTACTTTTTGCCCCCGAACAAATTAGTAAATATCAAAAGCTTAGCAAAAAACGTGCTGAGCAAGGTTACAAACTTGATATTTGGGATGCAGATAGATTAAAAGCTAATTGCCCTGAAGTAGATAACCCCTCGGTAATAGGAGCGGTTTATTCTCCTGATGATAGACAAATTAATCCGACTTCTTTAACCAAGACTTTAGTTAAGGCATCTGTTTTAAAAGGAGTGCAATGTTTGTTTGGGGAAAATGTGATTAAGATTGATGATCATCAAAATAATTCTAGCCCAGAAGTACACCTAACGAATCGATCGATCGAAGCTGACTGGGTAATTTTAGCGACTGCATTAGGTACATCTAATTTGATTCAACCTTTAGGATGTGATTTAAAAATCAAACCTGTTTTAGGGCAAGCGTTGTTAATCCAGCATCATAATTGGCAACATAATTCAGATTTTAATCCTGTCATCACGGGTGATGATGTTCATATTGCACCAATGAAAAATAACGAGTTTTGGTTAGGGGCAACTGTCGAATTTCCTACCGACGAAATACCCCTTATTCCTGATGAAGATTTACTAACTGATTTACACCAAAAAGCCCTCTCTTTTTGCCCTAATTTAGCAACTGCTCCGATTATGTTATCTTGGACAGGTAAACGCCCTCGCCCCGATGGTAAACCGGCACCAATTATTGAGCGTTTAGAAAATCATCCCCAAATTGTTTTAGCTACAGGGCATTATCGTAATGGTGTTTTACTCGCTCCTGCTACTGCTGAGTCTGTGGCGGCGATGATAATTAATAGTTAAGTACAGCACTCGTGCCAAGGTATAATGTTTATATATGAATAGTTTGAGCTTTTACATTTGTCCTAAGCGTTATGGCGACTGCTATGACTAAATACACTCCATCGTCTTCATAGGCATAGCTCGTGGTAACATCATTCTCGATCGTTATTGACGGTAGCGGCACCTCGGTTATTCCAACCGTAATCGGGGTTGTTGTTGTTACTAATAGCAAAGTCACCGTTGAGGATTTGTGCCATCAATCCACTGGAGGTTAGAGGGCAGTGAGGGTTTCAAGTCCCCCTTGCGAAGGGAGAGGCTGTCACCTGAATTCATTTCAGGTGCTTGTAAGCTCCGTGGATTTAGGGGGATACCCAAGCTATTGTTACCTTCAATAAAATCGTTGTAAGCCAGCATGGAAGAAGAATCCCCCCTAGCCCCCCTTTGTAAGGGGGGAACAAGATCATGGTCGTGGTTGTGGGTGTGAGGTATCAGGGTATGATAAGTGTCTGTTTTTGTATTTTGAATTGCGTTGAGTATTAAGACATTAATGTCGGAAGGAAGTTTACGGATACCAGGGGCAAGGTGGTTCTTTAATAAGTCATGGGGGTGAGCTTGTTTGTCTAAATGTGAACCATCTACTGAGAGTAAGGCAGTAAAGTTATCACCGATAAAGGTACGTCTGCCGTTGATGTAAGTGGTTTTGGAATCGAAGCCTGAATAACCGTTGATGAAGCCATAAAGGTGAGCGGTTTCATGAAGGAGGGTGGTAAGGAGATCGTATTTACCATATGCTGGGGAGTTGGGAGTGGCTTGGAATGCCCAGTCTGTATTACTAATAGAGTATTCGGTGTTATCTAAGGGTAGTTTGGTCTATAAACCAGCCGATACCGTTTGCGTCATGGTCGATCGAGATTATACCTGTGTTAGGTTTGCCTTCGGAGTCGAAACCTGTGATGGTGGCTTCTGCTAGTTGTCCAGAGGGTAAGTCTTTTATTTCATAGGTGATGTCGATGTCAGTTTGAGGTATGAGGGTTGACCAGATGTGGTTTACACTATTATTTAGTTGATTAATTACTTGAGGATTTGAGTCATGGATGCTAAAGAATGTTTGCCCAGAATGGAAAGGGAAGAATTGCTCAGAAGGTATAATGCTGGAGAAAGATTCTTCGTGAAAGTTGATTTGAGTGGACTTGACTTGAGTAGAATTGATTTTTCTACTCAAGATGGAAACAGGGAGAGAGTTAGATTTAATAACAGCGATTTGACCGGAGTTAATTTCGTTGGTGCTAATTTGTCCTATGCTTTTTTTTTCAATGCTAATTTGAGGGGTGCTAACTTGGAAGGTGCTGATTTGACTGGAGTTAACTTTGAAAATGCTAATTTGACTGGAGCTATTCTTGTTAATTGTAATCTCTTTTGTTGTGGATTTGTCGGAGCTAATATGACTAGTGCTAATTTGACTGGTTCTAAAGGTGGATGGGGGTGTAAAGATACTATTTTCAGTAATACTATTATGGAATGTGGAAATATTCTTAGTGGAATTTATTGAGTAATTCTGAGAATTAGAATTTGCCTGAAGAGAAGCAGTGGGATAAATCAACCTTCTTTCAATAGCATTTTGAACATCTAGAGGAATATTGGTGAAAAAGTCTAAGCCTGTCAGAGTTTCAATGTCATCTACTCTTACAGTACGATCCGCAACGGCAGACTTCGTCTGATCGAAGATATTGTAGGGAACGGTTAAGCCTCGCAAAGATTAATATACATACGATACATAAAATGAAAGCGAAACCCAACACTACCCTCGCATGAGAATAATCAGTACCCAAACGTTGAATAATTTCACTATTAATAACCGTACCTAGACTCAAACTAATAAAATGTAACGGGAGAATCAAACACAGCAACGTGATTGTAAATAAGGTGTTTAAATCTGCTCTTGAAAAACTAAAAAAACTTGTTTGATTTGATGAACCCAAAAGAAGAAAGACGTAGCATATTGTTACTACGTCTTCATTCTAAATATTTGATTTAATTGCTGTATTAATATTTGAATATCGAGTTTAGATAAAAAAGATAGTTTCTATTCGTCTCTTTTTTCAATACAATGACGAATTTCGTTTAAATCTATATATCTGTCCGTTGCATTACGTAATTCACGAGCGATCATGCCATCGGTAGAAACAACAGTAATATGGGTGTTTTTAGAACGTAATAATTCGATCGCTCTTTCAAAATCACCATCACCACTAAATAAGACAACTCGATCGTATTGATCTACTGTATTAAACATATCAACGACAATTTCAATGTCTAAATTAGCTTTTTGTGAAAAACGACCTGAGCTATCATCGTAATACTCTTTAAGTATTTTAGTCCGAACAGTATAACCCAAACTAATTAAAGCATCTCGAAAACCTCTTTGATCTTGAGAATCTTTTAATCCCGTGTACCAAAAAGCATTGATTAACATAAACCCTGATTCTTCAGAGAAATAATCAATTACTTTACGTGGATCAAAAAACCAACCATTTTTTTGTTGAGCATAAAACATATTATTACCATCAACAAAAATCGAGATTTTATCTCTTAATTGATTTGCATGGGTATGATTGTTTTGACGGGGAATATAGTTATCGTTGAAATTCTGATTGATTTCGATCGTTGTCGTAATCAAATGAGTAGAATCAACCTGATAATTAGGATTGTATTGAGGACGAGGAATCAGTTGTGGTCTGTTTTCTGGCGATTCTTGTTCGTCTTCTTCGGCAATCACAAAAGTTGTTTCTTCTGTAACTTCGGATATTTTGGTTGAATATTCTTGTTCTAGATTTAAGTTATCATCGTTAAGATCAAATTTACGCATAAAAATAACATCTATTTCAGTTTTATAATTTATAAAAAGTAAGCAAAATATGGAAATAATATTTAATAATAATAGACAATATGTCGCTCTTTCTAAATCAAATAATATTCAATAGTAAACAAATATGACTTACTATTAAATATTGTTTATTTTTTTAAATTTGATTTAAGTTGAGATTTAATTGTCAATTAATAATGGGATTAAAGTTGTAAAAGTGCAGTCTAATAAATCATTACATTATGACTTACTAGATTTTTAGTGTTTGGTAACAAAATACACAATTAGGACAAATAGCTAGACTATTTACCCCACAAAGTATATTTAAAAAGTATTTAATGAATTTTTAGAATTAAGACTCAAGAAACTATTACTGACTAATCTTTAAATAAATTATCTCATTAAAGGTATATTGTAATCGTTAATAATTTATAAAAATATTTAAATAGATCGTATTTTATTACTAAATTTTGTTAGTCAAAAAAATATTTTTATTAGCTTTAAAAAAGATTATTTTTCAAATATTTTGTTGTATTTTAAATAGATCGTGATTAAATAATAAAAGTAAAAATTGTTAACAAATCATCTAAAAAAACACATTTAAAAAATAAATAACAACCATTAATAGATAAAAATTAAGAGCTAAAATATTCACAGATATGAGCAGTAGTCGCTCCAACCACCTACATATAATTTACTTTGGGTCAAACCGATCGTTGTTAAAGCAAAAATATTAACGCAAGCAGTTACACCAGAACCACAATACATAATAATCGGTGAATAATTTTGATAAGGGTGCCAGATAGATTCTAATTCGGTTCGAGATTTTAGCTTTCCTGTTTCGGTACTCATTTGTTGCCAAAAGACATTTTGAGCATGAGGAATACTACCTGCGATCGGATCTATTGGTTCTATTTTCCCGCTATAACGATCGTGACTACGAGCATCAATAATTACAGCAGTTGAAGAATTAGTGAATTGTTTGAGCTGTTGAATATCAACAACTAAATTTGATTGAATTACAGGCGTAAAATCACCATTATCCTCATGACTAGGTAAAAGATTATCTGCGGGATAATCTAAATTTTGCCATTGTTGCCAACCACCATCAAGAATAACAACCTGAGAATGCCCCAAGTAACGTATTAACCACCAAAGACGAGAAGCAAAGGCAAAACGAGCATCGTCATAAACGACAACCATTGTGCGATCTTTAGTAATACCTATTTGAGCTAATTTCTCAGCTAATACATCAGTATTTGGTAATGGATGACGACCTCCATGAGGAAGTTGAACAGTACTGGATAAATCTTGATCTAAATTTAAATAATAAGAATTAGGAATATGACTATGACTATATTGAGTAAAACCCCAATCTGCTTCCCCAAGACGAAAACGACAATCAATAATTTTCACTTCGGGATTAGTTAGGTTTTCTCTTAGCCATTCTGGCGAAACCGTTGTCTGAGTTAAACTCATTTTTGGTTAATAAGCATTTAATTAATTAATAATTAAGGGTAAAAGTATGACAGTCTATAAATAAAAATAAAATATATATTATATTTATTAGTCTAATCTATTGATTAGATACACGGGTACTAAAAAAAGGATTGATCAAACTAACGAATATGAGAATTATACCAATGAAGTATGAATAATGGAAAATGAGTTTTAGTTAATTGTTGGATATTAGCTCTTCTTTATTCTCTGTTTTCTGTTCTATGTTGATTGTCAATTGTCACCGAATCTTAGTATAATTTTGTTCAATGGCGGCATAGTAGGTTAAGAGTAACAATTCATCATGAAAAAGCTAATAGAGGGTTTACACCAATTTCAGGCAGGTTATTTTGAAAGTCATCGAGATTTGTTCGAGGAGTTATCTAAAGGGCAACATCCACGTATTTTGTTTATTACCTGTTCGGATTCTCGTGTCGATTCCTAATTTAATTACTCAAGCTAATGTAGGGGAATTATTTGTGATTCGTAATGCAGGTAATATCATTCCTCCGTTTAATGCCACTAATGGCGGTGAAGGTGCGGCAGTAGAATATGCGATCGAAGCTTTAGGTATCGAGCAGGTAATTGTCTGTGGACATTCTCATTGTGGTGCAATGAAGGGACTATTACAAATGTCAAAGTTAGCCGATAGAATGCCTTTAGTTTATGAATGGCTAAAACAAGCAGAAGCTACTCGTCGTTTGATTATGGAGAATTATGATCATGTACCTAAAGAAGATTTGATTCAAATTACGGTAGCCGAAAATGTTTTAACTCAATTAGAAAATCTTAATACTTATCCTGTTATTCGTAGCCGTTTACATCAAGGTAAATTATCTTTACACGGATGGATTTATAATATTGAAAAAGGGGAAGTATTAACCTATGATCCTTTATGCCATGACTTTGTTACTTTAGAAAATCGAAAAAATAACCTCGATCGTAATAATTGTGATCTTTCATCAACTCGTTTAGTTAATCAATTATCAAAAGCGAATCATAATGGGATTGCTAATCGTGCCGTTTCTTCTGGCTATTTAAGTACAGATTCAAATTCGAGTAATAGTCATTTGCCCAAATCCAATCGGATTTCAACTAGTCAAGCTGAAAGAATTTATAAAGGTTCTTACTAAGATCACTTTTTTTTAACCCTGTTTTGATTATTGAAATCTAAGTAATGTAGCGATTACGATCAAAAAAGAAAACGATCGAGAATTGCCTTTACTTTTTGCTTGATTTTGGGTTAAAATAAGATTATAATATGATTGATTAGTAAATTAGTCGATTGTTCAAATTGATAGTAATTTGCCTAATTAAAACAAACATATTCAAGGACGTATAGCTCAGTTGGTTAGAGTACATCGTTGACATCGATGGGGTCACTGGTTCGAATCCAGTTACGTCCACTTTTTTTTATTCACTTTGATATTTGTACCGTGCCACATTAATTGTCATCCGTGACAGATTATTGTCCATTATTCTTTTTTACTTTAAATGTTATCCCACATTCGATCTAGCTTCGGTGCTATTTGATAAATGACCGTTCTCAAGCACATCGGTGGGTACATCGATTATAATCAATTTTAGAAAAGACTTTGGGAGGAAAAAAGAGGCGACATACAAGCAAAAATCTCGCAGCAGTGGCAAAAAGCAAGAGAATTTTGGTTCTCACTCCTAGTACAAAAGGAAAAACTTCGGATTAAGATCGTACTTTTAGTAATTTTAATTCTCTTTCAGATTTTAGATCGGTTGGTCATCTTTCCAGTTACCATCAATTACAGTACCATCAGCAAAATTATAAACTCCTCGACCATTTTTTTTGCCATTGACAAATTCGCCTTTGTATGTATCTCCATTAGTATAATCGCAAATCACGTCGCCATTTAACTGATTATTTTTAAACTCTCCCTGACAGACATCACCATTAGCAAAAGTAAATGTACCTTTTCCCGCAAATTGACCATTAATAAACTCCCCATCATAACGATTTCCATTGGCAAACTTATACATCCCCGTACCTAATTGTTTGCCGTTGTCAAATTGACCTTCATAAACACCGCCATCAGCAAAATTGTATTTTCCTTGACCGTGGGGTACGCCATTTTTGATTTCTCCTTGATAAATATCACCACTGGCAAACTTTCTTTCGCCAACACCATTTGATACCCCTGCTTCAAAAGTACCCCGATAGCTACTACCATCAGCGAATGTATAAATTCCTTCTCCTTGAGGTTGGTTAGACAGTAATTCTCCTTGATAACGATCGCCATTACTGTATTCACAACTACCTTGCCCTGTAATTTGCCCATCTTTCACCATTCCTTCACAACTGTCACCGTTACTATAAATAAATTTACCTTCTTGAGCGGGTAAACCATCGACAAATTGCCCTTCATAACGACTACCATCGGTTGAAATATAAACTCCTTCACCTTCTGGCTTACCATCAACAAACTCTCCTTCGTATTTATCTCCTTCAGGATAAACTCTTACACCTTTACCCTGAAATTGGTTATTGGCAAATTCTCCTTCATAATAACCGCCATCAGCAAAAGTATATTTTCCTTCTCCTTGTTTGTCTCCATCGACAAATTCTCCTTCATAACTATCACCATTGCTAAATTTACAGCTACCTTCACCGTCAAGATTCCCTTTACTAATACTTCCTTCACATTTACCGCCATCGGGAAGAGTAATAGTATTATTAGCCCAACTTTTTGAACTAAAAACAAATGTGTTGATTACAATTAAACTAACAAATGAGGTTAATAAAAATTTTTTTGATTTCATTGTTCGATCTTTAAATAATGATTATTTTAAATAATGGTTATTTTTAAGCCCTTTTTTCCAAAAAAAAGAGGTCAATTAACGATTCTTAAATTATCGTTTTGTCTTTAACAAATTGTGTTTTTTAATCCGCCACGATCGTTTTAAACATAAATGTTATTAGATAGGAGGTGGAAATTTGTAAAAATAAATTTTCATGATTGTTAATATTAGTTTGTCGGAGAATTTTCTAATTGTTGTTGCTCTCTTTGTAGCCTTTCTCTTTCTTGTTGGGCTTGAGCTTCTCTTTGTTGCCGCTCTGTTTCTAATTGTTGCTGTCTTTCTCTTTCTTGTTGGGCTTGAGCTTCTCTTTGTTGTTGCTGTTGTAATCTTTCTCTTTCTTGTTGAGCTTGAGTTTCTCTTTGTTGTTGCTGTTGTAATCTTTCTCTTTCTTGCTGAGCTTGAGTTTCTCTTTGTTGTTGCTCTTGTAATTGTTGCTGTCTTTCTCTTTCTTGTTGAGCTTGAGTTTCTCTTTGTTGTTGCTCCCGTTGTAATTGTTGTTGTTGTATCTCTCTTTGTTGTCTAGCTTGAGCTTCTCTTTCTTGGCGTTCTTTTTCTAGTTGTTGTTGACGTTGTTGTCTTTCTTTTTCTAACTGGGCTTGACGTGCTTGTTGCTCTTTTTCTTTGGCTATACGGGCTTGATTTTCTTGTTCTTTTTTCTTTTGACGAGCAAGACGATCGAACTCTGAGCCTGCAACGGTAAAATTAATACTAACTTCTACTGAAGCATTATTAGTACCGGGGGAAGAAAACTTCATTTGACGAGCGGCGAGCAACGCTTCTCTATTTACTTGTGAATCACTATGAGGATTTGTCATGTTTACGCCTAAAACATTACCACCACTGTCAAGATTAATTTTTACAGTAGCTTTACCTTCTACTCCTTGTAAACTAGAAGGATAAGAAGGATTACAATTGCTGATACATTGAATATTTTTTGGTTGAGGAGTAGGTTTGGGTTGAGGGCGTTGAGGCACTGATTGACTAGTTGCGGCTATATTACTAGGAATAGAAGAAACTTGCTCATTCTGTTGGTTACTATTATTACGACTGTTATTACGATTAAGATTATTTCTTAAACTAGAAAAACTTTCTGGTTGACTATTACTAATATTACTAGGTGTATTGGTATTGGTACGAGTCATTCTGCCACTAGACACATTTGTATTTTCTTCATTAATACGAGCGACTGAAGTTTGCTGATTGCTGTTGCTATTATTTCGAGCAGAATTTCTAAAGGTATTACTGAGAGTATTACCCGGATTTTCGCTTGGTTGGTTATTAATCGATCGAGGGACGTTATTTCTAGTTAATGTATTATTCGTGGCAACCTCTTGTTGTTGAATCGGAGTAATATTATTTTCTGTTGGCACAGAAGGAGTCTTTGTTCTATTAGGAGTAATTTTTGGTCTAGTCGGATTTGAGTCTTTGGCTACAATTGTTGGTGTTTTGGTTACTGGGGTCACTTTTTGCACTTGTGGTGTTGGTTGGATGGGAGTAACCTGAGTAGGTTGAGGCTGAGGTTGTGGTTGTGGTGTTTGTTTGACTATTCGCTGAGGTTGAGGTTTTGGCTGTGGTTGTGGAATTTGTTTGACTATTCGCTGAGGTTGAGGTTTTGGTTGTGGTTGTGGTGTTGGTTTAACTACTTGCTGAGGTTGAGGTTGCGGTTGTGGTTGTGGTTGTGGGGTAACCTGAGTAGGTTGAGGTTGCGGTTGTGGTTGCGGTGTTGGCTGAGGTTTTATAACCGCTTGAGGTTGTGGTTTGGGTTGCGGTTTTGGAGGCTCAATTTTCTTGGGTTCGGGTTTTGGTTCGGGTTTTGTTTCTGGTTCTTGTTCTTGTACTATGATTAATTCGATTGGTTCTTCTTCTTCTCGAGCAATAGGTTTTTCGATCGTACCGACTAATGCCAAAGCGACTCCATGAAATAACAAAGAAGCTAACAACACCAATTTTTACTAGTTTACGTGTCTTTAATATTTCTTCTTGTCGTTGTTGAATAGAAACAGATGAGTGCAACATATTATCCATAGACAATTAATTACCTTTTCCCTCACACTTAAAGGCTTATATCTCCTATCTTTAAATATTTTATAGTCACAGATTATAAATCTGTAGTGAGAATCAAAAAATTTTTGCACTTTGTTGACATAGCTTTGCATTAACCAACAAATTTTGCTATCTTTAGATCTTAGTGTAATTAATAATCTTTTGCAACTATTTCTCAAACTAAAATTTAATGTCAACAAGTAATTTTTTACAAGCAGGAGGAATTGTCGCAATCCCTCTAATATTATTTTCTTTGATTACTGTAGCCTTTATGATAGAGAGGTTTTGGTTTTGGATTAAAATTAAATCTAAGGAAAGACAATTAGTCAAACAAGTCTTAAATATTTACCGTAGTGATTACTTTGAAGCGATCGTCAGATTGCGTAAAAATGCTCAATTGCCTATTGCGAGAATTTTTCTAGAAGCTCTAGAATTAGACAATCCAAATGCGACAGAGTTTCGTTTAGCATTAGAAACAGCAACTCAAGCAGAATTACCTTTACTGAAAAGATTTAATACCTTTTTTCAAACAGTAATTACTGTTTCTCCTTTGTTAGGATTATTAGGAACAATCTTAGGATTAATTCAATCTTTCTCTTCTCTGGATTTAGGTAATGCAGGAGGAACAAATACCGCAGGAGTAACGGGTGGTATTAGTGAAGCATTAGTTTCTACAGTTATGGGCTTAGTTGTGGCGATCGTAACACTAATATTTGCTAATATACTTCGTTCTTTTTATCTACGTCAAATTGCTTCAATTCAAGAATATGGAGGACAATTAGAGCTTTTATACCGTCGGTTATACGAACGTAAGGAGGATGATTATGCGAATACCAGACGAAGTTGACACCCAGGCTGAAATTAATATTGTACCAATGATCGATGCTATTTTTTCGATTTTGGCTTTTTTTATCATTTCGAGTATCTCTTTAATTCGCTCTGAAGGTTTACCAGTAAATCTACCTTCTGCTGAAACTGCCGAACCAAAACAAGTGGCTCAGATTAATGTGACAGTTCAAAATGATGGCAAAATGTATCTCAATAAAAAACCAATTCAAATCGAAACTTTACAATACGAAGTCGATCGATTAATTCTTCCCAATCAGCAAAGTACAGTAATTATTAGTGCAGATGAGAAAGTTTCTCATGGTCTGGTGGTTATTGTGATGGATGAGTTACGGCAAGTAGAAGGAGCAACCTTAGCTATTGCAGTCAAGAAAAAATAAAAAATTCTGTTTTTTTATTGCATAAATTATCGATAAGGTTTATCATTTAATATTATTAAATGCGAAAGATTTCTATTAATCAAGTGAAATAAATCTATTTAAAAAAACAATTATGACAAAATAAAATAATTAAAATCACGATCGTCACTGAAAAAAAAGCCGTCAAGTTAGTGTAAACAAAACCGATCACTAACTGTGACAAGGCAAAACACAAATGTAAATAATACTCTTTAGTGTACTAAATTTTGTTCTGATTAGGGAAATGCAATCACTAACAAATCCCGATCGAAAACTCAGAATGATTTTTTACACCAAATAATACGAATCAATTAAATACCGATTCCTACTGCTTTTCTCGTTTTTGGTTGATTACCAAACGATGGAATTTAGTCATGTCTGAAAATAACTGAAAATCAAAGTTTAAACGATCGCTCGTTCAAAAAATTTCGATCCCTCTAACTACACTTATAGCTGGTAAGTTCCCCTTACAAAGGGGGTTGGGGGGATATATCTATCAAAATAAATCAATGTATCATGAATCAATTAAATGGAAGCAAAAAATATACTTTCATCCTCCTTGTTGTTAACAAAAAAAGAACATAAAAGAACTTTAATCATCATCTTATTGATTATTTTTAGTTTGATTGTGACTTTTTGTGTCTCATTATCTACAGGCTCAGTTTCTTTGAGTTTAGAGGAGATTTATCAAGCCTTATGGCATCAAGGAAGTACTTTAAATCAAGTAATTATCTGGGATTTACGTTTACCTCGTATCTTAGCGGCTTTTATGGTCGGTTCTGCTTTAGGCACTTCAGGTGCTTTATTACAGGGAATGTTACGTAATTCTTTAGCTACACCTTTTTTGTTGGGTATCTCAGCAGGAGCAGGATTAGTTGTGGTAACTTTGATTACCTTTGACATATTTTTGTTTCTAATCCCTGTAGCTTCTTGGGCGGGTGCAATCCTTACTACTGCTTTAGTTTATTTTTTAGCACGAGAAAATAACAATATCAGTGTCGAACGTCTTATTTTAGGCGGTGTAGCCGTATCTTCTTTATTTGGAGCAATTCAAGCTACTTTGTTGTTACTGTCTGAAGATGGCAGGATTCAAAAGGCTCTCAATTGGATTATTGGTAGTCTTAATGGGCGAGGCTGGGAAGAATTACGTGTTGCAAGTCCTTACATTTTAGTTACTTTGATTTTTGCCTGTTTGTTGGCTCGTTTTGTTAATGTGCTTAATTTAGGCGATGAGTTAGCTGTCGGGTTAGGTATTCCTTTGGGTAAAGTACGTTTACTAATTGGTGGCACTGCAACTTTATTGGCGGCTAGTGCGGTTAGTATTGCTGGATTAATTGGTTTTATCGGTTTACTCGTACCTCACTCGATTCGTTTTTTGCTTAAAACCAACGATTATCGATTATTGATTCCGCTTTCGGCAGTAGGCGGGGCAATAGTTTTATCTTGGGCAGATTTAATTTCTCGTTTGGGTGCGGTGGAGTTACCTGTAGGTGCGGTAACTGCTTTGATTGGTTCGCCTTTGTTTATCTGGTTACTTTACAAACGATCGTTTTAGCAAAGTCAAAAGGGCAAAAGGCAAAGGGCAAGAGTTAAAAACTAAAAGCTAAAACCTGAATTTTTCATTCTCTCACTGAGCCATTTTTAAACTTACTCATTACTTATTCCTTTTGGCGGGGCGAGCAAACCCTTGATTTTCTGGTAAATCCTTAACTATTAGTAATTTTAAATTATGCCTTTAAACAGTTATAACTTGAGTGCTGGGTATAACGATTGAACAATTATCCATAACATTGATTTTGATTTGAAACATGGTGAATGGCTCAGTTTAGTTGGGGCAAATGGTTCTGGTAAATCTACTTTTCTCAAGTTACTTTGTCGTATTCTTGCTCCTGCTCAAGGAAAAATTTTACTTGATGGAAAAGATATTCATTCTTTGCCACCCCAAACAGTAGCTAAACGGATTGCTATTTTGCCACAACAACAAACCATCCCTAAAGGCTTGACTGTCGAGCAGTTAGTTAGTTTAGGTCGTACTCCGCACCAATCGTGGTATCAGTGGGATTTGATGCCAAGCGATCGTGAAGCAGTTACTCAAGCGTTGTGCGAGACGGAATTAGAAGATTATCGCCATCGACCTGTAACTCAATTGTCGGGAGGAGAAAGACAAAGAGCATTTTTAGCCCTTGCTTTAGCTCAAAATCCCCAAATATTGTTGTTAGATGAGCCGACAACTTATCTGGATATTCACTATCAATTACAACTGTTGGAGTTGCTTAAAAAACTTCATTTACAAGGTTTGACCATTATAACTGTTTTACATGAAATTAATCTTGCGTCTAGATATAGCGATCGTTTGGCGTTTTTAAAACAAGGTCAACTTTTTACGATTGGTAAAACCGAAAACGTTCTAACCAAAGAAAATATTGCCCAAGTTTTTGATGTTGAAGTAGTAATTATCGAGACTCCCGTCGGTAAACAAATTTGTCCTCTTTATCCAGCAACGAAAACAATGAACAGATAACGGTTTAATGAGTACGTAAAACCACCCCTAACCCCTCCTTAGTAAGGAGGGGGACTTAATTTATATTTTTTTAGTCGATCGTTTGAATACTAATTCCAATTAAGAAAGCAACAGTTGTTTTAAACAACTCCCCCATTCTCCCCTCTTTGCTCTTGGAGGGAACGATTTAATGAGTACGTAAAACCACCCCTAACCCCTGCTTAATAAGGAGGGGGACTTAATTGATATTTTTCAGTCGATCGTTTGAATACTAATTCAAATTAAAAAAGCAACAGTTGTGTTGAAAAAGTCCCCCTTTCAAAGGGGGATTTAGGGGGATTATTCCTGCGTTGTCGTCAAACTCTTAACAAAAGACTTAATGGTGCGAAGTCTTTATACTTCTTACTTTTATTCTTGAATTTTAAAAAATTAATTGACCATGTACTAGCTGTAAAAACAATGAATAAAACACAAATACAAATAATAAATTACGGACTATTACCTCTTTCTCTCTTAGCGATTGTCAATCCAGTCAAAGCAGATTCTGTACCATCATTTTTACCAGAAAATCCACCATTGAATATCGTTCAAAATAATAATTTAGAAAAGATAATTGATGTTGTTTTTGAAACCACGGAAAACGGATTACAAATAACGATCGTCACCGAGTCTGGAAAGACACTAATTCCTTTGATAATGAACGATGAAAACGAATTGACTATCGAATTATTAGACACGACAATCGATCGACAATTTATCGAATTAAATCCCACAGAAGATATTAACCAAATTACAGTTACTCAGGTAAACGATACCGTTGTCAATATTGTTATTCGAGGAGAAAACGATCGAATACCTAGAGCCGAAATAATTAGTAACGGTGGCAATTTGGTTTTATCAATTACAGAAGCAACCGACTTTGACGTCGTCGATTATAGTGGAAGAATCAATATTACCATTACAGGAACAAGAACACCTCGTCTTTTGTTAGATTCTGCTAGTTCAATTACTATTATCGACTCTCAACAAATAGAACAGCAAGTAGTTCGGGATATACAAGACTTAGTTCGTTACGAGCCGGGTGTTTCTGTCGGTAGAAATGCGAGTCGTTTCGGCAACCAAGACTTTAATATTAGGGGTATTGATGGTAATAGAGTTTTATTACAAGTAGATGGTATTAGAGTACCAGATAATTATGTAGGTAGAGGTAGAGATTATTTTAATATAGAAACAATTAAACGAGTTGAAATAATTAAAGGTCCAGCTTCTGCATTATACGGTAGCGATGCGATTGGTGGTGTTGTTTCTTTCATTACAAAAGACCCTCAAGATTACCTTGATGTGTTTGGTAAATCTTTTTATAATAGCGGACAAATTACTTACGATAGTAGCGACGAAAGTATCTCCTTAACGGGAGTGATGGCATTAGAAGATAAAGAAGGAAAACTACAATTTTCTACTGTTGCAACTTATACGGGAGCAGACGAATTAAAAACAGCTTCAGGAGTACAAGTCAATCCTCAAGATATAAAAGATTATAGTTTAACTTCTAAATTAGTTTATAACATTAATGAAAATAATAGCCTTAAACTGACAGGAGAATTTTTATACGGTACGACAGATACCGATATTTTAAACGAAGTAGGTGTTACACCTTTTAATGTTCGCCCTCCTAATATTGTCCTTTTCGATTGAGAAAAAGTAGTTGCTGAAGATACCCGTAGTCGTAATAGAATTAGTTTGGATTATAACTACAAGCAACAACAAGGATGGTTACAAAGTATTCAAGCTAAACTGTATTATCAAAACGCAGAAATAGAAGAAGAAAAAATATCCGAAGGTATTCAGCAAACCTTTGGTAGAGGGCGACCAAGTTTTGTACCTGTCATCAGAGAAGAAAAGAATACTTTTGAACAAGATATTATTGGTGGTGATATTCAACTGCAAAGTAATTTTACAACGGGTAGTGCCTCTCATCGTTTGGTTTATGGTTTGGAAGTATCGAACACAAACACCTCTCGCCCTCGTGATAATACTCTTATTTTTGCTGATGGCACTATTAGTAAATTTGTTGTGGGTGAAGAATTTCCCAATAAAACTTTCCCCGATACGGATACTTTAAGGGTAGGGCTATATGTACAAGATGAAATAGAAGTCGGTCAGTTTTCGATTATTCCAGGCATCAGATGGGATTACTATAGTTTAGATGTCAATGAAGATGATGATTTTCGCCGAATTAATGTCGATAATTTTAATGTCGAAAGTCGTGACGATTCTGCCTTTTCTCCTAAGATTGGTGTTGTCTATAAACCTACTGCCGAATTAGCATTTTATGGACAATATGCTAGAGGTTTTCGTAGCCCTCCTTATGATGATGCTAATATTGGTTTTACTAACTTTGCCTTTGGTTATGCTATCTTACCTAATGGCGATTTAGAGCCAGAAACAAGTGATAGTTTTGAAATCGGTATTCGTGGCTCGTATCCGCAAATTGAATTTTCGATCGCTGGATTTTATAATAATTATGACGATTTTATCGATACAGTTTCTCTTGGCACTCGTTCTCGGGATGGTTTTTCTGTATTCCAAAGCCAAAATATTGAAAGTGCCGAAATCTATGGAGTGGAAGCTAAAGCCGAATATTTCTTTAACAATAATCGAGAAAATGGTTTTAGTATTCTCGGTAGTTTAGCTTGGGCAGAGGGAAACAATACTACTGATGATAATACCGTACCCCTTAATTCAGTTAATCCGTTTGAAGCAGTAGTCGGATTACGTTATAAAGCACCTGAAAATAAATGGGGAGCGGAATTTATTAGTACTTTTGTTGCGGCGAAAGATGACGATCGTATCAGTGAAGACTTAGGTGCGATTGGAGGTGGAGGCGGAGGTGAGTTATTTGCTCCTGATGGTTATGTCTTGCTCGACTTGATTGGTTACTATAACGTTTCTCAAAATGCTTCGATTAACTTCGGTTTATTTAATTTATTGAATGAAGAGTATTTTGTTTGGTCAGATGTACGAGGTTTGAGCGTTGATAGCCCCAATCTTAAACGTTTTGCTCCTCCTGGGTTTAATGCTTCGGTTAATTTTACAATTCGTTTTTAATGGCATTCGATTCTACATCGTCGCTTTTATAGTTGTTTAAATTAAGTTTCAAACCCGCCTTGCAATAAATTGACAAGGCTAACAAAATTCGTTTAATAAATTAAACTCTATGCTTGAATCCTCAAATTGTCTCATTCTTATGAGAATTAATTATTATAACCCTTAATTCTTAACTGTTAAGGCTTTTTACTTCTTACTTGTTCTTTCGTCCTTTTCCAATCACTTTAAACTAAAATCATGTTACATTTATCAAAAACAAAAATATTATCTCGTTTGGGTTTAATTTTCATTTTAAGTTTATCGATCGTTGCTTGTAATAATACTTCAACATCAACAACTAATAATGATTCTTCCTTAGCAACTTCAACAGAATCGGTAAGTCAAGTCAACCGAGTTATCGCCCTTACTTCTTTAAGTGCCGATATTATCGATCGATTAGATTCAACTAAATTAGTCGGTGTAGCTGGAAGTCGTTTACTAAAAGCCGATCCACGTTTTCAAGATTTACCTGTAGTTAGTGAAGGGCGATCGCAACCCGATTTAGAAAAAATAGTCGCACTTAAACCAGATTTAGTTATCGGTGCAGATGGGTTTAGTGATGCTACTTTAACTAAATTAGAAGAGTTTGGTGTCAAAACTATCTCCACTAAAATTGATAGTTGGTCAGGATTACAAGAAAATATTCAAACCTTAGCTGAAGCGATCGATGCTAATCCAGAACCATTAATACAAGAATATCAAAGTTTAATACCTGAAGATATCGAATCAGAACATTCTACTTTAGTTTTAGTCAGTCAGCAACCAATCCTCGCTCCCAATAAGGATAGTTGGACGGGAGATTTATTAACTCAATTTAAAACCACGAATGTTGTTGGCGATTTACAATCTAATTCACAATTTGGTGGTTATGTGACTCTTTCTCCTGAAAAGGTACTAGAAACTAATCCTGATGTTATTATTATCGTCGATCCTGCTAATGAAGGTATTTTAGAAGAATTAAAAAATCAATCTTTTTGGGGTAATTTGGATGCCGTAAAAAACGATCGAATTTATGCTTTTGATTATTATGGGTTAGTTAATCCAGGTAGCACAGAAAAAATTAAGACTACTTTAGCTCAATTATCTGATATAAATAAACAGCAATAAATTTATGTAGCAACAAATGGGTTGCTTAAGACATTTTGATTAAGTTTCCCCCTTTATTTAAGGAAGATGAAAATAAGTTCGATACTATCTTGAGTATTATTATAGGGCGAATAATAGTTATTCAAAAAGACTATTACTTCTGTCTCATATTTTTTCCTAACTGACTAACTGATAATGAAAATATGTTTACTTCTTCAAAAGAAGCACCTCTTATTGTGACAATTTTTTTAATTTTAACTCCATTACAGACTTCGTTGAGAACATTATTTGTTATCAGTATTTCTTGAAAAGAAAATTATTTTGCAATAACTTTATCTGTCTAATTTTTAATCAAAGAATTTATTTATTAACACTAAAAACAACTTTATTTTACGAATAAATACTTCTAATTTTAGGTAAGATTCATAAATATATATAAGTTTTTTAACTTCATATATAGCACTGTTTAAAATATTTAATTCTTTAAGTGATAGTACAATATCGGCTTTTTTTTTAGTACAATTAATAATTTTTATCTCAAGTAAATTAATTATAAATACTAGTAGAATGGACAATAGCAACGATCGATTACAAGTTTCAACACATTTATTCATAACTTAGCCGTAACCAATGATTGATAATATTAGATTGTAGTTAAGATATTTGTACTTCGGGTTTTAGTTGTTGGGTTTCGCTTTTTTATCTATTATTACCAAAAAATCAAGGGTTTAAAGCCCCGAATCTCCCCCCTTACAAAGGGGGGATGGGGGGGATACTCCATTGATAGGCGTAAGCAATTTTAATGGTAGTTCAAGCTATTTTTAAAATTACCTTTGCCCTTTTGACTCTGTTGGTTATTTTAAGACTCAACCTAACCGACAATTTAATGTATAGTAAAAATAAGACAAAAAACTATTGTTTTAAACTACTCAATTCTTAAAGGATTAGGATCGATTACTAAAGAAAACGATCGAGGACAACTATCTTTTATCTCTAATAATTTATCCTTAATTTCTAAACTAAATTCCTGAGGAGACTTAAGTAAAATTTGCCAACGATAACGTCTAGCTACACGCATAATATTAGCAGGTGCAGGTCCTAATATTTCAATTTCTTCTGGTAATAAATTAGCACATTTTTCCGCTACCATTTCCGCTCCCAAACGAACTTGCTCGCCATCGATACCACTAAAACGAAGTAAGATAATATGACCGTAAGGAGGATAACCCAAACTTTCTCGATCGATCAACTCTTGTTGTACAAAACTCAAGTAATCATGATGTTCGACAGTTTTAATCACAGAATGCTCAGGGGAATAAGTTTGAATAATTACCTGCCCCGCATCATCACCTCTTCCTGCTCTACCCGCTACTTGAGTTAAGGTTTGAAATGCTCTTTCACTCGATCGATAATCAGAATGAAATAACAAACCATCGGCAGAAACTACCCCGACTAAAGTAACATTCGCTAAATCGATACCTTTAGTTAGCATTTGCGTACCAATTAAAATATCCGCTTTTTTATCCGCAAAATCAGTTAATATCTGGCGATGAGCATTTTTGTTTCTGGTTGTATCACTATCAAAACGCAGTATTTTGAAATCGGGAAACTCCTTCTCTAATTGCAATACAACTTTTTGCGTACCTGTACCAAAAAACTTGAGATAAGGCGAAAAACAATCAGGACATTTTTGTGGATGTATCTCAGTATGGTTGCAATAATGACAACGTAATAATTCGGTCGCTCCTTCGTGAGTGTAATGATAAGACAAAGAGACATCACAATCAGGGCATTCCATTACATAACCACAACTACGACAAGAGACAAAAGTGCTATGTCCTCGACGAGAAATAAATAAGATGGCTTGTTTGCCTGTTTCTTTGAGTTTACTTAAAGCATTGTGAAGAGAATCGCTAAAAATACTACGATTACCTTTTCTTAATTCCTGTCGCATATCGACAATCTCTACAGGCGGTAAAGGACGTTTATAAATACGATCGGGTAATGATAAATAATAATGAGGATGGGAGTCTAATAAAAAATCAGGACTATCTATCGGTTTGTTTTGTGTCGCTGTGAGCCATGTTTCAAGAGAGGGTGTAGCCGAACCAAAAACGATCGGGCAATTTTCTGATTCTCCTCGCCAGATAGCTAATTGATTGGCGTGATAGGTGGGAGTCGGTTGTTGTTGTTTAAAACTAGCATCGTGTTCTTCATCTAAAATAATAATTCCCAGGTTGGGAAGGGGGGCGAAGATAGCACTTCTAGTACCAATAACTACTTGAGGCTCACCTACTAGCATTTGTCGCCATGTGTCATATCTTTCACCGTCGCTTAAACCACTATGATAAACACAGACTTGTTGTCCGAATCTAGCTAAAAATCGATCGGTTAATTGTGGTGTTAAACCAATTTCGGGTACTAAAACTAAGGCGGATTTTTTTTGTTTTAAGATAGGTTCGATCGCTTGTAAATATACTTCTGTTTTACCCGAACCTGTGATACCATGTAATAATACTGTAGCGAAGCAATGTAAACTATTGATAATTTCTAAGGCATTATTTTGTGCTTTTGTCAATTGTTTGGGTTTATCTTTGGCTGAAGATAAATTGTCGGCTAAAAGTCGTAGAGTTTCTCTTTCTTGAATCACCACACAACCTTTATCGGCTAAAGTATTGACAGTAGAGTTACCTGATAATTCGCTCAACGCCACTAATTCAGACATTGGTAATTCGCCACCACGATTTTTTAGAACAGTTAAAACATCTCTTTGTTTTGTGCTTAACTTATTTTCGGTATTTTCAGTTAAGAAAGTGACTACTTTAGTATATTTTGGACGAGCTTTGGTGGGGGGTTGTAAATATGTTTCTAACCAACCTTTTTGGACTAACTGAGAAATTGCCCTTCTGCCATTGCGAACTTTTTGACTGATATATTTAGTGGAGTAATCTTGCGATTTGCTTTTTTGTAATAATCTCATCACCTGTATTTGGGTAACTGAGCAAAAATTTTCGATCTCTTCCGGAATTTTATCGGCTAGTAATTTGACTCTAGTTTGCGATTTACCTAATAGTTTTGGTGGCAAAGCGGCTTTAACAACAGTCATTAAATCGGTGAGGTAATATTCGCTAGTTAGTTGTAATAGATGCCAATAGTTAGGCGGAAAAAGTTGGGTGACAACTATGTCTTCGATTTCTTTAATTTTGTCGGGAGGTAAATGAGTCGGAGTTTCTGAGGAGAGTTTTATGATAATACCGCCCACGATCGATCGACCAAAAGGTACACTGACTATATCACCTACTGTGGGATTTTGTTCTGGTTTAATTTTGTAAGTATATAATCCTTCTGAGTCATAACAATCTACTAATACTTCTGCCCATTGAGACGAGGGTGTCGAGTAAGGTTCGTACAATGCGATCGGTTCGGCGACTTTCATGACTTTATCTTCATTAAAGTTATTCTTTAGTTTAACCAAAAAAAGCAGTCAATAATGAATAATTAATAATTAATAACTGTTTTGGTAACAACGATCGTTTTCATGGCGATAATATGCGCACAGCATCTAGTAATACCATAGTGTTCGGGACGAAAATGACCCTTAATGAATTACTTGCTAATAATCTAAACCCGCCTTGGGTATAAATTGACAAGGCTCATAGATACCGTTTAATAAATTAAACTCAAAGAAAATATGATCAAATTGCCTCATTCTTATTTTAATTAACTATAAGCTATGAAAATCGTTCATAAACTTGTTACCCCGATAAGGATAATGAATCAGTGAACAAAGAATATATAGCAGAGAACGAGTTGATTAAAACATGAGATAAGAACGAAAGCTCTACCATATAAAGATTTTACCTTTGCACGAGTGCCCGAGTGCTATAGTAACTCTAAGGAATTGGTTTACTACTCACAATCAATATAATCTAGTGAAAAAATATTGTTCGTAAAATTGTAGCTGTATGAATTAATCTTTGATTAGTAAGATTTTGTAAATACCTTTCTATGGTTAAAGGAGGATTTTTTAAGCTCTTTCGATGTTGATTAACAGCATCAATGACTTTACTTTCATTCATATCGATTAACTCTAAAATAAAGCGATCGGGTGAGATTGCTACAAGTTCATAATTTTTAAGAATAGATAGAGGAAAATCTTTGAGATTAAAGGTGATTATTAAATCTGCTCGACAATGAATTGCTGTAGCTAAAACATGGAGATCGTCTGGGTCTGGAAGTGTTAAACTAGGAATCAAATATTCATAGCCAGTAATATTAGCATCAAATACACTTTGATTCATCAGTTGTTTAGTACGATTTAGTTGAGAACTAGTTAAATCAGGACGATTTGCTAAAACATTTCTAATCCATTCTTGATGAATTTTTTCGCTCCATTTTGCCTGAAATAAATCAGTAAGTGCTAACCACAGTTAACTTAGTCACAGTCTATTCGTATCCCATATTTAATTCTTGTGCTTGAGCGACTAATTCTGTCAATACCGTTTTTCTTTGAGTATCTGTCTTCTCTTTGTAAGCCATAACATCGCTTGATAAGATTCGCCGACGAACACCCACCTTACGGAAAGGAATTTTACCAGATTCAAGTAAGTTTACTAAATATGGACGAGAAACGTTAAGAATTTCCGCTGCTTCACTAGTAGTTAACTCTTGTTTAATCGGTATCATTTTTACCTTATTTGCTTGAGCAATATGGTTAAGAATTTCCGCTAACTGAGGTAAAATTGAGATAGGTAGCGTAATAGTTTCCTTGCCATCGAGCTTCAATTCACAGGTTGTACTTTTAGGTGAATAGCAAGCTAGTAACCTGCTGGCTTTCAGTGCAAGTTCTTTTTCTTGAAGGTTTTGAGTTGTTGAGATAGTCATAATAATTAGCTCGTCATAGTTATTATTATCTAACTCTCATTATAAAAGAAATAAACGAAAAATTTTCCCTAGTGTATTTGATGCGAAAAGTATCTCGTTTGAGGTTAAACACGATGATGGTTGATAGTTGATAGTTGATAGTTAGTGAAAGTTTGACTAAAATGCGATCGTTTTATGGTAATAATATGGGTAATCATCTAGTAATACTATAGTGTTCGAGGCGAAAACGATGCTTAATGAATTACTTGCTAACAATTTAACTTATCTTTAATCGCAGTAACAATGTAAACATAGTGTTTGATATAATAATTTAATTAATAATAGAGAACTAGTAAATATTACTTCATCTTTGATTTTTATTGATGAACTAATACTTTTTACGAATTACTTTTTACCTTTTAAGTTATGTCAGTTGAATATCCACATTCGGTAGTAGTCGATCGTTTTTTATTATCAGAAACAATCGAAAAAGCTCAAAACTATCTTTTTTCATTACAACAAGAAGATGGACATTGGTGTGCTTATTTAGAGTCTAATGTGACAATTACGGCTGAAGCGGTTTTGTTATACAAAATTTGGGGGATAGATAACTATAAACCATTACATAAAATAGAGCATTATCTACGATCGCAACAAAGAAATCATGGTGGTTGGGAATTATACTATAACGATGGTGGCGATTTAAGCACTTCGGTTGAAGCTTATATGGCACTAAGATTATTAGGTGTCAGTATTGAAGATGAAGCACTTATCAAAGCCCGTAATTTTATTTTAGGTGCGGGGGGAATTAGTAAAACACGTATCTTCACCAAACTTCATCTTGCTTTAATTGGTTGTTACGACTGGCGAGGAATACCTTCAATTCCTGCTTGGGTAATGTTATTGCCAGAAAATCCTTTGTTTAGTATCTACGAAATGTCGAGTTGGGCAAGGGGTAGCACTGTACCTTTATTGATTGTATTCGATCGTAAACCAGTTTTTGAAGTTTCTCCACAAATTACTTTAACCGAATTATATACAGAAGGTATTAATCAGGTTAAATACGAGTTACCTACCGCAGGAGATTGGACGGATATATTTGTAGGCTTAGATAATGTTTTTAAAATAGCCGAAGATTGGAATTTAGTGCCTTTAAGGGAAGAAGGATTAAAAACAGCCGAAAAATGGATTGTAGAAAGACAAGAAGCGACTGGAGATTGGGGTGGTATTATTCCTGCGATGCTTAATTCTCTTTTAGCATTAAAAACTCTAGATTACCATGTAAACGATCCGATCGCCGCTAGAGGATTACAAGCGGTTGAAAATTTTGCCATCGAAACACATGATGATTATTTAGTACAAGCCTGTATTTCTCCTGTTTGGGATACGGCATGGAGTTTACGGGCGTTAGTTGAGTCTGGTGTTTCCCCTAATCATCCTCGTTTGGTGCAAGGAGGAGAATGGTTATTACAAAAGCAAGTTTTGGATTACGGCGATTGGCAAGAAAAAAATAAAACAGGTTTGCCAGGTGGTTGGGCATTTGAATACGAAAATCGTTTTTATCCTGATATGGATGATTCGGCGGTGATAGTCATGACTTTAAACCAATTAAATTTGCCTGATGAGAAATTGAAACGAGAAGCCATCTTACGTTGTTTGCGTTGGATAGAATCGATGCAATGTGTTAATAATGGTTGGGCGGCGTTTGATATTAATAATGACGCTGATTGGCTTAATCTTCTCCCTTATGCTGATTTAAAAGCGATGATTGATCCTGCAACTGCCGATATTACTGCTAGAGTATTAGAAATGGTAGGTAGTTGTGATTTGTCGATGAGTTCGATTAAAATACAAAATGCGATCGTTTATTTAATTAATGAGCAAGAAGAAGATGGTAGTTGGTTTGGTCGTTGGGGAGTAAACTATATTTATGGCACGTCGTCGGTTTTATCAGCATTAGCCATAATCGCCCCCCAAACTCATCAAGCCCAAATGAAGAAAGGGATAGATTGGTTAGTCAGTTGTCAAAATGTAGATGGTGGTTGGGGAGAAACTTGCGAGAGTTATAAAGATAAGGCTTTAAAAGGTAAGGGCGTTTCTACTCCTTCGCAAACGGCATGGGCGTTAATTGGCTTAATTGATGCAGGAAGTACGATCGATTATTATATGACTGATATTATTAATAAAGGTATTAATCATTTAATTGAAACACAAACTGAAGATGGCACATGGCAGGAAAAAGAATTTACAGGCACAGGTTTTCCCCAACACTTTTTTATCAACTATCATCTTTATCGTCATTATTTCCCTCTTATCGCTTTAGGTAGAAAACAATTAGTAATTAGTAATTAGTAATTAGTAATTGGTACGAACACTATGGTATTACTAGATGATTACGTATCTTAATAGCAATTGAGGATTGAGGATTAATGCAGTTAAAACGATCGATTTAGATATATAGTTGTTTGAATTAAGTTCGAGACAGTATATAAAAAAAAAAGAAGATGAAAACCGCCTTGCAATAAATTGACAAGGCTAATAGATACCGTTTAATAAATTAAACTCAATAAAAATATTTTCAAATGCCCTCATTATTATTTTAATTAACTATAACCATCATAATAATAACAACGATCGTTACAACCATAAAAAAATGATTTTCGTTTTGAACACTATCGTATTACTAGATGATTACACATATTATCGTTTTTTTGAGGATTCAGGGTTAATATACTTAAAACGATCGATTTATACATAACCACCATAATAATAACAACGATCGTCACAACCATAAAAAAATGATTTTCGTTGCGAACACTATCGTATTACTAGATGATTACGAATATTATTGCTAATTAAGAATTGAGGATTAATGCAGTTAAAACGATCGATTTAGATCTATAGTCGTTTAAAATAACGATGAGACAATTTTTGAGATGAATTTGAGTTTAATTGATTAAACGGTATCTATTAGCCTTGTAATTCATTGCAAGGTGAGATAAAAACGTAAGTTTTAAAGATAATTAATACTGTCTCAGTCCTAATTAAAATTACTATAACCATCATAATGATAACAATGATCGTCACAACCACAAAAAAGTGGTTTTTGCCCCGAACACTATCGTATTACTAGATGATTACGTATATTAGGAAAACTCTCACTAACTTTTAACTTTTAACTTTCAACTGTTAAATCATTTTCATCAATAAATTTCAAGGTAAATTCGATTTTAAACTATAAACTGTTTTAGTTTCAACTTCAGTATTAAGTTCATCTATTATACTTTCTAATTGTGATTGTATATCTTTGGTTAAATTGATTGTAAAATCTAAATTAAGGTTACGATCGTTTGCTAGTTTTATTATTTCACTAATTTTAGTTGTCACAGTTTTTCTTTGATAAGAAGTAAGTTTTAATACAGGATTTTCTTGCTTATTTTGTGCTAGCATAGCCTCTTTTATTCTCTTTTCTAATTCTTCTTTTTCTGAGTCTAAATATCTCCACCTGTTTTCTATTTCTTGGTATCTAGCTGATAAGTTATCTATATTTTCTTGTTGAGGATTATAACTACATTGATGTTTTAATTCAATTAGTTTATGATAAACTTGAGCTAAATAAACACAATCCATTTTAGCGTAATCGAGTTGTTTTTCACTTAAAGGTCTTACTCCCCAATCACTACCTTGCTCTTCTTTATCTAATTCTTTAAATTGAGTTAAATATTCAGTCAAAACTTTAAGGCTATATTTAGTTACTGGTAAAAGATAAAATGGTATTTTTCTAGCACATTCTAAAGTACAAAAAACATTTTCAGTTTGCTTTTTACCAAGTAATCTTAAATCATATTTAGCATTATGAAAAACTTTAATTATTCGCTCATTATTCATGATTTTTTCGATAAAGAAACTGATCAAATCATCATTATCTAAAACGTCAAAAATATAAGTTCGATCGCCATCAAGGTTATCAGGATAAGCTAAAACTTGAATTAAAGATAAACGAGGCTTTTTGGTTTTATAATCAGCTACTTCTGTATCTAACCACAAAATTTCTGTGTCTATAAGATCAAGAATGCTATTTTTTATTTGTTCTGTATCGGTCAAATAAATCATTGTTTTAAAGCACGATTTTTTAATTAATTATAAACTGATAAAAAAATTTATTAAACTTAATTATATCTAATTCTGACACGTTTAGGTACAATTGTATTGATTAATAACCTCAAGGGTAGTAATTGATATCGATCGATATAATTTGTGTAGTAGTTAGTATTTGAAGTGGTTTACTCGTAATATTACTATTAAAATACCCCAAAAAACTTTGTCGATCGAATCATAAGTAAGTAGCCCCAATTAATTAAACGTCAGCAAGATTAAGTTAGTAGTATGGGCTTAATCCCTTATCTGAATAGCTTTTTAGCCCCCTAAAGAGGTAATTACAAACTTTCTTTTATTTAGGTTGAGCTACTTATTTAAGTAAAATTAATTGTGTACTTTATTTATAGAGATTCGATCGATTAAATAACGATCGAAAAAATCAAAACTTAAACAGGTTGTGATTTATTTTTAAGTATTAACATAGCCCAAAAACAGATTTATAATCCTAATTTTCTTAATATAATTAAGGATAAAATTAGTCATTCTTCTGTTAAACCTAAACAAATAAAACTAGAAATCCTCGAAAGAAGCTTATTTGAGGGGGAAACAGCATCGGCTTTAGTTGAATCTTGTCGTGAATTTGGTTTACTTTTAGTAATCAATGATTTTGGTACTGGTTATGCTAATTTAGCTTATCTAACTAAATTTCAATTTGATACAGTTAAAATTGATAAATGTTTTATTGACAACTTAGAAAATAATCTCAAAAACCAAACTATTTGTCGTGCTTTAATTGATTTATCGAGCGGTTTACAAATGACAACTGTTGCTGAGGGTATCGAAACTCAACAACAATTAGACATCTTATCTAAATTAGGTTGCAATTTTGGACAAGGATATTGGTTTTCTCCTCCTGTTTGTGACAAAGATGCAATCGCCTTAATGAAAAAGCAAAAATAGATATAGCGTTTCCCATATTTATGAGGTACAGTTTATATTTGTAAGTCCCCCTTTATAAGGGGGATTTAGGGGATCGATATGTAATTCGTAATACTAATAATTGCTATAACAGTTAAAAAATATTATTGATTATTAATTATTAATTATGTATTTGATTCTTCTTTATGGAGGTTACGAGGTTGAATTAAACCACAACCACCATGGTTACGTTGATAGATGACATTAATTTCTCCTGTTTCTTCATTAGAAAACATATAAAAATCATGATCTACTAATTCTAATTGCTCTAATGCTTTTTTTACACTCATCGCTGGCATGGCAAAGTACTTCGTTCTTAC
Organism: uncultured cyanobacterium; assembly: GCA_963710605.1. Lineage (GTDB taxonomy): Bacteria > Cyanobacteriota > Cyanobacteriia > Cyanobacteriales > Cyanobacteriaceae > JAALKG01. The sequence continues at coordinate 32,161 of CAVQBA010000007.1, forward strand.
TACTTCTGTAGGTAATTCTGGCTCACGCTCAGCAATCAAGTTATCTTCGACTGGTTTTGCTTCGACAACATCAGTTGTTTTAACTGCTGAATGAGTTTTTTTCGCTAAATTTTTTTCTTTATATTTACGTAACTGACGAGTAATTTTATCGGAAACTAAATCGATACTAGCATACAAACTTTCGCTATGTTCTTGGGCTCGAATAACTGTACCATTCGCATATACTGTTACTTCTGCTTTATGTTTGTCACTAATACGTGAGTTACGCGCAACAGATAAATGGACATCAATAGTAGTTGCCAAATTTTGAAAATGTTTAACTGCTTTTTCTAATTTTTCTTCTACATAGTCATGGATAGATTCGGTAACGTCGATGTTGTTTCCTTGAATCAATAGTTTCATATGTTAATACTCCGTTTCTTGCGTGTAAATAGTAATCTTTTTTTTGATTTAAAATACGATCGTGTGATTAAACCAAATAATTTTTTAGAGAATATTTTTTAAGCATTTTTTTTCGTTAATAACTAAGAATAGATAGTTAAAAATAATCTTAAGTATATCGATAGATTAAAATCTATTTATCATATTTTAGTTATTGCTTAATTTTAGTTATTTTCTCTTTTTTAATTACTTCCAATATCTTCACAATAGCACCTTATTATCTTAAAAATACTAGTTGTTAATTTATTTTCATATTTTTAAGCCTAAAGTTAACTTTTTGTTAAGAAACATTGCAATTCTCACCGAAGACGTGCGAAGCAGGGATTCATCTCAATTCTCAATTCTCAATTCTCAATTCTCAATTCTCAATTCTCAATTATTATAAAGAGCCAGACATAAGCCGGATTCTGTTCTTTTAAATAAATTAAAAGGGTAGTTATCTATCTGGGATAATTGTTACCAATAACCTCAAGCGGTACACCTAAAACGGAATCGGGAAAAGATCAACCGTAATTCCTCCGACCTTGCTCCCCACCGGGGTTTACCGAGCTAGTACCTCTCGATACTACTGGTGAGCTTTTACCATCACCTTTGCACCCTTACCTCAAAAAATGATTTATTTTCTTCAAGGCGGTATTTTTCTGTGGCACTATCCTCACGCTCACACGCACTGGGAGTTATCCAGCAAGTTTGATCTTTCGGGAGTCCGGACTTTCCTCAAACTAAATTTTTGCTAAAATAATAGTTCGCAACTACCTCGCTGACTCTTATAGTGATTATGATAACAAATAGGCGATCGAAATTCATAATTCATAATTAATAATTTAAACGTAGTTATAAATTTAAAAATAAAATCACGATCGATTCCTTAAACTAGATAAATACACTTAGCTTAATAATTTATAAATTACTAATATCTCCAGTAATATTATTGATTTGTTTTGTATTGAATAATACGATAAAGCATATATTTAGGGAAATAAAAAAGTAAGATTATCAATTGAACCTTCTATTTTACTTGGTTTTTAGCTAATTATGCTAATAAATTATAAAATGTAAAAATGAATACTTTTCAGCTTAAATAATAGTCAAAAAGCTGTTAAAAATATTCTCAATAAAATGTTGCAAAAGGCTTTTTTTGTTGTATATTAATGGCAGGGTTACAAATTATCAAGCAAGTCTTGTTGTAATTCAATTTATGTTTACTAAATTAGGAAAAGAATAGAGATTATGTCAAAATTCTATGTCGAACCTCGCAAACATCGTCTTCCCACCTCACAAAAATCTGATCCTGTTTCCTCTAGCCATAATTGGGTTACTATCAATTCCGCTTCACCGCCATCGACTAAGCAACATTCACAAATTAATTCTCGTGACTTAATGCGCCTGTATCTTCGTGATATCGGGCGCATTCCTTTATTGAGTAAAGAAGAAGAAATTACTCTTGCTAAACAAATTGAAAAAGGAAAAAATTTAGAACAAATAAAATTAGAGAATCAATCTTTACCTGAAATTGAAGAATACATTAAAGTAATGAATGCTTATGATGTTTTAGCCAGACATAGTACATCAGCAACTGTAATAGATAAATTAGCAGTAGAGTTGAATATTACTCCGGAAAATTTACAACAAAAAATTGCTCAAGGTAAAAGCAAGTGGGCAAGTTTAGCTAATCTAAAAGTAAAACAATTAGAGCGTTTATTGGCTTTGAGTTTTCGTGCTAAACAAAAAATGATTAATGCTAATTTACGTTTGGTGGTTTCAATCGCTAAAAAGTATCAAAATAGAGGATTAGATTTATTAGATATAATTCAAGAAGGTACATTAGGTTTAGAAAAAGCAGTCGATCGATTTGATTATAGTAAAGGTTATCATTTCAGTACCTATGCTTATTGGTGGATTCGTCAGGGAATGACACGAGCAATCGCCACTCAATCTCGAACTATTCGCTTACCTATTCATATAACAGAAAAACTAAATCAACTTAAAAAAGTACAAAGACAGTTATCTCAAAGCTTAGGTAGAACGGCTAAAGTAGAAGAAATAGCTGTTGGGATGAAGATGCAACCCCACGATTTAAGACTGTTTTTGAATCAAATTCCACGCTCTATTTCCTTAGAAATGAAAGTAGGAGAAGATTATAATACTGAATTAGTAGAATTGATTCAAGCTGAGGGGGCAACACCTGAGGAAAATTTGATGCGTACTTCGATGCAAAAAGATTTACGATCGATTTTATCAATTCTTAATGAAAGAGAACAAAAAATTCTCCGTTTACGCTATGGTTTTGAAGATGGGAAAATATATTCTCTGAGTGATACAGCTAAAATGATGGATTTATCCAGAGAGAGAGTTAGACAAATTCAAGCAAGAGCAATCCAGAAACTACGTCAACCTCATCAAAAGGATAGTTTACAAGATTATTTAGAAGTAATTGATTAATGAGTTATTTTCAGCTAAGTTTAATTAGACAAAATTGATTGCGTAATAATTAATACCCCCGAAAAAAAGCAGGCAATCGTGCCTGCTCATTAAATGAAGATGAATTAATTTAATAATTCAGAGTTTAAAATTTAGGGAGTTTTCTTAGGAGAAAGAAGCATAATCATATTACGCCCTTCTTTTTTGGGTTTTTGTTGAATTTCTGCCATCTCAACTAAATCAGCAGATAGACGATTTAATAATTCGTAGCCTAAATGAACGTGTTGGGCTTCTCTACCACGAAAATTAATTGTCGCTTTGACTTTATCTCCAGCTTTGAGAAAACGTTTAGCTTGACTGACTCGCACTTGGTAATCATGCTCATCAATTTTGTAACGCATTTTTACTTCTTTTAAATCAGCATTATGCTGTTTTTTCTTGATGGCACGGGCTTTTTTCTCCTGTTCAAATTTGAACTTGCCGTAGTCCATGATGCGACAAACAGGAGGACTGGCGGTTTCACTAACTAAAACAAGATCTAATTCTCTTTCGTCAGCGATGCGATTAGCTTCTTTAGTTTCTAAAACGCCTAATTGCCCCCCATCAGAATCAATGACTCTGACTTCAGGAAAACGAATATTATCGTTGATTTTGGGTAAGTCTCTTTGAAATTTTTTTCTATTGCTATAGGTCACAGGTTTTGAGTAATTTTATCTACTTTAGGATTAAACGGTTAATTGACATTCACACAATTAATAAATTTTAAACCATATTTTTGGGTTAGGATTATCATTGGTGATTCTTGCTTCTTCCAGATTGCCTTACAACGCTAGATAAAGAATTTAATCCCTATCTAGATTATATATTAAGACTCCACAAGCATCTATTACATGGTTGCTTATCCATGCTACGGAAGTGTCAATCCCGCTTTTTTGTTTACTAATACGTTTGTTTCAATCTTTTACAGTAAGTAAAACATTTAGGTTATTAACCCCATATATATGGGCTATTTAATTATCTAAAAAATAGGTTTTTTTCCTTGTCAATATTATAATTGGTGATTGCTAATGATGAATAACTTTTTCTGATTTAGATACACTTAGATTCTTTTACTGTTAGTTACTTAAGCAAAATATTACAAAAAATTAACTATTGTGAATTTTATGGATACAACGACAATAATTCAAGCACTTTTTAATGGCGTAGCAGTAGGGAGCATTATTGCCTTGGCTGCGGTAGGTTTAACTCTTACTCTCGATATTTTACGTCTTTCTAATTTTGCTCATGGTGATTTTTTAACAGTTGGGGCTTATCTAACTTGGTGGATAAATCAGGCGGGGGTTAATATTTGGTTGTCAATGATCATAGCTGGGGCTGGTACAGTTATTTTAATGCTCATTTGTGAACAACTATTGTGGAAACAAATGCGTAAAAAACGATCGAGTAGTACAAGTTTAATTATTGTTTCGATCGGTTTAGCTTTATTTTTACGTAACGGAATTTTATTTATTTGGGGTGGTAGTAATCAAAATTATGATTTACCTTTAATTGAAGCTATTGATATCGGTGGTGTCAAAGTCGCTTATTACCGTTTAATTGTTATTGCTGTGACAACTTTGGCGATTGTTACCCTACATTTAATTTTACAAAAAACCAAAATAGGTAAAGCGATGCGAGCGGTAGCAGACAATATCGATTTAGCTAGAGTCTCTGGTATTGATGTGGAACAAGTAGTTTTGTTTACATGGATAATTACGGCGGTTTTAACCGCAATGGGGGGCGGTTTTTATGGACTGATTACCGCTGTTCGTCCGAATATGGGTTGGTTTTTGATTTTACCTATTTTTGCTTCAGTTAGTTTAGGAGGAATTGGTAATCCTTATGGTGCGATCGCAGGAGGAATTATTATTGGTGTAGCACAGGAATTGAGTGTGCCGTTTTTTGGCTCAGAATATAAGTTAGCTGTTGCTTTAGTGATTATGATTGCTATTTTATTAATTCGCCCTCAAGGAATTTTCTCTAAAAATTGATTGTTTTAAGTTCGTAATTGGCAAAAATCACCTTATCGTAGGATGGGTTAGGTAATTATTCATTATAAACTTGCTACAGATTGATTAATAACGAGTGCCGTAACCCATCATTAACAATGTTTGATTCCAAAGAATGAAATTATATCTTTAGTTTTGGCTGTTGGGTTTCATATTATATTATTCGATCGTTAGGACAGTAATATTTTTGGTGCTTCAACCCAACCTACTTCATGGCGATCGCACTTTTGGAAGATTAACCGTTGTTTACCATCCATCTTCTGGTGGGTTAAGTCGTGAGAGAGCAAACTTTAAATACTAATGTTTGATTCAAATGAATAAGATTATATCTTTAGCTTTAGGTGTTGGGTTTCATATTATATTATTCGATCGTTAGGACAGTAATATTTTTGGTGCTTCAACCCAACCTACTATCATTCTGCTTTTGACTTTTTACTTTGTTTTTCAGGGCGAAATAAATGATTGTGTTGAGGATGGTATAGCTGAGAGCGAAAATTAAAATCGCTTAATTCTTTCAAAGCTGGACTAATTATATAAAGTACAGTACGAATAAATTGATAATCCTCCGTGGTTTGTGCGACTTTTTCTAAAGGTACGATCGTAATTTGTTCATCTTCCCAACCTACTCGGTAACAAATGGCTACAGGAGTATCGCCTGGATAATGTTCTAACAATTCTATCTGTGACTTGCGTATATGACGAGCGGCTAAATACAAACACAAACTAGCTCGATGAGAAGCCAAACTGGCTAATTCCTCCTTTTCGGGCATCTGCGAAGCCTCACCACTAACACGAGTAAGAATAATGGTTTGTACTAAATTAGGGATTGTTAATTCAGTACTAATTTTAGCGGCGGCGGCTTGATAAGCACTTATTCCGGGTATTAATTCAAAAGGGATATCAGCTTCACCTAATAATTGCATTTGTTCTTGTATCGCACTATACAGACATAAATCTCCAGACTGTAAACGAACGACTATTTTTCCTGCTTTTACCTGTTCTATCATGATGGGTAAAATAGTTTCAAGAGTTTTATTTCCCGTCACAATCAATTTAGCAGTAGATTTAGTATCTCGTAAAATTTGCTTTGGTACTAAAGAATCAGCATACAAAATGACATCGGCATTCTTAAGAATATTATAAGCCTTGATTGTTAACAAATCTGGATCGCCAGGTCCTGCACCAATAAAATAAACCGCTGGTTTCATAAAAAACTAACCATAAATAACCAAATAACGATTATATCTAGTTTCTTCACTTGTGAGGAGAAAAAAGTTATTTTTATCATGAAGACGATCGTTTCAATTAGGGTACTGTTTTAGTTACAATGATTGCCAAAAAGAATATTAATTGATTAATGAATAAGAAGACAACTACCAATAAAAAGACAACTCCCAAACAAATTTTTAAACAAGTTTTTGTGATTTTATCAGGAGGTGCTTTTGTCATATTTTCAGTTGCAGGAATATTAAGAATGGGAACTAGTGAAACACAATCGACAACTCCTGAGCAAGAAGAGTTATCAGCCGCCCAACAATTACAAGAACAAGCCAAGGGTTATGAGTTAGTCTTAGCTAAAGAGCCTGATAATCCTTTTGCTATTCAAAATTTGTTATCAATTTATCTACAATTAGGAGATTTGAATGCTGCATTACCGTTAGCGGAAAAACTAGTAGCTTTACAACCAGAGAATACACGTTATCAAGAAACATTAGCTCTAATTCAAGCAGGCATTGAAGCTCAAAAAAATCCTACTCCTCCTAACCCTGAGCAACCAACACCACAAGAATAATTTATAATTTATAATTATTTCTTCTCACTGATTTCGATCTCTGAGTTAATGCTCAGATGAACATATCTACATACAAATGTATTATGACGATCGTTATAATTTAGATTGTACAAAAATAAAGTCAACTCCTGTACGATCGTGCGTAACTATCTTTTTAATTTATTATTATTACTAGCTATATTTAATTTAGTCGGTTGTAACCAGAAAAATACGGCACAATTTTCAACCGAGACTAATCAGTCATCACAAATAGAAAGAAATCAAATACCAGCACCAGAGACAAAGCTAAATTTAATGGTAAGTATTTTGCCACAAAAGTATTTTGTCGAAAAAATTGGGGGAGAATTAGTTAATGTTAACGTGATGGTACAACCCGGTGTTAGCCCAGAAACTTATGAGCCTTTACCACAACAATTAGTTGATGTCAGTGAATCGATGGCTTACATAACTATAGGTGTACCTTTTGAAGAAATTTGGTTAAATAAAATTCGCTCTGCTAATTCTGATTTAATTTTGATTAATTCAGGTGAGGGAGTAGAAACAATACCGATGGTAGGAGAGCATCATCATCATCATGAAGAGCATGATCACGACCACGACCACGACCACGATCATGACGATAAAAATGTTAATCAAGATAAAGCAGAAACACACGCAGATACAGACACATCCGAAAATATTGATCCACACATTTGGTTATCTCCTAAATTAGCTAAAATTCAAGCTGAAAATATTTATCAAGGTTTAGTCAAACTTGATCCTCAAAATCAATCTATTTATCAACAAAATCTCACTACTTTTCTCGCTGAGATTGATGATCTCGATCGACAAATAGAAGCCAAATTTGCTTCTTTAAACGATCGTAAATTTATGATTTATCATCCTGCTTGGGGTTATTTAGCCTCTGAGTATAATTTAGAACAAATACCATTAGAATTAGAAGGGCAAGAAGTTACATCAGCTGAATTAGTCGATTTAATTAAAGAAGCTAAATCAGATAATATTGAAGTTGTTTTTGCTCAACCTCAATTTAGTAATAAAACAGCAAAAGTTTTTGCCGAGCAAATAGATGCTGAAGTAGTGACGATCGATCCTTTAGCTGAAAATTGGTCACAAAACCTATTAGATACCGTCGATAAATTAGCTCAGTCAATGTCGTAAATAGATATAGAAAAGGATGAAAGATAAAAGATAGAGGATGAAGGATAAATTATTAATTATATTTAGTTAGATTGAAAAAGAATGAATCAAGTCATAAATTTACAAAATATTTATGTTAGCTATCAAGAAAAATATGCGTTAGAAAATATTAATTTACAAGTAAAAGAATTAGATTTTATCGGTATAATTGGTCCAAATGGTGGTGGCAAGACAACTTTATTAAAAACATTATTAGGCTTGATTAAACCACTGTCAGGAGAAGTTTCGATTATGAATCAGACAGTGAATAAAGGAAGAAAATATATCGGTTATGTGCCTCAAATTTTAGAATACGATCGTCGTTTTCCGATCTTAGTAAAAGATGTGGTAAAAATGGGCAGATTATCGCAAAAACGTATTTTTCATCGTTACAATCAACAAGATACAGAAATCGTTGAGCGTTGCCTCACACAAGTAGGAATATCTCATCTCAAAAAGCGTTCAATAGGTGAATTATCAGGAGGAGAAAGACAAAGAGTTTATATTGCTCGTGCTTTAGCCACTCAACCACGTATCTTGCTTTTAGACGAACCTACTGCTAATGTTGATTATCAAATTCAAAATAATATCTATGAGTTATTAAAACAGCTTAATGAATACATGACTATTTTAATTATTTCTCATGATTTGAGTGCTGTTTCTCGTTATGTAAAAACGATCGCTTGCTTGAATCGTCAATTACATTATCATCAAAATAAACAAGTTACCCCACAGATGATTGAAGATACTTATAAATGTCCGATCGATCTGATCGCTCATGGTTTACCTCATCGCATCTTACCAGAACACCATTCTTAATTGATAATTTGGGACTTTTTACCCTTTACCCAATAGATAAAATATGAGAAGAAATTGGACTAGAGATGAATTAATTTTAGCATTTAGCTTATATTGTAAAACGCCATTTGGAAAGTTACATAGTCGTAATCCTGATATTATTAAACTATCAATACTCCTCGATAGAACTTCATCTTCTGTTGCTTTAAAACTTGTAAATTTTTCTAGCTTAGATCCTTTATTAGCGAAAAGAGGGATTAAAGGGATGTCGAATTACTCAAAACTTGATAAGAAAGTATTTGATGAATTTAATGAAAATTGGGAAAAACTTTTGCTCGAAAGTGAACAACTTTATGAGGATTATGAAAAACTAAATATTTCCGAAAAAAAAGAAATTAAAACAGACTTCACTAATAAAGTGGGTGAAGACAAAATAGTTAAAACAAAACAGAGGAAAAATCAAAATATTTTTAGAAAAATAGTTCTTTCAAATTACGATGAAACTTGTGCTATTTGCCATTTAAACTATCCATCGTTACTTATTGCTAGTCACATTATTCCTTGGAAAACTAATCAAAAAGAAAGACTTAATCCTCGTAATGGTTTGTGCTTATGTTCTATACATGATAAAGCTTTTGATCAAGGCTTGATTTCTTTTGATTCTGAATTACGACTTATAGTTTCTAAAAAAATTTTAAATATAAATAAAACTGTATTTGATAAATATTTTGGAGATTTTATTCAGAAAAAAATTAATGACCCCAAAAAGTTTGTTCCTTCTATTGATTTCATAAAATATCATAGAGATAAAATATTCATAAGTTCTTAATTATAATTTGATTAAGTAATAGGTTTTATGCACTAACTTTTTCATCAAAGTAAACCAGTTTATGAGCTTTATTTAGTTTAAGCGATCGCACTTTTGGTTATGGCGTATAGTTTGAAATTAAGCATAATAGTAAAATAAATCAAATTCTAAGAAGTACACGATCGTTGTGGAAACTAAAATAGATAAACAGGGAAATGCTGTACCTGTGAGTTTATGGTTAAGAAACCAAAATTATAAGTTTTCACAAAAAATCACAACCCCCTCATTATCTAAATTAACGATAAGGTTGTGATTGATATTTCTAATAATTAGTTTTAATGGTACTAATACACTAGATAATGTAACGATCGACTAGGCAACCGCATCAGCAGGATAAACGCTAACTTTTTTACGACTAGCAGTTTTATGCTCAAATTTGACAATGCCTTCAATTAAAGAAAAAAGAGTATCATCTTTACCAATACCAACATTGTTACCAGGATAAATACTAGTACCACGTTGACGAACTATGATACTACCTGCTTTAACAGCTTCGCCACCATAACGTTTTACACCCAAACGTTTCGATTGAGAATCTCTTCCGTTTCTAGTACTACCCGTACCTTTCTTATGTGCCATGAAATAATACTCCTTTTAATTAAAAACTATTCTACTAAATTTATTTTATCAGCTAAAAATGATTAATATTGATAATTAGACTTCAGCGACAACTTCTGCTTCTACGGCTTCAGTTTGTTCTGATTTTTGAGCTAGCACATCATTACCCAAACTAATTGAATCAATCATAAAACGAGTCAATTCTTGTCTATGCCCTCTTTTTTTACGAGTTTTCTTTTTAGGCTTCATTTTATAGACAATCACTTTTTTACCACGATAGTGAGCTAAAATACTACCTGTGATCGAAGCATTCTCTACATAAGGTTGTCCGACATGAATATCATTCTCATGATGAACTAATAATACTTTGTCGATAACTAATTCGCTATCAACGTCTTGATGGAGTCTATCTATATTATAAAATCTACCTGCTTCAACTTTGAGTTGTTTACCACAGATTTCAATTATTGCGTAAGTCATTTTACTTCCTTTTTATATATTGCCGTACAGGTAGCAAAGTTCTTTTGCTTTATCAATTTTTTTTACCTGATCCGAACACGATTATTGAACACACAATCTATAATTGTATCTTGAAAAATATATTAGTGCAAGACTTTGAAAAAACAAGTAAAGACTGACAAATAAAAAGTAAACGACTTGAAAAAAAATTAAACAAGAGTAGCCACAGATCTTACTTTGAAACTATATTTGCCTTAATACCTAGATCTACTTATTTGATGTATATTTTAGCTCAAGGTGGAGTTTTATGAGCAATCAAACCCTGCTCTTTCAAAGAAGTGGGCGAAGTTTATAAATATCTGGTAAGCCCCCAGATGACGAAAGATGCTATATTGCTGATTACTCCATCTAGTTTATTAGTTTATTAATCATGAGTTTAACTATTTATTTTCTCAGACATGGTGAGGCAACCGCGCTCTTTGCTTATTCAACCGCTAGGAAAAAACCCTTATAAATAACTTTTTTGAGAAGTAACTTGAGTCTTGGGCTTCTACTGCTTCTAACCGTAATTCTTTATTCACAAATGACAATTGTTAATTGTTCGTTGTAAAATATATTATTCCCGCAAATTTGATCCGTAAAACTTGGTAATGTCAGACAAATTTTCCCATCGAACTAAAATTGTAGCTACTGTAGGTCCAGGTTGTGCAAACCCTGAAACATTAAAAGCCATGATATTAGCTGGTGCTAATACTTTTCGGCTCAATTTCTCTCATGGTACTCATGAAGTACATCAAGCAAGTATTCGGATGATCAGACAGGTAGAAAATGAATTAAATATACCTGTAGGTATTCTGCAAGATTTACAAGGTCCTAAAATTAGATTGGGAAAATTTGCTTGTGGTTCGATCGATCTCAAAGAAGGAGACAATTATATCCTTACGAGTCGGCAAGTCGAATGTAATCAAGAGATAGGCTATATCAGTTACAAAAATCTGGCGGCAGAAGTACCTGTAAATGCTCGTATTCTACTTGATGATGGTCGGGTAGAAATGAAAGTAAAACAAATTGATCTGGAAAATAAAGATTTTCATTGTCAAGTCGTTGTGGGTGAGCTTTTCTAGTAATAAAGGAGTTAATTTTCCTAATATTTCTTTATCAGTCAAAGCCCTAACAGACAAGGACAAGAAAGATTTGATGTTTGGATTAGATCAAAGAGTTGATTGGGTAGCTTTAAGTTTTGTCTGTAAGCCTCAAGATATACTCGAAATTAAAGATCTAATTAGTAGTGCAGGTAAATCTACCCCGGTGATTGCTAAAATCGAAAAACATGAAGCGATCGAACAAATGGAGGAAATACTCTCCTTATGCGATGGTGTGATGGTAGCTAGAGGTGATTTAGGAGTTGAATTACCCCCCGAAGATGTCCCAATTTTGCAAAAACGTTTGATTCGTACTGCTAATAGATTGGGTATCCCCGTTATTACAGCAACTCAAATGTTAGATAGTATGGTTAATAGCCCCAGCCCAACTAGAGCGGAGGTATCTGATGTAGCTAATGCCATTATTGATGGTACAGATGCAGTGATGCTTTCAAATGAAAGTGCTGTAGGTAAATATCCAGTGTTAGCAGTAGCAACTATGGCCAAAATTGCCGCTCGGATGGAAAAAGAAAAAATCATTCCTAGCTACGATTATAATGACACCGCTAATCTCGCTGGTAACAACTCAGTTAATGCTCTTCCTAACGAGAATATTCCTACAGCTATTGCCGGTGCTGTAAGTCGAATCGCTGAACAATTAAATGTGGCGGCAATTATGACTTTAACCAAATCTGGAGCGACTGCTCGTAACGTTTCTAAATTTCGTCCACAAACACCTATTTTTGCTGTTACTCCTCATGTACACGTCTCTCGTCAACTTCAGTTAGTTTGGGGTGTCAAACCATTATTATTATTAGATTTACCCGGACTGAGTAAAGTTTTTAATGCCGCTATTAATACTGCTAGAGAAAAAGGTTTATTACGAGATGGTGATTTAGTAATTATGACAGCAGGTACTTTACAAGGAGTATCTGGTTCAACTGATCTAGTTAAAGTTGAAGTTGTTAAAGGTTTATTAAGCCCCGGTGTAGGTATTGGGCAAGGTATCATCACAGGTAAAGCAAAAGTTATTAATAATTTTTATGAATTAAATCATTTTCAAACAGGTGATATTTTAGTTACTAGCTCAACAGATAACCAACACGTCGAAATGATGATGAGTGCAAGTGCGATCGTCACGGAAGAATCAGGTGTTCGTTCTCATGCGGCTCAAATTGGCTTACGTTTGGGGATTCCTGTTATCGTCGGCGTTAAAGATGCTACCACCATGATTAGAGATGCGAGTTTTGTTACTCTCAATATCGAACAAGGATTAGTTTATTTGGGTACTGATGGTACTAAGGATAAAGTCGATAGTTAATTGATAATTGATAATTAGGAGAGTTTTCGATCGATAAAGTAATTATTTAGGTTTTGGGTTGAATGATATTCAACCCCGATAATGTTTTTCTTTTAATCTAAATAACGATCGATCGTATCTCATCTAAGCGATATTAGTAGGAGGATTGGCGTTAACTAAATTGCTCAAATTTTGTTTAATTGCTAATTGTAATTTATGACAATAAATCTCTTTACTTTGCTGATAATCTTGAGGTTGATCAAGAAAAATTACACTATCAACACCTTTCATCGTAAACATTTGAAATAAAATTTGGGTAACAGGTAAAGCTTCAGCAACTAATTTATGGTCATCTATTTGACTATCAGAAAATTCGGTAGCGTCTTTGACTGAAGGAAAAGCATAAATTACTTTTTTCTCTATCTCAGGATTTTCTTCACTACCCAAAATAGTCAACAGTAGATTGTCATCGAGAGTTTGTCTTAAATAATATTGTGAATACTTTAGTTGTTTGGCAAAAACATTAATTACAGGTATAACTCCGTTTTGCATAATAACAGTAGGAACACCGTAATTAGGAGCTTCTTTAACTAAACTTTGTAGTTGCTGATCTAGATTCATAGTTTTGATCTTGCTTTATCTTCTCTATCCTATCAACTCAATTATTGATTATCAATTATTGCTTACCTTTTGTTAAAAACCACAATTGACAATTGAGAGTTGACAGTTGACAATTAATTATTTGTTTTTAGGGACTAAATTATTAACTTTTGATTCTCTCTTCTCAGGTTAATTTTATCACTCTTAATTATCAATTTAATTTTGTATTTTTATGAATAATTCGATCGTTGTATTTGTACCAGCTACCACCGCTAATTTAGGTGCAGGTTTTGATTGTTTGGGTGCGGCATTAACTCTTGAAAATGAATTTCAGTTTACTTTAAATCAGCAGAAAAAAACTACCTTAACTGTCGATGGTGATGGGGCAGAGCAAATTCAATTAACCGAAGATAATTTACTTTATAAGTCATTTTTACACTTCTATAAGTTTGTTGGTTTATCTGCACCTGATGTTGATTTTGGTGTGAAGATTAACGTTCCTTTAGCTAGGGGTTTAGGAAGCTCGGCAACGGCTATTATTGCTGGTTTGTTGGGTGCTAATTATTTTTCACCTCAAAAATTGTCAAAATCACAATTATTAGATTTAGCGATTGAAATTGAAGGGCATCCAGATAACGTTGTACCTGCATTATTAGGTAATTGTATTTTAGCGGTAGGAGAAACCAATAATTGGCAATTTGTACCAATAACTTGTCAACCAGAAATTAAATTTATCATTGCTATTCCTAACTTTGAGTTATCAACTCAAGCCGCTCGATTGGTTTTACCGCCTCATGTTAGTTATAGTGATGCAGTTTATAATATGGCTCATCTAAGTCTTTTAATCAAAGGTTTGGAAACAGGTAATAGTGAGTGGTTAACCGAAGCATTAAAAGATAAATTACATCAACCTTATCGTAAAAGTTTAATTACAGGATACGATCGATTATCCGAAAATGTGATCAATGCAGGGGGTTACGGCATGGTGATTAGTGGTGCAGGACCAACGTTATTAGCTTTATGCGATGAGATTCATCAAAAAGAAGTAATTGAAACGATGACAGAAACTTGGCAAGAATTCGGAGTAGAAGCGGTGGTTAAATGCTTAGATTTACAAACGCAAGGAGCGAGGATAATTGATATATAAGTAGGGCGAGGCACACCCCAGCAAGTATACTAGATAACTAATTTTTATGAAATTCTTAATAAAGATCGTAAATGAACTTAATACAATGTACCTTGTATAACAATTGAAAACGATCGCTAAGTAGGTAAACAAACTCTCTCCTCCTCAGAAACTCCCTCTGCGTACTCTGCGTACTCTGCGGTTTAAAAAAATACACGCATCATGTTAAAAACCAGAAACATTTTAGGCGACCAAAACTAAAGGTACATTGCATTGATAGCTAATGTACCCGAACACGCTGTGCGTGCCACTTCTTGATCGTAATTTAAACTTACGTTTGTTTCATATCCGCAATCGCACCTCTTGCCATATTAGCGATCGCACTATCGGTAGCTTTAGGTAACTGATAATAAGTACCACCTGCGGTTTTAGCCAACTCCTTACCAAAACCAGTAGAGACAAACTTCTTCTCAGTATCAATTACTAACAACTTGAACCCCATCGATCGAATTTTAGCGGCAATTTCTAATAACTCCTTTTTAATATCGGGTTTTTCGCCTTCGGGTATCGTTTCACCTAAAGATTTAGCTAGAGGAATATTACCTCGTCCATCCGTAATCGCCACAATGACAACTTGTCCTATATCACCAGACATTTGAGCATTTACCCCTACATGAACGGCTTGAGATAAAGCATGGGCTAGAGGAGAGCCACCACCACAAGGTAAGGTTTCTAAACGGCTACGGGCTAAGGTTATCGATCGAGTTGGCGGTAACAACACATCCGCTTGTTCGCCACGAAAAGGAATTAATGAAACTTGGTCTCGGTTTTCATAAGCTTCAGTTAATAAACGCATCACCGCACCTTTAGCTGATTGCATCCGATTAAGTGCCATCGAACCCGAAGCATCCACCGCAAAGACGATTAAAGCCCCTGCTTTTCTAGCTAGACGTTTTGACCTCAAATCTCCCTGTTCAACGATTACATTACGGTTAGGATTGCGTTGTCGGCGTTGTTTTTGGTAGGGTGCGGCGGCTCTTAAAGTGGCATCTACCGCTATTCTTCTGACCTTTCCTTTAGGTATCATCGGTTTGATATAACGCCCTCTATCATCGGAGAAAATTAAATTTCTGGCTCCAGATTTACCTAATCTTTGAGCTTGTTGGGCAAAATACAACACAGAAGGATCTAAAATTACTCCTTCGATATCAAAGACAAACTCCTCTGGAATTGCAGGTGGCTCTTTATTTTCTTCCTCTTGCTCTTCATCTTCTTCCTCTTTATCATCCTCATCCTCATCTTCTTGATCGTCTTCACTTTGATCTTGTGGTGGTGGCGGAGGTGGTGGTGGTTGCATATCCTCTTCATCAGGAGGAGTTTGAATTACTGTCGATCGTGGTACAATCACTAATTCAACTGCTTTACGTAAATCATCAGCACTAACTTGCTCTCTTCCTTCAAGGGCGGCGGCGGCTTTGGCTACTCTAACAGCAAATATTTCGGCTCGATGCCCTTCTACTTCTCCTCTAACTGCTTCTTCGACTAAGTATTTAACTTGTTCGGTACTGATTTTGACTTCTTTTAACCATTCTCTGGCGAGGATGATTTCCGTTCTCAGGTTATCAATATCTTCATCATATTCATCGAGAAATTTTTGAGGAGAAGAGCTATATTCAATAACTTGCTCAACTGCTTGCACTCTTTCATCTAAGGCTAGTACTCCATCAGCAGATAAAGCGATCGCTATTCGATCTAATAAATGTTCTCTTAATGTACCTTCTTCGGGGTTATAAGTCGCAATTAATAAAGGTTTGCAAGGATGAGAAAAACTAATACCTTCTCGTTCAATTTTATTTTTGCCATCGGTTAAAACTGTTAGTAATTGATTAGCAATTTGGTCATCTAAAAGGTTAATTTCATCAATATACAATACACCTCGATGGGCTTGGGCTAATAATCCAGGTTGAAAAATAGGTTCACCTTGTTTAACCGATTCTTCTACATCAACTGAGCCAAGTAATCTATCTTCGGTAACACCTAAAGGTATTTGTACGAAGGGAGAGGGAATTACAGCTTTGGGGATGTCTTCTAAAGCCTTATTTTCATATTGTTCTAAGGTATCATCATCCCAATCTTCTGGGCTTTCAGGATTACAATTAAAAGGATTATTTTCGATCACTTCTATGGGCGGTAAAAGAGCATGAATTCCTCTCGCCATCACTGATTTTGCTGTTCCTCTTTTCCCGGCGATCGCTACCCCACCAAGAGAAGGATCGACAGAAGCTAGAAGTAATGCTGTTTTGATGGCTTGTTGACCGATAACTGCTGTTAAGGGAAAGTTGGTATTTATCTTGTTTGAAATAACCTGTGGCATTAATAACTACACTATATTATAAATATATAGACGATTAAAAATAATTTTTAAATACAATCTCCTATTTTACCTTAGTTACCATTACCCGTTAATAGTTAATACTTTTTACTCAATTGTCCATTGCCTTTATTTTTAATTAAGCAATATTTAGAAGCAAATAAATTATTAGAAGAAAGAATGTTTAGCCAGTGGATGTTATGTCAGTAATGATGTGAGGCAGGGAATTGAAGAGAGTATGTATTTACTTACGACAAACAAGTAGTAGGGGTGTAAGGCTTACACCCACAATCATAAATTCAGTATCATGATTTACCCTGATTATTTGATTTACAAGATTGATTATTTAAAATGATTTTAACTTATGTTTTTTATTAGAATACACAATAGATTAAAGGTAAATCAGGTTATCAATACTGAAACGGACTTAATTGAAGATAAGTGATTACCACAGATTAATTATTTATCTATTTTTAATTGAGATAATAAAAACTTTAATCGATCGTGATCAGTAATATATAAATATCCGAGTAAAGTTTCTAACCCAGTAGCTTGTTGATAAACTTGTCGGGATAAACGTCGAGGAGATTTGTTAACCGCATTTCTACCACGACGCACCCAATTCAACTCCGTTTCTGTAAGTAAAGGATAAATACTTTGTAAATAAATAGCTTGAGTTTCTGCCCTCACTTTTCCTACTACTTGATGATGATAATCAGCAATCTTTTTAGCAGGTAATAAATAACAATCACGAACATATAGTTCGTAAATTGCGTCTCCGATATAAGCTAAAGAATTAGGAGAAACTGTATTTAGGGCAGAAACAGGAATATTATCAAACATAAATCGTTTGTAAAATTAGCAATAGACAAAGCACAACCTCACCCTGAGGCTCAGATTGAGGTTACTTTGTTGAGTGATATTTTTCATTTAGATATCATTTGTAGCTTCTTCTAGAGAATTTTTCAAATTCAGAAACTTATCTAATCTAACCATTTTAACGGTTTGATTAACTCTAGGGTTACTGACAATTTGTAATCTTCCTTTACAGTTATCAATATGTTTAGAGATTCTGACTAATGCCCCTAATCCTGAACTATCAATAAAATCGATTTGAGATAAATCAAGAATAACTTCACTAGAATTCTCTTTTATGTGTCCAATAACTACTTTTTGAAAAGTAGGTTCAGAAAAAGCATCTAACTGACCTAATAAATGAAAAATTTGGCAATTTTTTCTGACTTCACGAGTCCCTCTCAGACTAACTGTCAGGTTTAGTTGTTCGGAAATGGTTACCTCCTTACGTGGTCTGTCCTTAATTAATTAATAGTATAATATAACTCAATTTCATCTTTATTTTAAACTTTTATTACAAAAAATGACTAGTTATGAATTTTTTGAGGCTCAGTCAAGGAAAATTATTCGCTTTTGGGATTTGTTTTTGTTCGCTGATATTGCCTAATTTAAAGTCTGTTGCCCTACCTCCTCCTGATGATTTACCTGAAGAGGTTTTAGCCACTCAAATCATCCTTGAAGCTCGTTCTGATATTGATAACAGTGCTTTAACGGTGGAAGAGTATGCCGCAGAAAAAATTGCTCAAAAACAAAGGGCTTTTGCACCTGAGATTGATTCTAGTATTAGGCAAAGACTTTATTTAATTCAACTTCTTAAATTATTAAAAACGATTTCACCAGTCAATAATTAATTTGAGCTTGTTATTCATCGATATATTAAGTAATGCAAAATATCGCTAATTTTTATAACAAAAAGGACTAAAAAAAATTTGACGATCGCATAATAGAAAATAGAGGGAAAGTATTTCCAAAACAAAAAGTTTTTTAGTTCATAGCAATAAATAGTATCCTGCTAAATAAAACACTATCATAAATAAAAGCAAAAATTGCTGATAAATATCATTAAGTAAATAGAGATTATTTAACGGGAAAATTGAACTTTAATGTTGCTAAGATTCACTGATTAAAACTCTCCCTTTGATATTAGTTAAATAGAAGGAGAAACGATCGCTTATGAATATGTCTAATCTGCTAGAAAATATAGTTCAGTATCTGACAGAGGCTTTTACCAGAATTTTTAGTCCGATGGAAGAATCTCTGCCAAAAATAGGTGTACAGCCATTCGGTTGTGCTTTATATTGGAAATAATTGATTTTCAATAATATTATTACTAATTTGTGAAGGTGAAGTTAATTTATAGCTTCATTTTTTTTGTTCGTTTTGCTTAACAAAAAAGATTGGACTTACATTAGGATCAACTTTATAAGTATTTTTTTGAGTAATCTTACGACTTAAAAGAGGATCAAAAGTAGTACCAAAATTCTCTTCTAGTTTTGCTACTCTAGGTTGAATTTTTTCGATCTCAAAGTCGATTTCAGCTAGTTTTTCTTGTTGTACCTGATGATAAGGTAATAATTGTTTAAAACTAACAATAGCTAATACTGACAAACCGACATTAGCCGATAACTTTAAGCTAGTTTCGATCGCTTTTTTGAGATTAGCACGACGGCTTAAACGTTGCTCTTGTTTTAATGCACGTTTATTCCATACTGATTGAACATAGTTTTGATGATGAGAACGACGCTCATTTAAAGGAATAGAAGAATTCATAATACACACCTCACAATTTTTTGGTATTTAGAAAAATAGCCTAGATTTTCTTGCTTCAACGATCGAGTATAAGAAAAGATACATCAAAGACGATAAAAAGAAAAGATTACTTAATCTCTATGTTAAACACAAAATTAGACAACTGACATAATTTTTCGATTTAGTTAAGATAATAGACCATGATCATCACCAAAAGTCAACATAAAATAACTTTTTTTAACAAAAAAACTGATCATCTTAAACCTAAAGTTAGACAACAACCAAATTGAGAACAAGAGATAAAGAAGTGCCATTCGTTTGAGATGAATTGATTTTTCATCCCTAATCCCTAACATCTAATACTTAATTCTTAACACCTAATTTTTACATTTGTTAAAAAGATGATTAAAACTTTACTTTAATAAAACATACTTAACCCTATTTATTAGAGTAAGAAGTTAGAATCGACAGTAGATTTATCTTGTTTGGCAATTTCTGTATTTTCAATCTTATTTATGTCAGAAAAACAACCTAGTGATGACTCTTTTATTGATCAGCAAAAAGAAATTTTTTTTGTTGTCGGCATTGGTGCTTCGGCGGGAGGATTACCTGCAATTGAAGAGTTTTTTAGACATATGCCGATCGATACAAACGCCGTATTCGTATTGATTCAACATTTATCACCAGACTTTAAAAGTTTGATGAAAGAGCTTTTACAAAGACATACTCGGATGAATATATATCGAGTGGTAGATGCAATGGAATTAAAACCTAACTCAGTTTATTTGATACCACCGGGGAAAAATTTGGTATTGAATAATCAACGACTTCATGTATTAGAAAAAAAAGCAAAAAATCATTATGGGCTTAACTTTCCCATCGATATCTTTTTTGATTCACTAGCCCAAAACTATCACGATCGAGCTATAGCCGTAATTTTATCAGGTACTGGTAGTGATGGCACTAAAGGTGTACGCTCAATCAACAAAAATGGTGGTTTTGTAATGGTACAAACTCCAGAAACTGCCAAATTTGATGGAATGCCCCGAACAGCTATTGGTACGGGAGTTGTCGATCAAGTCTTACCACCACAAGACTTAGCACAAGTTATTGCTCAAGTTGTTAAATCTACGCCTCTTACATCTCAACAAAATCAAGAGCAAACTAATATCATTGATGATCATGATTTGCAACGTATTGTTAAAATATTAGCTCAAGATAATCTAACTGATTTTTCTCAATACAAAACTAATATTCTTTCTCGTCGTATTCAACGTCGATTTTTAATTAGTGGTTGTCTTAGTATCGATGAGTTTATCTTCAAGTTAGAAAATTATCCCAGACAAAGAGCAACTCTTCGTCATGATTTGTTGATTAGTGTAACTCAGTTTTTCCGTAATCCTCAAGCATGGAATTTTTTAAAGCAAACTGTTATTGGGCAATTGATTGCTCAAAACGAACCAGAAACAGATATACGTTGCTGGGTAACAGCTTGTGCGACAGGAGAAGAAGCCTATTCTTTAGCGATGTTATTAGATGAAGCAATTAATAAATCAGGTAAATCGATCAAATTTAAAATTTTTGCAACTGATATTGATAAATTAGCTTTAGAAAAAGCCACTCAAGGTATTTATTCTTCCATGGCTAGTAATAATATCAGTAATCAACTTTTAGAGCGTTATTTTATTCGTAAAGATAACTCGTTACAAGTAATTCGTCAATTAAGAGAAAAAATATTATTTGCTAATCATGACTTGACTAAAGATGCTAGTTTTAGACGAATGAATTTTATTAGTTGTCGTAATGTTTTAATTTATTTGCAACCACAATTACAACAACAAATATTAAAAAACTTACATTTTTCTTTAACTAATCAAGGTATTCTGTTTTTAGGAGAAGCAGAAACTTTAGGTTCGATTAAATCTGAATTTGATACTCTTAATCTAAAAAGAAAATTTTATCAAAAACGAAAAAATGTTGTCTTAAAAACACCCGTTCAAAATTCGGTATCACATCTTCTTCAACCTGCGTCTTTTTCTGCCAGTAAGCAAAAAGAAGAAAGGAAAGTTGAAATTATCTTGAATAAAGCTTTTAATACTTTTTTAGCTAAATACAATGCTATTTGTTTTTTAGTCAATCGAGAACATAAACTTTTTCATACTTTTAATAACGCTTCTAAGGTGCTTAAATTACCTAAAGGCAAAACCACAAATGAGATTACTCAATTAGTTATACCTAGTTTACAACTACCATTAACAACTGCTTTACATCGAGCTTATATAGAAAAAGAAACAGTTTCTTATACAGGGATAAAATCAACCTTATTAGAAGAAGATTCAATTAAACAAAACACTCAGCTAAAACTTGAGGTAACTTATAACCAAACTAGTCAAGTGAGTGATGATTTTTATACCATCATTATTCAAGAAGAAGAATTACTCCAACATACATCAGCAGAAGTATTTGATTTTGATGGCGAGTCTTCTTGCCAAATTGTCGGATTAAAGTATGAGTTACAACAAACTCGTCAAAATTTGCAAACTGTAATCCAAGAATTAGAAGTTACGAATGAAGAGCAACAAACTACAAATGAAGAATTAATCGCCTCTAACGAAGAATTACAAAGTACGAATGAAGAACTTCATTCTGTTAACGAAGAGCTTTATACTGTTAATGCAGAGTATCAATCAAAAATTGAAGAGTTAACCCAATTAAATAACGATGTTGATAATCTTTTGCGTAGTGCAGATGTCGGAGTTGTCTTTTTAGATAAAAACTTAAAAATACGTAAATTTACACCTCCGGCAACTTTAGTAATTAATCTAGTTGAAACGGATATCGATCGACCTTTAGAACATATTACCAACAATCTTGATTGTGATAATTTACTGGAATTGCTCAAACAAGTTATTGATAGCCAAAAAGTCTTAGAAAAAGAAGTTAGACAAGTCAAAAAAGATTTTTATCTCTTGATGCGAATTAATCCTTATCTTCTAGAAGATGGTAGTTTAGACGGTATCGTGATTACTTTTACAGATATAGATGAGTTGAAAAGAATTCAGCAACAAATTTATCATGTAAATCAAGACTTACAAAAATCACAAACCCAATTACGTCACTTAAATCAAGATTTAGAATATAGAGTACAAGAGCGTACTGATGCCCTACAAAAATCAGAAACTAGATTAAGAGCGATTTTACGAACGACATCTTCAATGATTAGTCTTAAAGATATTAATGGTAATTATTTGTTAGTTAATCAACAGTATTCTAAATTATTAGGAATTAAACTAGAAGAAATTTTAGGTAAAGGTACAAACGATCTTTTTCCTCAAAACATTGCTGATATTTTAATCAATAACGATCGACAAGTATTACAAAGTAAACAAGTACTTCAATTTGAAGAGCAGATTATTTTACCTGATGGTAATATTCGTACCTATATCGCTACTAAAGCACCGTTAATTGATGAGCAAGGGGAAGTATATGCTATTTGTAGTATTTCTACCGATATCAGCCAGCAAAAGCAAACTGAAGTAGAATTAAGGCAAAGTAACGATCGTGAGCGAACAATTTTACAAGTAGTCGAAACTATCCGTCAAAGTCTTAATTTAGAAGATATTTTTCAAGCTACAACTGATAAATTAAGAGAAACCTTAAAATGCGATCGAATTATTGTTTATCGTTTTAACTCCGATTTGACAAGTAACTGCGTTGCCGAATCACTTATCGATGGTTGCGTTAGTCTTTTAGGTAAAACACTGGAAAATTATGGACAAGCTAATCAATTAGAAAAAAATCAAGATAATAATGATTATAGCTATAAAGCTTTCACGATCGAAGATATCCACCAAGCACATTTAAATATTGCTCAGCAACAAATGTATCAACAAATGGATGTCAGAGCCTTATGTGTTGTTCCTGTCTTACAAGGAGAATATTTATGGGGTTTATTAGGTGCATATCAAAACCAAAATCCTCGTGAATGGAAAGCAGGAGAAATCCGTTTACTTACCCAAAGTGGAATACAATTAGGTATCTCCATCGCTCAAGTAGATTTATTTACTCAAATTCAAAATCAATCCTTACAACTACAACAAGCTAAAGAAGCCGCCGAAGCCGCTAATCAAGCTAAAAGTTCATTCATAGCCAATACAAGTCATGAATTAAGAACACCTTTAAACGCTATTTTAGGGTTTGCTCAAATACTTAAAAGACAACCATTAAACCAGAATAATTGGCAACATGGGATTAATATAATTCAACAATCAGGACAACATTTACTGACTCTGATTAACGATATTTTATATATTGCCAAAATTGAAGCAGGTAAACTAGATTTAGAATTACGAGACTTTATGTTTATTCCTTTTCTTAAAAACGTTGTCTCAATTATCACTTTACCATCTGAGCAAAAACAAGTCGAATTTGAATATCAAATTATTTCTGATTTACCAACTGTCATCAAAGGTGATGAAACTCGTCTGCGTCAACTTTTATTGAATTTACTCAGTAATGCAGTCAAATTCACCATCAAAGGAAAAGTCAAATTTACAGTTGGTTATCTAGATGATTTTGACGATTTTGTGGTTAAAAAACAAAGCCAGAATAAACAAATTCGTTTTCAAATAGAAGATACAGGCATTGGTATTCCGCAAAATAATCTACAAGATATTTTCACCCCTTTTTATCAGTTAGAATTTAGTCACTCAGGTAAGCAAGGCACGGGGTTAGGATTAACTATTAGTCAAAATTTAGCAAGGCAAATGGGTAGTGAGATAAAAGTGAAGAGTGTGGTTGATGAAGGTAGTAGTTTTTGGTTTGATGTCGATTTTGCAACAGGGGATAATGATTTACCTTTATTTGTCTCTAATGAATCTAATTTAGATATTGTTGGTTATAAAGGGCAGAAACGATCGATTTTGGTTGTTGATGATATTGAGAGTAACCGACAAATACTGGTCAATTTTTTAGTTTCTTTGGGTTTCGAGATTGTTGAAGTTGATTCTGGTGCAGATGCTATCAAGCAAATTGAGCTACATAAAATAGATTTGATTTTGTTAGATTTAGTTATGCCAGAAATGAATGGTTGGCAAGTAACTAGACATTTAAGACAAAAATCTCAATTTAGTGATTTACCCATTGTTATTGTTTCGGCTAGCACTGCTTCTGAGGATGAATCACACTGTTATCAAGTTGGGGCAAATGAGTTTTTACCTAAACCGTTAAGTTTTGAAGATTTATTAAGAATTATAGAAAAATATTTACAAATAGAATGGATTGATGATGATGAGCAAATTCGATCGCTTTTGAATCCTGTATTACTACCTTCTAGGAATAATCTACCTGATTCTTTAGTAATACCTTCTTCAGAAAAATTAACTAATCTACTATTGCTTGTTCAAAGAGGAGATATACGTAGTTTGTTATCAACAGTAAATAATTGGAAAACTCAACAACCTGAATTAATTATATTTGCCGAACAAATCATCGAGTTAGCTGAAACTTGTCAACTAAAAAAACTTAAACAATTAATCAAACAACATATAAGTAGCTTTACCTAAATAAAAGAAAGTTTGTAGTTTGTAGTTACGCCTAAATGGGGTTTAAAAAACTATTAAGATAAGGGCTTAAGCGATGGCGGCTACGAAGTTAAGCTTTTTAAGGAAAACAAGTCAATCTAAATGTCCACTCCTAACTTGTTTAAGTAGGTGATAAATTCAAAAAAACTAAATAGACAACATTAAGTTACAATACTAAGCACTATTAAATAATCAACTGAAAATATTTGTAGTAATCATGGTTTGATCAAAATCAAGAGGTAATTTTACTCCTGTTTGATTCATCAAAAACTCTGATTTAGATTTAGATTTAGTTTATTGATGTTAATTAAGCTGATGGTAAATAAACCGATAAATAATTCTCTAAATAATAATGATGAAGATGACCAAAATCATCATCCGAGTCAATTGTCAGCATCAGATCAAAGTATAGCAACTCAATTTGATTCGCAACTACCTGAAGATATTGAGCAACATCCAGGGCAAGCGACAATTTTGATTGTTGATGATACGCCAAATAATTTACATATTTTATTCTCTTATTTAGAAACAGAAGGTTTTAAGGTTTTATTAACAGAAGATGGCGAAAGTGCATTACAAATAGCCCTTGAGCAAATACCTGATTTGATTTTGTTAGATATTTTGATGCCTGAGATGGATGGTTTTGAAACCTGTATTCGTCTTAAGTCTCAATCTTCTACTGAGGATATCCCGATTATTTTTCTTACCGCTCTTTCTGATACTACTAATAAAGTGCGTGGATTTGAATTAGGAGGTGTTGATTATATCACTAAACCCCTTGAACAAAAAGAGGTTTTAGCTCGAATTCAAACTCATCTTAAATTACAAAAAATGCGTTGGCTTTTAGCAAGGCAAAATAAAGAATTACAACAAAGATTAGAGTTTGAAAAGTTAAGTCATAAAATTATTGATAAAATTCGTGATTCTTTTGCCGAAAATCTTTTACTTCAAACCGCTACTGAAGAATTAAGACAACTTTTTGATTTGAATAGTTGTTTGATTGAACTTTATGATTTAGATAATAACATCGCCACGATTGTTTATGAATCGAAAATTACTTTATCTTCTTCTCAAGGAGAAACCAAAAATATAGCCAAAGAAATTGATTCTGGTGCATTATTATCAACTCAATCTTCAATTAAATTAGTCACCAAAATATCTCAATCAAATCAAGTTCAAATAGATGAGTATTGCTTGAGTTGCCCTATTTTTGACCAAAACGGTATAATTGGTAATATCTTACTTTTTCGACCCGTTACAGAAGTATTTAAACCCCTAGAAATACAATTTGTTAAACAAATAACAGCTCAATGTGCGATTGCTATTCGTCAGGCAAGACTTTATCAAATAGCTAATCATCAAGTTGAAGAATTAGCTAAACTAAATCAACTTAAAAATGATTTTCTTAAAACTATTTCTCATGAACTTAAAACACCAATTGCCAATGTTAAACTAGCAACCCAAACGATGGAGAAACTGTTTGCCACCCAAGAAAATAGACAACATTCTGTTGTGTTTAATCGGATATTAGAAATTTTCCAAAAATCATGTGTACGCCAGAATGAGTTGATTGATGACTTACTCACTGTCTGCTATATTAACGCTCAAGAAAAAACAGTCAATGAGCAATTAATTAATTTACATTTTTGGGTAAAAGAAACAGTTAAACCATATTGGCAATTAGCAGGGCAACATCAGCAAAAACTGATTCTCAATTTACCAGAAGAAGAACTATACATTCGTACTGACCCTTTGATTTTGAAACGTATTTTGGGTGAGTTATTACAAAATGCTTTTAAATATACACCTAAAAACCAGATGATTACGATCGAGATTTCAGTTGATGATTTGTATTTTTATTTATCTGTTTCTAACACGGGTGTTGAAATTGCTTTACAAGAACAAAAATTAATTTTCGATCAATTTTACCGTATTCCTAATAACGATCCTTGGCAATACGGAGGTACTGGTTTAGGGCTTAATTTAGCGATTAAGTTAGCTGAAATAATCAACGCATCTTTAGAAGTTGAAAGTAATAGTCAAAAAACAATGTTTTGTCTTCGATTTAAAAAAACAAAGTAGTAATAATTGAGCAATTAAATTTTGATCAACTAATACCAACTCAGGAATTATTTTAAGTTTATTCTTTTAAAACATATCCAACTCCTCTAACTGTTTGGATAATTCTTTTTTCTTTATTAGATTCTAATTTTAATCTTAAGTAACGCACATATACTTCGATAATATTTGAGTCACCACCAAAATCATAACCCCATACTCTTTCTAAAATTTGATCTCTGGTTAATACTTGACGAGGATGAGAAATCAGATACTCCATTAAATCATATTCAGTTGCGGTTAATTCGATTAAACGATCGCCTCTTTTTACTTCACGAGTACGACGATTTAAAGATAAATCAATGAAATTTGATTCGTCTGGATCTTCTTCATTATTACGACGTAAATGAGCACGAAGTCGAGCTAATAATTCTTCAATACTAAAAGGTTTAACAATATAATCATCAGCACCAGCATCTAAGCCGGCGACTCGATTGCTAATTTCGTCTTTAGCAGTTAAAAGTATAATTGGTACTTTACTACCAGAAGTGCGTAAACGACGACAAACTTCTAAACCTGATATTTGAGGTAACATCCAATCAAGTAAAATCAAGTCAGGAGAGCCTTCACGAGCGTCTGTTAAACCACTCATTCCATCATAGGCAACAGCAACATCATAACCTTCATATTGTAATTCTAGCTCTAAAAATTTAGCTAATTTTTGTTCATCTTCGACTACTAAAATTTTATTCATAACTTTTGTTTGATTAAATCAATATTTCAAATACTAAAAAATTGAAAACAATGAGAAGGATAATTAAGGTGATAGGTTCAACTAACACTAAGTAGATTATTTACTAACTAATCAAGCAGATTGCTAATCATCAATTAATCTTACAATTTTTAGAGATAAATTGAGGAATAAAAGTCATGATTGTTGATAATTACATATTTTTCTGACTCATTACTCTTGAATTGATGCCGTGCCAAGCGATTGCATATTTTTGCTGAGGAAAATTAACTTGATTTTTAAATCTAACCCTGATTGTATATTGCTCAGTAGCTGGTATTTTACAGAAAATATGTTCAACACTATCAACTCGACTAACAGAGCGACAAATAGTTTTTGATTGATCATTAGTATTAATTAATTCTAAATCAAGATTATTCAAACCTCGATCGATAAATTTTTCTCCCAAATCAAATTGCTGATTATTATTACTATCATTCAAATCCACTACACGATCCCAAACTAAAGTAATAGCGACAAAACTATCTTCTAGTAAAGGTTTTTCTAAAACATAATCATGATAATTATTAACCTCAACATCAGTATAATTCCATCCTTGAACAGGAACTAAACTATGCTGACTCCATTGCCCCGAAACTAGCTGTTGATAAGCTCTCATCCCATTAAGATGTCCCGCCCCCATTTGCCAGTCTAAAGGGATCTGAGAATCGAAATAAGCAAGGCTAGAAAGCCAATTGAGATTACGTTGACTCAGCACATTACGAGTCATGCCTAATAAATTACCATCACCAGTATCTTTTAATTTATCAGCCGAATTAAATAGAATCGCTTTCATCACTTCATGTTGACGATAATTACTATTCCATTGTGATTTTTTTTGAGCTAAAAGCTGATTACCAGCTTCTTGTAACAAAGCGACGGTTGCGGTGACGTGAGGTGCGGCAAAACTACTACCTGTAACTGTTTCAATTCGACCTTTGAGATTATAAACTTCTATTTTATGCCCCGGTGCGAGTAAACCCACACTACTACGATTACGAGAATTAATCTCATTTTCAATAAAAACTTTACCAATACCAATAGGAGGAAGACTAAGGTTAGCAAAATCAACTTTACGAAAAACACCGTCTTTGAGACGACTATAAGCTGTGGTGATACCGTTATAGTTATCCGTTGGGATTGGTATTCCGCCTCTACCTTGATTTCCTGCCACTACATACAATACATTATGGACTCTTGCTGACCAATCTAGACATTGAGTTAATAAAGCATTTCCGTCTAAAAGAGGATTTACTCGATCGTCTCTGGCTAAAGATTCACCAAAACTAAGATTGATTGCTCTAACCGTACCACTATTTTGTAAAGCTATATTTTGACTTGTTAAGCATTCCTCTGGTTGTTTAGCTGTTTTTAATGAACCGATCGCACCTACATATAAATCAGCTAAAGGGGCAACACCACGCCATTTTTTTTGATTACTAATCATCACTCCTGAAACCATATGAGCATGATTATCAATATGGGTATTAGCCACAGGAAGTTGGTTACGATAAAACAGTCTTTTAATCGGCAGTTTTTTGTGTAATGGTGGTAATTTATCAACTGCAAATTTTTTTGGTCTGCCTACTTCAATTTGACCAATACTTACTTTACGCCCTTGCAAATTATAAGGCGGTTGTTGCAATCTTAGTACATCAATTCCGTTTTCGCCAACCGAATCATCTAAAGCAGAAGCAGAAGTACAGACACCAAGACAACTAACAAAACTGATTATCACCCACCAAAAACTAGATTTCATGATTCGTTATTTATTATTAATTACTGAAATGTTAAGTTTAATACCCACCCTGTAATAAATTACACGGCTAACAGATATCGTTTAATAAATTAAACTCAGATTTACATCTCAAAATAACAATTAATTCTCCTTTGAATGATTGCTCCCTTGCGGGAATTAATCTCCATTCTCCATTCTCAACTCTCCATTCTCAACTCTCCATTCTCAATTACTGATTTCATGTCCTGCATCAATAATTACTTCTTTAATCTCAGTTTCGCTTTTTTGCGACTCAACATCAACTATTTTGTTAGCTACATCAATATTAACTTGAGCTTGAGAGTCAAGATTGCGAATTGCATTAGTAATGGTTTTCGCACAGACTTCACAAGCAATACTAGGAACGTTTAAAGTTGTTTTCATAATTAATTTAGAGATTAATCGCAACGAATAAAGAATCAGAAAATTAAGCTCACAGTATAACAGAAAAACACGATCGATTAATACTTAATCTTGATCAATCATTAATTTTCTTTCCCTTTTTGTGATCGAAGCAAAACTTTAACCGTTACAATATATGAAAAATTATCCTTACCAATTTTTATAAATATAGACGATGACAACTAAGCCTAAAGATAAACCTGTAATTGAACAAGAAGAGGAGGATTTCGATTATTGGAATCAACTTCCCAATGATAGTCAAATGTCATTTTTTGATCATTTAGAAGAATTACGTACCCGTATATTTGTCAGTTTAATTGCGGTGTTTATTGGGGCAATTGCTTGTTTTGCTTTTGTTAGACCAATTGTGGCTATTTTAGAAGTACCCGCTCAAGGAGTTAGATTTTTACAACTTGCACCGGGAGAATTTTTCTTTGTTTCGATTCAAGTCGCAGGATATACAGGTATTTTACTTGCTAGTCCAGTAATTCTATATCAAATTGTTCAATTTATCGTACCGGGTTTGACTCGTAGTGAAAGAAAAGTACTTGCACCTGTGGTTTTTGGTTCGAGTATTTTGTTTTTTGCTGGTTTAGCTTTTGCTTATTATCTTTTGATTCCTGCGGCACTGAACTTTTTTATTAGTTATGGTGGTGATGTAGTCGAACAGTCTTGGTCGATCGATAAATATTTTAAATTCGTTTTATTGTTATTATTCTCTACAGGATTAACTTTCCAGATACCTGTAATTCAATTGTTGTTAGGTACTTTAAATTTGGTTTCTTCTGAGCAAATGATTTCTGGTTGGCGTACAGTTGTTTTAGGTTCAGTTATTTTAGGTGCGGTAGTAACCCCTTCAACCGATCCTTTAACCCAATCTCTTCTTGGTGGAGCGGTACTTTTTCTCTATTTTGGCGGGATTGCAATGGTTAAATTAACAGGGAAATAATGGTAAAGATTAAGAGTTCGGTTTTAGGTTTTGGCTCAATTCTTACCTTTTGTTAAGCGTAAAAATTCGATATCTTGGTTAGTATTTTACTGCTTCTGTCCGCAACTATTAATTATTAATTATTAACTTCTGCACTTGCCTGTGGAAGTATCATCGATCGTTATATATAATTTAAGAAAAAAGAAAGTAATTTCTCAACAGCAGACTCATGGGAATATTTAATTGGTCATCTAGAAAAAACACAACAAATCAACCAACAAATCAATCAAAATCAAAGAGAAGTATTGACCAGCAATTAGAAGAATGGGAAAAAGAAATAAAAGCTAATCAAACTAATTACAGT
Organism: uncultured cyanobacterium; assembly: GCA_963710605.1. GTDB lineage: Bacteria > Cyanobacteriota > Cyanobacteriia > Cyanobacteriales > Cyanobacteriaceae > JAALKG01. The sequence goes on from CAVQBA010000007.1 coordinate 63,769, forward strand.
AATCAAAAAACATCTGCCACCACCACAAATTCTTCTTTATCTGGTGTAAAAGTATGGGTAAGCAGACTGACAATTGCTAGCTTATTCGTCGGTATTCCTTTAGGTTTATTATGGATTACTAATTTACCTTATCCTGCTATTCGTCGTCCTGTTTATAATAGATTTCCTTTATTGTTATTACCAAGCCAAATTTATATTGATAATAATTACAAACAATCTGTGCGTTTTGTTGCTAAAGGGCGACAGTTGGTTGAGGGGGCAACTAGTTTAGAAGATATTTTACTGGCACAAGAAGAGTTACAAAAAGCTCAAGAATATTTAGACGGTATTCCTTTTATGCCTTTAGCTGAATTAAACGAAAAGGGTTATAGATATAGTTCTGGTCGATTGCATCTTAGTTTTTCTCATTTTGATTTACAACGTTTAAGAGCTGATGTTGGTGAATTAGACGCTAAAATTTTTCAAGAAAATAATGCTCATGCTTTATTAAATCAAGCACAATTAGCGATTGAAACTGCTGAGAAGAAGTATCAACAAAGTAGCACTGAAGCAGAAAAACAAACTGCTATTAAAGGTTGGAAAAATGCAATGAACGAGTTAAGAAAAGTTCCACCCTCAACTTTAGCCAGTCAAAATGCACAAAATCAATATACTCTCGCTCAAGAAAAATTTGCTGGTGAATTAGGTGATTTATTTGTTGATGAACAATTACAAACTTATATTACTATAGCTGAAGAATTTGCTAATCAAGCAATAATTTTAGCTGATAATCCTCCTCATAGTAATGCTAAATGGCAAGAAGTAGAAAAGTTTTGGCAAATGTCGATTGATGAATTAAATTCTGTACCTAAAGACAATTTATTAGCATATCAAAAAAGTAGGCAATTAGCGGCACAATACAAAGCGAATTTAGCTCAGATTCGATTAAAAAAAGACGCTCAAGCAAATTCAGCGATTGCTTTTAACTCCGCTCAACAAAAAATAGCTAATTTGCAACAACAGAATAAATCTAATAGTTCAAACGTTGAACAAACAATATCGCAACTACAAGATATTATTAATGAACTAAATAAAGTAGAATCAGGAACTAGTTTCTATCAAGAAAGTCAAGATTTAAAATCATTTGCTAATCAGAAAATAGCTCAATTACGATAATAACGATTGTGATAAATAATAATGCTTGTTCTTAATTATTTATCACGATCATTTTTAACCCTCAATTATTTAATTGGGGCTTATTTTTTTTGGCTACTAAGTTCAAACAATTGTCAATGGTTTAAACCATATATTAAGATTCGGTAACACAAGTTGTCGTTTATTTAGCAAAAAAGTAATAATTGATACAGAAAGCGAAATAAATTAAGAGTATTAACAAAGATGAAATTACATTTTCACGGTGCAGATTACGATCGTCAATCTTTAGGTATTGAGGCAGAAGACAAACAACTCACTGGTAAATATAGAGGATTAAACGTCACAATTCATCAACATACAGTCAAACAACGTAATTCTCAATCAAACAAAGAAATGACTTATCGTGGTGTTAGTTATAGCCGTAAATAAGCTGATTAATCGATTTGAATTGTTAAACAGCAAAGATTTCTCAACCTCTCAATTAATAAAAAAGAAAAACACTACCTAGATTCAAAAAGCGATACTTAAGAGTATCGAGGTAATGTTTAATTTAGATACAGATTTAATCAAATTTCCTAGCAGACGAGGTGACATAGATGGTAACAAAATATCAAAACATTATTCGATCGACTAGTGATAGATTAGAAATGAAAGAAGAAGATATTCTTGGATTAGTTAGTAATAAACAACTCGTAAAAAAAGATATGCTTCCTCGACATCTCACTTCACCGTTATTTAAAAAACCTCGTCAATTTTTAAGCCTCAATTCTTGTCATGTTCATTGTTTGAAGTGTGAAGCGATAACTGTTATGTAGCTAATAGTTTAGTGATAAAAATATAAATTTAAAAGTAGAGATAAGGTATGCTTTGTCTCTACTTTTTTTATAAATAATATAGCAACCTTTCAGGTAAATTAAGAGATTTATTTGTTTAAACCTCGCCTAACCCCTCCTTTATATAGAAGGGGAACTTTTTTTTTATCTTAAATAACAGCAAAAACCTTTACTGCTACACCTCCTCATTAGCTTGTAATAATAAGGTGTCAAAGTTAAATTAGGCTTTAGTCAAAATATCTACAGGTGCGTGTCTGAGTTTAAGACGCTCGTCTTCGACATTGACATAAATTGTATCCCCTGCTTTAAATTCGCTTTTGAGGATAGATTTAGCGATCGCAGTTTCAAGGTAACGTTGAATACTACGTTTTAATGGTCTTGCACCATAAACAGGATCATAACCAATTTCGGCTAAGAAATCTAACGCTTCTTCAGATAAATCTAAAGCCAGTTTTTGCTCTTCTAAACGAGTTTGAAGTCTTTGAATTTGAATCTTAACGATATTACGTAACTGAGATTTAGCCAAGCTATGGAATATGATAATATCATCAATCCGATTCAAAAATTCGGGGCGGAAACTGTCTCGCATTGCATTCATCACACGAGTACGCATTTCTTCATACTGAGAGTCATCTCCTGCAATATCAAGGATATATTGCGAACCAATATTACTCGTCATAATAATAATGGTATTAGTAAAATCGACTGTTCTTCCTTGAGAATCGGTTAAACGTCCGTCATCTAATATCTGTAACATGACATTAAACACATCAGGGTGAGCTTTTTCGATTTCGTCAAATAAAACGACAGAATAAGGGCGACGGCGAATAGCTTCAGTTAATTGCCCGCCTTCTTCATAACCCACATATCCTGGAGGTGCACCCATCAAACGAGAGACGGTATGTTTTTCCATATATTCTGACATATCGATTCGGACGATCGCATCTTGTGTATCAAATAGAATCGATGCTAAGGCTTTAGCTAACTCGGTTTTACCCACCCCTGTACGGACCTAGAAAGATGAAACTTGCAGTCGGACGATCGGGATCGGCTAAACCTGCACGAGAACGTTGTATGGATTCAGCAACAGCGGTTACAGCTTCATCCTGACCGATGACTCGCTCGTGAAGTTGATCTTCTAGATGTAATAATTTAGCTTTTTCTGATTCTACTAATTTGCTGATAGGAATACCCGACCATTTAGAGATGATTTCGGCAATATCAGACTCTTTTACTTCTTCTCGGAGTAAAGATTTACCTGAAGTTTGTTTTTCCTCTAATAAAGTTTCTTTTTCAGTAATTTGTTTTTGAATTTCGCTCATTTTACCGTAACGTAATTCGGCGGCTTTGTTATAGTCGTAGTTTCTTTCTGCTTGTTGAATTTCGACGTTGATACCTTCTAAGGATTCACGTAATTCACGAATTTGATCGATGACTTGTTTTTCACCTTGCCATTGAGCGTTGAAAGTTGATTGTTGCTCTTTAAAGTTAGCTAATTCTTGTTCAAGTTTACCTAATCTTTCGATCGATGCTGGGTCATTTTCTTTCTTTAAGGATAACCTTTCCATCTCTAATTGCAATACTTTACGATCGACTTCATCTAATTCTTCTGGTTTAGAAGTGATTTCCATTTTCAATTTAGCCGCCGCCTCGTCAACTAAATCGATCGCTTTATCAGGTAAAAATCGATCGCTGATATAACGGTTAGAAAGCATTGCCGCCGCCACTATAGCATTGTCAGCAATCTTAACACCATGATGGACTTCATAACGTTCTTTTAATCCTCTTAATATAGAAATAGTATCAATAACATTAGGCTCGCCTACATATACAGATTGGAAACGTCTTTCTAAAGCCGCATCTTTTTCAATATATTTACGATATTCATCAAGAGTGGTAGCACCAATACAACGCAACTCACCTCTAGCTAACATTGGTTTAAGTAAATTTCCTGCATCCATCGCCCCTTGGGTTGCACCAGCACCAACAACGGTGTGCATTTCATCGATGAAAAGAATAATATTACCTTCAGATTCGGTAACTTCTTTTAAAACAGCTTTGAGTCTTTCTTCAAATTCACCTCGATATTTCGCCCCGGCAATTAACGAACCCATATCTAAGGCAATTAGGGTACGATCGAGTAAAGATTCAGGTACATCACGATTAATAATACGTTGGGCTAAACCCTCGACGATGGCAGTTTTACCTACACCTGGCTCACCGATTAAGACTGGGTTGTTTTTGGTACGACGAGAAAGGATTTGAATCGCTCGACGAATTTCATCATCTCGACCAATTACAGGATCTAGTTTACCTTTCTGGGCTAATTCGGTCAAATCTCTTCCATATTTTTCTAAAGATTCGTATTTATTTTCAGGATTTTGATCGTTCACTTTTTGGTTGCCTCTTATCTGTTTAATTATTGTTTTTAATTTATTTTCACTTAAGCTAAATTCACGCCATAATTGTTTGCCGATACGATCGTCTTTGCTGTAACCTAAGATAATATGTTCGATGGAAATAAAATCATCATCAAACTCTTTACGGTATTTTTCGGCTCGATCTAAAAGGGTATCTAAACTACGCCCTAAATAGATAGATTCGCTAACATTTTTTACTTTAGGTTGGGTAGCGGTAAATTTTTTGACGGCATCTCGAAAACTAGTAACACTAATCTCGGCTTTGTTAAGAATACTAGTTGTCAAACCTTGTTGTTCGAGTAAAGCGATTAATAAATGTTCGCTTTCGATTTGTTGATGTTGATTTTGGCGGGCAATGTCGGGTGTTTTGGTTAGTGCCTCCCATGCCTTTTCGGTAAATTGTTGGGGATTGGTTGGTTGCATTTTACTTTCTACTATAGTTAATTAATATATAAAAATCGATCGTTATCAATAAAATATCAAATATCTACTGATTACGAGAATGAGTCTTAATGTTCGCAAAAAAATAGCATTATTAAAAACTAAGGAAGATAGCCAATCATAACCGGTGATGAATTCTTATTTGAAGCAATTATTCAGTGAGAATTTATGCACTCGCTTGTCAAAGTATTGAGAAAATTGCAGTCATCATATTTTTCGAGATAGTCTTAATCAGCTTGATAGTTTTGTTTTGTTTTTATCTACTCCTTTTTAAAATAAATATCTATTTTTTGTCACAACAAAAAGACTCTTATTTTAGTTTTGGTTACGAAGTATTCATCTTTTGACTACAACAGTTTGCTTAGATGTTTAGTTAAATAGCTCGATCGCTTCTTTACTTTATGAGTGTCTTTTTAATAAATGTTTTTGAGCTTCGTAAACTATATCTATTATAATTTTTAACCACCACAATCAAACGTGTGGAATTCCCTACATAAAGCAATGGAGAATCGTTGGATGTGAGAATCGTTCAGAGTGCGAGAATGAAGAATATTTAATTGTCAATTGTTAACTATCAACTATTGACATTGTCAATTATAATGAAGACAGACTGAAGTGACTATAAGACTTTGTTTAAAGTATTAATCATGACTAACAATAATTTACACTATCCTATTTTTGGTTCAGAAATTAATTGTCCTCATTGTCGCCAAACTATAGAAGCATTAACTTTAACCGATAGTTATTTATGTGATCGTCATGGTGCGTTTGAAGCTAACCCTCATTCCTTAGTATTAGTCCATTTACAATCGGGAAGACAATGGCGTAGATGGGAAGAGAAATGGTATCGTCAACATACTCATCCTGATGGTATTCGTTTTGAAATTCACGAAGCACTCGATCGACTTTACACCGAAGGTTATCGGGCGACTAAAATTATTATTGCTTCTCGGTATTATAATCTGATTAGCTCTTATCTAGAAAAGGGTAACAATTGGCAAACAGATTCAGATAGTAGATTATATAAGTTATATGGCTTACCTGTAGAATTTAGCGATCAATTTACCAATGAAGAAGAAGAAGAAAACCAAAAGGAAGAAAACTCTCGTTGGGATGTTATTAATTTTAGTCTAGAAAAAGAAAAAGGTTCTCCTTCTCGTTATCCTTATTTCCGTTTATTTGAATAACTAGATAACAATTAACAATTAACAATTAACACTTTATAACGAATAGTGAACAATTAATACTTGTTACTTATTCCCTATTCCCTATTCCCTATTCCCTATTCCCCATTCCCCATTCCCTATTCCCCATTCCCTATTCCCCATTCCCCATTCCCTATTCCCTATTCCTTACTCCTTACTCCTTTAATGTTGTTGCATCATATCTCAATTCGGACGGCTGATATTTTTAAAGCGATCGCTTTTTATGAATTATTAGGTTTTGAAGTCAAAGAAAGATTCACCACAGGTTATACTTTAGCTTGTTGGTTAGAAGGATTAGGCGGTAGATTAGAATTGATGCAAATACCTGAGCCATCACCAGCAGTAGATGCTTTCAACGATGAACATTATGTCGGTTACTATCATCTTTCTTTTGATATCACCTCAGAAAATATTGATTTACCAACATGGTTGGATAAACTCAAAACAGATTTTCAACAAGCGAGTGAAAAAAATCCACAACAGTTTTCACCGTTAAATATTTTATTACCACCACAACAACAAATGATTGAAGACAAAATATTTGAAGTAGCTTTTATCAGCGATACAGATAATTTACCATTAGAAATAATACGTCGTATTTAATTAATTGTTTTGAATCTTTTTTAAAAAAAGGAGAAAGTTTAGTTTTTATTTTTACCTATCGTTTATCGCCCATAAATTTTACTCCCCTACTACCATGATTGTAGGTTGCACCACTCCACTTATCTACAACTAGGTTGCCCGACAATACGACTTGAGATGAGAGCCAATTTCTTGCTTTTTGTAAGTCCGGGGATGCTTAAAAAAGAGCTGATCATTTTTAATAAATTCAGCCAAAGCACTACTAAAATTTTTGATCTCTTGATTCTTCTGTTAATCTATTATATCGATCGGCTACCTAATTAAAAACAAAGATAAGCTTGTTAGTATTTTTGCTTAAATAATTTAAGAAATGATTAAAAATATTATTCTACTTTAGATTAAAACGATCGTATCTGACCAAAATATAAGCTCAAATCAAATCGTCTCATGAAACTTGAGCTATTAATTACATCAATTGATAAATAAATCATCTAAAGAGTCGCCAAATCGGTTTGAAATTTAGATAAATACTTTTCAATCAAATGAAATTGTTTTGCATTCAACTGATAGTAAATCCATCTACCGTCTTGTCTAGTCTGAACAAACTCAGCTTCTTTAAGAATTTTTAAATGGAAAGATAATTTGGGTTGTTTTAGATTCAAACTTTTGCATAAATCGCTAACACACATTTCATTACTAGTTAATTTTTCAATTACTTTTAAGCGAATAGGATCAGATAAGGCATGAAAATAGACAGAAAGTGACTCTATATTAGATGACGAAGACATTGTATATATACCTACGAATTTATACGGGCATAAAATTTATTCTAAAGCTTTATACTCAATTTGCAACATATTTATGATTCAGATTAAATAAATTTTAAATAAATTTTAGATAAAGTAATTATAATCTTTAAGTAATAATACCAGAAGTAGTTAATTTGCAAGATACTTAAGATCAACAGATAAAGGGTATATTAATCAAAAAGACAAAAAATAAACCAATATAACTATATTTAAGTTTAATTAAGATTTGTTAAACTAAAGAAAAGATAAATTCGATTAAAATCAGATTAAGCCGATATGACCGCTACACAATCTTCTTTGGACTTAAAACAACAAAATAGTACTAATACTCTTCCTGTAGGTGGTCTAGACCCCGAAAATTTTGATTATAAGGAAGTATGGTATCCTCTTTTTTTATCAGTGATTTAGCTAAAGACAAACCTACTTCTTTTACTTTATTAGACGAAGATTTAGTTATTTGGTGGGATAAAGCCGACGAACAATGGCGAGTATTTACCGATATGTGTCCTCATCGTTTAGCACCTTTAAGCACAGGTAGAGTTAACGAAGATGGTTTATTAGAATGTGCTTATCACGGTTGGACATTCTCAGGAAACGGTAATTGTGAGTTTATCCCTCAACAACTAGAAGGAAAAAGTCGAGAAAAATCCGATCGTGCTTGTGTCAAATCTTATCCGACAACGATCGTTCACGATATGTTATTTGTTTATGCAGGTAAACCAGAAAATGCACCTTTAGTTTCTGTACCCATCACTCAACCCTTGACGGAAAATAAGGACAAATGGGTTGTGATGAAGACATTTAGAGATATACCTTATGATGCTTTAACTTTGTTAGAAAATGTTTTGGATGCTAGTCATGTGTCTTATACCCATCATGGCACAGTGGGTAATCGTTCTAATGCCGCTCCTGTAGAGTTAGAGGTAACTAGTCGTAATCGCCAAGGTTTTACTGGTTTTTGGGAAGAAGGACCCCGTAAAGGTACACTTGGTAGTCAGACAACTACTTTTATTGCTCCAAATTTGATGTGGCATGATTTGGAATCAGAAAAAATAGGACGGACAATGACGGTTGTTTATGTTACTCCGATTAGTAAAGGTAAATGCCGTCTTTTTGCTTTATTTCCGTTTCAGTTTGCTTCAAAAGTACCTCAATTATTTATTAAACTAACTCCTCAATGGTATTCTCATTTAAACCAAAATACTATTTTAGAAGATGATCAAATCTTTTTACATTATCAAGAGCGTTATTTAGAAAAATTAGGTGGTAGTGCCAAATTTAATCAGGCTTATTATTTACCAACAAAATCAGATTTATTTGTCAGTGAATTACGTAAATGGATGAATAAATATAATGCTGAAATTTTTACTGAGCAGACTTTTCCTGAAACTCCGACTCACGATCGTTTAATGGAAAGATATTATTCTCATACTCAACAATGTCATAGTTGTAGTAATGCTTTAAAAAATATCAATAAGATTCGTTTAGTTTTACTTATTATAACAAGCGTATTATGGTCGATTATGCCTGTAATTAGTCTATATGTAAATAGTTTACCAACAGTAATTGTGCCGATCGTTTCTGGTGTTAGTTTGATTAATGTTGCCCTGTATTTATATTTAGGAAAACTCAAAAATAGATTTTATCAAGGTGTGGAAGTGCCTTCTAGGAATATAGCGAAATAATTGATAATTGATAATTAAAAATACTTTTTAACTGTTAACTTTTAACTCTTAACTCTTAACTCAATAAAACTTATCATCGATCGTCATAATAACTTGATATTAAGATTAGTATAAGAAAACTTAGCAATCAAGGTATCATGGAAAAGTATATATTAGCGATCGATCAAGGAACAACAAGTTCTAGAGCGTTATTATTTGCAAACAATGGTAATATAATTTCCAGCTCTCAATTAGAATTTACTCAATATTATCCTAACCCGGGGGAAGTAGAACATAACCCGATCGAGATTTGGGAATCAGTTGTCACTGTAGTCGAAAAACTTTGTCGCCAAACTCAAATAGATAAAAAACAAATTGCGGGTATCGGTATTACCAATCAACGAGAAACTACTGTAGTTTGGAATAAAGAAACAAGCGAACCAATCTATAATGCGATCGTTTGGCAAGACAGACGTACAGCAAGTAAAATAGATGAATTAAAAGCCAGAGGTTTGCAAGCAGAAGTCAAAGAAAGATCGGGTTTGTTTTTAGATGCCTATTTTTCAGCTAGTAAAATAGAATGGATTTTAGATCATGTTGAAGGGGCAAGAGACTTAGCCAATCAAGATAAACTCGCTTTTGGCACGATCGATACATGGCTAGTGTGGAAATTAACGGGGGGTAAAACTCATGTCACCGATGTTAGTAATGCTTGTCGTACCTTATTATTAAACGTGAATAAAGTACAATGGGATCCATTATTGTTAGAAATATTTAATATCCCTACCTCATTGTTACCCGAATTATGCGATAACAGCGGTATCATAGCTCATACAGATAAAGAAATATTCGGCATTGAAATACCCATTTCAGGTATGGCAGGAGATCAACAAGCCGCCACCTTTGGGCATACAGGTTTTCACCCCGGGATAGCTAAAAACACTTATGGTACAGGTTGCTTTTTAATTTCGCCTACAGGTAACAAAGTTGTCCATTCGGAAAATAGTTTGTTATCAACTATCGGTTGGCGTTTTAACGACCAAATAACCTATGTCTTAGAAGGCAGTATCTTAGCCAGTGGTTCGGCTATTACATGGCTTAGAGATGGTTTAGGAATGATCAATAGTGCTGATGAAGTTAATGAATTAGCTAATAGCGTCGATGATAGTAATGATGTTTATTTTGTTCCCGCTTTAGCTGGATTAGGCTCACCTCATTGGGATCAATATGCTCGTGGTACGATCGTTGGTATAAGTCGTGCAACAACCAAAGCACATATAGCTAGAGCAACTTTAGAAGGAATTGCTTTTCAAGTTTATGATGTAGTTGAAAGTTTGAATAAAGAATGTGGTAAAAAATTAGAACTACTAAAAGTTGATGGTGGTGCGGCTAGAAGTGATTTTCTGTTACAATTCCAAGCCGATATTTTAGGTATTCAAGTAGAAAGACCAAAAGAAGTTGAATTAACTGCTAGAGGAGTTGCCTATTTTGCTGGTTTAGGAGTTGGTTTTTGGCGTGATTTAGAACAAATTCAAGCAATTGAAACTCAAAGTACTATTTTTGAACCGAAGATTAAACCCTCTGAAGCTAAATCTTTATGTGATAGATGGCAAGATGCGTTGAATCGATCGTATCAATGGGCAAAACCTAGTTAGATAATTGAAATATAAGCGTTTTAGTAACTATGGCAATTATTGGTGTCCTAATTATAAAAGTTTTATGACAAAAAACTTCATCGATCGTTCTAATCATAAGGCTTACAAGTATATGACGTAAATCGAGATAACGACTCCTCTCTGGTAATTTCATCAATTACAGGGGCGGAGTTGTTCACTAAAACGGTGACGGTAGCTTCATTAGAAAGATTACCATCGTTATCTTCGCTATGTATAGGTAAATCGATCGATTCCCACAAACTCGCTATTAGGTTGATAGTCAACTATGCCTTGTTAATTAACTGTGATAACGCCGTTGTTAGGTTGGCTAGTTATTTGTAAGCTATTAGGTATTAATGTACCATCACGATCGGCTGAAGCCGGCGCTGCGCGATCGCTATCGTTAGCTAAGACATTAATAACTATATTTTCTCTTTGGTTTATGGAGATTAAATCTTTGAGGGCTAATGGAGCGGTGAGGGAGATTCCCCCCTCTCCTTCGGAAGGAGAGGGGCTGGGGGTGAGGTTGAAATTTAGAGAAGAATCCCCCCTAGCCCCCCTTTGTAAGGGGGGAACAACGATCTGGTCGTGGTTGTGAGTCTGAGGTATCAGGGTATGATAAGTGTCTGTTTTTGTATTTTGAATTGCGTTGAGTATTAAGACATTAATATCGGAAGGAAGTTTACGGATACCAGGGGCGAGATGGGTATTTAATAAGTCATGGGGATGAGCTTGTTTGTCTAAATGTGAACCATCTACTGAGAGCAAGGCAGTAAAGTTATCGCCGATAAAGGTACGTCTGCCATTTTTATAACGAACATTTTTATCAAATTCTGAATAACCACCCATGAAGCCATAAAGGTGAGCGGTTTCATGGAGGATAGTGGTAAGGAGATCGTATTTACCATAAGCTGGAGAATCTGGTGTAGTAGAAAATGCCCAATCTGTATTTGTGATGGAGTATTCTTCGTTAGCGAAGGGAGTAGAGTCGATAAACCAGCCTAAACCGTTGGCATTATGATCGATGGAAACTATACCAGCGTTTGGTTTGCCTTGGGAGTCGAAGCCTGTGATGGTAGCTTCTGCTAGTTGTCCAGTGGGTAAGTCTTTTATTTCATAGGTGATGTCGATGTTTGTTTGAGGTAGAAGAGTTGACCAGATATTATTTACGCTATTATTTAATTGGTTTAATGTTTGGAAATTGGAATTATGATTAAAATGACCATTAGAAGAATTGTTGAAAAGGTATGATACTGGAAAAAGAGATTTCAGAAGAATTAATTTTGATTATTTCCAAAACTGGAAATTTCACAAACCTTAGAAAACTTATTTTGAGCGGAGTTGATTTGAGGTTCTCCTATTTTCATGGATTTGTTTTTTTCACCGAAGTTAACCTGAGTCAATGCCAATCTCAGAGGAATTGATTTGTCCGAATGTAATTTGAGAGGGCTAACTTCAGTGGGGCTGACTTGAGCTTTTCTGATTTGAGTTTTTCCGATTTGAGTTTTTCCAATTTGAGTGGGGCTAATTTGAGTGGTATATTCTTCAGAGATACTAGTTCTTTGGGAAGCCGACTTGAATAGGACTGATTTGAGTGGAGCTTGGTTGCATAATACCCGTTTTTTGGAAAATAATTTGACTAGAACTAATTTTAGTCATGTAAGGGATCTTGATTGTTGTGATTTGTCTAGTTGTATTATTCGAACGAAACCATTATGTCTGATGGTATTATTCGTAATCAGTTGATGAATTAAAATTATTTACATTTTGATTAAAACTTGTATTTGCTAAAAGATTAGTGCGATCGAGATCTTGTAGGTATGAGCTGAGCCTAAAAACTTTAATTTATATTCGATACATAAAATGAAAGCGAAACCCAACACTACCCTCTATTAACAACCCTACCTCGACTCAAACTAATAAAATGTAATGGAGAATCAAACACAGTGTCGTAACCTAAAATTAAACCAACTTCTGAAGGAGTATCATCGCCCGATGTATTTATTGTTAGATAAATTAGGTTCGACAAAATTATTAGTTAATCCTACCAAAATTTGACGATCGACTCCTGTAGTCAAAGTAATAGCACTCGGATATACTTGTAAATCATAACTTTGAGCGATGGCTAAATATAAACTTTCCTCATCGGTAGTTAACGGTATATCACCAACTCGAATTGCTATCACAGCAGTAATAAATACTATCACTAGAGGCAGAAAGTATGATCTTACCATCGTTTAAAGCTGTAATCTTTCTATCGTCTATCGTAGCTACTAGGCAAATGCCATTATCAGCTATTTAGTTTAGGTGAATCTATTTAATACAATCATAATCAAATGCGTAAATTTCATATTGCACTATCTATCAAAAATCTTGAGCAATCTATTTTAGATTACAGCAAACGTCTAAATTGCTCTCCTTGCTTAGTAATTCCGAATGAATATGCTCTCTGGCGTACTGATGAACTTAACTTTTCAATTAGACAAACAGGTAAAACAGAAGAAAAATTACGTCACCTAGGTTGGGAAGATAATCAATTAACTGAAGAAGTTGGTGATGATGAAGACGTTAACGGTATTGTATGGGAAAATTTCAGTGCTTCACAACAAGCTGAAGAAATAAATAATATTTGGTCAGATACTAACTATATCGTGATTGAAGATTAATCGAGACTTACAAGTAAAATGACTAAAGTCATTACTACAAACAATTAACAATTAGTCATAATTTTACTAAAAATCGATCGTCTCAGATGAAAGAAAATAATTGATAATTAATAATAAAGGATTAACGATTAAATACTAATGACTAACTTAGAGCAAAAATCATCATTACCACTACCTCCAGGTGAGAAAGGATTACCAATAATTGGCGAGACGTTAAATTTTTTCCTCGATCGTGATTTTAGTAAGAAGAAAAAAGCTAAATATGGTAATTTTTATCGAACTAATATTTTTACTAATAATACAGTAATCATGATTGGAGCAGAAGCGAATGAATTTTTGTTTCTCAATGAAAATAAATATGTAGTTTCCACATGGCCAAAAACAACTCGTGTCTTGTTAGGAGAAATGTCATTAGCGGTTAGAGATGGTAATTTTCATACCACTAGACGAAAACTACTCGCTCAAGCCTTTCAACCAAGAGCGTTAGATGGTTATATTCCTACGATGGAAACAATCACCAATCGGTATTTAGATAAATGGTTAAAAACCGAAAATCTTACTTGGTATCCTCAATTAAGAGATTATACTTTTGATGTAGCTTGTAGTTTACTCGTTAGTGTCGATCATGCTTCTGCTACTCCTTTGGCTCAGTATTTTGAAACTTGGTGTAAGGGTTTATTTAGTTTACCAATTAATTTACCTTGGACAGCTTTCGGAAAAGCCTTAAAAAGTCGTCAAGAGTTATTAGCTGAAATTGAAAAAATTATTGTTAATAGGCAACAACAAAAGCAAGATAATTTAGATGCTTTAGATATACTTATAAATGCTGAAGATGAGGAAGGAAATAGTTTAACTTTAGCTGAATTGAAAGACCAAATTTTATTACTTTTATTCGCAGGGCATGAGACTTTAACTTCTGCAATCGCTTCTTTTTGTCTTTTGATGGCACAACATCCTGATGTTTTAGAAAAAGTAAGAGAAGAACAAAAACAGTTAAATATCACTGAAAACTTAACCCGTGAAAATCTGAAACAAATGACTTATCTAGACCAAGTTTTAAAAGAAGTTTTAAGACTAATTCCTCCAGTGGGAGGTGGATTTAGAAAAGCTATTAAAGGGTTTGAATACAATGGTTATTATGTTCCTCAAGATTGGACTATCCAATATCAAATTTTACAAACTCATCAACAAACAGATGTATTTCCTGAAGCTGATAAATTCGATCCCGATCGGTTTTCTCCTGAAAATATGGCAAATAAACAAAAAATCTTTGGTTATGTACCTTTTGGTGGTGGTTTGAGAGAATGTATTGGTAAAGAATTTGCTCGATTAGAAATGAAAATATTTTCTAGTCTATTAGTGCAAAAATGTCAATGGAAATTGTTACCAAATCAAGATACCAGCATGGTTACAATTCCGACTCCTCATCCCCGTGATGGCTTGAAAGTGAAGATAACTACTAATAATAATGACTGAAGTCATCACTACAAACGCTATTTATCAATGTTTAGTGCAAACTTCTTTATTTTTGGGTGCAAACCTTGCACCCCTACTTGGAATATACAATTAATTAGATCGATTTACTGATAATTAATCCTAATCTAATTGATAACATAGAGTAATTGATAAATATTTTTGTCAATGTTACTCAAAAAAATAGAAGATAAATCTTTTAGTTTATTTTTGAGTTAGATGAAATATTCTTTCTT
This sequence comes from uncultured cyanobacterium, assembly GCA_963710605.1. Lineage (GTDB taxonomy): Bacteria > Cyanobacteriota > Cyanobacteriia > Cyanobacteriales > Cyanobacteriaceae > JAALKG01. The sequence continues at coordinate 78,887 of CAVQBA010000007.1, forward strand.
AGTTTTTAAATTTTGTTATGACAATTCCTAGTTGGTTGGTTATTGGTGGTGTTACTTTTGCTTTGGCTATGGTGTTGAATAAATTACCTCAAAGCAATCGAGAATGGTTTTTTAATCTACGTCGCCCTCGTTGGTTGACATTTGAAAAATTAATTCCTGTTATCTGGATATTTATTTTTATTTGTTTGATTGCTTCTGCATCGATCGTTTGGGATACTAATCCTTGGAGTAAACAAGCATGGTTTTTTATGGGGCGTTATTTACTCGTTATATTAGCGATTATTGCTTATACTCGTGTAATGTGTAAGTTTCGTAGTTTAACTGTTGGTACAATCATCGGCGGTTTAGGTTTTGTTTTAGGTGTTTGGTTGGCTATTTTAGTTTTTGGTGTTTCTAATTTAGCTTTTTGGTTGATAATTCCGTATTTACTTTGGAGCCCTATTGGTACTTATGTCACTTGGGCGATGATTGGTTTAAATCCTAATGATGCTTGATTTTACTTTAGTTTTACAGTATGATCAATTAAATTTTCCTTGTCATAATCAAAGTTTTTAGGGTTCATTAAATACCGAAAATAAATCATGAAATTGTGGCTAAGTTAATTATTTTACTAAATATTTTTATTTGTTTTTTTAGTGACTATTAGGTCTTTTTTTACTTATTTAAGATTAAGATATTTATCTAAAATTATCGATACATAAAAATTTTAAAATAACTAATTACTCAAATTAAATATATAAAAGTAAGCCTAAATTAATGATTAATATATCTAATTTAAAAATAGAGGATTTATTTTTATTCTTCTGTTTAAGTGGGTTGGTTTTTTTGGCGATAAATAATTTTATTTTACGTCGTCAAATTAGTTATCAGGGTCAAAAAATTAATTCAGATAAAAAGAACAAATATACAGCTTTTGAGCTTGTTTCTCGTTTACCTGTAGGCGTTTTTCGTGTCGATCGTCATTCTAAATGTATTAATGTAAACGATCGTTTTACCCAAATAACGACTATCTCATCATCACAACTTATCGGAAACAAATGGCTGAAGATGATACACAGTGACGATCGTCATTTATTCAGTCAATCTCTACCAAAATCAATCAATAATTATAACTTTAATGAGCAATTAAAATTTCGTCTAATTAATCGCAAAAACGAAATTATTTCAGTCAATTGTCAACGTCTAGCTGAATATGACTTAGATAATAATTTAACGAGTTATATCTATATTGTTGATAACTTTTTGACAACAACTGAGATTAAGCATCAATTAAAAGAGAGTGAAGAAAAGTTCGGTAGTGTGTTTAATCAGGCCGCCGTCGGTATGGTTTATGCTTGTGTAAAAGGAGCAAAATCAAAATTGTTGGCTTGTAATCCTTGCTTTTGTGAAATGCTTGGTTACACAGCCCAAGAGTTAAAACAGTTAACAGTAGCCCAAATAACCTATCCTGAAGATAGACAAGCGTATAAAAGTAAAATATCTGAACTTTTAAGTCGAGAAATTAGTTATTTTTGTCTAGAAAAGCGATATACACGTAAAGATGGTTCAATTTTATGGGCAAATACTACCGTTTCTATTTTGAACGATTCTGAGGGTAAACCAAGCTACTGTGTAGTCATCATTCAAGATATTAGTCAGCAAAAAAGAACTCAAATCGCCTTAACGCAAAGCGAGCAACGTTTACGCATAGTTACTGAAAACATGAGTGATTTGGTTTGCTTGCATAAAATTGATGGTAGTTGTGAATATGTTACTTCTTCGTGTGAAGCGATGTTAGGGTATTCTATTACCAAAATGATGTATCATTCCCCTTATGATTTTATTCATTGTGATGACACCATAAGAGTAAGAAAACGATTAAATAGAGTTATTTATCAAGGTGTTTCTACTTCTGTAACTTATCGAGTTAAAACTAAAGCAGGGGAATATATTTGGCTTGAATCTTTAGTTAAACCGATTATAAATTCACTAGGAAAAATAATTCATATCCAAAGCACATCGAGAAATATTAACGATCGAATTAAAATACAAACACGGTTACAACACGACGCAGTACATGACCAGTTAACAGGTTTACCTAATCGTAATTTGTTGATGGAAAGATTAAGTTTAGCATTAAGAGAAAAGAAATATAATTCTCAGTTTCAATTTGCTGTTTTGTTTTTCGATTTAGATAATTTTAAAGTAATTAATGATAGTTTAGGACATTTAGTTGGTGATAGATTACTGATTCAAGTAGCTAAAATATTACAACAATTTATTGATAATAAAGATTTAGCGGCCAGATTCGGAGGAGATGAATTTGTCATTTTGTTAGAAGATATTAATGGAATGAAACAAGTTGTCAACATTATTCAACAAATTTTAAATACTCTTGAGTTACCTTTTAATTTAATTAATCGACAAGTTTTTACTAGTGCGAGTATTGGTGTTGTAATTGCTAATCATCATCATCAAAGTGGGCAAGATATACTCCGAGATGCCGATATTGCTATGTATCAAGCTAAAAAAAGAGGTAAAAATAGATATGCTGTTTTTAATCCTCATATGCACCAACAAGCATTACAAAGATTAAATATAGAAAATGATCTTCATCAAGCGATCGAAAATCAAGAATTTATTTTATATTATCAGCCAATCGTATCTTTAAGAAATCAAAAAATCGCAGGATTTGAAGCACTTATCCGTTGGCAACATCCTCAACTAGGATTAATATCACCTCTTAATTTTATTGAAATTGCGGAAGAAACTGGTTTAATTATTCCTATAGGAGAATGGATTTTAGATAATGCTTGTCAACAGTTAAGTCTTTGGCAAAAGCAATTTTTTCGTGAAGATAATTTGACTATGAGTATTAATCTTTCTGTTAAGCAATTACAAAATTCACTTTTAACTCAATTAGAAAAAGTAAAAACAATTTATCAGATTAATCCTCAAAATATTAGTTTAGAGTTAACAGAAAGTATGCTGATTAAAAATATTTCTACTACTTATGAGTTACTTAATAATATCAAAGCCCAAGGATTCGGATTAACAATTGATGATTTTGGTACAGGTTATTCTTCTTTAAGTTATTTGCAACGCTTGCCTGTAGAAACTCTTAAAATCGATCGTAGTTTTGTTACTCCAGTAAATAATTCTCATCAACATAGCAGTCAAGTTATTGCAGAATCAATTATCGCCTTAAGTAAATCATTTAATTTAAAAGTAATCGCTGAAGGTGTCACTACTCCAACACAAGTACAATGGCTCAAAAATTTAAATTGTCAATATGGGCAAGGGTATCTATTTTCACCGCCTGTTACTGCGGCTATTGCAACCGATTTGCTTTCAGAAAATTTATTTTTCCAATTCTGAGTCTTGAATCGTAATTTTGATCGTATTAATTTTCGGACCTTGAATATCATCAATAGTAAACTGTAAGTTATCAAAATCAAAAGTTTCGTGAAGTTGAGGAATTTTTTGCCAATGATAAACTAAAAAACCAGCTAATGTTTGGTATTCATCAATTAATGGTAAATCTAAATCTAAAGATTCATTCAATTCTTCAAGATTGATATTCGCACCGATTAAAAAATTACTTTCATCAATCACTTTAATTAAAAAATCATTTTTAGCGTTTTTTTCAGTTTCATCACCTAAAATTTCATCAATCAAATCTTGTCGTGTTACTAATCCAGACGTACCACCATATTCATCGACAATAACAACCATTTTGAGCCTAAATTTTTGCATTGTGGTTAGCAATTCGCTCAATAAAGTCGATTCATGAAAAAAGCGAATTGGCTTGATTAATTCACTCAAAGAATTATCCATGTTAGTTGAATTATCTGCCAAAAAACCAACGCAACTTTTAAAATCAATTACACCACGAATATCATCTAATGATTCACCGATAATCGGAAAAACAATGTGTTTAGTAGAAGCTACTTTTTGGAGTAAATCTTGATAAGTAAATGAGATATTTAAAGCCTGAATATTTACTCGACGAGTCATCACTTCAACTGCTTCGACATCGCCAAATTCAAAGACATTATTCAGTAGTTTTCTTTCTTCTGTTTCTAAACCTGATGAACTTTTCTCGGTTTTGATAATCAGTTGTAATTCTTCTGGGGTTACTTGTTTATACCAACCTTGCCCTTGATATTCTACGCCGACTAATTTTAGCAAAAACTGAGTTGACTGATTGAGGATATCAATAAAAGGTTTAAAAATACGGGTAATGACACTAATCGGCGGGGCAAGAATCCGAGCTAATTGCTCAGGATAGATTAACGCTAAAGATTTAGGGCATAATTCACCCATCACAATCTGTAGATAAACTAAACTAAAAAAAGCGATCGGTATCGCTAACGAATGACTTAAACTATCAATAATTGTCTGTGATAATGGTAAAAAAGTCACAAAATATTGCAGTAGTCGGGCAATCGTCACTTCACCAATCCAACCTAAAGCTAAACTTGATAAAGTAATCCCTAACTGTGTAGTTGAAAGTAATCTATCTAAACTATTTTGTAATGATTGTACTGTGCGTGCAGGCAAATCTCCATCCATTACTAAATGATCAATTTTAGATTTTCTCACAGAAACGATCGCAAATTCAGCCGTCACAAAAAAAGCGTTAATCGCAATTAAAAGTAATACACCTCCAATTCTTAATAATATTTGATTTAGACTCATGAGGCATCGCTCCAACGATTTTTGTCGTCTTCCTCATCATCAAATACTATTTCTTGTTTTTCATTCATGACGATCGTTTTTTAATTTAACAATTAATTAAATCAATTATTGTTTTACTTCCAAATGAACATTTTGACATACTTCCCCACTAAGCTCCTAGCGTCGCTATAGTGGGGGATTCTAAAACTTGCGATTTAGATTTTCTGCTTCGTCCTGTGCCACAGCAAGAATATCGTTACCGATACTCCCCGTCGCATCCAGTCCACAGACGTTTTCAACTACGTTATGCCCTAGCGCAGAGATGCCACGATTTCTTATTTCTTGGCTAGCCGCTACATCTCTTGTTGTGATATATTTGCACTCATTACAATGGTGAATCCTTATATCTAAAGTTTTTTTGCCTGTATGTGCGCCACAGTTAGGACAAGTTTGAGATGTCCCATTTTTATTAACTTTGGCGAAATAAGTATCTGTTTTCTGGCATACCCACTCTAAGATATTTACAAACTGACCAAAGCCAGCATCAGCACTATGCTTGCTTAACATTCCTCTTTGCCAGCTAACAAAGTTAATGTCTTCGACAAACAACATTCCAGCACCATTACACAAATAATGAGCTAGCTTAAAATGCCAATCTTTACGGGTATCAGATATACGCTGATGTAGTCTCGCTATTTTTTGATTTAACTTGTGCCGATTATTAGAACCTTTGTGTTTATTCCTTAACCTACGTTGTAGCAATTCAATCTTCCGTTGTAAGGTTTTTAAGAAACGAGGTCGTTTAATCTCTTCGCCATCGCTGGTAGCTACAAATTTGTCGTAACCCAAATCCAAGCCTCTAGGATGACCATGAGGCATTGGTGATGGTACATCTACATTTAGTTGCAATGACAGCATCACAAAGTAACCAGATGCTTTCCTAACAATCCTTGCTTGTTTTATATCAAACCCATCGGGGATTAATCTTGAGCGTCGCCAGTGAACCCATCCCAACTTAGGAAACTTAATAGCATCATTTCTAATTGGGTCTTTCCCTAACTGAGGGAAGACAAACGAACGCATCCGATATTTATTTTTAAAGCGAGGAGTTCCAAATCCTCTTTTTCTCATGTCATCCCAAGCTCTATCTAGTGTTCTCAAGGTTTGCTGGAGAACTTGAGAGTGAACTGATTTTAGTTGAGGATATTGATTTTTAGCTTTAGTTAGCTGTTTGGCTTGCTTGTGGTAATTCGGAAATGGTTCGTCTGCTGAGATTATGTATTCAGATTGAATTGAACAAGCGTTAATAGGCGACTTACGAGAGTTACACCAATCTTTCCTTTGCCTGAGTGCAAAGTTCCAAACACAGCGACATACATCTAGCGTCTGCTCGATAGCGACAATCTGTTCGGCAGTTGGTTGTAGCTTGTATCCGTAGGTCATTGTTAGCATTGTTCTATTTTAGCTTACACAGAGGTATTTTATATGTAAAGTTTATTTCAGATAATAGAAACTTTATTATTTCGACATTACTTAATCAAAAAAAGAAATATATAACACTTCATTAAAGCTACTTATTTTTTTTCTTTATTAGCTTCTTTTTTTCCATGTACGTGATCGTACGCATTAACTATAATGGCTTTTTCGGATTTGATTTCAAATTTTTTCTTTTTAGATAAATCTAAGCCTTCTTTTCCTTCTTGTTCTTTAATTTTTTGAGTCGGATTTTCCACAGGTGATTTAACTCCTTTTAAAGATTCGCTACCTAGAGTAAAAGCAAACCATCCCATACCTAGCCCTAAACCAATACTACTTAATAAGACTAACAAACTAGCTATGATAGTTGAACTCATAATAATTTTTTTTAATTGAAATAATTGTTTATATTTGACAAATATAGAGGTTTATATTTTATAATAGTTATTATGCCTCAAAGCTGAGGAATTTTTTAGCCGGATTGGCCGAGTGGTTTAGGCACCAAACTCATAATTTGGGTTACACAGGTTCAAACCCTGTATCCGGCATATTTTCATTACTGTACAATTGATAATTGTTCAATTTAAGTCAATACCTCTTGGTTCACCTTTTCCTTTCTGTCGTACGTCCCTGTGGCAGGTGTTACAGTGAGCTTGTGGAAATTCAATTGTATTTTGCACTTAATCATAATTTTTCGGATAAATAATCAGCAGTAGATTTAACCAAAGCGATCGTTTGTTCGTAAGGTAAACGAGTAGGGCCAATTATGCCGACACTACCGACAGGATAATTGTCTTGTGAATAGTAAGCAGAAATTAAACTACAAGATTGCATCGATTCAAAAGGATTTTCCGTACCAATTTTAATTTGTAATTTGTGATCGCATAAACCTTCGTTGTTAAGATTAAAAACCAAAGGAAAAAGTTGCTCTTGTTCTTGTTCTAAAAAATTGAGTAAAATCTTGATGTGTTCGATTTGAGTAAATTCTGGTTGTTGAACTAATTTAGAAAATCCCTGTAACAACATTTGGGTAGAATTATTTTGTAAATGCTTAGTTTTAATTCTCGTGATTAGTTTATCGATAAAATTCGCATAATTTTTAAATTCGTTATCCAACTCTTGCCAATTTAACGAGCTAATTTCTTTGATTGATTTACCTTTTAGTTTATGAGTCAGAAAGTTGGCTAGAATTTCTAATTCTCGATCGATTTTTTCAGGGGAATATTCATCATCATCATTAGCTAACTCACATTCATCCAACATCAAAGACTCAGTATGATAATTATCAATAACAATAACTAACATAATTTGCCGATTAGGTAAACGAATTAAATGAAGATGATGCAGAATACTACTCATCATTTGTGGTAAAGTGATTAAAGCAATACAACCAGTTAAATCGGCTAAAACTGAGGCAATTTTTTGAAAAATAAGATCGTAACTACCTGCACAATAAAGTTGCCAAGTATCATCTAAAAATTTTTTGATCGGAAAATGAACTAAATTCGATTCTAAATTCAATAATCGATCGACATAAATACGATAACCAGAATCAGAAGGAATACGCCCGGCTGAAGTATAGGGTTGATAAAGAAAACCCGCTTTCTCTAGCTTACCCATCACATTACGAATTGTAGCTGAACTAATCGTAAAATCATACTCTTGTAAAAGCGTTTTTGAACCTACTGGCTCTGCTGTCGCAATATAATGTTTAATGGTAGCCTGTAAAATTTTTTGATGGCGTTCATTAAGTTTTTGTCGTTGATCAGTCATCTGCTCACCTTATAATAAGATATATCCGACAATCTATATTTTGAGAACATATTCACCTATCCTGATAGTATAGCCTTTCTGTACAAAGTATGTTAGGTGTTAGGTTTTAACAGTTAACAGTTAACAGTTAACAGTTAAAAGTTAAGACAGACACTCATTACTCCTTACTCCTTACTCCTTACTCCTTACTCCTTACTCCTTACTCCTTACTCCTTACTCCTTACTCCTTACTTTTACTCATCATTACTTGGCTGTATTACTTAAACCATCATCATCATCTGATGACGTTGTTGGGGTATAACTTTCTGTTGGCGTTGATTCAGGGGTAGTAAAATCAGAGCTAGAATCATCAATTAAAGTTGAAGTTTGAGTATCATCAGATGATTGTAATAATTGCTGAATACTTTTAATTAAGCTACCTAACTTGCCTTCATCTAATAAAGTATTAACTAAAGACAAACCACTAGTAGAAAGCAAAATTTTGTTGATATCACTAGCACCATTAGTGCCGTTACCACCATTGGGGAATGAATAAATCCGAGCATCTCCTAACACTCCTTTTTGTGGAGCTAAGGATTTTAGTATTTCAGGCAGTTGTGGAGCGATTAACGGTAAAATTTCTTTTATAATCTCCGCAGTCCGATTAGCATTATTAAGGTTATTTTCGGCTTGAATCTCAGCGAGTTTACCTTGGGCTTCAGCTAAAGATTTATATTTTTGGGCATCAGCTAAGGTACGGATTGATTCAGCTTCTAATTCGGCGGCTTGACGTGCAATTTCAGCTTGACGACGACGACGGAAGACATCTATTTCAACGACGTTTTGATCAGTAATTCGTTTTTCGTTAGCTTCTCTTTCAGCAACGATTACGGATAATTGTTTTTCTCTTTCGGCATTTTCTACTTGTCTGGCGGTTTTAACTGCTTCTTCTGCTTGAGCTTTTTCGGCTTCGGCGGCAAATCTATCTTTTTCTTTTTGAGAGATAGCTATGGAGGCTTCTTGTTGGGCTATTTGTGATTCTTGATCAGCTTGTGCGATCGCTATTGTAGCTCTTAAACGAGAAGATTGTACTGTTTGCTCACGTTCAATCTCAGCAACTTCTGCTTCTTGTGCTTGTATAGTCTGAGCGACTTTTAGTTGTTTATTACGCTCTTCTAAAGCGATATTAGCTTGAATTTGACTTGCTTGGACGGCTAATTTTTGTTTAATTTGTTCTTCTTCGATCGCTTGTTGTTGTAAGATTTGGTTACGTTCGATTTTAGCTTGTTCTTGATCTTTTGATTCTTGAATTTCTCTTTCTCGTTGGGCTTTTAAAAACTCAATATCTTTTTTTTGAGTTAGCTTAGCTTCTTCTTTTTGTTTATTGATTAGTAAAGATTGTTTTTCGGCTTCTAATTCTTGTTGTTCGATCGCAATTTGCGTATTTAATTCTATTTCTTTTTTCTCTCTTTGATTAGTTAACTCTACATCAAATTTTTGCTTAATTGATTGTTGAATTGTTTCGGTACGTAAACGCACACCTTGAGCATCAAAAAAGTTATTCTCATCATAAGTATCACTTTCTTCAATCTCAGAAATAGCGATATTATTTAAAGTTAAACCTACTTTTTTTAAGTCTTGTTGAATTAAGTTTAAAACTTCATCAGCAAAACCTAATTTATCTGAATCTATCTCAGCAATACTTTTCTTTTTAGCGGCGGCACGAATGGCATCATCTGCTCTTTTTTCTAATGCTTCTTTAATATCTATTTCTGATATTTTTCCTTGTTTAGAAAGTCTTTGGGCGGCAGTTAAAACGGCATCTTTATCAGCACTAATACAAACATAAAAAGTAACCCGCATATTCGCTCTGAGGTAGTCTCTAGTACGTACGGCTAAGTTACCTTGTCTTACTACATCAATCGATATTTCTCTTAAAGGTACACGGGTTAATTCATGAATACCCGGAATAACGATACAACCACCATTTAAAATAACTTTTTTATCTTTAATAAATAAGCCACCATTCCTGACAAATGCTTCGTTATTAGGTGTAACTACATAGACTCTGGTATAACCCCAAAGGGCAAGTAATCCTAATAAGACTAAGCCACCAATTAGACTAGCAAAAAAGGTCAAACTAGTAAACGAACCAACTAAATTTAGTTGACCAATAATCGGTGGATTATTAACTGGTATTTGAGCAAGTTGCTTAGTTGTATTTGTACTTGAATCAATTAGTAATGACGAATTAATATCTAACTCTAAATATTCTTCTATACTATTGATTTTATTAGTAGGTAGCTGTTGGATAAATTCTAACCAAAATTTCATTTCTCTAACCCTCTTCTAATGATTAAACTTTTATTTTTCTAATCTAAGTCTTAGTGTAGTAAATATTCTTTTTAACTTAAATTAATAATTGTTAACTATTAACTCTATTTACTAATATTTTTTTATTGACTAATATTTATCTACCAGTATATAAGTAGTTAAAAATAACTGATTACTGATTACTAATTATTAATTAAATTAATCCATTTATCTTGATCTGAGCTATCTTTAGCAATCGCTAAAAAATAGTTTGGACGTTGTTCTATAACTAGTATTTCTTCTCCTCTGACAGGGATAACATTTGCCCATTCAGGTAAACAAATTTCGATCGTGACTAAATTACTATTAGAATCTAAGACATCAGCTTGAGCGATTCTACCTTCAATAATATAAGGTACTTGTTTTGAGGTAACGTTACCATAACAACCAATCAAACGATCGCCTTTTGTTTCTTCTCCTGCTTCTTGAAAGATTTGCCCGATCGGGTTTGATAATATTTTGCCTACCCAAAGACTAAAAAACAAAGAAGCAAAGAAAATAAAGATTTCTAAAAAACCAGTCGGATTAGTTTCGGTGATTGTACCGATGATAACTGTCAAAAACCAACCTGTAACTCCCCAAGTGCAAAAATCGATCGCTAATAAAATAAGTAACGGAGTTTTACCAATACCAAACCAAGCTAAAAAGGATAAAAACCCCGAACCTATATCTTGTTGCTCGGTAGCTGTATCTTGGTTAATATCAAAATCATTATCAACTTTTACGGTAAAATCAAGAGGGCTATCAATATCAGTATCTATATCTACATCTACATCAACGTCTGCATCCGAATCTAAACCTTCTCCATCCGCACCAGAGATGATAACAATTAAAAATAAAAGAATACCAGTAGCCAGAAAAATCCAGTAAGTTAGATTAGCTAGATCAAAAAGCATATTAAAGTTGACCAATAAAAATCTCAAAAAGCTCAGTTGCTTTTCACTATTAGCTTACCCTTTTCTTTCCTTAATAGATCGATTGTTAAGTAAATTTAAAACAATGATCAATGTATTAGTTATCAATTATCAATTCATAAGTATTAATTGATACTATCTAAATAAAATATTTATTTGAAAATTAAGTATTAATAGTTTCGATAGTAAATTAAGTAAAATAAAATAGTAATTTCTTCAACAGCCAAACATGAGTCAAATAGTTTTCGCTCTTATTAATTACTAAGATTTAATTAGAATAATGACACAATCAAATAATTCACCTCAAATACCTATTCGTGAGTTTGTTGGTGCAAAGCAACTTAATTTGTTTCAAACTTTAAAACAGCCTCAATTCACAGGAGAGTTAGTCATTAATTCATCTAGGAATGAAGAGTGGACTTTTTATTTTTATTTAGGGCGTATTCTTTACGCAACAGGTGGCAAACATCCTGTCAGACGTTGGTTAAGAAATGTTAAATATATTACACCGAATGTAATTGATCAATTTTCTTTAGTTGATCCTATATTGTTACAGAAAAAACAATTTCAACAATACTGGGAGTACGAGTTATTAAATTATTGGTTAATTAAAGGTATTGTGACTAGAGAACATTTAGGTAAAATCATTCCTAATATTATCGTCGAAGTCTTATTTGATATTACTCAACGGATGGAAATAGTTTTTCAGTTATCAGAAAAGCGATCGTTATCAACTCAATTAGTCTTTGTCAATCCCGAACAAGTTATTACTCAAGCGTCTAATAACTGGGATAGATGGCAAAAAGCTCAATTAGCCGATCGTTTTCCTAATCATTGCCCAATAATATTACAATCTGAGCAGTTAAAAAAACAGACTTCTAACCAAGCTTACCAAATAATGACTAAATTATTTAATGGCAAGAATACTTTACGAGATTTAAGTCTTCAGTTAAAACAAAATACAACTTCGGTGACTAAATCGATGTTACCTTATATTCAAATGGGATTAATTGATTTGATTGCAATTCGTGATTTACCAATACCACTCAAGTTTACAAAGTAAAACCCCACCGTTATTTCAGTGAACAATGAACAATGAACAATGAACAATGAATACTGTAATTAGATGGGGCTGTGCAATCGTTTTTAATTAGTTAAGTTATCTTGAAAATTATTCTGTCACTGCGGCTTTACTAGCCATAGCAGTTAAACCAAAACAGAGAAAAGCATTAACTAACAGAAATATTTGAGAAGGCAAACCAGCAGCGAAACCCCAAACTAAAGGATTAGTAAAAGCGGTAATTGCTAAACAAGAAGCAACGCCCAAACTACTTCCAAGTGCCACCCATTTGAATATAGGATGTTGTAAAAATAGAACTATTAAAACAAAAGGAATTAAAGCACTAGCAAAAATAGGGTTTAAACTAGGTGTTGCCATCACTACGTTACCTAATTCAGGAAGTGAGCTACCCATCAAACGTAATGGCCATTGAGGTAAATCGAAGATATAGAGGCTTTGTAATAAGAATAAACCGCTACTACCAAAAACTAAACCTGTTCCTAAACTGAGATTGAAAACAAGATAGTTACGTAAGAACCAAGCTAGTAAATACGAACCGAGTACCATACCAACTTTTGGTAATAAAGCAATCGTACCACCATCTAACCAAAAACGCATATTCAGATAGCCATTTTCTTTTAACCAACGCCAAAAATCTTTGGGGGTGATTTGACCTTTTAAGGCTAATTGAACGGCTTGAGTAGCATCTAATTCGCCTGCACCATATTCGTTAAGAGTATCTTTTTCTACTTTACGAGCAGATTGTAAAAGTACTTGTCGCACTTCATCAGGCTCGGTTACTCCTACGGCTTTGATTAAAGCGGCTACCCCTGCTACGTGAGGTGCTGCCATACTTGTACCTTGAAAACCAGCAAAAGTAGGTAATTGCTCTTCTCCTGCTAAAATCTCTTGGACGATTAAACCTGCTTCAGTGCTACCACCAGGAGCGGAAATATCAACCCCCGCACCAAAGTTAGAATAAGGAGCTTTTTTACCCGCAGAGTCTGTAGCAGAAACACTAATTACCTCTGGATAACGGGCAGGATAAGAAGAACTATTACGATTTTCGTTCCCCGCCGCACCGATAATAACAACTCCTTTCTCGTGGGCATATTTAATTGCTTCAGCAAGTACGTCGCTCTCGCCTGAGCCACCTAAACTCATGTTAATCACGTCAGCATTATTATCCGCCGCAAACTTAATTCCCTCAGCAATATCAACTACCGTACCGCCATTAAGCCCTAATACTTTGATGGGCATAATTTTGGCTTTGTAAGCAATACCTGCGACACCATAGTTATTGTTAGTCGATTGAGCGATCGTACCAGCAACGTGAGTACCATGTCCAACATCATCATTAGCGATAACGTCATCGTTAACAAAATCGTAACCGGCAACAAATTCTGTTTGTTCAAAATCAGGTACTGGGCTTACACCTGTATCGATAACAGCAACAACAATACCTTCTCCTTTACTGTCTTCCCATGCTTGCTCAACATTAATACTGCGTAAATTCCATTGCTCACTATAGCTAGGATCATTAGGTATTTCTAAGCTATGGTAAATATAGTTAGGTTCGATCGATTCAAATTGTCCTTTAAGGGATGATTTTTTGAGTCTTTTAAGATCTTTTTTGTTTCCTTCGATAATATAAACATTGTCTTCAGCAGAAAAAATACTGTTTAAATTCGGTATATCTTCAAGTTGTGAAGCGATCGTTTGTAAACTTTTATTTAATTCGGTAGTGGAAATATCTTCACGAAAATCAATAATTAATGAATCATATTCTCCTTGAACGGCTAAACCTTTAAAACTAAATAAGGCAAACCCTACACCTACAACAAATGTAAATAGAAGTAGTAATAGTTTTTTCATAATGGTCACTGTAAGTAGCGTGAGACTGATTTGACTATTATAAACAAAACTAATTCAAACAATTGACAACCAGTAACTATTTTTAGCACTTTAGTGATCGTATAAATCATAATTAAGACGGTTGAAAAGACAATCGATACGTCCTACTAAATCCCTATCCCTTTAAATTCCCTGCCCCCTAAATCCCCAGAACCCCTCTGCCTTTGGCATCTCCCCTAAAAAGGGGAGACTGGGGGACTTGCTTGCTAAAAACAACTGTTGCAAATTTTATTTGAATTGGTATTCAGACGCTTAAAAAGGTTTATTCTCATAACAGATGGCTTAAATACCATCACTAACTAATTAAAAATTTAACTAATGAAACTTAATGAAGTTGTACCTTGGGGACGATCGTTATTAGAATATAAATTGATGTTTAATCTTTCTGAAGTTGATTTAAACTCAAAAATTCTTGGTTGTGGCGATGGCCCAGCTAGTTTTAACGCCGAAATGACAGCTTTAAAATATGATGTAGTCTCGAATCGATCCTATTTATCAGTATAACGCCCAACAAATTAGACAAAGAGTTGAAAATACATATCCGACGATTGTCTCACAATTAAAACAAAATAGCGATCGTTATAGTTGGAAGAATTTTAGGGATGCCGATGAAGTAGGAGAAGTTAGACTAAAAGCAATGGAAGAGTTTTTGTTAGATTACCAATCAGCAAGGGCGAAAAGTCGTTATTTTAATCAGTCATTACCAAAATTAGATTTTGACGATAATCAGTTTGATTTGTGTTTGTGTTCTCATTTATTATTTTTATATTCAGACAAATTATCTTTAGATTTTCATCTTCAAGCCATTACTGAATTATTACGAGTTTCTGCTCAAGTCAGGATTTTTCCTTTACTTACTCTTGATTGTGAATTCTCTCCTTATATCGATGGAGTTAAAGAAAAATTATTCAACCAAGGAATTAATGTAGAAATTGAAACAGTTGCTTATGAATTTCAAAAAGGAGGTAATCAAATGATAAAAATTAGTTGTTAGATAAAAGATTGATTAGCTTTAATGATATAGTCATTTCAAAAAAGAATTGAGACAGTATTAATAATCGCAAAAAGATGAGTATGAATCCCGCCTTGAATTATCATTACAAGGCTAACAAAATCCGTTTAATAAATTAAACTAAAATCTAATTTCAAAAATTCTCTCATCGTTATTTTAAACGACTATAACTATGAATTAGATTCGATCGTAATTGATTTACAGCAACAAATCAGTTTAAAACAATGGAATTATTTAATCGTTGGCAATCTTCGTTTTATTTTCTTTTACTCAATCCTAATGAAACTAAAATATGGATTGAATTTGATGGTGATAACTATTATTTACCTCATGTAGAAATCGGTCAAGCAGTTTGGTTGGGTGAGTTTCAAGAAATTAAAAATGCGATCGAGCCTCAATTTGAGATTGCGGTCAATATCTTGCATTACATCACTTATGACGTGGATAAAAAAAAGCGTCAGATTAAAGGTATCTATGTTTTAGAACAACATAATCCTAAGCAAACCAAACCAAACAAAAACGGATTTTGGTGTGATAGTTCTAAATTAGCCAGTATAAATTTTAGTTGCCATCAACACAAATCGATTGTACAAAAATACTTACAAGAAATTGAAGATGGTTATGTTTCACCATTTAGTCCACCTTGGGCAAAAGCTGGCTGGCTAGAAGAGGTTACTGTTTGGATTAAAGAACAACTTAATCAATTAGGTTATCAACAAATAGAGTCGATCGAATATCTAAAAATTTGGTCAATATCTGCTGTACTCAAAATTTCCACTTCTGAAAATACATTTTATTTCAAACAAGCTTCTCCTCATTTACCTCTTTTTTGTAATGAGCCAGCAATTACCGATGAATTAGCCACTTTGTTTCCTGATCAGATACCAACTATCATCAAAATCGATCGACAACGTCATTGGATGTTAATGGCAGATTTTGGTAATTCAACAGGTGGTGATGCCTCACGCAATATTAAAGAAGATATTTATCGATCGTATGCTCAAATACAAATACGGTCAATTCCAGAGTGCGATCGTTTATTAATAGTTGGTTGTATCGATCGACGTTTGGATGTTTTACAATCTCAAATAGATAATTTGATTAACCAGATACAACCCTCATCCGAATTATCTGACAAAGAAATTGAGCAATTACAAAGTCTTGCCCCTCAACTAAAAGATTTATGCGATCGATTAGCTAGTTATAATATTCCTCAAACGATCGTACATGGCGATTTACATTTAGGTAATGTTGCTTTATCCGATGATAGTTACATTTTTTTTGATTGGACAGATAGTTGTATTAGTCACCCTTTCTTCGATTTTTTTGAATTATACTTCTCCAGAAACCAAAACTCTTTTTTCTCTTTTTTTACTCGTGTTTGGAAAGCTAGGTATCAAAAACGTTTACGCGATCGATATTTGAGTCAGTGGACAAATTACGAACCAATGGAGCGTTTACTCGAAGCATGGAATCTTGCCAAACCTTTATGTGCATTACATCATGCTGTTACTTATCACAGTATGCTAAATCATTTAGAACCAAAGAGCAAACAAGAGCTTAACGCTTTACCTTACTTTATCAAAGAAATTATTCAATCTTTGCCCTCAAAGTAAACGGGTTATTTTTATAGTAATTTCAAATAAAAACTAACTATTATAATGTAGGGACGTAGCAGTGCTACGTCCCTACCAGATTTTTTATTTAAATTACTTATTTTATTATGGCTAAAATATTTGCTGTTGTTGTCGCTACTGTGCCAAACTATTACGAATATAAAAAAGAACATCCCGAACACGATCGAGATCAAATAGCTTGGTTTAAAGAGCAAGCAGGTAAAGGTATTTTACTCTCCTGTGGTCCTTTTTATCCTCATGATGGTACGGGGATTTGGGTAATACAAGCAGAAGATATAGAAGAAGCGAAGAAAATAGTTAATACTAGTCCTAGAGTAAGGGATGGTTTGTTAGATGATACAGCCAGAATTGTAGAGTGGCAAGTTCATATCGGACGCAATCGATTTTTAGAAGAATAAATATAGCAATTATTGATGAAATGAAGTACAAACTAATCCCCCTAAATCCCCCTTCGCAAGGGGGACTTACTAATTGTAACTGTACCTCATAATTATGAGAAACGCTATATAAGTTTCAACAATTAATAATTAATAATGAATAATTAATAATTAACAATCACCTCTGGTTGAAAAGAAGAGGATTGACTAATGTGCGAAAATTTTTATTTATTATCCCCTTCAAAGGGGCAGGGCTGATTCATTCTCCGAGCCAAAAATTAGCTCAAGGTTAATGACAAAATTATTTTTACCAAAAAACTTGAAAGTGATTAGCCGTTATTTTATCGATCGTTATTTTTCTTTATTTTAATCTCGATCATACTACTCATAATCTCTTACAGCTAATTTTGAAGACAAAATAAACTTGATTAGTATCATCTTTAATTGACATTGACTAAAAAATCAAGCACAATTAAATAAATACTTATATACTGATAAAGTTCGGGGGCAATAGTCATGAAGTTAGCAAAAAGGGTTACTTTACATTATCAAGCTGGTAATTCTAATAAAGTTTACGAAGTAGATTTATGTCAAATTTCTGATGATAAATACCTCGTTAACTTTCGTTATGGCAAACGTGGCAAAAACTTAAAAGAAGGAAGCAAAACGATTCAAGCAGTATCTTTAGTTGAAGCCGAGAAAATTTTTGACAAACTAATTGCCGATAAAAAGAAGAAAGGTTATCAAGATATTAATGATGTCGTCACAGAAGTCATAGATAGCCCACAAGTAAATACAACTAGTCGAAGTAACAATCCACGACATCAAGCAATTATCGATCGTTTGAGAGAACAAAATAGTAAAAATTGGTCATTAAATCGAGTAATTTGGCGTGCGGGAGAGTTAAAAATAAAAGAAGTCGTACCTTTTTTGATTGATTTAATTGGTACAGAAAAACCATTAAGAGATTATTGTATAGCGTGGGCTTTAGGTAAATGTGGAGAAGGAAATGCTGATGCTATTACAGAATTAAATTCTTTAGTTAATGGATCATATTATCCTGAATTTGTCAACCGTATTGCTTGGGAAGCTTTGTATAACTTATCTAATGAACAAGGTAAGCAAGTTATGCGATCGCAAAAAATCAGCGAACTTCCTTTGGCATTAAGAGAATTAGCTCAAAATGGTACAACTAAGATATTCAAATCTGCTATACAAGCTTATCTAAAGCTCGAAGATTATCGACGATTTAAAGTTATAGATACGCTATATCAAATTGATAATGAGTATGTTCGTCCTGCATTGTTAGATATAGTTAGAGAAGCACCTTTACAACCAAATTATTTCAAACAACTACGACATATTTTCAAGATGGCAGAATACCGTGGTGATGGAGAAGTATTTGGTATATTAGCTCATCGTTTTGAGCTACAAGCTGGTAATTTTAATAATCCTAAAGGCTGGGGTGGGTATAATAGAGAAACTAGACGTGTGATTCGTTCAGAACGGATTTACTCACAAGAGCTTCAAAAACCAGACTCAAATAAAGCATACAGCGAACAAACTCGTGAATATCTGCGAAGACGAGTGTGGCGGACATTAAAAACGTTAGGAGAAGAAAACGAACCTGATTATGTGAAATTAGCAACAGGTATTTTATTGTCATATAGTGATGCTGATGAAGAAGAAATAAAAGAATCTAGAGGTACTAAATATAGATATAACAAAGAAACTCGTAGAAGCGATCGTTATACTTATCATTTTCAATGGGATAAATATGCAACCCGTATAATATTAAATCATCTTCTTTACCAAAACAGTCCTCGTTATGAATCTCATCCTCAAGCTTGGCGTTGCACAGGTGATTACAAACTGGGAGATTCTTTACCTACAGTCAGAGAAGAAGCATTTCCCCAATTATGGAATCAACAACCATCTGCTTTATTAAGACTATTACAAGAAAGTAAATGTTTACCCGTACATGAATTTGCTCTCAAAGCTATTCAAGAAAATCAGGAGTATTGTCATAGTTTGGAGATTGCGACTCTGACTCAACTATTAGATACAACCTATGAGATTACCGCTCAATTTGCCTTTAATCTTGCCTGTGAAAAATATGATTCTCAAGCACCTAATCGTGAATTTGTTTTAGCTGTTGCTAACTGTATTTTAAGCACTGCCAGACAACAAGCTTATGAGTGGATAGAAGCACAACGAGAATACTTTTTTGAAGCTAGTGAATTTATCGCAGGTTTAGTTACCAGTTTGCAAGACGATACTCGTGCATTTGCTCGTAAATTACTAAGTTCGACGATTTTAAATGATGCAACAGTACAGGTATTAATTATCCGTCTAGTTGGTATATTGTTAGAACTTGACGAGACTCAACCCCAGATGGCGGAAGAAATCAGCGAAACATTATTATTGAGTTTTACACCTCAATTACGCACATTAGGATTTGATATTATTTTAGATTTATTAGCCCATCCTTTACCCGAAATACAAGTATTAGGGGCAAGAATCTTACTTAATCATCAAACACCAGCGATCGAATTACCATCAGACTTAATCGAGTCGTTGTTATCCTCTCCTCATGATTCAGTAAGAAGTGTCGGGATTAGAATATTTGGGCAATTACCAGACGAAAGATTGATGGACGATGATATTTTTATCATTGCCATGGCAGTAAATTATAGTAGTGATATACGTCAAGCGATTCGTCCTGTAATCGAACGTTTAGCCCAAAATCAGCCCGAATTTGGTTATCAAATAGCGATCGACTTAATCGATCTTTTAACCGAACCAGAAAGACATGAAGGAGTACATAAAGACTTGTTATTCATATTACGATCGAAGATGATACCTAATTGGATAACTCGCATACCTGTAGATAAAACAATCAGTTTGACTCGTGCCAAATCATCTATAGCACAAGAATTAGGCGGAATAATTTTACAAGCAAATAGTGATTCATTATGGTCAGAATTTGGAGCAAACCAGTTAGTCAAATTTGCTAACCATGAAGTTTTAGCTATTCGTCAAGCAGGATGGCAGATGATGGAATTAAAACTAGAAAGTATTCTTAATGATGAAGATGAAATGCTTTGTGCGGTGAAGATGTTAGAGGCAAAATGGGAAGATTCGCAAGAATTTGCTCGATCGTTATTTGATAAACTAGACGATCAAGATTGGACACCAAGGATGATGATTGGTGTTTGTGATAGTACGAAAGAAAATGTACGTCGTTTTGGTCGAGATATTGTTACTAGCAATTTCCAAGAAGAATACGGACAAGAGTATTTGTTGAAATTTAGCGAACATCCCAGTGCCGATATGCAGATGTTTGTGACTAATTATTTAGAAACTTATGCGATGGATGATGAGGAAAGGTTGAAGCAGTTAGTACCTTATTTTGTGACTGTTTTGTCTGGGGTAAATAAGGGTAGTGTCGCTAAGAAGAGAATTTTTCAGTTTTTGGAAACAGAGGCGATTAAGAATGAGGAGATGGCGAAAATTGTGGCAGAGGTTTTGACGAGGCAATCTGTGACAATGGCGATCGCAGATAAGGCGAGTGCGATTCAAATTATGTTGAGGATTAAGAAGCAATATCCTGAGATTGAAATACCGATTCGGGTTAAGGAGGTGATGCAAATGAGGTGTTAGTTTTAAACCGCAGAGTACGCAGAGTACGCAGAGGTATGGTTTGGTTTGATGTTTTAATGGTCAGTATTTTGGAGTTTTTTTGATATTGTTCAATGGAGGTTTAATATGGTGAGTTTGAAGGAAGAGGGTGGCGAGTTGACTGGGGCGGTTATTGGTGCGGCGATTGAGGTACATCGAGTATTAGGAGCGGGTTTTTTGGAGTCTTTGTATGAGAATGCGTTGGCTGTGGAATTGCGAAGAAGGAATATATCTTTTGAACGACAAAAAGTAATTTTAGTTAATTATAAAGGTCATCCGATCGGTCAAAATAGGTTAGATTTTCTAATTGAAAATAGATTAGTAGTCGAACTCAAAGCCGTAGCTAACTTAACCCCATTACACGAAGCACAAGCCCTATCTTACCTCAAAGCCACCAACCTCAATCTAGCACTACTCATCAACTTCAACGTAACCCGCCTTAAAAACGGAATCAAACGTATCGTCCGTAGTAACTACTAAAAAACTACTTTCTCTCCTCTTTCTCAACCCCATTCAAACATCAACCAATAATCCCTCTTCTCTCTCTCTCAACCAAACAAAGACACACACCAGTCAACCCTCCAATGCCTCAACCAAACATAGACACACACCAACCAACCTCTCTGCGTCCTCTGCGTCCTCTGCGGTTATAAAATCTCCTCTCTGTTAATCCCATTCAAACATCAATCAATAATCTCTTTTTTCTCTCTCTCAACCAAACAAAGACACACACCAATCAACCCTCCCATGTCTCAACCAAACAAAGACATACACCAAGCCGCCTCTCTGCATCCTCTGCGTACTCTGCGGTTATAAAATCTCCCTCCCTCAACCAAACATAGACACTAACTAATCTACCCTTTTTTAAACTATAACTAACGAAATAAAAAACAATGAAATTTAACTACACCTACACCAACACCACCAGCGTTCAACAAACCAGTAACAACACCCAGATGTCATTTTCCCCAGACATCCAACGGCAACCCACCTACTTCATCGGCGAACTAAGACAAAACATCAACTTCCGTGAAGCCATCAGTGCCTTACATCATGTAGTAGTCTCAGATTTACGTTTCAAACCCAAAGACAAAGAAGCCTATAAACAATGGCGATCGCAACAAGACGATTTAGACTGGCAACTAGTCGCCGCCCAACAAAAAGCCGTAGCGGACAAAATCACACCATTACAAGAAGAACTAAATGTTCTACAACAAAATAGCTACCAGCGACGACAACCTTATTACACAGCCCAAAGAAAATATTATGATTACCTCTATCAAAAAGATTATGATATGTGGTATGTACTCGATCCAGTAATAACCGTTCATCCTGATGAAGTGTTTTTCGAGTGTTTTAGTCAAGACGAATCAACTTACGGCAGACTCGGTGCAAGTTATGAAGTATTTAAAAATATCAACGAATTTGCTTGTGGTACAACTAATATCGATTATTCCGCCGCTTTATATAACGAATTCCAAAAAGTCCGCAGTTACAAAACTACACAATTCACGATCGACCCCTCTGGTTTTGAAGTAGAAACCAAACATGAAGAATTATTCAAAGAAGTAAAAATCGATCTGCCTGATAGTTGGGTAAGGGGTTTCTTGCAAGTAAGTTCGGCAATGTCTTTACCTACGATCGAGTTTGATTTGCATCCAATGGATGTTTATAATATCTGTCTTATCCTTCGTCGTCATAAAGAGAAAAAAGGACCTCGTGGAATGCGTTATCATCTAACACCAGGTCAACCCGTAAAAGTTGTTTTTGAACCTTGGAATATTGAATTAATCTGTTCTCGATCGCCTTATACAGGAACACAAGAGCAAGAAATTCGTGTTTGGGGTCGTCGTCGTATTCATATTTTAGAACGTTTGATCCCGATCGCTAAAAAATTTACGGTTCATCTTTTGGGTACGGGTATGCCTTCGTTTTATATTGCCGACTTAGGGGATATGTCTTTTACTCTTGGTTTGTCGGGATGGACGGCTAATGATTGGTCAAATTCTGGTAATTTCGATCTCATGGCTTCTCGTACCGAAATCGATCGTTGGACAAAACAACATATCTTCAATTCTCTCAAGGAAAATTGGGCAGAAAACCCTTACGATTTAGCTAAACGTTTGAATATGAATCCTGCGGTGATTCTAGGTGCATTAGGGGCATATACCCAAGCAGGTAGAGCAATTTATGATCTCAATAAAGGTGTTTACCGTGTCCGAGAATTAACCCGTGAGCCTTTACCAATGGAGAAATTACGATTTGCTAACGATCGAGAAGCTAAGGCAACTCGCTTTTTGTCGGGGAATCAAGTCACTATCTCTCATGTAAATGAAGACAATATGGGGGGTTATAGTTTAGAAGGGAGAGTAAACGATCGTCATAAAACTCATAATCCATCTTTAACGGTAGATGCAGATCAACGCATGACACAAGCTAAATGCGATTGCAATTGGCACAAACAAAATAAACTTTATAAAGGACCTTGCGAACATATTTTGGCTTTAAAAATGGAACATAACAGAAGACATTAAAATGGTTCGGTATTTTATTTAACTTTGATGCAACTGATTGTGAATGACGATCGAATTGTCATTACAATCTTTGCCTACTATATAAACATCAACTAATCCATCACTAAACAGATATACTTGAATATCGGTCAAACTTGACCTAACTTTTTGTGAAAATGATTTAATCTCTTTTAACCAAGATGGAGTATATCCGTCTTCTAGATCGCTATTCTCGCCAAAAAAACCTGATTCTAATTCTGTAGCTACCATCGCATGAGTATTAATTAAAATATTATGAACTAATGCTTCTTTGGTTTCGGCTATTTCCCAAACAAAACAGTCTAAATCTCCATCGTATATGTCTATAGCATTTAATTGTTCGTCGATCGTCTTTTTTAAAACTTTATTTTCTGACTTATGTGATGCTTTATCTAATATTCTTTTTCGAGTAGGATATGCCCCATATTTGTCGTAATGAGCTACTCTGGTAGAAACACCAATCCAATCTCCATAGATAGTATTACCAATCAAAAATAAAAGACCTTCCTCAAATAAATTTTCATCTATATTTAGTGAATAAAACTTATAATCTGCCAAATATAAATAAGATGTCAGCAAGTCAATAATTAATTCGTATTCTTGTATCGGATTCTCTGATGAATACAAAAAGATACTTTTAGTATCTACCTCAACAAATAAGCCTGTAGTTTCTAAAAATAGATCTAAACTAAATTGACCTCTTAATTTACTATCCCATAAAAATAGATCGTAGGGTTCTGAGCTTTCGGTATTATGATGGTTATGAAGTCCATAAAATAATTTTCTTAATGTTTGAACTAATTCTGCGTTTGGATTATTTAATTCATCAGCAAGTAAAATATGAGTAGAGGGAAAATCGATCGCTTGAGAAATATCAACCCCTGTTAAATCTGCACCAAATAATATTGTCTCATTAAAATTAGTACCATTTACGATCGCACCTTGTAAATTTGACCCTTCTAAATTAGCTAAGGATAAATTTGATCCGCTTAAGTCTATATTTTGTAAATTACTCTCACGTAAATATACTTCTTCCAAATTGCAATTAATTAATTTTGCTCCCTTCAAGTTAGTTTGTGATAGATTAATTGCTCTCAAATCTTGGTTTTCTAAATGAATATTGGCAAAATTACTCTCACCGTTTTCGATTTTGTTTTTCAGTTGTTCGGCATCCATAAATCTTTAAGTTGCGATCGATCGCTTATGTTATCTTTGTGTCTATTTAGCTTATGATATATTACTTGAATAAAAAATCAAATCTTACTTGACTTTTTCTTCAACATTAGTTATATTAGAGATAGCTTGAAAAAGCAATCGATCGATAATCTTGCAATCCTATTTGGTGTATCGCCATTTGTGTATTAAGTAAAGATCAAGCATCACTAGCTAATTTTTCACCTAGTGCGAAGCCAGCAGGGTTAAACTGTTTGGCTTCTATCGAAGAACGAAAGTTTATTATTTACTAGTCAGTATTTAATATTTGTTCTTTAGACCCTAATATTAAGTAGGGGTGGGCTGTCTTCGCCGAGTTAAATTATCTAGTCAAATGTATTATTCGAAGATTATCGATTACCTGAAATGGTCTAGTTATAAGTTAATTTATTTAGACTTGACTATTTTCAAAAACATACAATTGAGTCAATAGGCTGACTTTGTTGGATTAAAGAACCTTGCAATTAATGGATAGTGTATCGCTATTCTTGTCGTTAGTTTACTACAAGCATCACTAGCCTCCTCTTGACTGTACGGTCATGCAGTACTAGTTACTTTCCCGGTGTGAATTCGGTGAAATGTAATAAGTAACTAGTACTGCGACCGCTTGAGTTGAGTAGTCTAGTCCGCCGAAGGCTTACGAAGGAAAAAAATCCCAACAAGATCAGCTTGTTTCTTTTTTGTTTATTTAATTAAAAAAATCGCTATTTTGTCAAAAAGTTAATCATCACATCATATACCAATGTCTGAACAACCTCGTACTCGTCAGGAACTTTACAATCTAGTTCGTCAAAGAGGAAAAGATGTATTTATCTTAGAAGAAATGGTTCGCTTGGGTTTTTGGCCAGCCGAAGGAGAGCTTCCGAACGATCCTGCTGACGATATTCGACGTATGGGGGAGATTAGGCAAGAATTAAACCAGTTAAGACAAGAAAGTAGAAATCTTCAGGATGAAAAACTTCTCCGCAAAAGATTATTAAAAGAAAGATTAGCTGAATCTCGTCGCAAACAAGCGGAAAACAAGGAAAAAAGAGAACGAGAAAGAATTGCTAGGGCTGAGACTTGGCAAAAGAAGAAACAAACAGAGATTACTTACTTAGGAGAAGATGTTTCTGGCGGTTTAAACTATACTGAGTGTAATCGAGAAAAATTAGAAGCACGATCGTTACCCATTTTAGGTAATGCCCTCGAAATAGCTACAGCTATGGGTATTACCGTTCCTCAGTTAAGATTTTTAGCTTTCAATCGTAAAACTTCGACTGTGTCTCATTATGTTCGTTTTAAAATTCCTAAAAAGACTGGTGGTGAAAGATTAATTTCTGCACCTATGCCCAGATTAAAAGAAGCTCAGTATTGGATATTAGAACATATTTTAAATAAAATACCCGTTCACGATGCCGTTCATGGTTTCAGAAACGATCGTTCTATTGTCACTAATGCTCAACCTCATGTGGGTGCAAATATTGTGATTAATTTTGATTTAGAAAATTTTTTTCCTTCTGTTTCTTACAAACGAGTTAAAGGCTTATTTCGCTCTTTTGGTTATAGTGAGGCGGCGGCGACTATTTTTGGCTTAATTTGTACTGAAGCCGAATTAGAAGAAGTGGAATTAGATGGAATGACTTACTATGTCGCTTTAGACGATCGACATTTACCACAAGGCTCACCTGCTTCACCCGCAATTACTAATATAATGTGTCATCGTTTAGATGAATCTTTGACTAAGATGGCACAAAGAAAAGAATTTGTTTATACTCGTTATGCAGACGATCTCACTTTTTCTACTACTGCGGTTAATCCTCGTATCGGTCATATTCTCAAAGATACTGATTCGATAGTAAGATATGAAGGTTTTAAAATTAATCAGAAAAAAACTAGAGTATTACGCAAAAGTCGGCAACAAGAAGTTACAGGTATCGTGGTTAATGAAAAACTAAACATCGATCGTCAAACACTCAAAAAATTTCGGGCGACTCTTCATCAAATAGAAATGAATGGTTTTGATAATGCCTCTTGGGGAAACAGCAAAGATATTATGGATTCAATTAAAGGTTTTGCTAATTTTGTAGCGATGGTTAACCCTGAAAAAGGAGCAAAATTTCTGACTCAAATTCAACGTATTGAGCAACAGTTATAGTTTAGTTATGTCAATTTATACCTAAAGCGAGACCAAGGTAACGGATTTTGACAACATTTTGGTGAGATAAAAATTTATATTTACCATAATTAATAATTGAATTTGTAGCTAATCTTTAATATAGCAAGTAACAAGTAGGGAGCGGACATATCAACCACCCCTAACCCCTCCTTCAAAGGAGGGGGAACTTCATTCAACTATTCAAAACAACTTGTTTACTGCTATAGCTAATAACTTAAGATATCGGTGTAAAAACAATTTTTTTCAAAGAAAATATTTTCTTTTTGTACCCTTGTAGTAACAGTGTTTATAGCTTATTTGATAATAAAGTCACATTAAAGTCACAGAATTGAGAAATAAATTCATTAAAATCTAAAGCAACCAACTTTCGAGCTTTTGTGAAAATGAAACCTAATTCCTCTAAAGAAAAATTCTCTCCAGAAAATACACCCAATTATCATCACGAGGAAAACCAACCCGAACCATACAACTATATACCAGAAGAATATATACCAGAAGAAAAGATACACACAAAGGCAGAAAAAGATCTACTCAACTATTCTCCACAAGAGTTTGATGCACTACGTAAAATAATTAAAGAAAGTAACTTACTACACTTATCTTTTCACTTTCTTGATTATATTTTACGATTGCAAAAATCAGTTTTTGAACAGATTTATACTCAACAGAAATTACCTAAAATCATTATTTCAATGTCAATATTGTGTGTGTTTTTATCAGGTATTTACGGTTTAACAATGGGAATGAATCATAGTTTTTTATTAGCTATCTCTTCAGCCATAAAATTACCAATGTTGTTTTTACTAACTGCGGTTATTTGTATTCCATCGCTTTATACTTTTAACGTCATGTTGGGGCAAAAATTTAAGTTTTTACAAACCGTAGCTTTAATGATTATGACATTAGGCACAACTACAATTTTATTAGCTAGTTTAGCCCCACTCTCTTTTTTCTTTGTGCTAACTACCAGAAACTATTTCTTTTTACAATTAATGCACGTATCGATATTAGGTTTATGTGGAATTTATGGTGTATATTATCTTTATCGTGGATGCTCTTATGTTGCTTTTAGAATGGAGCAACCTTTAAATAAATTACTGTTGAAAATTTGGATTGTTATTTATGCAGTAGTGGGCATGCAATTAGGTTGGAGATTAAGACCATTTATTGGTACTCCAGGTAGCCCGTTTGAAATTTTTAGAGTCCAAGAAGATGGTAATTTTTACCTTGCTGTTTGGGAATCTATAATGAGACTTTTAGAGGGAAATGCAGGATAATTTGTATTTAATAATTTATAATTTATAATTTATAATTTATAATTTATAATTATGTCCTTTTAATACTATTTATTAAGGTTAAAAGTAAAATTTCGAGTACTAATGTTAAACCAGATTTTTTGATAATTAATAATGGTAATATTTAAGCAATATAGATTTGTTATTTGTCATGAAAATAATTATTTTAGGTAACGCTGGTGCGGGAAAAACTACATTAGCTAAATCTTTAATCGGTAATCAAAATATTCCGCTCTTGTGTTTAGATGATATTGCTTGGGGCGAATTCGCAATTCGTAAACCATTAGATGAAACTATAAAAGAGCTAAAAAACTTTATTTTTACTCACCAATCTTGGGTTATTGAAGGTTGTTATAGTTATATTATCGAAGCGGTTTTAGATGAGTGTACCCAATTTATATTTCTTAATCCCGGTATTGAGGCTTGTATTGCTCATTGTCACTCAAGGGGATGGGAATCGGAAAAATTTGAATCTCAACAAGCCCAAGATGATAATTTAGCTAATCTAATTAAATGGATTGAAGAATATAATACTAGAACAGACGAATATGGTTTAATTAAGCATCAACAATTATTTAACTCATTTGGTGGCACAAAAATAGAGTATCGTAATTCAACTTGTTATAACAAGCTAAATGAGAATTTGGATTAAGTTAATCTAGAATTAATTATTCGATTGTTATTAATTGACTATCTTTTTCTTTTTATTATAATTGACAAATTATGACTCAAGATATTTTACAAATTGGTAATCCTCTTCTTCGGGAGATAGCAACAGAAGTTACAGATGTAAATAATGCTCAAGTCCAAAACCTAATTGATAATTTAATTGAGATTACTTTAGAAGCTAATGGAGTCGGTATTGCCGCCCCACAAATTGGACATTCTGTCAGGGTTGTGATTATTGCCTCTCATCCCAATATTCGTTATCCTGATGCACCGACAATGTCACCAATGGCGATGATTAATCCTCGTATTATAAGTCATTCATCGATGATCGAAATAGGCGAGGAAGGTTGTTTGAGTGTGCAAGATGAAAGAGGTAAAGTCGATCGTTATCAACAAATAGAAGTTGAATACTTTACACGTGAGGGTAAACTTGTCACTGAAGAATATACAGGTTTTGTGGCTCGTATTATTCAACATGAGTTAGATCATCTTAATGGTATTTTATTTGTTGACCGTATTGTCGATTAGGTTAAAGAATGAAACCGAACTTTATCATTGATTTAATTCTCAATTGATCATGATTTTTCATTTTCACTATTATTAGCGATCGCTTTCACTTTTTCAGGTACAGTCTGATAAACTTGAGTAAGATATTGCATCACTGCTTGAGAATCATTGTAAGCTAAAGGTATATCACCTAACAAATCAAGAACTGTTTTACGATCGTTACTGATATTAATCTCGACTAAAGAAGAATCAAGTGCGTCAGGGTATTCCCAAAAATTATCGATCGATAAAGGGGCAGTAGTTTTATGATGATTATGTTTACGACGAGGAGTAGGTTTTATTTTACCTAACATTTCAGGTGTCCATTCTTGTCCTGAAAGTTGTAAACTACGAGATACCCTTAATGCTTCTAAAATTTGGGCTTTATCTTTACCCCTTAATTGGAATATAATAAAAGGATCTTCACTGAAACGATCGGCTAATTGATAATACACTGCCGCAATATGTTTACAAGGATTTGCTTTATCAGGGCAACTACAACGAGAACGAACTTCTGTAAGATTATAAGGGAAAAGACTCAAACCATTTTTAATAAAAACTTGTTCTATCTCTAAAGGCATTTCACCGACTAGTAATTTTGCTGATAACAAAGCTTTTTCTGACATTGTCGCCACTACATAACCCCAATCTTCATCAGAAAAAATATCTAATGCTAAAGTAACTCGATAAGGTTTGTCATCAGTGCCTTGTATTTCAGCTACTAATTGAGACTGTTTAAATTCTATTTTAAGGACATTTCCTTCTTTAGAATAACTACGCCCTCTTTCTAATCTTTTTTTAAAACGATAAGAATCTAATAATTCTAACCACTTTTCTACCCACCACTGTCTTTCTATCATTATATGTATATGTTTAAATTATAAATTTGTTATTTTTAGCAAGTTTTAAAAAATTGACAATTGACAATAAATTCGGAAGTCAGAATTAAGAATTAGAAAGGCAAGAGTGAATCATTAATATTTCTTACTCCTTACTCCTTGCGGTGGAAGCCCGCGTCGGCGTAAGACGCAAGGGAATGTCCACCAAGACACTCCTTACTTATTATTCATTATCGTTTGGGTTTTAAATTAGTTTTCAAATTCTGCACTTTATAAAAAGTCTCTAAACTATCAGTATCACCGACAAAACGCCAATGCCAAGGCTCATAACTGATACCCTGTAAGTTATCAGGAGGAAAAGATAATTCAAAGCTATATTTAGGAGCATTTTTAATTAACCAACGATACGCTTCAGTTTTCTCAAAACTAGTTTCTAAATGAGTATCAGGAAAATTAACATCACCAATATCGATCGCATAACCTGTATGATGTTCACTATAACCCGGAGGTGCGCTCACTTCTGCCCTTTGCGACGCATCCTGTTGACGTTGCTCTTTTATTTCAAAAAATAAAACTTCTTGTTCTGAAATTGTCCGAAAACCCGATAATGGTACTAAAGTAATCCCTTGTCTTTTGGCATCTCGTTGCATTTGCAAAAACTTAGTCGCCGCTTCACTTCTTAAACGAATACTACCATCATTAGTAATTGCTTTTAAATCATTTTCTGGTGCTTGAATGTAAGGTAGATGCCCTAAAATATTTTCAGGAATTTCTTTTTCTGACTCGATTGTTGATTCATTATTTGTGGATTCAAAGACAGATTGTTGACTATTCTCATTATCAGTAGAATTTTCAGTGATAGTTGAGTTTGAGTCTGATTGATTCAAGGATTGAGTTTGATAATTTTGCGATAAAAACCAACTAGTCAAAACTACTACTAAGCTAGCAACAAAGATAAGAATTATGTTGTTAGAGATACGTGCTTTTTTTTTCTTTTGCGGCTTTTTCTCTCTTTTAGCAACAGGAATTTCATCCATATATATAATAAAAATTATCTTTTAACACTTATGAAACTATATTTTAGCTTTTTTTAGTCCAAATTACGATCATCAATTCTCAGACAATTTTCACCAAAAATTAAGCTAGACTAGCTTTAATAAAACAAATAGATAATTTTACATAAGTCAAAATTTAGGAGACAAAATGGGATACGATATTGAAACTTCTGTATTGCAAAGATACGAAGCTGGAGCAAAAGAACATCAACCTAGTTTATGTTGCCCTACCGAATATGATGGTCGTTATTTAACTATTATCCCCGAAGAAATTATTGCTAAAGATTACGGTTGTGGTGATCCAACACGTTATATTAATGAAGGTGAAACCGTTTTAGATTTAGGCTCTGGTGCGGGTAAAAATTGTTATATTATTGCCCAGAAAGTTGGTAAAAATGGTCAGGTAATCGGGGTTGATTTTAATGATGAAATGTTAAATTTGGCTCGTAAATATCAATCAGAAATAGGTGATAAAATAGGTTGTGTTAATACTAAGTTTATTAAAGGTAAAATACAAGATCTTAAGTTACCTTTATTAACGATGGAATCTTGGTTAAAAGATCATCCTATTCATAATTTAGACGATGTCAGAGCATGGGAAATTGAATGCGATCGTCTCAAGAAAGATGAAACTTTAGTACCTGATAATACGATCGATGTTGTAGTTTCTAATTGTGTTTTAAACTTAGTTAAATCAGAAGATAAAAAGCAACTTTTCGCAGAAATATTTCGAGTTTTAAAAAAAGGTGGTAGAGCTGTTATTTCTGACATTGTTTGTGATCAAGATTTACCTCAAGAAATAATTGATGATCCCGATTTATGGAGCGGTTGTTTAGCAGGTGCATTTAGAGAAGATTTATTTTTAGAAATGTTTGCTGATGCCGGTTTTTATGGTATCGAAATTTTAGTTAGAGAAGTCGAACCTTGGCAAGTTATCAAAGGAATTGAGTTTCGCTCTTTGACTGTTCGTGCATACAAAGGTAAGGAAGGAGAATGCAAAGAAACTAATCAAGCAGTAGTTTATAAAGGACCATGGAAACAAGTACAAGATGATGATGGTCATACTTATTTTCGTGGTGAAAGAATGGCTGTTTGCGAAAAAACATTTCAGATTTTAACTAATAATAATAGCCCTTATTCTGATTCAATTATTCCTATCTCACCTTTACAAGAGATTTCTTTAGAAGACGCATCCGATTTTACTTATGATTCTTCAGTAATTCGTACTGCTCAAGAAACTAAAGGTGATTTTTACAGCGAAACAACAGTTATTAAAAATGAAAGTAGCTGTTGTTAGTTAATTAATAGTAGAGACGTTTTACCGTAAACAACATATCTATCCTGTGCGTATTGCCCCGACCCCTCTGCCTATCGGCATCTCACGGGGCTTACAAGCACCTGAAATGAATTCAGGTGACAGCCCCTCCCCTTTCAAGGGGAGAGTGGGAGACTTGAAGATAATAAATGTAGCTCATAGTAATGGGAAATGTTATATCTTTATGAAGTAAAATATATCATTAAAAAAGATTGGTAATTGTTAATTATTTAAATAACATTTTAAACTAAAAAAGTATAATAAAAAAATCATATGATTCAAACAACAACTAGTTTTAAAGATAAAATTAACCAGACTTTAAGTAAAGATAAAATTACTGTTTTACAAATTAATTTAGGTAAAAAATGTAATCTTGCTTGTACTCATTGTCATGTTGAAGCGTCTCCGATTAGAACAGAAGAATTAACAGCTGATGTTTGTGAGCAACTAATAACTATCATCAAACAATTTCCTCAAATAGAATCGATTGATTTAACAGGTGGTGCGCCCGAAATGAACTATGGTTTCAAAAGATTAGTCGATACTGCTAAAGAGTATAATAAAGAAGTGATAGTACGATCGAATTTAACTATCTTTTTTGAATCAGGTTATCAAGATTTACCTGAATATTTTGCTCAAAACCAAATTAGAGTAGTTGCTTCTTTACCTTGTTATTTAGAAGATAATGTTGATAAGCAAAGAGGAAAAGGTGTTTATAATAAGTCTATTTTAGCTTTACAAAAACTAAATGAATTGGGTTATGGTACTGATGAAAACTTAATTATCGATCTAGTTTATAATCCGCCTTTACCAACTAATAATGATTTTAGTTTAACTCCTAATCAAGTAAGTTTACAAACTGATTATAAAAAATATTTAGCAGATAATTTCAACATTCAGTTTAATAACCTTTTCACCATAACTAATATTCCTGTAGGTAGAACTAATTTATATCTGGAAAAAAATAATTTAGCTCAAGACTATTTAGCTTTTTTAGAAACTAATTTTAACTCAACAACACTACCTCATCTGATGTGTAAAAATCAGTTATCTGTCGATTATTTAGGCAATATCTATGATTGTGATTTTAATCAAATGACAGATGTTTCAGCTAGAGATAATCAAGGAAAAAAAATTAGATTAGATGATATTATTAGTCAGAACAATCTTGATTTGATTAAAGAAATAAAAACAGCCAATTATTGCTATGGTTGTACCGCAGGTAGTGGCTCAAGTTGCACAGGTGCATTAATTTAGGATAGTATAAAAATTAACAATAGTTCTTCAACTACTATGATAGGTATCGATCGTCTAAGATAAATAATTTAGATAGTTTTACTATGCTCATTTAGAACTGATAAATTGTTTTTGAGCGATTACGAGCAAAATACTAAGGCTTGAATCCTTATTCGTGAGACGATTGAAAAGTATAAATAACGATCGATTAAATCCAGATAGTGAAGGCTATTGTTATTGTCGGTAATTTTATCGGCAATTGCTATCTTTGAGAAGATTCAGTTTGTGAATCACACTGTATGACTTTAAAAGCAATTTTATTTAATTTTAATGGAGTAATTATTAATGATGATTTTGTTCATCAACAATTAATCGATGATATTCTTCTAGGGGAAAACTTGTCTGCCTCTGGTAATCAGTATCAACAATTTTGTCTGGGAAAAAACGATCGAGTTGGCTTAAAAAATTTATTCGCCGCTAGAGGAAGAATTTTAACCGATAAATATCTCGATAAATTACTCTTAGAAA
The DNA here is from genome assembly GCA_963710605.1 of uncultured cyanobacterium. Lineage (GTDB taxonomy): Bacteria > Cyanobacteriota > Cyanobacteriia > Cyanobacteriales > Cyanobacteriaceae > JAALKG01. The sequence goes on from CAVQBA010000007.1 coordinate 113,147, forward strand.
AAGCAACAGCTTATCAAAATGTAATGTCTGGGCTACAAAGATTACCAATTATTAATCAAGTAGTCGAATTTATCTTACAGACTCAAACCCTTCATTTACCTTTAGCATTAGTAACAGGCACATCAACCCCAGAAGTTGAATATGTCTTACAAAGGGCAAACTTACGGCAATATTTTACGGTTATTATCAGCGGTGATGAGATTGCCACATTTAAACCCGCTGTTGATGGCTATTTGTTAGCTGTGGAAAAACTTAATCAACTTAATTCGACTTTGAATTTAAAACCATCTGAATGCTTGGCAATAGAGGATACACCTTTAGGCATCTCAGCGGCAAAAAATGCGGGAATACAAGTAGTTGGTGTGGCTAATACTTATCCTTTTCATATGTTGCAAAGACAATGTAACTGGTGCGTTGATAATTTGATGGAATTAGATTTAGAATGGGTACAAAAAACACTCACTACTGTCTAATTTTTGTTACAATGTTAGATCGTATTGGGGAATTAGCTCAGTTGGTAGAGTGCTGCGATCGCACCGCAGAGGCGAGGGGTTCGACTCCCCTATTCTCCATTGTCTATACTCTTTACGTCGTATAGCTTTAGGGTTTCAAGTAAATTTATAATGGCTCGTTTGATACAATTTTGATCCATTTCTCGTATATTTCTTGAAGAAACCATTGTGAACTACCTCAGCCTAAAGGCGTGAGGCTTCTTATCCAACAGATAGCGTAGTAGTGGTTTTCTTTCGTCCGCCTCTACTACGTCTTACATCTGGACAATAAGCTTTATCCCCCGTTCCAGAGGAAATAATTCGCATACCTTCATCTCTTATATTGATGGAGGCGTTTATGTCTCGATCGTGCTTTGTTTCACAACTATTACAAGTCCAGTGACGAATATCAAGGGGTAAACTGTCAACTATATTCAAGCAGTTAGAGCAAGTTTTAGAACTAGGGAAAAAGCGATCTATCTCTAGATATACTTTTCCTTCATCTTCTGCTTTGTACTTGAGCATTGTCATGAAACTACCCCATCCCACTTGAGAAATTGACTTACTTAGACAATGATTTTTGACCATACCTTTGATATTGAGATTTTCAACTACAATAACTTGGTTTTCGTTGACTATCTTGCGTGATAGTTTGTGCTGAAAATCCTCTCGACAACGAGATATTTTATTGTGTACTTTGGCAACTTTAACCCGTGCTTTGTTGCGGTTATTGCTACCCTTTTGTTTACGTGATAACGCTTTTTGTTTCAGTGTTAGGTTACGCTCATGCTTTTCTAACCAACGAGGATTATCATATTTAGATCCCTCTGAGGTAATGCAAAAATGAGTCAATCCCATATCAATACCAATCGCTTTCCCCTCAACTGATTGTTGAGGTTTTTCTTTGCCATCTTCAAATAAAACCGAAGCATAGTATTGACCAGCTTTATTCAAGCTGATAGTAACAGTTTTTATCTTACCTTCAATGGGACGATGTACTTTAGCATAAATTTCACCAAGTTTAGGAAACTTGAGATAATCATCAAGCACCTTTACATTTTGAGGATAAGACAATGACTGCTTACCATGTTTAGACTTGAATCTTGGAAAAGCCGATCGAGCTGAAGGCTCGGCGCCTGAAGGCGATCGTTTTTCAAAGAAGTTGATGAAAGCACGAGATAGATTTAGACATACTACTTGTAAACATTGAGAGTAAGTTTCGCCTAGCCACTCATGTTCTTTTTTGAGTTCTGGCAACTGTTTTTGTAGATCATAGCGAGATAACCCTTTACCAGTGCTTTTATAAGTCTCATTTGTCAAAGCCAAGAATCGGTTATGTAGCCAACGAGTACAACCAAACGCCTTTGATAACTGCGTTTTCTGTGGCTGTGTGGGATACAATCTTACTTTGACGACTTTTAGCATTATCACGTACTCAAGTTTACGATAAAATTATAACATAGATTGTAAAATTTATCGCTCGTTGAGGGCTTCAATTTTACTTGAGGTGTCCATGTATCCCCATCCTAAAGGAGCGAGGATTTATTGCCCCTCAAACTCCCCGTCTCGTTAAATAAAAATTGGCGTAATGATTAAAATAACAAAATGATTTGAGCGTTATTGATTTGATCGAAAATAGAGCTAAACAGTATTAATAGCAACCGATCGTAACAAAGCTTAATCTAGTCAAATTCGGTTGAATAAAATTAGCTCAATTCAGATATGATCATTGTCTTAAAAGACTTAAGGTTGTATTTAGATCGATATATTACGAAAACAAATATAATTAAAAAAAGTGGTAAGTGACATTATACCCACCAACAGAGAAAACTTATGAGTCTCACCCATACTTTAGGTGTACTAACAATATTAGTTGTCTGCCCGATACTGGGTTTAATTCCGCTTATTGATTGGTTAACCTACGCTATTAATGGTAAAGAGTTACGCAAATTAGGGACAGGAAATGTTTCTGTTTCCGCTGCATTTTATCACGGAGGTAAACTAGCCGGTATCATGGCTGTTTTATCTGAAGCAGGAAAAGGAATTGCTTCTATCTTGTTAACTAGAGTTTTCTTTCAGACTGGCTCAACTTGGGAAATAGTTGCTTTAATTGCTTTAGTGGTAGGAAGATATTGGGGTAGTAAAGGTAAAGCCGCTGGGGCGACTAATGTAACATGGGGTATTTTATTTCATAACCCCATAGCCGGATTATTAATTGGTATTACAGGTGGAATCAGTTTTACTATTTGGCGAGAAAAACAAATAGGTAGAATTAGTATTCTAATTTTGATGGTTGTTATTTTATCCGCTCAAAGAATTCATGATTTTACTTATTTTGTTAGTACGTGTGTCTTGGCAGGTTTACTAATATGGATTTACAATCATATGAATGATGATTTGGAATTAGATTTGAACAAAGTGAATAGTGAGTCTAGTAAAATGTTTCGTTTTTTTCGTGGTGATACTGGCGTTCTTAGTTTAAATCAAAATTTGTCAGCGGAAAAAGTAGGTAATAAAGCGGCTAATTTGGCTTTACTTAAAAGGTGGGGTTATAATGTTCCTGATGGTTGGGTAATTAAAGTAGGAGACGACTTTAATAAAATAACTAGTTTTTTGCAACCGAGCGAAAATGAGCCTTTAGTAGTACGCTCATCAGCTTTAGAAGAAGATACAATAAATGCTTCAGCGGCTGGTATTTATGATAGTTTTTTAGATATTAGTAATCCAGTTGATTTACAAAAAGCAATTTTTGATTGTTTTACTTCTTATGATAGTTCGATCGCTCTTGATTATCGACAACAAAAACAACAAGAAGATAAAGGTATTGCGGTTATTATCCAAAAACAAGTAAAAGGAACTTATTCAGGTGTAGCATTTAGTCGAGATCCTGTCAATCAATTAGAAGATTGTGTTTGTGTTGAAGCCGTTTCTGGGTTAGGATTACAATTAGTTTCAGGAGAAGTTACCCCAGAGCAATATCGTATTAGTATCCCCGAAATGACGATTCAAGGAGAAGGTGACACCCCTAAAGACGTATTAGTACAAATTGCTCAAATTGCCAGAGAAGTAGAGCAAGTTTGTCAAGGTATTCCTCAAGATTTGGAATGGAGTTATGATGGTGATAAATTATGGCTATTACAAACTCGTCCGATAACCAATCTGCAACCTTTATGGACAAGAAAAATTGCTTCTGAGGTGATACCGGGGGTAATTTGCCCTTTAACATGGTCGATTAATAAGCCTTTAACCTGCGGTGTTTGGGGTGAAATATTTACCATAGTTTTAGGCAAAAAAGCTCAAAATTTAGATTTTACTAAAACGGCTACTTTACACTATCATCGAGCTTATTTTAATGCCACTTTGTTAGGCAATATATTTTTATTAATGGGTTTACCCCCAGAGAGTTTAGAGTTTCTTACTCGTGGAAGTAAATTTACTAAACCTCCTTGGAAAAGTACTTTAATTAATTTACCTGGTTTAGCGAGATTATTACAAAAAGAATGGGATTTAGAACTTAATTTTAAAGCTGATAACGATCGTTATTTTGCTCCCCTTTTAGATGAGTTAAATGAAAGTTGCTCTACTATTGATAAACTTTCTAATCAAGAAAAATTCAACCAAATAAACAATATTTTAGCTAGTCTTAAGCAAGTTACTTTTTATAATATTTTAGCCCCCTTAAGCTTTAGTTTAAGACAAACATTGTTACAAGTAGATCCTAATGATTTAAACTATCAAAATATTCCTGAAATAGCTTCGGTTAAAGAATTAGAAAATATCGCAATTGATACTCGTAATTTGCTATCAGAGCAAGAATTAGCGAATATCGATCCTAATAATTATGCCGCATTTTTTACCTATTTGTCAGAATCTACTGAAAAACAATCAATCTTAGATAGATTTAAAAACTGGTTAGAAAATTACGGCTATTTAAGTAAAGTTGCTACAGATATTAGTGTACCTCGTTGGCAAGAAGAACCTAAAAATATGAAGATGATGTTTACTAAATTTGTAGCTCAAAATCAAACTTTAGCGTCTAAAAATAAACCTAATATATCCTCTGGTATTCGGCTTAAAGCAGTTCAACATCGATTAAATACGAAAGGTAAAGTCAATGAAATCTATTCTCAATTGTTAGCTCATTTACGTTACCATTTTATTAGTATTGAGAAAAAATTTTTACAAGATCATATCTTAGAAAATGAAGGCGATATTTTTTTCTTACGATTTGCTGAAATAGCTGAATATATCCAAAACAAAAAGTCAGCTACCCAACTACAACAAATAGTTAAAACTAGATATCTACAATGGCAAGAGAGTGATAAAATCAGCCAAATTCCTTATTTAATTTATGGGAATGCACCACAAATAGATTTTAATCTTTCATTTACTACTTTAACTTCTAAAGAGCGTTTGACAGGTATCGCCGCTAGTGCAGGAATAGTTGAAGGTAAAATTAGAATTGTGACAACTCTAGCAGAAGCGATCGATATAGATTCACAAGTTATTATAGTAGTACCATTTACTGATTCAGGATGGTCAACTATTCTTTCTCAAGCAGGAGGGTTAATCTCTGAAGTAGGAGGAAAATTATCTCATGGTGCAATTATTGCTAGAGAATATCAAATTCCGGCAGTGATGGATATTAATCATGCTACTCAGATTTTTTCTAATGGTCAATTAGTTCGTCTTAATGGTAGTACGGGAGTTATCGAAATTTTAAATTAAAAAATGTAGTTGGCAGATTCGATTAAAGTTTTCTTTTTTATTTTTAGTCCGTTTGAGTAATTGACTGATTAATTTCTTGATTTAATTTATCAAAAATAGCTCTTTATTTTTTTAGAGTATAGATTAGTCAATAGTTCGTTTTTAATTAATTATAACTAAAGCAAAAAAAGCGAATATCTCCAAATGAATTAGTCATCTAAAAAGTTAAAATCAGTTTAATACGTTAGGCTTTAAATATCACTATATTATTTATATTTATTATCTAATCACAACAGTATTTGTCGATAATAATTATTTATTAAAGTTTATTTAATTAAAACAAATCTTTGTAAAAAAAATAAAAGATAGTTTAAATGTATTGTCAAAAATAAAATAGATATAACTACACAAGTTGATAAAAATCGATCGTATTGTTAGAGTCTTAAAATTTAGGCTTAATTTATAATATTTTATTTTTGTTTTTTACTTACTAACCTATTAATAATTACTTGGTCAAAACACGATACTTTTTCAATTATTAATGTATGTTAAGAGAATTATGAGCGTATAATATGAAAGATTAAAAATATGCTATCAAGTAAAAAATAGAGATGAGCAAAAATATAAATTTAATTACAAGTTACGATCGATCGATTCTAAAAATAAAGAAGAAATGAAAGAGTGGAAAAAGTTGAGCAAAAAATAGCTAAAAGTTGTAATTAATTGGATTTTAGTAATATAAAGGAATAAAAACTCAATGGATGAAAGACAACCATTAATTGAATTAAGAGGAGTTAGTAAATCTTATGGCAATCGTTCTATTTTAACTAAAGCCAATCTGAAAGTATATCAAGGCGATGCACTAGTTGTTATTGGCCCTAGTGGTACAGGAAAATCAACTATTCTTAGATTAATTGCTGGTTTGACCGAACCAGATGAAGGTGAAATCTATGTTAAAGGAATAAGAAGACTAGGCTCGATCGAAGACTATGATGATCCATTAAACATTAGTATGGTATTTCAACAAGCCGCTTTATTTGATTCTTTAAGCGTCAGAGAAAATATCGCTTTTTCTTTATACCAAAAACGATCGAATTTATCTCAAGAGCAAATTATCCAGATAGTTGATGACAGTCTAGAAAGAGTTGGTTTACCTAATAAAGTAGCCGATTTATTTCCTGCGGAATTATCAGGAGGTATGCGTAAAAAAGTGAGCTTTGCTCGTGCGGTAGTCTTTAATCCTCAAAAACCAGAAGAGCGTCCTGAGATAATATTGTATGATGAACCAACAGCAGGATTAGATCCGATTGCTTCAACGGTGGTAGAAGACTTAGTTAAAAGTATTCAATCTTCTTTTGCTGATTCTAGTACTTATGTTATGGTAAGTCATCAAGATAGTACAATTCGTCGCACAGGCGATCGATTAGTTTTTTTATATGATGGCAACGTACAATGGGAAGGAAATGTTAGTCAAATTGATCATACAGAGAATCAATTAGTAAGACAGTTTTTTAGTGCCAGTATCAATGGACCAATTCAAGTGATTAATTAAGTAATAAAATTGAGGATGAGAATATGTTTCGTTCACGGTCAAAACAAGAAAGCCTTGTGGGACTATTTATTTTACTCGGTATCGTTTTGTTTGGCGGGATTATTTTTTTTCTCAGAGGTAGCTCTTTTCAAGATAAAAATTATCAACTCAAATTATTATTTAACGATGCAGGAGGATTAAGAGAAGGGGCAAAAGTATATTATCGTGGTGTCGCTGTCGGTAAAATTACTTCGATCGATCCTAGCAGTAATGGTGTCGAGGTATCCACCGAAATTGATGGTGATTTACTTATACCTAAAGATGTTAAAGTTACCACTCTACGTACGGGTTTATTAGGAGATGTAAGCATCAATATTGTTCCTCAGCGTAATTTAGATTCTCTACCGACCAAAATTGAACCACAAGACACTGAATGTAGCCAACAAAATTTAATTCTGTGTGATAGTGAACAAATAAACGCCAAATCTACACCTGATTTATTTGAAAGTTTAGCCGTGATTACCGAACGTCTTAATAATGATCAATTTTTTGAGATGATTGATAGTACTTTAGTTAATGTTAATGAAACTACACTAAAAATAGCATTACTAAGCGATCAATTAACAGGTACTGTAGTTGAACTAAGAAAAGAATTAAATACCTTTGTTGATACCACCGAAAAAATTGGTAATACTGCCGATAAGATTGGTAATAGTGCCGAGATTGTTAATGGTACAGTTCAAAAGTTTGGTAATACCGCCGATTCTTTAGCTCGCACCGCTGATGTGGCTACACTCCAAATTGATAGTTTGAGTAATAGTTATCGTGATACAGCGATCGAACTCAACTCACTTGCGAGTAATCTTAATCGACTTATTGACGATAATAAAACTAACTTCAGTGGAGCGATCGATAATTTTACCCTCACCACCAACGAAATTAATAAACTAATTAGTAAAACCGATTTGCTACTAGCGGAAGTATCCACCGACGATGTAGGTAAAATTAGTAAAAACATCAGTGAAACAAGCGACAATCTTAGTCAAATCAGTCAAGACTTACGAGCTTTATCAGCAGAATTAAATAACCCAACTAATTTAGTTACCCTACAACAAACCTTAGATTCAGCCAGAGTAACTTTCGCCAATACAGCTAAAATCACCTCTGATATAGACGAGTTTACAGGAGATCCAGAATTTAGAAATAACTTACGAAAACTAGTTGATGGTTTAGGCAATCTAGTCTCTTATACCGATGTGCTAGAAAAACAAATAGAATTAGCCAAACTACTAGAAGAAGTAGAAAAAATTACTCCTAAGGAAAACTTGACGATTAAAAATAAATCAAGCAAATTCCCAACCGCTTTTTCTGGGGATAAGACAAATTCTAAATTTGAAAATCAAAACTAAACGATCGTAATTTAAAAGCCTTGTAGTAAGTAGTAAGTAGGTTGGGTTAAGCCCCAAAAATATATAGTCAAAAATTATAACTTCAAATAAAGCGAAACCCAACGGTTAAAAACATTTTCAGCTAGAGAAAGTCCTCGCCTCATCTTTATTTGACCGAAATATTTAGAAAATAATTAGCTTTTAGCTGTTATCTTATTACTCTTTACTTGTTACTCCTTACTCATTACTCATTATTATCAATGTGATTGGGTGTTGGGTTTCGCCTTTATTTTATCGATCGAATGTATATTGAGCTTTTCGTAGCTTAACCCAACCTACTTGATCTAGCTCATCATTAATACATTTACATTTTTCTCTGATTGAATGTTGGGTTTCGCCTTTATTTTATCGATCGAATATTGCGTTTACAACTGTAACCACAGTAATAATCTTGTTCTCCCCAGAATTGGGAGGCTAAGGGGGCAATTTTAGCCAACAGGTAAAAGCTAAAAGCTCACAGCTAAAAACCATCACAAAACTTAACACTATTCATCGTCAGCAAAAAATATTGCTAGATTGTTGAGAGAAGGTAAATATTTAGAAATTTATGCTGAAAAATCATTAATATTGAAATAACAGACATCAACTAAATAGTTTACTCGCATTTATTCAACGACTCGATTAGAAATGGACTTAACAAACTTTCCTTGGCTAACGACAATTATTCTTTTACCAGTCTTATCATCTTTGGTTGTCTTCGTAATACCTGATAAAAATGGTAAAAACGTTAGATGGTTCGCTTTGACAATTGGTTTAATTGATTTTGTCTTAATAGTCTATGCCTTTTATCAAGGTTATGATTTAAGCAATCCTAATCTACAATTAGTAGAAAGCTATACTTGGATACCCGGAATTGATCTTAAATGGTCAGTTGGTGCTGATGGTTTATCAATGCCTCTAATCATTCTCACAGGCTTTATCTCGACTCTGGCTATTATGGCGGCATGGCCGGTTACCTTCAAGCCTAGATTATTTTACTTCTTGATGTTAGCGATGTATGGCGGACAAATTGCTGTATTTGCTGTCCAAGATATGCTACTTTTCTTCCTCGTTTGGGAATTAGAATTAGTACCCGTTTATCTCATCCTATCTATTTGGGGCGGTAAGAAACGTTTGTATGCGGCGACCAAATTTATCCTTTATACCGCTGGAGGTTCTTTATTTATCCTTGTAGCCGCCTTAACGATGGCTTTTTATGGTGATACCGTTACTTTTGATATGACGACGATAGCGAGTAAGGATATTAGTATGAACTTACAGTTGTTACTCTACGGCGGTTTACTAATTGCTTACGGTGTCAAGTTACCTATCTTTCCCCTACATACATGGTTGCCTGATGCCCACGGAGAAGCTACTGCACCCGCCCATATGCTTTTAGCTGGTATTCTACTTAAAATGGGTGGTTATGCTTTAATTCGGATGAATGCAGGTATGTTACCTGATGCCCATAGTGTTTTTGCTCCTATTCTGATAATTTTGGGGGTAGTTAATATCATCTATGCCGCCTTCACCTCTTTTGCTCAAAGGAATCTCAAACGAAAAATTGCCTACTCCTCAATTTCTCACATGGGTTTTGTTTTAATCGGTATGGCTTCTTATACTGATGTTGGTATGAGTGGAGCGATGTTACAAATGATTTCTCATGGTTTGATCGGTGCGAGTCTTTTCTTTATGGTAGGGGCAACATACGATCGAACTCATACTCTTATGTTAGATGAAATGGGAGGAGTCGGGCAAAAGATGAAGAAAATGTTTGCGATGTGGACAACCTGCTCGATGGCATCTTTGGCTTTACCTGGTATGAGTGGTTTTGTCGCCGAATTAATGGTATTTATCGGTTTTGCGACTAGTGATGCTTATAATTCTACTTTCAAAATTATCATGGTTTCTTTAGCGGCTGTCGGTGTCATTTTAACTCCGATATATCTACTCTCTATGTTAAGAGAATTATTATACGGCCCAGAAAACAAAGAATTAGTTTCTCATAGTAATTTAATTGATGCTGAGCCTAGAGAAGTCTTTATTATCGCTTGTTTATTAATACCTATTATTGGTATTGGTTTGTATCCTAAAATCGTAACGCAAATTTATGATTCAACGATTCATCAGTTAACAGGGGTACTTCGAGATTCTGTACCTAGCTTACAGCAAGCGGCTACTCTTCCAGAGGTAGATCAAGATTATAATACTCAATTTGTTGCTTTAAAAGCACCTTCTATTAACTAATTAACCTCCGAAAAATATCTTAGTTTTTTGAAAAGGCAATATTAGTTATAACAAGAAAATAAAAATCATTCATACTTAATTTAAGTTGACAGTTAATTATCAAATTTGTCAGTCTCTAGACTACAAGTAATTAACTCTCAGCTTTTTTTAATCGGTAAATACGACGGATATAGTCGTTTAAAATAAGGATGAGACAATTTTGAAGATTAAATTTAAGTTTAATTTATTAAACGGTATCTATTAGCCTTGTAATTGATTACAAGGTGGGGGAAAAATTCAAGTTTAAAATATAATTAATACTGTCTCAATTTTAATTTAAATTACTATAATCAACAATTGACACTTAATCTCTAATCTCTAATTGCCAATTCCTCATTCTTCAATTATTGTCTGTTGCGAATAATACTTAAACATTTTAGAATAAGTTTTAGTTATCATAAGAAGACACAGTCATTATCACAATAGAGAAAGTAGATTAGTTGTGATTATTATCTAATTTGATAATTTATTATTCTATTACTGCTTGTACAAGCTTTTTGAGCTTTGTTATAAAACAGATAGCAGTTAACAATTTGCGATCGTCTGTTCAACTTTTGTCCTAAAAAATAATGTTGTTCTCGTGGAGTGATAGCGAACAAGTGTAGAGAAAAAACTTACATTTAATCCTTAACTTAACTCTATTTCTAATTGTCGTCAAATTTTATGAAGATAGCTCTAAAAATATTACCTCGTACTAAACCGCTAAGACTATTTATTTGTTTTGGTGGTGGGATATTATTAGCGTTAATTTTATCGACATTTAGTCATTATCGTTACTGGTATGGCACGATGAAATCAGTACAAGCAACTAAAATCAATATTATTTCTGAAAGTGTACCCACGAAGTTATCTTTACTACTAGTAAATAAGCAAGAAGAAGAGATACAAAAACTTTTAGATAGTACTGATGGCTATGTTGGCTTAGTGGTTACTGATTGCTTGGAAGTGACGAATAATTGCCTCAATCAAAATATTATTTATCAAACTCAAATCGATCGAGGTTGGGGTAAAAAGATTCTTCAACCTAACAACTTAGCCCAAAACTCTTTCGATATCTTAACTAATCCCCCACCACTGATTACTAATAACAATTCACAACTTAATCAAAATCAAACTGCTTCAGAAATTTTAGGTAGAGTTTATTATCTTCGCTTATCTCCTTCTAGTTTTGTTGAAGAATTAAAGGAATGGTTGATTAATCTTATCAAACTCAAACCTCAAAGTATTATTCATCCTTATACTGCTTTTTTTGCTTTGACTTTTTTGTCTGTGTTTATTGGTTTGAAATTTTTTGAAAGAGAAGTCGAAAAAATAGAAAGTATCGCTAAAATCAGGCAAAAAAAACTAGAAATAGATTTAAATAAACTAAAAAAATATAACAAAACACTGATTAATGCTCAAGATAATTTTAATCAAGAAATTAATAGTTTAAACGAAGATATTATAAGTTTACAAGCCAGAACAGCTAAATTTAAAGAAGAGATTAAAAATAAAGAAGATAAACAGTATAAGCAAGAACAAAAAATACTTAAAACTCAAAATATTTTAAGAGAGTATAAAACAGAATTAGCTCAGACAAAAGAAATTAAACTAATAAATGAAGAAGAAAAAGAAAACTTAATTTCTAAAATTCAACTACAACAAAAAGAATTAGAAGCTCAAGAATCAGATTTAAAAACATACCTAGAAGAATTAAAAGCTACAAATCAAGAACTTACTCTTAATCAATACAAAGAAGAGGAAATTCTAAGATTACTGAGAAAAAGAGAAAAAGAAAAAGTACAACTAGAAAAACAACTTAACGAGAAAGAAAATCAACTCAACGAAAAAGAAAAACAAATTCAAACATTAGAACAACAAAAAAAAGAATATCAAACTTGGCAAGAACTTGCTCAAGAATTAGAAAAAGATTTAGATGAAGCTGACTTACTACAAGAAAAAGTAGCTCTTTTAGAAAAAGAAAAATTAGACTACGAAAAACTAATTAAAGATTTAGAAACAACTAATGATCAACTTAATATTTCTTTATTAGAATCACAAAGACAAAATAGACAAGTAATTATCGATGAGCATCAAAACATAGATGAAGAAATTAATAAAGAATGGACTATTTTATGTACTGATAAATTTATTGATTTTTGGTATAATCTCAGCGATGAAGATAAAATTAAAACGGTTATTTACATTGATTATTTACAACAAAAAGGAGTTACTTTAAACTATCCTTATAGTAGTGATATTAGAGGTTCTTGTTATCGTGAATTAATTCCGATTAGTCATGCTAATGAAGCTATTAGAATATTCTATAAATTTACTCCGGCGAGAATTCCAATTCTATTATGTGGTGGAGACAAAGATGGTAAAAATTCTGAAAGATGGTATCGCAAATATGTCGGGATTGCAGAAAATGAATATAATAATTATTTAAAAAATCAAGAGGCTTTTTCTTTTAATGATCTTTGGCAAGAAATTAATCCTTTAGAACGTAGAAAAGCAATTAAAAAGTTTATGAAAATCTAATTGACAATTAATATTTAAAAATTAAAATTGGTTTAACTAATTAGTCTCAATAATAGTCCAAAGGCGATCGTTAATAATAATCACCTTTTTTTAAATTTTTTTCGATCGAAAGTTTGGTTAACGAAACATAATACTAACTGAACTATCTTCATGAATACGCCAAATTGTCTCACCGACAAGATTAGCCACAGATAAAACTTTTAGTTGAGGGAAATAATTATCTAAATGAATCGGAATTGTATTGGTAACAATTACTTCTTCAAACACATCGCTAGAAAGACGTGACATTGCATGCAGAGAAAACTGCATGAGTAGCACAAGCATATATCTTGTTTGCACCTTCTTTTTTTAATAATCTTGCACCTTCTAGTAAAGTACCGGCTGTATCAATCATATCATCAACTAAAATAGCATTTTTCCCCTTAACATCACCAATCACATTCATCACCTCAGCCACATTATGAGCTTGACGACGTTTGTCGATAATTGCTAAAGGAGCATCATTTAGTTTTTTAGCAAAAGCCCTTGCCCTTGCTACGCCACCAACATCTGGAGAAACAACAACTAAGTCTTCAATGTTTTTTTGTTGTAGGTAATCTAAAACTACAGGAGAACCATACACATGATCTAATGGAATATCAAAGTATCCTTGTATTTGAGCTGAATGTAAATCCATTGCCAAGACTCTATCCGCACCACTATTAGTAATCAAATTAGCTACTAATTTAGCGGAAATCGATTCTCTACCTGCTGTTTTACGATCGGCTCTAGCATATCCATAATAAGGAATTACAGCGGTTATTTGTCGTGCTGAAGCTCGACGACAAGCATCAATCATAATCATTAATTCCATCAAATTGTCATTAACGGGATTACAGCAAGGTTGAATTAAATAAACATCACAACCCCTTATTGATTCTTGGATTTGAACGTATAACTCACCATCGGCGAATCTTTTACGAACCATAGGCCCTAAATCCATACCTAGATAACGAGCTATTTCGGTTGCTAAACCAATATTAGCTGAACCTGAGAATAAACGTAAGCGATTGTTCTCGGATATGTGTTGTGACAGTGTTTGATTTACTGTCAAGGTGGCAGAATGACTCACGGCAGATTCTTTAGCCTCTGTGAATTTATTACTACTGTACCCATTTATTCTTAAAAAAAAGCACAGATTTATAAATAGCTTAGCATTTATAATCTACAGTATCAATCAATTTTATTGTTGATTTGTGTATTTTATTATATTATTGTTAATTTTTTTAAATGAAAACTTGGCTAATTACGGGAACGGATACGGATACGGGTAAAACTATGATCACGACTGCTTTAAGAGCGTATTATCAGCAATATTTTTCTGGTTTAGAAATTGGTTTGATGAAGTTGTTACAAACTGGTGTTGGTGGTGATGCCGAGTTTTATCAACAATATTTTGATGATGTGGTAATACCTTTACAATTTTCTGCTCCTGTTGCACCTCCTATTGCGGCGGCGAGCGAAAATAAGTCGATCGATTTAGCTATTGTTTGGCAAAGTCTATTAAAATTACAACAAACAAAAGATTTAGTTTTAGTTGAGGCTTTAGGTGGTTTAGGTTCACCGATTACGGACGAATTGACTATTGCCGATATTGCTGGTAGTTGGCATTTAGAAACGATTTTGGTTGTTCCTGTTAAGTTAGGTGCGATCGCTCATACAGTAGCCAATATTGCTTTGGCAAGACAAAATAAAGTCAAAATCAGAGGAATTATTTTTAATTGTACTCAGCCGTGTAGTGACGAGCAAATTAATCAATGGACACCTAAAGATTTAGTTGAATCATTAACTCAAATTCCTGTTTTGGGTTATTTTCCTTATTTAGAATCGATCGATAACTTGACTGATTTAGCTAAAGTTACGGCGAAAAGTCTTTCTCTTTAAATCTCAAAAAGAAACACTACTTAAAATAAGCGATCGTTTTTGGTCAATATGTAACCGTTTGATTTTTTTAACCTGAGTTATATTATTGACTGAATATTGATCAGTATCAGAAAACTACTTTTGAGAGATAAATATATTTAAGGGCAAATTTAGACAATGAAGATAGGCGGATACTTTTATCTTTTCTCTGATTTTCGACTTGATTAATACTTATTTTTTCTTAGTTTTCTCAAAGTTTTATTCGTTAATTAGATATATTCTGAATCTCGATCGACATTTGGTTAAAATAGAAAACTGAATCAAACAAAAGTAAGTCTGAGAAATCCCATGCAATCCCCTTATCAACCCAGTGACATTGAATCGAAGTGGCAAAAACAATGGTCAGACACTGGATTATATGATACAGAAGAAAATAAAGAAAAACCGAAATATTATGCCCTTTCCATGTTTCCCTACCCTTCAGGAAAATTACACATGGGACACGTTCGTAACTACGTAATCACTGATGTTATTGCTCGTTTCAAAAGAATGCAAGGACATCGTGTTTTACATCCTATGGGATGGGATGCTTTTGGTTTACCCGCAGAAAACGCCGCTATAGATAGAGGAATACCTCCTGCTGAATGGACGTATCAAAATATTGCTCAGATGAGAGAGCAACTCAAAGAATTAGGATTATCGATCGATTGGAGTAAAGAAGTTGCTACTTGTTCGCCTGATTATTATAAATGGACGCAATGGCTCTTTTTACAATTTGTGGACGCAGGACTAGCATACCAGAAAGAAGCCGCCGTAAATTGGGACCCCGTCGATCAAACCGTACTGGCTAACGAACAAGTAGATGGTGATGGTTACTCATGGCGAAGCGGAGCGAAAGTAGAAAGAAAACTATTAAAACAATGGTTTTTCAAAATTACCGACTATGCCGAACAACTATTACAAGACTTAGACAAACTAGATGGATGGCCAGAAAGAGTCAAAACCATGCAGGAAAACTGGATCGGTAAATCTGTTGGTGCTTATCTGGAATTTCCTGTCGTTGGTAGCGATGAAAAAATTGCTGTTTTTACCACTCGCCCCGATACTGCCTATGGTGTCACCTATGTCGTACTCGCACCCGAACATCCTTTAACCTCCGTTATCACCACTGACGAATACAAGGAAAAAGTAGCTAACTTTATTACCGAAGTAAGCGAAGAAAGCGAAATGGAGCGTACTGCCGATGATAAACCAAAAAAAGGTACATTGACAGGAGGCAAAGCCATCAATCCTTTTACAGGAGACGAAATACCTATTTTAATTGCTAACTATGTCTTGTACGAATACGGTACGGGGGCAGTTATGGGTGTACCCGCTCACGATACCAGAGACTTTAAATTTGCCAAGGAAAACAATTTACCCATCAAAGTAGTCATCTCTCCCGATGATGGTGACGACGGCGAAAATGGCAAGATTGAATTACAAGAAGCCTATACCGAAGCAGGGACAACGATCGATTCTGGTAAATTTACAGGGATGAATTCAGTAGAAGCAAAAGAAGCCATTATTGCTTACGCCGAAGAGCAAGGTTACGGTAAAAAACATATTCAATATCGTCTGCGAGACTGGTTGATTTCTCGTCAGCGTTATTGGGGTTGTCCGATTCCCATTATTCATTGTGATGATTGTGGTAGCGTACCCGTACCCGAACAAGATTTACCAGTCAAATTGCCAGAGCAAGTAGAATTTAGTGGTAGAGGTCCTTCTCCTTTAGCTAAGATGGGTGATTGGGTTGATGTACCTTGTCCTAAATGCGGTAAACCTGCCAAACGAGAAACAGACACGATGGATACCTTTATCGACTCTTCATGGTATTTTTTGCGTTATACCGATGCTAACAACGAAGGTGAGTCTTTTAACCTTGAATCCGTGAATGATTGGATGGGGGTTGACCAGTATGTAGGTGGTATTGAACACGCTATCTTACATTTACTTTATTCTCGTTTCTTTACCAAGGTAGTGAGAGATAGAGGTTTAGTTAATTGTGACGAGCCTTTTAATCGTCTTTTGACTCAAGGTATGGTACAAGGTTTAACTTACAAAAATCCTGAAACTGATAAATTTGTTTTAGCTGAAAACGTTGAATCTCTAGAAGAGGAAAACGAAAAAGGCGAGATGGTGACAACTTATTACGACAAGCAAAACAAAGCTAAATTGTCTTTAGTGTATGAAAAGATGTCTAAGTCTAAATTTAATGGAGTTGACCCTAAAGACGTTTTAAGCGATTATGGTGCTGATACTGCCAGAATGTTTATTTTGTTTAAAGCACCACCAGAAAAAGATTTGGAATGGCAAGAGGCGGATGTTGAAGGGCAATATCGTTTCTTGAATCGTGTTTGGTTGTTGGTGAATGAATTTATTGATAACACCGAGAGTGCGAAGGAGAAAACTTGTGAGAAGGATAAATTAACTAAAGATGAAAAAGACTTAAGAAGGGCGATTCATACCGCAATCAAAGAGATAACCGAAGATTTAAATGGTGATTATCAATTTAATACGGCAATCTCTGAGTTGATGAAACTTAATAATGCTTTACGGGAAACAAAGGCAAAAACTTCTGCTGTTTATCGTGAAGGTGTAGAAACTTTACTTGTCTTGTTAGCACCTTTTTCCCCTCATCTAACTGAGGAGTTGTGGCAAATGTTGGGTAATAGTGATTCTATTCATACTCAAGATTGGTTGACTTTAGATGAATCTGCTTTAGTGGTGGATGAGATTACTTTGGTGATTCAGATTATGGGTAAAACTAGAGGTACTATTTCTGTACCCGCTTCTTCGAGTAAGGATGAGTTAGAAAAATACGCTCGTGAATCGGAGATTGCTCAAAAATATATTGCAGATAAGGAAGTGAAGAAGGTGATTGTTGTACCTAATAAGTTAGTTAATTTTGTTGTGCCGAAATAAAAAATAAGGTGTGCCTTGAATTCAGTCATTCAAGGCTAATAAAATTCGTTTAATAAATTAAACTTGAAAATCGATCGTTTTAATATTATTTGTGTATCAGACAAACATTTAAAACAAAATTAGCATTGTAATTTGAAATAATCATGAAAAAGTTTTTGATTACTGTGGTTTTTTTGGTCACTATTGATATTTTTATTTTTTTGTATAAATTATGCTCAACCATTACCAATACAAAAACAAGAAATAGTTAAAATACAGATATTTGAAAAGTTTGAAATCAAATATAAAAAACGTAAAAATTATTTAATTGATAAGAGTTAAAAAATACGTAAGATTATCAGATTTAAAACTTCATAATTTAATTGTGCTAAACCTATAGTAAACACTTACTATAAAAATAGGTAATATAATACTCACAAAAATAGATGAATCAAAATACTATCTCGACAGACAAAATTATCAGTGCGTCTTTACTTCGGTTAAGAATGAAGTCACCATTTTTTGCTACCTTAGCTTTATTTGCTCGTTTTATTCCTACTACTTCAACTCCTACCGCCGCTACAGATGGGAAGGATATATTTTTTAATCCAGATTTTTTGCTGTCTTTACCTTCAGCACAACAAGATGGTTTGTTTTTACATGAAGTTTTACACGCGGCTTTGCTTCATGTTTTACGTCGAGGTGTCAGAAACCCACAATTATGGAATATTGCCGCTGATATAGTCGTTAATGGTACTATTTCTGCTCAAGGTTGTTTTGAGTTACCTGCTAATGCGATTCGAGATCAGAAATTAGAACATTTAAGTGTCGAAGAAATTTATGAGTTGTTATTGCAAGAAGAAAAATGTAGTCATGATTTAATCATGCCCGATTTGTTAGATAATCCTCCTTCTGGTGGCGAGGGCGATGGTAGTAATAATTATCAAAATCTACCTGATGATGTCAAAAATGATAATAATCAAGGAGAAGAAGATAGTAATAATCAACAATCAAAAGGTGACGATAGCCAAGGCAAAGGAAAAGGGCAAGATTCTGACGGAGAAGACACTCAAGGAAAAGGGCAAAATTCTGACGGAGAAGATACTCAAACAAAAACAACTAACAATACAGATAGTTTATCCGAGGCAAAAAAAGCTCAGTTAGAATCTCATTGGCAAAATGCACTACAACAGGCGACAGTTATCGCCCGTACAACGAATCAAGGAAATTTACCCGCAGGAATGGCAAGAGAGTTAGGAGTATTAAATCAAGCCCAGTTAGATTGGCGTAGTTATTTGTGGCGGTATTTAGTCAAAACACCCACGGATTTTACTAATTTCGATCGTCGTTTTGTGGGTCGTGGTTTATATTTAGAGACATTAGAGGGTGAATCGGTAAAAGTATATGTAGCGATCGATACTAGTGGCTCGATCGATAATCAGCAGTTAAAAATGTTTCTTAGTGAAGTTAATGGTATTCTTAATTCTTATCCTCATTTAGAATGTGAATTATATTATGCTGATGCTGATGTATATGGTCCTTATGAAGTAGATGCGAATAGTGATATACCACAACCAGAAGGTGGTGGAGGTACTTCTTTTATTCCCTTTTTCGATCGGGTTAGTAACAGTTGGGATGGTATGACAACAGGAGTTTGTGTTTATCTCACTGATGGTTACGGCTCGTTTCCCGATACTTTACCTGAATTACCTGTGTTGTGGGTGGTGACACCAGGGGGTTTAGATTTATCGCAGTTTCCTTTTGGGGAAGCGGTGAGATTGTTGTCAATTTAATTAATGTTGTAATTTGTGATTATGTTGAATTGTAATTATGATAATTATGAGTCGAAAAAAAGTATTCAAATATTACAAAACAAAAATAATTTGATGTTCAATCGATGATAAATAGCTACACAAAATTTTGTTTATATTAAGAAAAAATAGCATCGTGATTGGGATAATAAAATGAATATAGAACAACAAAGAATTGAAGCACAAAACGATAATACTACTGCAAACAGATTAGTTGAGTTAGCGAAAAATCAAGATTATCTTACCCGTCGATATGTTACTTCTAACCCTAATACTCCTAAACAAACATTATTTAATTTAGGTGTTTTATTTCCTAGAGAATTAATCAATAATCCTATTTTTGATTTGTTTATTTTAGAAGATATTAATTTTGTTGAGAATATGCCATTACCTACTTTAATCGCTATTTTGCGTCAACAGGATGTACCAGACTTTGTTTATCAAGGAGCAACTAATCGTGCTGAATTAGAAACTCAATTATTATTAGCTAATAAAACAGATACCTCTCAAGATACTTTAGAAAAACTAACTAAAAGTAAGTATTGTGAAGTTAGACAAGTTGCAAATCTCCATATTAATTTGGCAGGAGAATTAGAAGATGAATATGAAGAAAAAGGACAAAAATCAATTAGAAAATTGTTTAATTGTTTAAAACATTCTCATTTAAAAGTACAAAAATTGCAATTGTTATGTGAAATAGTTTTGTTACCAGATTTTATCGTTGAATATTTAATCTATAACGGTTATTATTCTATTTTGATCAATATGGCTAAATGTATTCATTCTTTACCGACAGTTTTTGAACAAATAGCGACATATAATAAGTATCAAAAAAAATTTAAGTTAACTAAACAAAACTTTAATTTAATCAGAAGAAATTTAGCTGAAAATCCGCACCTTTCTACAGATACTTTTTATCTCTTAATGAAAGAAAATAAAGATAGTGTTGTTACTAAAAATTTGGCTGAAAATCCTCGTACTCCAGTAGATATTTTAAAAAAATTAGCTAAAAGTCAAAATAAATGGGTTCGTTATCGGGTGGCTAACAATCCTAATACCTCAATCACGGTGTTAGAAGATTTAACAAAAGATAAAATGTCTCTAACTGCCAAATCTGCTCAAAAAAATATTCTTAGTCAAACAAATAATAAAAGTACTTTATTGTCTGATAATTATGAATTAAAAAACTCATCTCAATTTTCATGGCAGAATTTTAAAGAAATTATAAGTCAAGATACTTATTTATTTAAAAATGATCACGATCGTTTAGCCGAAGTATTAAATTACTATATTCTATCTAAATGTCCGTTGACTCGTTATGTTGTCTTATCACAACCTCAGCTATCTCAAGAAAGACTAACAGAAGCTACTTTTTCTGTATGTTGGAGCGATCGATTTGCTGTCAGTCAAAATCCTAACACTCCTTTGGATGTCTTAAAAAAATTAGCCCAAGACAGCAATCAATTAGTACGTGCAGGGGCTAAAAATAATTCTAGTTTTAGTCAATAAAACCTAATCTATATCAGTGATATGAAATAATAAAATAAAGTAATCAAACTCGAATCTATCAAATAGATTGATTTACTCATTTATTAGTTAATTTTAGAAGTTAATCGATCGTTATTTCTAACCCTAATAACATATCCTCCCCAGACAAAACCACAGGCATATTAACTACTTCTACTTCTTGCTTAGGGCGATAGATTTCGACTTGTTTTTGATGAGGATTAATTAACCAGCCTAACTGTAACCCTGAATCTAAATACTCTTGCATCTTTTCTTGTAATGGTTTGAGTCGATCGCTTTTTGATCTTAATTCAATGACAAAATCAGGACAAATGGGCGGAAAACCTTCTTTTTGGGCTTGAGTAAGATTATTCCATTTTTGGGCAGATACCCATGCTACATCAGGAAACCTGTCGCCACCGTTTGGTAAACTAAAAATAGCGGAAGAACTAAAAACAAATCCTAATCGACTTTGATTATTCCATAAACTAACTTGAAATATTAAATTAGCTTCTTCTCTACCACTTTCTCCACCAACTGGCGACATAATAATTAATTTCCCCTCGGGGTTTCTTTCTATTTGTAAATCTGGATTTTTCAAGCAAAGTTGATAAAATTGTTCTCTACTTAAAGAGGTAATTGGTTCAAGGTTTATTACTGTTTGCATCTTTAATTTACCTCCATGATTTGATTTTTCTATTTTACATCTGATTTTAAGTGTAATTGTTGAAGTTCGATCGAGTTTGTATTATATGAGTTAATACGATCGAACTTTATTTACAATAGATCAAAAATCTGGGTTATTTTTTCTTCAAGATAAATAATGGATATCAGACAAAAAAAGCAATTAGCGATCGCAGAAGATACACCTGCTGATACTTTAGAACAATTAAGTAAAGATATAGATGAGGAGATACTAAAATTAGTAGCTCGTAATCCCAACACAGATATCAAGATTTTAGAAAAATTAAGTTACAAATTTCCTGAAGCAGTAATTGGAAATCCGATTTTTGATTTATTGATTTTAGAGAATACTGATAGTTATCTTGTCAAATCAACTTTAGCTAGAAGCTCAACTACACCACAACCAGTATTAAAGAAACTCGCAAACGATCGAGATTCTTCTATTCGTCGCATCGTCGCAGAAAATAGGCAAACTAACGTAGAATTATTATGGCTACTAACTAAAGACGTTGATAGTGGCGTTCGTCGAGGAGTGGCAAGTAATACAAATTTACCTCTAGAGATATTTTTATATTTAGCTAAAGACAAAGATATTAGTATTCGTGAAGCTGTCGCCCAAAATTCTCATACACCAACTGATATTCTTGAAAGTTTAGCCCGAAATCAACACACTCGTATTCGTCTGGCGATTGCGAATAATCACGATACTCCTTTAGAATTACTGAACAAATTAGCTAAAGATAAATCTCATGAAGTATGTTTGGCTGTGATTCGCAATCCGCAAACATTATTAATCGGTAGAAAGATTTTAAAAAGACTAACTAGAAACAAAAATAGAGAGATAGCAAGGGCGGCACAAGAGGTTTTAAATATAGCTTGATTTTCGATCGATGAAACTATATTTTTAAATCTGTGCGTCTAATTAATTAAAGATATTATAGCAATTATTAGTATGATGAAGTACATCTCGATCCCCCTAAATCCCCCTTATAAAGGGGGACTTGCAAATAATTAATGTACCTCATAATGATGGTAAACGCTATATAGTTTTACTATATAGACGATCGTATTTTACTCCAACGGTTGAAAACTCCTCAGTCAAAGTATTTTCAACTAATGTTTGATGATTATTCCTCTCCTCAAAATAAAAAATCATCGCTTTAACTCAAGAAAAATTAACTTTTTTTGATACACCTGAATTAAATTAAACCCTAGTTAGATTAAAAATAGAAATTGGGTGTTTGGTACCAGAAATAGCGGTTAAAGCTGGTATAATTTAATAAATCACGAAGATACTCCTAATAAGTAAGACAGATTAAACAAAAAGGTAATAGAAGCCTAATTAATACCGACTTATATAGCAGGAGTAGTCAAGGGAAAAATACCTAAAAATGTCTTTTTAAGAGGCATATTTACTTATTTAAGAAGTAAAAAGGAAAATGTTCCTATCGTAATATGTATTTTAAAAGTGGAGACTTAATGGAAATTGACCAGATAAAATCTAAAATATTAGATGGTGAAAATAACATTAAGAATAGACAATTACTCCACAAACGTTGTCACGACGAGCAGATTGTTAAATACAGCAGTTTGCATTGTCTCCATGACTAGGGTTCTAATCAAAAAGAGTATGGTGAAAGAAAACTTTCATACCACGTTCTGAAGACAAGTCTAGATAGCGATATCTTAGCTTGGTTTGACCCCAATTATAACCGCTCAACTTTAATTAGGAAAAATATTGATGCCTAAAATCGGCGTAATCTACAATGATATTAAGCCTATTGCTTGTCAGGTAGCTAAAGACTTGCAAATAGAATTAGAACAAAAAGGTTATCAGGTTGTGTTAGGTACGGGTATGGCAGGTATTTTAGGCTATTCTCGTGGCGATCGTCCTGTTTGTTTTACAGCGATCGATCAAATTGCGACTTTTGGATTCGATGCCGAAATGGAGTGTGCGATCGTATTAGGTGGTGACGGTACTGTTTTGTCCGCCGCTAGGCAAGTTGCCCCTTATAATATCCCTCTTTTATCTATCAACACAGGACATTTAGGTTTTCTGACTGAATTATATCTTAATCAATTATCTACAGGAATCGAAGCTTTACTTGCTCAAGATTATCAAATCGAAAATCGTTCTTTGATGAGAGTACAAGTATATCGTGATCAATCTTTGTTATGGGAAGCATTATGTTTGAATGAAGCTGTAATTCATAGAGAACCATTAACCAGTATGTGTCACTTTGAAATTACAATAGGTAATCATGCTTCTGTAGATATAGCCGCAGATGGTGTGATTTTATCGACTCCGACAGGTTCAACTGCTTATTCTTTGAGTGCGGGAGGTCCCGTTGTTACCCCCGATGTGCCTGTGTTTCAATTAGCCCCTATTTGCCCTCATTCTCTTTCATCTCGGGCATTAGTTTTTAGTGATAAGGAATCGGTAGTTATTAATCCTGCTACTCGTAATCAAATGGTGTTGATTGTTGATGGTAATGCAGGTTGTTATATTTTACCTGATGATAAAATTATGATCAAACGATCGCCACATGATGCTCAGTTTATCCGTTTACAATCACCTGAATTTTTCCGTTTACTACGAGAAAAACTAGGCTGGGGATTACCTCATACTGCTAAACCCACTTCGGTTGAATTACCATAGATTAGAATATTAGTTTTTCAGTAAAAAAAAGCTGAGTCAATATCACCTCTAATTTTTTCAAATCAAGTTAAAATTCTGATGGTGATCTATTTCAATTTTAGTTGAGATAAAATGTTTAGTAGAAAGAGTTGTCAAATAATCGTTAAAATATACAGATATTTTGTCACAATCACTGATATAATCACAAAAATTATTGCTATTTTTTGTCCCTGATTTTTCTTTTAAAAATAAACTAACTAAGAATGACGATCGCTAACTCTAATAAAACTAATATCAGTCTAATTTTGTTAGATGAAGATCCTATTTTTACACTAGGATTAAAAGAGATTTGTAAGAGCGAAGAATATACCGATGTTAATATCACCGCTACAGGTAAAGTCAAAGATATATACAGCTTAATTAAACGATATCAAGTTGATTTATGGGTTGTTGCTTTAGACTTCGATCGATTTTCTACTTTAGCCAACAAATTTATTAATTCAATACCTAAACTAACTCAAGAATATCCACAGCTAAATTTAGTGATTATTGTTAATCCTGAAAGTTTTGTCAATGATTTTCAACAGATAACGATGATTAAAGGATGTTGTTATAAATATACTGATATTGATGAATTAATTAATACATTTAGAGTTTGTGCTAGAGGAGAAATTTATTTTAGTACCTCAAATATCTCAACATCTAAAAATCGCCGTTTTAATACTTGGTTTTGTAATCAATGTAATATCGGCATCAACCAAATTAGTAATCAGATAAACGAACTAAATAGTTACACTAAAAGCCAGCAATTAGCCACGATCGATTTAATTTATTGGCAAGGAAGAAAAAGAGAATTAAAACTAACAAAATGGTTAATAGAAAAAGCGTTACCCAAAAATAGATTAAATTTACCAGAAGACTTATCTAACAACTCTATATCATTACAAAAACAACCTTCAGAAGCAGAAAAATTAGTCAATACTGATACTGATAATAGTCAGATAATTTTAAGCGATCAACCATTTAGTACCTATAATTTTGCTTTAGCAAAAATAAATAATTCTTTAATAAATTTGACAGGTAAAATCCAAGAAACTGATATTTTAAAACCGACGAAAAAAAAAGAATTATTTATCACGATTTTGCAACAATGGTATCAGCTAATTGCCGAGCTTAAAAATAATAATGTTAGCGATTTAGAATTGATAAAAAATGTTAATAGTGAAGTATTTATTAAGCAATTATATCAAGATTTACTTAGTCTTTTTTTGGGTAATATAATTGAAGAAAAAGCAGTAATTAAATATCAACCATCAACGATTTTACCAGAAAATATTAACTTAAATGTTTATGATTTGGAAAAAATATATTTTTGGGAAGAATTGATTTTATATCAGGTATTAGAGAGAGACTTTTTAGTTGATGATCAAATTTATCAATATGGTTCAGAAGAAGCTCAAGAAATAGAAGCGATAGTCTTAGAAAACTTAATTATTTCGATCGCTAACTATATGATGCAATATGTTTTAAATAACTTTTACGATAATCTCAACCTCAAAGATAAATTATTTGAAAAAGAACTAAAATCATCAAGAAAAGTAGCAATGTTTCGTAACAACCTAGATTGGAAATATCGACAAGAAAAATATTGGCGTAATCCAACTAATATCTTTGAAGACAAATACGAAATGCTAAAATTTACTTATCGAGGCATGGAAATAATCAAAATTCATCATTCTCGGCATCTAGAATTAAACCAAATACGAGGTATCCCTTGGCTAGTAACAATTTTGATTGAATTACGAGATAGCCTTGCTCGTGGAGTGAGAGCCTTTGGAGATACCCTCGGACAAATAATAGTCTATTTGTTAACCGAAGTAATTGGTAGGGGAATTGGACTAATTGGTAAAGGCATACTTCAGGGTATAGGCAGTAGAATAAAAAATTAGAGCAATTATTGTTTATATTTAACAAATACTTCAAGGAATTACAGAATGAAGAATATTGATCAAGGTAGAAGAAAGAAAAAAAATCAACGTCATAAACTACTAAATTTATTAGCAGGTACTTTGCTTTTTGGGCAAACACTTTTAGGTGGTGGTAGTATCCTTGCCCAAGACAAAGAGAGTGATTATAGCTATAGTGATCTTTTAAAAGGAATCGATGCAGGAAATGTTGAAAGAATTGTTTCTGATCCTTCGACCAATGTTGCTAAAGTTTATTTAAAAGGGGGCGATGAAAAAAATCCTGAAAGAGTTGCTCTGTTTTATCAAAACCCTGAATTAATTAAAACTATTAGAGAAAAAGATATTGAATTTGTAGTTGATTCCTCGGTGGAGAAAACTACAGCCGTTATCAATATGATTCAAGTGGGTATTTTGTTGATGTTGATTTTGGGTTTGTTTTTACTTATCAAACGAAGTGCTAACAGTGCCGCAGGAGCGATGAATTTTGGTAAATCACGAGCCAAATTCCAAATGGAGGCGGCGACTGGTGTTGGCTTTAATGATGTGGCAGGAATTGAAGAAGCAAAGGAAGAATTAGAAGAGGTAGTTACTTTTCTGAAAAATCCTGAAAAATTTACCGCTATTGGTGCAAGAATTCCTCGTGGTGTCTTGTTAGTAGGACCTCCAGGGACTGGTAAAACTTTACTAGCTAAAGCGATCGCCGGGGAAGCACAAGTGCCTTTTTTCAGTATTTCTGGTTCGGAATTTGTTGAGATGTTTGTTGGAGTTGGTGCTTCTCGTGTGCGAGATTTATTCCGCAAAGCTAAAGAAAGTGCTCCTTGTCTCATCTTTATTGATGAAATTGATGCGGTTGGCAGACAAAGGGGTTCGGGTTATGGCGGTGGTAACGATGAACGAGAACAAACTTTAAATCAGTTGTTAACAGAAATGGATGGTTTTGAGGGTAATACGGGGATTATCGTTATTGCGGCGACTAACCGCCCTGATGTACTTGATAGTGCCTTGCTTCGCCCTGGTAGATTCGATCGACAAGTGTTAGTTGATTACCCTGATTTAGATGGGCGTTACTCCATTTTGCAAGTTCATGCCAATGACAAAAAAGTTGATCAAGAAGTTAGTTTACATACCATTGCTAAACGTACACCCGGTTTTTCAGGAGCAGACTTAGCTAATTTACTTAATGAGGCGGCTATTTTGACGGCGAGAAGAAGAAAAGACGCTATTACTATGTTAGAGATAGATCAAGCGATCGATCGAGTTATAGCAGGCATGGAAGGTGTACCATTAGTAGATAGTAAAAGTAAACGTCTAATTGCTTATCATGAAGTTGGTCATGCGATTATTGGTACTATTACCCAAGGTCACGATCGTGTTGAGAAAGTTACATTGATACCCAGAGGGCAAGCCGCTGGATTAACTTGGTTTACTCCTGATGAAGAGCAAGGATTGATTTCTCGTAGCCAACTTTATGCTCGTATTACTGGTTTGTTAGGCGGAAGAGCGGCAGAAGAAGTCGTTTTTGGTCATGATGAAGTAACTATCGGTGCAAGTAATGACATTGAAAAAGTAACTAGTCTTACTCGTCAGATGGTAACTAAATATGGAATGTCTGATCTTGGTCCCTTAGCTTTAGAAGGTAGTCAGCAACCAATCTTTATCGGTGGAGAATCGGGTAATCATTCAGAATATTCTCAAGATATAGCGGCAAAGATTGATGAGCAAATAAGAACGATCGTTTTTGGTTGTTATGAGAATGCAAAACAAATCATCCGTGAGAATAAAGCTGTGGTTGATTATTTAGTTGATCTTTTAATCGAACAAGAAACGATCGACGGTGATACTTTTCGCAAAATTGTGGAAAAATATTTAGCCCAATCCCCTGTCTTGACAAAATCACCAGTATTAACAAAAATAGTTTAATCTTATTTCAAACTAAATATTCAATAATAATAGGGTGCAATTAAATTTTTCTTTGCACCCTTAGATCGATCGTTTCTTTAAATTTTTATGATGAGCAATACTTATTATCTGTTGTCTATCTGGAAATCGTAGCAACTAATTAGCATTAGCTAGATCGTAACCTGCATCTGTAAAATAATCTTGTTTGAATCTAGGTAAATAATTTTGATCATGTTCTAAATTAAAGACGATCGGTGTCGAGACTTCGGCTACTAAAACCATTGTTTGCGGATCGATTATCTTACCCCAATGAGACAGACTGTTATAAAATCCTTTTAATCCACCTACTAATTCCACAGCTTTAGCCGAAGAATCGTCTAAGATTTTATCGATGTATTTTTGATCGATTTTGGTTTGTTGTTTTTTGATCTCTAATTTCATTTTTATTCTGTATCTTTTACTACACCTTCTCTAATATAGTATAAATTGATACCGAATGTTGTGTATTTTTATGTACGGTTTCCACGATCGTCAAGTTAAATGATTAGGAATTAACAACAGAGAATTATTCACTATTAGGTTTTAGGTTTTAGAAATAAAAGAGGAAGGAGTATTAATTGCTAATTCCTAATTACTAACTGCTAATTTTCCACTGTTATCTGTTCACCATTTACTGTTGGAGTAGATTGTACAAGTAAAGTTAAACCAGCGGCGATAACTAAGAAAACACCACCTAAAACAACTGCCATCAGCCGATTATCATTGAGTAGATAATTCATCACCCAACCAAAACATAGAGATACAGCAATTTCAGGTAAAACAATAAAAAAGTTAAATATTCCTTGATAGATACCTCGACGTTGAGGGGGAATTGAGCCTGTAAGCATCGCATAAGGCATTACTAAGGCACTTGCCCAAGCGACACCAAAACCAACCATTACAATTAAAAGTAAATATTTATTAGTGATAAAAAGTAACGAAATTAAACTGATTCCACCACAAAGTAAAGACAGAGAATGAGTAGTTTGACGACCAATTTTTTGACCTAGATAGGGTAAGACAAAAGAAAAACCAATACAAACAGCATTAAACACAGCAAAACAAATACCTGCCCATTCAATTCCTTCACTATAAACGATCGAATCTTGAGTTAATGCCCCAAAAATATTTCGGGCTACAGCAGGAGGAAAATAAAGGAAAAAACAAAATATACCCAACCAAGTAAAAAACTGTACCTTTGCCAACTGACTCATTATCGGCGGCATTTGTTTGAGTGCATACCAACTTTCACGGATGCTACTTGTTATCCCTCCTCTTTCTTGTTTTAAAACCTCAAATTTATCTAAATCGGCGGGAGGATACTCAGGGGTTGTCACCACCGTCCAAATTACTGTACCTAAAAAAAGTATTGCTCCTAGATAAAAAGAATACTCTACAGTAAGAGGAATAGTATGAACCGAATCACTAGTATTTTGTACCGAGAAAAGATGACTTAAAATCCAAGGTAAAGCCGAAGCACAAACCGCACCCATCCCCACCATAATACTTTGAAGAGCAAATCCTTTTGTTCTTTGTTCTTTCGGTAACAAATCGCCGACAAATGCCCGAAAAGGCACCATACTTACATTAGCACTAGTATCTAATATCCATAATAAAACTGCCGCCATTGCTAAATTAGAAGAGCGAGGCATAAAGATTAAAGCAAAAGCCGCTAAAATTGCTCCACCTAGAAAATAAGGTCTTCTTCTACCTAACCAAGTCCATGTATAATCGCTCAAGTTACCAATAATAGGTTGTACAATCAAACCCGTTAATGGTGCGGCTATCCATAAAATCGGTAACTGATGGGCATCTGCACCTAAATATTCAAAAATAGCACTCATATTCGCCATTTGTAGCCCCCATCCAAACTGAATACCTAAAAAACCAATATTCATATTCCATAGCTGTAATAAGCTAAATAAAGGTTTTTGGGAGGCTGAATTTAAGTCGGGTGCTGATTCTTCTACTTGATTAATTGATGTTTCTTGAGTATTCATGCAGTTGTTTATGAGCAATTAATATTCAATCAGCTCAATTGTAAGGTTTTTCTTAGGAATATTTATTTTATCAACAATTTTTAAACTTAACATATTTTAATAATTACTTATTTACTGAAGGAGGAAAAATCTAAATATTTAATTCTTAATTCTCAATTAGATCTTTATCTGGTATAGTTAAACAAAATTTTTGAGGATGAAGAATGACCAATATAGAATCGATTATTGATACTTATGTTTTGGGTTGGAATAGCAATAATTCTGAACAAAGAAAAGAGTTAATGAAGCAAGTTTTAACTCAAGATTGTCTTTACTTTGATTCTCATTTACCTGAGCCGACTGAAGGTAAGGATTTACATTGCCAATTTATCGATCGTTTTCGGTCAAAGTTTGATGATTTAAGTTTGAAATTAACTTCTACCCCTACTACTCATCACGGTTATTTTCGTTTTACATGGCAAATGGTGAAGGCTGATCAAAGTATTTTTGTTCAAGGTAACTTTTTCGGTGAGTTAGATCAAGAAGATAAAATTACTAAGTTAGTTGGTTTTGTCGATAGTTAGTTAACCTTAATTAGGTTTAAGAATTACTAATTTTGAATCAGTTTTAGGTAATGGAGAATGGAGATGAATTCTTGCTCTTCGAGCAATTATTCGAGGAGAATTAAAAATGATTGTTATACTTTTAACTTTTAACTTTTAACTATTAGTTGTCTCTTTTAATACCATCAACTACTGGTGTAATACCTGTTCCTCCCTCAAAAGGGGCAGAATTGCCATCCCAATTAAAGTCACTAATTTGGAAATTGATTGAGCCAATTTCTAACACAGGATTGTAACGTAAGATTACATTGTAAGTGCGACGGCTGTATTCAAGAAAATAATCAGTACTAATTTCTTCGCTATTATCGATACTATAAAATGTTTGTAAACCAGCTCTAAATGGTCCATACAATTGCTGAGTCAACCCTGCTGATAATACTTGAGAATCGACAGCTCGATCGAATAAAAAGGGTGATTCGTCCCCGATAATTCCTTGACTAAAACTAAGATTAAAACCTGTATAATCGAAAAATGGACGAGAAAAATAACCAAATTGTCCTTCTAAGCCAATAGTCGCTGTCAAATTAGGTTGATTATCTCCATTGCTGTAATAACTAGCTACACCTGTCAAATTTGTATTTAGCCTTAAATAAGGTGCAACAGGAGTAGAAGTATATTTTAAACCTTCTTCAGCAGTGGCAGGTAATGGTTCACTTGACCATAATAAGAAATTACCACTGATTAAAGCGGCGGCTTGATAACGTGTGAGATTGGTTAAATTATCATCTCGAATAGGCTCTAATAATTCAACTCGATCGGTATCAGCAAGAACATTTTGAATTGAGCCTTGATATTGAATATTAAAACGAGTATTGCCAATGGGGATATAAGGTGAAGAAATTACCGCCCCAAAACTTTGTTGTACCGTTCTAAATCCTAACGAACCATTAAAAAGTCGATCTCGATAGTTGTATTGTAAACTTAGATTGTATGGTGCGGATAAATCACCTACTTTTTGGTTTAATCTAATTGTGGCACGTAAACGATCGTCAATATTATCAAAATCTAAGCCAGTCAAATTACCAATCGCTCTTAGATTAGTACGTTCTGAAAAATTAGCTTCTAGTCTGCTAACCAAACCATAACTTGAGCCACTTAATAAACTACCATCGTCATCTTCCTCATCTTCATCGGGAAAAAATGCTCTTTGAAGTAAAATTTGTGGTGTTAAAGAAAAGAAAAAGTTTTCGTTGCTATAAATATCAAATTCTCTTTCGATATATAATCCGCCTAAATCTTCACCATCAAAACCAATGGTAAATAAACCCGGATTTCGCTCACGACGATCGAATACTAAACGGTTACGAAAAATAGGTATCGAAAAACCTTGGTCGAATACTAACCGAGAATTAGTTGTTACTAACTCATCTCTCAAAGGAGATATTTTGGTTAGATAAGCAGTATCAGCTCTAATTTCAAATTCAGGAGGAGAAAAAGGATCATTTGTAATTCTAATATTAACTGCTTCCCAACCATCGCTATCAAAATTTACTTTTTCAGCTTGAAAACGAAAACGATTAATTTTTCCTCCAGTGGCATTAGTGCTATTTCGATTTCTGCCTGATTGTTCTAAAATTGCTAACTCTCTCACACTTCCTACCACAAAGCTATAACCACCTTCAGAAACGACTCTTCTTAATGGTTGATTCACTTGTAGTTGAGAAGTTAGTGGTTGTGATTGAATCGGATTATTATTATTTTCAAAATCAGTATCTTGATTCAAACTTGGTTGATATATTTCTCCACTAGCGTTAAAAATAACTCCTTTATCTTCGACAAAATAATACTCAAATCGATCGCCTTTGAGTAATTGCTCTCCTCTTTGTAAATTAACATTATCTTGAGCTACTGCTACTCTATCTACTAAATTTACTAATACTTGATCAGCAATTAAAATACCATTAGCAAAACGAATAACAACATTTCCTTTCGCTCTAATAATTTGTTCTCGATCTAAATATTCCTGCTCGTCTGCTAAAATTTCGACTACATTTAGAGGTGTTTCAATCTGATTATTAATTGTTTCTTCTTCTATGTTATTTTCTAAATCTTGGTTATCTTCTTCCTCTGTGTTATTTTCCAAATCTTGGTTATCTTCTTCCTCTATAATCGGTTCTATAATCAAATCATCTTGAACCAATTTAAATTTTTGAGAATCTACCTCAAATTTAAAATGACGAATCTTGCCTTGACGAGTTTTAGTGACTAAAATACGATCGCCCATCGCCGTTTCTTTAACACGATCGGGTTTTTTCCAGTTAACCGACGATTGAGACTGTTCTAAATTGGATGTTTCTTCATTTACTGTTATTGGTTGCCCTAAAGATTCAGCCGTCGTATTTGGATCGATAGGATGTTCGATCGTGATTGGGATGTTTTCTGGTGACAAGGAAGAATCAGCAATAATCAACGGTGGATTTTGAGGCTCATCTACTCTATCTTCTGCCAAAATAAGAGACGATCGATTTTCGTCCGTAGTCGAACGCTCTTCAATTAATGAAGCATCAGCAGGTAGAGAAATTAAAATACTACTTAAAATAGGTATCATCATCACCGAATTGATTTTTAGCTAAATGGGTAGTCAACGAAATAATTGGTTCACCAGAATAATTGACAATAATTAAACATTAACAAGTATAGACGATTGTAATTGATAATTGATAATACTATACTTGATACCCGCCTTATCGATATACTAAGATCTATAATCTATTTTTTCTTTCTTTCAATCCCCCTCCTTCGGAAGGAGGGGTTAGGGGTGGTTGATACCTTGACAAGCAGGGGCTAGGCGTGGTTACTATAGACAAAAAAAAATGAGTGATAAATCAGCTAAAGAGACACCATCATATAAATTAGTTAGTAACCTTAAACAGAAAAGAAAATTAAGACGATCGTTACGCAACAACGCCACACAAGCCGAACAAATACTTTGGAAATCGATACAAGGGAAAAAACTAGATGGTTTTAAATTCAGGAGACAAAACTCGATCGATCGATACATATTAGACTTTTTTTGTCCTGGTGCTAATTTAGCGATCGAATTAGATGGTGACACTCATTATACTGACGAAGCGATCGAATACGATCGAATTAGGGATGAATACTTGCAAGCAGTAGGAATTAAAGTGATTCGTTATCCCAATCATCAAGTACTTGAAAATCTAGATGGTGTTTTAGAAGATATACGCAAATATTTACCAATTTAAATTATCAACCACCCCCAGCCCCTCCTTCAAAGGAGGGGAGTAGTTCTTCTTTTAATAAATAATATCTCAATAATTTTCACCTTTAACTAACTAATATGAATAGCGATCGAATTATTACTAAACTCAAAAATTTAACTGAATTAGACGTTCAAAATAATTGGTATTTTACAGATGAAAATTTAACTAATCCTCCTTTAGAAATATCATCACAATGGCAAAAAGCAGTAGTTAACGAAAATAAATATTTAGTTTGGGAAAAAGGCGATCGAGTTAGATGGTTTGCTCAAAAAATTACTATTCCTGTTAGTTTAAATAAAGATAATTATCCCCTCAAAGATTTATCATTAAGAATAAAATTAACTTGGTGGGCTCAATCTGCTCAAATATTTGTTAATGGTAAATTAGTTAATGAAGGCGATCTTTTTGATTCTTCTTGTCGAGTTTTGTTAACCCAAAAAGTAGTCGCTAATCAAGAATTTTTGGTCGCTTTACGTTTAGTTAGTCCCAGCCACGATATTGGCGGTTTAATGTTTTCTCAGTGTCTTTATGAGAGCGAATACGACAAGTTAGATCCTAGTTTTGTCGCTAACGAAATTGCTATTATCGATAAATATATTACTAACTTTCATCCCGAAGAAAAAAGCTTTTTCGATGAGTATCTTCAACAAATTGATTGGCAAGTAATTAGTAATCGATCGTTATTTAATCAACAATTAAACCAATTTAGACAAACTATTTTACCTTTAGCAAAATATATCAAACAAAGAAGTTTTAATTTACTAGGTCACGCTCATTTAGATATGGCTTGGTTATGGACGATTGAAGAAACTTACGATGTAGCTGAACGTACTTTTAATTCTGTTTTAAACTTACAAAAAGATAACGAAAATTTAGTATTTGGTCATACAACCGCTTATCTTTATCAATGGATAGAAGAACACAATCCTGACTTATTTAATAAGATTAAAGACGCAATTAGTAAGGGAAAATGGGAAGTTTTAGGAGGAATGTGGGTTGAGCCTGAAGTTAATTTAATTAGTGGCGAATCGCTGGTAAGACAACTGTTATACGGGCAGAAATACTCTCTCGAAAAATTTGGTAAATACGATCGAGTCGCTTGGTTGCCCGATACCTTTGGTTTTCCTTGGCAGTTACCGCAAATTTTACGACAAGCGAACATAGAATACTTTGTCACAGGAAAACTACATTGGAATGATACTAATAAATTTCCTCATGGTTGTTTTTGGTGGCAATCTCCCGATGGCAGTCAAATTTTTACCGCTATGTCTCCCCCCAATGTAGCAGGCGTTATGGACACTCATCCGCTTGTGATGACAGATTATAGCGTAGAGTGGGAAAATCAAACAGGCTTGCAAGATAGCTTCTGGTTGCCCGGTGTTGGCGATCATGGTGGTGGTCCTACTCGTGATATGTTGGATGTAGCTAAACGTTATCAAGATTCTCCTTTTTTTCCTCAGCTCAACTTCAGCACTGCTAGTCAATATCTAGATAAAATCAGTCATACTTCTAATCATGATGATTTTCCTGTTTGGGATAACGAACTTTATTTAGAATTACATCGAGGTTGTTATACTACTCATGCTGACCAGAAGTATTACAATCGTTACGCCGAAAGATTACTCTATCAAGCTGAGTTATTTGCGACGATCGATTATATCTTAGCTCAGAAATATCAAGCCGACTTTAAAGCGAATAATGAGACTCAACAACAAATTAAGCATATATGGCAAAAAGTACTGTTGAACCAATTTCATGATATTCTTCCTGGTACATCGATTCCACCTGTTTTTACTGCCAGTAATCAACTTTGGGGTGAGGTGATTGAAGAAGGAGAAACTATATTGAATAATAGCTTACATTCGATCGCTTCTTATATTGATGTTCCTACCTTACCAGATCTATCAGCACAAGTAATTGTTGTGTTTAATAGTCTTAACTGGAAACGATCGCAAATCGTTGAATTAGAAGTTAATCCTACTCAATATACTATTTACGATTCACAACATAGTCAATTAATAACACAAGTATCTCACGATGAAAAATTACTATTTTTAGCCGAAGATATTCCTAGTGTCGGCTACAAATTATTTTATCTGGTTTCTACAAATTCACCTAAAAATATTGACGAAATTAATCAAGAAACTTCTATCTCCGAATCTTCATTTATGATGAAAAACGATAATTTAAAAATTATTATCGATCGTCAAACAGGAAATTTAACTAATGTTTATGACATAGTAAATCAAAAAGAAATTGTCAAGGGTCAAGCAAATGAATTACAATTATTTCAAGATTCTGGTCAATATTGGGATGCTTGGAATATCGATCCTAATTATGAACAACATTTGTTAGATACTCCTGAGGTAAAATCGATTAAATGGTTAGAAAAAGGAAAACTTAGACAAATAATTAGAGTAGAAAAAATATTTAATAAATCTTCTTTTATTCAAGACTACATTTTAGAAACTAATTCGCCAATTATCAAAATAAAAAATCAGGTTAATTGGCAAGAAGATTACACCTTATTAAAAGTTAATTTTCCTTGCAAGATTGAAAGTGATTATGTAACCTACGAAATAGCTTGTGGTAGTATCAAAAGGACAACTAAACCCGTCACAGCCACCGAAAAAGCCCAATGGGAAGTTTATGGACATCAATGGGCAGATTTAGGTAATGATGATTATGGTGTTAGTTTAATCACTGATAGTAAGTATGGATATGATAGTAAGCCTAATCAGTTACGGTTGAGTTTATTAAGAAGTCCTAAATGGCCAGATTCTCAATGCGATCGAGGTCAACATAATTTTACTTATGCTTTATATCCTCATCAAAATAGTTGGCAAAAAGCCCAAACAGTACGTCAAGGTTATCAGTTAAATACTCCTTTACAAACTATATTTTTATCCTCATTAAATAATCAATTAACTAATTTGTCTTCTACAGAAACTTTTATCGATTTTGGTTCAGATAATTTAATTTTAATATCTTTTAAACAAGCTGAAGATTGTAGTAATAAGTTTATTCTTCGTGGTTATGAATCTCACCATCAACCAGCATTATTTACTTCAACAAAAATGTTAGATTTATCTATTTTAAAACCTGTTAATTTGTTAGAAGATAGTTTAGATAATCACGATCGTGATTTTAAGACAATTAAACCGAGTAGTATTTTTACTTTCTTACTTAGTTAATCTGGTTGTATTTACGTTATATAGCAAATTCAAAAATGTTATTTATCTACGACTTTTTATGCTTAATGAGTTTATAGCTGATTATCACTGAAAACTTTCTGTATTGATTTGTTCAACAGGATTATCTTTAATCAAAGAAGCAAAAACCGTCGTCATAACTACTGTCATCGGTCCAGTTGGTCCTGAAATTTGAGAAGGTATTCCACCACATAAAGCCGCAAAAAAGCCAACTATAACCGCTCCATAAAGCCCTGTGATAGCTCCTGCACCAGATGAGACACCAAAGGCTAATGCTAAAGGTAATGCAACGATCGCCGCTGTAATTGCGCCAAACAAATCGCCTCGTAAATTTCGCAAGTGTATTTTATTGATTAATCCCATAAAAAATTAAACTTTCCTAAATCACTAATTTATTAATTGACGTGAGTTCAAGGATTAGTAAAATAAGAAAAACTTACGTCTAACTAAGTCTATATCTAAATTCGATTAATCCTCACAATTTGTTGATAAACATTTATTGACGCTCTTGAATACGATAAAGTATCCTCGCTATTAGTGAAAAATCGTCATAATTGTTGTATTTCAATCCCAACCGAAAATAAGAACAGAAACTATTTATCTGTAAAGTTTTTGATGAATTATTAGTTAATTATTCTCAATTACTAGTCAACTGTTATATGATCAAAGTTAAAACGCAATTATTTAAAAAAATAGACAATTATGGATGTAAAAGTAGTTTTATTAATTTTGACTGGTTTGTTTATTGTTTCTGCACTCTATTTCGGTACCAAAAATGGTTATTATGACTCTGACAACTATGATGGTAATGGTTCAGCTCATTAATTTCCTTAGCAGATGATGAAACGGCAAGAATTTAATTCTATACCTGATGATATTACTATATCGTGTTATCCCTTTAGTGTTGGCAATAATACTGAGGGGGTTGCCGTTTTGCTACAAATTGCTGATTATCGGATTTTGTTAGATTGTGGTTTAGAAGACATTTCTACTTTATCAGCACCAGATACAACAACAACATCTTCTCTGAATTGGGTTTTTTGTAGTCATGCTCATCATGATCACGCTTATGGGTTATTATCTCTTCATCAGAATGCACCTGATTTGCCCATTTATACTAGTGAAGTAACTGCGAAATTATTACATCTAAATTGGTTAGATAACGATCGTCTTAATGGTTTATCTTTTGCTCAAATTATACCTTGGCGATCGCCTATTTATCTTCAACCAGATTTGAGTGTCGAATTATATCCTGCTGGGCATTTACCCGGTGCGGCTTCTTTTTTGTTTAAATATTATCATCAACAAAGAGTAATCCAAGTTTTTTATACAGGTGATTTTTGCTTATCTAATTTGCAATTAGTTGAAGGTTTATCTTTAGACAGCTTAAGAGGTTTAAGCCCGGATATATTAATCATTGAAGGTACTTACGGTACAGCTCGGCATCCTCATCGTCGGCAACAAGAAAAGCATTTAATGGAGAGAATTAAAACTGCTTTAGCTAATGACGTAAACGTTATTTTACCTGTACCGATATTTGGTTTGGGACAAGAATTATTAAAATTATTACGATCGCATCACGCTTTTACAGGTACAGATGTTGATATATGGGTAGATGGTAATTTACCGATTGCTTGTGACTTGTATTTAGAATTACTCGGTTATTTTCCTGAAAACGTCCAAAATTTTGCTAAACATCAACCACTTTTTTGGGATGAGAAAATCAAACCGAGAATGTATCGAGTTAGTGAACAAATCGATCGAAATCAATTGTTAACTCAACCTTCAATAATATTAACCGACAACTTACAACATTTATCTGTCTATTGCCAAGAAAGTGAACAAAAATGGTTAGTTTTGATGCCTGAGCATTCTAGAATCAGACAAAACAAACAATACCTCGATTTTCAGGAAAATTATGATGCTGAAAATATCATCATTGAAGATTACTTATTAGCTCAACACAGCGACGGCAAAAATACAACTCAACTAATTCATAATTTACGTCCTCAACATATCGTTTTTGTTCACGGTTTGGCTAGTTACTTAGCCGATTTGACTAGCTTAGAAGAATTACAAAATCGTTATCAATTACATTCCCCTGCACAAGGAGTAAAAGTTGATTTACCAGTAAGTACACCTTTTATTCAACCTAAAGTATTACCAAAAACCAATTACGAAGGAGAATTAAACGAAACAGGAGCATATATTACTATTAGTTTACCCGAACAAATGAATCGAGATCCACGCTGGCAAAATTTTGCGGATACAGGATTAATTGAGGCAAGATGGCAAGGAGACGAATTAGTTTTAAGAGGTTTATCTCAACGAGAATTATTACAACAAAATAGCTCGTTACGTCGTCAATTAAATACCGAATCTTGTGGTAATTGTTCTCATTATGATTACCATGACTCTGTTTGTCGCAACCGGGAATCTCCTTTAAAAGGTTTTACTGTGCCTGTTGATGGCTATTGCCCTTTGTTTGAAAATTTACTCTGACGATCGATTTTTTTGAATTTGGTACAACTTACAAAGTTAAATGGTTAAAAGACAGATTAAGCATAGACTAAATCCCCTGCCCCCTAAATCCCCCAATTCTGGGGCAGGGCTGATTCATTCTCGTTAGCCGAAAATAGCTAGAAGCTATTATTACAAAACGATCTAGCGACTTAGATACACGATTGTTTTACTATTAGAAAAAAATGGCTAAATTTACTGCTATTTTTTAGTTGTAAAAATTACAAAAATAAGACATGAAACAGCCCTGCCAATTCTGGGGGAGGATAGTAGTATTCGTTTAACCGAGGTTAATTTAAGCGATATTAATTTGAGTGGGGCTGATGAGCGAACAGGCTTCTTTAACTAAAGTAAATCTCGATCGAGTTATCATGCCAGACGGAACTATTGTAACCGATGATTGGGCTTTTCCTGATTAGATTTTTATCATATTATATATTAGTTTCTCTTGATAATATTGGTTACTTTAAATTCTTAATTAGCTATATCTACTTCATCAGAAGTATTGTTATTAGAAGGCTGAGATTGTTGCATTTGCATTAATCTTTGTTGTTGTTGCTTTTTAAAATCGGTAGTAGCATTATCTAATTGTTTATTTGTATCGTCTTTAAATTCGCTTCCGCTACGAATATTACCAAAATTAGCATTGTGAATAAAATCCATTGGATCAAATCCACTACTACCTACAAAGGGGTCAACTTCGTTAGATTGAAAAGCAGGAGGTTGGTTTAGGTCATTTTGAGCTTGAGCTT
The DNA here is from genome assembly GCA_963710605.1 of uncultured cyanobacterium. Taxonomy (GTDB): domain Bacteria; phylum Cyanobacteriota; class Cyanobacteriia; order Cyanobacteriales; family Cyanobacteriaceae; genus JAALKG01. The sequence continues at coordinate 153,808 of CAVQBA010000007.1, forward strand.
GTACAGGATTATTCGTTACTGCTACAAAACCCAAAGCAATTAATAAAAAAGAAATATTTTTATAATTCATCATAGTAGTTAGTTGTTAAAAAAGAAAAATCTTGATATTAGTTATTTTAAAATAGCAATTATTAGTCAACGATAGCTATTATTATCGTTCATCAATTAATGACGAAATACTCATAATTAGAGTTTCATCAATAATCTTTATTTTAATTCTATGTTGTTTTAATTATGTAGGGGTTTATGGCATAAACCCTAATATTATATACAAATAATTGCTTGGCTTCTATATTAACCACCGTGCAATGAATTACACGGCTAATAGATGTCGTTTAATAAATTAAACTTAGACTTCCCTAAATCTACCCTGGGCTGATTCAAAATTAAAAAGTAATAATAGCTCTGATTATTCTTTGATTTGTAAAATACGAGTTTGTGAACTACCCACACTAAAATTAAAAATTTATAGTGTAGGCTTCATCCTTCACAGATTCATGCCTCAAGACAGACTTACGCCCACCTTTTGGTCTTACTGATTCTCCAGATGCAGAAACGGCTGTTCCATCCGTTTGTATTATTCTTATTCCTTCGGCTCTTATATTTTTTGAAGCATTTTCATCCCTGTCATGGATAGTACCACAACTAGGACAAGTCCACTCTCTTACGTCTAAAGGCATTTCAGACATTTGCTCTAAGCAGTTGGAACAAGTTTTTGAACTCGGAAACCATCTGTCAACTTCAACTAATAACCCACCTTTAAGTTTGAGTTTATAGTCCAAGAAATTGATCAAAGTTCCCCATCCAACATCAGATATTGCTTTGGCTAAACAGTGATTACGAACCATACCCTTGATATTTAGTTTTTCGACGCAGATTACTTGATTATTATCAACAATCTTTCTCGAAAGTTTGTGCACGAAATCGTGACGGGCATTGCTTGTATGTTCGTGTACTTTAGCTACTAACAGTCGTGCTTTTTCTCTTTGTTTAGAACCTTTTTGCTTACGAGCCAGTTTTTGCTGTTTTCGCCGTAAGTTCCTTTCATGTTTTTTAATCTGTCTAGGATTAGAATACTTGCTTGTTTTAGTACCATCATTGACGATAGCAAAATGTTTAATCCCTAAATCAATACCAGCTATCTTACCTGTCACAATAACCTTTGGGAGTTCCTCTTCTGTCTCAAATAGAAGACTCGCAAAGTATTTACCTGTTGGTGTTTTACTTACAGTAACCGTTTTAATCTTACCCTCAAAGATACGATGAATAGAGGCTTTAACTAAACCTAATTGTGGTATTTTCAAACATCCATCAATGATCAAAACACTTTGTGGATACTGACAAGACTGTTTACCATGGTAACTTTTAAACCGTGGGTATTTTGCTCGTTTCTCAAAGAAGTTTTTAAATGCTTTAGTGAGATTAAGAGTTGCTGACTGTAAGACTTGAGAGTAGCATTCTTTTAACCAAGCTGTCTGTTCATCGCTTTTTAGTTTGGGCAAATAGGCATTTATAGCTGAACGATTGAGCCCCTTACCTGTTTCTTTATAAGTTTTATTACATAAATCCAGTGCATAATTATACCACCAACGACTGCAACCCATTACTTGAGTCAGTTTTTGGGCTTGAGTACTAGTTGGATACAATCTGATTTTGATAGCTCTGTGCATTTATCATTTACTATAAATCATGAGAAAATAATCTTACCACAAGATTGTAATTTTGGAACTAATGTCTTAATCAGACTTTGCTTTGTTGGTTGAAATTCATCCCATCACTCATTTTATGGGTATGTTAATCGAAAAATAGAGTGTGGGACTTCTTTCTCCATTTTGTTAAATTACTAAGGGTTTAATGTTGTGACATACTCCCAACCCCACTTTTTTGCTCAATTTTGCACTGCCTTCATTTCTATCCACTGAAACATGAAAAATTATGCTCCCGTTATTTTTCTTCGTATTTAATCAAAACTCATTACTTATTACTCGTTACTCGTTACTCATTATTCGTTCATTTGTGTGAAAAAATCGATCGTCTCTTTTAAGGCATCAACAAAAGCGTCTATCTCAGCAAAAGTATTATAAAAGTACAAACTAGCTCTAGCACTACCAGAAGCACCTAAATAACGATGTAAAGGTTGAGTACAATGATGTCCAGAACGAATTGCTATACCTTCATGATCTAACAATGTGGCTAAGTCGCTACTATGAACATCATCAATATTAAAAGCGGCTAAAGCGGCTCTACCTTTTCCTTCAGGAGTTGGTTGTTTACCGTAAATAGTTATATTAGAAACTTGATTAAGTTTTTTGAATAAATAAGCGGTTAACTCTTCTTCGTAGTCGTGAATATTATCCATGCCTATATTATTAAGATAATCGATCGCCGCACCAAGTCCGATCGCTTCACCGATGGCGGGTGTACCTGCTTCAAATTTATGGGGTAAATCACCATAAGTAGAATGATCTAAATATACCTCAGCAATCATTTCGCCACCGCCTAAAAAAGGAGGCATGATTGTTAATATTTCTTCTTTACCATACAAAAAACCAATTCCTGTCGAAGCACACATCTTATGCCCTGAGCCGACTAACCAATCACAATCCATTTTTTGAACATCGATCGGCATATGCGGTAAACTTTGGCAAGCATCTATTAATACTTTCGCACCCTGTTGATGTGCTAATTCAATAATTTCGTTGACTGGGTTAACACATCCTAAAGTGTTAGAAACATGAACGATCGAAACTAACTTTGTTTTAGCCGATAATAAGGATTGATACTGAGTAAAATCAAATTCTTGTTCGGGGGTTAATTCTACGTATTTAATCACAGCCCCTGTTTTTTGAGCAATCATTTGCCAAGGAACAATATTACTATGATGCTCCATTACCGATAAAATTATCTCATCATCTGGTTTTAGATTATCCAAACCCCAACTATAAGCGACTAAATTAATTGCTTCACTGGCATTACGAGTATAAACAATTTCATTACGACTACGAGCATTAATAAATTGAGCAACTTTATCCCTTGCACCTTCATAAGCAGTGGTAGCCCTACCACTTAAGCTATGCGCACCACGATGAACATTTGCATTATCACATTCGTAGTAATGGCGTAGAGTATCAATTACCGCACTTGGTTTTTGAGATGTTGCCGCATTATCTAAATAAACTAAAGGTTTGTCGTGAATTTTTTGAGACAGAAGAGGAAAATCATCACGAACTCGATCGGCGATTGTTTTACTATGAATAAGAGTCATCGGTTAAATAATGAATAATGAATAATTAATAATGAAGTCTTAATAGTTTAGTGGTTAAAACACTTAAGCTAAGAGCTAAGAGCTAAAAGCTAAAAGCTAAAAGCTAATCCTAATTATAACAATCGACGGTGGACAATTTTATGAATTGATAAGTAAATGTTCACCGTCTAATCGATACTAAAATTGAGTTTGATGGTTATTTAAAGAAACTATTTTTTTTCTTACTTTTTTTGCCTTTACTTTTTTCGTAATCAATTTCTCTGATTTTTTTGGTGATACGCTCAAAATATTCTTTGAGATAACTTTCTAGGGTAGTTGTTTTCTCAGCATCTAAACCAAATGTTTGATAAACTTCTTCCATCTCACTATCCATTGGTTTACCACTTGCTAAAACTTCGGCAAAAGCTAAACGATCGGATGTATTAACTGTCCATTTAAACCAACGAGTAAATCCTCGTAAAGAGCGGAGTAAAGGTAAGGGAATACGAGAAATTTTGGCTTTTTTACCTGAGAGTTTTTCACAAAGCTCAATAATTTGATTTGCTGTCCATGCACGTTTACCCGCTACAGGATAAGTTTTATTGGCTGTTTCAGGAATTTCGATCGCTTTAATGGCAAATTTAGCAATATCTTGAGTATTCATATAAGCAATGGGTGTATTTTCTCCACTTACCCAAACTGCTTGATTATCTAAAATAGGGATACCATATTGCCCAATCAAACCTTGCATAAATCCAGCTAGTTTCAAAATGGTATAGTCTAAACCAGATTCAGCTAAAAATGTTTCTGTACATTGTTTGATATTCATCAAAGGCACATTATTAAAATCTTCAGCATTCATAATCGAAAAGAAAACATATCTTTTAATATTCGCTTTAGCCGCCGCTTGAATTAAATTAACCTTTCCTTCCCAATCTATTTCTTTGATACTTAATGAATCAGTTGCCCTCGCTGTTGCCGCATCTATAACCACATCAACACCTTCTAAGGCTTCATCTAACGTGCTAGGATTACAAATATCACCTTTAACTAATTCTGCTCCCCATTCTTTTAAAAACGAAGCTCTACCTTGGTTTCTCACTAAACAACGAACTGTGTATTCTTTGTCGATTCCGTGACGAACAATTTGTCTTCCTAATGTTCCTGTACCACCAACTACTAATATTTTCATCTTATTATATTAAGTTTGTTTACGTTTTTTTAAATATCTTTAAGATTTTATCAGAAATAGGGCTGTCAATCGGAATTGAGAATTGAGAACGAAGTTTAATTGATATCTTATCCCTCATTTATACTGAGCGTAGCCGAAGTATCCTTCACCCTTCAGCCTTCATTCTTTTTCCCTATCCTTCATCCCTCATCTTTCTCTATATCTGTTATTGTTAAGTTTGGTTAAGTAATTAATGGTTTGAATTAATCAACTTGTAACAACTAAATAATTTTGTAGGCAATAATGGATGTTATTCTTGGGGCGGTATTGCCTGTAGCACTAATAATCACGATCGGTTATATTGCAGGGGCGAGGTTAGGTTTAGATCAATCTACATTATCTAGATTAAGTATTTATGTTCTGTCTCCTGCTTTAGTAATCAATAGTCTTTATCGTACAGAAGTTTCTGGAGGAGATGCTTTATTATTAGTACTTGGTTTTTGCTTAATTTCGCTAATTCTTTACGGTATAGCTACAGGTTTAGGTTATTTATTGAAATTAGAGGGTGAAGATAGGCGTAGTTTGTCGGCGGTCATTCTTAGTGCTAATAATGGTAATATGGGTCTTTCGATCGTTGCTTTTGCTTTAGGTGAAGGAGGATTAGAAAGAGCAATTATTTATTTAATTTGTTCGAGTATCTTTTTGTTTGGTGTTTTACCCGGATTATTCAAAGGTAGTGGTTTATTGGTTGGATTGAATATGACTTGGAAACTACCTTTGTTTTGGTCTATTTTAGTTGGGCTGAGTTTGCATTTAACTAAGATTGAATTACCATTTAACTTGGGTACAAGTATTGAATGGTTAGGAATGGCGGCAATTCCGATGGCTTTAATTATTTTAGGAATTCAGTTGAAAAAAACAAAATTTAGTTTTAGTTTGCCAGAAATCGGTTATAGTTTTGTTAAATTAGCGATCGCTCCTTGTGTTGCTTATGGTGTTGCCTTATTCTTGGGTTTAACAGGTTTAGATTTACAAGTTTTGGTTTTACAAACCTGTATGCCGACGGCAGTAAATACTCTTGTTGTTGCCAAAGAATTTGGTGGTAATGCGACAATGGTAGCAAGAACAATTATTATTTCTACTTTGATTAGTTTTGTTACTATTCCTGTCGTGATTGGTTTAGTAACTTAATTTTAAACAAATAAATTTTTGATTAATCAATACCATTTGTCGCAAGTCGCAATATTCTAACTATTAAATAGTCTTTGTCTAACTAATCTAACAGCAGGTATTTGAATATATTTAGTCAGTAATTTAATTTCTTTTTTATCTAACTCATCTTTGAGGTGAGGAAAATCTTTAAAAAAATCTTCAGTAATATCTTGATTTAACATCTTTAAAATTTGACCAAAATCTTTTTCGGTTACTTCACCAATTTTACTAATAACATTATCAAGTCTATTTTCGGTTACATAAGCTGATATTTCTTCTTGCCATTTGAGTACTTTTTCAGAAGCTACATTTTCTTTTTTGGTTGAGGATTTATTTGCCCTTCTATTTTTTTCTGACCATTTTTCGTTTTTATTTTTTAAAATAACTCTAGTACCATTAGGAAGATAAGTATTTTGAATTGGTTTAATAACCACACCTTCGCAGATATTTGGTTGAATTTCAGGTAATCCTAAATCCAAAGCAATAGTTGATGAGAAATTGTTAGGATATGCTAAACATTCATCTAAGTTACCTTGAAATAATGTTTTAGCATAAAGTAATTCTTCTTGTGCAAAATATTGATTAGCTTCGGTGACATCAAGATAATTATCTTCATCAATTAAAATATCAAAAGCATAAAACAAATTATCAGGGCTATAGTGAATACCTTTTTGTACTTTACTGGCTTGAAAATTAGCTTTAATATCGGGATGAGGATAATTTCCACCAATAACTTCCCCAAAAATAGTCATTTGACTCATCTGAGGATATTTTGCTTTTAAATCGTGCCAAATACTGATAAATTTTGGTTTTAGTTCAGCTAAGATAATGTCGTAGTTATAAAATTTCTCATCTTCATTTAAGATACCGTTTCTTTTAGCCGTAACAAAATCAACTCCATCATCAGTGATATAACTTAAATTTGAACCGTGAGCTTTTTCTTGGACAATATATTTACTTTCTCCTAATCCGTATTCTTTGATTTTCTGGATAAATTTTGTTTGATAGCTATTTTCGATCGATCTATATTTATTAAACATGACAGCGATGATACATTATTAAATTTTCAAGGTACGATTAAGAATTGAGAATTGAGAGTTGAGAATTACCGATACCAAAAGTTATCAACTTTAAGGTCAAATTCTAGCTTTTATATTTTCTTCGCCTTATGAAAACGAGGTAGATACTTTCAATTTTTTTCGGTGAGTTTACTAACAATAATATTCACCTACAAGTTTGGATACTCAGATTTAGTTACTCGATCTATTATAATGATTTATTAATAATGTGGCGATCGTGTATTCAATATTCATTTTTTGGTAATGGTGATATTTACGATCTTTAAGTATCTAAATGGTATTAGTAGAATTGAATAGTGTTGAAGAATTTGAATGATAGTAGGGTTGAACGGTTTTCGACTCCTACGGATGAAAACGATCGAATTATTAATTATTAATTATTAATTATCAATTATTAAACCATGTCTGAACTAACTAAGATTGCTCAAAATACCCAAATAGCTTCAATTCAATTAGCAATTTCTACGGCCCAAGAGCGAAACCAAGCCCTAGAAGCGATCGCATCTGCCTTAGAAAAGCAACAAGCAGAAATTATTACAGCTAACGAAAAAGATTGTAATCAGGCTAAGGATGTGATTCCTTCGGCTTTATATGCTCGTTTAAAATTAGGTGAATCTAAATTACAAGGTAGTATCAAAGGTATTCGAGATTTAATTAATTTACCTAATCCCATCGGTACACTTTCGATGAATAGGGAGTTAGATGACGGGTTGGTATTACAACGGATTAGTTGTCCTGTTGGGGTCTTAGGCGTTATTTTTGAAGCTCGTCCTGATGCTTTGATCCAAATCGTTAGTTTGGCGATAAAATCAGGTAATGGAGTGATTTTAAAGGGCGGAAAGGAAGCTTTAAATACTTGTTCGACTTTAATCAAAATTATTCACAACAGTCTTCGATCGACGAAAGTTAGTTCAGATTGCGTACAATTATTGACTACTAGAGAAGAAATTAAAGAATTACTTGCTTTAGATAAATATGTTGATTTGATTATACCCCGTGGTTCTAATGAATTTGTTCGTTATGTGCAAGATAATACCAGAATTCCTGTTTTAGGTCATGCTGATGGTATTTGTCATCTATACATCGATCGATTTGCTAATTTAGAGCAAGCGGTTAAAATTACTGTCGATTCTAAAACACAATATCCAGCCGCCTGTAATGCGATCGAAACTCTTCTAATTCATAAAACGATCGCTTCTGAGTTTTTACCAGCAATTGCCGAAGCTTTAGAAGAAAAAGGAGTTAAGTTGAAAGGAGATAGTCTTACTCAACAAATTATCCCTTGTCAAAATGCCACCGATGAAGATTGGCAAACTGAATATAGTGATTTAATTTTAGCAATTAAAGTAGTTGATGATATGACACAAGCGATGGCTCATATTAATCAATATAGCTCTAAACATACAGAAGCGATCGTGACTGATAATAAAGATAACGCCGAAAAATTCCTCGCACAAGTTGATTCAGCGGGAGTGTATCATAATTGCTCAACTCGTTTTGCTGATGGTTTCCGTTATGGTTTTGGAGCAGAAGTAGGTATTAGTACTCAAAAAATGCCCCCAAGAGGTCCAGTTGGTTTAGAAGGTTTAGTTACTTACAAATATAAAATTAGAGGTGAAGGACAAATCGTTAGTGAATATGGTAATGGTGGTAAAGAATTTACCCATCGGGATATTTAAATAATCAATCAATAATTAATAAGGGTTTTTTTTGCGTATAAATAAAATACCGTTCAAATGCGTTTTTTCAAACTATAACTCATACGATTAAGTATATCTCCAATAGTTTGACGGCTATAGCAGTAAACTAGTTAATTACGACAAATATTGTGAATCGAAATTTTTGATTTAAAATCCATATTTCTCTGCGTTCTCTGCGTTCTCTGCGGTTGTATAATTACTCAATAAATGTCCTAATCAAATCGTTTTTTGCTATACAATAATTATTTGTTTTTATCGAGATTAACTCGTATTTTGTAAATAGAAGTACGAGCGGTAATATATAAAGTTTTATCGTCTTCATCACCCCAAGCACAGTTAGCGGCTATTTCTGGCGTGACGATTGTGCCTAAATGATTTCCATCTGAATCTAATACCCAGATTCCTCCTGCGGCTGTACAATAAAGATTATCTTCAATATCGACTACCATACCATCAGGACAACCCGGTCGATCGATTTTAAGATCGTGAAATATCCGACTATTTGTAAGTGTACCATCGTCATTGACATCAAAAACTCGAACATGATGCCGAGTCGAGTCATCAATATACAATTTTTTTTCATCTACTGAGAAAGCCAAACCATTAGGGCGATCGAAATCATCAGCAACTAAGACTAATTCTTTTGTCTGGGGATGATAGCAATAAACACCATTGACTGGTTGTTCTTGTTCTTCTGGTTTGATACCATAAGGAGGATCAGTAAAATAAATTAAACCGTCACTTCTAACTACAACATCATTAGGACTATTTAATTTTTTCCCTTCAAATTGATCAACTAAAATAACGATCGAAGCATCTTTTTTGACAATACTAACTCGTCTAGTTTGATGTTCACAAATAATCAGTCTTCCTTGATTATCTCTAGTTAAACCATTAGATTTATTACTGGGTTTTTGATATATTTTAAATTTACCATTTTTTTTCAACCGATAAATTTTATTAGCCGGTATATCACTAAACAAAAGATAGTTTCGCTCACTAAACCAAACTGGTCCTTCAGTAAATTCAAAACCACTTGCAACACGTTTTATCTTAGTTTTTGGCGGAAATAATCGATCGAACTCTGGTGACTTTGTTTCTAAATAACCTTGCTTTAATTTTAAACTTATTTTTGATGTTCGATCTTTAATAAATGCTTGAATTTTTTGTTTTAAAGATAACATTTTAGCTAAAAACTTTGGTCAATACGATAATTATATAATGGTAATCCCGCATTAATATTAAGCGTAATTCCAGTAGTAAACCGAGAAAAATAATCAGATGCGAGATAAACTACTCTTTTACCAATATAATCGGGATCGATCGTACTTTTTCCTAAAAGGTTGTGTTTAAAATATTTAATCTTATCATCTTCATCGGTATTAACTACACCTGAGGCTATTCCATTCACTCTAATTTGATAAGAAGCAAAATCCACGGCTAACTCTTTAATTATCATTTTCAATGCCGCCTTAGATGCACTATAAGCCATTTCTCGAAAAATCATTGATTGATATACAGAAGTTGTAAAAATAATTGAGCCTTGAATATTACGATCGATCATAATTTTACTAATCTTTTTAGTCAACAGAATCGGGGCAAAAATATTAGTAGTTAGCAAGAGCTTTGACAAGTCTAACTTAAGTACCACCTATTGAACAAATGCAAGTTGATGTAGTCAGTGATGGTGGTATAAGCGAATAAACCAGACAAAAAATAGAATCTATAGTTAAACAACTAGGAAACGATCGAGTAACATATTATCCTCATTCAGAAAATATTGATCATCCTCATATATTTAATTTATGTATCGACAGCTTTCTACAGATAATTGTATTTTAATAGTTTTGTCTTTTAGTTTTTTAGCTTTATTTATCTATATTAATATTTCGATCGCTTTTGATAAATATATTAATATAATTTCTTTTAATCTCTTAGAGTCTTTAATTTGTTATAAAATCAATAAGTTTGCTATGGGTAAAAGAAAACAAATTTATTTATGCGTATATTTATTAGTACAGGAGAAGTATCAGGAGATTTGCAAGGTGGTTTATTAGTTACTGCTCTTTTTCGACAAGCTGAAAAATTAGGTATCAAGCTAGAGATTGAAGGTTTAGGTGGACAAAAAATGCTCACCGCAGGAGCAAATATTATTACCGATACTAGTGCAATTGGTTCAGTTGGTTTATGGGAAACTGTCCCTTTTTTATTACCTACTTTTAAATTACAAAAAAAAGCGATCGATTATCTAGCCACAAATTTACCTGATTTAATTATTCTAATCGATTACGTAGGACCTAATTTAACGATTGCTACCGCCCTAAAGAAAAAATTTCCGCAAATACCCATCATTTGGTACATAGGGCCACAATTTTGGGTTTGGACTCCTTTAGGACAAGATTTAAAACAATTACTTAAAGTTACTGACAAACTACTAGCAATTTTTCCTCAAGAAGCAAAATTTTATCAAGAAAAAGGATTAGATACTACGTATGTCGGACATCCTTTAATCGATCGAATTAAACAAGCACCAGACAGAGAATCAGCCAGAACAAAACTCGGTATCAAACCAGACGAAACACTTATTGCTTTATTACCGGCTTCTCGTAAACAAGAATTAAAATATCTTCTACCTGTAATGTGTGCTTCAGCGGTCAAAATAAAAAAACAGTTACCTAATAGTAAATTTTATTTACCTATTTCCTTACCTCAATATCGAGAAACGATCGAAAATACGATCGCTCAATACGATTTAGAAGTTAACTTATTTAGTGGTGAAACTTTAGATGTTTTAGCAGGTGCAGACTTAGCCATCACCAAGTCAGGTACAGTAAATTTGGAGTTAGCATTACTGAAAATACCTCAAGTCGTGATTTATAAAGTCAATCCTTTTACTATCTGGATAGCACGTAAAATTTTACGTTTTGAGATACCCTTTATGTCTCCTACTAACCTCGTGCCGATGCGAGAAATTGTGCCTGAATTATTACAAGAAAAAGCTAGTCAAGAAAATATTGTCAATTTGTCATTAGATTTGTTATCCAACCCCATTACCCAACAACAATTACAAACTGATTATCAAGAATTAATTGATACTTTAGCTCAAGATACCGACTCAATTTGCGATTGAGTTGCCCAAGAAATACTAAAAACAATGAACGATGAACGATGAACAATGAACAATGAACAGATAATAGATAACAATAGAATTAATACTTTTTACTTTCATCTTCTTAATCCCTAATCTCTATTAACTATCAACTATTTACGTTATATCATAAACAGTAAGTACGAAGAACACGATCGATAACCGAAAAAAAATAAAATTAATGAGAGAAAAAATTACCATCCTCAAAAAAAATCTTGCCCGTACAATAGTGGGTAAAGACGAAGCAATTAAACTAGTTATCGTTGCCTTATTAAGTGGTGGTCATGCTTTGCTCGAAGATGTACCGGGGGTAGGAAAAACTTTGTTAGCTAAATCATTAGCACGCTCGATTAACGGTAAATTTCAACGAATACAATGTACTCCAGATTTGTTACCTAGTGATGTTACAGGTACTAATATTTGGAATCCTAACAGCAGAGAATTTGAATTTTTATCAGGACCGACTTTTACCAATATACTCTTAGCTGATGAAATTAACAGAGCGACTCCTCGTACTCAATCAGCTTTACTTGAAGTAATGGAAGAAAAACAAATCACGATTGATGGTGTAGCCCGTTTAGTGCCATCACCGTTTTTTGTGATTGCGACTCAAAACCCCGTCGAATATCAAGGTACATTTCCTTTACCTGAAGCTCAAATGGATTCGTTTTTCTGTTTGTCTGAGTTTGGGTTATCCTAGCCAGCAAGAAGAGTTACAAATGCTAGAAAACCAATTCAATCCCACTCCTTTAAGCCAAGTTGAGCCTTGTATTAGTTTAGAAGATATTCAAGCTTTACAAAAGCAAATAACTCAAGTGAAAGTAGCTAAAGAAATTCAAAGATATATTGTTAATTTAGTTAGTGCTTCTCGCTCCTCCGAACATTTGAGTTTAGGTGTTAGCCCTCGTGGTACAGTTGCTTTACAAAAAGCGGCTCAAGCATTAGCTTTTATCGAAGAAAGAGATTATGTTATTCCTGATGACCTCAAATTTATTGCTTCTGCGGTACTTGCTCATCGTGTAATTCCAAATGGTGGCACAAATACTAAAGTAGTTATCGATCGTCTTTTAGATACAGTTGCCATTGAAGCCTAATAATCATCGAGTGCCGTTAGCAACTATTAACTATCAAATTAGTAACTTTTAAAAAATGTTATCAAAAATGACCAAAAAACGTTTATCGTCGCTTATCTTAATATTTCTAGTAGGCTGTAGCGTTATTTTAGGGTGGGGTGTAGCTCATAGTATTGAATCCACACAGATTGCTTTAAATACAAAATCAGTAGATAAAGCAACAGGTAATTTTGTGATTGGCAAAAATTTATATTTAGAAAATTGTGCAACTTGTCATATACCTATTCCACCTGCGGTATTACCTGAGCAAACATGGGAAGAAATTTTAGAAAATCCAGGTAATCATTACGGTGTCAGAATAGAGAATTTGATCAGTTTCAATCAAAATATAATTTGGCAATATCTACGACGATATTCTCGATCGTTACTTAAAGAAGAAGCTACACCAACTTATATCGCTGAATCTCGTTACTTTTTTGCCTTGCACCCTGATGTTGAATTTTCTGCCCCCATAACTCATACTAGTTGTTTAGATTGCCATTCTCAAGCCCGTAACTACAATTATCGTGTTGAATACGAACTAGAGTAAAGGGCACTCGTGCAAAGATGATCGAAGTATTCTCAATTATTACCGTATGCTTGTTGATAATATTTTTGATATTCTTCTGAGAGTAAAGGTTGCCACCATTGAGGATTATCGATATACCATTGAATCGTACTTCTTAAACCTGATTCTACTGTTGCTGATGGTTGCCAGCCTAATTCATTTTTGAGTTTGCTACTATCTATAGCATATCTTCGATCGTGTCCTGCTCTATCTTTGACAAAGGTAATTAATTCATTAGATGGTTTGACTGGTAAATCGGTGGCAATTTCATCCATTATTTGACAAATCAATTTAACTAAATCGATATTTTTAACTTCGTTGTTGCCACCAATATTATAAGTTTCCCCTGTTTTTCCGCCGTTTAAAACAGCTTCTAAGGCACTACAATGATCTTTAACATAAAGCCAATCACGAATATTTTGCCCATCTCCATAGACAGGTAGAGGCTTACCCAACATAATATTAATACACATCAAAGGGATTAATTTTTCAGGGTAATGTAATGGACCATAATTATTAGAACAATTAGTAATTATGGTTGGTAAATTGTAGGTATGATAATAGGCACGAGCTAAATGATCGCTTCCTGCTTTTGAAGCTGAATAAGGGCTATTGGGAGTATAAGCTGTTGTTTCGGTGAATGCGGGATCGTCTTTTTCTAAGCTACCATAGACTTCATCTGTAGATACGTGGAGAAAACGATAGTCTTCTGGTTGATTATTATCCTGCCAATAATGACGGAAACTTTCGAGTAAGGTAAAAGTACCGATTACATTTGTTTGAATGAAGGCTTCAGGGCCTAGTATAGATCTATCTACATGAGATTCGGCGGCAAAGTGCGCAATCTGGGTAATAGCTTCTATCGCTAAAACTTGATCGACTAAAGTACGATCGCAAATATCACCATGAACAAAAACAAAATTAGGATTATTTTCTAATTTACTCAAATTTTGACGATTGCCGGCATAAGTAAGTGCATCTAAGACAACTATTTTGTCTTCTGAATGTTGCTCAGCCCAATAATTAACAAAATTAGAACCAATAAAACCTGCACCGCCTGTAACTAAAAGATGTTTTTTACTCATTATAACTATTAAAAATACCTAACCGAAAAATCAAAATTGTTTTTTGTTGCATCCATAGTGTATCATCTCTTTTAAAATTATTGTAACTACCGAGGTAGCCGATAAGTGAAGTATTAGTAACAAAAAAATGATAAAATTATTTTTGTTATGGCAAATAAACAAAATCCCAAAATAGTCGCCCTAGAAAAAGAAAATCAGGCACTCAAAAAACAAGTTGAGCTTTTACGCGAAAAAATAGCTCAACTGGAAAAACGTTTGGGTTTAAATAGCCAAAATAGTTCTAAGCCTCCATCAAGTGATGGATTACACAAACCTCAACGAACTCAAAGTTTGAGAATATCTACTGGAAACAAAAGTGGTGGTCAATTAGGACACAAGGGTCATACCCTTAATCAAGTATTAAACCCAGACAAGATTATAAAACATTTGCCGCCCCAGTTTTGCCCTCAATGTGGTTGTGGTGTTCAATCTCAAAAAGTAATTTCGGTTCAGAAAAGGCAAGTATTTGAGATTCCAAAACCGACCATGGAAGTAACAGAACATCAAGTATTGGTAAAACAATGTTCTCACTGTCAAAGCAAAATCAAAGGTCAATTTCCTCAAAGGTCGATCGAGATTGACTCATCAATAATTAAATCAACTTATTATAATAAGTTAGGATAACCTCTATTAAGACCACTTGTTATAATAAGTTAGGAGCAACTCCAAGAATCTTTAGAATTAACCTCAGTTCGATTTATCAATTATCAATTGTCAATTTTTCAACCCGAAAAATGCCACAACTTAAATAAGATTACTATACTTACTCATCCAAGTCGGAAAGGTAGGTATTTTTTGTTTTTATTATTGTCTCGCAAAAAGAGACAATATGTCTTCAAGATAGATAATTGTCTTTTTTAAAAAAATAATAAATAATATAATTAATTACTTAGTATTGTTTTGAACAAGGAGATTTAAATGATGATAGCTATCGATGTAACTTGTTTTTTCTTAATTTTGTTTTCGATCGATCAAAACGATCGCTTATTCGGTATTGCATTTTTTCAAATAGGCTAATCGATTATGAATTTTTTAATACCCGATCGTCTTCCTCCAGAATTAAAAAAAGAAGCAAGATACCGAAAACTGCTTCCCGAACAAATCTTATTTCACTGTCGGGATACAGCAGAATATATCTTTGCTCTTGAGCAAGGACGGATTAAATTACTAAGATATACTTGCGAAGGAAATCTGGTTATTTTTCGCATCGTTAGAGCTGGTGAAAGTTTTGCCGAATCTACTCTTTTTACAGAAAAATATCTATGTAATGCTGTTGTCGAAAAACCTTCGACAATTATTTATTATCCTAAAAATGTTGTTCGTCAAGCTCTACAGGCAAAACCTAGTCTGGCTTTAAGTTTATTACCATTACTAGCTAGTAAGAATCAAGCTCTCAAAAATCTGATTGAATTACGCAGTATTCGCTCTGCAAACGATCGTATTTTACAGTATCTATTTTTTTCAGTTACTTCAGGACAAAATCATATCATTTTCGATCGATCGTACAAAGATATTGCACTCGAATTAGGTTTGAGTGCAGAAGTCTTATACCGTAGTCTTGCTAAATTAGAACGTTCTGGTGCTATTAGCCGTCAAGGAAAAGAAATAAAACTTTTGATTTCTCAAACATGATTTGAATCATATACTCAGCACTTGAAAAAGATATATATTGTTGTGGATCGACTTCACAACTTTAGGAATAAATTAACTCGATCGAATCTCAACAAAAATTTATTACTAATACGAATAACCAAGACAGTATCAACAATTTAATCAGGAGCAAATATTATGACCGACTCTTTTAAATACAAACGTCTTAATAAAGATGATGCCCTTGTTTTACTAATCGATCATCAAGCAGGTCTAATTTCCCTAGTACAAGATTATTCTCCGAACGAATTTAAAAATAATGTTTTAGCTTTGGCAGAATCAGCTAAATTTTTCAAGCTTCCTACAATCTTAACTACCAGTTTTGAAAATGGACCAAATGGACCATTAGTACCCGAACTCAGAGAATTTCATCCCGATGCACCTTATATTGCTCGCCCAGGTCAAATTAACGCTTGGGATAACGAAGACTTTGTCAAAGCGATCAAAGATACTGGTCGTAAACAACTGATTATGGCGGGAGTGGTAACTGATGTTTGCGTTGCTTTTCCTGCTTTGAGTGCAATTGAAGAAGGTTTTGAGGTATTTGCCGTAGTAGATGCTTCTGGTACTTTCAATAAAGATGTTCGAGATGCTGCCATCTTGAGAATGCAAGGGGCAGGAGTACAAATGATGAACTGGTTTAGTGTTGCCTGCGAACTTCATCGTGATTGGCGTAACGACATAGAAGGTTTGGGTGCTTTACTTTCTAAATATATTCCTAACTATCGTAATTTGATGACTAGCTATTTTACGACTGAGAAATAAATATATCTTTTAACAACAACAATAGTTTCACTATAAAACCGATCGTGATTGACGTAAAGACGTTATATCGTAAAAACGTCTCTACCGAATTATGTTCAAACTAGTACAAAAATATCTAAAAACGTTATGGTGCTGATACCGCCGAGCAGACTCCTCCAATCAAAAAAATGATGGCGATGGGTGTCCCAGTTTCTGGCGGTACAGATGGCACGAGAGTGGCTAGTTATAATCCTTGGGTAGGCTTATACTGGTTAGTTTCAGGGAAAACTGTTGGCGGAACAACTATTTATTCTGAAGCTAATCGTCTCGAGCGGATGGAAGCTTTAAGATTATATACGACTGCCGTAGCGAGTGTTTTCTAATCAAGAGGGTAATAAAGGATCGATCGTACCAGGGCAATTAGCAGATTTAGCGGTATTATCCGAAGACTTCTTTTCTATTCCCGAAGAGAGAATCAAACATTTGGAATCGGTTTTAACGATCGTTGATGGCAAACCTGTTTATGCGAAGGCTGAATTTAGCAATTTATCACCACCAGCAATTCCTGTTAGTCCTAATTGGTCGCCTGTTAAATATTTTGGAGGCTATCACAACGAATCTAAAATTAGTTTATCACGATTGAATAATTTCAGTTCCACATATCCTTTAGAGAATAACTTCCATCAAAGACAAAATATCAATTTATCATCTGCGAGTCTGAAAGGTAATTTAGCTCAGTTTTGGGGCGGGTTGGCTTGTGCTTGTTGTTATTAGTTTAGACTGTTGAAGTATTTATAATATCAATTATATCTTTACTTGTTATGACAAGTTTACGTAAGTTGTTATAACAAGTTCGCATAAATAGTTATAAATAAACAAAAGCTAGTAACTTCTTAGTTATCAAATCGATAAATAACATTACTTAAATTTTCAACTTGATTATTTTTGATAACGATACCTTCTTTTTCTAATAAGTCTTGTTTTCGGGTTTTTCCTAATCTATAGTTACCAATTTCACCATTACTTTTGACTACTCTATGACAGGGAATTACAATTGGTTGGGTATTCTTAGCCATGGCATTTCCTACCGCTCTGTATGCCTTTGTATTTAAAGCAGTGGCAATTTCTTTGTAAGTAGTAACTTTACCCGAAGGAATTTGTTGTAAAAGTTGGTAGCATCGATCGTTAAAACTAAGATTTGTATTTTCCATCAATTTTCGATACTCTTTTTTTATCTTGACTATGAATTTATCACAAACTGACGATCGACAACCTAATAATTCTAATCAACAGGTAACGGCTGTTATTTCTCATTATATTCGTCCCGGTCGAGAATCAGGTTATGAGCAATGGTTAAAAGATATTTCTCAAGTTGCCAGACAATTTGAAGGTCATAATGGTATAACTATTTTACGCCCTCAAGCAGGTACAAGAAAAGAATATGTGATTATTTTACGATTCGATCGATACGATAACTTATGTCGATGGATGCGATCGCCCGAAAGAAAAGAATGGATCGATCGAGCAAAACCTTTAACCGAAAAAGCGGAAAACGTACAAGTATTAACAGGATTAGAAGCCTTGGTTTCTCTTCCTAATACTGCTTATCTACCGCCACCGAAATATAAAACAGCTCTGGTTACTTGGCTGGGTGTTTTTATCTGTTCGTCTATTTTAGGTTATTTTTTAGCCCCTCGTTTAGTATTTTTACCTTACCTATTACGTCAAGCAATTATGACGGGATTGGTGGTTATCTTACTTGCTTATATAGTCATGCCCAGATTAACTCGTCTGTTTTCTAAATGGCTTCATGGCAGTTAAAAAATAATCAATTAGGCATTTTCAACAATCACCAAAATAAGGGCTAAAGCCCTTACTACAAACTTACCGAATAATATTATATACGATGACAAAGAGGTTTTGAACTTTAAAATGATCCCAATTATGTACTTAGATTAAGTATTAAACAATAATATGGTGAAAAAATACTACTGTTAGTACGTTAAGTATTATCAAAACGCTTATATAGTAGGAAAGGAATTGCTTAGGATATGTATAGATTAAAGTCTCCCCTTCCCAAGGGGAGATTTAGAGGGGTTGTATTTAAGATCGAAAAACGTCCTGACTAATTCTTGTATTGCTATATATCGCTCATTAAACCTTTGCTCTTTGCGATCGTCTTAATTGCTCAAAAATTATTAATATGTTAAATCTACTTAAAAATTGGCAAACTTTCCTCTTTACCAGTATTTCATTTTTGTGCTTTTGTTTGCCTAGTATCGCCGCCGAAAAAATTAAGATTATTTATGGCCCTCTTAACTTAACATTAGAAGTCGATTCCTTAGAAAAATTTGCTCAAGAAGGAATTGTCGATCGAGAGCTAGAATTTTATCTCAATGCCGCGGGTTTAAAAGACGAGCAAAAAGAAGCTTTACGAGAAACTTTATCGACGAAGTATCCGATCGATGGTGTAAGATTATCAACTTTTTTGAATACACCTACAGGAGAAATGCTATTAGAAAAAATGGGTACTTTAATATCCGTACCTGGAGGCAGAAATGGTAAGTATATATTAAGAGGTGGATTAGTTAAAGCGGCACTAGAAAATGAAGACGGATTGACTGTGCTTAATTTTTTACAATCTGTGGCTACCGATATTCAACTCAATACAAGTGAAATTGAAGAGATATTAGATTATCAAAAGCGTTTATCATTAGCAACGGAATCTCTAACTAAAGATGCCGATCGATTATCTAGTCAGGAAATAGCTAAGCAGAATCTAGACTATACCAAGATTAAGGATATCAGAGAAAAAGGAGAGTATGGATTCAAACCCCTAGAAGTTTTACAACTAAGAGATCAAAAACGCCAACGAAATTTTGCCGTAGATATTTATCAACCACAACGTTGGAAACAAGGAAAAACACCCGTTGTCATCGTTTCTCATGGTTTAGGTTCTAATCCTGATGAATTTGCTACATTAGGCAAACAATTAGCTTCCTATGGCTTTTTGGTGGCGATTCCTCAACATATTGGTAGCGATGGGAAAAAATTAGCGGAAATAATTAACGGTTATACCCGTGAATTATATGATTTAGAAGAATTCATTAATCGCCCTTTGGATATTAGTTACGTTCTAGATGAATTAGAAAAAAGAAACAAAACAGAATTTAATAATAGACTAAATTTAGATAATGTTGGCGTTTTAGGTCATTCTTTTGGCGGTTATACTGCTTTAGCTTTGGCTGGTGCAACTTGGGATTTCGAGCATATTAAAACTTATTGCGATCGTCGTGTTTGGGAAGCAAACTTGTCTATGTTATTACAATGTCGAACATTAGACTTACCCGATCGAGAATATAATTTTCACGATGAAAGAGTAGGTGCAATTGGGGTTATGAATCCAGTCAATAGTGTTATATTTGGCTCGCAGGGTTTGAGTAAAGTTAAGATTCCGATCGTGATTGGTGCGGGTACAAACGATCCTGCAACACCAGCAATTATCGAACAAATTAGAACGTTTGCTTGGGTGAGTAGTGAAGATAAATATTTATTTGTTATCGAAGGTCAAGCTCATTTTTTGATAAGCCCTGATTCTAATTCCCAAATTAATAATTTACTCAATTTGTTAGTCGATTTTCAAGATACTGAGGAAAATATATTCACTACTTACGGTAATACTCAAGCTACGGCTTTTTTGCAATATTATATTGCTCAAGAAGAAAGTTTTCAGCCTTATCTTCAACCAGGTTATTGGCAATATATAGCGGATGAATCTTATCCTGTTTACTGGCTCGATCGTTTTGCTGTAAATACTTTGACCGAGACCTATAATCGTTTTAAACCGACAGAAATTCCTACTCTCTACCCCAACTAATCCAAATTAAATATCTATTTAAAATATTTGTGATGACGATCGATAGTCATTAAAAAAAAATTAAGTGGTAAAGTAATACCAATTCAAATAAAATTTGTAACCGTTGTTATTAGCAAGTAAGTACCTTTGTCTCTCCGAAGACAAAGCAAGGCTATTTCATGTCTTATTTTTGTAATTTCTATAACTCTCGAAATAGCAGTAAATGTAGCTGTTTTTTTCTAATAGTAAAAAGAAAATGTAACCAAATCGCTCGTTCGTTTCGTAGTAATAGCTTCTAGCTATTTTTTTGCGAACGTGAATGAAACAGCCCTGCCTTGGAAGGGAAGATGCCGCTCAGAGGCAGAGGGGTTGATAGATAAATCGATCGACATGAGATTCGGCGGCAAAGTGAGCAACTTGGGTAATTGCTTCTTCTGTTAATATTTTATCGACTAAAGTACGATCGCAAATATCACCATGAACAAAAACAAAATTAGGATTATTTTCTAATTTACTCAAATTTTGACGATTGCCGGCATAAGTAAGTGCATCTAAGACAACTATTTTGTCTTCTGAATGTTGCTCAGCCCAATAATTAACAAAATTAGAACCAATAAAACCTGCACCGCCTGTAACTAAAAGATGTTTTTTACTCATTATAATTATCAGAAATACCTAATCAAAAAATAAAGCTAATTTTTTATTGCATCCATAGTTTATCATTTCTTTTCGACTATCAATTGTTGAATTTTTGTTTCTTTTATTTTTATCAGAGAATTGAAACTGATAGTCATTTAAGATAACAATGTGATGGTGATGATAATTTGTTGTCTTTTATAGTTATTTAAAATAACGGTAAGACATCTTGAAGCTAAAATTACAGTTTAATTTATTAAACGATATCTATTAGCCTTGTAATTCATACTCAAGGTGAGGTAAAGACTCAAGTTTTAAATATGATTGATACTGTAATTTTAATTGAAAATTTTAGTTGACAGATTCGGCTTTTGGACAAGTTTAGAATAAAACAGGCGGAAGTTTAGTGCGTAGCTGATGAGTGGTGGGGTACGTTGTAATAATCATTACTTGTCGGGTTTTATACTTCTATTTGAAATATTATAATTACTATCTTGGTAAAATATTGAAATGACTATATCTGTATTTTTCGATCGAAGATGAGAAAATTAAATAAATTGTGGGTAAGATCAAATTGTATGCAAAAATAACTAAAAGTAATTTGATCAACTAGCAGGAAAACAATTCATGGCGAGAAAACCAGATGAATATGTTGTACATATATTAATTAATGGTGGTCATCGAGAAGAGGTTCGCTTTCCTACAATCAAGGAATTTCAAAAATGGTACAGTGGCGAATTAGTACCAAAAGCTGATTCTCATGATTTTATTAGTGTACCGATTAAAAATATTCAAGGAGAATATATGGTTATACGCCCTTCTAGTGTACTTTGCTTGAGAGTCGAACCTGTATTTTTTGGTAGCGTCGATCGAAATTTTAATTAAAATACTAATCTTGGTGAATTGTATTACCTACTAATATTTTCTGACGAGCACAAATTTATTTGTTTTGAATAAATACTTGAGATTAAATTATCAAACATAATTTTTAATCTTCAATCAACTTATTAATTGACGACGTTTTTGTTCAAATTCATTGTCAGAGATTAAACCTTCTTGACGTAGTTTTTCTAATTCTCTAATAGCTGTAGCTATCTGTGTTACTTGCTCCGCTGGGAATATTTTTTGCGTAGTCGTAGAAATCAAATGAGGATTAAAACGTTGATTGAATTGTTCTTGATTTTGAGCTAGATACAATACTATATCGACTATACAGGCAATTCTCGCCATCGGACTTTGCCAACCGATAACTAAATAGATAATTCCCCATAAAGATTGACCGAGATAAAATTTGTGTAAACCAGCTAAAGGAAGAGCAGATACTGCACCAATCAAAGCTAAGATAAGAGCAAATTTTTTGTTTTTGGATTTAGACTGAGTCGTAGTAGTAGGATTGTTCATTGTTCATCGGTTACGGAAATCCGTATGTAGTCAATGATAAGGATAATCTTATAATTAGATTTGTAGCAATTAAATAATTAACAATAAACTTATTCAAGAAGAAGTTAACTAATCATTAAAAAAAATTGTTAGTTTGATGATTACAACTTAAAAAACTTAATCTAGTTTTGTTTTATTGTTTTGATACTAAGTAATTAAATGATTGCTATATGTTAGAACTAATTATTCAAAAAGACAATAAGTACATATTATTAGTAGGTTGTAAAAATGGGATTTTTTGATTCAGAAGTAGTACAAGAAGAAGCTAAACAACTTTTCACTGATTATCAATCTTTAGTCCAATTAGGTGGTGAGTTTGGAAAATTCGATCGTGAAGGTAAAAAGATTTTTATCGAAAAGATGGAAAGCATGATGGAAAGATACAAAATTTTTATGGCTAGATTTGAGTTATCAGACGATTTCACAGCGAAGATGACTGTTGAACAGTTAAAAACTCAATTAAGTCAGTTCGGTACAACTCCTCAGCAAATGTTTGAGCAAATGAATATGACTCTTGAGAGAATGAAAAAAGAGGTTGAGTAAAGGCAAAAGCCGATGTTGTTTAGTTCGGTTTTACTCCAACAGACAATTTAGGGAAACTGATACATTATAAATGTCGTCGATAATGACGAACTAAGTATAAATTATAACAGGGGTTTACGATCGTGAATTATAAATCTAATAATAATAGTAATAATAGCGAAACAAAATTTTTGAATCAAAAAAAT
Source organism: uncultured cyanobacterium (assembly GCA_963710605.1). Taxonomy (GTDB): domain Bacteria; phylum Cyanobacteriota; class Cyanobacteriia; order Cyanobacteriales; family Cyanobacteriaceae; genus JAALKG01. The sequence continues at coordinate 177,220 of CAVQBA010000007.1, forward strand.
AGTCAAAGTAATTTTTTAAATTATATCCAATCATTAGATCCTGAAACCATTCTCCAACTTTCTAAACCTGATTCTTCAGAGGTACTTAAAGTTATGGAACATAATATCATTGGTATGCTCGGTAATTTACCTTCAGAGCATTTTAATACCATGATTACAACGAGTAAAGAAAGTATGGGTAGATTATTAATTTCGGCGATGATGAGTGGTTATTTTCTACGTAATGCCGAGCAAAGAATGGATTTTGAACAAGCATTAGTAATGACAGATAGCTCAGATGATGATGAAACAGAAGCTAATTTCAACCCAGAGTTATAGGTTACTTAAGATTAGTCAAATCATCTATTTTGAGTCGAATCTTTTGCGAATGAATCAAGCCATCAATATTTATTAAATGTTTACTGATGGCTATTTTTATCTCTCTAAATTAACTTAACTGATAACGATCGGTTAATTTTTCTAATTGTTGGACTAAAAGACTAAGGAATAAACCTACATCAGTAACAATACCGACTGATTCAACTGAACCTCGATCGCTTAATTTAGTCACTACCGCAGGGTTAATATCGACACAAACCATTTTCACCCCTGAAGGTGTCATATTACCAACACCGATCGAATGAAGCATGGTTGAGAGCATTAAAATCATATCCGAACCATCAATTAAACGAGCATATTCTTCTTGAGCTTTAATCAAGTCCATATAAGTATCAGGTAATGGGCCATCATCACGAATTGAACCTGCTAAACAAAAAGGTATATTATTTTTAATACACTCATACATTACTCCTTTAGTGATAATACCTTCTTCAACCGCTTGAGCAATACTACCGGCACGGCGAACTGAATTAATTACTTTAAGATGGTGACGATGCCCACCACTGACAGGTGTACCTTTACGCATATCTACACCTAAAGATGTACCCATAACTGATTGTTCCATATCATGAACAGCGATCGCATTACCGCCTAAAAGGCATTGTACATAACCGTTACGAATTAAACCAGATAAATGTCCTGAACCACCTGTATGAATGACAACAGGACCTGCTACGACGGCTACTTTACCGCCTTGATCACGAATATGACGCATTTCCCAAGCGATTTGCTCAACTAATAATTCAACACGTCGCTCACTAGAAACGCCACCACTCATGAAGCTAAATTCTTGAGTTTTATTTCTTTTTTCTCTTGATTGAGCAGAGCGTACAGTACGAATGCCTTCAACACCGACAACTACTTCTTCTCCTACTTCTAAATCTCGTAATAGTTTACAACTAGCAGTAGTTTGATGATCTTTTTTGTTAATAACGATCGCTCCATCCATTCTTTGATTATCAACTCTTATCCATTCATCATCAACTCTAACTTCAGTTGGGTAAATAGTAGTAACATAAAAGTCATCAGGAGAAACACCAGCTTTATTCACCGACTCTAAGTGAACATCGACTTGTTTTTCAGGAGCAATGATTGCACCTAAATCAATCAATTGACTAACAATATCTTCCATTAGTTGAGCAGAAGGTGCAGAAATACGAACTTCGGCAGTAGAGGGGCTTTGTCTTTCTATACCTAAGTTGAAATTAAGTACTTTAAAGCTACCACCTTCAGAGATAATTAAATCTAAGGCACGATTCATCATACCTGTATCTAACAAATGTCCTTCTAGTTTGATGGTTTTACTAACCACTGAAACATTAGCATGAACGTCTTCTAAGATTGGTTCAGTTACTCTTAATGTCAAACATTTTGCCGCACCACCTGCTTTTAAAAATTCACCTAATGGTGTTTGAATTACCTTAAAGCCTTTTTCACTAATACGTTTTTCTAAGTCATCACTAATTTTATTCATGATGACAATGTCATTGATATTTACTGTATTACAAGCAAAATTGACTGCATCTGCTTCTTCAATGGCGATTCTTTTTTCTTCAGGTACACGCATTTCAATCAAACGATTAGAATAACTATCAAATGCTTGAGGATAATAAAGCAGATAACCATTAGATAAAGGACAAAAACAAGTATCAAGGTGATAAAAACGATTATCAATTAGGTGGAGTGATAAAACCTCTGTATCCAACCATTTAGCAAGATAAGGATGAGAATCTAATTCTGAACGAAAACCATATCCTGCCCATAACCAACGCCCTTCTCGATCGAATAAAGCATCTCCTGCACCTTCAAAAGGCAAATCTTGAGGTAACTCGTAAACATGAAAACCATTATCTTCAAACCATTTTTTAAAATAAGGCTCTTCTCCTTGTCTTTCAGCGTGATAAAAACGACTCAGAACAACATTTTCTCCTAACACTAAACCAGCATTAGCGGTGAATACCATATCAGGTACACCTTTTTCTGGTTGAACTAGATCAACAGTAGCGTGTTCTTTAATCGCTTTATATAATTTATTCCATTGCTCTACAGCACGATCTTTAGTTGATTTGTGTATATTGCCTTCCATCCAAGGATTAATTACATAATCCACATCATAATGATCTGGTGCGCACATTAAAATACGTATATCTTCGGTCATAATAAATAATTAGTCTATTTTCTTTAAAATTACGTTCTACAAACTATGAAGGGTTTTAGCCAATCTACAATTATATATCTATTTGGCGATCGATTTTATGTTTGTGCTGATCTTAAGTAAAGAAATGATGACGTAAGACTGAATTGATTAAGGAGTAATGAGTAAGGAGTTTTAACTGTTCATTGCTAATTACTCATTGTTCGCACGTTTACTGTTTAATATTGATGAATAAAATCTTGAAACTGTTGAAACAAAATTGGGTTTCGCCATCCCTTGGTTACTTCTCGTGCCAAAATAGCTAAAGATTCTTTACGGCTATAAGCTACCTTGTAAGAGCGTTTACTAGTAAGAGCATGATAAATATCAATTACTTGAAAAACTTGAGCAAGGTAGGGAATATTGTCGGCGACAAGATTATCTGGATAGCCACTACCGTCGTATTTTTCGTGGTGATGACGGATAATTGCTTGCAGATTAGGATTGTTATGACAAAGTGGTTGACAAATCTGCTCACCAATAATAACGTGTTGACGAACAATTAGTTGTTCAGCGGGGGTTAGTTTTCCTTGCTTAGTTAAAATATTTTCAGGAATATTAACAGTACCAATATCATGAAGATAGGCAGCAAAAACTAAATCTTCAATTTCTTCATTCTTTAATTTTAAGTATTCGGCAAAACCCATAACTAAATTAGCTAAATTAAATGATGATTTTTGTTCATTAGCGACTCTATTTTTGATAGCTGAGGCTAAAGTCAAAAGTACTTGTTGGGTTTGATTTAAACCTTCATTTAAACGCTTTTGCTGAGCTAAATTTCTTAGTTTGGCAGATAAAGTAGTTCGTTGTAGTGGCTTCATTAAGATATCTTCTACACCAATCTCTAAAGCTTGATCACGCAAATGTGGCTCGTCGGTTACTGACATCAAAACGATCGGTATTGATTTGGTATGAGGATGTAACTTAAGTTTTTTGGCTATTTCTAAACCATTAGCTAATGGCATCATTACGTCCATCAAGATAATGTCGGGTTTTTGTTGATATGCTAGAGATAAAACTTGTGTACTATCATTTACTTCGATAATCTTATGACCTTCATAACTAATTAAATCTACTGCATGTAACAAACTCAAGGGATGATCATCTACTACCATTACACAACTATTTTCAGAGGAAGCACGAACAATATATCTTCCTTCTTTATTAATTTTGGTCATATCTTCGTGATTAATCATATCAACCGTGAGTCCTATAAATTGATGAATACTTAATGTTGTTTACTTTCCCATTGACCAAACCAAAATATACAATCGTTCAAGTATATTTATGTATCGAGTAGATGAGATTATAATTTTTTTTGTTTTCTTGGCTACATCACTATAGTGAACAAATTCAGTTAAAAAGTAATCAGTTGATTTACCTATCTTTTGTACTTATCTCAAATAATGTCTTTTTTTCCACTTAGTAGTAGATTCAAGAATACTTTGAGATTGTTCTTCTATTCGTCTTTGTTTAATGGTGATGGCATTATCAGTTAAATGTGGATCTCGATAAGGGATAGACGCACGTGTTTGTAAGTGTTCTTGCTCCATTGCTGATAAGCTCGGTAAGGGGGAAAACTGGTAAGATGCGATCGTGCCTGCGGTTCTTTGTCCAACTTGATAATTATGTCCTATTTTTAAATTAATTAAGCTCAAAGCTTTACGTACTGAGGCAGAGCAAGAATAAGTAGCGATAATACCTTCTGGTTTAAGTGCATTAGCTAATAATTGTAAAAATTCTATTGTCCATAGTTGAGGACACTTAGGTGGCGAAAAAGGATCTAAAAAAATAGCATCAGCTAAAAAGTTATTTTTAATTAATTGTTGAATTGTTTGTCGAGCATCACCGATTAATAATTCTAACTTTAAGGATGAATCATTTACTTTTTTATCTGTCAGTAGTTGGGTTAGTAATTCAACAGTATGAGTTGAGAAGGTATTTTCTAATAAACCTCTTTCTATGGCTTGTCTTGGTACGGTTTCGTCTAATTCTAAGGCTACAATTTGTAGTTGACATTGAGGATTTATTTGCTGATAATAACAATCGATCGCTTCTGCGGTGTTATACCCTAGCCCGTAACAGACATCAATTATTTTAACTTGATCTTGTGTGCGGATTTTTTCAGCTAAACGACAACCTTGAATATAAGTAATTTGAGCTTCTGTCTTTGCACCATATTGACTATGAAACTTCTCATCAAATTCTGGGGAGTAAAAAGTTTCACTACCATCAGCGGTTAGTTGGGTTTTAAACATCATAACTTTTGTCCGAGTGCTACCGTCTTTTGATAAGTGATTTTAAATTATTGACGATCGATTTTGCTAATTTCTCAACTAAGGCATAAATTTTAAATACAACTGAGAGCTTAATAGCTTACTATAATTGAGTTGGTTTTAACTTAGTTAATTTCAATTTAAAGTTACCACTACCTGTTTGTCCAAATGCTCTAACTCTAACTATATATTTTCCGGCGGCGACAATGCGAGTAAATAATAAAGAATTAGAAGTAGTGTCTGGTGCATCATCATTTTCGGCTACTGTTGTACCATCTTCGGCAATCAACACGAGAATACTATCAAAATCTTCTGAAAGTAAATCTATCGCTATTTGATCACCTTCTTCTAAATAGATAAAATAATCTCTAGCAAATCCTCCTTCTCCTGTTGGTATATCTTTTGCGGTTAGTTGATCGTTAATTGATTGGTTTTCGACAATTGCGATCGGTTGATACATTTTTGATTGTGCTAAAGCACTAAATGTTAACCAATGAGAGGGGATTATTACTAACATCGCCAGATTAACAGTTAGAGTATATAAATTCTTCACCATCGATTAAGAGTAATAATATTTTTATTGCTTAATTTCATCTTAAAGAATCGATCGTCATTAAATCAATAATCTAGCAATAATTTTAACAGTTAGTTGTTTTTTATACTCTAAATTGCACAACACCCAATTATCAATCCTTATAACTCAAATCAAATCAATAGCTAAATAATTGACTATTACCAAGAAAAAAGAGCCGATTATCTATTCTCAATATTGCATAAAACACTATTTACCTCAGGAAGAATAGTTAACGCTAATTATAAAGTTGAGATTAATGATCAATTTAGAACAACAAAGACTAGAAGCTCAAAATGAAACAACATCCACAGAAAGATTAAAAGAATTAGCCGTTTGTAATGATTTGATTACTCGTAAATATGTAGCAATGAACCCTAATGTACTACCATCTGTTTTACAAAATTTAGCAGGGCAATTTTTAGAGCCAGTTTTTAAAAATCCCGCAATCGACTTATTGTTGTTAACTAATCCCGATTTACTGTCGCAAATACACCATCGAAATCTGGTTCAAATAGCTCAAACAACTACCTCAGTTAATATTTTAAATGTATTAGCTAAACATGAAAATAAAAAAGTCCGTCAAGCCGTGGCAAAAAATACGGAAGTAACAATTGAAATATTAAAAAAATTAGCCCAAGATTTTAGCTATGAAGTGAGACAATTAGTAGCAGAACATCCTCAAATCAATCGAGAAATTATTAAGACAATTCTTTTTTACAAGTCTGCTGTTACAAAACTAAATTCACTCCAAATAGAAGACAAAAAAACATCAATTTCAATATTTATCGATGGTCAAAATTGTATCATAGCAACTCCTCAACCTTGAAAGAGGTCATTTGAGCGGAGATGCTTATGTACTTGAAACTATTATTAGCCATCCAAATTTACCTTTAGTAAATTCTTGATCAGTTAAATTAAAAAAGTACCGGAAATTCTTAAATGGACTAAGGCTATTCGATTAATTTTAGGTATTCTTGCTAATCCTAATATTTCTGTTTTGACCTTAAAATGGTTCGCAGGAAGAAAATATCATCAAATTCATAACGATATTATTTTTGAAACTAATATTCGGCATCTCGCACCATTTAGTAAAAATTCTGACAAAAACAAAGTATTACCTATTTCAACGAATCGACTAAAGGTTTATCGTATGAGCAAGTTGTTGATTATTTTAGACACAATAGAGAAGTACGTCAAATTCATTATAGTCAAGCTACACACTTAATTGGTCAAATATACTGGGCAATAGTACAACATCCAGCGACTCCAGAAAATGTAAAATCTAAATTATTACTGAAATTAACTAGCAATTCTGAGATACTTTTTTCCGTTCGTTATTATATGGCACAATCTTTAGATATTCCACCAATAATTTTTAGAAGATTGGTAAAATTTGGTTGTTATTTTGAGGTGAAATCGTTAATAGAAAATCCTCATACTCCTAATGACGTTTTAGCTGTACTAGCAAATAGCAAACTTGTCGAAACTCGTCTTATTCTTGCCGAGCATTGTAGTACGCCTAAAAATATTTTAGAGCTACTAGCCAAAGATACTCATTAGAAAAAATACGTACAATCATAGCTAATAAAGCGGCTACTCCTCGCCATATTATAGAGATGTTACGTGAAGACAAATCTCCACAAGTGCGTCAAGCCGCATTTGGCTCACGTAATTACTAAGTTATTTCACAATATAAGAAAGTCGAGACAAATAATTAAGATAGATAACTCAAATAAATAACGAGATCTATATATAGCTCAAAATAAACTTTAGGCGATTAAACTAATATTTAAATCCTGATAAAATTCGTCTTGATGTAACTCTACTTTGGATTGAGAAGAAAGTAATAATAAAGCCCAAAATATACCCACTTTATCCGTTTTTTCTTCAGCTAAATGAGTTTGCCATTCACTAACTAATTTATCGAGTTGAATATTATTATCTGATTCTTGATTTAGTAAATTATGATTTAAAAATGTACTCAGTTGTTCAGCTAATTGAGTCAGATTTTCGTTATGAGCAAGTTCAATGATAGTCTTTAATGCTTGCTTACGGGTATAACCTTTTTTCTTTTTTTGTAAAGTAAGCTGATGATTTATTTTCTTTTTACTAATTTGCTGATCAATAATTTGTAATTGAGTAATAAATTCGGCTAAAGTTACTTTTCTTTTTTTTTGTGGTGGTGCACAAGTACGACGTTTTATCTTTTTAGTAAGGTTATTATTGATATTTTTACGCTCATCTTCGGCTATTTCGATAGATTCTAAATATTCAGCAGAAAATTCGCTTTCTTCTTCTGGTTGATTTAGTCTTTCTAAGGTTTCGGCTTTGAATAATACTAATTTGGATGCCCATAACATTACTTGCCCTGATTGCGATAAATCAGTTTCTTCTATCCCTAAATTATCGCTTCCATCAACTCCGACTTCGGCAAGAAAACGATCGATTATTTCGATTACTTGTACATCCCAAGGGTTGATTTCTCCTGTTTGGGCTAATTCAATTAATGTAGCGATTGCTTCACTTGCTGGGCTCATTTTTTAAAGAGTAAGGAGTAAGGAGTAAGGAGTAAGGAGTAAGAAATTTTGATTGTTAATTGTCTCAATTATCAATTGTCAATTATAATTGTCGTCTATTTTGACACAATGAAGTTGCTAATTCGATCGCACTAATCATACTACTAGCATTAGCAATACCTTGACCTGCGATATCAAAAGCAGTACCATGATCAGGGGAAGTACGTACAAAGGGTAAACCAATCGTTGTATTAATAGCTTGGTCAAATGCGATCGCTTTAACGGGTATTAAACCTTGATCATGATATAAAGCTAAAAAAGCATCAGCAACTTTAATATCAGTAGAATGAAACCAAGCAGAAGTCGGTTTTGTCCACATAGTATCAGGAGGAAGCAAACCAATTAATTTGGCTTGAGGATATTTTTGTTGTGCTTGAATTAACCAATCATTTAACCATTCTTTTTCTTCTGTACCTAATTTACCCTCTTCTCCACTATGAGGATTTAAACCCGCTATGGCAATTGTCGGCTCAAAAATAGTAAAGTCTTGTTTTAAAGTATTAATCAACAAATCTAATTTCAAATTCATTAACTCTGGGTTAAGAGTGTCAGAAACTGCCTTAAGAGGAATATGAGTAGTTGCTAAAAGCGTTTTTAATACCCAACCTGTATAAGGAGATTTACCCACAAACATCATGCCGAATTTATCAACACCACTTTTTTGAGCTAAAACTTCAGTTTGCCCAGGATAATTATAACCGGCTTTTTGCCATAAATATTTAGCAATAGGGGCGGTAACGATACCATCAAATTTACCTTGTTTGGTTAATTCGATCGCTTTTTCTAAATAAAGAAAACTTGCTTTACCTGTTTCGGCATTACCTTCACCCCAATTAACATTATTTGGAGTGTAAACATCAATAACATCAAATTGATCTAGATGTGCTAGATTAGCACTATCAATTTTTTGTAAATGAACATACATCTGTTCTAAACAAAATTTTGAACCAACGATCGTTAAATTAGCATTATCAGCTAAAGTTTTATTAGACAGGGCTTTGAGGATAATTTCTGTACCTATACTAGCAGGATCACCCAAGGTAATGGCTAAATTAATTTTGGACTGAGAAGAAAATGTCATTAAATTGCGATCAAGATATTTCTAATTGGCATTGATTGTAACTTAATAAATCAATAGACGATCGTTTAATTAATACAAAAATTTGGGCAAACGAGGGAAATAGTATCGGTGATTACACAAGAATTGACAATAATTCAAATATTAGCTATTTTATCCGCATCTGCGGCAGGAGGTATGAGAATTGGTTTACCCTTACTAGTTATCGGTATCAGCAATCTTGATCAATTATGGACACAAGTACCTTTTTTAGCTAATTTTCCTCCCAAAATTTTAGTCGGTATTTTAACTAGTTGGTCGTTATTTGAATTATTAGGTACAAAAAAATTAGTTGGTTTGCGTGTTTTACAATTGATTCAATTAATCTTAAGCCCTCTGACTGGTGGAATTCTGGCTATTGGAGTTGCACGTTTACTGCAAGTTTCTTTTTCACCTTTATGGTTGCTAGGTATTGTTGGTGGTTTGTTTGCTTTAGTTTTAAAATTAGTTCAAGTTGGTTGGTTTTTTCGTTGGGGTAAAATGCCAATAGCTTTAATTTTCTTCGAGGATTGTTTATCGGCAATTTTAGTTTTACTTGCCATCAAAGCACCTGAAAACGGCGGCTTAATTGCCATGTTATTATTATGGATTGCTTTACGTAGCTCAACTGAATGGAAATATCGGTTTCAGAAAAAAGTGACTCAACAGTAAATATCTTCGTAGATAATTTAGAGAAATTATTATTAAGTTAAATACGATTGAATAAAGATGCTTTGCCAATATAAATTGTCGTTTTAGTAATCAAAATTTTGGTGGAAACGATCGTTTTTTAATCATTTATCAAAATATTATTTTAATTTTTGTAGTAATTAATATTAGAAGATATCGTAATGTTGTTATCTATAATGTTAGATAAATTATTCAATTAATTAAAACATTAAAAACTCCCATTACTAAATTTATAAAGCTTATTGAAAGTAATTATTATTAAATAAATTTCGATTATAATTGTACAATTTTTCTTCAAAAAAAACTAAATAATATAAGTTTATGAAAGTTTTTAAAGTCGTTATCATCAAACTTCTATTTCTGATTTTGATCAGATAATTCTGCTGAAAAATTTAGTTATAACTTTTTTTAGTTGATATGTCGCTGTACTTTCTCTTTAACTAAATAAGTGATCTCACCCTTCAGTACATAAGATAAGCTTATTCTAATTGTATAAAATATAAACTTTACAAATCATTAAGAATATGTCAAGATAGATAAATAATACTTAAGTAAAACTAAAAACCTATCGATATAACTTATGACTACATTTATTGATCAGAATAAAACAACTCAATCGACAAAAAGATTAACTATACAAACTGTAGAAATTGGCTCAGAAACTACGGCAATTCGTTGTTTGGATTGGGATCGAGATCGCTTTGATATTGAGTTTGGTTTACAAAATGGCACAACCTACAATTCTTTTATCATTCAAGGTGAAAAGTTAGCTTTGGTTGATACAACTCATGCTAAATTTCGTCAACTCTATCTGGATTTATTAACCGGTTTAATCGATCCATCTCAACTCGATTATTTAATTATCAGTCATACAGAGCCTGATCACAGTGGTTTAGTTAAAGATATTTTAGCATTAGCACCTCAAGTTACAGTAGTTGCGGCGAAGGTAGCAATTAAGTTTTTAACCGATATGGTGCATCAACCTTTTAATCATCAAATTGTTAAAAATGGCGATCGTTTAGATTTAGGTAATGGGCATGAATTAGAGTTTGTTTCTGCCCCTAATTTACATTGGCCCGATACAATGTTTACTTACGATTACAAAACACAAGTTCTTTATACTTGTGATGCTTTTGGGATGCATTATTGTGATGAGCCTACTTTTGATGAAAATTTAGAACTAGTTGAAGCCGACTATGAATACTACTATAACTGTTTGATGAAACCTAATGCTCGATCGGTTTTAGGTGCGATTAAACGCATGGCAAAACTAGAACTAGAAACGATCGCTACAGGACATGGTCCATTATTGCAATTTCATCGTGCTGAATTAGTAAATCGTTATCAGCAATGGAGTCAGGCACAAACCAAAACGGAAACTTTTGTTGCATTGTTTTACTCGGAAGAATATGGCTACAGTGAAATTCTCGCCAGAGCGATCGCCCAAGGGATTATAAAAACAGAAGTAGCAGTAGAATTAGTTGACTGGAATAATACCGAACCGCAATTGGTTAGAGAATTGGTATCCGAAGCCGCTGGTTTAGTTATCGGTATGCCTTCTCAATCAGATTCAGAAGCTCATATTATTCTCAATACTATAGTTGCAACAGCCCACGGCAAACAATCAATTGGTTTATTTGAATCTGGTGGTGGAGAAGATGAGCCTATTTATCCTTTACGTAATCGGTTTCAAGAAATTGGGCTGACTGAAGCATTCGAGCCAATTTTAGTTAAGCAATCGCCTAACCCTGTAGTTGAGCAAGTCTGCGATGAAGCTGGGACAGATTTAGGACAATGGTTAACTCGTGATCGTACTGTTAAAAAAGCTAAAGCGATCGATAATGACTTACAAAAAGCTTTAGGTAGAATTAGCAACGGCTTATATATCATCACTGCCAAAAAAGGCGAAATATCGAGTGCAATGGTTGCATCTTGGGTAACACAAGCTAGTTTTACTCCTTTAGGGATTGCGATCGCCGTAGCTAAAGATCGGGCGATTGAATCTTTTTTACAAGTTGGCGATCGTTTTGTTTTGAATATCTTAGAAGAAGGAAATTATCAAAATCTAATTAGACATTTTCTCAAACGCTTTCCACCTGGTGTCGATCGCTTTGAAGGAATCAAAACTGTACCCGCTAGTAATGGTTCACCAATTATTGCCGAATCTTTAGCTTACATTGAATGTGAAGTTGAGAGTCGAATCGAATGTAGCGATCACTGGATTGTTTATAGTAATGTGCAAGCTGGTAGAGTTGCCAAACTAGATATTTTAACAGCCGTTCACCATCGCAAGGTTGGTAATCACTATTAAAAATTTCAGGGTGAAGTATCAAATTACTCTTTTGACTATTATATAGCAAGTAACGGGTGAGTTAGGACACTTTAATTGTATTTCCCCGTTTATAAGGGGGACCCGTGGGAGATCGATAACGTCCTAACCATCTTGTTTTCTGCCATAGCTATTAGTAGTTATTTTGTTCACTTCACTAATTTCTCAGATCGACTTTCAAGATTGAATTGTATTTTACCTAACTATTCAATAACTAATCATTAACAACTAATAACCAAATATAACTCATGAGTACGTTTAATAATTCACAGGAGATTAAAACTCCATCCGTTGAAGGCAAAAATACTTCTTCATCAACTCCTTGGTATAAATGGTTAAACAGCCGTGGTGTGATTAAATTTTTGGAATTTATCCAAGACCTTATTATCATATCTCTATGTATCGGTTTATTTGGCTTCATGACGCTTCAGTTAAAAGAGATGTTTGTTTCTCTGTTACCGCCTTTAAATTTTACGCAAGTAACGGCTGATATTCTCTTTGTACTGATTTTAGTTGAGTTATTTCGCTTATTAATCATTTATTTACAAGAGCGTCGAGTTTCTATTGGAGTTGCTGTTGAAGTTTCTATTGTTTCGGTTTTAAGAGAAATTATTGTTAAGGGAATTTTAGATATTCCTTGGACTCAGGTATTAGCTACTTGTTCTTTTTTGTTAGTTTTATCAGTTTTGTTAGTAGTTAGAGTTTGGCTACCGCCTACTTTTGAAGGGGTCGATCCTGAGCAAAAAATATCTGAGCAATATAAAAAGAAAACCGAAAGTAATAAACAAAGTATCAGTCATTAATCATACCAAATTCAAAAAAGAACAAGATAAATGAATGAGGACTAAATCCACGGGGCGTATTCCATTCACCTGAAACTTCTTAGGTGAGGTGCCCCTCCTCTTAGAAAAGGGGACTTACTAAAAGCAACTGTAGCAAATTTAATTTGAATTGTTATTACATTAAACATCAAATCATTAATAATCATGACACAAACAAATATTCAGAAAATACCAGCTAAAAAAAGAGACGTTCAAGTAGCAAAGATTGGCACCAATACTCAAGTGTTACGATCGCGCACTTGGGATAGATTAAAGTTTGAAGTTGAATATTCACGTCAAAAAGGCACAACTTCTAATTCCTATTTAATTCAAGCTGATAAGACTGCCTTAATTGATCCACCTGGAGAATCTTTTACTCAAATTTATTTAGAAACATTAGAGCAACATTTGGATTGGCAGAAATTAGATTACATTATCTTACAGCACGTTAATCCTAATCGCTTGGCAACCGTGCAAATGTTATTACAAAAAGCACCTCAAGCTCAAATAATTTGTTCTCAACCAGCAGTTAATGCCTTTAAAGCGACTTCTATTTTCACTGAACAACGATCGAACAGTGCCACATCACAGACGCGATCGCCACGAGTAGTTAGAGATAATGATACTTTGGATTTAGGGCAAGGACATCAACTTAAATTCATCCGTGTGACAACTCCTCGTTGGGTAGATGGATTGTGTACTTACGATCCTCAAAGTAAAATTCTCTACACCGATAAGTTTTTTGGTGCTCATTTATGTGATGAACCAATTTTTGATGATAACTGGAAAGAATTAGATCAAGATCGTCGTTTCTATTTTGACTGTCTTCATGCTTCCCAAACAAAGCAATTAGAAACAGCTTTGACTAAATTCGCCCCTTTTCCCAGTACAATTTATGCTCCTGCTCACGGTTCGTTGGTTAAATATAGCCTTAGCCGTTTTAGCTACGATTATCAGCAGTGGTGTCAAGAACAAAAACAAAAAGCTCAAGAATTTAGAGTCGTTCTTCTTTATGCTTCAGCTTATGGTAACACCGCAACTGTATCTAGTGCGATCGCTCATGGATTAGTAAACTCAGGAGTAGCAGTAGAATCAATTAATTGCGAACAGGCTTCCTCTGAAGAAATTACTACCGCAATTCAAGCTTGTGATGGTTTTATTATTGGTTCACCAACATTAGCAGGGCATGCACCTACCCAAATTCAAACAGCATTAGGAATTGTTCTAGCTAACGCCGCCAAAACTAAATTAGCTGGTGTTTTTGGTTCTTATGGTTGGAGTGGTGAAGCGATCGATATTTTAGAAAACAAACTCAAAGATGCTTCTTACAACTTCGGTTTTGAACCAATTCGGGTTCGTTTTAGCCCCACGGCGACTATTTTAGAAGAATGTGTACAAGCAGGAGAAGAGTTTACTCAAAAACTGAAAAAAACCAAAAGACTACGTACTCCTCGTCAGGCGGTAACAGAAACCCAAATCGATCGTACCGAACAAGCAGTTGGTCGAATTGTCGGCTCTATCTGCGTTTTAACTACTTGTCACAATGGTGTTCATAGCGGTATCCTTACTTCTTGGGTATCTCAAGCAACTTTTAACCCTCCTGGTGTCATGATTGCACTGAGTAAAGAACAAAATACGGAATTGATCAGTAATCCAGATAGTAAATTAGTTCTAAATATCCTCAATGAAGGTAGAAGTGTCAGAAGGAATTTTAGTGATCAAAGTACTAATTCTTTTGACAATGTAACGACAAAAACTGCTGATAACGGTTGCTTAGTTATTGAAGAAGCCTTAGCTTATCTAGAGTGTACTGTCCAAAATCGTTTAGACTCTGGTGATCACTTTTTGATTTATGCTGTAATAGATCAAGGTGAGGTATTAGAAAAAGACGGAACTACAGCAATTCAACATCGTAAGTCTGGTAGTCATTATTAGGGTTTTGTTGCTGAGAATGTGAGTTTTGATTTAGTTTTGTGTAAGTGTAAATAAATTAAAAATTATTTCTCACAAATTCTTTAACTATATCAACCAAACTCGAACCACCCCATATAACTGCCAAAACGATCGAGCTAGAAACAGCCGCCGCTATCAAACAGAGAATCAAACCAACTAAAACAATTAAACCGTCATCTTCTTGTAACCCAAAAGCAATAATAAAAACACTGAGTGCGGGTAAAGTATTAGTGCCGGGGATAATAATCATCATTGAAATACCCATTAAGGCAACCATTAAACCGATGACCAATTTCCCCATAAAGCTAGTACAAACATAAGTAAGACGAGGTTTAGTTATCGCTTCGATTTTTTGTAACCAAGGTAAGCCCATTTTGACAAATTTACGAGCGGTATTAGTATTCATTGAACCATTCATCATTTTGTCTGGCAACCAAGGAATCGTCGCTCCAAATAATAGTTGTACGGCTAACAAAAATATTAAGATACCAAAAGGTACAGAATAACCAGGTGCTGGGATGGGTAAAGCAGAAGGTAAAGCCAGAATTAATAATAGAAAGCCAAATATTCTTTCTCCTGCTAAAGTTAGAATGTCTTTTAAGGTAATGCTGGCGTTTCTTTCTTCTTGAAAAAAATAACGGTTTAATTCTACTGATAATTTTTTTGACATAGTTGATGATAGTTAAAAGTTAAAAGTTAAGAGTTAAGAGTTATAAGCTGTAATCTTAATTATTAGTTATTAATTATTTCTTCGATCGTTTCTTTACCTAATTCATCAATCCAAGCTAAATATTTTATTTGCTCTGTTTTAGCATATTTTTTAATTTCTGCGGGAGTTTGTAATTGTAAATTTAATTCGACTCGTAAGTTATTATCTTTGTTTCTAAGATTTTGAGCATATGTAAAAGCATTTTGAGCGGCGGATTTGTTTTGGGGAATGACTAACCAATCACTAGGGGGAATAGAATTAGGTAATTTTGAGCTATTTTTAAGTAAACAACTATGAACATCCTCTAGATTAAAACAAAAACCAATTCCTGCGGCGGATTTATTTTGAGGGTGATAAATTTCGAGTAACTTGTCATAACGTCCTCCTTGAGCGAGGATATACGCTTTACTATTAATCGAACTAACAGCTTCAAAAACTATCCCTGTATAATAGTCAAATGTTTGTACTTTAGTTAAATCTAAAATTAAAGGTAATTTATTATCGCTAGTATGATTAACTAATTCAATTACCGATTTCAAATGATGAACAATTTTTTGAGCTTCAGAATTTAAACCAAATTCATCTATTTGGGCTAAAACTTCTAAAGGGTTGCCTCTTAAATCAAATAGTTTTAAGGCTTTGGTTTTTAATTGGCTATCCAAATCAAGATTTTGTAAAGTGACTCGATCTAAATTAGCGATACAATCGAGTATGGTTTGTTGTAGATTTGACGGAAAAATAGCTAAAATCGATCGAGTGAGACTAGCATCACCCAAAAGCAACTGCCAAGATTCTAAACCTAAATAACTCATCGAATCAGCTAAAAGTAAAATAACCTCAGCATCAGCTAAAACACCCTCGGCGAATAATAACTCTACTCCTGCTTGATAATATTCTAATTGTCGCCCGTAATGATTAGCTGAAGGATTACGAAATACATTAGCCCGATAACAAAGTCTTTGAATAGTTTGATTGTTGAGTCGATTTACTGCCGCCCTACCAATTGAAGCCGTTAATTCCGGGCGTAAACCAAGTCTGCCTGAGCTTACATTTTGTAATTCTATAATAGTTGCAGGATCAATTACACCCCCTGCTGTTAATGTATCTACCCATTCCACGCTAGAGGTGACAATTCTTTTGTATCCCCAACGTCGAAAAACTTCTTGTAAACGATCGTTTATCCAACTTTTTTGGGCTACTTCTAAGGGTAATAAATCTCTTGCCCCCGCCGGTGCTTGATGAATCATGTTGTAATTGATAGTTGATAGTTAATAGTTGATGGTAAATTACTTATTACTCATCACTAGTTTACTTATTGCTCTTTTATTGTCAATTGTCAATTGTCAATTGTCAATTATCAACTTACCATAAAGGAATACCAAATATTTTAGGTGGTTCTTTTTTACCTTTATCGTCTTTTGATTTTTTAGCTGTATTGTCTTTTTTAGCTGTTTTTGATTTACCGTCTTTTTTCTGGGCTGATTTTTTACCTTTATTCTCAACCTTAGTTAATTTTTCTTTGATTTCTTCTACTTGAGGATTATCGCCATCTAGTTTGACTGCTCGATTGATGTGAATACGAGCATAAGTTAAATTACTTTGTTCTAAATATACTAATCCTAATAAAGCGTGAGCAACGGCACTATCAGAATCTATTTTAACTGCTTCTCTTAAGTCAAACACAGCAGGTTCATAATTCGCTATTTCAATGTTACGGTTTGCACTTTCAATTAACATTTCTAAACGACTCATCGGCTGTTTAGCTACAGTTGGAGATTCATTTTCGGTTTCGTTTGGTATATTTGTCGTATTAGCTTGAGTATTCGTTACTTTTTGGGTTTGAGATTGTTTGGTTGTTTGACTTGAGCGATTAATAACTCCTTCAACTGAAGATATCACAGAAGATACGGGTTTTTTCTGATAATTTCCGCCTGTAACTTTACCTAATTCAAATTGTTTTTGTCTAATTAAATAAACCATATTTAGTTCACTTAATAAACCTACTTTGATTGTTAGTTTACTAAAATCTGTGTATTGTTCTTGACTTATTTTTTCGATTGTTTCTTCGTATATTTGTTGTAGCTTATTTTGCTCTTCTTGTAAGAGTTTATTTGCTGTATCACTACTAATCGTAACTTTATCAATGTTAGGTGCTAAACGATTACCTATTTCAGAAATAATTAATTCACATTCTTTTCTTAATTTTGGTTTTTGTAAATTTTCATACGCTGGATTTACTATTTTAGAAAGTAATTCACTCGCCGCTACTTTTTCAGTTGGAGTCGAATCATGATTAGTATCAGGGTGCAATTTGTAAGCTAATTTCATGTATCTTTGACGCATTTGTTTAGGATTAGCCGAAATTGGTACTCCTAAAATGGCATAATAATCTTTGACTTCGTATTTAAAAAGACCATATTTAAAATCAGAAATTAACATTATTTTTCACTCTACATTAGATAATTATTTTAGAAAGCTAAACTCAATTCTTTGATTATTTTAATTTAATTATATTAAACTATAAAACTAAATTATTTAACTTAATTATTACGAAAAGAAAAAGCAGAATCATGGGGAGTTTTTTGTAACGTTTGGCTAAGTTCTGAATGTAAATAACCGTTCGTTGCTAAAATTCTACCACTATTAAGGTCAAATTGACTTTCGTCATAGGCACTGACTTTTCCTCCTGCTTCTTCTACTATAACGACACCTCCTGCTAAATCCCATGGGCTTAAACCTCTTTCCCAATAACCGTCTAGTCTTCCTGTTGCTACATCACATAAATCTAATGATGCACTTCCTCCTCTTCTGACTCCTTGAGTTAAATGTGTTAGATAACAAAACTCGGCATAATTATTATCTTCTACTTCTGTTCGATCGTATGCAAAACCTGTTACCAAAAGACTATTAATTAATTTGTTGGTGGTAGAAACTTGTATTTTTACATCATTAAGAGTCGCTCCTAATCCTTTCCCTGCTTTCCATAATTCGTTTCTCATCGGGTTATAAACGACTCCCACCGAGGGGATACCATTAATTAATAAACCCACGGATACTGCCGACTGAGGGTAGCCATGAGCATAATTAGTTGTACCATCTAATGGATCAATTACCCAGAGATAATCACTATTTTCTTGACCTAGTTTGCCCGATTCTTCAGCTAAGATTTGATGGTGAGGATAATATCTTTTTATTATTTGAAGTATTTCTGTTTCTGCTTGTTTATCTACTTGAGTTACCAAATCACCTACTCTACCTTTTTCTTTAATTTCTAGTTGTTTACCCCAATATTTATTAAGGATGACTCCTCCTGCACGGGCGGCAACAGTAGCAATATCAAGAAGTTGTTCGATACTTTGATAATTTTGGCTCATTATTGACTAGAAGATTGTGATGATGAATTTAATTGTTTGAGGGGTTGCTCAGGATTCCAAATCCCTTTACCCATGATACGAGCATAATCTTGAGCGTGCAACAATTGTCGATCGTATTTACCATCAGTATAAGCCAAATTAGCAACCCCATATCCTTGTTCAATTATTTGTTGATTAATTAATTGTTGGTTATACCAAACATATCCAGAGATTCTGCCAAATTTATCTAATTCTTCAACATCGGTTTCAATCAATAACAAAGTATTAGGGATAAGAGTCTTTTGTAAAAACTGTTGTGCATTTTCACCCCACGGTTTGATTGAAAATGAAGGTGTATCCAACCCTGCCAATCTCAATTTATACGTTTTGATGTCAATTATTACTTCTATTGTTTGCCCACTAACAACCTGCTTTAACTTACCATCTATTCCTTTAACTACTTGATTCGATTGACAACCAACATTCAACCAAAACACTAAGATGACGATAACCAACAATTTAAACATTAATTAATTTGACTAATAACAAAATCATAAGCAATAATAAAGAATAAAGTAAAAAGTACTAATTATTCATTATTTGTTGTTCATTGTTCACTGTTCATTGTTCATTGTTCATTGTATTACTCGTCTTCAATCGGAATACCAAAACGGACTTTTCCTTTAGCAAAATAACGTCCAAATTGTAATTCATATACTTCATCTTCATCTTGTGTTTCCACGACTAAATCAGAGCGAGGATAAGAAACACATAACAAAGCATAACCTTCTTTTTGTAATTCAGGAGATAAACCCATTGCTTCTGGTTGATATAAATCACCTCTAATTACTCTTACCGCACAAGTTGTACAAGCACCGTTACGACAAGCAAAAGGGGGTTTTACTTCTTGGTTTTCGGCTGTAGTTAAAATGTATTGGTTTTCGGGAACGCTAACGGTTTCTACGGTATTTTTTTGTCTATTTTTGATCGTAACTTGATAGGTTTTGGTCATAGTTGAATGGAAGTTTAACTAACAGATGAAGTAAATCAAGCGATCGATTTATTTTGAATTGTATCATAAGTTTTTTGAGTATTTTATTTAGTATAACCGCAGAGAACGCTGAGTACGCAGAGGAGTTGGTTGGTTGTATGTTTATGATGGTTTAAAAAGAGAGAATATCTTATCAACAAAGACGAGTTACGATGAATTAATTCTAGTTTATTAGTTCAAAAATACTTCTAAATACTAGTTGATTACTATTCTAAAGCCTGCGTGTTGATAAAAATAAGGACGAAACCAATTACGATAAAATGGTGTTGCTTCATAACCATTAGTTGCCCAACAACCACCGATTAGTTTATAATGACGATCGTCAAAAAATGGTGCAGAATAGTCATCATAAAGATAATGTGGTTTATATCCGGGTAAGGGTTGGAAAATATCTCCTAACCATTCCCAAACATTACCTCTCAAATCATATACTTCTTGATCATTTTTACTAGTAGCAATACTACCGACAGGATGAGGTGAAACATATTTTAAATTGAGATTATAATTATTGACATCATTATTTTGTCGATTTTGGGTGGCTAAATGCCATTGTGCCTCTGTTATTAAACTATATTGCTGTTTCGACTCTTACTACTAATATAATTACAATAAGCGATCGCTTCATAATGATTCACTTCAACTGGAAAATCAAGTGGTAATTGAGTTCGATCGAACATTAAACGATAATCATATCTATCATTACTCACTGATAACCAAAATTTAGGATGAGTTACATTATAAGATTCTCGCCATTGCCATCCCGACTCTTGCCAATATTTTCGCTTTTGATAACCTCCTGCTTCAATAAATTCTAAAAATTCGCCATTAGTAATCATATATTTACTAACAGCAAAAGAAGGTACTTTCACTGTTAATTCACCATAATCTATATCCCAACCAAAAAGATAGTCATCACTTTTTTTACCTAAAGTGACGATACCTCCATCAATCGTAATCATTTGATTGTCAGGTATTTTACCTTGACTAGTAGCATATTGCCATTGAGCTGGTTTTTGCACTAATTCTATGGGTAATTGTCTAATCAACATCGAAGAAGTTTCGATATGTATTCTTTGATGTTCTATACCCATAATTATCGCCCACCAAATATTATCTGGAGTTATCGGTAATGATAAAGGAGTTTGTTGAATAACTTTAAGAATAGTTTGGTAAGCTAAATGACGATATTGCCAGATAGCTTCCACTGTATCCCATTTAATCGACTCGATCGCTTTGTCTAATTCTTCAGGGGTTTGAGGATCAACGCCAATCTCGTATAATAGTTCATAATCAGGATTAATTCTCTGCTCAGATGTTAGTAAACCTACAGTAACTAACTTATTAATATAAAAAACTGCTGAATGCCCCAAATAAAAAATTAGCGGATTACGCAAACAATCGGGATTCAAATTAAAACTATCAGGATGAAGAATAGTTCTAAATAGCTTATCTTCTATTTGCCATGCTTGTTTAAAATAATCAAGAATTTCTTTTTTATTACAATTTTTCAGAAATAATAAATTAGAGTTTTGAGCTAATAACATCAATATTTTCTTTAATTTGATAGATAATTAATTTACAATTACTATAGTCATCTTAAATAATTGAGAAGGCTTTATGATTAATTTGAGATCGAGTCTATAACTTAAAAAAACCTAATTATTAGTTATTGATTATTATTTATTTTCTTCCCAATAATAATACAAAAGATAATATAGTTTAATAACTTCTTGATGACTAACTTGTTCGTTTCTAACATTAGTTAAAAAGGCTTCCATAAAAGAAACAATCCAAGTTAACTCTATTTTAGGTAACTCATCATCTAATCTTGGTAATGTTTTTTTTGCTTCCTCAATTGTATCTCTTTGGTGAGTTTTAATTGGTGTAGCCTGACGTAAAGGATTACTTTCGATAGCGGCAAAACCTTGAGAAACGATCGAACTAATTTTTTTTCTCAATTGTCTTTGCTCTTTTATTCTTCGTTTTTGTCTTTCTATACCTTCTACACAAGAAGCGTAATAACAAGGAAGACGATTAAGGGCAAAAGTAGCAACTTCTAACTTATTAACATTAGAATTACTTTGAGTAAAATTATCTTTATCTATGCCTGTTAATGTTGTTCTCTTTGCTAATTGAAGTTCTATTTCTTGTGTCACAAAAGCTTCCATGACATTTTGATATGCTTGTATTTCTTCTGACATGATAATCTTAAAAAACAGAAAATAGTTTATAGTAATAAAAAAATCAATTATTTAATTTTAGCTGATAGAGCTTTAACTACTTCTTCAATAGCGATATTTTCAGATTGCTTGTCTGCTCTATTTACCATTTCTACTTTACCTTCTTTTAACGATCGACCTGTCACAATACGATAAGGAATACCAATCAAGTCAGCATCTTTAAATTTACCACCTGCTCGTCCATCTCGATCGTCTAATAGGGTTTCAATCCCTGCTTCGTTCAATTCTTGATAAAGTTTTGTGGCAACTTCCATCTGCTTTTCATCGTTGATATTAGGTACAACAATTATGACATGATAAGGTGCGATCGCTACTGGCCAAATAATACCATCTTTGTCATGACATTGCTCAACGGCAGATTGAGCTAAACGAGAAACACCAATACCATAACAACCCATTTCTAAAGGTTTTTCTGTACCGTCTTCGGTGGTATAAGTTGCCCCCATCGCTTGAGAGTATTTATTACCTAATTGAAATATATGCCCAACTTCGATTCCTCTAGCAGTTTGTAAACGCTGAGATTTGTCGTGATTTGCTCTATCTCCTACTAAGGCTTTACGAATATCAACAACTTTTTTAGGTAAGGTAAATTGTTCACCCCAATTTGCTCCTAAAACATGATAATCTTCCTCGTTAGCACCTGTGACAAAGTTAGTTAAGTCAACGGCTGTTTTATCCACAAAACGCAAAAATTTACTTTCTGTTTCCTGATTTGAGTTAATATAATCATTACTTAAATCAGGGGCAATATAACCTAAAGGTAAAGGTTTAGCCGTCCATTTTTGTTGGCTTTTTGCATCTGGTACTGTCAAACTTAAAATGGTTGTAGCCTTATAGTCAGGGGCTAATTTAACTAATTCATTTTGTAATTTTACTTCGTTTACGTCTTGATCTCCTCTAATACTAACTAAGACTAAGACAGTTTTACCTGAATCATAAACTACTTGATAAAGTACGTTTTTGACAATATTAGTAGGCGAACATTGAAGTTTATCTATTAAAAGTGCGATCGTATTTGTCTTAGGAGTTTCCTTTTTTTCGTAACTTGTAAAAGGAGATTCAACCACATCATCAGGAAGAGAAGTTGCTTTTTCTACATTAGCGGCATATAACCCATCTTCGGTATAAAGAATATCATCTTCTCCTGCTTCGGCTAAAACCATAAATTCTTGCGAACCCGATCCACCGATAGCTCCAGAATCGGCTTCTACGGCGGTAAAATTCAACCCACAACGATCGAAAATGCGACGATAAGCCCCGTCCATATCTTGGTAAGTTTCTTTTAAGGATGCTTCATCTTTGTGGAAAGAATAACCATCTTTCATAATAAATTCTCGACCACGCATCAAACCAAAACGAGGACGAATTTCATCTCTAAATTTAGTTTGTATTTGATATAAATGTACGGGTAATTGACGGTATGATTTAACCATATCTTTAGCGATCGTCGTAATTACCTCTTCATGAGTTGGTCCTAATGCTAACTCTCTTTTTTGTCGATCGACTAAGGAAAACATAATCCCTTCAGCCTTGGTATAAGTCTCCCATCGCCCCGATTCTTGCCATAAACTAGCAGGTTGAAGTTGAGGCAACAAACATTCTAATGCCCCTGTAGCGTTCATTTCTTCTCTGACAATCTGACTTATTTTTTGTAATACACGTGACATTAAAGGTAGATAAGCGTAAAGACCGCTACCGATTCGACGGATATATCCTGCTCTTAATAATAACTGATGACTGATGATTTCTGCCTCTGCGGGAGTCTCACGCAAAGTTACCAATAACATTTGAGATAAACGCATATTTAATAGTTAATAGTTAATAGTTAATAGTTGATAGCTTTAACAGTGAACAATGAACAATGAACAGTTAACAGTGAATAGTTAACAATAATTCGACCTTCTCTATTCTTACTCATTATTCATTTACGGATTGCTTTTTTATTGTCAATTGTCCATTGTCCATTGTCAATTATTATCTTCCCCATTTAAAAATAGCCGCACCCCAAGTCAAACCAGCTCCAAAACCTGAAGTTGCGATCGTATCGCCTGATTTAATTTTGCCTTTTTGTACTGCTTCATCTAAAGCCAAAGGAATAGAAGCCGCACTGGTGTTACCATACTCACTTAAGTTAGAAATTACTCTTGCTTCGTCAATTTTTAGTCTGGAAGCTACTGCTGAAATAATTCTTTGATTAGCTTGATGTAAAATTAACCAATCAACATCTTCTGTACTCAAATATGATTTTGATAAAGCTTTTTCGATCACCTCTGGTACTTTACTCACTGCAAAACGATAAACCTCTCTACCATTCATCGTAATCGGAGTAAAGCCACCTTGAGTAACTTGTTTATCGCTACCGATATCAACGCTTTTTCCTTGATACGCCAAATTTAAACAACCGTTTAACTCACCATTACTGTGCATTTGAAAGCCTAAAAGGTTATCTTTGGTTAAACTAGCTTGACAGACCACTGCACCCGCACCATCACCGAATAATACACAAGTTGTCCTATCTTGCCAATCTACCCAACGAGATAAACAATCAGCACCGATTACCACTATATTTTTGTAAACACCATTACGTAAAAATTGAGAAGCAGTTACCAGTGCAAAAACAAAACCCGAACAAGCGGCAGTCAAATCAAAAGCGACGGCTTTTGTCGCTCCAATCAAATGTTGTACTTTACTAGCACTACCAAACAAGTCATCGGGAGTAGAAGTAGCTAAAATAATTAAGTCAATCTCATCTGCGGTTAAACCAGCGTTAGCGATCGCTTTTTTTCCTGCTTCAGCCGCCAAATCACTAAGAGATTGAGTATCAGCAAGATGACGTTTTTTAATTCCTGTTCGGCTAGTTATCCAATCATCAGAGGTTTCCACAATTTTACTTAAATCATCATTACTGAGTATTTGTGGGCTAGTCGCCGAACCACTACCAATAATAGTTACCCCGCTTTTTATTTGCTCCAATGATTTTCTCCTTTGGCTTGACTATTTTAACTAGCAGATTTTGTTGTAGCTAGTTATTTAGATTATCATAAGTTCACGGACAAAGAACGACGATCGATGGCTATTTTTTCTTGAAGTTCTTTGATTTTCGATTCTTATTTATTATTTATTATTTATTATTTATTGGTAAAGTCTTTTTTGTTATCTGTGTATAACCCCTCTAAATCTCCCCTTGGGAAGGGGAGACTTGGGAACTTACTGACAACAACGATCGCAAATTTTATTTGAATTGGTATTATCAAAAATTGACTGTAGGGGTGCAAGGTTTGCACCCACATCATCTTTGAAAAGTTCTACCCACAAACGATCGTCTATCAATAATTTACTTTCTCGATCGGAAAGTTGACGGCAAAAGTAGAACCCTTTTTGAGATCAGATTTCAACTCTATTTCTCCTTTAAGTAAAAGAACTAACTTTTCAACAATAGCCAATCCTAAACCCGTACTATTTAGCAAAGCATCATCTTTAGTTTTAATTCTAAAATAAGGTTCAAAAATTTGTGTCTGTGCTTTATTCGTAAGCCCTATTCCAGTATCAACAACCATAATTGACCATCTGTGATTCTCATTCGTTTGGCAAATTACAGTAATCGTTCCCGATTCAGTGTAGCGGATGGCGTTACTAATCAAATTAGTAATAATTTGCCTCAATTTTATCCGATCGGTAAAAACGAATTGAGGAGCACCCTCGCAAACAGTTATTATCTCTAACTCTTTTTCTTTGGCAGAAGGCTCAAAGGCTTCTGTAACGGTAGTAATTAAAGTTTTGACGTTAACTGATTCTATATTTAGCTGAATTTTTCCCGATTCATAGCGAGAAATTTCTAAAGTATCATTAATTAAGCGTAGTAATTGTTTGCTGTTACTCATTACTCTCTGGGTTAGCTTCAAATTAAGAGACATATCTTCTCCTTTAGTCATTTTTTTTTGCTGTTTTAATAACAGCTCTGAAAAACCCATAATTGAGGTGAGAGGAGTTTTTAACTCGTGTGCCATATGAGAAAGATCTTCTTTTTGTGCATCCACAAGGCGTGTCAATTCTTGATTGGTGAGAATTAATTGGGCGTGTAATTGTTCTAATTCTCTTAATCTGACTTTAACAAAACTTTCTAAGGAAAAAGCAATAATTCGATCGATTACTGAATTAATCAGTTTAGCGATCGAAAGTGCTTCAAAAACAGAGTAAGCAATTAAATCTGGTTCTAAAACAGAGAGTATAATTTCACGTAATAAACCATATTCGCGCATAATTTCGGCGATGTCGTAGCCTTGCTCTGCTCTAACTATCCCGTGCTGTAAACTTTTGTCTTCAAGTTCTTCTGGCTTATCAGTTAAAGAAGAAGATAGTAAAGTAGCCAGAGCTTTTAAAACTAAAGGAATACTATTTCTTACCGATTGATATGCTAAACCCTTCGCACTCTCAATGTCCAAATCGTCACGAATGCTAACAATCCAGCTTTCAATAATTAATTCAGATTTAGTTAGTAGTACTTTACCAATATCTTCGCTCATAATAATCACCAAGTTTTCTGTTTTATTAATAGCAAAATTATAAAGTTCGGCTTTTAAAAAATATTTATATCTATCAAACATCACCTTAGTTCAGATTAACAAAAAAACAGATAAAAAGAAGTTGTGTTTTCTCTTTACCTGTTCGTTGTTTAGTTTGTAGTTTTTAAGTCGTAACGATTCTAATATCAATTCAAATAAAGCTTACAACAGTTAATGTTAGCAAGTCTCCCAAAATTGAGGGATTTAGTCTATGCTTAATCTATCTTTTTATTTTTTGAATTTGGTGTAATTAATTAGCACAAGCTGTACATTCTTCTTTAAATGAGTCTCTTTGAACGATACGAACGTAATAGACAGCTTTACATCCTTTTTCCCAAGACATAATCAAAGTATCAAAAATATCTTTAGCTTTTAACGCTCTTTCTTCTTCATTGACAAAATAAACTCCTTGATTGAGGTTGAAGAGTAATTCCATTGAAATACCTGTATCAATCCATTGTTGAATTGTAGCGATCGCTTTTACTACTTCATCTTGATGGAGATTTTTGTTTTCTTGATAAAACCAATATTTATCACTAATATAAGGAGGTGCAATCGGTACTGTACCTTTTGCCCACTTATCATAGAAAAATCTACTATACACAGGCAACACACTTGCAGTACATCCTTGAACTAAAGATGAAGATGTATTGGGTGCGATCGCACTAATATGTGAGTTACGAATCCCATGTTGTTGAATATCTAATGATAATTGTTGCCAACGAGATTTACTATAGGCATTTTCTTCAAACCATTCTACTGGCTTACAACCAATCAACAATCCTTTACTCCAATCGCTATTTTCAAAAGCAGGATAAGCACCTCTTTCAGTTGCTAGTTTCATTGAAGCATGAGTACAATAATAACCAATATCTTCAAATAAATTACTAATTTCACTCAGGTTACTATATCTTAGTTCTCGTTTTGCTAACCAATCAGCTAACCCCATCGCTCCTACACCAATGGTACGATAACGATCGTTATGTGCCTTGGCATCATCAAAAGGTGGTTTGGTAATTTCGATCGTATTATCTAAGATTCTCACTGCTAAATTACAGGCAGATTCAATTACCGTGTCATCTAAATTAGCTAAATTGAGTGAAACCAAATTACAACAATGAGCATGTTTACCAGGGGTAACATTAGAAAAAGATTCGGTACATAAATTGACACCGGGTATATAACCATCGTGTTTATTAGGATTAGCTCTATTAATAGTATCTTTAAAAGCTAAGTAAGGCATTCCTGTCTCAACTTGTGCTTTCATTATTTCTTTGAATAATTCTCTAGCACTGACTTTTTTGTAAAGTTTGATTCTACTGTCTAAACTTGCTTCAATGACAGAGTATGCTTCGTCAAATTCTTTGCCCCATAAAGGTGCTAAATTAATACCTAAATTCTGTTGTACTTCATAAGGATCGATTAAAGTCCATTCTTGCTTATTTTGTACTCGACGCATAAATTCATCGGCGATTACCAACTGAGGGAAAACATCATATGCTTTGCGACGTTGATCACCATTTTCGGTTTGCATTTCCAAAAATTCGGGTACATCTAAATGCCAAATGTCTAAACCTACGGTGACTGCACCTGCTCGTCTTCCTCCTTGATTGACGGCAATGGCTGTGTCGTTAAGTAATTTAATCCAAGGTATAACACCTCCTGAAGCGTTGTTTTTACCCATCACAGCACTACCTGTGGCTCGGATTCTCGATACATTAACTCCTACTCCACCACCATTTTTAGAAATACGAGCAGTATTAGTTATTTCTCTAAAAATACTTTCTAAGTTGTCATCGGTACTAACAATAAAGCAACTAGTTAATGAACCGTTAGGTACTCTTAAGTTTGCTAGAATTGGTGTAGCTAAAGAAATACGTCTAGATGCGATCGCTTCATAAAATTGACGTGCGTAATGTAATCTTGTCTCAGGTGCTTCCACCATTGCCAACAACAAAGCACAAGTTAAGAAAGCTTCTTGAGGTAACTCATCATCAAGTAAATAACGATTAGTCAGTAAAACTCCTCCTGCATAATCATAATCTAAATCCCAGTCAGGGTTAATCCAACTACCTGCTTCTTTTAATTGAGCTATAGAATAACTAGTTAAAATACGATCGTCATATTTACCTTGAGCAACAAAATCACTCACTGTTTGTTCATAATTGCCGTAATTATAACCACGACTAACTAAAATTTCTTTCCATAAACTCCAAATGTGTAAACGCCCCGCTACATAACGCCAATCGGGTTGTTCTATATCACATAATTCTAAAGCACAATTGATTAAATTATCTTGAATTTCTCGGGTGGTAATTCCATCACGTAAACGAGTTTTTAACCCCGATTCTAAAGCAATTGAATTCACTTGTTTGTTATTACAAGCCCAATCGACAACTTTTCTAATTTTACTAATATCAAGAAAAGCAGATTTACCACATCTTTTGATTACTTCTATTTTATTCTGACTAACATTTTGCGTTTCTAAATTATGATGATTACTTTGACTACTTTTTTCGGAAAACTGACTAGATATTGTCTTTGCTTGGGTCTCGAATAACATTACTTACGCCTCTCTCCGTTGTAAGTATTTCTACTCAACAAATTTGACTATTTTTTTTGTTCTTTTAATTTTATACCACATATATAGAGTGAATGAAAGTTACATACACCATATGTATTTTTTAGTCAATAAAATTAAATACTTATTTTCAAAAAAAAATGAGGTATAATTCTCAATATTTGCTCACAAGTTTCTCTAAATCAGTAAGGTTAATCATAGCAAGTTTTTTCTTAACTAGATCTTAATTTTTTGTAATGGATTTAGGAGTCAGGAGTCAGGAGAAAGTAACAAGTAACAAGTAACAAGTAACAAGTAAAAAGCTTTAACAGTTAATAGTTAAAAGTTAATAGTTGTTTTTTTACCAATTCTTAATTCGCAATTCTCCATTCAACGAACCACCTAAAACCTCACTCTTTCATTCTCGCACTGAAGAATTCTACTTGATGCTGAGAAATTGGAGTTTAATTTATTAGAGGGTATCTATTAGCCTTATAATGAGAATTCAAGGCGGGTTTGCTGATCACATTTTTACGATAATTTACACTGTCTCAAACTTAATTAAAATGACTATAATTTTAATTGTGGGCAAAATAAATGGGTGCGATCGAAATGCACCCTAAATATATAGATATGTTAAATTATTGAATTAGTCTTTAATTCTCCCCGAATAATTGCAAAGCAAGAATTCATCTCCATTTTCCATTCTCAATGACCAAAGGCTTATCCGCCAAAAGCGATCGGAAAAGCTAGTTTTAAAGCGGCAGTTAAAAGTAGGTTAACTAAAGCTATAGGTAAGAGAAATTTCCAGCCTAAATCAAGCAATTGATCGATTCTGACACGGGGTACAGTCCAACGTAATAAAACGGCAATAAAGACTAAAAAATAAGCTTTAAGAACCATCATGGTGATACCCAATGAAGCGGTAATAACTTGTAACCAAGGAGTTGTTTCGCTAACACCTATCCAGTTAGAAAGATTATCTAAAGGAATCGGAAATTCCCAACCACCTAAATACAAGATAGCAACAACTAACGCAGATAAAACGAGGTTAACATAAGAGCCAACGTAGAATAAACCAAATTTCATTCCTGAATACTCGGTTTGATAACCTGCCACTAATTCTTCTTCTGCTTCTGGTAAATCAAAAGGTAAACGTTCACACTCAGCTAGTGCTGAAATCCAAAAAATAAGAAATCCGACTGGTTGTCGCCAAATATTCCAACCTAAAATACCATAACCTGATTGTTGTTCGACAATATCGATCGTACTCAAACTATTAGACATCATTGCTATTGCTAAAACAGCTAAAGCTAGAGGTATTTCGTAACTAATTGATTGTGCCGCCGCACGTAGTCCCCCTAAAAGGGCGTATTTGTTATTAGAAGCATAACCTGACATCAATAAACCGATTGGGGCAATACTTGAAAGAGAAATCCAAATAAAAATACCCATGTTCAAATCGGTAATTACCAAATTTTGACCAAAAGGTACGATTAAATAAGATAAAAATACGGGGATAACGACGATCGCAGGACCTAAAGTAAATAATATACTATCAGCTTTAGCAGGGATAATATCTTCTTTGAATACTAATTTCATCCCGTCAGCTACAGGTTGTAATACGCCCA
Source organism: uncultured cyanobacterium (assembly GCA_963710605.1). Taxonomy (GTDB): domain Bacteria; phylum Cyanobacteriota; class Cyanobacteriia; order Cyanobacteriales; family Cyanobacteriaceae; genus JAALKG01. The sequence continues at coordinate 208,213 of CAVQBA010000007.1, forward strand.
AAGGACCAGCGTATTCAGGACCAATTCTTTGTTGAGCGGCGGCTGATATTTTTCTTTCTAACCAAACCGAAACTAAGACTCCGACAGTAGCACCAATAATCATCAAAATTAGAGGTAAAGGAATCCAGAAAAGTTTAGCTAATTGTGAAGAGAATCCTAAATCTGTAAGAGAATTAATAAAACTCCCTTGTAAATCAATTCCTGAGTTCATTGTTGATAATTTGCTCTCTTTAAATTTTTAAGTTCTGTTATATTTATTAACTTATGTTATTTTAGGCGTTTTATTGCTCAATTATCAATTTGATTGTTCTACATCGGTTTTTGCCGAAGGGTTTATTTGATCAATTAATTGTATTAGCTGATCTCCTTTTTCTAAGGAAGAATCTTGAATAAAATGAATTTCTGGCGTATGACGAAGGCGTATTTTTTGCCCTAGAGATCTTCTAACATAACCTGTACAGGCTGTTAAACCCGCCATGGTTTCTTCTTGTGCTTTTTTTGTTCCATAAATACTTACAAATACTTTAGCGTGTTGTAAGTCTCCAGACATATCAACATCAGTAATACTGACTAATCCAGAACCAACTCTGTCATCTTTAATTCCGCTAATTAGCATTTGGCTAATTTCTCTTTTAATTAATGATGATACTTTTTCTACTCGACGACTATTTGCCATTTTCTTTTCTTAAATTAATGAATACAAGTTTTAACAGTTAAAAGTTAAGAGTTAAGAGTTAAGAGTTAAGATTTAAAAGTTATTTTTTACCAATTCTCTTACTGAACAATTCAACGAACCACCTAATACCTATTTCTGTCTAAACCACATTTAATCCTAACATCGCTTTAAGAGTAAAGTACAAAAAGCAAAAAACACCGATAATTAAGCCACTTAAAGCAGTAGCCGTGACAGGATTTTTAAATAATGGTTGAATTTGCTCCCAAAAGAAAATAAAGATTCCTAAAATTAAACTCACCATATAACGGGGATAACGTGAGATATTTTCCCAAAAACCATCCATAGTTATTAAATTTTTTATTTTATTTACAATAGTTATACAGTTCTATTCTAATTGACAAGAGCGATCGTGATCGAGTCTTGAAGTAAAACTTACTTTGATCACTCACCTAAGTTATTATATTTTTCTCAAAAATTGGTGTCAAACAAAATTATTCGCTAAATTAAATTTAACTCCAAAATAACTTGTAAACGTCGAAAACGATCGCCACTTATTCTCAAGTATTGAATATAATCTATTTTTATACTAAAATATATTGACTAAAGTCTATCTATTGATTATGATCGGTAAGGTAATATGCAAATTATTTAGGAGAAGATGTTTGATTCAGGCAACACTACATCAACTAAAAGTATTTGAAACAACTGCTCGTTTGGCAAGTTTTACCAAAGCCGCAGAAGAATTAAGCATAACCCAGCCAACAGTTTCAAGTCAAATCAAACAATTAACTAAAGTTGTTGGTTTACCTTTATTTGAGCAAATAGGGAAGCAACTTTATCTAACTGATGCAGGAAAAGAGTTACTCAATACCTGTAAAGAAGTGTTTTCTTCTTTGGATAATCTACAAATGAAAATTGCTGATTTTAAAGGTACAAAGGAAGGAAAATTACGTTTGTCAGTAATTACTACAGCTACTTACTTTATTCCTCGTTTATTAGGCTCATTTTGCCAGAAGTATCCATCTATTGATGTTTCTTTACAAGTAACTAATCATGAGCAGATGCGTACCAGAATGCAAAAAAACGAAGATGACTTATATATATTGAGCCAACCACCTCAAGACATTGACTTAAAAACCCAACCTTTTATTGAAAATCCTTTAGTAGTAGTTGCTAAAAATGATCATGATTTAACTCATAAAAATAAAATTTCTCTAACCGATTTACAACCATATCCTTTTATTATGCGTGAATCTGGCTCAGGTACTCGTAAAGCAGTAGAAGATTTGTTTGAAACTCATAATATAGATATCAAAGTTCGTTTGGAGTTAGGTAGTAACGAAGCAATAAAACAAGCTATTGCAGGTGATCTTGGTATTTCTGTTCTTTCTAAACATAGTTTAACTTCTCCATGGCATAATGATTTAGCGATCGTTGATGTTGAACATTTTCCGATACCTCGTCATTGGTATATCACTTATTTAGCTGGAAAACAATTATCTGTTATTGCTCAAACTTTTTTAGATTTTTTAATTGAGAAAAGTAAGTTAATTGAGCCTTAAAAGTTAAGAGTTAAAAGTTAAAAGTTAAAAGTTAAAAGTGTTAATAGATGATAGTTATCAGGTATCAAGAGTTAAAAGCTAACAGCTAATAGCTAAAAGCTAGAAACTGATTGACTTATTTTTTCATTTTTGATGCCGAGGTATCTTCAGATTCTGTATTTTGATCGACTACTATTGTTTGTCCATATCTGAGCATATTTTCGATCGTCATAATTCGATTCATCCATGATTCCACTTGCCAAGAATTTGTTTTTCGATGTTGAGCTGAATAACGAGATAATCTATTTCGGAAAGAAGACAATTGTTTTTGAACCTTAAGTGCATTAGTAGGTGTTGGTTTTTGAGTTAATACTTGTAAATTATTGGCTAACTTGTCTGATTGCTCCGACCATAATTGAAGATAACTTTGATCTATTTTTATTTGCTCGTTTTCTAATAGAAATATCCATTCTTGTTGTAAATTTTGGTAACGAGATAAGGCAGTTACGAAAGGTTCACGGTAAGGTATTGGCTCTTTTTGATCTTCGATCGTACCTTGAGTTTTCAAAAAAATATTTTCTAAAGAAGTATCAAAATTCTCGGCGGCGAAAAGAGCATAACCACCAGAAGGCATATTACGAATTAACTGCATTTGGTCAAATGCTTCTGTTTCAGGTACATTAAGTAAACGAATAGCAGGAATAACAAAATTAGAGTTTTCTTGAGCTACTTTGTAAATATGTTCAAGGCGATCTTCAAATTTACCTGTATCTAAAGCATAAGTCATCAAAACTACAAGATCAACTGATTGGTTATAACCCCAATCTTCCCAGTGTTGTTGTAATGTATTTAATCGTTGATTACGCTCCATCGGAAATACTGCCGTTGACAGAATAACCTCAGGACTTTTGTTTTCAATCAATTCTGATGTTTGTTCCACAAAACTAGTAATTTGTTGTACTCTAAATCCTGTCCATGTATTCCATAATGAAGAAGAGCGATTAAGAGTTTTAGGATCAACTCCGTACTGCTGTTTAAACAAATTACGACTAACATCAGTGTAGCCAAATTGTTGTTTAGTTGTATTGTCTTGAAAAGGATACCGAATATAATCTAACTGAATACCATCAACATCGTATTTAGTTACAATTTCATCGACTAAAGAAAGTAGGTAACGTCTTACTTCTGGGTTAGCAGGATCGAAAAATGCCTTTTTAAATCCGGGGGTACGATTAAAAATTCTTCCTTTTTGATCTTTTAATGCCCAACTTGGATTACGAGATAAGACAGGACCTAAATAATAACTAGGTTGACCTAAAACTCGGTTATGCCCTTCGTTAGCCGCCGCAAATGCCCATAACCATGCGTGCAACTCCATTCCTCTTTCGTGAGCTAACTCGATCGATGCTTGGAGGGGATCCCATCCTTTAGTCATCGGGTTTTGCTCAGGTGCTACTGTACTAGGATAAATAGGATAACTAGCATTAATAGTTTCCATAAATACTGTATTAATTCCTGCTCTTGCCATACGATCGAATAAAGGCTCTAAATCTTTTTTAGAACGAGCTTTAACAATTGTGCCTCTATCCAACCACATTGCTCTAATCTCAGGTTGAGCTAAATGGTTATTAACAGGATAACTCATCCACAAATCTCGTCTGGCATCTAACCATTTTTGTCGGGCTGAGTTGTAGTCTTGTTGAACAAGTGTCGGAAAATCAGCTAATAATTTTTTGGCATTAACGATCGCATTATAAGCTCTACTATTACTATAGCCATTTGAGACTCTACTTTTAAGTTTCTTTTTACCGATGTTTTTGACCACATCACTCATTGGTGTACTTGATGAACTTCTTTTTGCTTCTACCGTAATCAAAGTACTTTCAACACGATTAACTAGTTGTTGTAATTCATCCCTCATTTTTTCAACTTCTCCACGAGAAAGTCTGCGAGCATGAAGTGAAGAGTTATGCTCAGATAAAGATTGAGTCGAATTACGATCGGTAGAGATATTTTCGACAGTTGTCGCTGAAGCCGAAGCTAAACTAAATAACAAAAAAAAATTGGAAATTAGTAAATTAATTGTTAATTGTTTATAATTGGTCATGGTAGTTTTGTGAGAGAGGATAAAGAGTTTTTTGTCAAGCGAATTAAAAATTAAAGTTCAATAGTTGAAGTAAATTTATTAGTTAATTTAGTTATTTGTTACTAAAAGTTTAGCTTTCATAACAATTAGTTTGTTTTACTTTGATTAATTATTAATTATTTTAATTAGTTATTCTTCGTTAATACTATTTTTTATTTATCGATCGTTCAAATTTTAGCTAAGTGGTTAGCTTCCTTGTAAGATTTTACCCCATAATGTTACTAAAAATGACTATAAGCAAAAAGCAACTATTTAAGAAATTAGATATCAATACTTTTGGTTTCTTTAAAATTATTCCAAACTATATTTAGCAAACTAATTCCAAACAAAAGTAATCAACAAAATAAATATTAACTACTATATTTCGCTGATTAGCAGTTAACTTTTAAGACAACAAAATTTACAGTTAAATATTATATATTTTTTAATTTAGACAAGTTATAGTTATTAATTTTATTACGTTATATAGAATATAAACTTAATTTTTGAAAGTTTTTTCTATCTGTAAGATTTTTTCTGTAGGTTTTTTTTGCTCTTTATTACGTAACTTACCAAACCAATGTAAAAAGTTATCAACATAACAAAAAGTGACCGGTACAACAATTAAAGTAAAAAGAGTTGAGGTAGTAAAACCACCAATAACAGCGATCGCCATCGGACTTCTAACTTCTCCATCTGCCCCAAAAGCCATCGCAATCGGTAACATTCCTGCAATAGTAGAAATTGATGTCATAACGATCGGACGTAAACGAGACGTACCAGCATAGATAATTGCTTGAAACTGTGACTTACCATCCTTCATCCCTGAAAGAGCAAAATCTACTAATAAAATCGCATTTTTAGTTACTAAACCTAATAACAAGACAATACCAATTAATGCAAATAATCCTAACTCTTTTTGAGTGACCAACAAACCAATTAATGCTCCACCGATCGATAAAGGTAAAGCCGCTAAAATAGCCCAAGGATAAAGAAAATTACTGTAAAGTAAAACCAAAATTGCGTAGATACAACAGATAGCCAAAGCAACCGCCCCTAAAAAACGAGTAAAAATATCTCGCATTATTTCTGCATCTCCCGCTGGTTCTTCTGAAACACCCGCAGGAAGGGGGTTCATTGCTGGTAAACTTTTAACTTCATCCAAAGCAGTACCAAGAGCAATACCTTCTAAATTTGCTCCTAACTGTACTTGTCTTTGACGATTATAACGCTTAATTTCCGCAGGCCCACTACCTAAACTAATATCAGCAACACTATCCAAACTAACTAAAGAGCCATTATTAGTCGGTATTTTTAAGTTTTTCAGTATATTTATATCATTACGATAAATCGGATTAATTTGGACACGAATTGGTATTTGACGATCGGGTAAATTGTATTTAGCTAAATTAAAATCATTATCACCAATAGTGGCAATTGAAGCTGTACGAGCGATCGACGTTACCGAAACACCCAAGTCTGCCGCTCTTTTAAAGTTAGGTTGAATAATAATTTCGGGTTTTACCAAACTAGCACTAGAAGATACTTCCACTAATCCTGGGATTTCTTTCATTTGGCTTTCTAGTTGTTGAGATGTGTTAGTTAAAACTTCGCCGTTATCGCTTTTAAGTACGATCGTCAAATCCTTACTACTTCCCCCTGCACCTTGAGATTGAAACGTAATCCTTGCCCCCGGTATTTGAGCAAAAACTGGTCGCATCTCAGATTGAAATTCTTGTAAACTAATATTTCTTTCTTCTTTAGGTATTAAGTTGATATACATTGTCGCTGTATTCAAACTAGAGCCACCTACATCAGCTAAAACAGTTTTTACAACAGGATTTGCTAATAATTTGTCCTTAACTTCTGTTGTCACTTCTTCTGTCGCAATCAAACTAGCACTAGGTGGTAACTCTACATTAACAGTACTTAATCCTTGATCTGCTTCGGTAAATAAACCTTTAGGGATATAAGGTAGCAACTGTAAACTAGCGACAAAAAATATTATTGCCATTGCTAAAGTAGTTAATTTGTGACGTAATGCCCAAGTTAACACACTACGATAAGGAGTTAGTTTCTTCCTATTATTACGATCGTTTTTTGGTAACGGTTTAGACTTTAATAAATAAGCACTCAACATCGGAGTCATTGTCGTCGCTACCAAAGTAGAAAACATCGTCGCCACCGCTACAGTTACACCAAAAGGTTGGAAAAACTGCCCTGGGATACCACCCATAAAAGCAACAGGTAAAAATACAGCGACAATTGTTGCTGTTGTTGCTACCACTGCTAAACCAATTTCTCTAGCCGCATCCATCGCCGCTTGATAGGGTTTTTTGCCCATACTCAAATGCTGATCGATATTTTCAATCATACAAATAGCATCATCAACCAAGTTACCCATAGCTAAAGCTAAAGCTAATAGACTCATCCCGTTGAGAGTATATCCTAACCATTCCATTACTAAAAACGTTGGAATAATAGATAAAGGTAAAGCCAAACCTGTAATTAAAGTCGCTCTCCAATCTCTGAGGAAAATACCGACACTAATAACTGTTAAAATTGAACCAATAACTAACGAACCAATCGTACTTTCATAAGAAGCCTTAATAGCAGTCGCACGAGTGAAAATTAATTCTATCTTTATATCTTCAGGTAAAGTTTGTCTTAATTCGGCTATTTTTTCTTCGACATTATCGGCTACACTAACCAAAGTTGTACCCGTTCCTCGTAGTACAGAAAAACCAACAACTGCTTCTTGATTAAAATAAGCTGATTGTGTCGCCTCTCCAAAGCCATCAACTACATTACCTAAATCTCTTAATTTAATTTGACTACCATCATTAAGTACAATCGGGTATTCGGCTAAATTAGTTACTTGTGAAGCACTACCAAGGGTACGAATATTCTGCTCTCTCGAGCCAACTTGAGATTTACCTCCTGAAAGATTAAGGTTAAGCTCACTGATTTGTCGATTAACTTCTGTAGTTGTTATACCGTAAGCCAATAAACGGCTTGGTTCTAAATCTACTCTTATTTCTTGTTCTAATCCACCTATCCTTCTAATCTGAGCCACACCTGATACGTTGGCTAAATCTCTGGCAATACGTCTATCTACGAAGTCGGTTAATTGCTCTACATTTCTTTGTTGTGAAGAAACTACATAAGTCATAATCGAACCCCCCGCAAAATCTAGTTTACGAACAATCGGTTCATTTATGTCTGCTGGTAACTCTTGTCTGATTTGAGCGATCGCATTACGAACATCATTAGTTGCTTGATTTGCATCTGCATTTAACTCAAATTCGATCGTTGTCGTTGAGCTACCATCGGTTACTGTCGAACTAATATTATCAACAAAATTAATACTTGCCACAGCATCTTCTACTTCTTGCGTTACTTGTGATTCTAATTCTTGTGGCACCGCTCCCCTTTGAGAAATATTCACTTGTACCACAGCAATATCAATATTAGGTTGAGCATCAATTCCCAAACCTAAAAACGATATGATGCCAAAAACACCCAAACAAAGAAAAAGAACTAAAATTGAGACTGGATTTTTGACCGACCATGTAGAAACGTGAAATGACATAATTACTTAGTTACTGCCGATCTTAATCAGCTTTTATGGTGAAGTTTTGTAAACTGAATAACCTTGATTATATCATTGACAATAATTTTCTATTCTAAGTTTAATATACGTGTAAATTGGATATTAATATCTCGAGAACAGTTAGATGATAATTTAGATAGATACACATCAGATTCGATCGTAATCCCTGAAAACATTTGCATTTTTTAAAAGTCATTCAAAGTCTTACCCAACAACAATCTTAAGCTAAATATTTTTATGCTTGAAAAAAACATTTGCGAAAAAGTTGACAGTCGAGAAAATAGTGGTTATATTAGTAATTGTGCGTTTGAGACATCAACACCTCGAAGTCGCACATTGAACCTCGACAACTTGATATTTTTTCTAGCAATCATTAGAAATATTTTCATAACATAAAACCTTGTCAAAAAATAGTTAAATTAAAAAACAGGAATAAGTCAATCATTATAAGTAGAAGCAACAATATGTTGCCCAAACCGAAGTGGTTAACTAAAATGGAGAGTTTGATCCTGGCTCAGGATGAACGCTGGCGGTATGCCTAACACATGCAAGTCGAACGCAATTCTTCGGAATTGAGTGGCGGACGGGTGAGTAACACGTGAGAATCTACCTAAGGGATGGGAATAACAGTGGGAAACGACTGCTAAAACCCGATGAGTCGAAAGATGAAAAATTTATTGCCCTTAGAAGAGCTCGCGCCTGATTAGCTAGATGGTGGGGTAAAAGCCTACCATGGCGACGATCAGTAGCTGGTCTGAGAGGATGAGCAGCCACACTGGGACTGAGACACGGCCCAGACTCCTACGGGAGGCAGCAGTGGGGAATTTTCCGCAATGGGCGAAAGCCTGACGGAGCAATACCGCGTGAGGGAGGAAGGTTTTTGGACTGTAAACCTCAAAAATTAGGGAAGAAGAAAGTGACGGTACCTAATGTAAGCATCGGCTAACTCCGTGCCAGCAGCCGCGGTAATACGGAGGATGCAAGCGTTATCCGGAATCATTGGGCGTAAAGAGTCTGTAGGTGGCACTTCAAGTCTGCTGTTAAAGACCGAAGCTAAACTTCGGAAAGGCGGTGGAAACTGAAGAGCTAGAGAAAAGCAGGGGTAGAGGGAATTCCTAGTGTAGCGGTGAAATGCGTAGAGATTAGGAAGAACACCAGTGGCGAAGGCGCTCTACTGGGCTTTATCTGACACTGAGAGACGAAAGCTAGGGTAGCGAAAGGGATTAGATACCCCTGTAGTCCTAGCGGTAAACGATGGATACTAGGCGTAGACCTCTTAATTGAGGGCTGTGTCGAAGCCAACGCGTTAAGTATCCCGCCTGGGGAGTACGCACGCAAGTGTGAAACTCAAAGGAATTGACGGGGCCCCGCACAAGCGGTGGAGTATGTGGTTTAATTCGATGCAACGCGAAGAACCTTACCAAGGCTTGACATCCCACAAATTTGACTGAGAGGTCGAAGTGCCTTAGGGAATGTGGAGACAGGTGGTGCATGGCTGTCGTCAGCTCGTGTCGTGAGATGTTGGGTTAAGTCCCGCAACGAGCGCAACCCTCGTCCTTAGTTGCCAGCATTAAGTTGGGGACTCTAGGGAGACCGCCGGGGAAAACTCGGAGGAAGGTGAGGATGACGTCAAGTCAGCATGCCCCTTATGTCTTGGGCTACACACGTACTACAATGGTTGGGACAAAGGGAAGCGAGACTGCGAAGTGGAGCGAATCTCATCAAACCCAGCCACAGTTCAGATTGCAGGCTGAAACTCGCCTGCATGAAGGAGGAATCGCTAGTAATCGCAGGTCAGCATACTGCGGTGAATCCGTTCCCGGGTCTTGTACACACCGCCCGTCACACCATGGAAGTTGGTCATGCCCGAAGTCGTTACTCTAACCTTTTATTAGGAGGGGGACGCCGAAGGTGGGACTAGTGACTAGGGTGAAGTCGTAACAAGGTAGCCGTACCGGAAGGTGTGGCTGGATCACCTCCTTATAAGGGAGACTCTAATTAATGGAGTCAGCAAGGAAAAGAAAATAAAAAAAGTGAATTGCTAGAGAAAATAGAGAGATTGAGGGGGTTACAATGGGCTATTAGCTCAGGTGGTTAGAGCGCACCCCTGATAAGGGTGAGGTCCCTGGTTCAAGTCCAGGATGGCCCATGATGGGGGTATAGCTCAGCTGGTAGAGCGCCTGCTTTGCAAGCAGGATGTCAGCGGTTCAAGTCCGCTTACTTCCACCAAAGAAAGAAAAAATAGAGAAAGAGAATTATTATTCAGCACCGTATCGAATAGCGAGCGAATGCTGGACTGATAAAAGTTCAGAGAATGAACCTTGAAAACTGCATAGAAAAGAAAGATGAACGAAGACTCAATTAAATTGGATTGAGTTCAAGTGAAAGGTCAAGCAAACAAGGGCTGATGGTGGATACCTAGGCACACAGAGGCGAAGAAGGACGTAGCAACCTGCGAAAAGTTTCGGGGAGTTGGAAGCAAACGCTGAACCGAAAATATCCGAATAGGGCAACCTTAAAAACAAACTACGAATGTAGTTATGAGCGAACCTGGAGAACTGAAACATCTTAGTACCCAGAGGAAGAGAAAACAAAAGTGATTCCCTTAGTAGCGGCGAGCGAAGCGGGAAGAGCCTAAACCACTGTCTAAGGAGAGTGGGGTAGAGGGACAACGAGATTGGAAACAAACACTAGATGAAACAACTGAAAACTGTACTATAGAAGGTAAAAGTCCTGTAATCGAAAGTGGGAGTGGAAATAGTTGAATCCCGAGTAGCACGGAACACGAGAAATTCCGTGTGAATCAGCCTCGACCACGAGGTAAGGCTAAATACTACTGTGTGACCGATAGAGAAAAGTACCGCGAGGGAAAGGTGAAAAGAACCCCGGGAGGGGAGTGAAAAGAACATGAAACCATCAGCTTACAAGCAATGGGAGTCCGATTAAACGGATGACCGTGTGCCTGTTGAAGAATGAGCCGGCGACTTACAGGTAGTGGCAGGTTAAGTGGAAAACACGAAGCCAAAGGGAAACCGAGTCTGAAGAGGGCGATAGTCACTATTTGTAGACCCGAACCCGAGTAATCTAACCATGTCCAGGATGAAGCGCCCGTAACAGGTCGTGGAGGTCCGAACCGACTAATGTTGAAAAATTAGCGGATGAGGTGTGGTTAGGGGTGAAATGCCAATCGAACTCGGAGCTAGCTGGTTCTCCCCGAAATGTGTTGAGGCGCAGCGGTGTAGAAGAGAGTTGGGGGTAAAGCACTGTTTCGTTGCGGGCTGGGAGACTGGTACCAAGATGAGACAAACTCAGAATACCAACGATTATAGCACTAGTAAGACGGTGGGGGATAAGCTTCATCGTCAAGAGGGAAACAGCCCAGACCATCAGCTAAGGTCCCAAAGTATTAACTAAGTGATAAAGGAGGTGCGAACCCACAGACAACCAGGAGGTTTGCCTAGAAGCAGCAATCCTTGAAAGAGTGCGTAATAGCTCACTGGTCAAGGGTTCGTGCGCCGAAAATGAACGGGGCTAAGTTAATCACCGAAGCTATGGATTACATATAAGTAATGGTAGGGGAGCGTTCTATAGAGGGAGAAGCATTAGCGGTGAGCAGATGTGGACGATATAGAAGTGAGAATGTCGGCTTAAGTAGCGAAAATTAAAGTGAGAATCTTTAACCCCGAAAACCCAAGGGTTTCTCCAGAAGGTTCGTCCGTGGAGAGTTAGCCCGGACCTAAGGCGAAGCGAAAAGCGTAGTCGATGGCAATCAGGTGAATAATCCTGAGCGGCAGTATTGGAGTTATCTACTGGACCCATAAAAAATAAGCACGTCCTCAGTGGATTGGAAGCAACAATTGTTGTGTGTGTGTAAAGATAGTGGCAAGAAAAGAGAAGATAACGTTGAAGATAATGTCCCGGTACCCGAAACCGACACAGGTGGGTGAGTAGAGAATACTAAGGGGAGCGAGTGAACTCTCTCCAAGGAACTCGGCAAAATGACCCCGTAACTTCGGGAGAAGGGGTGCCACGGTAAAAGGTGGTCGCAGTGAAAAGGCCCAAGCGACTGTTTAGCAAAAACATAGGTCTCTGCAAACTCGAAAGAGGAGGTATAGGGGCTGACGCCTGCCCAGTGCCGGAAGGTTAAAGAAGTTGGTCAGTCTGTTTACAGATAAAGCTAGCGACTGAAGCCCCGGTGAACGGCGGCCGTAACTATAACGGTCCTAAGGTAGCGAAATTCCTTGTCGGGTAAGTTCCGACCCGCACGAAAGGCGTAACGATTTGGGCACTGTCTCGGAGAGAGGCTCGGCGAAATAGGAATGTCTGTGAAGATACGGACTACCTGCACTTGGACAGAAAGACCCTATGAAGCTTTACTATAGCTTGGAATTGTGTTCGGGCTTGTTGTGCGCAGGATAGGTGGGAGGCGAAGAAGATTTACTCGTGGGTAAATTGGAGCCGACGGTGAGATACCACTCTCAAAAAGCTAGAATTCTAACTGTATTTACAGGACAGTTTCAGGTGGGTAGTTTGACTGGGGCGGTCGCCTCCAAAAAGGTAACGGAGGCGTACAAAGGTTACCTCAGACTGGTTGGAAATCAGTCGAAGAGTGCAAAAGCAGAAGGTAGCTTGACTGCGAGACTTACAAGTCGAGCAGGGTGGAAACACGGTTTTAGTGATCCGACGGTGCTGTGTGGAAGGGCCGTCGCTCAACGGATAAAAGTTACTCTAGGGATAACAGGCTGATCTCCCCCAAGAGTTCACATCGACGGGGAGGTTTGGCACCTCGATGTCGGCTCATCGCAACCTGGGGCGGAAGTACGTCCCAAGGGTTGGGCTGTTCGCCCATTAAAGCGGTACGTGAGCTGGGTTCAGAACGTCGTGAGACAGTTCGGTCCATATCCGGTGTAGGCGTGAGAATATTGAGAGGAGCCTTCCTTAGTACGAGAGGACCGGGAAGGACGCACCGCTGGTGTACCAGTTATCGTGCCAACGGTAAACGCTGGGTAGCCAAGTGCGGAGAGGATAACCGCTGAAAGCATCTAAGTGGGAAGCCCACCTCAAGATGAGTATTCTGGTGTAAGGTCACGGGAAGACGACCCGTTAATAGGCGCGAGGTGGAAGTGCAGTGATGTATGAAGCCGAAGTGTACTAACAGACCGTCAGCTTGACCAAAAAAAAGCATTTGAATCAAGAAGGAAATGAAATTGAGTCGGAAGTAATCGGGAAATCTATGCAGTCTTGAGGGGGATTTAAAGTAATCCTTTTCCAAGCAATAGCTGGTGTGTGCAGCGTTGTGGAACCACTACGAACCATCTCGAACTCGTGTGTGAAACGCAACAGCGGCGACGATACTGCGGGGGTAGCCCTTTGGGACAATAGTTCCATGCCAGCTTAATCAATCGAATCTCAAAACCAAAAAAGAACTCTTTAACACAAGGGTTCTTTTTTTTGTCCTAATAAATATGATTATTGATTACTTAAAGTTTCTTTTTTATTAGCGATAGAGGTAAAAAACTGACAATACTGTTTATAACCTTGAGGAAAAACTAAGTTTATTTTTAAAGGTTCGTCTAAATCTTGTGGTAGTTCTGGTCGTTCTGTTACTTTTGGTATATTATTAACCATCTCTACGTTTATTTTTTTGCGATTTTTTACTTCTCCTCCAGAACTATCGACATAAGTAATAATATTATCTTTATTGTATCTTTTACCAATATCTTGTATTAATTGTAAGAAATTTCGATCGCTTCCTCCTCTTCTAATCACTTTTTGACCATCTTCGAAACTAATTTGACTATTTACAGTATCACCAACCCCCATTATTAAAGGCATAAATTCTGGACTAAAACGCTCTTCGATAAGGTCTAAAAGGTCATTTTGATTAAAAGAAACTTGACGAGGACTAAAATACTCACCTAGAGGATATTCGCCTGTACGAAGATGATAGTAATAATTAAGTAAATACAAAACACCTGCTTCTTTAACTGCACCTTTGAGCATAAATTGGAAATCTGTAGTACCAGAATCATTAATTGTGGCAGGACGCATAATTTCTAATCCTTGCTCATCTCTCCCTAGATTAGGTGCATAATGAACGAAAAAAGATTTTTCTAACCCTTCTTTTTCTGCTTTATTTAATAATTGATCCATTAATTCGGCTACCATTTTTTGTAGTTTGATATAAATTTCAGGATGAGATTCTAAAACAGAAAAAAATGTATTGAGGTTAACTGTAGGAGAAACCGCATTATTAAGAATAACAGCATCGAGAGCTTGATTGACTGTTTCAGTAGATAAAAAAGAAGCCTGTTGTTGACAAAATTCGGTTATTTTACGACGAAAAAAATTAGGTATATCAGCTAAAAAATCTAATTCTAATTCTGTAACGCCAGGGTAATCGATATTACCTTCGTTATCTTGCCATTGCACTCCTCCTGCGGCTAAACCTGGTAAATATTTAGGGTGAGAAACATTTGCTTTTTCTGCTGCTTGATCAATAATAGAATTGACACCAAATTTACCAATGTGTTCGCCGTTAGTTAAAACAAAAAAATGATTAGCTAGTTTTTGAGCGGCTTCTACATAAGCATAATCAATAACTCTGGTGAAAGGATTTTTGACTAAACCCATACAAACACCATCTAAATCCTGAATGATGAGCAAGTTTTCTGTATTGATTAGTTTTTCAGAGAATAAGTCATGCTTTAAGGAAAGAGATAATTGATTAAGATGAGAGTAAGCCATAATTTAATTGAGAGTTTTGAAAATAAAAGGTAAAGACAAAAGTTTAGTAAAGATTTTTCGATAATTACTTTATTTGTTTAAAACTATAGCAACAAATGGTTAGTTGGGTAAATTTCTCTTGAGACTAAAAGTAAATACATTAGCCGTAAGGAATACAGTTTGAGATAGTTTAAATAGATTAAGAAGAGAATTGGTGAACTATAGTTGTTTAAATTAAGTTTGAGACAGTATAAAAACAGTATAAACAAGAACATAGAACTCGCCTTGGGTATAAATTGACAAGGCTAATAGATACCGTTTAATAAATTAAACTTTAATTTTAGCTTCAAAATTGTCTCACCGTTATTTTAAATGACTATATATATAAATTCAATACCACCTTTAGGAAATAATTATTATGTCTGTCTATGCATTTATTTTAAATCCGATAAATAGACAAGAAAAAAGCTTATCTTTTCCTGTTGCCACTGAATCATTTTTTTACAAAGTCTGGATGTTAGGTTGCAAGTCTTTAAGACTTAGTTGGATACCATTATTTGCGACTGGAATAGACGTTACAAAAGAAGATTTATTTTCGCTCCAAATTGAACTTCAATTGTTGAAGAAATGGGCTAAAAACAATCTTTGTGAAAATAAATTTGAACAAATAGAAGCCCGAATAAATCTTTGTGAAAAACAGTTACCGAAAATGTTTATTAGAAAGGATGCAATCGTTTTTATGGGATAATTATATCAAAGAGCAAAAGATAAGAGGCAAAAGTTAGTTAATAGTTGATAGTTAATAGTTGACAATTAACAATACTTCTTACTCGTTACTCATTACTTAAACTTCTGCTATAGGAAGAGAAAAAGAAAAATTACTACCTTTATCTAACTCACTAGTAACTTCAATTTGTCCATTTTGTAATTCGACTAATTTTTTGGTAATAGCCAAGCCAATACCACTACCACCAGAATAACTCGATCGAGAACAATCGGCACGCCAAAATCTTTCAAAGATATGAGGTAAATCTTCAGTAGAAATACCAACACCTGTATCA
Source organism: uncultured cyanobacterium (assembly GCA_963710605.1). Taxonomy (GTDB): domain Bacteria; phylum Cyanobacteriota; class Cyanobacteriia; order Cyanobacteriales; family Cyanobacteriaceae; genus JAALKG01. Next base: position 223,955 of record CAVQBA010000007.1, read on the forward strand.
ATGATTGAAACCCAGACAAAAGGGAAATCTACTTTAGCTTTGACGGTGATTGAGCCTTGATGAGTATAACGAATCGCATTACCTAATAAATTAACTAAAATTTGTTGAGTTCGATCGCGATCGGCTATAACTAAAGGTAAGGAAGGAGGGCAATTTATTTTTAATATTGGCCCATCTTCTAAAAGTTGATCACTAAAACGCTCGACGAGAGATTTGAGTAAAGTAATTATATTAAAAGGTTTTAACTCTAATAAAATATATCCTGCCTCAGCTTTGGATAACTCTTGTAAATCACGAGTTAATCTTTCTAGTCTTTTTGTTTCGGCTACTAAATTTGAATATAATTCGGGAGTGCCTTCTATATCTCCTGTGGCTAATTCTTCTAAGTAACCTCTAACTACAGTTAAAGGTGTACGTAACTCATGAGTCAAATCACTAACTAATTCTCTTCTACGTGACTCAACATCTTGTAAACCACTAGCCATACGATTAAAACTAACACTCAATTGGTTTAATTCAGGGATTTCACTTTCTGGCATTCTTTCTTGCAAATCACCTGCGGCGAAATCTTGGGTAATTTGTCGCATTTTTTGTAACGGTTGCATAATTCGGTGACTTAGATAATAACTTAAAACACCTGCGGTACTACCACCAACGATTAATGACCACCATGTACTACGATTCCAAGCTGTTTCAAAGCCATCAATCAAATATGTTTTCGCCAATCGAAATGTGATAAAACCTTTTCTTTCTAGTTGTTCTAATCTTAAAACAAAAAATTGCGGGGAAGACAATTTGGCAACAAAAATAAATGTACCTAACCCTACCATCATTACTGCTAAGTGAGAGAAAAGTAATCTGGTTGCTAAACTAAAGTTGGGGTTATCTTCTGATTTTGATGGCTTCATTTAGTTAAGAGTAAGGAGTAAGGAGTAAGGAGTAAGGAGTAAGGAGTAAGGAGTAAGGAGTAAGGAGTAAGAAGTAAGGAGTAAGAAGTAAGAAGTAAGGAGTAAGGAGTAAGAAGTAAGAAGTAAGAAGTAAGGAGTAAGGAGTAAGGAGTAAGGAGTAAGGAGTAAGAAGTAAGGAGTAAGGAGTAAGGAGTAAGGAGTAAGGAGTAAGAAGTAAGGAGTAAGGAGTAAGGAGTGTTAATTGTTAGTTACAATCGCTATTATTATATAATTTAGCTTCTATCTATCATATCCTTTTCTATAAATACTAATCGATCGCTGAAAATGATTTGTTTGGCTATTCTCCATTTCGGATTATTTAATTAGCCGCTCGAGATTGATTAACAGAATAACAAAAACGATCGCCACGAGAAATAGATTGACCATGAACTAGAACAAGATTATCCTTGCTATAAGCAGTGTGTCGATACACTAATAGGGGATGTCCTAAAGATACATCTAAATATTCACTTAGTTCTAAGTTAGCATTGGTACATTCAATTATCGCTTCAACTCGATCGATTTTCCAGTCATTATTCTCTAAGACAGAAAAAGTCATTTTGTTTCTAACTGCACTAATTAAAGGTTGACCAACTTCTGACAACATATAAGTAATATCTACACATCCTGCTACACCATCAATGAGTAATAGTTTTTTTTGTTCTAAGGCAATCTGGTTATCTACAGGTAATTTTAAAATTTGAGCAATTTCTTTAGAAACGACTACGGGTTGTAAACTAATATTGTTGATTGATAGTTCTATTCCTTGATTATTCAAATCATCGGCTAAAAAAACTAACGGGTTACCAAGTTGATAAGTTACTTTTCGCACTATATTAACAAATGCGCCTTTCCCTTGTTTGGTGATCACAACTCCCTGATTGGACTAAATTAGCGATCGCTTTTCTAATCGTAATACGACTTACTTTCCATTGTTTGATTAATTCTCTTTCACTAGGTAATTTATCGCCCGATGAATAATGACCATCAAGTATCTGTTGATATATATATTCAGAGATATATAAATGAAAAGGTATTTGTTTTTGTTTGTTTGTCATACTTATTTTGCTCATCAACAATTAACTCTTCAAGTCATTGTCAATCGTCTAGAGTTTACTGTCAATTTTGTCACTTGTTATAACAAGTTGCTATAATGAGTAAAATTTCACTTGTCATAACAAGTTGTTGGAAAATGAAATTATGAATACAAAACCAATCAGAAAAAAGAGTAACAAAATCAACGAAGCTCAGCAGCTTACTAGATAGATTACCTAAACCAGGTGTGGATACATTACCAACTTCTTTAAATCAAGATCGATAAGTGAATCAGTCAAGTCAAATACTCAATTTAGGAAAAAAATACTCACACCCCAACAATTAAAACAATTAAACACTCGTTCTAATCTACAAGGTTTAAAACAATTAGCGGTCATTTGTTAGTAATTATTGCAAGTGGGTTTTTATGGAGTACGACTGAGAATTGGTTAATTAAAATACCGATGTTGATTATTTATGGTTTTAGTTTAGCGACAATGTTTGCACCTGTTCATGAATGTTCTCATGGTACTGCTTTTAGTAACGATCGTCTTAATAAAGTAGTAGGTTGGTTTGCAGGAGTTTTGTCTTTATATAACAGTATTTTTTATCGTCACTATCACAAATGGCATCATAAATATACCCAAATTGCTGGTAAAGATCCAGAATTAGAAGATTTCAAACCTCGTAATTTATCGAGAATATATTTTAGAAATTAGTGGTTTTAATTGGTGGGTAGGTAAAATTAAAACTCATTATCGGGTAGCCACAGGAAAATTAGATCATTGTCCTTATATTTTAGAGAATGCCAAAAAAGATGTCATCAATTCGACAAGATTACAACTTAGTGTTTATGCAATTTTATTAATAGTTAGTATTGTGTTTAAACAGCCTTGGTTTTTTAGTTTGTGGTTATTACCTTTAGCTGTGGGGCAACCTTTGTTACGGATGATTATTTTAGCCGAACATTGGGGTTGTAGTGACGATAATAATCTTTTGACTAATACACGGACTACTTTAACTATTTTGCCGATTCAATTTTTGATGTGGAATATGCCTTTTCATGCCGAGCATCATTTATATCCTTCGATTCCTTTTCATCGAATCTCGATCGCTCATCAACAACTAAAAGAGCATTTTACTGTAATCGATCGAGGTTATCTTAATGTTCATCGAAAACAATTCAAAACGATCGATAATTAAGCTTTGCATTGGAGTTTATAATCCTCTCATATCTAAATCAGGATTTTACATGATTTAAGGATTGGCAAGATTATTTTTTTGATTAATTATGCCGATTTTATTTAATTCGATCGATTCATAAGGTTTACAGGCATTTTTAAATGAACAAAAGATAATTTATAGATCAATGGTAATAGATGTGAATAATACATACAGCTTTGAAATCAAAAATTTTGCCTTACAATGTGGTGTAATTTTACCATCAGCGAAGATTGTTTATAAAACCTATGGTAAGTTAAATGACGATCGTTCCAATGTCATACTATATCCCACATCCTATGGTGCAAGGCACGATAATATTGAATGGCTAATTCGTCCCGATAGTATATTAGATCCTAGTCAATATTTTATTATCATTCCTAATATGCTTGGTAATGGCTTATCCACTTCACCGAGTAATAATCCGATCTGTAAACTAGCCGAGTCAAGTTTTTGGTTTACTCATTTAGATAACATCACCGCTCAGAAAAAGTTACTCGATTCTTTAGGAATTGAAAAACTAGAATTAGTTTATGGTTGGTCGATGGGAGCTCAACAGGCTTATCATTGGGGAGTATTGTATCCAAGTTATGTTAAACGTCTTGCTTGTCTTTGTGGTACGGCTAAAACCACAGAGCATAATCAAGTTTTTTTATTAAGTTTACGTAGTGCTTTAACTGCCGATTCGGCTTGGAATGGTACTGAATTTACCACAACTGTCGATCGAGGATATAAAACTTTTGCTCGTATTTATGCTAGTTGGGCGGCATCTCAACCTTATTATAAACAACAAATTTATCGTCAACTTGGTTACGAATCTTTAGAAGATTATTTAGTTAGAGGTTGGGAAGCAAATTATCGTCAACGCAATCCTCATGATTTGTTAGCGATGATAGATACATGGTTACGGTGTGATATTAGTAATAATTCGCTTTATCAAGGAGAATATCAAAAGGCTTTACAGTCAATTACGGCTAAAACTTTAGTGATGCCATCAACTACAGATTTATATTTTACTCCTGAAGATTGTCTTGCTGAAGCTAATTTGATTGGTGATAGTAAATATTTATCTATTGATTCTATTTGGGGGCATCGATCGGGAAATCCTTATCAAAATAAAGAAGATGAAATATTTATCGCTGAGGCAATACGAGAGTTAATGCGATCGTAATCAGGCTGTTAAAAATCGATCTATAGTAAGGCACGATTCGATCGGGACATTTTTTGTACCAAATTCAAAAAACAAAGACACAGATCAATCCCCCTAAATCCACAGGGCTTACAAGCACCTGAAATAAATTCAGGTGACAGCCCTTCCCCTTTGTAAGGGGGACTTAATCGATTTATGTGTCGCTTTAATAAATTGAATTGGTATTAGATTTGCTAGTTTGAGATAAGCCAAGAGTAAGGGTTATAATGCAATTATCAAATTAAATTTTGTTAAAGCTTATGAGAATTAATTGGCAATATGGAGACTCATCAATACTTGCAAAATATGCAGGTAAGCCAGTAATCAATAATGGGTTAGTTTATATTAGTGCAGGAAATCAACAAGGTTATCCAACTTTGTACTGCATCAATGCTCAGACAGGAATAGAGCAATGGCATTATACTTCTCAAAACAACGGTTTTGGTTTTACATCTTCTCAAATCTTCAATGATAATATCTACCTATTGAGTAAGTTCGGAAAACTTTTATCTCTTAATGCACTCACAGGAGATTTGAACTGGGAAGTTGGGGTTGAAAATATATTTTCATCTTTGCGAGGTTCATCTTCTCCACCTTCATCTTTGCCATTTTCGTCTTTGCCGATACCACTAGAATCTTCTCCAATAATAATTAATAATATTATCTATGTTGGTAGCAATAATGGATGTTTATATTTGTTTGAACCTAATACTGGCGACAATTTGGGTAAAATTGAAATATGCGAACAAGGAATAATAAATACTCCAGTTTATGTCGATGAATATAATCTAATTTGTCTTGAAATAAGCGATGGAAGTGTATGTGTCATCGATTTAGAGACACAAAAAGTTAAATGGATGTATTCTAATCAAGAAAACAGACCTGAATTTGAGCAAGTTCAGAATTACAAAGAATTATTCCCCGATATATTATTGACATTATTCCCCCCCATGTCTCAATGGTTTAATGTGGCGTCTTCTGGTCTAAAATATATGTTCAATATTGGTGGAATTCCAATTGTGTCTAAAGGAATAGTTTATAGCGGTGGTGGTAGAACTAATTTTGTCGCTTTAGATTTGGAATCTGGAACTAAAATTTGGGAGTTTTGCTCTACACAAGAACTTGAACTTCAAAAATTGACATCCCCAGCAGTAAGTAATAATGTAGTTTGTTTTGGAAATAAAAACGGTACTGTATGGGCGGCAAATTCTGATAATGGTCAAATACTTTGGTCTTACGAGACTATTACTACTGTTAATAATTTCAATTTTGGCTCGATGTTTTCTCCAGTGATTAGTAACGATCGAGTTATTATTGGTGGAAGAGGAGGATATTTGCGAGGTTTAGAATTACAAACAGGTCAACAGTTGTGGAAATTTGAGGCACCTAATTCTGAAACATTTTCGACACAACCAATGGACTTATTTACTAATGCTGTCAATACAATAGGAAAAGTTTTTATTGATAATTGTCCTTCTTCGCAATTTTATTCACCCCTTGTTACCGATAATTCAATTTACGTAGTTGCTGAAAATGGCTCGTTCAAAACCTTTTTGTCATTAAGTATCTAAATCAATTCGTACTATGTCTAAAAATCAAATCAGCGATACGATCGAACTTTAGCTAGTTATTAAGACTGATGATTAACAGTTAATAGTGAGTATAACGAAAATACGATCGATTATTTTTGGTTCAAGAAAAACGTTGATAAACAGTAACCAAACCATCGTCATCACCTACATTACCAGGGAATAAAACTACAGGTAAACTAGGAAACAAAGGATGATCTTTTTCGGTTGTAATCACCGAGCAACCTGCTAAAATTTGTCCTAATAATCGAGCTTCTTTTAGACTCAAAGCCGAACTTAAAACGTCATTAGATGTGATACCACCTTTACTAATGAGAAAACCAATATCAGAGGGCAAATTACGGGTAATATCCATTAAAACAGCAGATACTTGTTTGCCAAATTCTAATCTTGCGTCAATATTTTCAAAACTTAATTCTTCTCGGCTAGTATAAACAACAGGTGTTTTTTTACTATCTAATATTTGTTTGACTTTATCCAAAGCTGATTCTATGATACGATCGCGTTGTGTTAGATCATCTCTTAAAGCAACGACATCAATTTCGATACCTTCAACATCAGGTTGCGTCAAAAGTTGTTTGAGTTGTTGAGTAGTTTTGTTAACATGAGAACCAACGACAATAACACCATTATTATCATAAGGTTTATAAGTTGCCATGTCTTCAGCGGGTACGGGTTGTTTACCTAATCTAGCTAAGGAAGTTAAAATACTAGCTGCACTACGAAAAAGGAATTTTTTTCCTTCTTGGGCAACAACTAACAAGTCTTGGGCGAATAAATCTAAATCGGTTTGGTTTTCAGCATCAACTGCCACACATTGGTTATTTTTTAACTGACGCAATCTGTCTTTAATACCGTTTCTAATTTCGTGAGTGACAAATTTTTCTACTTGATCGGCTTTAATTTTACCAGATGTTTTTTCTTCGACATAATCGGGTAAATAACTATAGCTATAACCAAAAACAGAATCATTAGCAAATTCGGTTTCATGAACGGGTGTAGGCACACCATCAATGATAAGGTAATGGGTTGAATTTTTGGTAATTCTGCCTCCTTCAAAAAAAGCAGGAATCAAAAAATGAGCGTCAAAACCTCCTAACTCAGAAGCAATGACATCGGTTTCTGAATGGATAATGCCCTCTGAGGGTAGAATCAGAGCGACTAACTACCAAATATTCCGTAATACCTGCTTGAGCGATCGCTTTTTTAAGATTTTGGCAAACTTCTTGAGTAACTTCTTTTGCTTCTTGAGGAGATAAAGCACGAGTATTAGTTAAAACAAAAAATATCGGACTAGAATCACGTAATCCATCAACTAGGGTATCAACATCCCATTTCATTAATAATAAACAACTATGGACTGTTTGAGAACCTGTGGGGTCATCGTCTAATACAATTATTTTGGGTTGCTGATTCATGTCGATAGTTGATAGTTGATAGTTGATAGTTGATAGTTGTTGCTTTGGCTAAAAACGCACGGAAACATCTAATCGTAAAATAAAGAAGCAAAAAGCCAAAAGTATTAGTTAGTTAAATGTTTGCTATACTAAATTTCAAGCCTACCGCAGCTGGGTATCCGCACATCCCCAACCCCTCTACCTTCGGTATCTCCCCTACAAAGGGGAAATTGGAATTTGAGAAGAGAATTGTTAAATTTTATTTGAATTCGATTTTAGTATGCAATTAGCCAGATAATCTTCTTAAGTAGGGGTGCATGGCTTGCACCCTTAGACAAGCAATAAAGAAGGAAATTATCCATTTCGATTATCTAACTGAATTGTTCGTAAACTTCAAGGTTAAATAAAGTTTGTAAGGTTTGTAACGCTTCACGACGAGCTTCTATATCTTGTTGTGTACGTAATTGTACCATTGGATCGTGTAATATTTTATTGACGATACCACGGGTTAAGGCTTCGATTACTTCTTGATGTTTTTCAGCAAATTCTGAACCTAAACGAGATAATGCTTTTTCTAATTCTTGTTCTCTGATTTGTTCAATTTTACCACGCAAACAGCTAATAGTTGGTACTGTTTCTAATGATTCCCACCACAATTCAAAGGCTTTGATTTCTTGCTCTAATAATACTTCGGCTTCTTTTGCCATTTCTCGACGACTAGCTTGGTTTTGAGCAACTACTTCTTTTAAGTCATCTACATTATAAACTTCGATCGATTCTAATTCATCGACATCACTAGCGACATTTCTCGGTACGGAAATATCAACTAACATCAAAGACTCTAAATTAGATAATTCAGACAAATTAGCTTTATCTAAAATTGGTTTTGTTGCCCCTGTGCTGGTGAAAACAATATCAGAATCACTGACTACATTAAGCATTTGCTCTAATGTTTCTAATTTTAGATCGACTAAAGAGAATTTTTTGGCTAACTCTTGCGCTCTATTTTTGGAACGATTAACGATCGTTATATCTGTAGCACCTCTAGAAACTAAATGTTTCACTAATAAATAAGACATTTTACCAGCACCGATAATCGCAATTTTTTCTTCTGCTAAATTATCAGTTTTAAGATTAACTAATTCTACTGCCGCCGAACTAATTGAAACCGCACCCGTACCGATATTGGTTTCTGTACGAACTCTTTTACCTGCACCAATGGCTTGTTTAAATAATCGATCGAGTAATCGACTCATTCCTTTATGTTTCATACCCAATTTATGAGTAGTTTTGACTTGGGCTAAAATTTGCCCTTCTCCTAAAACTAAGCTTTCTAAACCAGCGGAGACTCGCATTAAATGGCGAATTGCGTCTTGATGGAGCAACATAAATAAATTACGGCGTAATTGTCGTAGAGGAATTTGGCTCGTTTCAGCTAAAAACTGATTTATTTCGTTGACTCCTTGTTCGGTTTCGGATACTACTGCATAAATTTCTAAGCGGTTACAGGTACTCATAATCGCTACTTCTTCCATGTGAGGATAAGACAGAAGATGACGAATAGATTCTTCAATATTCGCTTCAGGAATACTGAGTTTTTCCCTAACTTCAACTGCGGCTGTTTTATGAGAAAGACCGACTACGACAATATTCATGTGTTTTTATTATTTTAATTGGAAAATATAATGTGGTAACTATAAAAATGTGTCTTAACAATACTCATCATTACTGAAACTGCGTTGTTTGACAATTCAATCTCGATCTTTTGCAATGAAACTTTACTTTATAGCAAAGGGAAAAGTTAAATGGGCAAAGGGCAAAGGATAAAGATAAAGTGTTTATCAAATAAAAAAAGATCTATTTATCACATTTGCCCTAACTAATTCGTTGTTTACTATGGTTAAAAGTTAAGAGTTGAGAGTTAAGTTAGCGATCGCCTATTATCATTTTATCTTGACTAAACATCAACAAGAAGAATGACCTTATTTTGTTGAAGTCGATCGTTTTGCTTTTGTTGTGGTAGTTTTCTTTTTAGCTGTGGTTGCCTTTTTAGCTGTACTTGTTGCTTTTTTTGTAGTTGTTTTTTTCTTAGCTGTGGTAGTTTTCTTCTTAGTTGTTTTTTTAGCTTTACTTTTTGTGCCTAATAAAGTGAGTGCTTTTTCCAAACTCATACTTTCAGCCGTTTCCCCTTCAGGTAACTTGACATTTTTTTTATTGTGTTTAAAATAAACACCATATGGTCCTTCATAAATATTAATTGGTTGCTCATCATCAGGATGCACACCTAATTCTCTTAAAGGTTTTTTGGCACTTCTTTTACCTCTAGTTGCTTTTGGTTGAGCGAGTAATTCTAAGGCTCTTTCTAGAGTAATAGTTAAAACATCATCGCCGTCTTTAGCTTTAATCGATCGATAATCTTTACCATCTTTACCTTGGTCGTGGACTACATAAGGACCAAAACGACCTAAACTAGCTTTAACTGGTTTACCTGTCTCTGGGTGTTCGCCTAAAGTTCGAGGTAAACGTAAATGATCTAATGCTAACTCTAAAGTTATATCTTCGAGCTTGACATTTTTCGGGAAAGATGCTGTTTTAGGTTTTTTAGCTTTACCGATCGGTTCGTCACCTAATTGTACATAGGGGCCATAACTACCGATCAAGAGATAGACAGGGAAATCTGTTTCGGGATCTTTTCCGAGTACTTGGGGACCTTCTGCTTTCTGTTTGAGTAGTGTTTGGGCTTGTTCGTTATCTAAATCGGCGGGGGTCAAATCTTCAGGGATAGAGGTTTTAACAATCTCACCTTCAAATTCAGCTTCTAAATAAGGACCAAATTTACCTATTTTAACAGTGTAATCTAAGTTATCTAAGGCGATCGCTTTAGCAATTTGGGGATCGATACCTTCTTCTCTTTCTTTGACTTGGGTTTGTAAACCTGTTTCACCTAAATAGAATTTTTGTAGATAAGGAAGCCAATCTTGTTCTCCTGAGGCTATATCATCAAGACTTTGCTCCATTTTTGAGGTGAATTTAGTATCAACTAAATCCTCAAAGTTTTTTTCGAGTAAACTAGTGACGGCAAAAGCCTTAAATGTAGGTGTTAGTGCTTTACTCCGAATTTGAGCATAACCTCGATCGACGATCGTACTAATAATTGTCGCATAAGTACTCGGTCTGCCCACACCTTCACTTTCTAATTTTTTAACTAAAGATGCTTCGGTATAACGAGCAGGGGGTTGTGTTTCGTGATTTAGTACATCTAACTTTTTACAATCTGGACGATCGCCTAGTTGTAAATTAGGTAAAATAACCTCTTGACTATCTAAAGCCGCTTTAGGGTCATCTGAGCCTTCTACATAAGCACGCAAAAAACCGTGAAAATCAATTTTTTTACCCGAAGAGCGGAAAATAGCATCTTCTACGGCAATATTAACCACAATTTGAGTTAACCTTGCATCCGCCATCTGACAAGCCATTGTCCGTTTCCAAATTAGGTCATATAAAGCAAATTCTCGGTCTTTTAAACCAGTTTCTTTTGGTATTCTAAAAGTATTACCAGCAGGGCGAATTGCCTCGTGTGCTTCTTGCGCTCCCTTTGCTTTAGTTTTATATTGACGGGGTTTAGGGCTAAGATATTCTTTGCCGTACATATTCTCAATACAACTACGAGCCGCCGCAATTGCTTGTGAGGAAAGGTGTACAGAGTCGGTTCTCATGTAGGTAATATAACCATTTTCATAAAGACTTTGGGCAATACGCATGGTATCTTTTGCTCCTAAACCTAATTTACGGTTAGCTTCCTGTTGCATGGTGGAAGTAGTAAAAGGAGGATAAGGGCGACGAATGGTTGCTTTTTCATCAGTATCATTAACTTGCCAAGGTTTATTTTTTAAACGCTTCTGCAACGCCTTGGCTTGGGTTTCATCAAGGATAACAACTTTTTTACCTCGTTTTAGTTTACCTGTATCAGGGTTAAAGTCGTTACCTGTAGCTAGTTTTTGTCCATCAAGAGTGACTAGTTTAGCTTCAAAATCAGTTTTCTCATGATTTAATAGGGCTTTTAAATCCCAATATTCGGCTTTAACAAATGCTCTTCTTTCTCTTTCTCTTTGTACCAATAAACGGACGGAAACAGATTGTACTCTACCTGCGGACAAACCACCAGCTATCTTTTTCCAAAGTAAGGGAGATAAAGTATAACCGACTAATCGATCGAGAATTCTTCGAGTTTCTTGAGCATGAACTAAATTCTGATCGATTTCCCGACAATTATCAAGAGCTTTTTGGATAGCTTCTTTGGTAATCTCATGAAATACCATTCTTTTAATCGGCACTTTGGGTTTAAGTAACTCCAGAAGGTGCCAACTAATACTTTCTCCTTCTCTATCTTCGTCCGTTGCTAAAATAACTTCTTTTGCTGTTTTGAGTGCTTTTTTAAGTTGTTGTACGGTTTTATTTTTGTTTTTAGGAATTACATAAATTGGCTCAAAGTTATTGTCAACATTTACACCTAACCTCGACCAATCATATTGTTTATATTCAGCAGGAATTTCATCCGAAGAAGAGGGTAAATCTCGAATATGCCCCATTGATGCTTCCACTTGATAGTCGTTGGGCAAATAATTTCTAATCGTTTTCGCTTTGGTTGGTGATTCAACAATAACTAAAGTTGACATATAATCTTACAGCTTTTTTCTTTTGTTACTATTTTTTTTCGTCTCTAATTATTTAGCATAACTGAAATAATGAGTAATGAGTAAGTTTAAGAATGGAGAATGGAGAATGGAGAATGGAGAATGGAGAATGGAGAATGAAAGAGTAACTTTTAACTGTTAACTGTTAACTGTTAACTGTTTTTATTTTTTCTCACTTATTTCTAATACTAAGATACTATTGTTTCAATATACATCCGAGCAATTAACAATTAAGTAATATTCTCAATTCTCAATTCTCAATTCAGCCATTGTTGTAAAAGAGGATTAACGATATGGGGTGCTTCATCTTGTGGGCAATGCCCCAATCCTTCTAACTCAATAAAATCATTTACACAAGGATAATTGGCTAAATCTCGTGCTAAATCGATCGATTCCCAAGGATTTTTTGTCCCCCAAAAAAAGGTCACAGGGCAAGAGATTTGAGGTAATAAGTCCTCTGCCAAAGGACCTTGCGAATAGCCTGTAAAGGCTAAAAAAACCTCAACAGCACCTTCATCTTGAGAGGGTTGGTAAATTAAATCGATCAGTTCGTCGTTAATTGCTTCTTGGTTAGGATATGCTTGGGTGAGAATATTTCTAATTACTTTTGGTTTGGCTATTTGTTTATAAAAAAAGTTACCTATTGTAGGATTAGTTAATACATTCTGCATTACCCCCGCCCCAACATTACGAATCCAAGGTAAGGTTTGTCTTTTTCTTTCGTGAAGTAGTCTTAATGAACAATTTAATGAAGCGATACCTAATACTAAGTCTGGGTAATCTACTGCCATTTGCATCGTCACAATACAACCGATCGAATTACCAACTAAATACACAGGTGTTTTAACTACTTCTTGACAAAAATCAGCTAATTGAGTTGCCCATGTGTCAAAAGTATAATCTAAGGGTTTACCCGGTGTTGGTTTATCCGACTTTCCAAAACCTAATAAATCGATCGTATAACAACGATAATCTTCACTCAATACAGAAATATTATTCCGCCAATGCCCGCTATTTGCTCCAAAACCGTGAACAAAAACAACAGTCTTTCCTGTTTCGCCACGATTTTGATAGCCAATATTAAAACCACGCCATTGCCATGTTTGATATTTATTCATCAGTTAATAGTTGATAGTTGATAGTTAATACAGATAAAGTAAAAATACTTGGCTTAAACTTTAATACGATGATCGAGATAAAAATAATTCTCAATTCTCAATTCTCAATTCTCGTCTTGGTGGACATTCCCTTGCGTCTGTCGCGACGCGGGCTTCCACCGCAATTCTCAATTCTCAATTCTCAATTCTCAATTGTTTGTCTATATTTTCAATTCAAAGTCATTATCGCTACTATTAGCATAATCAAAAAGATTGTCCCAAGTATAATCAATAACTTCTTTAGCTTGTTCAATTGACAAAGCATGACAATATCCATCATCAGTTACGGTTACTAAATTAGTTTCTTGTTGAGCAATATTATTATTTAAAGAAGCTTTATTTTTGATTATTTTTCCTTTTATTTGAGCTAAATTAGCGATTGTTTTTTTAATATCAAAATCAATTTTGAATCCTAATTCTTGGTTAGTCCATTGCTCTATTTTATCGTCAATTTGTTCAAAAGTAACTGGTTGTTCTGTCATTAATAAATGATAGTAAACTAAAATAATTTCTTTACATTCTTCTTCTTCAGCTTCATCAATAAGAGATTGAAAAACACCTAAATTAATTCCTAATTGGCGAAAGAATAAAGTTTCTGTTACTTCTTTTTGAAATTTAATATGTTTGCTTTTATAGTTAGTATATTGTTTAAAAGCAAAGCCACCAAAAGCCATTATTAAAGAGAAAGTAGTTAAAAGTACGGGCATAAAATCATTAACGTCTTTTTGATTTACATCAACGTTTTCAAAAGGTACATTTCCTGTAGTAACAAAGAAAATAATCCCAATAATCAATAATAATTGAGGTAAAATTTTGATAAATACAGGTACAGCCGCACCAATAGCCGAACCAATTAAAATCAAACGATCTTTTAAAGTCATTCTAATTTTAACATTAGGAAAAATAAAATCTAAATCAAATTTAGGAATATTTTTAAATAAATATATATATACTTTACCCGGTTGAAATTTAAACTTTTTTAATTCTTTCGGATCAAAATGATCTCTATTTTTGAACTTAATTAGCAAGACTATTCTTTCAAAAACGTCTATTTTACGAGTAACTTTTTTTAAACCAAACCATTTTTTAGCTTCGATCGTTTTATATTTATCTGCTCCTCGATAATAACAAACCATATCTTCATAATCATCAAAATCAACGATCGTATTTAAATCTAATAAAGTTTTTTCTTCTAAAGCACTGGCTAAATTAGCAGGTGTAATTTCATCATAGTTAGCTTTTTCTAAAAGTTGACGAAAATTGGCGAGTAATTCTATTTTATTGTGATGAATTATTTCTGGATCAATTGAATATTTCTTGGGGTTGTTATGGTTATCATTAATATTGTTAATATTATCTACAGAATTGATACTTTCTATATTCTCCGTATCATCATCTTCAGGATCAAAATAAGAAAAATGCTCTTTTAATTGTTCAGATAAACTATGAAATTTAAAATGATAATAAGCGGATAGTATTTGACAAAATTCTCTAAATTTTTGTTTATTTTCAACGGAAAAGTTACTATCTTGAATACATAAATCAATTAATTTGTGCCGACTATAGGGGATAAACGATTCTCGATTTTTATAACTAGCCATATTTAATGAATATTCAGTTTTGCTCACAGAATTAGTTTTACAGGTAATTGATAATTGAACAATTGACAATTATGCTAAAGACGACGAGGTAAACCAAGTCTGGTGTATCGTCCTCTTATTATAATAGTTAATCAATCACAATCAATAACGTAATGAATAAAGCAATAATCTGTGGCTATTACGGGCAAGGTAACGCAGGTGATGAGGCTCTTTTACTTTCTATTTTAGCTCGACTACCTCAAAGTATTCAACCTTTGGTTTTATCAGGCAATCCGACTAAAACTAGTCTTGATTATGGTGTTGTTTGTTATTCTAGAAAAGAAATTATTAAGCAAATTACAAAGTTAGGTAAAAATGATTTATTTATCTGGGGAGGAGGAAGTTTGATTCAAGATGTAACGAGTATAAACAGCCCTCTTTATTATTTATTTTTAATGTTTTTAGCTCAGTCAAAAGGATTAAAAACGATCGCACTTGCTCAGGGAATTGGACCGATTAAAACGCCGTTTGTTCGTTGGTTAACTAAAAAAGTTTTACAAAAATGCGATCGTGTTAGTGTCAGAGATAAAGCTTCTGCTAATTTACTCGCTAGTTGGCAGATAGAATATTTACTAGCCGCCGATCCTGTTTGGGCATTACCAAGTAAAATAAATGAAGATCTGAATTTGTTACCTTCACCACGTATCGCTGTTAATCTTCGCTCTCATTCTTCCTTAACTCCAGATAGGATAAAAATTTTATCACAAGCATTAAAACAATTACAACAACAAACTCAAGCCAATATCATTTTAGTACCCTTCCAATTATCTCAAGATAAGGCAATTTGCGAAGAAGTAGCAAGCATATTATCGACTAATTGTCAAGTTATATATTTAGAAAATCCCCAAAAATTAAAAGGATTGTGGCAATATATGGATATGACGATCGGTATGCGTCTGCATAGTGTAATCATGGCAGTAAGTGAAGGATGTAAATGTTTTGCTTTATCTTATGATCCAAAAGTAACTAATCTAATGCAAGAAGTTGGTATTTCTGGTTACGAATTATCATCTTTACCGACTAATATTGATGAGATTAGCCAAAACTGGTTAAAAATTTATCATGATAATCAAGCCAAATTATCAGATAATACGATCGAATCTTTGGCTAACGATGCTTTAAAACATCAAGATTTGATTGATTCACTGATAGAATGAATGATTTGTGTTGTTTTTAGCTAAACAGATTATTTCAAGATAAAACCGTATTTGTTAACCGCCAAAATTAATTTCTCATAAAAAAAATGAAAACTTTTTCTGTTCTTGATTTACCACTTCATTTAAGTAATAATTATGAAGATTGGATTATCGATCGTTTAGATAAAAAAATATCTACCCATATTGTTACCATGAATTCGGAGATGGTAATGATGGCACAAAAAAACGCTGATTTAGCCGAGCAAATAAAAAAAGCCGATTTAGTCGTTCCAGATGGTTCTGGCATTGTATTATATCTTAAGCGTAAAGGAGAAAAACAAGACAGAGTAGCAGGAATTGAGTTATCTTCTTCTTTAATTGAAAAGTTAGGTAATAAAGGCGAAGATTATCCGATTTGCTTTTATGGTGGTGCACCTGGTGTGAGCGAGAAAGCCGCCGAGTATTGGCAAGAAAAAATACCTAACATTAATATTATTTATAATCATGGTTATCTATCTGGTGAAGAGTTAGATGCTTGGTGCGATTGTATTCAACAAATAAAACCAAAATTAATTTTAGTTGGTTTAGGAGTACCACGCCAAGAAATTTGGATTAGTAACCATCGTTATCTAGCCCCAGATTCAGTTTGGGTAGGAGTAGGAGGTAGTTTTGATATTTGGGGTGGAGTCAAAACAAGAGCCCCTGATTTTTTCTGCAATAACAATTTAGAATGGTTATATAGATTATATCAAGAGCCTCATCGTTGGAAAAGAATGTTAGCTTTACCGCATTTTTTCATTAAGGCAATTCTTTGATAATTGAGAATTTTTAATTTCTGACTTTTTACGAAATATTTGAATATACTATAATCATGAAAATAGTAAAATACTATTACAATGAGAATTATTGCTCGTCGAACATTAAGAGAGTTTTGGCTTAAACATTCTGATGCTGAACAACCATTGAAAGCATGGTTTAATGATACTTATCGTAGTAATTGGCAGACTCCCTCCGACATAAAGAGAATTTATGCCAATGCTAGTATTGTGGCGAATAATCGTGTAGTTTTTAACATCAAGGGTAATCGTTATCGCTTAGTAATTCATATTCGTTACGATATAAGTATTGGTGTAATTCGTTTTATTGGCACTCATGAAGAATACGACAAAATAGACGCTACTACTATTTAGAGGAAAAAAGTTATGAATGTTAAACCAATCAAAACAGAGACTGATTATCAACAAGCATTGAAAAAAATAGAAACTCTTTTAGAAGTAGAAGCAAATACCCCCGAATGGGAACAATTAGACATTTTGACCACTTTAGTAGAAGCTTATGAAACACAACATTATCCTATAGATTCTCCTAGTCAAATTGAAGCTATTTTTTACTATTTAGAAAGTAGAAATCAGGGTTTTTCTACATTTATTGATGGCTTAAAAACTAAAGGTGTTAGTGAAAAGATTATCCAAGATGTCTTAAATGACCTCAATATCTTACCCTCTTAAAAAAAGTGAGTAGAAAATAATTTTAAAAAATAGAGTTAATTTAGTTTATAAACTTTTTACCAAAAAAAAAATCATCAGTAAAACATTATGGTGACACGATCGAAAACCATTCAATATCCAGAAAGTATCGTTCTTTCTTAAATCTCGACTATACGATTGTTTATAATTTAACTAATAAATTAGTTGTTATCAATATCATCCAATGTTGTCAATTAACAAAAACTATGTTTTGGATAGTAATAAAAAACCGATAGCAGTACAAATTCCTATTACCGAATTTGAACAAATAGAAGAAATTTTAGAAAACTATGGACTTGCAAAACTAATCGAACAAGTAGAAGATGAAGAAACTCTATCCAAAGATGAAGCATTGAAATATTTAGAAGCTCTAAAAAATAAATAGCGATTATTTTTCAAACAGTTGCACATCTTAGAGAAATTTACCAAGTTTTTGTTTAAAATCAATCTTTTTCTGTAGTTTAGATGATGTAAATTACGATTTTGCTACCATTGTCCATGATAGGAACCACTTTCAATAGTTCCATCGGACATAGTAGTGCAATAAATGAAATTTCCATAACTACAGAGGGTGTATTTAGAAATACCAGAGCCTTTAAAGTTGGCATGAGCCAAAATGGCATTTTCAAATCCTTTAGTAATAATCGCACTCACAAAATTAGTATTCATGGCGTTCATCAAAGACAAATAAGCTCCATCGAAGTTAGTCCCTTTGCAAAAGGCTTCGAGCAAACAGACGGCATAAAGATTAGAACCTTTCAAAATCCCATCGCAAAGATTGGCACAAAACAAACAAGCCCCAGAAAGATCGGCTTCAGTCAAATTAGTTCCTTCCAAAACAACTCTTTGCAATTTAGCCCCACGAAGATTAATTCCTCGCAAATCACTACCTTCCAGACCATGGATTTCACCAGAAGCATCATAGATATTCCGTTCGTAATCCGTAATCAATTCAACTCCAGCAAAGTTTCGTTCCCCAGCTCGATACCGAGTTAGCAATTCGTGAGTAGTCATCTTCCAAACCATAATGTAAATTCTCGATTAATAATCAACTTGATATTAACGTATTGATATTAACGTAATCTACATCTGGTCAACGCTTCTACCTCAAACAAACATCGACATCAATTATTAAATAACAGATTTACCTTTTAAAGAATAATCGTAATCTAACGCTATTAGTTAATTTTATTAAAACTCTTGTTTTAATATTCAAAGGATTTATTTACTTAAGGTAGATATTGTTGAACGACAGTTAAACCAGATAAACCAACGAAACAGAAAGCAAAAAATAAACCAATATTTAGATTGAGATGGAGTTTTCTTGCCCAAGGGCGAGAAGGATGTATTTGACTAGCACTCCATGCTGATAAACCCACTAAAGTAACAACAATTAAACCTGCGGGTAAATGAATAGAATGTCCTAAATTACCGTATTCGCCGATCGTACCGACTAAACCGATCGCTAATAAAATAGCTACTAAAACAACCATTGTAGTACCAATAATCCAATGAAAAGGACGCAACCACTGAGGACGGGGTTTTTTTTCGGTTCTCGATTTATAGAGTATCGTACCTGATATAGCGAGGATAAAGTAAGCAGTCATACTTAATCCCATTGACCAAGCCGCAATTTTCCACAACCAGAGAAAAGAAGGTAAATTCATCTTATCTTGTTACTATTTTGATGTTTTTATTCAACTATTTCTCGACAAGATATAGCAGTATTTTAATTTTATCTTGAAATGTGAAACCTGTTTTGTTTCTAGCTGAGATTGGGCAGTATTAATTTAAGCTCTGATTTTTGAATAATTATTAATTATTAATTATTAATTGACAATTAGTCCAGAGTGAAAAGAAATAGATAGAATTAAGAATAAATATTTGCCCCTGATAGACAAAAGAAAATAATTATGACACAGTCTTCAGATAACAGATCAAAAAAGCAATCTTTACCCACACCTCCTTTTACTCCTACTACTAAACATCAAAATACCACTGATGTTGATGGAGAAACCAAAATGAGTAGAACTAAATTCCCTTCATTAGATAACAGTAATGCTTCTAGTTCTGATCTAGATTCTGAATTTGATATTTTTAATCTTGATGATAGTTTTGATCTTGATCTAGAACATGATGATGATGATGATGAAACTAACATAACTACTGCCGATAAATTAATTAAGCCTTTATCAGGAGGGCAAGTAAAATCTAATCTTGATCTTCCACCACCACCTATTTCACCTTCACGCACACCTTTAAATAAAACGGGTAATCCACCACCACTAACCCCACCACCATTAACTCCACCGAATAGTTTGAATTCTCGTCGGACTTTAACCCCACCACCAGTAAATCCGATGGGTCGGGAAGAAACTAATGTTCGTCGTGGTTCTAAAATGGATAAAAGCACCTTACGCCCTGGTCCACAACAACAAACAAGTCGCTCTACAGCAGGAGCGATGGGGCGTTCTCCGGGGCAACCATCTTTAAAAGAATTAGTAGAATTAGCTCACAAAGAAGGTTATTCTGATGTTCATTTGGGTGTAGGAGAATTACCAAGAATGCGCGATCGAGGTGAGATACTTACCTTGACTCAATATCCTGAGATTGATCTTAATACTTTTATGAGTTGGTTAAGAGAGATTATACGTGAAGAGGATATTCAAAAATTCAAAAAAGAATTAGAGTATGACGGTGCAACTCAATACGATTTTGCTCGAGTCAGAATTAATGTTTTTGATACTTTAAGAGGGCCTTCTTTAGTTTTACGTTTGATTCCTTTGACAATCTTGACGATGGAACAATTACGTTTACCTTCAGCTTTTCGGGATATTTGCGATACTCACAAAGGATTAATTTTGATTACAGGCCCTACTGGTTCTGGTAAATCGACTACCTTAGCGGCGATGATTGATCACATTAATAGTGAACAGACGAGAAATATTATTACGATCGAAGATCCCGTTGAATTTGTACATAAAAGCCGTAAATCTTTAATTAAACAAAGAGAAGTCGGTATGCATACTTTAGAATTCGATAAAGCTCTTAAAGCTTCACTCAGGGAAGATCCAGACATCATTCTTGTCGGGGAGATGCGGGATAAACAAACAGTTAATACAGCCATTAAAGCCGCTCAAACAGGTCACTTAGTTATGGGAACACTCCATACTAATAGTGCAATCAAAACTTTAGAAAGGATTTTTACTTTATATACCGCTGAAGAGCAAGTGGCAATTCGTAGTGCGATCGCTGAATCATTAGTTTCAATTATTGCTCAGGGTTTGTGTCGTACCACTGACGGTAAACGAGCCGCTTATCACGATATTTTAATTAACACAGAAACAGTTAAAGATTATATCATGAGTAATAAATACGAAGAAATTGGTCAGTTAATGACTGATGGTGAATTTGATGGTATGGTCACGATGAACAAATCTTTGTTTAATCTTTATGAAGAAGGAAGAATCACCGAAGAGACTGCTTTAGAAAATTCTCCTACTCGTAATGAGATGGCAATGATGTTAAGAGGACGATTCTAATTAGTTAAGAGTTAAGAGTTAAAAGTTAAGAGTTAGTTTAATTATTTACTATATAGATTTAACCAGTTGATTTAGTTTTTTCTCTTGTTCTTATTTTTCTAGCTAGTAGTCGATCGTTATAGAGTACCAAAAAAATATGAAAATTTTACATTTAAGCGATATTCATTTAGGAAGTAGTTTTTCTCACGGTCAAATTAACCCCGAAACCAAGTTAAATACTCGTCTAGAAGATTTTGTTAAGAGTTTGAGTGCTTGTATCGATCGAGCTATTAACGATTCTGTCGATTTAGTCTTGTTTGGTGGGGATGCTTTCCCTGATAGTACTCCCGCACCTTACATTCAATCAGCTTTTGCTCAGCAATTTAAACGTTTGGCTATAGCTAATATTCCCACAGTCTTATTAGTCGGGAATCATGATCAACATTCTCAAGGTAATGGTGGGGCGAGTCTTTCGATTTACCATACTTTAGCTGTACCTAACTTTGTTGTCGGTGAAAAAATTGATACTCATACTATTCCCACTGCTTCTGGTGAGATACAAGTAATTACCCTTCCTTGGATAACGGCGACGAATTTATTAACTCGTCCTGAAACTGAAGGTTTGTCGATGGAGAATATTAATCAACTTTTGATTCACAAACTAGAACCAATTTTAGAACAACAAATTAGAAAACTAAACCCCGAAATACCGACTATCTTGTTAGGTCATTTAATGGCGGAAAGATCTAATTTGGGGGCAGAAAGGTTCTTGGCAGTAGGAAAAGGCTTTCAAATACCTTTATCGATGATGATTCGTCCTGAATATGATTATGTGGCTTTAGGTCATGTTCATAAACATCAAAATCTAAATAAAAATAATAATCCTCCTGTGGTTTATGCAGGAAGTATCGAACGAGTTGATTTTTCTGAGGAGAAAGAAGCAAAGGGTTATGTTTTGATTGAGATTGATGAGGAGAAAAGATGTTAAGTGGCAGTTTCATCCTTTACCAACTCGTCGTTTTCTGACTATTAAGGTTGATTTAACTAATAGTCAATTTCCTGAAGATGATTTAATTAAAGCGATCGTTTCTAAGCCGATTGAGGATGCTGTGGTTAGAGTTATTTATCATTTACGATCGGAACAATTAGACTCTATTAGTTTGAATAAAATAGGTGAAGTATTATCCAAAGCTCACAACTATACTCTCAAAGCTGATTTTATGAGTCAACTAGCTCGTCCGAGATTACCTGAATTAGGTATTGGTAAAAGTTTAGACCCCTTAGAGGCTTTATCTACTTATCTAGAAAATAAAGATGACTTGAAAGATTTAGTACCCGAAATGTTAGAGGCGGCAGAAAATTTATTATCTTTGAGTAATTAAGAAGAGAATCTCCCCCAACCCTTCTTTGAAAGAGGGGAGCTATTTTTTTAAGTGCGATCGTTATCAATAAAACTAGTACAGACAGAGAGTCGATCGGATAAAATATTAAAATAAGACTTATAAAAATATAATTTCATTAAATAGTATGGATCAAGTAATTTTATCTCAAGATATTTTTGCAGGTATTATTGAGATTGCTCACAAATTAAACTTATCGGTAAACCAAGTTTTAGAGCAAATTAATCAAGGGCAATTAACAATTATTGAGACAGAAGAGTTAGAAGATTTAATTGATTTTAGAGATGCAATTATTGCTGAATCCGATCCTGAAAATCAAGAAACAATTTCTTGGGAAGAAGTGAAGAAAGATTTGGCATTATAAGAATTTATGACAGAGTACAAAATAGAGTTTTTAAGAAAAACAAAAAAACAACTGTCACTCATTACCTTTCAACATTCAAAAACAGATTAGCAAAAGAATTGAATCACTAAAAATCGATCCTTATCCTGCTGATATTAAGCAATTAAAAAATTGTAATGGTCTTTTTAGAATTAGAGTTGGGGACTATAGAATTATTTATAGAATCAAGAATGAAATATTAGTTATTGTGGTAATTAAAATTGGACATCGTAGTAAAGTTTATCGGTAAATAATTATTTAGTAAAAAGTTTTGTCGTCAATCTGTAGGTTGGGTTAAGCCTAAAAACTTAGAGATACATTCGATACATAAAACCAAAGCGAAACCCAACACTCAATACTAGTATGGAAAAGGTGAATCGATTTCATAACCGAGCGACAAATCATCAAAAATTTTTTTAGAGCGAAAAATAGGATAGTTAGGACATAATATAAAAAGTTAAAAGACATCTCCATAAATTTATAATAGCGATCGTACTTAGTTTCAATAACAAGACTCAAGTATTACAAATATTTGACTAATAATAATAATCGCACTTGGAAATAAAATAAAAAATAGTTTTAAACTTGTTGACTCAAGATTTACTTTATTCCAAATATTTGAGCTTAATAATCCAAATATAATTAAGATTAATCCTATTAAAAATGTTAAAATGTTTTGTTTACACATTGTATATATATTTAAAAAAGAACCAGTAACTAGAAAATAAAGTTATTGGTATATAGTCAAGTATGTACAAAATTTCTGTTAGGTTATTTTCACTCAATTTTCTGACAAAAACATCAATTGAGAAAGAAATAGCTCCTAGAAATCCCGCTCCAGATAACATAATAAGACTATATCTATCAAAAAAATTATGACAATAGAGAAAATAACGAAACAAAAGGATTACTACAGTGTTATAGATAAGATTATGAAGTATTTCTGAATAGTAATGTATATTTTTACTGTTTGTTTTTATATAGTACTTTACATTTATTATCAAAAACGCAAAAATATGCCAAATTATTAGTATGATTAGTGTTTTGAATAATTCTATTTGTGTACACATAAAATATCAATATTTATAAACTATAGTGATGTTACCTAGTGCATAGGAATCATTAACTAATATAGAGGGGTCAAATTCGGTAATTGTATCGTTATCGATCGTATCATTACCACTCCAGATTTCTACAAACTCGTCATGAAGGGTAAAGTTTGCTCGTTCAAAAAAGAAAGGATAACGCTCTTGTAGGTTGGGTTAAAGCCCTAAAACTAGGAGATACATTCGATACATAACATGAAAGCGAAACCCAACACCAAACAACCTTAAAAATATAGATAAATTATAATTGACAAAAGTGCTAATTTGTGCATCAAAACAAGAGTTAAAATTTTAAGTATAAGAGATGTCAACCACCCCTAACCCCTCCTTCAAAGGAGGGGGAATTTCATTCAACTGTTCAAAACAACTAGTTTACTGCTATAAATTAATCTTAATGATGACAATCTAGCCTCGATCGATGAATAATAGTTATGAATGAATAATCACTATTAGCAGAAAAAATATTATCATCAATGACCTCGATTTTAGAGTTACACAAACTAATCCAAAGCAAACAACGATCGGCAGTAGAAATTACTCAAGAATATCTACAACGAATTGAAAAATTAGAGCCTCAATTAAAAAGTTTTTTATCTATTACTAACGAATTAGCTTTACAAACTGCTAAACAAGTTGACGAAAAAGTCAGTAAAGGAGAAGAAATTGGTTTACTAGCAGGTATCCCCATTGCAATTAAGGATAATATGTCCACCAAGGGAATTCAAACAACTTGCGGTAGTAGAATTTTAGAAAATTTTATCCCTAGTTATGAATCTACTGTTACCGAAAAATTAATGATGCAAGGTGCTGTCATTGTCGGTAAAACTAATTTAGATGAATTTGCGATGGGTAGCTCAACGGAGAATTCGGGCTATCAAGTTACTGCAAATCCTTGGGATACATCCCGTGTACCCGGTGGCTCTTCTGGTGGCTCAGCGGCGGCTGTAGCAGGTAATGAGGCGTTAATTTCTTTAGGATCGGATACGGGTGGCTCTATTCGTCAACCTGCCTCTTTTTGTGGTGTTGTCGGTTTAAAGCCTACTTATGGTTTAGTGTCTCGTTTTGGTTTGGTGGCTTATGCTTCTTCTTTAGATCAAATTGGACCATTTTCTCATACTGTTGAAGATGCTGCTATTTTACTACAAGCGATCGCAGGATACGACAAAAAAGATTCTACTAGTTTGAAAGTCGATATTCCTGATTATCGTCAATCTTTTACTACCGATTTAAAAGGTTTAAAAATTGGTGTAATTAAAGAGACTTTTGGTGAAGGCTTAGATGATGTGGTTGCCGATAGTATTAACCAAAGTATCAAAGAATTAGAAAAGTTAGGAGCAACCGTTACTGAAATTTCTTGCCCTCGTTTCCGTTATGGTTTACCAATTTATTACATTATTGCACCTGCCGAAGCCTCTGCTAATTTAGCTCGTTATGATGCGGTTAAATACGGTATTAGAGATGGTGAAGCCGAGAATTTGTTGGATATGTACACCAAAACTAGAGCGAAAGGTTTTGGGGCGGAAGTCAAACGTCGAATTATGTTAGGTACTTATACTTTGTCTGCTGGTTATTATGATGCTTATTATCTTAAAGCTCAAAAAGTACGTACTTTAATTAAAGCAAGACTTCGATCGAGCTTTTGCTGATGTGGATGTTTTAATTACGCCCAACTGCACCTACTACTGCATTTAAGGCAGGAGAGAAAACAGATGATCCCCTTAGTATGTATTTATCAGATTTAATGACGATTCCTGTCAATTTAGCAGGTTTACCAGGGATGAGTCTTCCTTGCGGATTTGATGAGAATAATTTACCGATCGGGATGCAATTGATTGGTAATGTTTTAAATGAGGAAGTGTTATTTAAAGTTGGTTATGCTTACCAACAAGTTACCGACTGGCATAATAAAAAACCAAATCTTAGTTAATTGTAGGGTGGGCAATGCCCACCATATTTTTTCTCGCTTTTTCTGTGTATTGTTTATGTTTTTTTTGAATAGAATAATATAGATATTTGATTAACATTGGCTGTTATTAATACTTCCATCGGGCATGATAGTATCTTTGAAAATAGTCTTTTTAAAAATAACTCTTTCACAAATCAAATCGCCACTGTTAAAAGTTCCCAACTCGCACCCAGTAAAATTAGCTTTAGTCAAATCGGCTTCGGAAAAATCGGTTTCCATAAAAGAAGCGTTGGTGAAATCGGCTTCAGTCAGATTAGCAGTATTAAACCAAGCCCCTTGCACTTGACTTCCTCTCAAATTAGCTCTACTTAAATTAGTGTCAACAAAACAAACCTCTGCTAAATTAGCTCTACTAAGATTTGCTCCAATCAATTGGTTCTATGACAAGTCGCTTTTTCCAAGTTAGAATCGCTCAAGTCAGCCCCATTCAAGTCAGCCTCTTCAAAATGGGCATAACATAAGTCAAGTCCACTTAGAATAGCATGACTGAAATTGACTTGATGACAATGGAGAATAATACTTCTCAAATCACTAAATCTAAAATCAGCCCCGCTCAAGTTGATACCCATAAAATCTTCCCTATGAGTATGAGCAATTTCAATTTTAGTGAAGTCTCTTTCTCCAGCAGAACATCTTCTAAGCAATTCTTCAATAGTCATCTCGTTCATAGTTTTTATCTTCTTAATAATTAATTAACTAAAATCATAATCTTAATAATATTTATAAATTTCCACTGTAAGTATCGAGATTTTTAGGATTAAAGGATTTGCTGGATTGCTACTTATTATGTATCGATTTAGGTTGTGAATCGATCGAATTGTTTAGAAAATTAAAGAATTAAAAAAAGAAAAAGTCCTGCTAATCCATCAATCCTGTCTAAGTAATGATTAAGACAGTTGAGTATAATAATTTCAATTTAAGCGAATAACATTTACTTAATCTTTTTACCGAAAAAGTCGATCGTTATCTTCCTTAGTAATCATTAGACATTTGGTAATAACTATTCAATAAGGGTCAAAACCCTAAACGATCGAACCGATAATAAATCTTTTGTGTGAGTATAAGTAGTTTGGATTTTAATTAATTATTTTTATTCCCACAAAGTTTGAATCGGATAATCCGTGAAATTACTATCTCTACTAATTAAAATTAGCGATCTTTCTATTGCTTGAACAATCAACATTCTATCAAAAGGATCTCTATGATACAAAGGTAAACTAGAAAGTCTTTTGGTGTCGTTAAAAGATATTGGTAATAAAATAATATCTGATGAATTTAATTCGATTTCAATTTGCTCATAATCTTTTTGAAGAGATAATTTACCAATATTTACCTTAATAGCAATTTCCCAAAGACTAACAATACTAAGGTAAACAGTCTCGGCTCGATCGATTTTACTTCGTAAATTAGCTGACATATTAGAATCATTTTCCGATAACCAAACAAAAGCATGAGTATCTAATAGAAAATTTGTCATGACATATATTCTTTAAAATCTTCTTCTAAAGGCTCATCAAAATCATCAGGTAATGGCAACACAAATGTTCCTTCTAAAATACCCGAACGTCGCTTCTTTGTCTGCTTTCGTAGTTCAGAATTATTTGGGCTATGTTTCTCTTGTAAATATTGAGCATAATGCAACAATTCTTCTTGAAGAGAGTGAGGCATTTGTTGTAAGGTTTTTAATATTTGAGTTTCGATATCCATAGTTTTGATTTATTTTTTAAGATTCGATCGCTTATTAGTAAATATTGTCTCTAAATCCATTTTATTTGCGTTTAATCAAGTTAATCAAACTCCTTCAAAAAACAATGAAGATTTAGATTTAATTATCGTAAAAACGATCGTTATCGATCATGAAGGGAAAAAAAAGTAAGGTAATTTCTACCAATAAAAATACCCAGAGCAATTATTATAAGTTTTGTTTTAAAAAAAATAGCTCTCCTCTCCTCGCAGGAGAGGGGTTGGGGGTGAGGTTGAATAAAAATGAGGCTGATACTTTTTTTCATGGGAATGTCGTAAGTAGTAAACTAAAGCAAAAAATTACTTTTAGTTACCACATTAACTACATCCTATTCAATATTAATTTTATAAGGTAGAATACTGTAAACTTGAGCGGGATTTTCGAGCATTTGCTTGAGTTGTAACTCGGTTTGCGAAGCTAAAATCATCTTAGTTAAAGTTTCTTTATCGATTACATTACCGTTGATGTTAGTACCAGCCAGTTTATTTAAAAATTCTGTTTCAAAATTTTTAGGTGCGGGATAACTTGAAATTTTGTATTTATTATTCAAACCGAGTTTTTGGTTAAGATATCCTATACTTTCACTTAAGCCACCTATCTCATCAACTAAGCCGTTTTCAATTGCGGATTTACCTGACCAAACTCTACCTTGAGCAATTTCTTGTACTTGTGTTTTTGGTAAATTTCTTGCCGTGGCAACTTTATCTAAAAATAAGTCATAAATACGATCGACACTATCTTGATATACTGCTATTTCTGCATCAGTTTTTTCTTGGAAAATATTACCAATATCAGCAAATTCATTTGTTTTAACAACGTCGTTATTGACACCATTTTCTTGGGCAATATCTCTAACATTGAATAAGACACCAAATACACCGATCGAGCCTGTGATACTAGTCTCACTCGCAAATATTTTTTCTCCTGCTGTGGCAATCCAATAACCCCCAGATGCGGCAACATCCCCCATCGAAACAACCACTGGTTTTTCTTTAGCTGTTAATTGTAATTCTCTTAAAATTAATTCTGAAGCAACTGCACTTCCTCCTGGGCTATTTATTCTAGCGACAACGCCTTTAATATTTTTATTTTTACGAATTTTACGAATTTCATTGATATAACGACTACTACCAACTTGCCCTGTTTGCCCTTCACCATCAACTATTGCCCCTTCTAGATAAAGGATTGCTATTTGATTGTCATTATATTTATTAGCAGTAGGATTAGCGTTGAGATAGGTTTTGATATCTACTTGACGAAAATTATCTTTTGTTTGACTATTGGTTAATGTTTTTAAGCGATCGATTATTTCATCTTGATAACTAACTTGATCGATTAATTTTAATTGTTGTGCTTCAGTGCTTGGTAAAATACCTTGTTTGTCAGCAATTGTATCTAATCTGTCTGGTTTAATCTCACGATTTTGGGTAACAGTATCTAAATACGAATCCCAAATATTATCTAATAATTCGGCAGTTTGTAATTTGCTTTCGCCACTAAAATCAGTGCGAGTAAAAGGCTCAATTGCTGACTTATATTTACCTACTCTAATAATTTGTACACCAATACCATATTTATCAAAAGCATTAGCAAAGAATAACTGCGAACTAGCTAAACCATTTACTTCCATCACTCCCATCGGATTGAGATTAATTTCATCGGCAACAGAAGTTAAAAAATAATCTTTTTCTCCTGCCGAGATATTGTAAGCAATAACTTTTTTACCACTTTCACGAAATTTTGCTAGAGCATTTCTAATTTCAGTTAAGGTAGCATAACCATTTAAAATATTACCTTTTGTACCATCTAAATAGATAGCTGTAATACGATCGTCTGTAGTTGCTTGAGCGATCGCTGTGGTAATCTGATTTAATGTTAAAACGTTATTGTTACTGATTAATAAAGGAATATTTTCGGTTACTTGATAATCACTAATCTGACTACTAAGATCAAATACTAGAGCCGATTGATTTTCGATTTTAGCGGTTGTATTGTTGTTGCTACTCATTACCAGTGCAATTAACAAAACTACAAAACCTCCTCCAGTTAAAAGGAAAAATAACAATATCCCTGCAAAACTACCGATTGTACTACTGAGGACTTGTTGTAGAAATTTTTTCATAAATTTTGTTGATATTAGGAGAATGATTAAATTAAGTTTTTGTCTGAGGCTATCTTAATAACTATTCTAAATCAATAGTTTAGATGAATACATTATCTCGATCGATTTATTCTTGATTAGATTAAGTTTGTTTTAATATAGCTTTTTTCGTATTTACAAGATACACAAAAAATGGTAGGTCTCCCGAATATGGGGGCAGGGCTGTTTCATGTCTTATTTTTGTATTTTCTAAAACTAAGAAATAGCAGTAAATGGATCGCAGTTTTTTTCTAATCGTAAAAACACAATGTAACCAAATTGCTCGATCGTACGTAGTTATAGCTTCTAGCTATTTATTTTGAGCAGATAGCTATTTTTGGCGAACGAGAATAAATCAGCACTGCGAGCGAACATGGGGGAGATGAGTAGGGGATTAATGGATCTAACTTACGAATCGATCGCTCTTTCAGTCGATCGTCTTTTTACTCAAAATAAACTATTACAATAGTAATTAATTTAGAACCAAATAGCTAATTGAGAGCAAAAACTGGAACAATAATGTTTGCCTTCGAGTCATAAACTGATTAAGCTACAAAACCCCTATCACCTATTTATTATGTACTATGAGTAAAAATCTTTGGTCAAAAATTGCAATTAGCCTACTTACTTGCCTCAGTCAAACCCTAGTTTTTTTTCCTGCTTCTGCGGCTACTGACGGTTATTGTAAATTAGATGGTCAAAGTATCAATAGTAAAAACAACCTCCGAGAATTAACCATTAAGGGGGATATTTCAGCTCAAAAAGAATACAAACAGATAATTCAACAACATAGTCAACAGTTAAATAATTGTCGTGGTAACAATTGGTTAAAAGAACAAGCTATCTGGGTAAGACTTTATCCTTGTGATGTGAAAGCAGGCTCGATCGAAAAAGTATTAGATCAAATAGTTAACCTTGGTTACAATACTATTTATCTAGAAGTATTTTTTAATGGTCAAGTATTGTTACCTAAAAATAATAATAATACTGCTTGGCCAAGTGTTGTCGATACTCCAGGTTACGAAAAAAGAGATTTATACGCCGAAACGTTAAAACTTGGCAGAGAAAGAGGTTTAAAAGTTTATGCTTGGATGTTTTCGCTTAATTTTGGTTACGGCTATTCTACTAAACCGAGTAAGCAATCAGTTTTGGCAATTAATGGTAAAGGACAAAATAGTATAGATGTAGTTCACGATCGCTCACAGCTATTTGTTGACCCCTACAATAGCCAAGCTAGACAAGATTATACTCAGATGTTACAAGCTATTTTACAACGTCGTCCTGATGGTGTTTTATTCGACTATATCCGTTATCCTCGTGGTAGTGGTAGCGAATCTGTGGCGGGTAATGTCAAAGATTTATGGATTTACAGTCCAGCATCCAAACAAGCATTATTAAATCGTGCTTTAAATCAACAAGGAAAATGGTTACTAGCCAGATATATAGATAAAGGTGGTATTAATAGTAGCGATTTAGCACAAATGAAGAGTTTGTATCCCGATGAAGATGGCCCTTTATGGCAAGGAAGAAACCCTAATAGTTCTAATAGTTTAAGCAACTTACAAATTGATATTTGGTATTTTACTGTTGCTCATGCGGCTCAAGGTGTAATTGATTTTTTAGATTTTGTTTCTGGGCAAGTATATCAAAGGGGTATTAATAGCGGTGCTGTATTTTTTCCTGATGGTAACAAAGTAGTTGGTAATATCGGTTTTGATTCTCGTTTACAACCTTGGGACAGTTTTTCTCCTAGCTTAGAATGGCACGCTATGTCTTATGCTTTGTGTGGTAATCCTGATTGTATTGTCAAACAAGTTAAACGAGTTACAAAGATAAATCCTAATAGCAACAAAGTTAAACCTGTTTTAGCTGGTTTTTGGGGCAGACAAGACGGAAAACGTCCTTCTTTAGAGTCTCAGATGCAAGCAATTAGATATGCAGATAAATCGATCGATTCGATTAGTCATTTTGCCTATTCTTGGCTTGAAGTTGAACATACCAAAGAAAGACAAAGTTGTAGTTTTCCTTAATCGATCGATTTTCATCCGTAAAGACGTTGCGTTGTAACGCCTGTTTGTCCATTAATTACTCTTGTTTTTCCTCACCGTAAAAAGGAAAATCAGTATAACCTTTTTTACCAAAAGAATACCAAACATCCATTTCAGCAGGAGGATTCAATTCCCAATCATTAGCAAAACGTTCAACTAGATCAGGATTACTAATAAATGGTCGCCCAAAAGCAATCAAATCAGCCGATTCATTATCGATCGCTTTAATGGCTTTTTCCTTGGTATAACCGCAGTTACCCATCAACACACCATCAAAAAGATTTCTAAAATGGCTAAGAGTCATCGGCTCACCTAATTCATGGAAACCAAAACCTAAGCCATCAATTACATGAAGATAACCTAAACCATGTTTACTTAATTGTTCAGCTACATAGGTAAAAGTTTCTTTGTAATCAGGTGAGCCCATATCATTAAAATTACCATTAGGTGAAATACGTACACCAATACGATGAGCTGGAAAAATTTCTAACACAGCTTCTACTACTTCATCTAAGAAACGGTATCTATTTTCGATACTACCACCATATTTATCGTTACGCTGATTAGTTTTCGATTGCAAAAACTGATCAATTAAATAACCATTTGCCGCATGAATTTCTACGCCATCAAATCCTGCTTCTAATGCTCGATCGGCTGCTTTTCGGTATTCTCGGATAATTGGTCTAATTTCATCTGTTTCTAATACTCTAGGTGTTTCATAACTTTGTTTTCCTTCTGGTGTGTGGATATAGTCTCCATTAAGCTTAATGGCTGATGGTGCGACAGGTAATCCTAAATGAGGGTGAAAATCACTATGAGAAGCTCTTCCACAATGCCATAGTTGCATGAAAATGAGTGATTCTTGCTGATGAACTGCTTCAGTTACCTGTTGCCAAGCCTCCATTTGCTCATCATTATAAATACCCGGACTATGTTCCCAGCCTATTCCTTGCTCAGAAATAACGGTTGCTTCGGTAATTAATAATCCTGCCGATGCCCTTTGTTGATAATATGTTGCCATAATTGGGTTGGCTATACGTTTTTCTCCTGCCCTAGATCGAGTTAAAGGAGCAAGAACGATTCTATTATCGAGTGTTAAATCACCTATGGTTACAGGTTGATGTAGAGAAGAAACCATCTTATTCAATCTTAATTTACTGTTATTGATTTTAACATTGAAGCAAGGTATTGTATTGTTCGATTTGATGATATTAAGAGCTGTAAGCTTTTAGCGTTTAACTCTTAGCTCTTAGCTCTTTACTTTTACATTCGGTGCCTGTTACCTCTTTTAACTATTCTTTGTTCACTGTCAAAGTTTTTGGCAATCTTCACATAAGCCATAAAATTCTAACGTGTGATAATATAATTTGAATTTTTCTTCTGCTAAAACATGATGATGACCATCAACAATACAGGTTTTTTCTTCAATTAACTCTGATTTACCACAATCAATACAGTTTAAATGGTGGGTATGACGATCGATTCGATTGATATAAAGACTCTCCATTTTGGGTGATTCTTTCTTGGATAATACCCTGTAAATGTAAATTCTTTAACGTTCTATAAACTGTCGCTAATCCTATTTTTGATTTTTGTTGGCGTAATTGAAGATGTAAATCTTGGGCTGTAATTTCAGTATTTACTTCCTGCAATAAATTGAAAATTTTTTGCTGATTTTTAGTCAACCTTTCTCTCTTCATTGATTGTACTTAATATTCAATACTCTTTAATATTAATCGATCGTTGTAAGGGTTATAGAGAGTATAAGTTGCTTTATGAGCATATTTACCTACATTCCCGACACCAATAATCTTTTTCTGTTTTACTTCTCTTGTATCACTAGATTGAGTATCTAAGGTGGTTATTGTTGAATTCAAACTAGCTTGTTGTAATTGATATTCGTATAATAAAGACGATCGTCCTGAAAACAAATAATTTACATTCATCCTTTGTAACCGATCCAAAATCATCCAAGGAGAACTATCAGGAGTTAGAGCCTCACTGACATTGACACTTGTACCATGAATTAAAAGACAATCAAACTCGACAAAACCAAAGTCTAAATTACGAATCCATTCTACCGTCGATCGAGGTACATAATCCCATAATTCTTTAGTAGCTTCCATACCATATTCATTGATTAACTCTTCAGGATTAGCGACACTACCCAAACCATGTAAAATCAAACATTGTTCTTCCCACCAACCACGACAGACATGGGTAGCCAGAGAATTACTAGGGTTACGAATAGCATCAATTACTTTTTCATTATCAGGAGACAAACCGATTACATCTCCTAAAATATAGATCTCTTCCACCGCTACTTTTTGACGATGAATATCCTTTACAACAGCTTGATAAGCTGAGAAATTTCCTTCAATTCCGCTTAATATTGCCCACATTTTTTAGTTAAAAGTTAAAAGTTAAGAATTATAGATTAATACCAAATTCAAAAAATAAAAAGACAAATCAATCCCCCTAAATCCCCCTTACCGAAGGGGGACTTACCAATACCAAGTAATATTTTCATAGTTCTGAAATTGTTATTAAAATCTATAATTAATTTTCCCCCAGAATTGGGGGTTAGGGGGCATAAAAATGTCCGCACCTTAAATCCGTAGTGCTATAATTATCGTTCACACACATGAGTGGCATCTTCAGCTTTTTCAGCATATTCAAAACCTTGGGCTAAACGCCAAGCAAATATTTTTGGTAAACCTCAATCGATAATATCTCGACAAGTAGTCTGATAATCGTATTCAACTTCTTTTAATAATACGGTATCGGCTTCGGTATCATAAATAATATAGGTTGCATTAGGTCGTCCATGACGAGGTTCGCCAACTGAGCCTACATTAACAATACGTTTTAACGGACTATTAAAAGTATTACTTTCTTTTGATTCGGGAGTTACTACCTTAATTTGTAATTGCCCCGCATCGAGAGTACGGACATAAGGCATATGGGTATGTCCACAAAATAATATGTCTGCATCGACACTTAAAACCCTTTCTAAGGCGGCAAAAGCATCCATTTCGGCTAAAAGGTATTCGTGGTTACTTTGAGGGCTTCCATGAGCAAAACAAAGACGATCTTCTTTGAGATAATGAGGTAAACTAGCTAAAAATTGGCGATTTTCAGCAGTAATTTGCTCATTTGTCCATTCATGAGCAACAACACCTCTTCTTTCGGCGAGAAGAGAAGGATAACTACATTCACAGGAGTTTAAACCTTCAACGATATCTTCATCCCAACAACCTTGCACAGAAGGAATCTCTAATTCTCTAATTTTAGCTATTACCTCATTAGGATGAGGTCCATAACCGACTAAATCTCCTAGACTATAAATACGATCGCACTTATTTTCTTTAATATCTTTTAAAACTGCTTCTAAAGCAGGTAAATTAGCGTGAATACAAGATAAAACGGCAATTTTCATTTAATTATTCTCCATAATTGATTATTGATTATTAGTTAAAATTAAGGGCTGTATATTGCCCTCCTAAACCTTCGACGATCGTTTTGGTGTTAGCAATTAGCATTTTTTGGTAAGAATCTCCCGGCGTACCTTCTGCCCCTAAACTATCTGTATATAACTCTCGTGGTGATAATTGTACATTCGCTTCCCTAGCGACAGTTTCTAATACCTGAGAATTGACAGAAGCTTCTGCAAAGATAGTTGGTACTTGGCTTTCCCTTATTTCCTTCACTAAACTTGCTACCGTCCCCGCACTAGGTGATTCTTCTGTACTAAAACTTGATAAGACACTATCAAAATCAAAATTATAAGCTTCAATATAATAACCAAAAGCGTCATGAGTGGTGATTATTTTCTTTTGATTGGCAGGAATAGTGGTTATTTGTTGCTGAATCCATTGGTCAATTTCCCCTAACTCTGATTGTATTGTTTGAGTTCGAGCTTGATATTCTTCCTCTAAATCTGGTTGTACTTGCGTTAGCCCTTCAGCGATAACTGCAACCATTTTACTTCCATTTTCGGGATTATGCCACACATGAGGATCGGGGACTTTTTCTTCGCTATGATTTTCTTTATCATGGTCGTGATCTTTTTTGTCATGGTCATGATCGTCGTGATCGTGATCGTGATCGTGATCGTGATCGCTATGATTTTCTTTTTCACTGTGATTGTCATGACCACCATCGCTATGATGTTCTTCTTTATCGCCGTGATGACCGTGGTCGTGTTTTTCTCCTAAAAGAGGATCGGCAACAGCTAGTTCGTGGACAGCTATTTTCGGGTTACTATTAGTTGTGGCATCGATTAATTTAACCAAACTTGAATCAAAATCATAACCACCGTATAATACTAAATCAGCAGACTCGATCGCTTGTCGATCTTCTGGAGTTGGCTGATAGACATGAGGATCGATTTCAGGTTTTAATAAACATTTTAAATCGACCGTATCTTGTGCTACTTGCTCGGTTAAATTGCATAAAATACTAGTAGTTGCAACTACTAAAGGTAAATTATCCGTTGATGATGTAGAAATTCCCTCTGGTTGTTCTTCGTTTACTTCGGCGTTACACCCCCAAACACTTAGGAGAATTGCCGCTATACCGATAGAATTTAATATTTTCACTATCTTCATTTACAATAATGATTATCATTCTCAGTATATAACTTATGTTAGAAGTTAAGCAATTATTTGTTAGTTATCGGGGATTAGTAGCAGTAGAAAATGTAAGTTTTTCTGTCAAGAAAGGAGAATTAGTCGGTATCATTGGTCCTAACGGGGCGGGAAAAAGTACTATTTTAAAGCTATTTTAGGTTTAATTTCGGTAGAGACAGGAGTGATACAGTACCAATCCCAAAATATTACTAAACAATTAAAACAAGTTGCTTATATTCCTCAACGGACGCAAATAGATTGGGATTATCCGATTACTGTAGAAAAAGTGGTTATGATGGCAAGAATTAGGCATACGAAGTTATTTCGCTCTTATTCTCGTCAATCTCGATCGATCGTGCAACAAGCCCTAGAAAGAGTGGGAATGTGGGAATTAAGACATCGTGGCATCGGTGAGTTATCAGGAGGGCAACAACAAAGAATATTTTTAGCCCAAGCTTTAGCTCAAGAAGCACAATTATTTTTGTTTGATGAGCCTTTTATTGGGGTGGATAAAAAAACAGAAGCGATGCTGTTTGATGTATTTGATGAACTAAAATCTCAAGGAAAAATTTTGATTGTGGTGGGACACGAACTTAAGGAAACTACCCGCAATTACGATCGATTTTTGTTAATTAATAAAACTGTAATTGCTGATGGTAGTGAAAAAGAAGTAATTACCGCTAATAATATTCACAAAGCATACGGCGATAATGTAATTTTCTTTGAAAAAAAAGATGAAGAAAAATAATCCAAAACATCTAATTTTTTAACGCTGACCAAGACGAAAATTAAGAATTTAACTCTTGCCTCTTGCGATCGAAGCCTCTTGCATGAATGCCTCTTTACTTATTACTTATTACTTCGTCTTTTGCCCATCTCTTGTTATTAAGTTTAAAAAGTTAAGATGATTCGCAAGAAATTGATTTATACTCATTTTAAATAAGAATGAAACAACTTTATTCGGTAATAGTTTAGTTAAAGTAACGACTGGTGGGCATTGCCCACCCTACAAAATTTATTTTATTATCGCAATCTTAATTAAAATTACTATAATTCTATTATTTAAAATTTCTATTTCGTTTCTTAGCCCATAAAGTACCCAATCCAAAAAGAGTAGAACCCAATATTCCAATACCTGGTTCTGGCACTGGGGTTGCAGTTAAACGTTGTCCTAATTGTGTACCTGCATTGGGATCGTCCAAAACTTCAGCTCTTGTACGGGTAAAAAAGGCAATATCTAAATGATCCATCATCCCTCTAGTAAAACCGTTAGGTAAGTCAGGAAACTCATTACCCCAATCTGTTAAATGTACGTGGGGGCTAGGATTACTATCAGAAAATAAATCAGCCATCGGATTTGGTGCCGAAAAGAAATTCAGTCCTTCTCGTTTAACACCACCAATACTGATACCGTTAGGTTCACTTGAGGGGCCAGTTTGTAAAATTTCTCTCGCATTAGTATCGAAATTAAAGTTAAAATCAGAAGTAGTTAGATGATTATCAAGAAACTCTTTAAAAACATTACCATTAGGATCGATAAAGGCAATATCAAAGGAAGTTAGATCGTCTTTACGTACAATTCCATCACCGTTAATATTATTTTCATCATAGCTAAAACGTCCTTCGAGTTGATAACCTAAAGTTTGTCCCGTCCAATTTAGATTAAAAGTAATTGCTTGTACCGAATTAGTAGTTACTAAACCTAAACTCATAAAAGTTACGGTAAATAAGCCTATATTTTTTCTATTCATTAGTC
This sequence comes from uncultured cyanobacterium, assembly GCA_963710605.1. Taxonomy (GTDB): domain Bacteria; phylum Cyanobacteriota; class Cyanobacteriia; order Cyanobacteriales; family Cyanobacteriaceae; genus JAALKG01. The sequence continues at coordinate 262,180 of CAVQBA010000007.1, forward strand.
ATTTATCTGGAAAAGTTTGATTCAATTTCGACTCTAATACTTTTAGCATTATTTTGGCATAATTTCCATAGACAATATGTCAAACATAACTCCAAACTTTCTATGATAAAGTTAACTTTTTAAGTAATGTTAAAATTCTTGACAAAAAAATATTTACAATACTTTAAGGGTATAGCTTTTTACTGTACTAATTTCTATTTTTAAGTTGAATACGATCGCTAAATATTATTCCCTAAATCTAACTATATTTAGATTTGAGCCTTAGATTACTTACCATGACATCTTCGCACTTATAGCGCTTCTCATACTAATGAGGTACGTTTATAATTTGCAAGTCCCCCTTTCAAAGGGGGATTTAGGGGGATAAATATGTGTTTTATAATACTAATAATTACTATATTTTAGTAATAGTATCTAAATTTTTAACAAACGCAATTTTTTTAAATTCAATCAAATACATTATTTTAATAACTTTAACTTTTTTTTTAAATGTTCCAATTCCTAAACTTAATAACCGATCCTTTACAATTTGAATTTATGAGAAATTCTCTTTTAATTATTATATCTTTAGGAATTTTATGTGCAGTAACAGGTAGTTATTTGATTGTCCAAAAAATGGGTTTATTAGGGGATGTTATCGCCCAATCAGTTCTACCAGGATTAGCGATCGCTTTTTATTTAGGAATAGATATATTTTTCGGAGCATTTATTTCGGGGATGTTAAGTACTTTTATTATTGCTTGGATTAAAGAAGAATCAAAGATAAAAATTGATGTTGCTATGGCATTAGTCTGTTCTGGATTTTTAGCCTTAGGAATTATGTTAATTAGTCTTTTAAAAAGTAAAATTGACCTTAACAGTTTTTTATTTGGTGATATTTTGGTAGTTACTAGTAGCGATGTTTGGAGGACATTGATAATTACTTGTTCTGTCCTTTTATTTATTAAATTATTTTATAAAGAACTATTGTTTTATACCTTTAATCCATTGGGAGCAAAAGCGATCGGTTTACCTGTCAAATGGCTTAATTTTATGCTTGTTTCTGCCATTACTTTAGCAATTATCGCTAGTATGGAGGCAGTGGGAGTTATATTAGTTGTCTCTTTGCTAACTGCCCCCAGTATCACAGCTTATTTGTTGGTGAAAGAATTATCACAAATGATGATTGTGGGTGCTATTTTTGGCAGTATAAGTGGTGTTGTTGGTATTTATTTAAGTTACTATTTGAATGTACCTTCAGGATCTTCGATTGTCATTGTCGCAAGTATTTTATTTTTATTAGCATTATTATTTAGCCCAAGTCAGGGGATTTTAACCCGTCCTGAAATACTTTATAGAATCAAGCATCTTTTGAACAGGAAAATTAAAAATTAATTATTTCTTTTATTATTAATGTAGAGACAAGGCATGCCTTGTCTCTACGCATCCCTTATCTCTACGAAAATGCTAAAATTAAATTACCATAATATTTTTTTATAAATACTAAAAAATTATGACCACAGTTTTAAATCTTGAGTCTATTACCGTTTTAAATCGAGAAAAATTTTATCAACTTTGTGTCAGTAATCCAGAATTATCATTAGAAAGAAATCCTCAAGGAAAGTTAATTATTATGTCCCCTGTTGGTGGTACAAGTGGAGAAAAGGAAGCTAATTTAATCTTTAAAATTGCTCTTTGGAATGAACAAGAAAAATTAGGGAAAGTTTTTAGCTCATCAACTATTTTTAGTTTACCAAAAGGGGGCGATCGTAGTCCAGATGTGGCTTGGGTATCTTTAGAAAAATGGGAAAATTTAACGGACAAACAAAAAGATGGATTCCCTCCAATATGTCCAGATTTTGTAATTGAATTAAGATCCAAAAGCGATCGACTTAAACCATTACAAGATAAAATGAGCGAATATTTAGACTCAGGGTTACGACTAGGATGGTTAGTTAATCCACAGGGTAAAACTGTAGAAATATATCGTCCAAATCAAGCCGTAGAAGTGGTAAAAATGCCTGTTGACTTATCAGGAGAAAATGTTTTACCAGATTTAACAATTAACCTCAATTATTAGGTAATAGAAAGTACTTTTAATAAAACCTCCCTTGGGCATAAACTACAATGAATGTGCTTTTGGAGTAACGTTTACCTTTGCGAGTGTATGGTTATAGTTTTCAATAAATATGACAAATCAAATGTATAAAAAGCAAAACTTGTTAAAGTTAGCTCGGTTAAGACAAGAAACAAGATATGACGGATATAATTGCATTTGTGACTATGAAGATGGGTTTTATGAATGTGATTATGTATCTCCCTATAGCAAATCAGCTCACAATGTAAACGCTGATGTATTTATTATTTTACAAGATTGGTCTTCTGACGAAAGTCTCAAAAAAATGGATAAATGTCACGAAACTAATAAACTGGGTTATACACCGAAAGTTAGGACAAATAAAAATCTTCAAGAACTACTAAAAGATTATCTTTCCATAGAATTAAATGATACTTACGCAACAAATCTTTTTCCGTTTATCAAAAAGGGATCGATGAGTGCAAATATTCCACAAAAAGATATGCAAAGAGCCGCAAAAGAATTTACTTTGCCAATGATAGAAATAATTCAACCAAAAATTACAATAGCATTGGGAATGAAAACTTTTAATGCACTTAGAAAAGTCATAGGATTAAATAAAGTTTCTAATATGAACGATGCTGTAAAAAGTTCTTTTGATTATGATGGCACTAGAGTATTTTTTCAAACACATCCATCTCAACAAGCTCAAAACACAAGAGGTAAAAGTCAAGTTAAACAAGATTGGCTAGAAATGAAAAAGTATCTTAATGATTGATTGTCAGCTTAATTAGTAAAATAGTTGTCAAAAATATAGTACATTAGAATTGTTGACTCAAAGACTCCTTAACTTGTTGCTGATAAAATTGGACAACATCATCAGATAAACAAAAATCGCTAATGGTATCGACGATCGCTTGTTTATCCAAATTAGTACCAATAATTTCTAAACCACTAAAATGAGTCGGTCTTCCATCTAAGGATAAAGGTATTTGTAAAGCTTGAAAATCTAAATTAACACCATCAGGTGAATAGTCTCGATAAATACATTGACCATCCATAATATTAAATATACCTTTAACACGGATAACATCACCATAAGCACTGGCGACTAACTCTTGCCAAAAGGTTTCTAGACTGGCAAAATCTAATATTTCTTCCGTTAATCCTGCTCGCTGAATTTGTAAATTAACGAAAGAATTTGATTTTATCTCGCTTGTTAATTCTTGGTTAACAATTACTTTGTCAGCTAAATTTTTCCATTTTTGACTGTCTTCTAATTGACTAACGATCGCTATTTTTTCACCATCTAAATTATCTAAAAAACTACAATTATTAATAATGTCAATATATTCAGGTATTTCTAGGTAAATATTACTTTTTTTAGTTTGATTAATTAATTCAGATAAATTTTCGCTATTGGCAATCGATAAATCGGGATAATAACCTTGTAATAAAGCACCATCTAAAGGAAAAGTTTCTGTTTTCGGACTAACATAATAACTGTCGTTGTTACTTTGTTTTAAATCTTCTTTAATCCAATTAATAGATATCTGCAAGAAAAGATATAGTTGTTTTAAATAAAAATGAGACACGAGTGCTATATCAGAATTTAAGTTTAATTTATTAAACGGATTCTATTAGCCTTGCACGATAGTTCAAGGCGGGTTTAATACTTTAGTTTTAAGATTATTATTGCTGTCTCAATTCTTTTTTTTAATGACTATAATTGTACTTGCTCCTACTCAGGGCTTTAGCTCTTAACTGATTATCGGTATATTTTTTATTTTGCAATACATTCTCTGAGTTTGCTTTTTAATTTTTCGCCATCGATATTTTTGCCAATCATTACAAATTGATTATTTTTGATGTCTGAATTTTCCCATTCTTCAGTGTCGATGTCGTATCTTCTTCCACTAAGTTGAAAAATATGTTTGAGTTTACTTTCTGCAAACCATAAAATTCCTTTCGCTCGATATACTCTATCCATAATCTCATCAGTGATAAAGTTCTGAAACTTAGCAACATTAAAAGGACGATCGCATTCAAAAGAAACCGAAATAAAACCATCAACCTCTAAATGATGGGAATGATGATGATGGTCACGATCGTGGTCGTGGTCATGATTATGTTCGTGGTGGTGATGTTTGTGATGCTCGTGGTCATGATGATCATGTTCTGATTCTGTTTGTTGTTCTAAAGAATAATTATCAGAATTATGACTATCGATATCTAAAATCAAAGGTAAAGGTAATTTACCATACTCAGAATAAAGGATTTTCGCTCCATTTTTCATTTCGTTGACCTGTTTTTCTAATTGCTCTACCTTCGATGGAGAAACTAGATCGACTTTGTTCACAACCAAAATATCTCCATAGATAACTTGTTGTAAAGCCGCTTCACTTTCAAAATGTTCTGGGGTAAAATTTTCTGCATCAATTAGAGTCAAAACAGAATCAAGACGGACAAAATCTCTTAATTCAGGGCTAATAAAAGTTAAAGCGATCGGTAAAGGATCGGCAACACCACTAGTTTCCACGATTAAATAATCAATTTTTCGATCGCTTTCTAAAACTTGAAAAACAGTACTCAATAAATCATCGTTAATGGTGCAACAAATACAACCATTACTCAGACTTAACATATTTTCTTCGATCGAAACGAGTAGTTTACTGTCAATATCAATATCACCAAATTCATTGACAATGATTGCTACTTTTAAATCTTGATTGTTAGTCAAAATGTGATTGAGTAGAGTTGTCTTACCGCTACCAAGAAAACCCGTAATAACCGTAACAGGCAAACCTCTTTTAGGTATAACTAAACTATCCATAAATTACTAAAAAAAAATTAAAATAAATTGTTTTGTAGTTGTGAAACCCAACCGATAATTATCGATCGTTCTATCATTATCAACGATTGAAAGTAGGACTTAAAGGAACGCCGATCGAGAAGTTAAAAGTCTTAACAGTTAACAGGTACGATATTCCCTATTACTTCATCCTTCATCCTTTGTGAGGTTGGGTAAAGACGAATCTTTACTACGACCGATCGAGGATTGAGGTTCAGTGTATGTCATAAACATTATATTGGAGAGAATACTTAATAATGATAATCGTTATCATCTATTTTGACAACTATCTGGACAGATTAAGGTTACTTTTAGATTCGCTTTGACTAATGATTAATGTTTTGATCTTAGCTAGATATACAATTGTAATTCCTTTTTCTTCTAAAATTGAACGAAGACGATTTTGTTAGATAGAATTTCAGACTTAACAAGTATTTCATTACTAGTTAAATCGATCGAGCTTTAGCTTCTACATAAGTAAATATCAAAAAGTAGATCGTCTCAAAACAATTATGTCAACTATCGATTAAATTTCGTCTTAACTAATACTTTAACCAGACTTATAATAGTATGATCGATAGTTTTTAAAAAGTTTATTATGAATACGATTACTGCCAATCAGCTTAAAACAAAAGGTGTCTCAATAATTGAAAGTGAACTAGCTAAAGAAACCGAACTAGTTATTACTGTCCGTGGTCAAGAAAAATTTGTGGTCATGGATATGGAGCAATATAATTATCTGCGTGAATGTGAACTTGAGTCAGCATTACATGAAGCAAAAGCAGATTATCAGAAAGGAAATTTTGTTACTGAAAGTGTGGAAAAACACATTGAGAGACTGACAAAATGAATTTTCAGTTAATCTATACAAACAGTTATATAAAAAGAGCAAAAAGATTTTTTAAAACACATCCTGAATTATCCAGACAATATGAAAAAACACTAAAGCTATTAGAAATTAATCCTCAACATCCTTCTTTACGACTACATCAACTCAAGGGAAAATTAAACAACCTTTATTCCGTATCAATCAATATTTCCTATCGAATCACACTTGAGTTTTATTTCAAAAATCAAGAAATTGTATTGGTTAATGTTGGTCACCATGACGAAGTCTATTGATTGTCTATTTATTCCTTCTTCTATTATCTATCTTATAAAGTGTTTTGAGCGTTAACTTAACCGAAGAAGCGATCGCTAAAAATAAAAAAGTAGGGAGTAGTTAAACAACGTACAACCCAACAAATCTAACTCATCAAAATCTAAAAAATATTAAGCATCGATCGAACAGTGGCACTAAAAAGCCCGATCGCATCCCTAACTGTTTTCAAAAACAAGAAATGATATGATTAAACAGTGTAAATTGCTAAATTTATCTGAAATTATGGTGTTAAGTAAAGAGAATTTTAATTTTCAAGAGGCGATCGAAATTATAGAATCTTTGTCTGATGATGAACAAGAACATTTGATTAAAATTATCAACCATCGTCTCAAACAAAAAGAAAAAGAAGAATTATTACAAGCAGTAAGAGAGTCTCGTGAGGCTTTTATGAAAGGAGAAGTCAAAAGTGGAACGGTAAAAGATTTAATGGCAGATTTAGAAGAAGAATAAAATTATTTTGGAGTCAAAGATTCATTAGAGATTTTAAACGCTTGATTCGCAAAAATCCCCAAATGCGTGATGCCGTTGAAACAACTTTGACAATTCTGGCTGAAGATTATACGCAACCAAGTTTAAGAAGTCATAAATTGAAGGGTGATTTACAAGGATGTTGGTCATGTTCCATTGATTATGGTAACAGAATTATTTTTGAGTTTGTGACCAATCTAGATGATAATAATGTAGCTATAAATTTATTGACTTTAGGTTCTCACGATGATGTTTATTAAAAAGTTATAAAATCTCAAGATAAAATCAACAATACTCAAATCAAAAAAACAAAATGATGAGTGAATATTTTAATGTCGTCAAATATGGTTTTTTTGCCATCACCTAAAGTTACAATTTCTGAAGCATTGCATCTTGCCAAAAATGAAGAAAAATAAAAAAACTATCATATACGGGTTGAACAATGTTCAACCCCTACTTACTTAAAACTTATTACTTATCAACCACCATTTAATCCGAATTTAATTTTTGCTCAACTGTTGGGCTACTTGTTTAGCAAAGTAAGTTAAAATCAAGTCTGCCCCTGCCCTTTTCATACTAGTAAGAGTTTCTAATACTACCTTATTTTCATCAATCCAACCTCGTTGACTAGCGGCTTTAATCATCGAATATTCTCCACTGACGTTGTAAGCCACAACGGGAAGATTAGTATATTGACGAATTTGTTGAATAATATCAAGGTAAGCTAAAGCAGGTTTCACCATCACCATGTCTGCCCCTTCTTTGATATCTAAGGCAACTTCTTTGATAGCTTCTCTACTGTTAGTTATATCCATTTGATAAGTTTTTTTGTCACCAAACTGAGGAGAAGAAGCTAAAGCATCTCGAAAATGGACCATAATAAGCACAAGCGTATTTAGCCGAATAAGCAAGGATACCTGTATTGAGCCACCCTTCTTGTTCAAATGCTTCCCTAATCGCTCCGATTCGACCATCCATCATATCCGAGGGTGCAACAATATCCGCCCCTGCTTCTGCATGAGATAATGCCATTTTGACTAACACTTCTACGGTTTCATCATTGAGTATTTTCCCATCTTTGACGATACCATCATGACCATAGGTAGAATAAGGATTGAGGGCAATATCGGTAATTACTGTGATTTGAGGAGTTTGGGCTTTAATTACTTTAATCGTTCTTTGTACTAAACCATTGGGGTTATAAGATTCTTTTCCTTCGTTATCTTTTTTGTCATCTTCAATATAAGGAAAAAGAGCGATCGCTTTAATACCCAATTGATAGACTTCCTCAATATCCTTGAGTAACAGATCGAGAGAATAACGATAGCAATTAGGCATTGAGACTATTTCATGCTTAAGGTTTTCTCCTTCGGTTACAAACAGAGGATAAATTAAATCATTCACCGTCAAAAAGTTTTCCTGCACCATCAAGCGTAATGATTCTGTACGACGAAGGCGACGAGGACGATGAGATAAATGTAGATTTTGATTAGTAATAGTCATAAAGCTCAATAAAAAGCCAAATAATGAAATTGATAATCATTATTGTATTATAAAAATGATTATCATTCTTATTTTAGTTGTGGAATTACCGAAGTATATCGATCTAGCTATTATCGGAGCAGGAGTTCAGGCTTTAACTTTAACTACGCATTTATTACAAAAAAGTGCGAAACATTATCATAAATTCATAGTTTTCGATCCTAGTCAAACTTGGATGAGACAATGGCAACAACAATTTGCCGCACAACAAATACCTTATTTACGATCGCCTGCTGTCCATCATCCAGATCCTAATCCTCATCAATTGAGAACCTTTGCCGAAAATCGCCATAACGAGCTATTTCCGCCCTATGACAGACCCGGAACAAAGCTTTTTAATGATTTTTGTCAGGAAGTAATTCGTCGTTGGCAATTAGCCGATAATAAGATTTATCCAGCTAAAGTAATCCAGATTATCGCCAACAAACAAGCTTCTCATTCTCGGTTTCAATTAGTTTTAGAAACAGGTGAAACGATCGTTGCCCGTAAAGTTGTATTGGCAACGGGGAGCGGAAAAACTCAACTTCCTGATTGGGTAGAAAAAATTACCTCTAATTATCCCTCAGACAAGTTATGTCACTCTCAACAGGTCAACTTAGAGCGGCTTAACCTCAGAGGAGAAAGTATCTTAATTATTGGTGGAGGCTTAACTAGCGGACATTTAGCTAAAGGTGCGATCGAATTAGGAGCAACCGTGACTTTAATGACGAGAAAGCAGTTACAAGCAAAAATCTTTGATGCTGACCCCTGTTGGTTAGGTCCTAAATGCCTCAAGCAGTTTCACGCTCAAACAGATTGGTATCTGCGTTACCAACAAATTCAAGAAGCACGTAATGGTGGTTCGATGACTCCTGAAATGCTGTCAAAATTACGCAAAGCCTCTAATCGAGGGAAGATAACGATCGATGAAAACTGTCAAGTAAGTTCGGCACAATGGCAAGATTCTTGTTGGCAAGTTAGTTGTCTTGATGGCAATCGACATCAGTTTAACCGCATTTGGTTGGCTACGGGAACGAAATTTGATGTTACCGAACATCCTTTATTAAAAGATGTCTTAAAAACTTATCCCACCCAAATAGTTAACGGTTTACCTGTTCTCGATCGACATTTACGTCTGCGGTTGTCTAACTTTTTTATTATGGGTGGCTTGGCGGCTTTGCAAATTGGACCTGTAGCGAGAAATATCGGCGGTGGGAAAATGGCGGCAGATTTAATTGTTCCAGCGATCGTTAAATCTAGTTTGGCGATCGCTTAGCACCGTGCTTTCAGAATAGACATCTTTTCATAATTGTCAAAATCAGAGTTTTTTATCCCAATTCAAATAAAATTTGCGACAGTTGTTGTCAGTAACTCCCCAAGTCTCCCCTTCCCAAGGCAGGGCTGTTTCATGTCTTATTTTTGTAATTTCTACAATGCCAGAAATAGCAGTAAATTTAGCCGTTTTTTTCTAATAGTAAAACTATCATGTATCTAAATCGCTCGATCGAGTATATTTATTGTGAGCAGATAGCTATTTATAGTGAATAATAAACAGTTATTCTCGCACTCTCTCAATTCTTTTACTGAACAATTCTCAATTCTTAAAGCTATACATATCGATCGTTTTTGATTAAACTAAGTTTATTAATTGTAGTTAACACTAATTACTCTTCATCTTTGATGGCTTAATTTTCGATCTAATTTATCTAACTAAATCTCATTGAAAATCGCCATTTTGACTTTAAATTAATTATTATTAACTTACTCTCACTTACTTTTGACTATGTCCAAAGCTATTATATTACAACCAGATTTGGTTTTAGGAGATGTTATCATTCACCTGACACCACAGTTAATTCAAAAACATAATCTCAAAGGTTTGATTTTAGACGTAGATGAAACATTAGTGCCTTGGCGAACAACACAACTATCTCCTGAATTAATCGAATGGGCAAAAAATATTCGTCAATATACAGATTTATGGCTGGTTAGTAACAACATCAGTGAAAGTCGAATTGCTAAAATTGCGGCTGAGATTGATGTTCCTTTTTTTCATGGTGCGAGAAAACCTTCTCGCCGTAAATTGAAAACTGCCGCACAACAAATGAATCATCCTTTAAACGAAATTGCTATGGTAGGCGATCGTATTTTTACTGATGTATTAGCAGGTAATCGTTTAGGTTTATTTACTATTCTCGTTGAACCAATGATTACCCCTGGAGAGCATAAACGCAGACTTTTTTCAATTCGTAATTTTGAAGTCTGGATCTCCCAAAAATTGGGGGTTTCTCTTTACAATACTTAATATTAGCTTACATTTGTTAATAAATAAGTACAATTATTCATCAAATATAAAAAAAGTATTAAGAAAATCAAGTTTGATGTCGAAACGTGTCATTATAGCTAATGAAGATAAATTGAGGTCAGCACAAATAAAGACCTTAAAAATATATAATTTAATATAAAAAAAACGAAGGCATCTCTCTTAATATTTAAAAGAGGTGCTTTTAATATTTGTCTTTTTTCTTAATTTAAGTTCATTATTCTACACATTTTCTTTTTTTGGTTTTGAATTAACTAAAACTATCTTTCTTGGTTTTGAATAAATTATCGATACAAGCTTAAGTAATAAGGATAGGTTATACAAAGTTAAGAATAATCTAAGATATAGTAAGCTGTAATAACCATTTGGCGAGTAATCGAGTTATTATAGAAACAAGAATCAAACTTTGGTTTGAGAAGAATAAAAAATACGGAACATGATTAATCAATTGGTGGTCATCTGGTATAACTTTGTATAGAAAAAATTAACTATTTTCCTGTATTGCCAATTAATTACGAAACAAAAAAAGCATTACGGGAATCTGACTGCAACTGAAAAAATTTATTCACAATACCGAATATGCTTAAATCATTAATTTCGCACAAATTATCTATTCTTATCTTGACAACTGTGTCAACTATATTGCCTTTAAGTTCGGCTAATGCCAATACCTTCCAAGAAACGGAAGTTAATCAAGAAGGTTTTATTGCGATCGCACAACCGTTTGGAGAAAATAAATATAACTTGATTGTAATTGAACAAATACCTGAAAAAGATACTTGTTGGAATGAAGACGCAGAGAGTGAAAATCCAGTCAATGTAGATTTGTTATTAATCAATTTCGATTTTAGTGGTCATTGTCGTCGTAGTACTGATGCTAATGGTTATTCCATCCGTTATGATGGTGAAGACTACGGATTAGATTTCCTTCTAACTTTAACCGAAATTGATGGCGAGTTAGTTTTGATGGGTAGTAATAGAAGTAATCCTCGTCAACCACCAATTATTGTTGGTACATCCGACGGATTAAACGGACAACCAATGAAAATCAAACTAAACCCCGGATGGCGTTTTACAAAAAGAACTTATGAGGGTAAAGTTTTAGGTCATGTTTATTTTAGCTATGATTCTGCTTCTGTTATACCGATAACTGAAGAAATAGAAGAAATAGAAGAAATAGAAGAAATGAACAATAATATTGATATGTCTGTACCAGAACAATTAGAAGATGATCTACAACTAGATATTGAGGATAATACCCCAGTACCAGAAACATCGGAAATTAGAGAGATAATTGCACCTGAAATTGAACCGCTAAAACAAATGAAGAAATCGACTAGCAGAAAATTTTCTTCAATGAATAAAAGCAAAATACAATATATCAACAGTAAATAAGATTTAACCCCACTTTTCTCTGGGTGGGGATTTGTGTTTCTTTGTTGTATTTAAAACTTTTCCTAACCCCTTTTTTTCGGTGAATATTAATCTCTCATCTGATGATTGAAATGGCTATAAATTAATATTATCGTTAATTACCAATATGTGTACTTTTTCTGATTAAAAAAGATTAAAGTCTTTACTAGAGAAGGTTTATCAAGCTAATTCAGATAGATTGAGCCATTCTTCTGTTTTATCGTCTAAATCTTTAGTTAATTTATTCAGTTTTGCGGTACATTGATTTAACTCTTCATAGTCTAGATTACCGGCATAGATTTTCTGTTCTAATTCTGCTTTTTGTTTTTCTAATTTAGGAATCGTGGTATTTTCTAGTTTTTCCAATTCTCTTTGTTGATAACTAGATAATTTTTTAGCTGACTTACTTGGTGATGATTTGGTTGATGACTTAGTTGATGATTTAGTTTTACTAACTACTTTTTTTGCTGTTTTAGTGGTTGTTTTTTTGGTGGTTGTTTCTTGCTCTTGTTGTGCTTGTTTAAGTTCGTATTCTTCTTGTTTTTTATATTCCAAATAAACAGAATAATTACCGGGATATTGTTTAATGCCGCCTTTACCATCAAGAGCGAAAATAGTATCTACAGTACGATCGAGAAAATATCGATCGTGAGCGACAACAATCACACAACCGGCAAAAGATTCGATATACTCTTCTAATACAGATAATGTTTGTACATCCAAATCATTAGTTGGTTCATCTAAAATCAAGACATTAGGGTTACTAATTAAAATACGGAGTAAAAAAAGACGGCGTTTTTCTCCCCCAGACAATTTTTCGATCGGTGCATATTGCTGATTTGGAGTAAACAAAAATCTTTCTAACAACTGCGATGCACTTATCTGTTTCCCTTCTCCTGTCTCCACAAAACTGGCAACGTCTTTGATATATTCCATCACTCGTTGTTGATTCTCTTTAGCCGTAATCAAATTCTCGGAATACTGATCAAAATAACCAATTTTAATCGTGCCACCAATCTCGATTCTGCCGCTATCAGGAGTAATATTTTCTAAAATCAAATTCATTAAAGTCGATTTTCCTGCCCCATTAGCCCCAATAATACCGACTCGCTCATTGGGGACAAATTCATAACTAAAATCTTTAATTAAAGTCCGATCGTCAAAAGATTTGCTAACATTATGAAATTCAATCACCTTCTTACCAATCCGCCGAGAAGGAGTATCAATCTCTACCTTTTGTTGAACTTGCTTAAACTCTCGCTCTTGCATCTGTCCAATTCTTTGGATTCTTGCTCTTTGCTTCGTGCTTCGTGCTTTTGCACCTCTTTGTAGCCATTTTAATTCTCTACGTAACACCCCTTGATGTTTCTTTTGGCTACTAGCAGTCGATTCTTCTTCCAGTGCTTTTTTTTCTAAATAATATGTATAGTTACCGTTGTAGTTATACATCTCACCTTGATCGATTTCGAGAATACGGTTGGTGACTCGATCGAGAAAATAACGATCGTGAGTAATTAATAATATTGCCCCTGAAAATTTTTGTAAGTATCCTTGTAACCATTCCACCGATTGGGCATCAAGATGGTTAGTCGGCTCATCCATTAACAACAAATCAGGCTCAGCCATCAAAGCCGCCGCTAAAGCAACTCGTTTACGATAACCTCCTGATAAATCACCCATTCGAGCCGAAAAATCATCAATACCTAATTTATCAAGAATAATTTTAGCGTTAGTTTCCAAATCCCAAGCATTAAGGATATCAATTTTTTCTGTAACCTCAGCCAGTTTACTCATCAACTGTGGTTGTGTTTGCTCATTGCATCCAGAAGCCAAGCGTTGCGATATATCTTCATAATCCCTGATTAATTGCATCTGCTCACTACAATAGGCAAAGACTTGTTCTAAGACGTTATTCTCAGGAACGATATCAGGTTGCTGAGGAAGATAGATTATTTTTGCCCCAGATTTAACAACTATTTCTCCTGCATCTGCTATTTCAATTCCTGCTAGTATTTTTAATATCGTTGATTTACCTGAACCATTGACACCGATTAAACCAACTTTATCTCCTTCTTCAATGCTAAAACTTGCGTCTTTGAGTATTTCTTTGATCCCAAAGTCTTTTTTTAATGATTTGATGGTTATAATCGTCATTAGTAATTTATCTTTTTGTTGCGATTAGCTCAAGTCAAAATACTTTTCACAACTTATGTTTATGTCAAATTTTGACCTTCAATCTTATATTGTAACTTGACTAGCTAACAAATATTGAGAGGTTTTCTTTTGGGTATTTGATAATTGAAACAGTCACAAAAAACGATCGTAACTTAGGTATCAAATCAATTGAATAGAGAATGTCTGTTTTCGCTAAAATGTACAAAATAGTCATTTTATTATTAGCAATGAAAACTTACACCTTAACTCAAACTCGCAATCAACATGGGGAAGTTTTTGATAAAGCCCAAGTTGAGCCAGTATTAATTACAAAGCAAAAAAGACCAACTCATGTAATTATATCAGCCGAAACTTATCAACAACTAATCACTAGACTAGAAGAATTGGAGGATTTTAATTTAGGTAATACAGCTCAAAATGCGATTAGCCAATCATCAATGGTAGGAAGCGAAGAATTTACTGCTATCTTAGAGAAAATAGCTAATGGCTAAACTAGATGGATTACAAGCAGTATTAGATTTTTTAAAGAATTTACAACCAAAAATCGCCGCTCAAATAGCTAAAAAAACATTATCTCTTAATATTAATCCTTTACCCACAGATAGTAAAAAGCTGAAAGGATATTCTAATTATTATCGAGTAGATAGTGGTGAATATCGTATTGTTTATCGTTATTTACCCGAAGACGATTTAGTAGAAGTAATTTTAGTCGGCAAACGTAATGATGATGATGTCTATAAAAAATTAGCTCGTTTACTAAAATAATATATTAGTATTTATTAGTTTTTCTCTGATTAACATAGCAGGGTTGATTCATTTTAGGAAGCAAAAAATAGCTAGAAGCTAAAAATAAATAGCTAGAAGCTATTACTAGAGAACGATCGAACGGCTTATTTGGTACATATATTTTAAATTTTGCCTTTAATCTAATTATTTTTTTAGCTTAGATAACAACTATATTAAATATATCTAAGGCTTTAACTACGATCGAATAATTTATGTCGGCTAATTGTAAGGTGATTATTTTCTTTTCAACTTGTCAAACTAAATAACAAACTTGATTCAGAATATCGATCGAAAGCTGTTATATCTAAAACAAATACTTTTTTAACTCTTATAAAGAGTAACGCCTTTATCTGTTATTGTAAAAATATTTACCTTCACACCCTTGAGATTAGTATTTTCTAAGTTTACATTCATTAAAGTAGCAAATCTCAAATTAGCAAATCTCAAATCTACATTCTTTAAATTGGCATTCGCTAAACTAGTATTCTCTAAATTAGCACCCTGTAAATTAGCGTTTTCTAAATCAATATTGTTTAAGTTAATGTCTTGTAGATTAGCATATTCTAAATTAGCTCCTTGTAAATTTTTTCTTGATTCTGGATGATTAACAATATCCCAAACAAGATACCATTTTCGATCGATTATGGTATTCTCATTTAATTCAACTCCTTGTAAATTAGCTCGGTTTAAAACAGCATCTTTTAAATTAGCATTTTTTAAATTAGCATTTTTCAAATTAGCTTTGTTAAAACGAACATCCTGTAAATTAGCACCCTCTAAATTAGCATTTTCTAAATTACTACCTTTAAGACTAACTCCTCTTAAATCATAATTTTTTAAACAACTTGACTCTAAATTGGTATTTTGTAATTGAGCATTTTTTAAATTAGCCTTTTCTAGATTAGTGTTTTTTAAATTGACGTTTTGTAGATTAGTATTTTCTAAATTAGTATTTTGTAGATTGGCATTTTCTAAATTAGTATTTTGTAGATTGGCATTTTCTAAATTAGCCCCCCGTAAATTAATTCCTTGTAAATTAGCATATTCTAAATCAACACCTTGTAAGTTTCTGTTGGGTTTTTGATCAGTTAAAATATCCCGTATTAAATAAATCTTTTTCGCTATGTTAGTATTATTATTCTGAATATCTTTTTCTTTTTTATAAAAGCTTTGCAAACTAGCATTTTCTAAATTAGTATCCTGCAAATTGACACCTCGTAAATAAACACCTTTCAAACAAGTATTTTTTAGGTTAGCACCTTGTAAATTAGTATCTGTTAAAATAGCGTCTCCTAACCTACAATTTTCTAAATTAGCATCCTTTAAATTACATCTTTGCAAGTTTGCATTTGTTAAACCACAGCCTTTTAAATTAGCATTTGTTAAATTAGTTTGAATCAACTTGGCAGAATATAAGTCTGCGTTTGTCAAGTTTGCTCCCTGTAAGTTACCATCTTTCAAGTAAAAATGCGATAAATCAATCTGCTTTTGGGGATTATCTTTTCTCCATTGATTCCATAACTTTAAATATTTTGAAATGATGTTATGTAAAATATTTCGGCTTTGCCAATAATGATTTAAAGCAGATAAAACAAATATTTTAGGTATTCGATCGAGTTTTAAAATACTAATAAATGCACTTTCTGACATTTGTCTTAAGAAATGAGGATTACTGAGAAAATATAAATCTAAAACAGGATTAGCTAAAAATTCAGCAGGGCAATATTCGGCTAATTGAAGAAGTATTTCTAAAGGCGTATTTGGATTACTAGTTAGGGCTTTTTTGATCGGATATTGGCGATATTCTTGATAAATTTTTACTAAACGCTCGCCAGATGTATTATGATTATTGGCTTCAATTAAGATAGTATCTAAATATTGGTTTTGTTCGTTCATAATTTACATCCTCAATCTGAAGATTTTCTTCAAGCGTATTATAATTGTTTTACTGAAAATGGTTTCAAAAACGCTCAGCCGAAGGTTAGCACTGCACACGATATTAGTTAAATGTTAGCTACAAATAAATAATTTTTCCACAACACCAAGCTCGATCGATTTTCCAGAGAATAATCCACGCACTCCGTAGGGGTAGAATACCATTCTACCCTTCTCTTTTTAATATTGACCTCAAGTGCGATACTCGTGATTTAATCGCAATTTAAGTTAGGATATAAAAAAAGTCGATCGAATCAAAACGAGTCAATGAGTCAATATTACGTTATTTATGATGGTAATTGTAACCTATGTGTAACCTTAACTAAATTTTTAGAAAGTTTGGATAAAGGAAAAATATTTAGTTATACACCAATGCAAGACGAATTAACATTGTCCAAATTAGATGTAACTGCTGATGATTGTGAACAAGGTATGATTGTCATTTCTGCGGATTCTCCTCAACAAAGATGGCAAGGTAGCGATGCAGTAGAGCAAATTGGTAAATTGTTACCTACAGGTAATTTGTTTGTCAATTTTTATCGTGCGTTACCAATGGCGAAGAATATGGGCGATAACTTTTATAGCTATATTAGAGATAATCGTTATGACTTGTTTGGTAAGACTGACAAAACTTATGTTTCTGAATATGTAGTTAATTGCGATAATAATAGTTGCTAAAATAAATAAAAATTGACGATCGCATTCAAGAAAAATTTATATAACTTATGTTTTGGCAAACGCTACTTTTTGCAGATATGAGGTTTTGATTCTTGTCAACCGCCACTACTTAAACTAATTATACTTTTGAGACAGGTCGTGCGATCGGTTAGAAAATGTTGCTCGGCGTACTCTAAACTACATCAGTCATATTTTATAATACTTCTAGAGCCGATACGATCGCTCTCGGGTTTGATATCGGCTGATAAAACGATCGATCAATTCCCCCAGTACTCTCCAGGAAGATCTTTTTTTGTAACCGTAACCCTGCCAACTTTCTTACCTGACATTCTCAATAATTCATCACCTGAAAATTCAAAACCAAGCCTTAGTGCTATTAGTGCAACATCATCTGCTGTTGATGAAGCAACCACCTCATTTCTAAGTGCAGGATCAGACTGCATTTTCTTTAAAAATGCTTCGAGTTGATCTAAAGCCATGTTTCAAACTCCTATTCTCGCTGTTTGGTGTTGCGAACTTGTTAATCTGAATTATAACCTAAAAGGGGATGTTAAGCCGTTGTTTGTCGCATGAGTCCAGATACTTTGTTCTAAAGAAGGTGAAATTGCCTGCCAATGAATATTTATTACCCTTATTCGACTATTTTACCGTGATTGATTACCGCAATACGATCGCATCTTATGACAATTAGTCTAAAAATACTTGAGCTTGAATATTAAAACGTTGGGATAACAACTTAATTTGAGTAATACTAAACGCTCTTTCTTTATTTAAAATAGCTTTGACTATTTCGGGTGTACCGATTTCGGGTAAATCTGATAAGCTCAAGTCATGTTCTTCTATTAAATAAGCTAAGGCATCACTTCCACTACAATTAGGAATAGAATAATGTTTTTGCTCATAGATTTCAATGAGTTGACCTAAAGTATCCAATAAATTATAGAGAGGATGTTGTTCATTTGTGCCAATTCGATCGATTAAAGTATTTAATCTTTGAATTGCTCGCTCGTATTCTTTATCGTTACGAATTGTTAGTAAGGGTGAAATTGCCTGCCAATGAATATTGATATCCGAGGGAAGAGTAGCTAAGTTTTCCATTTGTTTTTATCGTATTCTAAATGAGTTAAAACATTACGAATATAAATTTTTTGTCGATTAAAATGAATTGAAGCAATGCTTTAAATAATGAATAATGAATAATGAATATTTATTACTCTTTACTGGGTGAGTGGGTGAGTTTTTGATTCTTGTTTACAATGGTTTGACTAAGCCATGAGAGGCACTCAGGAGTGCTTGGGTATAAGAGTCTTGTGGATTATTAAAAATTTCTTGAGTATTACCTAATTCGACGATTTTACCGTGATTCATTACCGCAATACGATCGCATAAAAAACGAGCGACTGTCAAATCATGGGTAATAAATAAATAAGTAAGATTAAATTCAGCTTTCAGTTCTAAAATTAAATCTAATACTTGTGCTTGTACTGTTGCATCTAACATACTTACAGGCTCATCACAAATAACTAACTTCGGTTGAGTTATCAAAGCCCGTGCGATCGCTACCCGTTGTTGTTGCCCACCCGAAAGCTCGTCTGGATAACGATGATAATAATCTTGGGGGTCTAATTCGACTCGTTTGAGCATCTTATCTACTCGTTGCCTATTTTCTTCCTTAGTACCCAAATTATGAATTGATAATGGCTCTGTAATCGCTTCGCCGATCGTCATCATCGGATTAAGACAAGCGTGTGGGTCTTGAAAAATCATTTGTATTTCACGACGAATCGATCGAATCTGCCCCTGACTAAGAAGACTTAAATCTTGACCATTAAAAAATACTTGTCCGCTAGTCGGGCGGATTAATTGCAGAATAGTCCGAGAAAGAGTACTTTTACCACAACCTGATTCACCAACTAAACCCAAGACTTCTCCTTGCCAAATTTGTAAATTGAGATCATCTACAGCTTTGATACTTTGAGATTTTTTACCTAAAAGTTGTTCAATAAAATTAGTAGATAAGGTAAAGTGTTGTTTAAGATCTTTTAGTTCTAGTAAAGGTATCTTGTCAATATTTTCAATATCTCGTTTGTTTTCGCTTTCTTGATGAAGATGAAAAGCGGCGTTTAAAAGCGATTGACTATAAGGATGTTGAGGATTATACATCACTTGTTTTACCTTACCAGTTTCTACCATTTCTCCTTGATACATTACCCCAATACGATCGCAATATTTACCCACCATCCCCAAATCGTGAGAAATTAATAATAAACCCATATTTTGCTCACGACAGAGATTGGTTAACTCTGCTAAAATCTGGTTAGCAATAGTTACATCTAAACTAGTAGTTGGCTCATCAGCGACAATCAATTTAGGCTCTAATAACAATGCTAATGCGATCGCTACTCTTTGACGCATACCACCACTAAACTCATGAGGATATTGATTAAATCTGTCTGGGGCAATTTTGACAGTTGCTAAAGTTGCTAAAACTTTTTCTTTCGCCTGAGCAGAAGAGAGATTTGTTTGATGAGCTTTTAGTGTCTCTAAACAATGATTACCGATCGTCATCAAAGGATCAAGTCTTGTCATCGGATCTTGAAATATTAGTGCGACAATTTCACCACGTAATTTACGTAAAGCCTTATCGTCGTAATCGAAAATAGATTCACCGTGAAACAAAGCCTTACCTTTGACGGTACTTTTAGGTGGTAGCAGACGCATAACAGCCCTTCCTAGGGTTGATTTACCACAACCTGACTCCCCCACCAAGCCCATGATTTCTCCTGCGTTTAGATCAAAAGAAACATTATTAACAGCCCAATTAGGAGTATCGTTATCACTATTAATCTGGGGATATGCTACCTGAAGATTATTAAGACTAAGTAGAGGAGAATTCATAGCAGACTCAAGACACAAATTAATTACTTAACCAGTATAGTTAAATAATTGAGAATTGAGAATTGAGAATTGACAATGAACGATCGATCGATTATTCTTATTATCTGTTCACTGTTATCTGTTCGCTGTTCGCTATTTAGTCTTGAATGTATTCGGTGTTGTTAAATAAAGCAAATTCTGCACGCATGAATTCTCTGCCTAAATAAGCGGCATGATCTAACATACTCAAAGGTACAGGTTGAGCTTGTTCGATTACTTTAACACAGAGTTCTTTCGCTGTACGGGCGGTATATGTGGTGGTTGCTTGTCTGGGTTTACTTCCTGTACAGGCTATCACTTCTCCTGTTTCTGGATCGACTGCTAAGCCTCGATCGTCTATATTATTAGTATAATGGTCGGCACAAATTAGTTGGGCTTCTCTATCTAAATAAATAATAAAATATCCTTCGGGGTCTAAGTCAATATGTCTGTTGGATAATTCGTTATCTAAATCGGTTAAAGAGAATGTAGTTGTCATAGACGATGATTATTATATTTTAAAAATTATTTTGATTACGTTTACTAATATACTGAATTTTTATCATATTACGCTCGTTTGTAACAAGCTATAAAATCATTAATAATTACCAACAATATTACACAGACAAGGCGTGCCTTGTCTCTACGTTTATCATTTGATTGTTAATAATATTTATCGATCGATTAAATTAATTTTCCTTGCCATTTAGCTACTAATTTGTCACTTAGTATAGATATTTTAGAAACACTTTCTTCTTGTTCGATCGTTTTTCGCCATTGATAAGGAATTGTTAAATAACCATTTTTAAGACCTAATAAAAATCCTGTCAAAACAACTGTTTCTGTTTGATAATACTTAAACTGACTACTTCTTGATAAACTTATTTCTAAGTTATTAGGTAAACTTAAAAAACTATACAATGCTTGATAAATAGCTAAATTATCTAATTTTATGATTTCTAAAAATTTTGTTTCTATTTCTAATAAAGTTAATTTTTGCTCGATCAATTGCTTAATTAATTCTAAGTTTGAAAACAAAATATTATCTTCTTCTACCTCTTCTAATTTAGCTTTAATATTAAAAAATAAGTTCTCGTTTATTAATTTTTTTTCGGTAATTAAAATAACTAAAATGATATATATTTTGATGCTATCTAATTGTTCTGGTTTGAGAGATAAGTTTTGAGTAATTAAATTAAGTTCTATTTCTAGTTGGGTTAGATTTTGAGAATGATATAAAATGAGAGGAAATAAAGCGATCGTGATTTGGCTTTCATTAAAATCATGTATTTGCTGACCAAATTTTTGAATAATAATATCGAGATTATATTGAGAACGATTAGTAATATCCTCTAATAAATAAAAACAAATTTGTAAAGGTAAATATTCTTCTATTTCTAAATTGTTCTTAGTAAGTTTAAAAGCAATAAGACTACTAACTAAACTACCAAAAACTTGAGAATATTCTAAATAAATAAATTCAGCTATAAACATAGATAAGTAATTAATAGTTAATAATTAATAATTAATAATGTAATTGATTTAGTTCAATTTATTGAACGGTTTTACTTTAGCCTTGAACTTAAGTTCAAGGCTAATTATGTACGTTAACTAAAGTTAACTTTAAACCTACCTTGCTATAATGGCTTCGCCGTGAATTTATAGACATCCTCAATTATTGCGGGTATTCTTCCCATAAAGTACAATTTTGGCGAATACTACGAAAATCACCATTACCAATAATAAGATGATCGAGAATAGGAATACCGATCAATTTAGCACCTTGTAATAACTGCTCAGTCAAATTCAAATCTTCTACCGAAGGCTCAAGATTTCCTGAAGGATGATTGTGAGCGATAATGATATTAGTCGCCGATTGACGAATCGCTTCTCTGAATAACTCACGAGGGTGGATTAACGTTTCTGTAGCGATACCGATCGTGATAACTTGAGTACTAATTAAACTATTTTTGGTATCAAGTAATAATACCGCAAAACGTTCTTGAGATTGCCACATCAACTCATGACTAAAAGCCGCCGCCGCAATGTTAGGGCTATCGATAATTGCTTTGGCATTGGGGCGAAAAGCAAAAGTCCGTTTACCTAATTCTACTCCAGCTAGGATAGTTGTGGCTTTAGCAGGACCAATTCCTTCAATTGTCGTTAATTCTCTTGAAGATATTTTACGTAGAATATCGAGAGGATCTTCTTTGTTTTGACTCAATTCGTGTAAGATATATTGAGCTAATCCAATTGCTGATAATTTACCTTTTCCTTGCCCTGTACCTAATAAAATAGCTAATAATTCGGCGGTACTTAAATTTTTTGCACCTAACTCAAGTAATCTTTCTCTCGGACGCTCGCTAACTGGTAAATCGGCAATTCTGACATTATAAACCATCTTCAAATAAACGTTTATTTATGGTAATTTTTTAGCTAAATTAAGACTTAAATCATCATACATTTAGCTTGAGTAAACAAGAGTAATATTTAAGGTAACTTAACGTAATTAAATAATTTTATTGTCGTCAAAACTTTAGTCTTAGAATAAATGATGGTGGGTAATACCCACCCTACGCAATTGATAATTAAGAAAATTTCCACATGACAGGATTATCATCAAAATCTTGAGCAACTTGTGTACCGATATCACTAATTTTTTTGATATCTTCAGTCGTTAATTTAATTTCTCCTGCTTGAGCATTTTCTTTGACTTGTTGTGAATTTCTAGCTCCTACAATTGCGTTACTTTGTGGTTGTTTGATTAACCAAGCGATCGCTAACTGAGCTAAACTACAATTATATTGATCAGCAAAAGATTGTAATTGAGTCAAAGCAGTTTGTACCTTTTGCCAATGAGGAGATTGAAACAAACGATTGTCTTTACGATGATCACCTTCTGCAAACTCAGGATTATCACCAAACTTACCAGTTAAAATACCTTGGGCTAGAGAAGAGTAAGCCAAGATAGAAATATTTTTATCCGCACAATAAGGTTGTATTTCTTTTTCTACTACTCGCCAAAACAAAGAATAAGGCGGTTGTACACTCTCAATTTCACCATATTGCATTGCTTCAGCTAATTGAGTTTTAGAAAAATTAGATACCCCAATCGCTCTAATTTTTCCTTGTTTTTTCAAGTCATTTAACGCCTTCATGGTTTCTTCGATCGGAACAATTTCACTATCCCAAGTACCAGATGGCCAATGAATTTGGTATAAATCAAGATAATCTGTCTCGAGATTAGTTAAAGAGTTATTACACGCTTGGATTACTTGATCATATTTAAGATGATTAGCAAATACTTTAGTTGCATAAACTACTTTGTGACGAATATCTTTGAGGGCTTGAGCGACAATTTTTTCTGAATGCCCTGCACCATAAACTTCGGCGGTATCGATCGTAGTTATGCCAGTTTCAACGGCTTCTCGGATAGCTTTGATACTCTCTTCATCTTCTATTCCCGCCCACATCTTTTTGCCTGCTTGCCATGTACCCATAATGATGGGTGTTATTTGTATATCTGTGTTACCTAATTGTCTTGTTTGCATTACTAATATATTTGTTTGAGTGAAAGGGCTATCTACATACTTCAAATATAGCAACCATCAAGACGATGATAGTTAAAAATGTCTATTATCTCTACAATATGAGGTGGGCAATGCCCACCCTGCTTCAAAGTATTTAAGCGGCATTAACATTAGAAAACTTGATTTTCAGATAATCATCTTCCATTTTTGCCCCCGAAGGAGAAAGGGCGGCTAATGCTTGGGGTAAAACTAAATTACGACGGTGATTACCAATACGTACATTAAGTTCATCACCTGTTTTATTAAGGTCAATTTGTTCTTTAGGAATATTAGGTAAATATAATTCAAGACTATAATTATTTTCTTCTTGAACTATTCTGATCGTACTTTCTTTATAATAAACTTTACTAGGATCTTCATCGGCTTCATATAAAGTATCTTTAAGTCTTTCTAAAGCTTTTAAACCACACATTTCCTCAGAAAATAGAGGTGCTTCTTTAACTGGTAAAGGATGAAAGTTGTCGTATATTTCTTGTTTATAAATAGACTGATTTTCTTTCCAACGGGCAAAAAATGGATCTTCTACTTCATCAGGAATAATACGATTAGCAATAATCAAATCAGTAGATACATTATATAAACTTAAATAAGCATGAGCTCTTAATGATTCTTTTAATACCATCTTTTCAGGATTGGTTATTAGTCTAACTGTAGTTTTAGTATTATCTGTTAAAACTTTTTCTAATGCTTCAATTTGCTGATAAAACTCATAAGGTGCATCCATTACTTCATTACTGGGTAAAGAAAAACCAGCAATCGGTTTGAATATAGGTTGAAATAAAGGACGTAAAGCCGCCGACATACTTTGGAATGGTTTGTAAAAACGACGCATATACCAACCACTAATCTCAGGTAAACTGAGTAATCTTAAAGCTGTACCAGTGGGTGCCGAGTCAATAATTAAAACATCAAAGTCACCATCATCATAATGTCTTTTCATTCTGACTAAACCAAAAATTTCGTCCATACCTGGTAGGATGGCTAATTCTTCGGCTTGTACTCCATCTAAACCTCTAGCTTGAAGTACTTCGGTGATATAACGTTTAACTGCTCCCCAGTTACCTTCTAATTCCATCAAGGCATCAAGCTCTGCACCCCAAAGATTTTCGACTATCTTTTGCGGTTCGTGTCCTAATTCGAGATCGAAACTATCGGCTAAAGAATGGGCAGGATCGGTACTTAATACAAGTGTTCTGTGTCCTTGCTCAGCACATTTTAATCCTGTGGCGGCGGCAACCGACGTTTTACCGACTCCGCCTTTTCCGGTCATTAATATTACTCGCATTATTTTACTCGATCGATTTTTAAAATTGATTTATAATTGCTCTTCTATTTCAAGTATAACTTTTTGTAACGATTTCAGATTAAACGATACTATTCTGATTGGGAATTACGCTGGATATTTACCAACCTAATTTAAGAAAAAACAGTCATGTTTTGGCTTTCGTATTTAATTAATTGCTGAGGTTAGCCAAAAAGTATTCTGAATAAATTGATTGTCAATTTTAATTAGTGTTGATGTTTAGAAAAGTCGTAAACTAAATCAAAAAATTCTTTGACTGTCGGTATTTGTAATCGATCGACTGTCGTAATTAAAACGACTTCTCTGGTTAACTCATAGCTTCTAAGATCGTTATATTCCATCACAATCGGAATTTTAACTAACTCTTGATCATGTATGGATTCTAATAATGCGGAGTCTGGTAGTAAGGCAATAAAATTACCTTGACGAATAACACCCCGAAAAGCATCAAGAGTATTTAATTCCATCGCCACATTAATGGAGTAACCTTCCTTCGCAAATATTTCTTGAACAACTCTTTGCATCCCATAGCCATCTTTAAAAATAATTTGGGTGTAGGGTACTAAATCACTAATTCGGACACTTTTTTTGTCTGCTAATGGATGGTTTTTCGCTACAAGTACTTTGATCGGTTCATGGTATAAATGTTTAATGACCATATCCGATGTTGAAGTTAAATAACGGTTATTCATCGCAATTACAACATCTACTAGTCCGTCTCTTAGTACCTTAATTGCTCGATCGCTACCTAAAGCCGTAACTCTTAATTGTACTTGAGGATGAATTTCGCAAAACTTTTGTAAAATAGGCGGTAAAAAAGAAGCACACACCGAATGTATCGCCGCTACACAAAGCTCAGGTTGCTCTCCTTCTAATAAATCTGCTATTTTTTGCTCTATTTTTTCCCACTCCTGACAAATACGAATTGCATGAGGAAGTAGTTGCTCTCCTGTAACCGTTAACTTAGCTTGAGCTTGACGATGAAATAAGCTCGTATTTAAGTGTGTTTCTAGGTTTTGTACTTGTCTGCTTACTGTTGACTGAGTTACATCACATAGTTTAGCCGCTTGCCCAAAACTTCCTGTTTTACTAACCGCTACAAAAGCCTGTATTTGCTCAATCCTCATAAACTGCTTCTTATTTGTATTGGTTTAACTGTTAATTTCTGCTTAGCTTTTAATTGTGATGATTAAATGTCTATATGTTCTGTATTCTCTAGTACAAAAACCAGAAACAGTGAGTAAATAGATAAAAGGATGAAGGATGAAGGATGAGGGATGAATGATAAACGATAAACTAATCTGAATTCTCTTTGCTAAGATGTATAACAGTATATATAGTGGCTAATTAATAATTAACTACAACACATCTGTAAAATTAATCTCAATTCTGTTTTGTTTATAAAAGTCATACTTGCATCTGTTTATTTTTCTTTATCATGAGCCGTCAAACTTTCATTTGGGGTATTCCTCGTTATCAAGTTAAATCAAAAGAACGTTGGTTAGAATTTTGTTATTTCGTTAATCTATTAATAGGTTCTCTAATACTCTACACGATTGATTTAGGTAAATTACCTTTAAGAGATTGGGATGAAGGCACTGTTGCACAAGTTGCTCAAGAAATTTATCAGGCTTCTTTTCAAGATTGGATATGGCTATTTCCGACAATGTGGGGCGAGGCTTATTTAAACAAACCACCTTTAATTCATAGTCTTACTGCTTTAGCTTATACATTTTTAGGAGTTAACGAATTTTCTAGTCGTATAGTTGGTACTAGTCTAGCCGCTTTTTCTGTACCTTTACTATATTTAGTGGCTAAAGAATTATTTCTTCCTCGCTATTTTGCTATTTTTTCGGCTTTAATTTATCTAACCATGATACCTGTGGTTAGACACGCAAGACTCGCTATGCTTGATGGCGGTGTTTTATGTTTTTATATTTTGTTTTTACTTTGTACTCTAAAAACTCGTCGAGATTTACGTTGGAGTTTTCCTGCGGGAATAAGTTTAGCTTTAATTTGTCTTTGTAAAGGATGGATGGTAGCTTTATTATTAGGAACGATCGTCTTTTTATTTGTACTTTGGGATACACCTAGATTATTATCTTCAATTAAAGTATGGTGTGGTCTTATTTTGGGCATCACTCCTGCAATATCTTGGTATGTCGCTCAATATTTATATTACGGGCAAGAATTTGTTAATAGTAATATCAAACAACAATCTATCGCTAGAATATTTACTGCCGTAGAAGGTAATACTGGTCCTATTTGGTATTATGCTTTAGAATTACTCAAATATCCTTATCCTTGGATTTTCTTATCTATTTGGGGGCTAAAATATGCTTGGGATAATCGTAATTGGAGTTGGGCAAAACTTATCTTAATCACTAATATTAGTTACTTTGTCGCTGTTTCGCTTATGAGTACTAAATTACCTTGGTATATTCTGCCTATTTATCCTTCTTTATCTTTAGCAGGAGGAGTTGCTTTAGCTCAAATCAAATCGATTCGGGCCGTTGAATCTTATCCTCGTCTTT
Source organism: uncultured cyanobacterium (assembly GCA_963710605.1). Lineage (GTDB taxonomy): Bacteria > Cyanobacteriota > Cyanobacteriia > Cyanobacteriales > Cyanobacteriaceae > JAALKG01. The sequence continues at coordinate 289,891 of CAVQBA010000007.1, forward strand.
GGAAACAATTTTTTACTTTCTTAACGATCGTCATGGCAGGGGGTTTAATTTATTTTACCATTACAGACTCTTCTAATCAGAATTTACTAACTATTTTAGGATTATTACTAGTTACCTTTTTGACAGTTAGTTATTTATTACAAAGAAAAGATCAACAATTTATTTATATCCTTTTTTGGGGGATGTATGTATCTTTAATTGTCTTTTTGTCTTCTGATTATTGGTTATGGGAATTAAACGAGGCTTTTGCGGTCAAACCTGTTGCTCAAGTTGTTCAAGAAGTTGTACCGACTGAAGATAAAGTGTATCTTGATTTTGATTATCATCGCCCTTCTTTAGATTTTTATAGTGGTAAAAGAATCATACCTGTCGATCGAGCAAAACTTAAGGAGTTATTAGCTGATTCTGTCTATTTATTAATTAACCAACCGACTTTTTCTGAGTTAAATTTTGTTAAGGAAAATAGTCTTTATTGTTACCCTAATAATCCGACTCAAAACAAATCATCAATTACAACTAATTGTTGGCAAAAAATAACGATCGATAACAGTACATTTTCTTTACTTAAACCAGAGAAAAAAAGCTAATAATTAATAATTGAAAGTAATAGTAATTTTGAGAATTATATATTTGTTGGTAGGAGTAATATTTTAAAAACTCTTGAAAATGATTTATCTATCAATCTTTAAATATACTGCATATTATTACTTTTAATAACTAAAAAATATCGGCTATGAAAATAAAAAATAAATACGTAATTATAATCGCCAGTTTAATTTTAATAGCTAATATATCACCTAGTTTTTGGCAAGTAATCACCACAGGTGCGATCGGCTTTTTTCTTAGTTATTTAATTGTCAAAATACGTAAAGAAAAAAGTTAAAAGGGCACTCGTGCAAAGGGCAAAGGTAATTTAAAAAAATAGCTTGTCTTGTACTACTATCAAAAATAATTACGCCAATCAATGTAAGGGGGCAGATTCGGGGTTTTAAACCCGTGATTTTTCGATAAATTAGCTTTTAGGGGTGATAAATTAGGGATTAGGGAAAATAATGCAAATAGACGTTTTGTGTGTATAAACTATCAACCGTCAAACGTGAACTTTCTCTTGCTGGCTTCTACTACTTCTGTTGGCAATTAGCAAGAAGTTAATGCTTTTTTCTTCTTACTTTTTATTTATTATTAAATAAGTCTCAACACAGATACTTAGCGGCGGCATTAACTAACTCATCAGCGACTTTAATCGAATAAGGTTTAATTAACCACCAAACAAAAGGAGTTAACCACCCTCTGATAGTAATAGAATAAGCAATATAACTGCCACAAAGAGTAGATTCAATCTGATAAGTAATTCTTTGCTCGATACCCGGAATCGCTAACAAACGAATACTTAATAATTCTCTAGGGCGGACATTTTCCACAAAAACTCGAATCGGAATCGGCATTAAGCGAGTAACAACTTTAAAAATCAAACCAGGTTTAGGTATCAAACCTTTAGGCAAATTGGTAGTCGAAAATAAAGGATGCCATGACACATCAGCTAAATTTGTTAATCTTTTCCACACTATATCTACTGGTACATTAGAAACGACTCGATAAGTTTTGTATAGTGAGTATTGACATAAAAGTCTGCCACCAGTTGCCAATAATTTAAAAAAGATGTTGAAAATCATGGTATTTGCTCATTAATAAAAACACAATCAAAGCTCAAAAGTTTTCCTACTATCATATTGTAAGAGTTATTGTAAATGATTGTCTGTCTGTTGCATAATATTAAGATCTACACCTAATCATAGTCTAATCGTCGGGTAAAGGTTTAGATTGGTAAGTTGTAAGTTATTGTAATTAATTTTTAGTCAAATAATAATACCAAGAATATGACCACTACGCCAACTAACAAAAACAACACATCTGTTAGCTTGCCCCCAGAAGACGCTAAGGCAAGAGTAAGCCAATTTATGCAAGGTGTCCAAGATGAAATTTGTGCAGGGTTAGAAAAACTAGACGGTAAAGGTAAATTTCAAGAAGAAAGTTGGCAAAGAGAAGAAGGTGGTGGTGGTCGATCGCGCGTGATGACGAATGGTGATATATTCGAGCAAGGTGGAGTTAATTTCTCTGAAGTTTGGGGAGACAATCTACCTCCTAGTATTTTAAAACAACGCCCTGAAGCTCAAGGACATTCTTTTTACGCTACAGGGACATCGATGGTATTACACCCAAAAAATCCTTATATTCCTACTGTACACCTCAATTATCGTTATTTTGAAGCAGGTCCGGTTTGGTGGTTTGGTGGTGGCATTGATTTGACTCCTTATTATCCTTTTGCTGAAGATGCCCGTCATTTTCATCAGACTTTAAAACAAGCTTGTGATAATCATCATCCAGAATATTATCCTGTCTTTAAACGTTGGTGTGATGAATATTTTTATTTAAAACATCGTGACGAAACTAGAGGAGTTGGTGGCATTTTCTTTGATTACCAAGATGGTACTGATCCACTATATCGGGGACCTCATGCAGAAAAAGCGGCGGCTGAATATAGCAATAATTTACCACCTTTAGAAAACCGTAGTTGGGAAAATCTTTTTGCTTTTGTGAATGAATGTGGTAAGTCTTTTCTACCTGCTTATGTACCTATTGCTCAAAAACGTCGAAATACTGAATATGGAGATAAAGAACGTAATTTTCAGCTTTATCGTCGTGGGCGTTATGTCGAGTTTAATTTGGTGTACGATCGAGGTACTATCTTTGGACTACAAACTAATGGACGTACTGAGTCAATTTTGATGTCTCTACCACCTTTAGTTCGCTGGGAATACAACTACAAACCTGAACCTAATACCCCTGAGGCTGAGCTTTACGATGTGTTCTTAAAACCACAAAATTGGGCAGAATATGGTGAGTAAGGAGTAAGGAGTAAGGAGTAATGAGTAATAAGTAACAAGTAAATTATTTTTATTCCCTATTCCCTATTCCCTATTCCTTATTCCCTATTCCCTATTCCTTATTCCCTATTCCCTATTTTTTCTTGCCTTTTAAGACAAGTATGGTCATAATATAATTAAGTTAACTACTACGTTGGTGACTGCCAATTAAGTTTTTTGATCTATAAGCTTAATTTTTGGAAATTGATAGGTCTTCGTGGCAGTAAACCGAGCATGTACTCGGAAACAGAAACGAAAATCATTGATCTCCCCCTGGTCAAACCAGGTCATAAACTGAGGTAAAACGGCGTAGCGGTTGCTTATTTATTAATTGATTATGGCATCTTCTGTCAGTGCTAAACCCCGAATGATATAATTTAGACACTGTTAATTATATAATTACGTTAATCTTAGAAAATAAAAATAAAAAATAATTATGGATATTCTGACTTTAGGTTGGGCTGGTGTACTTGCTTTATTTACATGGTCAATTGCAATGGTAGTTTGGGGGCGTAAAACTTTTTAAATCGTGGAATCATTTGGTGTTTTTAATGTCTTATTTTTAGTCGCTGTAGTTTTATTGGTTGCAGTTAGCGGTGGTATTCTCTATTTAACCACGATCGAATGGCGCGATCGTCGTCGTCAAGATCGTGATAAACGTTTATAATTTTTAGCTGATATTTTTGATAAGCAATAAAACCACAGCGGATAATTGATTGATGATTAATTATTTAACTCGAAGATTAATCAAATATGTTATCTTAGGATTGTACCGCAGGGAGTGCGGGAATTTACGCCTATAGAGATGAACGTAGTTTTTTGTAATTGAGACATATTCACTAAACTTGTTCAGATCAGATAAAAAAAATGTCTGAGCTTAGGAAATGATTCGTCAGTGGTCGATCGTACTTCACAAAAATCGAATAAACTTAAACCACTAGAGACAATGGGCTTTTTGCTCATTGTTTTTGTTTTATCCTCACGAATTATGGCAAAATTTGTTAAGTTTGTAAAAATAGAGTATTAACTTTTGATTTGGGCACAATTTTAATTTGATTTATGGCAGTCAGTGACTTGAAAAAAGAAAATAATCCTTTACCTTGGATTTTCGGGACGATGATAGGTGGTGTAATTCTCGTAGCTGGAATTACTTATGTAACCATGGGACGCTCGAATAACCCTGAGAGCGTAGCTGAATATACGGTTAATATTACTCGACAAAACGTTAATTTACAAATTCAAGCTAGTGGTACAGTAGAACCAATTCAAAGTGTTAATATCAGCCCCAAAAATCCCGGTATCCTTCAACGATTATTAGTTGATCAAGGTGTTATCTTGAAAAAAGGACAACTGTTAGCCGTAATGGAAAATGAAGAGTTATTTGCCGCAGGTGCGCAAGCTGAAGCTAGATTAAAAGAAGCACAAGCATCTTTACAAGAAACAGATATTAAAATACAAGGTGATATTCAAAAATTATCAGCTCAACTGGTTCAAGCAAATGCTCGTTTAGAAGAAGCTAATCGTCGTATTCCTCAACAAATTGCTCAAGCCCGATCGCAATTAAAAGAAAAAAAATCCCGTTTAATACTGGCTGAAACACAATTCAGACGTAATGAGATGTTACTCAAAGAAGGAGCAATAAGTCAAGATCAATTAGATCAACTAGAAAATCAATATTTCGTTGCTCAAGCTGATATTCAAGAGACATTACAAAGATTAGAAGAGCTTAAAACTACTCAAAATCCTGAAATAGAAAGATTACAAGCCGCCGCAAGAGAAATACAAATTGCGATCGAAGAAAGACGTTTAACTGGTAAATCAGAACTAGAACGGCTGAAAGCTAATGCTCAGGCGATTCAAGCGAACTTAGAAATAGCAAAAATACAATATGAAGATACCTTTATCACCGCTCCTTTTGATGGAATTGTGACACAAAGATTCGCTACAGAAGGGGCATTTGTAACGCCGACGACTTCTGCTTCTAGTACGGCATCGGCTACTTCTAGCTCGATTATTGCTTTAGCTAGGGGTTTGGAAATTATTGCTAAAGTACCTGAAATTGATTTAAGTCAAATTGCGATCGGGCAACCCGTAGAGATTGTGGCTGATGCTTATCCTGACCAAGTTTTTGAAGGAGTAGTTAAATCGATCGCCCCAGAAGCAATTGTAGAGCAGAATGTGACTTCTTTTGAGGTGAAGGTGGATATGATTACAGGGCAAGAACAATTATTATCGAAAATGAATGTCGAGATGAATTTCTTGGGTAAACAATTAGAAAATATTTTGGTAGTGCCAACAGTTGCTATTGTCACCGAAGAAGGTAAAACAGGGGTGATGATTCCTGATGAAAATAATGAGCCTGAATTTAAGCCAGTGACGATCGGTATTTCGGTTGATAATCAAACCCAAATTCTTAGTGGTGTTTCTTCAGGTGAGGAAGTATTCATTGATTTACCACCAGAAAGAAAAGGGTTTTTAGGTAATTAATGATTAAATTATTATATTTTAGATAAAAGACTATTATTTTTAACTTTTACTTAGCTTGAGGAAATTTTTTTCGCAGAAGACTTTCTATTTTTTTGCTAGAAGCAGGTTTACTAAATAGATACCCTTGTACATATTCACAACCATATTCACAGAGTGTATTATATTGAAATTCTGTTTCTACTCCCTCTGCTACTACTTCCATATCTAAAGCATGGGCAAGACTGATAATATTGGTTAGTATTTTTTCTTTTTTTTCGTTTTTACCAATCGCTCGGATGAAGCAACCGTCAATCTTTAAGACATCGATGGGAAATTGATACAAACGACTCAAGGATGAGTAACCTGTGCCAAAATCATCCAGACATAATTTGATTCCTAAATTGGATAATTGATCAAGCATTGTGTCAGCTTTGTCATCGGTTTCTAAAATGGCACTTTCAGTAATTTCTAATTTAATTAAACTACGATCGCACTTAGTTGATTTTAAAATTTGTTCGACTTTTTCTACTAAATCAAATTGTTTAAATTGACGGGGAGAAATATTGACATTGATAAACCAATACTGACTAGCAAACGACTTTTGCCAAGCACAAGACTGTAAACAAGCTTTTTTGAGTACCCATTCTCCAATTTGGACAATCATACCTGTTTCTTCGGCTAAAGGAATAAATTGAGCAGGAGAAACAAAACCTTTCTCTGGATGATGCCAACGTATTAATGCTTCAAAACCAACTATTTCTTGACGAATAACATTAATAATCGGTTGATAGTAAACTTCAAATTCTTCTCTTTCTAAAGCATTATGTAAATCACGCTCAAGATTTAATCTTTCGACGGCTACTTTACGCATAGTTTGGTTAAAAATAACCGCCCTAGATTTACCCAAGGTTTTAGCTCTATACATAGCTAAATCTGTGTCTCTAAGCATTTCCTCCCCATGATCATAATTCATATTACTTAAGGTGATACCAGTACTTACAGAAGTAAATACTTCTTGAGAATCGATCATGAAAGGTTTTTGTAGATTTTGTTGAATTCGATCGCTAATTGAAGAAATAATAGCTAAATCTTTGACATTATCAATAATAATCGTAAATTCGTCGCCTCCTAAACGAGCCACAAAATCTTTAGAGCGAATACTTTGAGTGATTCTTGCCGCTACTTCTTGTAAAAAACGATCGCCTGCTGAATGACCTAAACTATCATTAATCCATTTAAAACCATCTAAATCTAAAAATAATAAAGCAAATAAATAATCTTGATAATTTTGGTTTTTATCAAGGCAATGTTGTAATTTTTCTAAAAACCAAGATCGATTATATAGTTTAGTTAAAGAATCATGATTTGCATCATAAATCAATTGTTGTTGAGCTTTTTTCTCGTCAGTTACATCTCTTTGTACCGCTAAATAGTTAGTTATTTTACCTTCTTTATTAAGAATCGGCTCAATATGCCATTGATTATAAAATTCTGTACCATCTTTGCGATAATTAATAGCTTCACCAAAAAAAACTTCTCCTTTCTTTAATTTCTTTTTTAAATCTCGGAAAACTGTTTGCTGTGTATTTGGCCCTTGTAAAATACGGGGTGTTTTACCAATAATTTCTTTTTCTTCATAACCCGTCATTTTAGTAAACGATTTATTAACAAAAACAATTTTAGGCCCTGGATAACTTAATTCTGTGTCAGTAATCACGATCGAATCATGAGAGCTATGTACAGCCGCTACTAATAAGGCTATTTCTTCTTCTTGATTACTTTGTTTAATTTGATTCACTTCGACAAATTGACTTATGGATTGACTTATGGTAGGTAAATTACGGTAACCCGTATGAAAACTTATTTATTTAAATTATTCAATCTTAATTTTGTTAGTTAATTTAATTAACTTATACATCAAACTAATTACAGCTTGAACAATAGTTAAATTTTCCCACAATATACTTGCTATTAGATTATCTATTTTAATTATAAAATATATCTATACTTAATCTAAGCTATTATTGATTAATAAGTTAAAAAATCTATCTTGATAGATAAACTAATCAAAAAAAATTACTCTTCAAGTTAAGTTTAAAATTAAACTCTTCCATTTGATAGAGGAAAAAGATTTAATAATCCTAGATAACAGACATAGAGGATTATTGTTTATTTATTTTTAATTCTAGAATTGATTATGACGAAGTTAAGTTTGGGCAGTTGGTTATCATCGAGAAATAAATTGGTAGCGACGATCGTGTTATCAACATTATGCTTCAATCTACCGATTAGTCATGCAGGAGAAGTTTTAGATTTAAATCAAAAAATTTGGCAAATAGAATCACCTCAAATACCTTCAATCGGAGATCAAAACGCTTATTTATATAGTCCACAAGAAATTTCTGTTTCTCGCTTAATTTTAAGTCTTAGCCGAAAAACAGTAGAAGTATATCGAGGAGAAGAGCTAGTTTCTAGTTTTCCCGTTGCTGTGGGTAAAGAAGGTTGGGAAACACCTCAAGGGCAATTTAATATCATTCAAATGATTAAAAATCCTGCATGGGAACATCCTTGGAATGGTACAATTTATCCCCCCGGTCCGGATAATCCTTTAGGGCAACGTTGGATCGGTTTTTGGACTGATGGTAATAACTATATTGGTTTTCATGGTACACCCGATGAGAGTTTGATCGGGCAAGCTGTTTCTCATGGTTGTGTCAGAATGAAAGATCAAGATATCAAACAGCTATTTACATTAGTTTCGATGGGTACTAGTGTTACTGTAGTGAAATAATTGACTAAAACAATCTGATTGAGAATTAAACATTGAGTCATCATTTTCCCAGTAAATTTGAGTATAATAATCTGTAACGAAATATGAATTTGTTGAGTAATTAATTTTGACCAACCTGAATCAAGATACTCCCCCAGATGAGTCTAATTGGCTAGATGAAAAAGAGCAAGATGTTGATTTTCAATCTAATTCAGAACAATATTCCTCTAACCCTCAACCCGTAAAGTTAAACTCATATCGATTTAAGCCAGAAACGATCGCTTTAGTAGAAAGTGCTTTTTTAGCGAGTACAGCCAGTTTAATTTGGTTAATTGATTATTATTTTCGTTTGCCATTTATTAAGATGTTATTTCCTCTACCAATAGCGTTGGTTTATCTAAGGAGGGGAAGAAGAGCGGCTGTTATTACTACGATCGTTTGTGGTTTGTTATTAGCTATCTTAATGGGGCCACCTCGTAGTATTGTCTTTGTTATTCCTTATGGTTTGATGGGTATCCAATTAGGTGCATTGTGGCGAAGAAAGACTAACTGGTATTTATCTATTCTGCTTGCGACTATTATTGGTTGTTTTGGTTTTTTCTTTCGTTTTTGGTTATTTTCAATTTTATTAGGAGAAGACTTATGGGTATATCTCATTTCTCAAGTCACTAATTTAGCCGATTGGATATTTTTAAAACTGGGTATTTTAGCTATTCCTAGTACGACAATGATTCAATTCTTGGCTTTAATTGTCGTTTTGATTAATAATGCTATTTATGCCCTAACCGTTCATTTAGTAGCTTTACTGATGCTCGATCGACTTGATAATCCGATTCCTCGCCCTCCTAAATGGATACAAGTAATTCTTGATTATGAATAGAATATATTTATTAATTATCCAATGGACATGATTACCGTTAAAGTTAAATTATTTGCTATTTATCAGGAAGTTTATGGGCAAGAAGAAATAAGTTTTGATGTGCCTATTAAAACGACAGCAGAAGAAATACTCGACAAAATAATAACTCAGCATCCTCAATTAGCTAATTGGAAGCCGATAACCAAATTAGCCGTAAATCTAGAATTTGTTCCGCCCGAATATATTCTTAAAGACGGTGACGAAATGGGGCTAATTCCTCCTGTTAGTGGCGGTTAGCTAACATACTTATCATATACGATCGATTTGATTAAAGTGACCTAATTAGGTTAATCTTTTCAGTGGATATAAAAATAGCAAAACTAATTCAAACAGATCTAAATTATGGAACGTACTTTTTTAATGATCAAACCCGATGGTGTGCAACGCAATCTTGTCGGTGAAGTGATCAAACGTTTAGAAAGCAAAGGCTTTACTCTAGTCGGTTTGAAATTAATGTCGGTTTCTCGTGAGTTAGCCGAAAAACATTATGATGTACACAAAGAAAGACCTTTTTTTGGTAGTTTAGTGGAATTCATTATCTCTTCTCCTGTAGTGGCGATGGTATGGGAAGGTAATGGTGTGGTTGCTTCTGCACGCAAGATAATTGGTGCGACAAATCCTTTAGAATCCGAGCCTGGTACAATTAGAGGAGATTATGGTATCGATATTGGACGTAACTTAATTCACGGCTCAGATGCTACCGAAACTGCAACTAAAGAAATCAGTTTATGGTTTAAAGATGATGAACTTTGTTCTTGGGAAAACACCATGAAACCATGGCTTTATGAATAATTAGCAATTAGTAATTAATAACAAATATGTATTAAATAACGGCTAAAGCCGTGACTACGAGCAAATAAAAAATTTGTTGGTAGTGATGACTTTAGTCATCTTGCCTTTTGCCCTTTTGAGCTTCTTGTGTCTTTTCTTTTAAATATTTAAAATGTTGAAATCTCTATCTAAACTTATTATTGTTTTTTGTTTATTTCTCACCTTTAGCTTAAATTTGGCGACTCCTGCGATCGCTTTAGGTGGTACACAACCCGAATTAAATCAATCTGCACCTGAATTTAATTTACCGACTAATAGTATTGAACAAAAGAATATTTCACTACAAGATTATCGTGGTAAATGGATTGTACTCTATTTTTATCCGCAAGATTTTACCCCTGGATGTACTTTAGAAGCTCAAAGGTTTCAACGAGATTTGAGTCAGTTTCATGATTTGAATACAGAGGTGATTGGTGTTAGTGCCGATGATATTAATTCTCACCAAGATTTTTGTGACGCTGAGGGTTTGAAATTTCCTCTTTTAGCTGATACTAAGGGTAAAGTAAGTAAGGCTTATGGTTCGTGGTTAACTGGTCATTCTTTACGTCATACTTATATTATCGATCGTGATGGTATTTTAAAAGCTAAGTTTCTCGGCGTGCGTCCAATTATTCATTCTGAAGAAGTTTTAGCTAAATTAAAAGAATTACAAGGAATTTAAACACAAAATCAATGAATAGTTATGATGCGATAGTTATTGGTGGAGGTTTGACTGGTTCGGCTTTAAGTTACGAATTAGCCAAACAAAATTGGCGTGTTTTATTATTAGAAAAAAAACCGATTTTAAATAATTTAAATAGTGCAACTAGTTGTAGTTATGGTGGTATTTCTTATTGGTGTGGTACTGATGATTTAACTAACAAATTAGCTAATGAATCGATCGATATTCATCGTCATTTAAGTAGTGAATTAGACTACGATACTGAGTTTAAAGAACTAGATTTATTGTTGACAATCGATAATACTCAAAATCCGCAACAAGTCTATCCTCTCTATCAAGACTTTCACATCAAACCACAACTGTTAGACGCACAAGAAACAATCGAATTAGAACCATTATTGAATCAAGATGCAATTAACGGTAGCTTAAAGTTTCCTCAAGGTCATGTTAATCCAACTAAAATTATCATGGCTTATCAACAAGCATTAATTAAATTGGGCGGAGAAATTATTTACGAACAAGTAGAAAAAATAGAGAAAAAAAAAGAGCAAATAACAGGAGTTAAAACTAACAAAAATCATTATTCAGCTTCACATATTGTCGTGAGTGCGGGTGCATTTTCACGATCGTTATTACAAACATTAAATATTACTTTACCAATCTATTTTAGTCACGCACAATTGATTAAAACTAAACCGACTGACATCAAACTAAAAAGTTTAGTTATGCCCGCCACAACCGATCGTTTAGACACCGAAAAACAAGTTAGTCAGTTAGAAAAAACATCATTATGGGAATATCCTACCGATGAAATACACGGAGACGTTTTAGAAGCAGGTGCAATTCAATTTGCTGATGGTAGTTTTTGCTTAGGGCAAATCAGTCAAATTATTACTAATCTCAACAGTCCAATTAAACCACAACAAAGCGAAAAAAGAATCCGAGAAGCAGTTAATAAAGTATTACCTTCATTATCTTCACTTGAAGGACAATGGTACAATTGCCAAGTAGCTTTTAGTCAAGGAATCCCGTTTCAAGTCGGTAAAGTTGAACAGTTAGAAGGATTATCTATTTTTTCGGGTTTTACTAGTCCATTTGTATTTGTGCCACCTTTAGCCAGATATTTTAGTGAGTATTTGACTCAAGGTAAAAATGAGGTTATTGAAACATTACCTCAACCGTCTTGCTTGTCTGGTGAATGATTTATGATCTTATTTTAAGCGTTTTGTTTTGGGTGTAAACCTTGCACCCCTACAGGATAAATTTTATGAAGGTTTAAGGCTTTTATTTTAAGTCTTTTTTTGGTCTGTTATTCTCTTGTGTCATCGTAATTTTTTATCTCGATCGATTTGCTTTAAATCTGCTGAAAGCTTATCGCTCAAATCACTTCTATCTATAATTAAACTAATCTGTCCGACTAACTGTGCTTTTGCCAACATCTCACCCTTATATCAAATCCTACTAAATCAGCAAAAATATTTCCACAACTTGTATAAACTTCTATCTCTTAAATCATCAATTTCATCTCTAACTAACTATTTATCGATTCTTGTTTTTGCACCAATCTTTTAGCTTTATTTAAACGATATTGATATAAGGGTGAAGTCCGATTTTGTTCTTCTAATTGAGCGATAATATCATCTAAAATGAGTATTTCTGCGTCCATACGTTGAAAAAGTTTTTGAAATTTTACAGAAGTTTTTTTAACTTGTTCAATATTTGGGATAAATTTTTCTTGTGTCATAATAAATCAAAACTCCTTTTTTCTTCAATTATAGTTGCTTTAGTTGCGGCTATTGTCAATTGCTGCTTTATCAAAAAAAAGCTTGAATATACTTAGTAGAGTATTACCTAAAAAATTTTTAATTAATTATATAATTTTCATCTTCTTTCCAATTAATAGGATTATTAATAATATATTCTCGAATATTATTTAATGACTGCTCGTTTCTAATAATATGTTCATAAAATCGAGATTGCCAATTAAAATTATTAAAATTATTTTTTCTACTCCACTTACTTACTGCTGATTTGTAACTTCTAATTATTGTACTTAAAGAACCTTTTTTAGGAGATATATTAGACATAATCTTCGAGTACTTATTATCTAAATTAGATTGTAGATAACTTTGATTATATATTTGTTTTTCTTGCCGATCGAATTGATTATTGTTAATGATAACTATGCCATGAATATGATTGGGCATAATAACAAAACGATCGATTTGGACAAAATTAAAATGATGAGGAATTTCTAACCAAAATTTTTCGGCAATTTTTCCTAATTCTGAAAGATTAACTAAATCATTTTTCAGACTGCCAAAATAACAAATTTTTTCATAGGTACAGATAGTCACAAAGTAGTATCCATTCGATCGATAATCATAGTTTTTTAAGCGAATAGACTTTCTGTTTTTTTGATATCTATTAGAAGAATCCATAAATTTATCTTTTCATACCATAACGTTTGTAGGGACGTTGCATTGCAACGTCTCCGACAATTATAAATATAGAGCTAGTTGATATTTAAATAAGAATCGAATAACTATTTTTCTATTTTAAATTATATTAAAATTCTTTTTCTTCTTTATGATTAATCCGATTGAAACAAAATATAAAGGTATTAAATTCGTTCTGTTTAGAAGCAAGATGGGCAGTATTTATTCATGCACTTGGTTTTAATTTTGGTAGACAGATTACAATTTACGGATTTACTTTAATTTTGTTCCAGATTAAAATTTAGAAATTAAACCAACATCTCCTACAGAAGAAGAAAAGAAATTATTTTTAAGTAAACTACAAAAATAAGAACAATTAGTGCATTAGCTAATATCAGGAATTTTTGTTTAATAAGATTAAAGATAATATTACACGAACAAAGTGATAAATACGATGATTTAATGTTCAATTGAGAACTTACATTTTGGGAGAAAAGAATCCATAACCAAAATAGCAACAACAATTCCTAGTAAAGTCAACAACCATCCTTGAATTTCTTTATAACTTCGCCATAAGATTCGGCACAAATTATCCTTCATAAATTCATTTTTTAATTAATAACAAAGGTGGGCATAGCGCACCATACAAATAAAGATTAATTGTCAGATATTAGTCTTCAATACCTTCAATTCGATCTTCTACTTCTTGATAAAGTTCTTGTAATCTTTCGATATTTTCATCAGAAGTTTCCCAATAACCACGCCCGTTGACTTCTAACAATGTACTAACCATGCGACGGAATGAGTTAGGATTCATATCCATCAAACGTTTACACATTTCTTCGTCTTCAATGAAAGTAGTGTTAGTATCTTCATAAACCCAATTGTCAACCGCATCGGCTGTAGCACTCCAACCCATGGTATTAACTAGGCGTTTGGATAACTCTCTGACACCTTCATAACCGTTGGACAACATACCTTCATACCATTTAGGATTAAGTAATTTGGTACGAGCATCTAAACGCACAGTTTCGGATAAAGTACGTACTTGAGCGTTAGCGGTGGTTGTATCGGCGATGTACGCAGATGGTTTTCTACCGTCATCACGCAAACTAGCGACAACTTTGGTAGGATCGGAATCAAAATAGTGAGAGACATCAGTTAAACTGATTTCTGATGAATCGAGGTTTTGGAAGGTTGCATCGGCAGTTTTTAATGATTTTTCAAAAATTGCTCGGCTTTCATCCATTACCCCAGGGTTATCAGAATTAAAAGCAAAAGATTTACGATTTAGATACATATCTTGTAATTCTTTTTCTTCTTCCCAACTGCTATTTTCTACTGCTAAGTTAACGTTAGAGGAATACGAACCAGACGCGTTAGAGAATACACGAGTTGCCGCTTGACGGATATTGATACCCATTTCTTGAGCTTGTTCGATCGCGTGTTTGCGAACAAAATTCATTTCGATCGGCTCATCTGCTTCAGCCGCTTTTTTAACAGCTTGATCGAGTAAATTCATTTGATTGATGAACAAGTCACGGAAAACACCCGAACAGTTAACCACAACGTCAATACGAGGACGACCTAATTCTTCGATCGAAATTAGTTCAAGTTTGTTTACTCTTCCCAAAGCATCAGGCACAGGTTTAACTCCTACCATCCACATAATTTGAGCGAGAGATTCACCATAGGTTTTGATGTTATCTGTACCCCATAATACACAAGCGATCGTTTCAGGGTAGTTGCCACCGTTATCTATTCTTTGACGCTCTAAGAGTCGATCGACGACCACTTTAGCCGATTGTACTGCCGCTGTGGTAGGTATTTTTTGGGGGTCTAAGGCATGAATATTTTTTCCTGTAGGTAATACATTCGGGTTACGAATTGGGTCACCACCAGGGCCTGGTAAGACATATTCACCTTCAAGGGCTTTAAGTAAACCATCTAATTCTAAATCGGCACAAACTTGTTCTAAACAAAAAGCGAGAAATTCAAATAGAGGTTTAAGGGCTTTTTCATCAACTTTGTCGTAACCTAATTCGTGTAATTTAGCTACCCAAGGCTCTTTTTTACCCATGCCGAAGATGTTGAGTTTATCGACTAAAGATACTCTACCTTCTTCATTAGTTTGTTCTTCTACAAAAGCACGAATTGAATCTCTGGTGGCTTCGGTGATGCTTTGTAATAAGTTAACGTCGGCTAAGATTCCTTTATCGGCATTACGATAAATATCTTCCATTTTGCGTCCGATACTGTTCGCAATAATGGTAGTTAAAGCCATGATTTCTTCTTCTTCACGATCGAGACTAGCAATATTAACTAAAGTAGCGATCGCTTCTTCGGCGGTAGGAGGCTTACCGATTACGTGTAAACCGCAAGGTAATAAACGAGATTCAATCTCCATCAATTTACGATAAACCGCACCGACGATATGATCTCTTTCTTCACTAGACATTTTGCTTGAGTCAACTAACTCAGCTTCTTGCCCTTCAGGGGTAGCAATTTCAGGAATATCTCGATCTAAATTACAGATACGAGCTTTATCAACGATCGTATTCACAATCTGAATCGCTCTGCCTGTCTCTTTCAAGCCTTGATAAGAACCGATTAAATCGCTTAATTCTTCTAACCCTTTATAAAGTCCAGCGTTTTCGGCAGGAGGAGTTAAATAAGAAATGGTGTTGGCATAACTACGACGTTTAGCGATCGTTGCTTCACTTGGGTTATTCGCCGCATAATAATAGATATTAGGGATATTACCAATCAGGCTATCGGGATAACAATCACCAGACATACCCATTTGTTTACCAGGCATGAATTCTAATGAGCCATGTGTACCAAAGTGTAAGACAGCATCCACACCCCAGATTTTTTCTAGGTAAGTATAATAAGCCGCAAAACCATGATGAGGAGAAGCAGAGCGAGAAAATAATAGTCTCATCGGATCGCCTTCATAACCGAAAGTAGGTTGTACGCCGATGAAGACATTACCAAATTCTTTACCGTAGATTAAAAGGTTTTGTCCGTCGCTGTTAAGGTTTCCTGGTGGTGGCCCCAGTTTTCTTCCAGTTTTTGGGAATAAGGTGTCAAACGCTCATATTCTTCGACACTCATACGATAAGCAATGTTTAATTCAGGAGAAGCATATTGTGCTTGAGCATCGTTGATAACTTCTTCCATCAATTGTTGAGCATTTTCAGGAATATCTTGCACATCATAACCTTTAGCTCTCATTCCTTTGAGTACTTCAAAAATAGAACCAAAGACGTTTAAATAAGCGGCTGTACCGACGTTTCCTTTGTCAGGAGGGAAGCTAAAAACGGTGATTGCGAGTTTTTTGTCAACTTTTGGTTTTTTACGCAAACTAGCCCATTTTAAAGCACGTCCTGCGATCGCTTCTACTCGATCTTGCAGGGTGACAGATTTACCTGAGTTACCATCTCTTCCTGATAATATGATCGGCTCGATCGCACCATCTAGTTCGGGGATAGCAATTTGTAAGGCTACTTGAATTGGGTGTAAACCAAGATCGCTTTCTTCCCATTCTTCAGTAGTTTGGAATACCAAAGGTAACGCAACCATGTAAGGACGATTGAGGCGTTTTAATGATTCTACTGCTTTAGGATGATCTTGACGAGCAGGACCACCAACAAGGGCAAAACCTGTTAAAGATACAACTGCATCAACGATCGAAATCGACTCAACTCCTTCTACTGCTTTATCTAAGAAATATTCATCGACGGGTTTAGAGAAGTCTAAACCACCTGCAAATACTGGAATAACTCTCGCACCACGATATTCTAATTCTTGAAGCATGGCGACATAATGAGCGTCATCTCCTGTCACTAGGTGAGTACGTTGTAAGACGATACCAACACAAGGAGCGAGAGGATTTTTAAGTGCATCGCTAATATCGTCACGGTTGTTATACCAGTTGAGATATTCTTTAACGTCTTCAAACATTTTTGGAGCGAGGGGATGCCAAATACCCATATCAGGATAAACTATGGGTGCGTCATAGGAGTCTTTAGCGTTGAGTAAAGAATTTTCTCCTGTGAAGACATATTTATCGGCTAACATCAAGAAGAAGTTTTCCAGGTTATCGGACGAGCCACCTAACCAATATTGAAAACTGAGCATGAAGTTACGTGCATCTTGGGCTTTTTCTACAGGTAGATATTTTAAGACGGTAGGTAAGGTACGTAACAATTTAAGCATCGCATCTTCAAATCCTGCCCCAGATTTTTTGCGACGTTTTTTCATAAATTCGCCGATGACGCTTTTGCTTTGCCCTAGTTGTGCCATGCTGAAGCTACCCATTTTGTTAAGACGCATTACAGCGGGCATGGAAGGGAAAACGACCGCCGCATCAAGGTTATCTCTGTGGGGAGTAACTGCTTCTACTACTTTTTCAGCTAATTCTTCGATGAAGATTAAAGAGGCGATGAAGATATTGGCTTCACTGACATCTTTTTTGAATTGCTCATAGTTTTCGGGGTTTCTTAATTCTTCAATTAAATAACCACTAATTTCGATCGCTAAATTGGGGTTACGAGCGTTGATGGATTTGATTGCACCACTAATGGCACTTTGATATTGTGGTTCTAATACAACATAAACTACTTTCATCAAGGCACGCCCTTGTAAATCATCGGGTGCGATATGCCTAACAGCAGATTTTACGTTTGTAAACATTAATATTGAAGCTCCTATTAGCTGAGATGTTTAAATTTATGGATACGGGATAATAACAGAGGCTGATATAGACTCTCTTATTGTTTTTAGCAGAAAATAGGTCTTTTTGCTTACTGTTTTGTAATGTTTTAAGGTTATTTTGGTAAATCTTTACATTTTTTAATATTTTGACAGCAAAACAGTACGATCTAGGTATAGATGATAACGATCGTTTATATTATTGATAAGGTTTTTCATCGATCGAATTTATCAACAATTATTACAATGCAAATGAACTGTTTAGTAAGTTTTTTTAATTAATAATGTCTCAACTAACTTCAGCCTTAGAAAGAATATCGAAATGGTATGAAGTAAATGAACCCGATGATTATCCTATTTTTCAATCTGGATTATCAAAAGAATATATTGAAGAGCAATGGCAAAAACTAGATTCTGATTTTCCAATTCCAGATGAAATTTATTAGCTTTATGAGTATTGTAATGGTTCTTTAGAAGAACAAACTATTACAATCGATCGTCAACATTATTTATTATCTTTAGAATCAGCAATCGAATGGCGAGTGAGCTATGGTTTGAACCATAGAGATGATACTTGGAAAGATGATCCTAGTTGGTTTCCTGTTACTGAATTGTGGTGTCAACCAGCGTTTTTTTGCGTTGTTTTGGGAAAAAGACAAAAAAATTCAATTCTTTATCACGAGACTGAATGCCAAACCTACGAGATAAGGTATAAAAGTTTAACTCATTTACTTATGCACTGTGCCGATTGGTTAGAAGCATCCCAACCTCATCAATACAATGGAGAAACTGACTGGTATCCAGATAATAACATTACTGAGGAATTAGAGAAAAAATATATGATTAAAAATAAATAAATATCTTAAATACCACTGTCTGTATCACCGATTGAACAGGATTTATTGATTTACACCGATAATTATTGAGATTGCTATAGTTGCTAAAATGAACTCATCTATTTTAAGTTAATCAATATGGTTAAAATTCTGTCTCAATCTTTGACTATCGAAGAATTCCTTCAGTTGTCAGAAACTAAACCTGCTAGTGAATTTATCAGAGGAGAAATATTACAAAAACCGATGCCTCAAGGAAAACATAGTCTTATTCAGGGTGAATTAGTTACTAATATTAATTTAGTCGCTAAACCAGATAAAATTGCGATCGCTTTTCCTGAGTTAAGATGTCGAATTGACGATCGAGTTATTGTACCTGATATAGTTGTATTACCCTATGGCAAAATACCTCGTGATGAGAATGGAGATATTGCCAATATTATAAATGGTACACCTGATTGGATGATTGAGATTTTGTCTCCTAATCAAAATACAATCCTTGTGACTGAAAAGATTTTACATTGTTTGAATAATGGTTGTACTTTAGCATGGTTAATCGATCCTCAATCTAAGAAAATCCTCGTTTTTCAACCAAATCAACAACCTACATTCTTACAAAATCCCACGGATATAATTCCTTCACCTAATTTTTTACCAAACTATCAATTAACTGTTGAAACTCTGTTTGGATGGTTAAATTTTTAATTAAATATGTTGAGATTATTTTATAAATCTATAAATCTATTATTGTTCATCATTACTAAGATTTTCTTCTGTTATTTTTTAACCGATCGAATTCTTTCTCAAATGAATTAAAATCAATAGTTATAATCCTCATCGCCATACGATCGATATGAATAACGTTACCATTAATGAAGATAATCCGACTTTAACATCATTAGTAGAACAAGTTAATAACTCAAATCAGGCTACAACGATCGCGATCGAAAATCAAAAAAAAGCTGTTTTAGTATCGATCGAACAGTGGAATGCTATTCAGGAAACTCTTTACCTCTCAAGTATTTCAGGTGTCAAAGAAGATTTAATTGAAGGAAAAAATACTAAATGGGAAGATTGTACACCTCTTGAAGAAGTCGAATGGTAATGTGGGAAATAAGTTTGACGAAAAGAGCCGTCAAAGATGCAAAAAAGATTAATCAATCTGGACTGAAAAAGAAAGTTGATGGGTTAATTAAAATACTAAAAACTAATCCTTATCAAAATCCTCCGCCCTATGAAAAATTAATCGGTGATTTAGCAGGTATGTATTCTAGAAGAATTAATTCAAAACATCGCTTAGTCTATGAAGTTGATAATCATAACAAAAGAATTAAAATTTTGATGATGTGGACACATTATGAATAACTAAAGTTTCAAAGAAATTTAAGTAGAGTTTGTTTGATAAATCTAGAAACCTAAGACGATTCAAATGTGACTTTTATCTTTATTCTTCATTTAAGATGGAAAAAATAGTTTCTTCATCTACAAAGTTATTTTTTCTTCCTTCTTCGATCGCTTTAGCTAAAATAACTTCTTCTAAGGCTTCAATAAAAATTTTATAAAACATATCTTTTTTGTTCAAACTACTTTATACATCAGTTCTAACTTCTCGCCAATCTGTCAATTCACCTGAACTAACATCCTGTTTTACTAATTCAATATCTTCTAAAACATCAGGAATATCTAACAATTCCTTAGTTGCTTCTTCTCTTTCTTGTTCAGCTAAATTTTGGACAAATCGATCGATTAATTGTAAGTTATCTTCAGATAATTCATTCAAAGACTTATGAAGAGATTGTTTTAAGTTTTGTAGTTTAGACATACAATTTAAAGCAAATTTTAGTTAATTTTATCATATTTAACTATTGTCTCGTTTAGTGTCGATCGTCCTGAGATTAATAATGACGTAGATGTATTGAAAGTAATTGATGTGTTGAATAAAAGTTCGATTGATTTTTTTCACTTTATTTATTAAAAGTTGTACAATAAACTTGTACAAATAAAACAAAATTATGTTAACTAAAGAAACAAGCTATTCTCATTTAAGAGCAAATTTAGCCAGTATATTAGATCAAGTTCATGATGAAAGTCAAATCATGGTGATTAAGCGTCGTAATGATAAAAATATCGCTTTAATCGCTGAAAATGAACTCTCTAGCTTACTTGAATGTGTTTATTTATTACGATCGCCTGAAAACGCCAAAAGACTATTTCGTTCATTAGAATGGGCAGAAGAAGTTGAAGACGAATCACAAACAATCGACGAATTAAAACAGGAGTTAGGAATTGAATCAGAAGAAGTCTAAAAATACTCCTGATAATGATAAAAGTAGTTCAAGTTATCATCCTCAATTTAGTCCAGACTTTAAAGCTGATTTAGCATGGTGGTATAAAAAAGACCGTAAAAAAGGAGATAAGATAGTTGATTTAATAGAAGACATTTTAAATGGTAATCTTTTTAGTGGCATTGGCAAACCAGAACCGTTAAAATATATTGAAGCCAATACATGGTCAAGAAGAATTGATTTAGAACATCGATTAGTTTACAAAGTCACAGATAATAAAGTTTATTTTTTACAAGCTCGTTATCATTACAATCCTTAGTTAATATTATCTTCGATCGTAATCGAAAATCAAAAAAAAGCTGTTTTAGTATCGATCGAACAAAAGTTGATAGGTTAATTAAAATACTAAAAACGATCGAAGGCTCAGAATTATTTGAATTATTAGATTCTTCACCTAAAAAAGAATAATTACTATGAAAAAATTATCCTGATCAAGATAATGCTTAATATTTTAAAAAAACTATTTGCTATTGGTTTTATAACTATTTTCAGCTTGCCCTTTTTTATATTATCAATAATTGTATTATTCTCTGACTCTAACCCTCAAATTCGCTCAGCTAATAATTGTATTAATTTTAATTCAATTAGAGAAATTACATTTGTCCGTATAGATAATTTTTATCGAGAAAATTCACGTATTCCTTCTTGGAGTGAATTTCATATATTAATTGAGCCACTTAAGCAAAATTTTGATGGTAGATATATTCCTCTTGAAGGTATAAACTTAAAAAAATCATCTGATAAAGATTACAAAGATATTTATCAAAAGTTTGGTAATCCAACTCCAAATAAAGCATTTACGATCGAATGTTGGGATGGAGATAGATATAGTTATTATATTCCTTGGGCTGGAAATGGCAATATTAGTTATGTACCTTATCCTCGATGGTACTTTTATAATAGCAAATCAAAAGATATTAGAATATATGTTTTTCTTGGCTTATTATTTTTCACTATTGGAATGCTTTTGTTTATCGAAAAAAAATAAGTTTCCTTCAGAAATATTAAAGAAAAACCTAAATACTACTGTTTTGCCAATGATACTAAAAACGATCGAAGCCTCAGAATTATTGAT
Organism: uncultured cyanobacterium; assembly: GCA_963710605.1. GTDB lineage: Bacteria > Cyanobacteriota > Cyanobacteriia > Cyanobacteriales > Cyanobacteriaceae > JAALKG01. Next base: position 311,869 of record CAVQBA010000007.1, read on the forward strand.
TCAAAGCAGTAGTAATTGTCCAGATATCAACTAACCACAAAAAGAAAGTAAAGAAGAACAAAAATATATACATCCAAGGTTGTGCTAGAGGGCGTATATCAGTAGTATCGATACCCGTTTTCGACTGTACTTGTTTAACCATTTTAGCAAAGCCAGCGATTCTCATAGGTAAAAGATAAGCTTTATCTCTAGCTTTACTCACGAAATAATAAACCAAACCACCTTGCCCGGTTGTACGCATCTTCAAACTTTCAATTTCAGCCCAAGATAAATTCCAACCTCGACGTAAAGAGAATTTTACCCACTGAGGATAAGCCACTTGAATACCTTCTTCATCAAGGATAACTCTTTCACTTAAAATACCAATAATAACGATCGCACCAAGTATAATCAAGACAACAAATAACCAGATAGGAAATTGTACGTTAGCAAATTGAGCGAGAAAAGGAAGGGGTATAGTTAAAGCAAAATAAAGATTGACTAAAGTAATTTTAATCAATGGAGAAGTAGGAAAGACAAGTTTGTTCATTAAAAGGATAAAAGATGAATTAATACTATGATAAACAATTTAAATTTAATAACGAGTACATTTCATCATTGACAACTAATTGTCTTAAACACGATGGTATTCTTAGATAAATATATATATTAACTTTTGATGTTTTACCAAAAAATCAAGGGTAATTACGCCCCGAATATCCCCCCCTTACAGAGGGCAGGGCTGTTTCATGTCTTATTTTTGTACTTTCTACAACGCCAGAAATATAGCTAAATGAATTTATAACTGCACTTTTTGTCCCTCGCATTGTTTACATAAAAACTACGAAACTGGGAACTTTATCATCGCTATATTTAACAATTAATTAATGGAGAAGACTATGGTGTTGTTAGATGCCGACGCTCAAGATATTTGAAAATATCTTAACAAAGTAAAAAATCACTGACAAATAAATTTGAAGAATGTTTAGCTGGAAAATTAAAACGAAAAAAACCCCAAAAAAACCTTTTCAGATATAAGATAAAGAGACTGAGATAGTGAAGAAAGTCAAAACGATAAATTTTGGTGTGAGCAAATGACGAATCAACAACCCCCCACAGAAGAAAATAATCAGCAATCTAGAGGTTTGGCAAAAGTTTGGCAATTTGTTAAGCAACCTCGTACCCAAATTATCACCATAATCAGTTTGGCAGGTATTTTGATTGGGGGCTATTTCGGTGGTAAGTTTTTACTCGCAACTGTAGTTTTAAATCGGATTGAAGAGCAATTAGAAGTCGCTTTAGAAAGAGAGATAGATATTGAAAATACAGAAATAGACAGTTTATATCGAATTACCTTTGAAGATGTTATTCTACGCCCTACTGATGAAGACAATAGCACCTTGAGGATAAAAGAGCTTAAAGTAACGCCAGATATTATTGGTTTATTTACTAGAAGACAGTTATATTTAGATATTGTCGCCTCCGATGTGAAAGGTTATGCTCAATTAGATACAATCATTCAAGAAAGTGATGATGAGAAACCTACTCCAGAAACATTACTACTCAATCCTTTACCAATTACCACAGAGTTGAATGTACGTTTAGAAGATACACAAATAGCTGTTACGCCAAATATTGAATCTAATTTACTTTTCATCGATACTATTGGTGAGATAAATTTTTTATATGACAAAGAAGTACAACCAATTACATATCAACTTACCAATAGGATTGGTACGAGTGGTGTAATTGATATAGAAGGAGAAACTTTATTAAGTACGACTCAAAGTCGAAACGAGATTAAAATTGATGCTTTAAATCTGCCACAATTAACGGCGGTTATTCCCCAGTTGCCTGTATCTCTTGAGCAAGGAATTGTTAGTGGTAAAGTTGATATTAATGTACCTGCATTTAAAGAAGCGAAAAATACTACCTTAGATGGTTATCTTTTTGTTGATAATGTAATTGGTAGAGTTAATCCTGAGAAAGTTAATTTAGGAGATAATGCTTCTATAATACCGTTATTGCAAAAAGACATTTTAGCTAATGCCGCTATCGATTTTAATGGACAATCAATCACTCTTACAGAAGCTAAGTTGAATTGGGGATATATTAACGCAGAAGCTGAAGGAATAGTTGATTTAGCTAAAGGATATAATTTACAAGCTAATTTAGATTCTTTTAATCTGGGTGTAATTTTCGCTAACACAAAAACACAAAAGCCACCTGTTGAGCTTGGTGGTTTGCTTTCTAGTAATATTACGATAACAGGAGAAATAGATAATCCTTTAATTAGTGGTAATCTTGATGTCGAAAATACCTTAGTTGATAAAGTAGAGTTAGGTACGATAAATAGTCAATTTAGTGCTAATCTCGATCGAGTAGAAATACAAAGAGTTATTGTTAAACCAAAATTTGGTGGCGAAATTACTAGCCAAGCATCAATCGAAACTAATCTTAGAGATACTGTCTTAGCAGGAAAACCTTTTGTACCAGAAAACACCCAAATTAATTTAAAATTTTTAGCTAACTTACCACCAAATCAAGTTATCGAAGCTTACGCTGATTCGACTTATGGTTTTGATTTTAATAACTTTTTAGCCGTTGGTGAAGTTAAAGGCACATTATCAAATCCTGAAGGCTTGATTAGTTTTTCTTTACCTGATATTGATACAGATAATTTTGAGACAGTTAAAGCAGATGGTAAAATTGTTCTTAATCAGCAAAGAATAGAAATAAAAGATACGAAATTAGTGGCTGATAACGATCGAATTACTGTTGATGGTGTTACTAACTTAAATACCAAAAAATGGCAGATTAATGTCGAAGGAAAAGACTTTTACTTGACTCCTTTTATCTCTCAATTTTGTAATAACAATTTAAGTTGTGCGGCTTCTGCTTTTAATAGTGAGTTAGCTATCAATCTTAATAGTTTGGATAGTCGTTTTCAAGGTAATCTTAATTCAATTGCTTTGAATGACATTGATGGTAATGCTGATGTTAATCTGCAAATAGATGACGGAGATTTGGACTTAGAAGCAATATTAGTTAATGGTCAATTATTTATTGATGGTAATTTAGACAATATAGCTTTGAATAAAGTAGTCAAAACTATTCCAACTAATAGTAATGTTAACGTCGTCAATACCAATTTTAAAGCTTCAACTAATGTAGATGACTTATTAACTGCTACTAAAACTAATAATATTCCTCGTACTTTAACTGTGCGAGCAAATAGTAATATTAAAGTGAATGACGGTAATGTTAATGTTGATGCAATTGTCAATGACGGTAATTTACTTGTTGATGGTAATGCTAATAATATTGCGGTTAATAAAGTTATCCCTTCAATCCCGGCTGGTGTTAATGTCGTTAGCACCAAATTTAATGCTAGTGCTAATGTTAATGAATTATTAGCTGTTAATACTAACCCTGATAATATTCCTCAAAGCCTCAGTTTACAAGCAGATACTAATATCAAAGTCAATGACGGTAATGTTGATGTTGATGCAGTTGTGGTTAATGGCAATTTAGTAGTTGAAGGAAATGCGAATAATATTGCGGTTAATAAAATTGTCCCTGCGATTGGTACTGATGTCAATATCGTACAAACTAGATTTAATGCCAATGCTAAAGTAAACGAGTTATTGACTATCGGTAAAACGAAAAATCTTCCTCCTAGTCTGAGTGTTAATGCTAAGACTCAAGTAAATGTTGATGATGGTAGATTAAATGTTGATGCGGTAGTCGCCAATGGTAATGTAGCGGTGAATGGTAATGGCAGAAATATATCTTTGAATAAAGTTGTGCCGACAATTCCCACAAAAGTAGATGTTGTTAATACTGATTTTAATGTCACCGCAGATGTTAATGAGTTATTGGCAGTTAATAGTAATACCCAGAATCTTCCTCCTAGTGTGAAGTTAAAAGCAAATACTAAACTCAATGTGGAAAATACAGGGGTAGTTGATGCAGTAGCTAATATAGATAACCGTCAAGTTAATGTAGTCGCAAAAGCCAATAATATTCCTCTCAATCAAATTAATCCTAATACTGATGCCCAAATCACCTCAGGGGAAGTGAAAATTAATGCCAATACGCAAGAATTGTATCAATTAGCTACCCAGAAAGTATATAATAACGATCGATTACTCGAGATTAAAAGTCTTGATGTAACTGCTAATGTTAAAGGTAAAGTAGCCGAAGGTAGTTTTAATACTATCGCTAAAGTAAATAATGGTGTCTTTAATGTTAATGGTGAAGCTAAAAACATTTCGCCTTCAAAGCTGACAACTAACAATCAAAATCTTCCTGCGGATAATCTAAATGCTAAGTTTAATGCTAGTGGTAATGTTGCTGAGGTAGTAAATTTAGGTGTTAATTATTTAGACAACAAAACTATTTCTCCTTTACCTAGTTTGAAAGCTAATGCTGATGCAAATATAGTTGTAGGTGAAGGTAATGCTAAAGTTAATGCCAATATTGCCAATAATCAATGGCAAGCCAAAGTTGATAGTAATGATATTAATTTAGAATATGTCGCCAAAACTTTAGCCATAGAAGATAAACTACCTGTAAATCTAGCTTCTGTGCCTAATGTTAGTAGTGATATTAATGTTAGTGGAAATCTCGATAATTTATCTACAGCGAATAAATCTATTCCTGTCAATATCAAACCCACAACTGTCGCCCTTGGTGAAAATGTAGTTAATCTAGAAGGTAAACTAGATGTTGTTAATGTATTATCACAACCAGATATCGATAATCTTCAACTAAAAGTAAACGCTAATTCTGAATTAGCGACTATTCCTGTCAAGGAAATATTAACCACAACTTCTACTCCTGAAAGTGAAAGGGGAATTAATGCAATACCTAATCAAATTAATTTAGATGGTAATGCTAAATTTACAGGTACAATCACAGGTAGTAATTTATTAACTAATCCTTTAGGTGTAAATGGGCTTAATATTTTAGGTGATGTTGCTTTAACTAATTTTGAATTTGATAATGTCAAATTTGAGCCTTTATTAGCAGGGAAGGTTAAGGTGAATCCGCAATCAGAAATAAGTATTGATTTGAGAGGAAACCAAGATGTGATTGCCGCACGAGTCGTAAAAGATGATTTATATATTACTCCTTTAGATACGACTATCGCTTATACTCCTCAAAATATTGAAATTCGTCAAGGAGGAGAAAATGGTTTGAGGGTTTTAGGTAATCGTCAAGGTAATGAATTTATTGCCTCAGTTGATAATTTATCTTTAGATGGTTTACAACTACAACCTGTCACTAACTACGGAATTGATGGAAAACTCAAGGGTAATCTATCAACTGATATTGCGCTTAACCTCAATGACTTTTCAGCTAGAGGTAATATTAATTTAATTCAACCCGGTGTTGATTTTATTAATGCCCAAGAAATTAGTGGTAGTTTTGCTTACAAAGATAATCTTGCCCGTGTTGATGATGGAGTGGTTAAGTTTGGTGAGAGTGAATATAATCTCACTGGTGAATATAATCTACAAACGCAAGATATTTTTGCTAAAGTTGATTTAGAAGGTGATGTACAAGATATCTTTAATACGTTGAAGATTACTGATGTTGCTAGTTTAACTGCTCTTGCCCAACAATTACAAACAGGTGATTCTTTTGCCGATGCTGATGAGATTGCGGCGGTATCTATCGCTGAGGATAAAAAAACGATCGAGTCTCAAGTTAATCTTCTTTATAGTATAGATCAACAAATCAAAACGATCGCTAAAGAAATTAAAGCTGGTAATTTACCTAATAATTTATATATTCAAGGTGACTATCAAGGAGAATTAGTTGTTGGTGGTAATTTAAAAAATCCTGTGGTTGATTTAGATTTAAGCGGCAAAAGATGGCAATGGCTACCACAGTCAGATTTTCCGAATATTGTTGATTCTTTAGGTTTTGTGATGGAGCAAAGTGAATCGATCGCTATTCCTGAAATTGATCTTAATGCTCAATATAGAAATAATACCTTAACTTTACAACCTTTTTCAATTAATGTTGCTGGTAGTGAAATTTCGGTTGCTGGTGAAATTTCTTCTCAAAGCCAAAATGCTGAATTTAAAGTGACTAATTTTCCCCTTGATTTAGCTACTCGTTTTTTCCCTCTTCCTGTAGATGTTGATACTAATATTGATTTAGAAGGTACAGTTAAAGGAAGGTTTATAAACCCTGAGATAAATGGTGTTTTAACTTTAAATAATACTGCTTTTAATGGTAGTCTTATTGAAGATGAAATAGTAACAAATTTTGGCTATGAAAATTATGTACTTGATCTAAAAACGATCGCTCCAGAATATTTAACTCTTAATGCCAAACTACCTTATCATCCTATTTACGAGATAAATGAACCAGCTTTTATTAATTTGCAAACAGACGAAAAATCAAGCTCTTTAATCGGGCTTCTAACTCAAGGACAAGTGAATATATCTGGTGGCGAATATACATCTAATTTAGACGTAGAAATTAATTCAATTAATGAGCTAATTAAAAATTTTGACATAGCAGATGTTAATGTAAAAGGAGATATTAATTTTGAACAAACAGAAATCACCACAGTTTTCTTAGAAGAAAAAATATTAGTTTCTGGAGATGTTAATTTATCACCTAATCGAGTAATTAATGTTGAAAATTTAAACGCACTTGTTAACCAAACTAATATTAATATCGAAGGTAGTCTTCCTATCCTTTCACCAACACCGCAAAATAATAATTTATTAGCTGTTAGTATCCCGCAACAACCATTAAACTTAGAAGGTTTATATTCAGGTGATTTAGATGCTGACATTAAAATTGATGGTACTGTATTAAGCCCACGAATAGGTGGTTATCTAGCTTTAATTAATGGTAATTTCCAAATACCCTCACGAGACAATCCGAGTAATAATCAAAACGAAGCTTTAGCACAACAATGGCTAGGAAAAGTAAATGAAAATAACGCACCAAGTATTCTCAACCCTAGGTTGAATGATTTTAATCTTAAATTGCAAAATTCACAACTTGCTCAATGGGGTTTATATCGCTTCTTATTTGAAGGAGATATTAATGTGAACGGTCCTGCCTTAGATTTAAATCAATTAAGTGCTAGTGGCTTAGTTAACCTACGTAGAGGACAGATTTACCTTAGTGGTGCTAGTCCAGTAAGTGCTATTTCTGGTTTGGGTTCATCTCAAACAACCTTTAATTTATCTCGTACTAATGAAAATCAGATTGTATTTGATCCAGATGAAAGTATTCTTAATCCACAAGTTGATGTTGAATTAAACGCCGATGTTGTTGATTATGCTAGGGAATTACCGACTAGTCAAAGAAACGAAATAAATGATCCAATTATTCGTGGTGGTAGGGGCGAAACTGTTCAAGTAACTTTAAATGTTGATGGTGGATTAGCTCAATTATTACCTGTTTTATCAGGAGAAGCGACTCAATCTTGTAATTTTGGTGTACCGCAAACAATTCCGGGTAATGTCAATTTTTCGACGGCTGAATTAGATTCTATCGCTAAATGTGTCAATTTTGCGATTTTAAATCCTAGTTTATCGACGAGTAATATTTTGAATTCACCATTAGTTTCTTTAAGTAGTACACCTAACCGTAGCGAAGGTGAGTTAGTTAATTTAATTGTTGGTGGGCAATTATTAAATTTAGCAACACAATTACAAAATTCAAGCGGAGAAGATTTACTAGAAAATGGTCTGATACAATTTGTTTTAGTACCAATTGCTAATTCATTAAGTTTTGGTGTTAATGAAAGAGTTAGTACTTGGGGAAAACCTCTAGGAATGAAAGATTTACGTGTTTTTCCTTTAGTTGAAGGTATTTACGAAGTCCAAGAGAATGGTAATGTTTCTGTTTCTTATGATTATATTTATGATGAATTTAAAGTTCGCTATCAACTGAGATTTTAGTTAGGTAAAAAGTAACCAATATTAATTGTTAATTATTCTTCTTTGATTGTTTTAAAATTAAGTTCAGATAAATAATTAAATTTAAAAGACAAAATTAAAATAGGAAAAAGACAGAATGAGGACTTGCTTAAAACAACTGTTGTCAATTTAATTTGAATTGGGATTAGTTGATATTTTATAGCAATTATCACCATTATAAAGTACACTTGCGATCCCCCGCTCATCCCTATCCCCCTCTATCCCCCGCGCGTTCGGGGGAAGATAAGCAGATGCTTCGCTTTTATGTCTGGGGACTTGGAAATAAAAAATGTACCTCGTAAATATGGGAAAGGCTATATCAAAACTAACTAATAATTAATACTCACTATAAAAGCTGAAAACTAGTTTGTTTTTAAGATAAATTTTGTTAAATAATCAACCGCAGAAAATAAAGAAAAAATGGAAGAGTCTAATAGTTATAAAATTCAAAAATATATAGGGATAATTAGTTTAAAAAAACGATCGATTTACTCTACTTTCTGATTATTAATTATTCCACCGTTACACCATGAGGACACATTTGAGTAATCCAAAAATCTAAATTAGGATCATTAATTTGTTGTTTAACTGTAGCGGTAACTGTTTGGGCTTGTTCTTTTGTCTCACACAAAGCGAACACAGTGGGGCCTGAGCCAGACATCATTGCCCCTAAAACATTTTGAGCCTTAAAAGTATCAATTAGGGAGGCAACGGCTGGATATTCGTTTAAAACAATCTTTTCTAAATCATTACGTAACAAACTACCTACTTTAGTCGTATTTTGCTCGGCAATAGCTTTAACTATATCTCCAGTATGGATTAAATCACTACGATGGGTCAAATCTTGAGGATTAGTAACATAAAGATGATTAAATTGCTCTCGATAACTTTTGTATGCCCAAGGGGTAGAAACAGTTAGATTACTGTATTTAGCTAAAATAACGTACATATTAGTTAAGTCTGGTAAGGGAGTTATTTTTTCTCCTCTACCTGTAGCGATCGCAGTACTACCTGAAACACAAAAGGCTACATCAGAACCGAGTGAAGCGGACAAATCACGTAATTCAGGTTGAGTTAATCCTAAAGACCAAATTAAATTTATCCCAACTAAAACAGCGGCCGCATTAGTCGAGCCACCTGCTAAACCTGCGGCAACGGGAATATTTTTTTCAATGACAATATCTAATCCGCCTAAATTGTTACTAACAGTCGCAAAATTTTTTTGCATCAAACGAGCGGCTTTGTAGGCTAAATTAGTTTCATCAAGAGGTACTAATGAGTTTTCACACTCAAGTCTAATTTTATCGGTACCATTGGCTCTAAGATGGATGATATCGCCTAAAGTGACACTTTGCATAATCATCACTAATTCATGATAACCATCAAGACGATCGCCGAGTATTTCTAAATGAAGATTAATTTTTGCCGGTGCGAATAAAGAGTAAGATTGCATAGAATATAAATGATGAACTATATATACTTAAAGCCAAAATAACAATAACATATGAGTCGTGACCAAAAACATCCCCTTGCTCATCTCGATAGAGTAATAATTAAAAAAGCATTTGTGGAGGGTAAAACTGATTATAATTTAGCCGAAATTGCTAGATTAAAAATACGTTATCATAATTTTCCCGGTGCTAGAGATGTTCAACACGATCTAGATTCTATTTTAGAACAATGGGAGATGAGTCCAGAAGAATTATTTGCGACTACTCGAAATTTACATCAAAACAAAGGTATCTACGGACGTAAAAAAACCCTAACTCAAGATATAGAAGATTGGAGTTAGTAATAGTTAAAAGTTAAGAGTTAAGAGTTAAAAGTTGAAAAAGGCAAGAGGCAAGAGTTAAATTATTAATTCTCAATTCTCTCACTGAACAATTTATACTGAGCGTAGCCGAAGTATTCTCCATTCAAAAAAACAACCTAAAACCTAAAACCTAAAACTTATTCAAAATCAGTAAATTTCAAACCGAGCTAAAGTTAAGAGAAGTATTTTTTGACTGAGGGGGGATTAATTCCTATTTCGTTTAATAGTTGTGCTTGGGTGTTTAACATATATTCGAGAGAATTATCGTCGGGATGATTGTATCCTAACAAGTGTAATAATCCGTGACTGGCTAACCATGCTAATTCGATTTCTAAGGTATGGTTTTCTAATTTAGCTTGTTTAGTAGCAGTTTCAATTGAAATAATAATGTCTCCTAAAACGATCGATTCTATTTCCACTATCTCAGGAAAATCATCTTCTAAACCAGCAAAAGACAACACATCAGTTGGTTTATCTTGATGACGAAATTGTCTATTTAAAGACTGTATGTCTCGATCGTCTGTTAGCCTCAAACTAATTTCATAGGTTTTATCTGGCTCTAAATCTAAACCCAAATAATTAAACCATTGATTAAACCAATACTGCCATTGTGATTCTTCAATGTTAGTGTTTTGCGGATATAAATTTTCTAAATAAATTTCTAAATAATACTGATTCATTAAAAGTTAAAAGTTAATAGTTAAAAGTTAATAGTTAAGAATAGATCTAAAAAACAAGTTCGGTATTTAGTTTGTAAATATATTTAATTATTAATTATCCAACTAAAGGAAGATGTTTTTAAGTATGTCTTAATGATATACTTCGATATCTTTTAAAAAAAATTGAAAAACTGGTTGTGAAAAACTTGTGGAATAATCCCCTAATTCAAAAATTGCTCAACAAACCAACTCGAGTTGTCTTGATTGGATATGCAGGTTATGTATTATTGACTTGGATTTTACTTTGTTTACCCTTTACTTGGAAAGCAGAGCCAATTAGTGCTTTAGATAACTTGTTTATCGCCACCTCAGCAATCAGCACTACGGGTTTAGTGACTGTTAATACCCCCGATGCCTATAACTTTTGGGGGCAATTTATTGTTGCTTGTGCATTTCAAGTAGGTGGCTTAGGTTATATGACTCTTGGCTCTTTTGTAATTTTAGCTAGAGAAAAAAACTTACCATCTCGTAATACTGAAATTGGTGAAACAGTTTTTTCGTTACCTGATAATTTTGATCTCAAATCGTTTATTAAATATACGATTATGTTCACTTTACTCATCGAAATCGCTGGTTTTATTGGTCTGTATATTGCTTTTTCAATTGAAGATGTAGATGGTGCTTTATGGGCGGCGATATTTCATTCAATCTCTGCTTTTTGTACCGCAGGATTTAGTGTTTTTCCTGATAGTTTGATGGGTTTTCGAGATAATCTGCTTGTCAATGTCATTATTACGCTTTTAAGTTTATTTGGTGCGATCGGTTTTATTGTCTTGTCTGATTTTTGGTTGAGTATCAAACGCCCTGATAGACAAGTTAGTTTAACAACCAAGATTATTTTATCGGCTACTTTTAGTATCATTATTTTTGGTTGGATTTTTCTTTTTCTATTTGATGGCTCAATTACACCATTACCATTTTATTCAAGATTTTTAACTTCTGGATTTCAATCAATGACGGCGATGACTACAGTCGGTTTTAACACTCATCCGATCGAAGATTTAACTGCCGCTTCCATACTTGTCGTCTTAATTTTAATGGTTATCGGGGCTTCTCCATCAGGAACGGGAGGAGGATTGAAAACAACATCCATATCGGCGGCGTTAGGTGCTGTTTGGTCATCTCTGACAGGACATCAAGATGTTAACTTTGGTGGTCGTCGTATTCCTAATAATCGTATTTTGGGTGCTTTTTCAGCTTTAGTATTTTATCTCCTGATGTTTTTAGCCGGTAGTACTTTGTTACTTATGTTCCAACAAGGACAAAACTTTGAAGATGTTATTTTTGAAGCGGCATCAGCGTTGGGTACAGTTGGTATTTCTCGTGGAATTACAGGCGATTTAACGGCTTGGGGTAAATTAGTAACGATCGCCTTAATGTTCATCGGACGTATTGGCCCGATTACTTTTGGCTTAGCCTTATTCAGTCAATCTAAACCTAGTGTTCGTTATGTTAAAGAAGATATTGCGATTTAAGATAAAACTTAATTTGTGATCACGCTTTTATTAATCAGCAAAAAAAGACAGCAAACAGCTAATAATTAATTTTTTACTGTAAACTGTCTTTTACTGTAGTTAGGACAACAACCTTGCTTGAGCAGTCGGATGAGGTAGAGAAGAAGAATTTTTTTCGTTTAAAGAATTATATAAAGCAAAACCACCGAGTGCTAGAGCAAGTATCCCTACAACCATACCAGCTATTTTTAATTTACTAGTCCCAACATTTTCTTCATCAATATCATCATCATCAGCCGGCTCTTCACTGTGGGCAAAACGGTTATAAAGAAAATCTAAAGCATAGTTACGTAATTCATAGTAACGAGGATCTTCGGTGATACGACCACGTTTACGAGGACGATCGAAAGGAATCTCAACAATTTCACCAATATTTGCGGCAGGGCCGTTTGTCATCATCACTAATCGATCGGCTAAAAATAAAGCTTCATCAATATCGTGAGTAATCATCAGAATAGTTAGATTATGATCACGCCAAATTTCTAATAATTCTTCTTGCAATTCTTCTTTGGTAATTGCATCTAAAGCTCCAAATGGCTCATCTAAAATAAGCACTTCAGGACGAATAGATAAAGCACGAGCGATCGCAACTCTTTGTTTCATCCCCCCTGAGATTTGAGTTGGTTTTTTTTCAGCGGCTTCGGTTAAACCAACCATTGCCAAATGTCTTTCTACAATCTCATTTTTTTCTTCTTTACTTTTATCAGGATAAACTGTGTTAACTGCGATATAGACATTATCATAAACTGATTTCCAAGGTAAAAGACAATAGTTCTGGAACACCATCATCCGATCAGGGCCTGGTGAAGTGATTGTCTCGTTTTTGAGTTTAACCGTTCCTGTCGTCGGTTGATTAAACCCTGAAACCATATTTAATAGAGTCGATTTACCACAGCCAGAGTGACCAATAACACAGACAAATTCTCCTTGTTTTATCTCAAGATTAACTCCATCAAGTACAACATAATCGCCATCAGGAGTTGGATAAACTTTGGAGACATCTTTGATACTGACAAAAGAACTTTTGTCTAAAGTTGAAGTTGAAGAACTAGTCGAGTTGCTATTCATTAAAGATGACATTTGGTAGTTATTTGGAGTTTATAGTTTATAGTTTACAGTTAGTTAATTAATAAGTTCAGATAAATTGCTCACAACTAAAATACAAGTTGCGATTACTGACAATTATTTTTTACTAATGAGTTTGTTGTTATCGTCGATTAAAATTTCAGCTACTTGATAATCACGAGTAATTGAGAATCTTTCTAAATAACCGATCGGATCATCAGGACTAAAGACCATTTTGTCAAATAACTCAAAGTTTTGACGATCGGGTTCAATATGGGGTATTCCTAATTGGCGACAAGCCGTACCAAAAAGATCAGGGCGACGTACTCGTTCTAAAATTTCGATCCAATTACGAGGGAAGGGAATATAACCCCAACGAGCTAATTGAGTCAAAATCCATAAACCCTCTGCTCTACCCGGGCAGTTGGAGTGATCTACATAAAACTGATGGAATCTTAATAATGATTCAGGTTCAGTTTCCAAGTTACGAGAAAATGGTCCAACCAAACCCGGACGAATATATTCTGCTTGAACACCAACATAATCAGGTAAAGTTAGTAATTCTAATATTTCTTCACGATTACGACGATCGTCACAATATTCACAAGCTTCAATCAAAGCTTTAACTAAAGCAATATGAGTATTAGGATGAGAGGCTATCCAATCTTCTTTGACACCCAAAACTTTTTCAGGATGTCCGGGCCATATTTCAAAATCAGTGGCAATCACATAACCTAAATCTTCTAGTACCGCACGAGAATTCCAAGGCTCACCAACACAATAACCATCGATGTTACCAGCTTTTAGGTTAGAAACCATTTGTGGTGGGGGAATAACCATCAAGTTGACATCTAAGTCAGGATCGATTCCACCTGAGGCTAACCAATAACGTAACATTAAGTTGTGCATCGAGGAAGGATGCACCATGCCAAAGTTATGAACTTTATCAGGAGTATGGTTTAAAGCTTGTTTAAGTTCCTCTAAACTACTTACGCCCATTTCAGCAAATGTTTTACTCAAAGTGATAGCGTTACCATTACGACTTAAAACTAATGCTGTAACGATCGGTATAGCGGTTTGAACCCCTGCTCCTCCTACTCCTAAGGTCATACTAAAAGGCATTCCTGCTACCATTTGGGCGGCATCTAAGCGTCCTGTGGCTACCCCGTTAGCAATTTCTTTCCATGATGGTTCACGAACTAAATTAACTTCTTCTAATCCATGAGCTTTAAAAAAACCTTTTTCTTTAGCAATAATTAAAGGTGCACAATCACTAAGAGGAATAAAACCAATATCGAGGTTGATTTTTTCTAAACCATTTGCTTTGATTTCCAGAGTTTTTGCTTCAACTTGTCCCACTTTTTTGGAACGTTTTTGTTGATTAAGGAAGTAAACTATTTCATTACGTAAGGTGTAATATTGAGGATGATTGACTACTTCTAATCTTTTACGTGGTCTAGCCATCGGCACTTCTAATATCTGCCCGATATGTGCTTGTGGGCCTGTTGTTAGCATCACGACTCGATCGGATAACAATAGTGCTTCATCCACATCATGAGTAACCATAACGCAAGTAACCTGGTTTTCTTGAACAATCTCCATTAATTTTTCTTGGAGATTACCACGAGTAAGAGCATCTAAAGCACCAAATGGTTCATCTAAAAGCAAGACTTTGGGTTTGATTGCTAAAGCACGAGCGATCGCAACCCTTTGCTTCATCCCCCCTGATAGTTCTTCAGGACGTTTATTAGCGGCGTGTCTAAGACCAACTAAACTAATATTTTCATTGACGATCGTTCTTTTTTCTTTATCTGAACGATCTTTAAAAACTCGATTTACCGCCAAAGCGATATTTTGTCTTACAGTCAACCAAGGTAACAAAGAGTAGTTTTGAAATACAACCATTCTTTCAGGGCCTGGTTCAACTACCTCCTTTCCTTCTAAGACAACCCCTCCTGTACTAGCAGGATACAAACCCGCAATGATATTAAGTAAGGTAGATTTACCACAACCTGAGTGACCAATCAAAGAGATAAATTCACCTTTTTGGATTTTTAAATCGATATTTTTTAAAGCAATATATTCACCACCATCGGGTAAACCAAACACTTTATCGACATTATCTATTTCTATAAAAGAAGACATAATTTTTAATAATGGAGAATGGAAAATGGAGAATTGAGAATAATTCTACAAACTCAGTGAACACTAATACGGATATTGAGCGAAGTTGAAATTCGGTATATCTAAATTGAGAACAATAATTGTTAGAAGTAGGGTGGACAATGCCCACCACCACCTCAAAATTATCACTAAGAAACTAACTCGATCGATTACCCTCTCATGGCAAAGAAACTAGGTTTATTAGCACGAATATCAAAACCATTAAGATATTCAACTGGCTTACTAGGATCAAATTCTTTATTATCAATGAAAACACTAGCCGGTTCTACTTTCATTACCTCACTTGGTATATCTATACCTAAAGCCCCAGCGACTTCAGTATAAATATCTCTAGGATAAATAGTATCGATAATTTCATCAGCATTAGCCGGATATTCTCTCATATCGATTTGATTCCAACGAATCATTTGAGTAAGTAACCATACCCCATGAGAACGCCAAGGATAGTTCGCATTATCTGGACGTGTTAGGTAGTCCGTGTCAATAAAATTAAATAAGTTAAAGTCGGGAATATCGGTGTTACGATCGGTTTCATCAAATCCACCGTAGTTATATTTTCCTAACATAGATGCTTGAGCATATTCAACTTTGGCATTTACATAAGGACGACGAGAAATAATTTCGACGACTTCCAAACGATTTTCCGGTACATCACAGAATTGACAAGCCTCAATCACAGCCGCAACTAATGCTTTAGCTGTATTTGGGTTAGTATCAATCCACCCTTGCATTGTACCTAATACTTTTTCAGGGTGTCCATTCCAGACATCTCGATCGACTGTTGCTGTATAACCTGCACCGTCAAATACTGCTCTTTGATTCCAAGGCTCACCTACACAATACCCATCCATAGTACCTGCTTTAAGGTTTTCTACCATTTGTGGTGGTGGAATAACGATTAGTTTGACATCTTTTTCTGGATCAATTCCCATCGCACTCATCCAATAACGAGTATTGTAATTGTGCATCGAAGAAGGGAATACCATCGCAAAAGTAGGTGGTGTGCTTTGCCCTTTGATGTATTTACTATAAGCGGCTCCAAACTCATCAAAGTTAGCATAATCGATCATAGGGCGAATACCAGCATCCCACGCATTTCTCGATAATGTCATCGCATTACCGTTCAAATCTAACATCATCAACGATCGCATCGGTGCTTGTTCAGGACCTAGTTCGCTGAGCATTGGCATCCCACATAAAGCATGAGAAGCATCAAGACGACCTTTGACTAAACCATCTCTAACTGTTGCCCAACTAGCTTCTTTACTGATAGTTACGTTAAGACCATGTTTTTCAAAAAATCCTTTCTCTTTAGCGATTACTAATGGAGCACAATCAGTTAAAGGAATAATACCAACTGTCAAATCTGTTTTTTCTAATGCTACCAAAATCTGGTGCATCGGTACTAGTCCCTGCTGGATTTTCTGATGAATTTGAAGGTGGATTTTCTGCTGGTTGATCTGATTCTCCCGTACAAGCGGCGACTGCAAATCCTGCTGTTGCCAATCCTGAATATTTAATAAATTTGCGACAATCCATATTTTTTTAATTTTTCTTGAGAATAATTTTAAACAATACTTGAATAATGAAAATGATAGTTAATAATTAACCAACTGTTCGATCTCCAACTACTAGTTTTTGAATGAATGCTACAAATTGGTCTAACAAAAGCCCAACTACACCAATAATGATTAGTGACAAAATTACTAAACTAATTTCGCCTGTGTTATAAGTATCCCAAACGAAGAAACCGATACCTGTTGTTCCTGTAAGCATCTCTGCGGCTACAATTACCAACCAAGCAATCCCCAAGCTAAGTCTTAAGCCTGAAAAAATGTAAGGTAAAGTTGAAGGAATCATAATCTGTTTAACAACATCAAATTTAGATAAATTGAGTACTTTAGACACGTTCCAATAATCTTTAGGGATACTAGCAACTCCTAAAGCAGTATTAATCAATGTTGGCCATAATGATGTAATAACGATTACAAACACAGCAGGTGCTAATTGTCCGGGGAAGACGACAATACCGATCGGTAACCATGCTAAAGGTGAAATTGGTTTACCAATAGCTACTAAGGGCATCATCATTTTAGAAGCCTTTTCAGAAGTACCAACTAAAAAACCTAATGGTACAGCAATCAATGTAGCGATGACAAACCCGATGGCAACTCTTCCTAAACTAAATAAAGTGAGGAAGAAAATTCCTTCGTCTCCAGGAGTTAATGAAAAGGCATTTTTTAGATAAGGAATACTTTCTGTGATAGTTGTTAGAGGATTAGGTAAAACACTTAACTCGCCTTCGGTGCTTTTAGCGACTATACTCCAAATAATTACGACAGCGAATATACCTAACACAGGTAGGATTAGATTTTCTCCGTTTCTACCTAAAAATTTTCCCCAATCAACTAGAGGTTTTTTATTAACATTTGATTCTTTAGCTATACTCATTAATTTAAGTTTTTGGTTTGATTACTTCTAATTAAAGTTATGAAAATTAAATTTGTTTTTTTCACAACCAAGGACAAATTCAGATCTCTTGTTCACGCAAAATAGCGGTGATTTTAATCTTTGATTTATTAACTTTGATGTAGTTATTTAAAACTTTTCTTTTTCTTAAGATTGTATTTTTTGTAACAAAATATGAATTTAATGTTAAATCAGAATTAGTTTGATGCACTAAACGAATAATAAATAGATAAATAGATAGTTGACAATTGAACCTTATTTTTCTATGATCGCCACAAAAGTTATCCTTGCTGTTACTTCTAAGTAAATACCAGTAAATTATTATTATGGATGATGAATTTAATTGTTTATGAATCAAAAAATACGGATCGAAAAAGATAGTCTAGGTGAGATTGAAGTACCACAAAATCGTTATTGGGGTGCACAGACGCAACGATCGTTACATCACTTTAGTATCGGTGAAGACATTATGCCGCTCGAAGTTGTTTATGCTTTAGCGATCGTGAAAAAAGCTTCGGCAATCACAAACCACGAATTGGGTAAATTGTCAACAGAAAAAAAAGAATTAATTGTTCAAGTAGCTGATGAAATCACAGCAGGAAAACTAAACGATCATTTCCCTCTGTATGTGTGGATGACAGGTAGCGGTACGCAGAGCAATATGAACGTCAATGAAGTGATTGCTAATCGTGGCATTGAAATAACAGGTGGTGAATTAGGCAGTAAAAATCCGCTCCATCCTAATGACCATGTTAATATGTCTCAATCTTCTAACGATACTTTTCCTACCGCCATGAATATTGCCGCGGCGATCGCAATTAACGATCGATTAATACCTAAAGTAACTAAACTAAGAGACGCTTTAAACGAAAAAGCCCAAGAATGGAAAGAGATTATTAAAATTGGTCGGACACATTTACAAGATGCTGTACCTTTGAGTTTAGGACAAGAATTTTCAGGTTATGTCGGGATGTTAGATGATAACATAGAGCGAATTCAACAAGCCCTCCCCGGTATTTATCAACTAGCTTTAGGAGGAACAGCTTTAGGTACAGGAATCAATGCCCCGAAAGGTTTTGCCGAGAAATCAGCCCATCATATCGCTCAACTAACAGATTTACCTTTTGTCTCTGCACCGAATAAGTTTACCGTAATGGGTTCTCATGACGCTATGGTAATGTTAAGTGCTGTTTTAAAAACCTTAGCAGGTTCGTTGTATAAAATTGCTAACGATATTCGTTTACTTGCTTGTGGTCCTAGAGCGGGTTTAAATGAGTTAGAATTACCTGTAAATGAGCCGGGTTCGTCAATTATGCCCGGTAAAGTCAATCCAACTCAATGTGAAGCTTTAGCAATGGTAGCGGTGCAAGTGATGGGTTATGACAATGCGGTTGCTTTTGCGGGTGCTAGTGGTTATTTAGATATGAATGTTTATAAACCGATGATGATTTATAATGTTTTGCAATCGATCAAAATTTTAGCTGATAGTTGTAATAACTTTACTGATTTTACAATTAAAGACATCAAAGCTAATCAAAGTAGAATTAGCGAGTTAGTAAACCAGTCGTTAATGTTAGTAACTGCTCTCAATCCCAAGATTGGTTATGATAAGGCTTCTAAAATTGCTCATTTAGCCTACGAAAACGATCTTACCCTCAAACAAGCCACAATCGCAGTTAGGTTATCTTAGTGAAGCTGAATTTGATGATTGTATCGATTTACAAAAAATGGCATACCCACACAACAATGAGTAATGAGTAAGGAGTAAGGAGTTAAGAGTTAAGAGTTAAGAGTTAAGAGTTAAGAGTTAAGAGTTAAAAGTTAAGAGTTGTATTTGAAGGTAGAGATAATTACTTAATTCTAAATTCTGAATTCTATGCTATATTATTAATAACATCTGAATACACGTTCAGATATTCATTTAATTAAACAAAGGAGAAAAATTAAGATGGTAGTTGAAACCAAAGAAGTAGTATGTGATTGTGGTTCTTGTTCTTGTAAAGTAGATATGAGCGATGCAATTTTCTCAGAAGGAAAATATTACTGTTGCCAAAATTGTGCCAATGGTCACATTAATGGTGATAGCTGTAAGCACGATGGTTGTAAATGTGGTGGCTAAAATTTGAAGTAAATTACATTCGTGTAATGATGGATTGATAGTTGGTGTGCAACATGAACAATCACAAAATCAATTATCAATCTACTTCTGCTAAATGTTCCACCACAGCATGATATAAGTCTAAGACATGATGATCTAATAGACGATAATAAACTTTTCTGCCTCTTTTTTGATAAGCAACTAAACGCATCACTTTTAATGTTCTTAATTGATGAGAGACAGCAGATTCACTCATATTTAATGTAGCGGCTAAGTCACAAACACATAATTCTTGTTGAGCTAAAATCGATAAAATTCGTAAACGGTTAGAGTCACCTAAAAGACTAAAAAATTCTGCCATTCGTTGGGCTTTTTCTACATCT
Source organism: uncultured cyanobacterium (assembly GCA_963710605.1). GTDB lineage: Bacteria > Cyanobacteriota > Cyanobacteriia > Cyanobacteriales > Cyanobacteriaceae > JAALKG01. The sequence goes on from CAVQBA010000007.1 coordinate 332,051, forward strand.
AAGGTTTGGTTTTGATATGTTTCGATTAAGTCTGATTCGATAATGTGTGGGCTACAAGAAGCTAAATTGTTAGTATCGGTAGTTATAGGTAAATTTGGTTTGAGTGATTTAGACACTTTTTGTTTTTTGCAGATCGAATATTTACTTAATCATTGTAACAACTAACCCTCGATCGACAATGAATTCTTTATTGTATCAAACACCTTTAGTATTATCCAGATGATTACATATCATTATTTCGATCGACATGATGAATTAAGTCAAATCATAATTAAGACGTAATTCGTAGGGGTAGAATATATTCTACCCTTACCACTTTTTAAGTCATACCAAATTTAAAGAACAAAAGAACTAATCCCCCCTAGCCCCCTTAAGTAAGTGGGGAACAAGAAAATCGTTAATTACTAATTAATCATTGCTAATTATTCCCATTAGTAATTTCTAATTCAATACCCACAAAATCACTAATTCTTTCTCCTATTTCTTGTAACTGGCTTTGGTAAAGCAGTTTAGAACTAATATGATATTCATCAATATTACCTAAATAGTTAGGTACACCAAGATAGATACGAGAGTAAAATTGAATCGGTTTACTTCTAGCAATCGCACCTGCCCTATCATGATATTCTTTAAGTAAAAATGCAGGGATAAATTTAACGGTGCTAATATTTTCGCTCAAAGACGATTGCTTATCCCATGTAATATTACCAAAAAATTGATGACGAATTCCTAATTTTATCTGACCATCTAAATCGATCGATAATACTCGTTCAAACTTATGAATAAAAAGAGAAGGAAACAAATACTCTGCTATTGCTAAAAAAGGAAAGATAAAAGCAGTTAATATTAATACATAAATACTTGAAAAGATTGAGCCTATCATAAACAGTGTAATAACAAGCCAAAAACAAGGACTGTAATCAAGACGATCGCAATCGGGATAATAAATCTCTATCTTATCCGAATCTTGTTTTACCTTAACACGATGAGGATAAAATGGAATTTTGCCAAAAGAATCTTTTTCTAAAACGTCTGATTTACCTTCTAAAGCAGTTTTAGCTGACTGTGCCGACTCAAAACGTTTATCTAAACTAGAAGCAGTCATTTGTTTGAGCCAACGACGAAAATAAGAAGAAAGATTTTTACGATCGTATTTTATTTGTCCTTGTACAGATGGTAAGCTACTCGGATGAGAACCAGTTAAAGCATAGATAATCGTCATTCCGAGGCTATACAAATCCGATGCACGAGTTGTCTGCCCTCCAAATTGCTCTAAGGGCATATAACCATAACTACCGACAATAGTAATTGTGCCTTCTGCTTTTTGAGCTACCGTTTGCACCGAACCAAAATCGACGAGATAAACTTCCCCAACACTATTTCCCGATCGATTAGTGATTAAAATATTACTAGGCTTAATGTCTCGATGTATTACAGGGGGGTTTTGTTGATGGAGATAAAGTAATATATCAAGCATTTTCTGAGCAAATTCAATTAACTCTGCTTCAGTAAATCTTCTTCCTCGATCGATAATATTCTGTAAAGAATCAGCATTGATATAACTTTGCACTAAAGCAAAACCGTGTGTATCTTCAGTTTCAACTTCAAAGTAATCGATATATTGAGGAATAGCAGGATGAGTTAGATTTTTTAAGATATTTGCTTCTCGCTCAAATAATTTTAAATCATCCCAACCAAAATCATCATTAAAACGTAATATCTTGATTATCACCGAACAGTTATTAATAGTATCTTGAGCTAAAAAAGTTGTCCTACCTGATTTGTGACTTAATTGTTGTTCGATTCTGTATTTACTTTTAAGTATTAAATTTTTCATATAGCACTCGTCGGCAAAAAGGTAAAGGGCAAGTGGTTCAACAATTTTAATCGCAATCGCTCGAATCAATCGTGTAGTAATAGCTTCTAGCTATTTTCGGCTAACAAAAATGAAACAGCCCTGCTTAAGTAAGGGCGGAACAAGACAATAGTTAATTAGAACTTCTTTTAGGATTAGAAGCACTACCACCATTGATAACATCCAATTTAATCCCAATAAAATTACTAATTTTTTCTCCTAACTCCCATAATTCACTTTGAGAAAGTACACGAGAGGTGAGATGATATTCATCAAATTTACCTGCATAAAGAGAAACACGAGGATTGACTTTAATTGGATTACTTTTAACGATCGCACCAGTAGAGTCATGATATTCTTGAAGTACAAATGCCGGAATAAATTTAAGCGATCGTATATTGTCAGTAAAAGACGAATTTTCATCCCAAATTATTTGACCTGACTTATTACGTACTCCTGATTTAATTACACCATCTAAATCGATCGATAATATACGTTCAAACTTTTTGATTAAAAGAGAAGGGAAAAAATGCTCGACTAATTTAACAGCAGGAAAACCATAAATTAAAACGACAAAGAAAAAATCAATTCCCAAAATACCTGAAACAATAAAGGCACTTACCCAAAAACCAATACCAAAATTAACACGATCGTGATCAGGATAACAAATTTCCATAGTATCCATATCTTGTTTTATCTCAGCACGACTATGAGTTAAAGGAATAATTTGCTCGCAAAACTCTGTATCTGTTTCCAAGATAGCCGATTTTGCTTCTAAAGCAGTTTTAGCTAACTTCACTGACTCATAACGTTTGTCTAAATGAGGATAAGTCATTTTCTTCAGCCAGCGACTAAAACCGTGAGAAAGATGCTCATCATTAAATTGTATTTGCCCTCTTACCGATGATAGATTATTAGGATGAGAACCAGTTAGAGCATAAATAATCGTCATACCGAGGCTATATAAATCAGATGCGGGGGTAGTTTGCCCACCAAATTGTTCTAAAGGCATATAACCATAACTACCGACAATAGTAATTGTACCTTCAATCTTTTGAGCGGCTGTTTGCACCGAACCAAAATCAACTAAATAAACGTCCCCTATACTATGAGACGATCGATTTGCCATTAAAATATTACTCGGTTTGATATCTCGATGTATTACAGGAGGGTTTTGTTGATGGAGATAAAGTAAGATATCGAGCATTTTCTGAGCAAATTCAATCAATTCAGATTCACTAAATCTTCTTCCTTGAGTAATAATAGTTTGTAACGACTCAGCAGGGATATAACTTTGCACCAAAGCAAAACCATGAATATCTTCAGTTTCAACTTCAAAATAATCGATATACTCAGGAATAGCAGAATGAGTTAAATTTTGTAATGTACTTGCTTCTCGTTCAAATAATTTCAAATCATCCCAACCAAAATCATCATCAAACCTGAGTATTTTGATTACTACAGGGCGATTATTAATCGTGTCTAGGGCGATAAAAGTTGTTCTGCCTGATTTGTGACTTAATTGTCGTTCGATTTTGTATCGATTTTTAAGTATCGGATTCATAATAGTTAACAGTTAAGAGTTGATGTAGTTGAGTGCATTTAATTCTCACAGAATGACTACAAGGTAAGAATTTATCTCAATTATTTTTTATCCTTAATTTCATTTATACTCAGCCTTAGCTGAAGTAAGTTGAAGTATCTTTCCTCTCTCACCCTAAATAATAGGCGTAGTTTTTATTATGCCAAATCAACTATTGGTAATTGAGGATTAGCGATCGATTTTTACTAATTTTTAACAATTGTTTTAGTTTGTGTGGAGAGCGACAAATTTTGTTAACATAAAACAGTGAAATTTTATGCTTAGCTAAGTAGAAACATGGCGTTAATTGTCCAAAAGTATGGTGGTAGTTCGGTTGGTACAGTCGATCGCATCAAATCTGTGAGCCAAAGAATTTATCGTACCGCCCAATTAGGGAATCAAGTAGTTGTCGTCGTTTCGGCTATGGGTAAAACAACCGATGGTTTAGTTAAGTTAGCTAATCAAATTTCATCTAATCCCGATCGTCGGGAAATGGATATGTTACTCTCTACAGGAGAACAAGTGTCAATCTCTTTACTTAGTATGGCACTCCAAGAATTAGGACAACCCGCAATCTCTTTAACGGGTGCGCAAGTAGGAATTGTGACAGAAGCACAATATAGCAAAGCACGTATTTTAGAAATAAAACCCGATCGTATCAACAAACAATTACAACAAGGGCAAGTTGTTGTCGTCGCTGGATTTCAAGGCGTTAGTAACTGCCAAGATTTAGAGATAACTACCCTCGGTAGAGGTGGCTCAGATACATCCGCAGTCGCTTTAGCCGTAGCTATTGGGGCTGATTGTTGCGAGATTTATACTGATGTACCTGGTATTTTAACAACTGATCCTCGTATTGTTCCTTCTGCTAAACTAATGGACGAAATAACCGCCGATGAAATGTTGGAGTTAGCTAGTCTAGGTGCAAAAGTACTTCATCCTCGTGCTGTTGAAATTGCCCGTAATTTTGGTATGCCTTTAGTGGTTAAATCTAGTTGGACGGATGATGCAGGCACAAAAGTAGTTTCTCCTGCTGATCAAGGAAAATCATTAATCGGACTAGAACTGACAAAAGCCGTGGATGCGGTGGAATTAGACTCAGATCAAGCTAAAGTTGCCTTACTACGAGTACCAGATCGTCCCGGAGTTGCCGCCCGTCTATTCGGCGAAATAGCTCGTCAGGAAGTTGATGTCGATTTGATTATTCAATCAATACATGAAGGTAATAGTAATGATATTGCCTTTACAGTGATCAAAAAAGAATTAAATCGTGCTGAATCTGTGGCGATGGCGATCGCTCCTATACTACATGAAGATACGACAGATATTTTAGTTGAGAAAAATATTGCCAAAATAGCGATCGCAGGGGCAGGAATGATTGGTCGTCCGGGGATTGCGGCGAAAATGTTTCAATCTTTAGCCCAAGCGGGAGTCAATATTCAAATGATTTCTACTTCTGAAGTTAAAGTAAGCTGTTTGGTAGAACAAGAAGAATGCGAAAAAGCAATTAAAGCTTTATGTGAAGCATTTGAGATTTCTTGCTCTAATATTAACCTCAGAAATAGTAAGAACGAAAATACTATTCTAGTCCCAGTCAGAGGAGTAGCTTTAGATCAAAATCAAGCTCAAGTAGCTATTTTGTATGTTCCTGATATACCCGGAATGGCGGCTAAAATATTCACAATATTAGCAGAAGAAAGTATCAGTGTGGATATGATTATTCAATCGCAAAGATGTCGTATAGTTGATAATACTCCTATGCGTGATATTGCATTTACCGTCAATCAAAGTGATGCACCTTTAGCCAAACAAGTTTTAGAAAAACTGCAATCAGAAATTAAATTTAAAGAAGTAGTAGTTGACTCAAATATAGCTAAAGTTAGTATCGTTGGTTCAGGAATGGTTGGTCGTCCCGGGATTGCGGCTCAATTTTTTCAGGCTTTAGCGGATGAGAATATCAACATTTATATGATTACTACTTCTGAGATAAAAATCAGTTGTGTGGTAGCCGCCGATGAAGGTATTAAAGCCCTAAAAGCAGTACACGAAGCTTTTGATTTAGGTGGAGAGACAATACTTGAAGTACCATCAAAGGAATGAGTAAGAAGTTAAGAGTTAAGAGTTAAGAGTTAAGAGTTAAAAGTTAGAAGAGATCAATTGTTCATTGTTCATTGTTCATTGTTCATTGTTCATTGCCTTGTGTTTGATTTCTGATTAATTCTTGTACATGGGCGATCGCACTATTAAGCTCATAATTACGTAAACTAGGATTATTCTCAAAAGCCTCTTGCTCTTGTTTAATCATCTCGATATCTTGCTCTATCAAACCTTTTAGTAATCCATTAGCCGCCCCATAGACGCTATTTTTAATCCAGCGACGAAACCAAATAGGTAACTTGTGTAACCGCCAAAATGGTTTTAAAGAAGTGAAATGAATTAGATAAGCCTTTGTTTGGGTTTTGCTAATCGGGCAGAAAAGACAACAAATTTTAAACTCTTCTCCTAAAGTAGAATGCCAATGAGGATAAGCATAAGTAACTGTTAAAGGCTCAGGATGAAGTTTTCTTAAAGAGGGGAAAAATAATTGTGAAATAGACCAAATTTTATCGATCTTATAATAACTTTGGGCTTCATACAATACTTCTACAGACTTATTATCGCTATGAATATCTTTTAAAGAAGCTTCTGCCCATGCTTGATAATTATCATGTAAATGCCCGTGATACATATCCATCAAATTCTCAATTAAATAAGAAAAATGCCCAGGACAATCGATCGAAGCCATACTACAAATATAGTTAAGATGATCCCATTCAGGCATTCCCATTGGTTGAACAACTTCGCTATCTCCATCACCGGGAAACAACCAAATAAAGCCATCTAATTCTTTGACAGGATACGTTTTTAATTGACAATTGGGTAACTTTTGTTTCTCGTTTAAATAAGGTACAAAAGCACATTTACCTTCTTGGTTAAAACGCCAACCGTGATATGCACATTCAATCTTGTTATCAACTACTTTACCTTCACTTAGTTTTACCTGACGATGAGGGCATCTATCTTCAATTGCTTGGATTTCTCCTTGTGTATCTCTAAACAAAACAATTTTTTGATACCATATTTCGACGGCGAAGGGTTGCGTTGTCACTTCAGGGCTACTTGCAACGACATACCAGTGATTAAGATTGATTCCGCAATTACGAATGTGTTGTTTTTGGTTTAGCTGGATCATCAAAATAGCCAATACAATAAAAAATGAGTAGATGGAAACAGTGTAATTTTTATTTATTTTAGCAAAATTTCGGCTATAAAGCCTCGTACTTCGACTGATGCCTTTTTTAATCGCTATGACAGATAATTTCTTCTGTGTTTAAGTAAGATAAGGAAAGTTTGCCAAGATATCTAAACTCACTTATCGACTATTGTCAAAATATTATTTGTTCTTAACTGATTTTTACTTTTATACCTACGTATAACTGAAAGTACTATTTTATCTGAGAATATTTTTTTAAAACTAATAATAAAAAGCAAGTATTTTTTTTATATTGTATTTCTTACAAATCTATAATTATAGATTATTTTATTTGTCCAAATTTAATTTAGAGAGAATTTACTTAATAAATTGTATAGCCATTTCTCCCTTTTTCTTTAGTAATATAAAGTGCTTTATCTGCTTTATTAATTAGGGTATCTACTGTACTACCATGCTCAGGAAAAATAGCGATACCAATACTTGTTGAAGTTGTGACGATCGTTTTGTTACACACAAAAGGATTATTAATCGACTTAATTATACGCTCAGCAATGGATATAACTTGTTGAGTATCAATAATATCAAGTAGTAAAATGACAAATTCATCACCTCCCCAACGGGCAACATAATCTCTTTTCTTGACATTATTTTGTAATCTTTGAGCAAATTGTTTGAGTATCATATCACCAACATCATGCCCATAATTATCATTGATTTTCTTAAAATAATCTACATCAATAAACATAAATGCTAATGGTGTATTTTTTTGATGACTACTTTCTAGGGTTTTAGCAAAAATATTCCGAAAATAATTTCGTTTGTACAAACCTGTTAAACTATCGTGATAGGCTTGATATTTTAATTCATCTTCTAGTTTTTTGCGTCGGCTGATATCTCTAAAAACACAGCAAAAAATAATTTTTTGATCGTAATTGATTATATTAACACCAAACTCGACATCGATCGGTTGATTATATTTTACTTTGAACTTGGCTTCTTCTCGGAAACTCGATCTGGTTTGTTTTAATAATTTTAATTTATATTCAAAATCTACTTTCTTATTGATGATAAAAAAATCGATCGAATTACTAGTAATCTCACTAAGAGAATAATTCAACATTCTTGATGATGCGGAATTTGCTTCAATAACTTGTAAATTATCGGCATCGAACAATAAAATACCTTCAGAGGTTTGTTCGACAACTGCTCGGTATTTCTCTTCACTATATTTAAGTTGAGATTCTATTTCTTTACGACGAGTAAAATCAAAAATATAACTTCTAATTAGTTGTAATTCTGGTAAATAATGGATGTATTGTTCAAATACTTTGTCTTGATAAGTAACTTCTCTAACAAAAAGGTTTCCTTGTATTTTATGTTCGGCTGTTAATAAATTAGAAAGTAGAGGGTGACTCATCGTTTCTTTTTTCAACTCAGGAAATAACAAATTAGCTGAAGGATTATAATAAGTTAATGTTCCTTGTAAATTAACTTCAAAAATAGGGTATGGGCTTAATTCGGCAAAAGAAACAACTTTAGAAATATACCCAATAACTTTTTCATTATCTTTATTAATATTTATTTTTTGATTTTTAAATGGCGAATCTATTAGCGTTTTTTTAGCATAGATATCAGCATTAAAATTATCATCTAGTTGATTATCAATATCAGTAAATAATGATTGATTAGTCGAATTTTTATCAATAATAAAAAAGCGAGCTACCGTATTTTTACTTAAGCAAATAATGTCACCATGTTCTAAGTATTTACTCTGATAATATTTACCATTAATTATAATACCATTTTTGCTTTTTACTCCTGATAAACTACCATCGATTAATTTATAAAAAAACAAGTTATTTTCTTGATTATGTTCCTTGAGTAAAGTAGCGTGGTGACGCGATAGTAGCTCGTCTTTAAGGATAATATCGGCATAATCAGAACGACCAATATTGTATAGTTTTTCTTCGAGATAAACTACATAATTATTATTTTTCTCTTCAATAATTAATACATGAGAATATTCACAATTTCTTTTCAGATTGTCAATTCCAAATACTTGATAATCAGTTAATATAAGGTTTGATTTTTCAACGTTATTATGTGAACTACTACCATTTCCCTGATTATTAAGTTGTTTATTCTGGGATTTTTTGTCTTTCATTCTCAATCTGATTAAACGGGATAACATTTAAACTGTTATTAACTATGTTAAATTATTTTTTCAATAATGAAGATTATTAAATATTTTGTTCAAGATTATTTAAATTAAAGTTAGTACAAATACTTTTCTAATCTTAGGTCGAAAAAAGAATAAGCTGATTGATAATTATTTATTTTTGAGATAAAAAAACTGATAGATCACAATCATACTAGATAATTTATGATTTTATTGATAACTTTCTCCAAATGATAATCGACTCTTATTTAATCTTAGTAGTACAAAAACATTGAATAAGATGAAGGTTCATTTTTAGCAAAAATAATACTTAATAGATTATAAATAACAGACAACAGCATTTAAAGTGTTTACTGCTGAATGATTAAAAGTTGAGCTTGCTTTATTTAACTCACTATTTTTGCTTGATTGGTTTTTTAGCTATTATTTTTTCTTTCTTGTAGTTGAAGACGAATTTGACTATGATATTCACGAGTGATGGGGTAAAAGTAAGCAAGAATCATACCCGCAACTAAAATGACAGCAGGTAAAGGGGCAACCACTAAACGAATAGCCCATAATGCACTATCTGGTTGTGTAGGTGCTAATTCTCCTGAAATAGTTTTGATAAAACCAGATGTCTCTAAAGCGATTCCGACTAAAAACAAGCCTAAAGCTAAACCAAATTTTTGTAACAACACCATAAATCCATAAAAAAGTCCTTCTCTTCTTTTTCCTGTGTTTAATTCGTCTAAATCGATAACATCCGGTATCATAGACCAAGGAATGAGATAAGCTACAGAAACACCACAGCCAGCTAACATTGCTAATAGATAAAGTAATAATGTTTGTCCAGGCTGAACCAGAAATAAACCAATTTGAGCAAATATCCAAATAGTTGAACCAAGGAAATAAACGATTTTTTTATCTAGTTTCTGACTAATTTTTTGCCAGACAAATAACATGACTAATGCTGTACCTTGAACTGCGATCGCTACAGTGGGAAAGGAAGATTCTGGTAGCCCCATCCAATCAACGACAAAGTAAAGTAAAATTGAAGCGGTTAATTGTACAGCTAACCAAGAGCATAAATAAATACCAACTACATAGACGAAAGGTTTGTTTTGAAAAACTATTTTTAATTGTTGGAAAAAAGGTATATTTTCTTCGGCTGAATTTTCTAGATTATTATTTGAGTTCGATAAATGAGGTTCTGTTTTAGCAATAATTAAACTAACTGCGATCGCACCTACTAAAATCATTACCAAAATACCCATCAATGCCCAAAATTTTTGAATCGCATCAGTTGAAGTTAGTAAAGTAAAAAGAGAAATAACCGCCACAATTGTCGCAATACCAACCAAGACAAAACCTGTTGTTTTACGAGTTTTAGGAGTTAGTAAAGGTTGATAACCTCTTTCTTTGATAATTAAAGGACACCAAAACAAAGGAATAGTTGAAAAAATAGTAGATATAATACCTAAAACAAGATATTTTTGTTGACCATCTTGAAAAACTTGAAAGACAAATCCGGCGAGGATTAGAGACAGAATACTAGCACCGATCGAAAAACTAAAGCGAACACTATTCAAATTTGTCCGTTCGTTATAGTCTTGAGTTAATTCGGGGGTTAGTGCTTGATATGGTAAATTAACCGCTGTGTAAAAAAGATTAAAGATAATCCCGATAACCAAATAATAAATGAAAAGTAATGTATTATTTAATTGTGGATCTTGACTAAAAGTTGGTACTAACCATTGCAAAAAAAAGACCAACCCAAAAGGAATAGCCGAAAAAATAATCCAAGGTAAACGTCTGCCCCATTTAGTTTTAGTCCGATCGCTAAACATACCAATTAAAGGATCATTCACCGCATCGGCAATCTTACCAATAAAAAGGATACTACCTGCCCAACTAGGGCTTAAACCCGCCACATTAGTAAAAAAAGGCAAAAGAAAGAATACTAATAAATTAGCAGTTAAAGCAGGTCCCATATCACCTGCACCAAAAGCAAGTTTAGTAGTTAAATATAATTTTTCTGATGTTTGATTAGATTTCATATAATTTCAATTTAAAATTAAAAATAGTAACTATAACAGCGTACAGTTAATAATAGATCCTCGATCGTTTAACTAACTTTTAAACTCAAAAATTGTCAACTATTAACTGTTAACTTTTAACTCTTAACTAAAATAAGATCTGAATTATAATAAACAAGAAAGTCAGAACAAGAAATAAAAAAAATGGAAGCGTTTTCTCGTATTGCCCCAGAATGGACTCACTCTGCTGTACATGCTATGAGTTTTCATTGTCCTAACTGTGAAGCGTCTCCTCATGAAGCTAAAAAGGTATGGCTGAATCGATATGCACCTGTAACCAGTGAAGATAGAGTTCGTAAATGGCAAGAATTTTATTTGTGTGAGTGCGATCGAGCTTGGTGGGGATGGAGTAACGATCGAGTAACGATAGAGTAAGGAGTAAGGAGTAGGGAGTAAGGAGTAAGGAGTAAGGAGTAAGGAGTAAGGAGTAAGGAGTAAGGAGTGTCTTGGTGGACATTCCCGTCTTGGTCAGCCTTCCCTTGCGACTTGCCGTCGTCGCGGGTTCTGACCGCTTGCGTCTTACGCCGACGCGGGCTTCCACCGCAAGGAGTAATGAGTAATGGAAAAGTTGATGCTGGATAGTTGATAGTTTACATACATAAAAAGTATTAGTTCATTATTTTTCTTTAATCTAATTCCTAATTCCTAATCTCGGCTTTTTTCTATTAAGAAAGATTAAGTTCATAATTATCATCTAGTCAATTATGAGAGAAATATGAAAAGAAAGTGATATGATAAAAAAATCAAGTTCACTTATTTTTCTATGGCGAAATCTGATTTTGAGGCGAGGCATAATCTTATTCTTTGGTATAAGCCTAGGGATGATGTTATAGGCTGTAACCAAAGACAAGTAACTTCACCAACAACTACATCAAATACAGAGGCAGAAGATAGTACAGACAATTCTTCAGTACGGACAGAAGGTAAATTGAAAGTACTTACTACCTTTAGCGTTTTAGCAGATATTGCTCAAAATGTAGCAGGAGACAAACTTAATGTCGAATCTATTACCCGTATTGGTGCAGAAATACATGGTTATGAACCGACACCTAGTGATATAGTCAAAGCTCAAGATGCGGATTTGATTTTATACAACGGCATGAATTTAGAACGTTGGTTCGAGCAATTTTTAGGTAATCTAGAGGATGTTCCTTCTGTATTACTAACCGCAGGAATTGAGCCGATTGCGATCGCGCAAGGACCGTACACAGACAAACCGAATCCTCATGCTTGGATGTCTCCTCGTAATGCACTGGTGTATGTAGAAAATATTCGCCAAGCTTTTATCGAACTTGATCCAGATAATGCTGAGACTTATAACGCTAATGCCCAAGCTTACAGCGAAAAGTTAAAAGCAATTGATACCCAGTTACAGGCAGATTTAGAACGAGTACCACAAACTCAACGTTATTTAGTTAGTTGTGAAGGTGCATTTTCTTATCTTGCTCGTGATTATAACCTCAAAGAGATTTATCTATGGCCGATTAATGCTGAACAGCAATTTACTCCTAAGCAAATACAAAGAGTAATTGAAAAAGTGAAAGCAAATAATGTGCCAACTATTTTTTGTGAAAGTACGGTTAATGATGAAGGACAAAAACAGGTTGCTAAAACCACAGGGGCAAGGTTTGGAGGAAATCTTTATGTAGATTCTCTTTCAACTGAAGAAGGAGCGGTGCCTACTTTTATCGATTTACTCGAATACGATGCGCGAACTATCACTAATGGTTTGCTAGCCGGGAGTAAAACTCCGTAGTGATTCATTTTAGATTGAAGTTTTGTTACCGAAAAATTTTGGCTATCTGCCTCCCCTTAAAAGAAGAAAAAAAGAGAATATTTCAGATTTCTAGCCTCTTACTTCAGCTAGAGGTACTAATAACTTATAACTGATAACTTATAACTGACTTCAATATTTAACTAACTGCCCAAATCGACTTTTTATGTAAAACTAGGAAAAAATCATTATGCAATCTGCAACTCAAGCACTCGATATCTGCGTCAATAACCTCACTGTTACCTACAGTAACGCTAATAGGCTCGCTCTTTATAATGCTAATTGCGTTGTCGAACAGGGGACAATTACAGGTTTAATCGGTCCTAATGGTGGTGGTAAATCGACTTTGTTTAAATCGATTATGGGTTTTTTAAAACCCCGTCAAGGGCAAATTAGGGTAGGTGGTATCTCTATTGAAAAAGCTCAGAAAAAGCAGTTAATGGCTTATGTACCCCAGTCTGACGAAGTTGATTGGGATTTTCCTGTAAGTGTTTATGATGTAGTCATGATGGGGCGTTATGGCTATATGAATTTATTACGTATTCCTAGTACAAAAGATCGTCGTTTGGTAATCGAAAGCTTAGAAAGAGTTGGCATGAGTGATTTTCGTAATCATCAAATTGGTGAACTATCTGGAGGTCAGAAAAAAAGAGCGTTTTTAGCCCGTGCTTTAGCTCAAGAAGGTAAGGTGATTTTATTGGATGAGCCTTTTACGGGGGTGGATGTGAAGACAGAAAAACGAATTATTGATTTATTGATCCAGTTGCGAGAAGAAGGGCATACTATTTTGGTCTCTACTCACGATTTAGCTTCTATTTCTACATTTTGCGATCGGACTATTTTACTCAATAAAACTATTCTTGCCTCTGGTACAACTGAAGAAACTTTCACTGAAGAAAATTTAACCATGACTTTTGGTGGTTTACCTGTAGCTAGTTTACGTCAGATGTTTAATTCGTCTGAGGTGGACGCATAAGGAGTAATGAGTAATGAGTAATGAGTAAGAAGTAAGGAGTAAGGAGTAAGGAGTAAGAAGTAAGGAGTAAGAAGTAAGGAGTAAGAAGTAACAAGTAAATTATTTTTATTCCCTATTCCCTATTCCCTAATCCCTAATCCCTATTCCCTAATCCCTAATCCCTAATCCCTAATTCCTAATTCCTATTCCCTATTCCCTAATTCCTAATTCCTAATTCCCAATTCCTAATCTCTTCGGTCAAAAAAAAATAATTATCCTTTAATAAATTATGAGAGAAAAATGAGTTATCTAGTTGCTAATATACCGCTAATAGATTGGTTGGTTGAGCCTTTACAATATGGTTTTTTAAGACAAGCGATTTGGGTAAGTGCCTTTGTTGGTTTGGTCTGTGCTGTGCTTTCTTGTTATATTACTCTCAAAGGTTGGTCATTGATGGGAGATGCGGTATCTCATGCTGTTGTACCCGGAGTGGTGGTGGCTTATGCACTTAATATTCCTTTTGCGATCGGTGCATTTGTTTTTGGTTTTGGGGCGACGGTAGCTATCGGTTATATCAAGTCCAAAACTCGCTTGAAAGAAGATGCGGTTATTGGTGTTGTTTTTACTGGTTTTTTTGCCTTAGGTTTGGTGATGGTGACTAAAATTCCTAGTAATATTGATTTGTTTCATATTCTGTTTGGTAACGTTTTAGGTATTTCTCAACAGGATATTATTCAAACTTTGATAGCGGGTATGATTACTTTGGTCGTTATTTTGATTCGCCGAAAAGATTTATTACTCTTTTGTTTTGACCCAAATCATGCTCAAGCGATCGGTCTTAATACTCAGTTTATGTATTATACTTTGCTTTGTGTACTTGCTCTGACTATTGTCACTGCGTTACAAACTGCGGGGATTATTTTAGTGATTGCGATGTTGGTGACTCCCGGCTCGACTGCTTACCTCTTAACTGATCGTTTTGATCATATGCTTTTGATTTCGATCGCTACAAGTATTTTTTCTTGTATTGGTGGAACTTATCTAAGTTATCATTTTGATGTCTCCACAGGTGGCTCGATCGTTGTTTTACTCACAGTTGTATTTATGGTAGCCATGATTTTTGCCCCTAAATACGGTGTGTTGGCTCAGAATTATTATCAGCACAAAGAGCCTGTTTTCGATCGAACTGAGAATAAATTATAAAAAGACGATCGGCGATTGATAAATCGTATTATTGCTTGTCTTGTTATAAGTAAACTGATTGTATTACTATGAAAATAAAAGCGACAAAAATAATCATTATGACAGAATTATTTAAAGCTGAATTAAGACAACCGAGAAAATACAAAACAATTGTTGCTGATTGGATGGGTCAACATTTTGGTTGGGAAAATGCTCCTAAAATTAGCGATCAGATTCAACCTCTTGGCAATAATATAATCATTTGTGAACAGAAAAATAATCTTGATGAATCAGATCATAGATTAGAAAAATTTCTGAACTTGATAGAAAAAGATATAGCTAAAAATCCTCAACACAGAAAAGCAATTACTTCTTCTACTGTAGAACGTGTGCGATCGCTTATTGGTGATATATCGGTAGATTTAGATGCACCATTAGAAGATGAGGAAGAATAATATTGTCAGTAAAAGAGCCCTTAATTATTAACGACTGGAAAATTTATGGTCATATTTATCTAAGCTATCATTATCAGTAAAAATCGGTACGCCAATCTTTTTAAACAATTCGATACAAGCTGTTGCAAATACATCGTCGTCCATCATCTCAACATATTATTTTCCATTGACAAAACAATAAATAAGTCCTGTATGATATTTAGATTCTTGAATAGCACAATAGTTTTCAATAGCAGTGCAAGAAGTTAAAACATCTATTATATATTGATCGGAAATTTTTTTTGCTTGTTTTAATCAGTATTTTCTACTTTTCACTTGAATACTACATCTTCTTTTTTTTATCTAATCTACCGAAATATTGAATATCCTCAAATCTTATAAATCCGTGATATAGACAATGGTATCAAATAAAATCGATCGCTCTTTGAATTTAACTGTTAAATATTCATTGTCTTGAATTCAATTATGTTACCTAATTAATGATCATTGATAATTGTTAATCTTAGTCAAATTATATTAATATGTATCAGTGAAAACTATTTAATCGATCAAAAGACGAAACAGATATTCGCACCCATTGAATCAATAGCAATAGTAATATCTTGAAAATCACTAAAAACGTTAAATTCATGAACAATTTTAATAATGTAGAACAAATAATCGATCAATCGTTATTAACTGTTTCTAACTTATTAACACAAATTTTAGACAACGAACTTGTTCCACAAATAGTCAAAGAAGTTTTCGGTAATCAAGCAGATGTTATTGATGGACAAAATTTAATCGGTAATGTAATCACTAATAACTATCTTTCATCTAAAATAGAAATTCGTTCGGCTTCACAAATAAATAATGCTTTAGGTGCATTTTCAAGTACTACAGGTAAAATCTATCTTGCTCAAGAATTTATCGAACAAAATAAAAATGATGTTGACAAAATAACGGCAGTCATTCTAGAAGAGATTGGGCATTATCTAGATTGGAATTTAAACTTAAGTGATACAAATGGAGATGAAGGAGAAATATTTTCGGCTTTAGTTAGGGGTATCAGTTTGAGCGATAGTGATTTAAATCGTATCAAGCAAGAAAATGATCACGCTAATATTATTCTTGACGGACAAACAATTGAAATTGAGCAAGCTAGAGTTTCTCGCCCGACAGACATTCGCATTGGTAGTCTTCTAAGAGGTTATAAATGGAGTACTAACACAATAACTTATAGTTTCTTTTCAGGAGATGATTATTACGGTAGCCAATCAGGAGTCGCTACTGTTAGTGATGGGATTAAAAATAATGTTAGACATTTTTTAGAAAATATCATTGAACCGTTAATCAATCTCGACTTTGTCGAAGTAGCCGATTCAAACTCTGATTATGGACAAATTCGTTATCTATTATCGAATGGCCCTAATTATGCCTATGCCTATACACCTTATTCAACCACAGATAATAATCAAGGAAACCCTAACGATCGAGCAGGAGATATACATTTTAATCCAAATTATGATCATACTTCAACGACTAATGGTTTTCAAGGCGGTATCGGTACTCATGGATATACAAGTATTCTTCATGAAACACTTCATGCTTTAGGTTTAAAACACCCGGGTAATTACAACGGTGATAATAGTGGAATAGCACCTTATGTAGCTTTGGCTGAAGATAATCTAGACAATACAGTGATGACTTATAACTTTGAAGGAGCAAAGCCTGCTACTCCAATGCCGTACGATATCCTTGCTCTACAATATCTTTACGGTACTAACTCTTCATCGAATGCTAGTGATACTGTTTATAACTTTACTAGTACTTCAGGCTATTTTGATGGTGTTAATAATAGAGGAAGTGATAATAATGACACCAAACTAAGTATCTGGGATAGTGATGGTATTGATACTTTAGATTTTTCTCGTCTCGATTTTGATGCTGATGGGTATAGATTTGATCTTAATGAAGGAGGATGGATAACAACATCGAATGCTTTTAGAAGCGATTACTATCAAGCTAGTGGCGATTCTATGGCTAGATATTATGCGGTAACCAATTTTGGAACGAGAATTAGTTTTGGGGTTACTATTGAAAATGCGATCGGCACTTCTAGTAATGATACCTTTTTTGGTAACTCTTTAGATAATTCTTTTGTTGGTGGAGGGGGTATAGATTGGGTTATCTATAGCGGTAATCGCTCTCAATACCAAATTTCTAATCTTAATGGTATTTTTACGGTTTTAGATCTGATTAATAATCGTCATGGTATAGATACATTAAGCGAAATTGAGCATCTTCAATTTGATAATCAAGTTGTTAATTTGATTGACTTGATCAATTTACCGACTTTATCGATCGATAATATTACAGTCATCGAAAATTTTAACCAAACAATTGAAACTGTTTTCACAGTAACTCTTTCAGAGAATACAAATCAGCAAATTAGCGTTGATTATACAACAGTAAACGGTACAGCTACCGCACCAATAGACTTTAATAATATAAATGGTACTTTAATATTTGCTCCTAACCAAACCTCAAAAACGATCGTTGTTTTAATAGAACCAGATACACTAGTAGAAGATCAAGAAAGCTTTTTTGTTAATTTAACCAACCCTCACAATGCAACTATTATTGATGCTCAAGGTGAAGGCATAATTTTGGATAACGATGATGATCTCATTTTAGAATCTTTCATCGGTGATACAACTGACAACTATCTCCAAGGTAATTCTAATGATAATAACTTAATTGGTAATGCTGGTAACGATACCTTAATCGGAAATGCGGGTAATGATACTTTAGATGGCGGTGTAGGTAATGATAGTTTAGTTGGTGGTAGTGGTGATGATATCTACTTAGTTGATAATAAATACGATCGAGTAAAAGAAATCGCCAATCAAGGAATTGACACAATCTTTAGTAGTGTTAATAAGTATCGACTAAATAATCATGTTGAAAATTTGACTCTTGTCGATATTAGTAAACAGGGTATAGGTAATAAATTTGATAACCTTATCATCGGTAATAATAGTAATAATCATCTAGAAGGTAGAGATGGTAATGATACGATTATTGGTGGTAGTGGCAATGATAAGATTATTGGCGGTAATGGATTAGATTCTCTTGTTGGTGGTATTGGTAATGATACATATTTAATTTTCACTAATAATAACGATCACGAAGTGGCACTACTCGATCTAATTGTTGAAGACAGTAACGAAGGATTTGACAAAGTTAAAACAAATCAAAATTATAGTTTACCAAAAAATATCGAGAGCTTAATCTTGACTGGTAAAGCACATATTAACGGTAATGGAAATGAGCTGAGTAATTATTTACGAGGTAATAGTAAGAGTAATGAACTTAATGGTTTAAGCGGAAATGATACTATCAGCGGAGGAAATGGAGATGATACTTTACTTGGCTCAAGTGGTAACGATTTATTATTAGGAGGAGGTGGAGATGATACTTTAATCGGCGGAAATGGTGATGATATCCTCAAAGGAGGAAAAGGCAATGACTATTATCATTTTAATTCTGATAGCGAAGGAGTAGATACTATTACCAATTTTTCAATCAATGATGATAAGATTACGATCGATTTAGATGGTTTTAGTAATGGCTTATCTTTAGGCACATTAGAAACAAACCAATTTCGTTTAGGTGTATCCGCAACTACGGCTAGTCATCGTTTTATTTATAATCAAAATAATGGTGACTTATTCTTTGATGCCGATGGTGATGGTAATAATTCGGCAGTACAAATAGCCAGTCTAAGAAAAAGATTATCTTTAACTGAAAACCATATTATCGTTATTTAATTTTCAGCGTATAAATTTGGGGCGTTGCAATTGAGTGTTGGTTAATATATCTTGCAATTTGTCCCATTTTTCGGTTTCAATATCATTAATCATTTCTTGTAAATTAGATTGATATTCTTTCAGACAAGCTAACAATTCTGCTTGATTATATTGTGCCATCATTAATCCTAAATCTATATTGCCACCGCCTACTCGACTAGTATCTTTAAAACCTGAGCTGGCAATTTTTTGTGCTAATTCCACTACTTCTTGGTTTTCGTGTTGAATACAACTAGCAATCAAGTTTGCACTTATCATCACAGGTAAATGAGAAATCCAAGCTACCGATCGATCGTGTATTTCTGGTGTAGCTTGATATATATTACAATTTAGTTGTTGCCAAATCTGACTAACTTTTTCCACTGCATCCAGATTAGTTTCCCGGATGGGTGTAATCACACAAGGTGCATCCTTAAAAAGCTCATACTCAGCCGCTTCAATTCCCTGATTAGCTGTGCCTGCCATTGGGTGACTACCAACAAAATTTGACCATAATTGCGTTGCCGGATAAACGATCGCACTTTTAACTGAAGCAACATCAGTGATAATTGTCTTAGGAGATAGATAAGTAATTATTCTCTCTATACTACTTAAAATAGTCGCAATCGGCGTACAAACAAAAATTAGGTCTGTTTTGCTCAAAATATCCCAATCGATCGAAGCATGAGTTACTACTTGTTTTTTAATAGCTCGATCGCAAGTTGATTGTTGACGAGAAACACCAACAACTTCATACCCTAATTTAGTTAACTCTAATCCTAACGAACCACCAATCAAACCTAAACCGACAATACCTATTTTCATTGATACTTTTATTGACAATAAACCACAATCTTAATCAGGATTTTGAGGATTTTCAAGATTTTCAGGATTTTTATTGATTTATCGGGGAATATAATTTTTCTCAATTTTATTTTTACCGAATAATGAAGGCAACAAATATTTCATATTTTTAACTCTCTGTCAATCTAAACTTAACCTATTCTTAAACCAAGTTTTATTGTTTTGTTGATAGAATAACTTTGAAGTTAAATATTAAACACGATCGTAATTTATCGCTAATGAAGCTAAAGGTAATAAAAGCTATCTATAAATAAGTAGCGATCGATGTTGAGCTTTTTTTTTATTCCATTAAACAAGTTTTCTTGTTGAGTAATAATCTAAATTCAGAGTAATTTTTATGCGTATAGGTATAAATGGTTTTGGTAGAATTGGCAGACTCGCTTTAAGGGCAGGTTGGGGTAAACCTAATTTGGAATTTGTCCATATTAACGAAGTAAAAGGGGGTATAGAAACCGCCGCACATTTATTGCAATTTGATTCTGTGCATGGGCGTTGGGGTGTACCAACTAAAGTCGCTGAGGATAAAATCTGGATAGAAGACAAACCTCTTACCTTTAGTGAATATTCAACACCACAAGAAGTACCTTGGCAAGATTTGGGAGTAGATTTAGTGATTGAAAGTTCGGGTAAATTTCGCACACCTGAAACACTACATCCTTACTTGGAAAATGGCGTAAAAAAAGTTGTTGTTGCCGCCCCCGTCAAGGAAGAAGCTTTAAATATTGTTTATGGTATCAATGACGATTTATACGAAGCCGATAAACACCATCTGGTTACTGCCGCTTCTTGCACAACTAATTGTCTTGCTCCTGTCGTTAAAGTAATTCAAGAAAATTTAGGTATCAAACATGGTGTTATCACCACGATTCATGATGTCACAAATACTCAAGTAATTGTCGATGCACCCCACAAAGATTTACGACGGGCAAGAGCTTGTTCGGAGTCTTTAATCCCCACGACAACAGGCTCAGCGACTGCGATTACGATGATTTATCCTGAATTGAAAGGTAAGCTCAATGGTTTGGCTGTTAGAGTGCCTTTATTGAATGCGTCTTTAACTGATTGTGTTTTTGAGGTAAACCGAAAAACGACTGTAGAAGAAGTTAATAGTTTATTTAAGCAAGCATCACAGACTTATTTAAAAGATATTTTGGGTTATGAAGAATTACCTTTAGTTTCGATCGATTATAAAGACGATCCACGCTCTGGTATTATCGATGCACTTTCAACGATGGTGATCGACGATACCCAAGTCAAAATTTTAGCATGGTACGACAACGAATGGGGTTACTCTAATCGTTTGATTGATTTGGTTTGTAAAATTGCTAGTTAGACAGGTTTTGCTAAAACTTTTGTACTTTTTATCTTCAGTAACAGTTATCCCGATTAAATAAACACAATTAATTATTAATGCAAATGTGATGGATAAAAATTTAGGTAATTATATTTTAGTAACTCTTGCTTATTGGGGCTTTACTGTTACCGATGGGGCGTTAAGGATGTTGGTGTTGTTGCATTTTCATCAATTAGGTTATACAACGATTGAAATTGCATCTTTATTTTTATTTTACGAAATATTTGGTATTTTTACTAACTTTTTAGGTGGCTGGATTGGCTCTCAATTTGGTGTAAGGTTAACTCTTTATAGCGGAATTGGGTTACAAATTTGTGCCTTAATTATGTTAGGTTTACTAAATCCTAATTGGGTAGTTTGGATGCAAGTAATATACGTCATGGTATCTCAGGCATTTTCAGGAATAGCTAAAGATTTAACCAAGATGAGTTCAAAAACGGCGATTCGTTTAGTAGTGCCTAAAGAAGCAGAATCAAAATTATTTAAATGGGTGGCTGTCCTTACTGGCTCAAAAAATGCCCTCAAAGGATTTGGTTTTTTTGTGGGGGCTATTTTGTTGCAATCATTTGGCTTTAGAAATGCTTTATTTATTCAAGCATCTGTTTTATTACTTATCTTTTTTACAGGGAAATTATTACCTAAAAATATGGGTAAAATCAAAGCTAAAGTTGAATTTAAACAGTTGTTTTCTAAAAGTAAAGCAATCAATATTTTATCCGCCGCTCGGTTTTTCCTTTTTGGGGCGAGAGATGTTTGGTTTGTCGTGGCGTTACCTGTCTTTTTTTCGGAGCAATTAAAGTGGGATTTCACCCAAGTTGGTACTTATATGGCTTGTTGGGTAATTGGTTATGGATGTGTGCAGTCTTTTTCGCCCATACTATTAAAACAAAACGACAAAGCTAAAGCACCGACTGAAAAAACGATCGTTTTTTGGACTTCTATTTTGGCGATAGTTATGGCTTTAATTGCTATAAGTTTCAGGTTAGGTTTTCCTGCCCAGATAGTTATTACAGGTGGCTTGATTATTTTTGGGATTGTTTTTGCTTTTAATTCTGCGGTTCATTCCTATTTAGTTCTAGCTTATACTGAAGATGATGATGTTGCCTTAAATGTCGGTTTTTATTACATGGCAAACTCAGGCGGACGTTTGATTGGTACAATCACCTCAGGAGTAGTGTATCAATTAGCAGGTATTCAAGGTTGTTTGTGGGTTTCTTTTTTGTTTGTTTTGTCAGCTTCTTTGGTTTCAACTGGTTTACCAGCGGTATCTGTTAATGATGAGCAAGAAGAGAATGTATTAGTTTAAAAAATATTTGTGGGGATATATTTATTACTTATATTGCGATCGAGTTTTTTCTTTGATCGTTAATTTTCACCAATGATACAGCATATTAAAGATCAAAGTGGTTTAATGATGGAATATCAGACAAGAAGAATTATTATCTAATTGAAAAAGTCGCAAAAACTAAAGTAATTGCAACTGTTGAACATTTATTTTACTTTTAATTTAATAATTATTAAAATTTTTTTATCCTTCTTCTCCTCCTTCTCCTCCTTCTTCTTCAATTTCTTCTCCTTCTTCGATTTCTCCTCCTTCTACTGCTTCTGGTGGATTAACTTCTTCTTGATTAATACCATCGTCAATAGCTTCACCTCCTTCATCTTCTGGAGTACAACCACCAATCATTCCTAAAGAAGAAATCAAACTGGCTGTCAAAAAAATTTGTACTGCTTTCTTATTCATATTAATATAGTTTGTTAACTAAAAAATTATTATTAATAATATAATAGTTTATTTTTAATAAAAAAAACCGAAATGATCATTACTATAGACAATGTTTTAACTATTAATCAATTAAATAAAATAAATGAGACACTCAATCACAGTAACTTTATTTCGGGAAAAAAAACAGCCGGTTGGTATGCCAAAACAGTTAAGAATAATCTGCAATTAGAACAAAAGCTTAATGATGAACCACAATTAAAGGAATTAGTCAAGAATCAACTACTCAATCATCCTTTAATACAAAGTTGTTGTTTACCCAAAATAATTCATTCTCTTTTGTTTAGTCGCTATGAAGTGGGGATGTCTTATGGAAGACATATTGATAATGCAATGATGGGTAAACAAAATTTCTGGCGATCGGATATTTCTTTTACTTTGTTTTTGAATCCTCCCTCAAGTTATCAAGGAGGAGAATTAGTAATTGAAGGAGTACAAAAAGAAGATAGTTATAAGTTATCTGCTAACTCGATGATTGTTTATCCTTCTTCTAGTTTGCATCGAGTTGAGGAAATTACCCAAGGTGTTCGTTATGTGGTGGTAGGTTGGATGCAAAGTTTAGTTAGAGATGCCTCTAAACGAGAAATATTGTTTGAATTAGATACTGTTAGACGATTGTTATTTGCTCAATCTGGTAAGACAAACGAATTTGATCTTTTGTCGAAGAATTACGCTAATTTGTTACGTTTATGGGGTGAATAATCTTTAATTTGCTTGAATAATTATAGATAATATAGTTGTAATCAAATGTGGTGCGATGAGTAATAACGTTGTTGTTTAAATTTATTTGAAAAAAGTTTTTAGTGATGGTTGCATATTTATTTCAAACCGACTGGAGAAAGAAATAGAAACAATCAAACAAAAGGAAACTTATCATGACAATGCTTCAATCTCGTGATCATAATCTATTTACCTCTATTTTTAACGATCGTCGTGAATATGCCCATTTAATCATTAAACTACTTTTAGTTTTAGAAACCGAAAAATTAGTTCCCTTATTTGAATTAAACACCAAAGACAAAAATAAACCGCAAATAGGTATAGACGCAACTATCATCAATAATAAAAATAAAGTTGTTTGTGTTCAAGATATTATTGCTAAATTTGGTCATCGTATTAGCCCTTTAGTTTTGTTTTTTGGTTCTAATTTTCAAGTTGACTTTCAAGAAAATAGCCACGATAAAACTTCTCAAACAAATACTTTTAATACTTCGATTATTTTCACTAAACAAGGATTAATTTTAGAATGTCCACAAATCAACCAACATCCCTTTAATGAATCAGTTGATAATCAAATATCGGAAGAATATAACTTATTTTTCTGGGAAAATTGGCAAAAAGTATCGATTGATTTTGCCCAAAAAGAACCTGTATGTACTTTAATCTTTACTGGTAATAAAGGAGAACAATTAAAAATTAATCAAAAATCTTCGAGCGGTTCGGAAACAGAACAAATAGAACAACAATTGCCTTTATTATTTGCTTATTTTGTCATGAAAAATTTATGGAAATATATTCGCAAAATATCTAATCATTCTTTTTCTATTTATAATCCCGATGATTTTCTCTATTTAGATCAAGACAGACTAAATTATTTTACCGAACAAGTTTTAGACAATATTAATATTACCGAAAAAGATTTAGAAAATTTGGTCAGAAAAGTAAATCCTTAATCAAAATAAATTTATAATCTAAACTAATCAGCCTTGTAATCAATTAAATTAACAAGGCACTTTAGATAACGTGCATAAAAATGAACTACTTTCTGTTTAATAAAGTCATTCTAATTTAGACTAAGACACTTTTTTCTCTATTTCTGAAAATGAAAAGCTTTAATTAATAGATTTGCCAAAATTTGTATTGTTTCATTGTTATTTGAAATGACTATAAAGTTTAATTCATTAAACGATTTATGTTAGCCTTGAATTTCAATTCAAGGTGGGTTTAAAACCTTCGTTGGTTTAGATAAGGGTGTAAGCGAATGCACCCCTACATTTAAAATTTTTAACTATTAACTATTAACTATTAACTATTAATTATTAATTATTTCTCGATTGTCCATAAAGGAAATAATTGACTAGGATTAATCGCTACTCCATCAACACCATTTTGAGCGAAAGCATAATCTTTGTTTTGCCATAAAGGTAAATAAGGAACTTGTTGGGCTAAAATTGTTTGAATCTCGGCAAAAATTTGCTCACGTGCTTCAGGATTAGATTCTTGTCTTTGCTCATCAATCAACTCATTTAACCGAGCATCATAAAAAAATGAGCCTTGTGTTTGTGCGCCACCTTGAATACAACCATCAGTTTCATTTCCTTCAGTGCATTGCAAAAATGGTTGAATATAATTATCCGCATCCAAAAAGTCAGGATACCAATCACCTAAAAAACTCGGATAAATACCCTTACCAACATTACTAAAAGCCGTGGCACTTTCCACACCATTAGGAATAAATTGAATCATACCGTCTAATTGTCGATCGCCGATCGCTTTAAGGGTATTAGCAACACTACTACGAGTTTTAGAAGCCGAAGGATACCATACCTCTACTTGCGCAGGATTACTAACAGAATAACCAGCCTCAGTTAGAAGTTTTTTGGCTAAATCAAGATTATTATTTTCATATTCTGCTTCAAAAGCTGGTTGATATTCTTCAAAAACAGTCGGAATCAAACTATATAAGGGATCAGATTGATTTTGTAAAACTCTTTCCACAATCAAATTACGATCGAGTAATGCCGCAATAGCTTGTCTAACTCTCACATCATCTAACGGAGGTTGATTACGATTAAGCACCATATAACTAACCACTGTACCCTCACCTTCAATTACCTGAAATTTGTCTGCTTCACCGTCTGTGAGTAAAGTACTAATTTGTTCAGGGGCAAAAGTTTGATAAGCAACATCGATCGCACCTGTGAGAAAACTATTGTAAAGGTTAGCTGAATTACCCGCATAGATTTGGACATTAACACCCTCATTGACAGGTTTTTCGCCCCAATAATCTTCAAATACATCTAAAGTAACCGAATCACTGTTAAAAGCGACTAATTTATATGGACCAGTTGCCACTAATTCACTTGGTTTAAATTCACCATTACCGATCGTATAAGCCCCAGGAGAAACAGCACAAGCACCAGGAAAAGCCAATAAAGACGTAAAAGCCGCAAAAGGTTTATTTAAAACAATCGTTAATTCATTCTCTCCCGTTGCTTGAATTTCTTTGATAGTATCGCTTAATAAAAAAGAAGGTTTACCACCATTTTGAATAAATCTATCTAAAGAAAACTTCATCGCTTCGGCATTAAATGTTTCTCCATCATGAAAGGTAACTCCTTCTCTTAAACCAATAGTATAAGTTAAACCATTATCACTAATTGTTGGCATATCGGTAGCTAATAATGGTTGCAATTGTGTTGTACCCAATTGATAACTGTAAAGACTTTCAGCAACATTATAAATTAAATTTAAACCAGCAATTTCGTAGCTATCAGCTGGATCTAATGTTCTAGCTTTGAGGGTTGTACCGACGCTTATTCTACCATTATTATTGGTTGGTGTGTTGTTAACATTAGGATTTGAATTAGAATTACAACCGATAATTAATCCGCAACAGGCTAACGCTAATCCTAGATACTTGAATAGATTCTTAATTTTTCTCATACTTGATCTTTTAACATCCTCAAACTTTGACACAAATGTGGTAAATAATGTTAACACAACTTCATTAGCAATTAGCAATTAGTAATTAGTAATTAGCAATTAATACTCATTACTCCTTACTCAAAAAACTGTTAATTGTTTTTTATACTGTTGATGACCGAGAAATGGTAAAATTAGCTTCAATTGTAGATTAAGTCTAGTTATAATCAATAATTCAGTTTTTTGAATAGATGACTAGCTGTAGATACAAATTTAGTTTGCCTAACTTTAAAAATTATATTTTTTCTAACCTATGCCAGAAGCAGTAGGAGTAATACAAACATTAGGTTTTCCCTCTATCCTCGCCGCCGCTGATGCTGTTGTAAAAGCCGCACGAGTCACTTTAGTTTTTTTTGATAAAGCCGAAAGTGGTCAATTTATGATCGTCTTTCGTGGTCCTGTCTCAGAAGTAAAACGATCGATGCAGGAAGGATTAAGGGTAGCCGAAGAAACTATAGGAGGGCAGGTTATGACTCATTATATTGTTGCTAATCCGCCACCTAATGTTGTTGATGTTTTACCAATCCATCATAACGAAACTAGTGATGCTTATCGTCTTTAATTATTAATCTAGTTCGATCGTTGTTAGTTAATCGGTTCAATTTTATTAACTATTTATTCTCATTATTAACTCATGATTGATGATTAATTAATCGGCTCAATTTTTGAGGAATTATTAAGGAGAAATAATCAGTTAAAAACTAAATCAATAACTTTTAGTTGACTGATTGATAAACTATTACTAACTACGGTAACGAAAAAGAGGACATTTATCGACAATAATTTAATCGATACGTTTATTTTTATTTTTAATTATTATCAATTTTAGGAGAATATCATTTATGCCTATACAATCTGCTGTTGGTTCGCTTGAAACAAAAGGATTTCCCGGAGTTTTAGCCGCCGCCGATGCGATGGTTAAAGCAGGAAGAGTTACCCTCGTCGGTTATATCCGTGTAGGAAGTGCTCGTTTTACTGTTAATGTTCGTGGTGATGTTTCTGAAGTTAAAGCCGCTATGGATGCAGGAATTGATGCGGTGAAAAAAGCTGAAGGTGCAACCCTAGAGTCATGGGTAATTATTCCTCGCCCTCATCAAAATATTTGTGCTGTACTTCCAATCGACTATAACGATGAAGTTGAAGTTTACCGTCAAGCAGTTGATGGGATTGCTTTACCTAGTAGTAGTAGTCGCCGCCCATAGTTTAGAATAAGGCAATTGTCAATTAAAATTTAGCTTTAAATAATTGACAATTGGAAATAAGATAAATGTATGATGATATGGTTGAAAACTCAATATCTAATTATTTCAAATTTTATTGAGAATAGTCAGCGATCGCTTTAATATAAATTAAGTGGAAAACCAAGATAGCAGTCCAAATTAAACTAAATTGAGTTGCCCATATCCATTCAGGATGGCTAAAATTATGAAAAAACCAAATTCCTGAGTTAACCGCCGCAAATAGGGCTACATGGAAAGCAAAATTGATTAAATCCTCTGCTTTTCTAAAATCAGGATCAGTTTTTCGATCGGGTTGTCTGGGCCAACGTGGAGGCATAATTGCAATCAGTTATGTAATGAATATCTATCATAATTGTACAATAGAGAATTAAAAATTGATATTTGATAATTATTTTTTCCTTATCAAAAGTGAGGTTGAATAACTTAAAAGTTTTAAGTGATTAAGATCAATTTCTAATTTTTCTTTGGCGATTGGCGATAGTTAATCGATAACCTTTGTCTTGAATTAAATTATGAATGAAGATAAATTAATACCTAAAGAATCAACAAATACCAGTCAAGAAAAATCACCTTGGTGGGATACAGTTACATCTAAAGTGAAAGATTTAGGTAATATTTTAGAAACAAATGTTAGTCAAGCAAGCGAAATGGTCGAAAAAACTCTCTCAGATTTGGGTGAGACAATAGCTTCTAACACCACCGAAGTACAAAAAGTAGCTCAAAAAACAACTTCAGACATCACAGGAGCAATAAATTATACAACGAACAAAGTAGGCTTAGACATTGGTTCAATCGGAATCAAAACAGAAGGATTACTAGGCAATAGTGCCAAAGCAATTATCGAAAATCCCTTACTTGAAAGAATTATCGATCACGTAGATTTAGATAAGGCTCAACGCTCTTTAACTAAGTTACAACAAAAATACCCTCAAGAAACTTCTTCTCAAATTGCTCATCGTTTGATGTTTGAGAAAGCTACCTTAGCTAGTAGTTCAGGCTTAGCTAGTAGTTTATTACCTGGAATTGCGGCGGCGTTGATTGCCTTGGATTTAACCGCAGTGGCGGCTTTACAAGCTGAAATGGTTTATCAAATTAGCGGTATTTATGGATTTGATTTGAAGAAAGAAGAGCGAAAAGGAGAAGTGTTAGCGATTTTTGCAATTGCTTTAGGAGGCTCTTATGGAATTAAGACTGGTTTGAAGTTGCTACAACTAACTCCTGTTATTGGTGCTGTAGTCGGTGCTAGTGCTAATGCGACTATGATTTATTCTATTGGTTATGCCGCTTGTAAATTTTATGAAGCACAAGTTAATGATACTAGTTTGGAATATGCTATTGCTAATTCAGCCGAAGCTAGTCAAAAATTTTTAAAAATAGCGATCGAACAAGAGCAAATTATGGATCAAATTCTGATTCAGATTTGGTTAGCTGGTAATCCTCAAAAATCTATTATTGATTTATTACCTCATATTAATAAATTAAATTTAAGTCCTACCTCAGTAGAAATAATTGTTGCGATTGCAAAAAAAGAACAAGAAATAATGTCGGTTGATTTGCTTTTAAACCAGCTTAATCAAGACTTTTCCGTTTCTTTATTCGCTCAATGCGAACAATTAGCTAATGCGAATGGAATGATTAACAATGAACAAGAACAAATTTTAAATCTTATTCGCAATCGATTACAAGAAGATATTAGTAAATAGTTAACTGAATCTTTCGTTATAAATTAATTCCTTTTTATAACTCAAATTTATCTAAATGCCATTTGACGATCGTCTTCATATTAACTAAAGATAATTTATCATTTTTAACAGCAGAAGCGATCGCCTCGCCAGTAAATTGACTGGTAGTAACAATATAACCACGCCATGCTTCGTTTTCTTCAATCACCCCTTTAAATTGTTGAATAGCTGGTCTGCCAACAGAGTTATTGTCACTATATCTTTTACATTGAACAATAATTAATCCTTCTGGATGTCTAGCGAAACCATCAACTCCAGCATCATTTGACTTTTTAGTTACCCACGCTAACATTCCTTGATTTTGAAAAAATCCCATAATATGTCTTTCAAATTCATAAGGATTCATTGCTAATAGTTTTTTCCTTAACTCCTCTTCTTTTTCAGGCATAACTTTAAACTCAGGCGAAGCAGGCTCTGATTTCATCGCCTCTTGAAGATCTTTTTTAGCTCTTCTTAAAATTTCATCTTTAGTAATTAAAGCAACGACAACACTAAGATAATCTTGTGATTGTGATGTGCCTAAAAAAGTCTCTATGATTGAAGTTATACCAGCCGTACCTAAAAATATTAAAAGTAATACAGGTAATCCAATCCCCGTACCAAAAGCAACAATACCTGCACCCTGACCACCAACGACAGTGGCGGCAGTTAATGTAGCGGGGATAGCTATTTTCATTGGCAGGGATAAGTTAGAGTTTTGATAGCTTTTTACCATAGTCACCACACTATTAAACATTGCTTTGATGGTTTTTGCTGAGTCAATAGAAGAATATATTTTTTGACTTTTTTGAGTTAGAGAATAAGAAGGATTATCAATGATTTCTCTAATTAACGTTAACCACAAAATAGCATCCAAACGATCTTGTTCTTCCGAAAAAGAAGCGATCGCAGAGTTAAATAGGCTGACTATCCATTCTCTTACTTGGTCGGTCATATTTGATTGATTTGCGATTAAAGAATCTTTTTTTTGATTAAAATCTTTCGTTGTTTGTTGCCAAAATTTATTAAAATCCATTGTCGATTAAATTTTCCCTCTTGATAAAAATTACGCTCTTAATTTGACTTAAAAATAATTTATACCATTCAAATATCATTAGTTGTGTAACTTGTAATTCGTAATTGGTCGTGGAGATCGGGTATAATTATTGACTTGAATAGTCTATAAAAAATTTGTAAACTAAATGATTCACGATATATTTATGCCAGCCCTGAGTTCGACGATGACCGAGGGAAAAATCGTTTCATGGGAAAAAAAGCCGGGCGATAAAGTTGAGAAAGGAGAAACCGTTGTTGTCGTAGAATCAGACAAAGCGGATATGGATGTCGAATCATTCTATTCTGGATATTTAGCCACTATTTTAGTCTCTGCAGGAGAAGAAGCACCTGTGGGAAATGCGATCGCATATATTGCCGAAACAGAAGCAGAAATAGAAGAAGCAACTAAAAAAGCAAGTTCAGGTAACACAAAATCTTCTGGTGATTCCCAAGAAATAGTCAAAGGTACAATCAAAAAAACTGAAGCAAAATCAGAGCCTCAGCCTGTTGCCTCTAATGGAGTTGCCTCAGCTACTACTACTAATACTTCACCAACTTCTGCACCTCCTGAGCGTAATGGTAGAATTATCGCCTCTCCACGAGCGAAAAAATTAGCTAAAGAATTAAAAGTCGATTTAGCTACTATTCAAGGCACGGGTATTAGAGGGCGTATTGTTGCTGAGGATATTGAAAAATCCGTAGGTCAAACTTCTACCACCACTACGGCTAAGCAAGTAACTTCATTTACACCAGCAACAACGACTTCAGCACCTACAACTACGACTTCAGCACCTAGCCCTACCCCTGCACCAACACCTCAAAATAACCACGCAGGAGAAACCGTACCGTTTACCAGTTTACAACAAGCGGTAATACGGAATATGATGGCAAGTTTACAAGTACCAACTTTCCAAGTTAGTTACGCCATCAATACCGACGCTTTAGATGAACTTCATCGTCAAATCAAACCTAAAGGTGTTACAATCACCAATTTATTAGTAAAAGCGATCGCTGTTACTTTACAAAAACATCCTGTAGTTAATGCTAGCTTTACCTCTGCAGGTATTAAATACAACGAATCAATTAATGTATCGATCGCTGTCACTATGCCTGATGGTGGTTTGATTACACCAGTAATTCAAAAAGCAGATCAAATTGACATTTATTCTTTAGCTCGTAACTGGAAAGATTTAGTTGCTCGTGCCAGAAGTAAACAATTACAACCAGATGAATATTCTAGTGGTACTTTTACCTTATCTAATTTAGGTATGTATGGTGTGGATCAATTTACAGCTATCTTACCCCCAGGGCAAGGTTCAATTTTAAGTATCGGTGGGGTGACTCCTACTGTTGTCGTTGGCGGTAATGGTTTATTTGGTGTTAAAAAGCAAATGAAAGTTAACATTACTTGTGATCACCGTATTATTTATGGTGCTGATGCGGCGGCATTCCTCAAAGATTTAGCCGATTTAATTGAAAATAATCCTCATTCTCTAACTCTGTAAATAGATTTAGATCGTATTTTTAATAGCGTTTATCAATCATATTTAGTACAGCTCGATCCCCCTAAATCCCCCTTGTGAAGGGGGACTTACCATTGTTTATTGTTCGTAGTTGAGGCTTTAGCCTTAATTCTTAATTCTCAATTCTCAATTCTCAATTCTCAATTATATATGTACGATTGTATTATTGTCGGAGCAGGTCCTGCTGGAGCGAGTGCGGCTTATCATTTAGCGAAGAAGGGGGCATCGGTTTTACTGTTAGAACAAGCAAGTTTACCCCGTTATAAGCCCTGTGGCGGTGGTGTTTCTCCTGTTATTCAAGAATGGTTTGATTTTGATTTTTCTCCTGCTATTTCTCTTAAAAGTCCACGAGTTTATTGTACTTGGGGCGATGAGGAAAAAGTAGAAGTTGATCTTGAAGATACGCCAATTTGGATGGTGAGAAGAGATGTATTTGATCATTTTTTAGTTAAACAAGCGATCGCTCAAGGTGCTACTCTCAAAGACCAAACCCCCGTAACTTCGATCGAATTCAAAAATGATAGTTGGTTGGTTAATACAGCCAATGAAGTTTTTTCGGGACGTTATTTAATCGGTGCTGATGGCTCAAAAGGCTCGATGGCAAAATGGTTAGGATTTACCAAACAAAAAAAATCGGTGGTGGGTGCATTAGAGTTAGAAATACCTTCAACCTCACCTGTCAATGATGATACTTATTTTGAATTTGGTTTAGTCAAAAACGGTTATGCGTGGAATTTTCCTAAAGCTGATGGTTATTCGATCGGTGCAGGTAGTTTCGCTAAAAAACGTCAAGCACAAAGTTTTCATAATCTGATTGAAGGTTATACTAATTCATTTAATTTAGATTTAGAAACGGGTAGTGAACATGGATATCCGATCGCATTATGGGATGGTAACCAAAAACTACATACCCAAAACGCTGTTTTAGCAGGAGAAGCGGCTTGTGTAGTCGATCCCTTTACTGCCGAGGGGATTCGCCCTTCTATCTTTAGTGGTATTAAAGCCTCAGAAGCGATCGTTTCTGCATTAGCAGGAGAAACCAATGCTTTAGCTAAATACAGCGAAATTATGACCCAAGAATGGGGTACACAAATGGCTTGGGCATCTAAATTAGGAGGATTATTTTATCGTTTTCCCAAATTAGGTTATCAAGTTGGGGTCAAAAATCCCGCAGGAGGTAAAACCATGATGCAAGTATTTACCGGAAAATTAACTTATGAAGAAGTAGCAAATAAAGGAATTCGTTTGTTAACTAAAAAAGCAACATCTTTTATTCATTAACAATTGAAAGAAATCTCTTTTAAAATAAATCCTATTTCAAATTCGTCTATATTTATTTATCATAATAATCTTCAATGACGGCTAACGAAACTCGTTCAACTAATGGGGTTAATAACACACCCACCAATATTTCCTTAAATTATTTTTACGATCGCCCCGGAAGCTTACCTGGGACAATTTCTGTTGTCAAAAAAGCGAAAACTCCTGAAATTGTTTTAACTGAATACAACGAAAATCAATATAAACGTCTGGCTAATATAACACCAGTTGAATGTGCCTCTTCTATTAATTCTGAATTTGTGTCTTGGATTGATGTACGTGGTTTAGGTGATCAAACTACTTTAGAACAGTTAGGAGAAGTTTTTCAGCTTCATCCTTTAGTATTAGAAGATATAGTTAATGTACCTCAACGTCCAAAATTAGAAGATCATCAAAACCAATTATTAATTATCACTCAGATGGTAAACCTTAAATCTAAAAAGAAGGGGTTTTGGTTAGAACAAGTAAGTTTTGTTTTAGGTAAAGATTACTTATTGACAGTACAAGAAGAGCCAAAAAGAGATTGTTTTAATCCTATACGCGATCGCTTAGAGAAAAGTAAAGGAAATATTCGTACCTCTCAAGCCGATTACCTCACTTATGCACTTTGGGATACTATCATTGATGGCTATTATTTTGTTTTAGAAATGTACAGTGAAAAAATCGAAACATTAGAAGACTTAGTCGTTAAAAACCCAACAGAGAAAACCTTAGCTAAAATTCATCGTCTCAAACGTGAACTTCTTACTTTACGCCGTGCTATTTTACCTCAAAGATATGCTTTGAATACTTTGATTAGAGATGGACATTCTTTAGTGGATGATGATCTTTTGCGTTATTTTAAAGATTGTTATGATCACACAGTCCAAATTATCGACACGATCGAAATTTATCGAGAATTAGCATCTGGCTTAATGGATATTTATCTATCGGCGGCTAGTAATAAAATGAATGAGGTGATGAAACTACTCACCATTATTTCGACCATATTTATCCCCTTGACTTTCATTGTCGGGGTTTATGGTATGAATTTTAACCACGAAGCTTCTCCTTGGAATATGCCCGAATTAGATTGGTATTGGGGTTATCCTCTTTGTTTAGCTATCATGCTGGTGATTGCAATTGCTTTATATATTTATTTTTGGCGAAAAGGATGGCTGTGAGAAAAATGGAGAATTGAGAATTGAGATGAATTCTTGCTTAAAGCAATTATTCGGTGAGAATTGAGATGAATTATATATATCTATAGCCAAAAACTGAAAAATCAATTATGATAAATTTTTGATTAATAAAATCATTGTGAACCTAACTAATCAGTTATGAGTGAAAATGTGGAGCAGAGTTTACTAAAAGAAGAATTACATAAATCAATTCAAACTATCGAAGAGTTAGCTGAAAAATCAGAAGATGATATTTTTGCGATACTTTTGATTTTGAGAGAGTTAGAATCGCTACACCGAACTATTAGGACTCAAATGTTTGAACCGAGTTTACCTGATACCCGTCATCATCTTTATATATTGATGAAACACCTTGAGGAAGTTGGTGGCTGGCCATATATTGAAAGGATGAGACTTAGAAGTATTTGCCAGAATTTGGTTGTCAAAGAGGAAAACACGTCTTCAACTGAAACTGACTAATAATATCTATTAAGAAGGTGGTTGTTGATCCAATTTTTTGATTAATTAACCGCCTTTGACGATCGTACTATTTCTTCTTCTAATCTATCTTCATTGTAAAGTGCTTCAATAGATATCGATCGGGCTTTTGCCTGCCACTACGTAATTGATGTTTTTTAGTTATTTGAGCGAATGCGTTGGTCAAATAATGGAGCTACTTTTGAGCGATCGTATCTATAGCAAAGGGCACTCGTGCAAAGGTAAAATGCTTATATATTAATAGTTTGAGCCTTTACATTTGTCCTAACTGTTATGGCTACTGCTATATTACCTAAAGAAAATAAATATAATTCGCTTCTAAGTACAGGACAAAAAATTAAGAGAAAATTGACTGTAGTAGGATAGTTAATCATTTTGCGTTACTATTAATCAATAATAGTTTAATTTTATTTAATTAACTTCACAGGTTTTTTTGTACTAGCTATGTATATTGGCACGAAAGAAGCATCGACTTTATTAAATATTTCTCAAAATAGACTCTCTCAGCTATTACTTCAAAAAAGAGTCAGAGGAGCTTACAAGTCTGGTGGTATTTGGATTATTCCCCTTTATGGTCAATTACCTGAAATTATTGATGGTCAACGAGGAAAAAAAGGAACTTGGAATCGTCAACGTAAACAGCGTAAATCGATCGTTCACGTTAATTCTCAAAACATAAAGCATAATAGTAAGCACAAAGATAAACCAAAACCTGTAATCATCGTCAAAGGTAAAGAAAAGGGTTGTGTGAGTTATTTAGAAATTCCCTGTGCTTCTCGAATATATTATCGGTCTGATAAGCCATTACATTCTGGAGCAAAAGTTTGGATTGAAGTAGATTGTCCTAATTTAATCAGTTTACAACCCAAAAATAATATTATGAATCATCTTGCCTAAGTAAGAAACCTGCCTATAAGTAAAGTAGCAACTAAGCGAGGTTAATAATGATATTTGATTTTGGTAGTTTGTGCGATCGTACTATATATCTTTTTTTTCTTGTTTAATTTTTTGTAATTCTATTTTAAATTCTAATATTAAATATTTTAAAAACATTGGGATATAAAAACCTATTAAAGACCAAATAATTGCCGAAATTGCTAACCAAGCTCTGTAATTTAATAAGTATTTTGTGTAGGAAAAAAATAAACCTCCGAATAAACTTATAGATATTAGCAATAAAATAGGAATAGTTTCAAGACAATAATACATATATGTGTATCTCGATAATATTTCATTATTTTCGGTGCTAATAGTAATATTGCCACCAAAAATATTATAAAATGTCTTTGTTATGGCAGTATGCTTTTGATACTTTACAATGATAAAAATATACTCTACAGCTAGAAAGTTAAAAGAAGAATCGTATAATAGGTAATTATCTAAAAAATCTGGCTTCTCTTCTTACAGATTAACTTTAATTATTTTATACTTATCTGGATATTTAACGAGATTATAAAAATTTGTTATCCAAATAAATAAAGTAACAAAAATACCGATACATAATTCAGTTATCATACATATAATGATTGATTTCATGATATTAAAATTATTTTTTCGATTTAGATAATAATTTACTTCAATTACTCATTAATCCTCTTGTTTCCATTCAGGTTTTGACTCAGCGGCTTTAGGAGATTGAAAATTTTCTGGTTTTTTCAATCGATATGACACTACATTACTCGGCTTTTGTGGTGCTACTTTTGGTTTAATCGCTTCTTTTCTTTTATCAGATGTTCTTTCTTCACTTGTGTCTTGTGCAATTAATTCATAAAGGATAGCTAATTTATCGGTTTCTCCTTTTCGTAATATTCGCCCTAGTCTTTGGACATATTCTCGATTTGAAGCTGTACCTGAAATGATGACAGCTATTTTCGCCGAAGGCACATCAACTCCTTCATTTAAAACATGAGAAGCAACGATCGTTTTATACTCTCCTGCTTTATACTTAGTTAAAATTAAATGACGCTCTTTCACTGGAGTTTGATGAGTAATGGCAGGTATTAAATATTCTTGAGAAATACGATAAACCGTAGCGTTATCGTTAGTAAAAATCAGCATCTTATCTGGATAATGCTTTTGAATTAGTTCGGTTAAAACTTTTAATTTAGCAGTTGTACCTAAAGCTATTTCTTTCGCTCGACGATGGGCTAACATTGCTCTTCTTCCTGCTTGAGATGAGGCACTAGCTTTAACAAACAATTCCCATCCTTTTAAACTTGATAGGTAGATATTGTTGTTACGTAAAAAAGTATTTCTAGTTTCGATCGCTTTGGTATATTCAGTTTTCTCCTCTGTAGTTAACTCAACCTTAATTGGTTTGACTTGATATTTAGCTAAAGTATTACCCGATAATTCCTGCGGTGTTTTACGATAAACAACCTTCCCGATTAATTGATTTAATTGCTGATGTGAGCCATCTTCTCTTTCAGGTGTAGCTGTTAAACCCAGACGATAAGGGGCGATCGATTCTTCGGCAATAACTCGAAAAAAATCGGTAGGTAAATGATGGCATTCATCGAAAATAAGTAAACCATAACTACTACCTAAAGTTTGAGCATGAATTGCCGCACTATGATAAGTAGAGATTAACACAGAAGTTCGATCGCTACTGCCTCCTCCTAATAAACCTAATTCGACGTTCTCAAAACAAGCCTCAATTTCTGCATACCATTGGTGCATCAAATCTAAAGTTGGCACCATAATCAAAGTATTACGAGGAGTAGAAGCCATCGCTAGTTGGGCTAAATAGGTCTTTCCTGCTCCTGTAGGTAGCACAACTACCCCCTGACGATTTGCTTGTTTCCATGCTTCTAAGGCTTCAGTTTGATGGGGATATGGCTCTTTTGGCGATCGCATCACCATTTCTAAAGGAAAAAAGTCTTTAGCAACATCAATAAAGTCAATATTATTCTTTTGTAATGTTTCAACTAAAGCCCGATAATCTGTGGCTTGGATTCTAAATTTTTCGATTCTGTCATCCCAAACGGCGTAATCTATCCATGCTTTAC
Source organism: uncultured cyanobacterium (assembly GCA_963710605.1). GTDB lineage: Bacteria > Cyanobacteriota > Cyanobacteriia > Cyanobacteriales > Cyanobacteriaceae > JAALKG01. The sequence continues at coordinate 370,427 of CAVQBA010000007.1, forward strand.
CTTTTGGCGGTGGGTGTAATATTAATGTTCCTCGATCGTAACTTAATCTACTTTTTCGAGCCATGTTTAAATAATTGATAATTAAAAATTTTAGTGCAAGAAGTTTGGTTACACAAGCATCAATTGTCAATTGTTTTATAGATCTATTTAGGACTATTCAATTTACTAGGAAACAAGGCACTTAGACCTGATCATAGTGAGATTCACATAGTAGTCATCGATGTAGTATAAAATGAAATAGAAAGACCAAAAAAAATAGAAATTATTCAATCTTACTTATGGAGAAAGAAATAGACAAATTTGCCCAAAAATAAGTTTAATTACAGCTATAGCATTCCTGAATCATTCATGAGAATTTACCATACATGAATAACTTAGGAAATTGAAAAATTTGTTTATGAGTTACAAACTCAAACAAATATTTAACTATCTAGGATTGCTATATTAACTCAAAATCAGTAAATCTTTCTACACAACGAGCAAAAATTTCTACACCCATACTTAAAACGGTCTCATCAAAATCAAAACGGGGGTGATGATGAGGAAAATCTAAACCTAAATTACTGTTAGCCGAACCTAAGAAGAAATAACAGCCGGGTACTTTCTCTAAAAAGAATGACATATCTTCTCCCCCCATAGTTTGACATTCAGGCACTACTCCCAAAGGAGTTTCCACCACTTCCAAAGCTATAGATTTAACTAGTTGAGTTATTCGAGGATGATTAATAACCGGAGGACATAAGCACCAATAATTTAATTCATATTGAGCTCTATGACATTGACAAATTCCTGCAATAATCTCTTCTATTCTCTGCTTCATGAATTTTTTTAAGCCAAGATTAAAATAACGGACAGTACCACTTATTTTTGCTCTATCAGCAATCACATTTAAGGCAGTACCAGCATGAAATTCACCGACAGTTACTACCGCCGAATCGATGGGCGAAACATTACGAGAAACTACAGTTTGTAAAGCATTAACAATTTCTGCACCGACTACCACAGAATCGATCGTTTGTTGAGGGATAGCTCCATGTCCTCCTTTCCCAAAAAGATTACATTTAAACGATTCCGATGCCGCCATTAATGCTCCTTCTCTGACTCCCACAGTACCTAAAGGCAAATGATTCCACAAATGCAGACCGATAATAGCAGAAACATCCGGATTAGATAGTACCCCTTCTTCAATCATTGCTTTAGCACCACCTGCCCCTTCTTCTGCGGGCTGAAAGATAATTTTGACCGTTCCAGACCATTTATTGGTATTATGTGCCAGATAATAGGCAATTCCTAAGGCGATCGCTGTGTGTCCATCATGACCACAGGCGTGCATAATACCATCATGACGAGAACAATAGGATACTTGATTTTCTTCTTGAATTGGCAACGCATCCATATCGGCACGAATAGCTAAGACTTTACCTGGATTATTACTAACGATCGTAGCGACAACACCTGTTTTAGCAACTTGTGTCTGATGAGGTATATTCCATTGCTGTAATTTTTGAGCGATAAAACCAGCCGTAAATCGTTCCTGAAAACCTAATTCTGGATTTTGATGAAATTTTCTTCGCCATTGTGCTAGCTGAGGTTGTAATTCTAAAATTGAAGGGCGAATTTCTTGAGTGTTGACTTTTAAGAGATTATTTTTTCTTTCCATTTTGATAATTAGTTAGATTCCTATAACGCAAGAACCTATCCTACTATTCTTGAAATATTTCACCTAAGTTGCTAGTTATCAAAAATCATCTAAATTAGAGATAAAAAAGCGTTATTCGAGAGAAAAATAACAGTAATTTTAGATAGTAAGTAGAAACTTGCGTTATTTATATTTACATTGTGACCAATCTAATCTATTAGACTAGTTTTCTTAAAATTCTATTAGCATAGGCTTTTCTAACTCTTGAAGAATATTAGGAGAAATTGCAATGGAATAACTCAAATCACCTGCATTAAAATAAATTTTATCAACATTGAGTAAATCTCGATCCATAACTAATTTAAGTCCAAAAGCTTTTGCTAATGGTGGGAGTTCTCCAAAATTACATCCCGTAACCTCTTTTAGCTGTTCTATATTTGCTAATCTCACACTTTTAGAACCAATAGCACGATTAATTTTAGATAGATCAGCTTTTCTTGTTCGCAGGAAGGGCGACAATAACAAATCCTTTTTCTCCTTGTTTTTTATACCGAACAAAAAGAGCTTTTGCTTGTTGCTCATATTTTGTACCTAGAGTTTGATGGTACTCTTCTGCACTACCTGCTGGTTCATGATGAATTTCTTCGTATTCTACATGATTATCATCTAAATAGCATTTTACTAATTCTTTTACACTTTTCATTTTTTTACCTAATAAAATTAACATTTGAAAAATCACTTAACCTCTTTTGAGGATGTGTGATGTAGAAATCTCAAAAAAATCTCCATACGAAAAACTAGAGAAATTTTCTGTAATTTGTCGCTCGAGACTGTGCAAGTCTAAGCTTTTTGGTGAATCGATCGCTGAGATGAAAACATTACCGGGAGAATAAGTAAGTACAACACGACCTGATATGTAGATACAAATTTCACGAATAAACTCATCAATTGCTTTTTTTAATGGAGAATACCAGTGTCCGCCAACCACTAATTCTGTCCACTCATAATCTAATGATGTCTTTACTCTTAGCTCTCTTTGAGTCAGATTTGCTGTAGCAAGAGCTTGGAATGAACTTAATATCGCTTTTGCCCCCGGTGCTTCTCTTACTTCATGGTTTTTAATTTGCCCTAATGGTATGTCTTCAAGACCATTGAATCGACCAACACCATATAAATTACCGATAAAGTTTAATTCTTCTATTATCTGTAATAGTGTTTTATTTTCTCCGTTAATAGCGACTGGGAGTCCAGATTCAAAAGTTAATGATATGGTTTGATTCTTTTGAGGGCTATCGTAAGGGCTATTTGTCCAACTAAATGCTTCTTCAGGGACAAAATATTGCAGATTGTCGAGTGAACCGTTTTCAATCACTCTACCCCAGACATTTTGGTCAACACTAAAAATATTTTTTTCATCAAGTAATGATAATTTTTTTAGCTCTCTGAGTTTGGTCTCACGACAAATATTTTCTTTTAGAAAAGGGTTGCCAATATTTAACTCTGGAGCAAGAGTTCTGATGGATAGATTAAACCTCGAAGCACTATTTTGATGATAACAGCTAGTATGAACTATGCAGTCCGCTTGATATTGTCTGGCTATATCAACGGCTTTTTTTGCCATTAATGGTCGGCTCAAAGACGAACAAATCGGAAATACATTCTGATAGAGACAATTTACTTTTATACCTTGAGTAATAAAATCATCGACAAATTCATCGACAGCATTAATGTAAAGATATTCAACTCCTAATAATTGGGCTTTTTTAGCAATGTCACTCTTTGGCGACGATGACTCTAAGTTAATGTGTAATGCAATTACGTCTAGATTATTTTGCACTGCCCAATGCAAAAAATAGGTACTATCAAGACCTCCAGAATACAAAACAATAGACTTGTTTGTTTGTTTCATATCGTGTAAATTATCAATAAGACTACCGACCATATGTGACCTCCTAATTACTTTTATTTTTTTGTACGATGTTTTTGAGTCAATTAGGTAGAGCAAATGAGCAAAACCATTGCCCTACCTACCTACTTGACTAATAAAAAACAATTAAAAATTTAGAGTCCGAGGCGAGCAAAAGTGATCTCGCACAGACCATAAATCATTTTTAATTAGCGTTCTTTGCAACCAACGACAATTATTACTAGCGAATTTAGATTCAAATGCTACTCGACCGTGGAACGATTTTCTGTTGTTTATTAACAACATATCTTTAGCTTCGAGAACAATATTTTTCACAACAAAAGATTCAAGACAAATACTTTTAAATTCATCTAATGCTTTTTGAGCGTCACCATTAACACCTTTCATGTCTGTAAATTCAACATTAAATTGCGGAACAATCAAATTACTACCTTCAATTACCGGCATCAATTTAGCAACAAACATCTCTTCTGTATCGCTATCTGTTTGAAATGACTCGGGAGGTGTAACATAAAACTGTTTTTTCTTCAGCTTATCAATCAATTGACAGGATAAATTTTTAATAATGTCCTTTCCATTGACGATTTTAGTAACAACCTTTACTTTTGGTTCTTCCCTAAGGCATAACACTGCCAAGTGATCCGGGCTGTCACCGCCTAGGTGTACGTCCTCGCAGTGAAGTGGAAGAGCTCTAAGCGAACCCGCATTAGATATTTGCTCTATAGATTCTTCCTGAGGATAGAGATTATGTACTAATTGACCCTCCTTCTCATTCTTATAAGCAATCGGTTCACCCACCAACTGTGCCATTGCTAGTAAAGAGCCTTCGCTAATTTTATTAATAAAATGACTATCATCATTGGGCTTCATATTTGCTACATTACCAATAGGAATATTTTTAATCAAGAGATACCCATCACCAGACAAATCTCGTTTGAGATTAATCACTTTTTCGTAAATACGATCTGGTAATTCTTTGCGAAAGACATGTAGTACTTCGTATAAAAAAGCTTCGAGGTTTTCGTTGGGATTAGATTTTATCTTTCTTAAAGATTGCTCTAAACTAAAACTTTCCTTATCTGATAGTTCTGCTACATTGTGTTCTGTTTTGGGAGTTACCGTAGTGTAGTTGTCAATAACATTTTTTTAGTTTTTTTTTAGTTGTGTGTTCGTGTCATAAGTCCTTAATATTTTTCCTGGACAACTCCTTTATAATTTCTGGAAACGTAGAAAAACAACTCCAAACCTCGCAAAAACGTTACTTCATCTATTAGCCTAAAAGTCTTGTCTAGTAATAATTTCAACGTTCGATCGAAGTACCAAGTTATTATTGAAACGATAACTTGATATTTTTCTTTAATTCAGGTAACTATGACTTTTTTATGTTTTACTCATCAGTCATTAACGTTAATGAGTAGTTTTGTAATATTTCTTTACACTTATGATGAAAACTCAAAGGTTAGTTTGAATATTTGAGTGCTGTTGTATCCTTTGACTGAATTTGTCAACTTAATTTTCAGGCAAAGCTTCTGATAAGATAAAGCCCAAAAATTTTAATCAACTTTTAGAAAATTAATATAAGTCTTAATTCAAATTAACTGTCGTCTAAGATATTTCGTTTAAATTCGATCGTCATCAGTTTGAACTGAGATACAATTACTCAAATTTCCTCTAGCCACGTTTTTAAAGCTGACTCCAAATTTTCTTGTTCGGGTAAAAATCCTCTCAATGGAGGTTCGATTGGCTCTTGGGTAATAAAAGCAATAGCAACAACACAACCTTGTTGTAAAAATTGACAAATCTTTTCGATCGTATCAGTTAAGACACAATTATCAATAATAATGCTTTTAATGGCAGAAGGTTGACGTGTTCTATTCTGATTTAAAAATTGACGTTTAAGTTCAGGTAACGAATTAATTTCAGGAAGATCGAGATCTGAAAATGTACTCTCAAATAAGAGGTTAGAAAATTCTTGTCTTATTTCTTGTTCTTGGGTCAAATATGTCAGACTAGAAGCGTCAATATAAATTAGTTCTGGATGCTCTTGTAAAAGTACAAAATCTGAATTTTTTCTATTTATAGAAATTATATTTTGAGATGAAGTTACTTGTTGAAAAAAGACTGGATATAAAATTTCGTGTGACATTACCCATAGTGCTTCCACAACAGACGATTGCACCCACTCAGATTGATCTTGAAGTAAGGGAATCAGCTCTTGAATTGCTTTGTCACTTCCAATTTTCGCTAATGCTACCACAACAGACGATTGCACCCACTCAGATTGATCTTGAAGTAAGGGAATCAGCTCTTGAATTGCTTTGTCACTTCCAATTTCCCCTAATGCTGCCACAACAGACGATTGCACCCACTCAGATTGATCTTGAAGTAAGGGAATCAGCTCTTGAATTGCTTTGTCACTTCCAATTTCCCCTAATGCTGCCACAACAGACCGTCGCACTCGATCAGATTGATCTTGAAGTAAGGGAATCAGCTCTTCAATTACTTCTTCACTTCCAATTTCCCTTAATGCTGCCACAACAGACCGTCGCACCCACTCAGATTGATCTTGAAGTAAAGGAATCAGCTCTTCAATTACTTCTTCACTTCCAATTTCCCTTAATGCTGCCACAACAGACGGTCGCACCCATGTAGATTTATCTTGAAGTAAGGGAATCAGCTCTTTGATTGCTTTGTCACTTCCAATTTCCCTTAATGCTACCACAACAGACGATCGCACATCTTCAGATTGATCTTGAAGTAAGGGAATCAGCTCTTGAATTACTTCTTCACTTCCAATTTTCCCTAATGCTACCTGAACAGACCGTCGCACTCGATCAGATTCATCTTGAAGTAAGGGAATAAGCTCTGGAATTAATTCTTCACTTCCAATCTTCCCTAATGCTTTCACAACAGACTCTCGCACATCTTCAGGTTGATCTTGAAGTAAGGGAATCAGCTCTGGAATTACTTCTTCACTTCCAATTTCCCCTAATGCTACCACAACAAAGTATCGCACCCACTCAGATTGATCTTGAAGTAAGGGAATCAGCTCTTGAATTACTTCTTCACTTCCAATTTTCCCTAATGCTTTCACAACAGACTCTCGCACATCTTCAGGTTGATCTTGAAGTAAGGGAATCAGCTCTGGAATTACTTCTTCACTTCCAATTTCCCCTAATACTTCCACAACAGACCGTCGCACTCGATTAGATTCATCTTGAAGTAAGGGAATCAGCTCTGGAATTACTTCTTCACTTCCAATTTCCCCTAATGCTATCTGAACAGACAATCGCACCCACTTAGATTGATCTTGAAGTAAGGGAATCAGCTCTGGAATTACTTCTTCACTTCCAATTTTCCCTAATGCTTCCACAACAAACGATCGCACCCGCTCATATTCATCTTGAAGTAAGGGAATCAGCTCTGGAATTACTTCTTCACTTCCAATTTTCCCTAATGCTTTCACAACAGACGATCGCACCGAATCAGATTGATCTTGAAGTAAGGGAATCAGCTCTTTGATTGCTTTGTCACTTCCAATTTCCCCTAATGCTTCCACAAGAGACGATCGCACATCTTCAGATTGATCTTGAAGTAATCCTTCCACAAGAGACGATCGCACCCATGTAGATTTATCTTTAAGTAAGGACACAAAAATAGGAACGGCTTCCTCGGTTCTTATCTTAATCAGAGATTGCTTTATAGGTTCTTTAATTCGATCGTCTTGAATATAGATAACAATTTTATCAGTAATTGCCTTTTTTAAATCTGCCGAACAATTTTCATATTCTGTAATACCTTCTAAGGCTAATAAATATAACTTAATTTGATAAAAATCAATATCGCAATCAATTCCCGATTCAAACCTTATCATTGATTGATATAAAGCCAGTTTATGTTCTTCTAAGTCTTTGTTATCCAACCCTAACCAAAATAAATAAACTTCTTTCCACTGGCTATCAAATAGACGATAACTTCCTGTTGCCACCGAAGATGAGGTGACGGGTAGTTGGTGATTCAAGAAAAATTTATGACTATCGATGGCTTTTGCGGCAAAAAACTCATGTAAAGTAGTGTGAGGAAAAGCATAAACTTTTTCGTCATTAGTAGGATATCTATCCACCAAATTTAACCAACCAAACTGACAAGCCAAAAGAAATTGTTCTTCAGAAATATGATCGAGAATAAAACTTTGACTCAAACGAAAACGACTCGGATTATCCATTGCTTTTAAAGCTATTTTCGCCAATGCGGAAAACAAACTTCTTTGCTTTGTTTGAGTTAATGATGATTGATTTTGATTCCATCGCTCACTATACTTATTTACGAAACTTTGAAATAATTGAGCTTTGGCGGTAGGAAGCGTTTGGCGAACACTCCACATTTCACATAACAAACATAGATATAGCGGATTGCGAACTACCTCATTAATATTTTGATATTTTGTATCTTTTAATTTCTCGATTAATGAAGTTGCTGTAGTTAATTCGGAAAAATTACCAAGTTGATTATTTTGTTTCCATTCATCAAAAAATTTGAGAATATATTCTTTTATCTGTTCATTATCAAATTGTTTGGCACGAAAAGTAGAGTAATTAGTGAGATTATGATTACTTTGACTATCCCATGTTGTCAGTCTTGAGGCGATAATGATTTTGGCTTTCTTTTTAATCCAATCTTTCTCCTGACTTAATTTATCATTTAACCAAGAAGTTGGTTGACTACCAATTAGGGCAATTTCATCTAAGCCATCTAGTATAAAATAAATCTTACTTTGATTAAAATCATTGTTTAAAAACTCTTGAATATGAGCAGTTTGGTCTTCTTCTGTCGGATATTTATCATCAATTTCCTGACGCAAAAGATTCTTGCAATATTTCTCAACAGAGCAGTCTTTTTCTTTTAATGAAGCGATACTAATATAAATAGGATAACCAATATCTTCTCTTAAAATATACTCAGCTATTTTAGTAAGTGATGTAGTTTTTCCTGCACCTGCTTCTCCGATTAAACAGACATCTTTTTTGAAATCTGTAGTTAAGATAGTATCTAAAAATTCTTGAAATAAATATTCTTGAACAATAACATTTTTATCTTCTTGTAAATCATCGTAATTTAAAGGATTGTTAGGTTCACAGTTTTGTTTGCGTGTGGGTTGGTTTTTTCTTTCTATTAATTCCAAACGCACAAAAATATCTAAGTCTCTGCCTTTCGGTAATAAAGGACGACGAATATTTTCTATTTGTTTGATTAAAATATTGTTGAAAATACTCTTCCAATCACTATTAACAGGAAAAAGTTTATTTTTGAAGTATTCAAAGTTTTTATCGATCGAATTACTATCTTTTAGGTCGTATTTTAAAGGTATATTAATTATGAAAAATCCTGTATCGTTCTTTTTTTTAAATATTGTCAAGCTAATTAACTGTAATGTATCTAACTCAATTAAAGCTTTTTTTATTTTCTGTTTATACTTTGTTAGTTCCTTATCCGATATTTCTGGCTCATTTTTACAAATGACATGATATAGATTACCAATAATAAAACCTATTTCTGTTCCATCTTTTTTATTTTTACCTGAAATTTTTAAAGACGTTATTTGGCTTTGGTTTTGTTCTAATTTCAGAAAAGGAACAATATTTCTTCTTGACTGCTCGTATTCTCCTAAATCACTACTTATATCTATTTCACTTTGTTGATTTTGATTTATCTTTGTAAAATATTTTTGGAGGATCTCGAATATAGCACTAAGTATTTCTAAACAGGGCAAAGTATTCGTCATTATTTATTACGATCGATTCTTCTTTCTCTTAATATAGCTAAAAATCTTTGACGATCGATAATCTTAGTAAGATTAAGATATATTTTCAAAAATTGATAGAAGTCTTTTCTTTTGAAGGGAAAATTTAGAAGGGTTGTTTAGCTAATTTACGATATTTTTCTCATCACTATCGATTGAGGCTCAATGGTTGATAAATTCTCTATACTTGTTCAGATTGCTATTTCAGGATTCATTTTTTATTATTTACGATCGATTATCAATTGATAACTGATTTTGGTACAATTTTTTTAGTGTAAAAAGCAAATAGAGATATGTTAAGTAATTCAGAAATTATTGCTCAGTTAGATGGTATCAAGACGATTCAAGAACCAGAACAAATCAAAAAACTATCTTTGGATTACTATTATTTTAGCCCTATATTAGAAGATAAATTACAAGATAAAAGAGCCGATTTAGTTGTCAAACCAATAAATGAAGCAGAAGTTTTACGAGTTGCTCAAATATGTGTCAAGAATAAAATTCCCTTAACAGTTAGAGGTGCAGGCACTGGTAATTACGGGCAATGTATCCCCTTAAATGGTGGGATTGTGATGGATATGAGCCAAATGAATAAAATTCACTGGATTAAATCGGGAATTGCCTGCGTGCAGTCTGGTATCAAAATGGGTGCATTAGAAAAAGAAACTAAAAAGCAAGGGTGGGAATTGAGAATGATACCTTCTACTTATAAAACAGCAACTTTGGGCGGTTTTATTGGTGGTGGTAGTGGCGGTATTGGTTCGATTAATTATGGGCAATTAAGAGATAGAGGTAATGTAAATCGTGTTAGAGTTGTTACCTTAGAAAACGAGCCTAGAGCGATCGAATTAACAGGAGATGAAACTAATCAAGTTAATCATGCCTACGGCACAAATGGCATTATTACTGAAATTGAAATACCTTTAGCTGTTACTCATGATTGGGTTGATGTAATTGTCGTTTTTGATGAGTTTATGACAAGTGCTAAGTTTGGTCAAGCTTTATGTGATGGTGATGGCATTACCAAAAGACTAGTTAGTATTCACAGCTATCCTATTCCTAGTTATTTTACTGCTCTTCAAGCCTATTTACCTGAAAACAAAAGTTGTGCTTTATTAACTGTTGCTCAAAATTCGTTGGTAGGATTAAAAGAATTAGTTGCTGAGTATAATGGAGAAATTACTTATCAAAAAGATTTAACTGAGAATCATAATTCACATTTAATCGAATTTACTTGGAATCATACTACTCTTCATGCTCGTAATGTCGATCGTAATTTAACTTATCTGCAAACTTTCTTTTTCAGTTTAGATACTGTCGAACAAATGTATAACCATTTTGCTGAAGAGGTAATTATGCACTTAGAATTTTTAAGAGTTGGAGGCAAAGCGATTCCTGCTGGTTTACAGTTAGTCCAATTTTCCACACCAGAAAGATTAGACGAAATTATTAAATTCCACGAAGACAACGGGGCGATGATTGCTAATCCGCATACTTATATATTAGAAGATGGTGGTAGAAAAAAAGTTGAACCAGAACAACTAAAATTTAAACAAATGGTCGATCCTTTTGGTTTAATGAATCAAGGTAAGATGAAAGCATGGAATCAATAATTGACAATTGACAATTGACAATTGACAATTGAGAATAACTTTTTACTTTTTACTTTTTACTTCATACTTACCCATTACCTATACCCTATTCCCTATACCCTATTCCCTATACCCTATTCCCTATACCCTATTCCCTATACCCTATACCCTATTCCCTATACCCTATTCCCTATACCCTATTCCCTATACCCTATTCCCTATACCCTATTCCCTATACCCTATTCCCTATACCCTATACCCTATACCCTATTCCCTAATTAATGTTGCCAAGGTGTTGGAATGGCCAAAAAATAAATGTGGCTTTGCCGATGACGTTTTCGGCGGGTAAAAATCCCCAGATGTGTGAGTCATTACTGTTGTTGCGATTATCACCCATGACAAATAATTTTCCTTCAGGTACAGTTAAAGATGGTAATTCATATTGTGGTTTATCGTTGATGTAATTTTCTGTTAATGGTTCGTTATTCACGTAAACAACACCATTTTCTACTTTCACTGTATCGCCTCCGTGAGCAATGATACGTTTAATAAATGCTTGAGATTTATCATAACCGATCGCTTGTAATTGTAACGGTGGTGTAAAAACGACAATATCTTGATTATCTGGTGGGTGTAAATGATAAGAAACTTTTTCGACTACAAGTCGATCGCCAATATCAAGAGTAGGAAACATCGACTCAGAAGGAATAAAACGAGGCTCAGCGACAAAAATACGGATAATAATGGCTAAGACTAAACCTAAACTGACAATTAAAAAATTCTCTTTAAATAGAGTGGCAATTGAAGAAGTAGATTTTGGCTCATTAGTTGATGTTTTGGTTGTCTCGGAAGTATCTGAGGATGTACCCATAAAAGATAACTAAAATTAATGTTAAATAAAAATTATAAATATTGTTAAGAAAGACTCGGATTGGAAGTCGAACTGATTAAGATAAGTGTTAATTCATCAATAATAAGCGATCGAACTTGACTATAACCCTAGCCGGTTGTGACTAGCCGATTTTTTTGAATTTGTGAATAGCTATTTAATAATCTAGTTTAATTGATTTCAATGGCAGAAAACAAACAACTTTTAATCATTCAAAATTAAAAGAAGAAACAATAGCGTTTTAAATAAAGAGCGTTTATTAATTAAAATAAGAGTGTTAATCTATATTTAGATGGATGCAAATACATTACTATTAGGTAACAATTGCAATAAATCTTTCTGCTCATTATCGAGAACTATTTGATAATATGAGCAAAAGTCAGTCGATAAAATTATAATTGCTGACTATGATATCCGAATCGGATAACCTTGTACATTTTCTTTTGGAGATAAATTTTTATGGAATCTACTAAAGTTGAAGAATCAATGCCCCAAATTACAGATGACACACCAGGTGTCATTACAACAACTAATGTTCCCACAGAGGAACCTGTCTGGCAGGAATACTTAGATGTTATTAATAGTTTTTTGACAACTTTACCTGATGAGTTGGCTAGTTTTTTCTCGGACAACAAAAAACCTTTAACTAGTATCGGTTTAATCATAGCAGGTGCGATTGCTGTTTATATTACTATTGCTGTATTAGATGCAATTAACAATATTCCTCTTTTATCACCTATTCTTGAACTAGTTGGTATTGGTTATTTTGTTTGGTTTGCTAGTCGTTATCTAATCAACAAATCTGCTCGCTCTGAATTAATTGCTGAGTATGAGAGTCTCAAGCAACGAATATTAGGCTAATTATTCATTAGTTTAAGTTTTGATTTTTTGTTTGGAGGTGAACTTTATTTTGTTTGCCTCTATTCTGAAGACAAATCATCAGTCTTTGAATTCGGAATTAGGAATTCTAAATTCGGAATTAACACTCGTAATAAAACCGCAACTATACTATTTTTAAGTATTTATGGCGGACAAAAGCGGTGTAAGGGATACGGTAATTCTCTAACCCTCTACTCTAACTCTTAAATTCACGAATCCATTAACTACTTTCGAGAGCAAGGTCTAATTATTTTAATTGTCCATTGTCAATTGTCAATTGTCAATTGTAAACCCTATGTTTCACTTCCGTATTCAAGCTGGTAGCCAAGTTTCTTCTTCTCAACAATTAGTTGACCAAATTCAATTTGCGATCGCTTCTCGCCAATATCACCCTGGTCAAAAATTACCTAGTACAAGACAATTAGCACAAATAACAGGTTTACACCGCAACACTATTAGTAAAGTTTATCGTCAGTTAGAAGAAAACGGCTTAGTAGAATCAATTACAGGCTCAGGTATCTATGTTAAAGCCCAAGGGCATGAGGGAGGCACACTTTTAACTTCTGCACCAATTTTAGAAGCCTATCCGGCGACACAAAATATTATTAAACAAAGTTTGGATGAGTTGTTATTACAAGGATTTAATTTAGAACAAATCAAACAATTGTTTTTAGCAGAAATTGATTGGCGATTACATTGTAATGCTTTGGTGATAGTTGCTGTTCCTTTTAATGATATGGGTGCAGGAAAATTAATCACCTTAGAGTTAGAAGAAGCATTATTAATTCCGATTGAATTAGTAACTATCGAAGAATTAAATCAAGTATTAAAAACTTCTGAATCGGCAACAATCGTTACTAGTCGTTATTTCATTAATCAGGTTTTAGAGACTATTGATATTGAATCAACTAGAGTAATACCGATTGATATTTATGATTATAAGGAAGAGTTAGAGATAGTTAAAAATTTACCTCTTCATTCTTACGTTGGGATTGTTAGTTTGAGTGCAGGTGTTTTGAGAGTTGCCGAAATGTTAGTGCATAGTCTTCGAGGTGACGATATTACTGTTATAACAGCTCAAGCGAACGATCGACGTAAACTTAATAATTTAGTTAGAAGTGCTTATACAATTATATGCGATCCTAATAGTTATGCGATCGTAAAAAAAACTTGGCACTCTTTGCAAAGTGAAATGATTCGCCCGCCAAAAATCATCTGTAGTAATAGTTATGTTGGTGAAAAATCGATCGAACTTTTAAAACAAGAATTAGGTATTGGCGAGAAAATAAAAGTTAACGGTGAAAATACTTCCATAAAATCAAAATAGAAACTGAAAATTAAGAATCAAACCTAAAAAAGGAGATGACTATTAGATGCAAATACAGGGGAAACACCATCATACTATTTGGCTAAAATATGATGACGATCTTATCATACAAGTATTCGATCAACGCTATTTTCCCCATCAAATTTCTGTTTTCAATATTACTAATTCTGATGAAGCCGCTTTTGCAATTAAAGAGATGGTAGTCAGAGGTGCACCTTTAATTGGTGTTACTGCCGCCTATGGTATGTATTTGGGTTGCATTGAAGCTATTGAGTCGGATAACGCCGATCGATATATTATAGAAGTAGCCACAAAACTAAACAATACTCGCCCCACTGCTGTCAATTTAGCTTGGGCAACCCAGATAATGCTCGAAGCCATTAACTCAACATCAAATTGGCAAGAGAAAATCAAAATAGCCAAGCAAAAAGCAGAGCAAATTAAACAAGAAGATATTGATATTTGCTACCAAATTGGTCAACATGGATTAAAACTAATCAAACAAATTGCCGAGGAAAAAAAGGGCGAAACAGTCAATATTCTTACTCATTGTAATGCAGGTTGGTTAGCCACGATCGATTGGGGTACAGCCACATCACCTATTTATCAAGCCCATCAAGCAGGAATTAAAATTCACGTTTGGGTAGATGAAACTCGCCCTCGTAATCAAGGGGCAAACCTAACAGCTTTTGAATTAAATGAGCAAGGTATTCCTCATACATTAATTACGGATAATACTGGTGGACATTTGATGCAACATCAGATGGTTGATATAGTAATTGTAGGTACAGATAGAACGACTCGTAATGGCGATGTAGCTAATAAAATTGGTACTTATCTCAAAGCACTCGCCGCCCATGATAATAATATCCCTTTTTATGTTGCTCTTCCTTCCTCTACTTTGGATTGCTCAATTGCTGATGGCGTTAAAGAAATTCCCATTGAAACTAGAGATGAAAAAGAAGTTAAATATATTCAAGGGTTAGAAAATGGTGAGATTAAATCAGTTTTAATTTGCCCTAAAACTACCCCTGCCCTCAATTATGGTTTTGATGTTACTCCTGCTAAATATGTAACTGCTTTGATCACAGAACGGGGAATTTGTCAAGCAAATAAAAAGAGTATTCGTCAATTATTCCCTGAAAAATTTAATGATGAAGATTAATTAAAAGGGCAAAGTTAAAAGGGCAAAGGGCAAAGGTTATTTTCGATCGATAAAACGATAAAATCTCCTTAAAACGATTTTAACTCAAAACGAGCAAATTTCTCTCTTTTCTCTCTTTGTCTTTTCTTTCTCCTCTGCGTTAAAAGTTGTTCATGGGGGAAAGCCAAGGGGCTGACACCTGAATTGATTTCAGGTGCTTGAACGCCCCGCCCAAGACCACACTTTTCGCTTCCGCGTCCTCTGCGGTTAATAAAACTTAGATAAATTATAAACTTAAAAAGTATATCTAGAATTAAAAAAAATACTGATAGTTTAATTTACAAATAAGGATGGATAAAACTAAAAAAACGATCGATGAAGGTTATCTAAAGTTTAATTGTAAATGGACAAAACAACCATTATCGATCCTGATTCCCGATGAGATTAAATGTTGGCGAGACAAAATGTATCGTTTAAAATTAATTGGTTATGATGATGAGCTTAATGTTGGCTATGGTAACATCAGTATTCTGCTAGAAGGAAGGATGTTAGTATCAGGTACACAAACAGGTCAATATTTATCCGATCGACGATCGACATTTTACTGTAGTTGATGATTATAATATCGAGAAAAATTGGTTACATTGTACGGGGGAAATTAAAGCATCTTCAGAAAGTTTGACTCATTTAGCGGTATATGAAGCTAATGATTCGATTAAAGCGATTATTCATATCCATAACCAATCTCTTTGGCACAAACTGATAAATAAAGTCCCGACAACTAATTCTAAAGTAGCTTATGGGACACCTGAAATGGCATTAGAAATAAAACGTTTATTTACTCAATCAAACGTTATTAACGATCGAATTATTGTTATGGGTGGGCATCAAGATGGAATTATTGCTTTCGGTAATAATTTTAAACAAGCAGGAGAAACGATACTTTCTTATCTTTGAATTTATTAGATGGTTTGTGTCATTATTGTCATGCAGTCAAAATTAGTAGAAAAAACAAAAATTTATAATTGTAATATATGGGTAAGTATGAAAAATTACTATCAAAAATATTAAACGGCTCATCGGACACAAATATCGATTTCTCTCAACTATGCCAATTACTAATCAAATTAGGATTTAACCAAAGAATAAAAGGCGATCATTTTATTTTTACACAAGATAACATTGAAGAAATTATTAATATACAACCTCTCAACTCAAAAGCTAAAGCATATCAGGTTAAACAAATTAGAAATTTAGTTATCAAATATAAATTAGGAGATAAAAATGTCAATTAAATATGAATTAATTATTTATTGGAGCGATGAAGATAACTGTTTTATAGTAGAAGTGCCAGAATTAGCTGGATGTTTTGCAGATGGTAAAACTTATAGTGAAGCTGTTTGCAATGCAGAAACTATCATTCAAGAATGGATTGAAACTGCAAAAGAATTAGGGCGTGATATTCCTAAACCCAAAGGGCGTTTAATATATACCTAAGAGTAGTTTATCTAAATTTGATTTCCTCTATAAACATCATCTAAATACTCAAATCCTTCTTCTAGAAGTAAAATTATTTGAGGTAGTAATCTAGATACTATTGGCTGTGTTTGGGGATTTGTCGAATTCATCACAGAATGAAGATACGTTAAGAAAATTTGTATTGTTTCTCGTTCTTTTAAATATCGATCGAACTTTACATTAGAGCATCCAGGGGGCATTGTTAATAGTTCTTCATTCCAATGGGAAACAAGTTTTCTTATTGATACTAATTCATTTTGAGGAACTATTTTTGCTAACTTATCACCAATGATTCTCATACTTGACTCACGACAGTTGAGCATATACTTGCCATTCCATTGAATACTTCCTTGTGCCATTATTTTTGAAAGTTATAATTAAAATTTAAAATAACTAAATTAGTTTTTTTTGAGAAGATAGTACGATCGAGATTTTGTAGTGTTGTTGGTTGTATAGAAACTATAAAATTTATTGTATATGAGCGATATATAAAATAAAAGTAAAATTCAATAACCAATTTTTAGCTCGGTATCGATCGTACTCTATTAATTTATACCAGTAATATGCTTTAGAATTGTATCTAATTTTTGATTAATATCATCTCGAAATTTATCAAAGTCCAATGCTAGACGATCGATTTTATCCTCTAAATGATCAATTTCTTCATACACTCGATCGAAACCTCGATTCAATTCTCTACTTGTAATTTGAGTATCTTCAAGACGTTCAATTCGGCGATTAAGACTTCTTAATTTACGATCGATTTGATCATCTCTTTGGTTTGGCTCTTGATTTTCTACCATAATATTAAAATAGATAATAACGATGGTCTATGTTTTTATTTTATATTGTTTAATGGTGCATTAAAAGTGATGCGATCGATTTACAGTAAACAAAAAACGATCGTCTATGTAATTATTAATTTAATTATTGATAATAAAATACAGCTAAGTAGTGTATCGATCGATCGTTCTATAATTAACAAACATTACTATTATTAATTCACTATTATTAATATGGATATTTTAAGCTGTTATTTATTTTATTCTGTCATAATTAATCCAAATCATTTGCGTACTATGGTTGCTTAATACCGTAAAGGAACAAATTATTAATTATGGAGTTAAAAACAGAATCATATTTAAGTCAAAAAGAACGTTGGTCAATTCGAGGCAAAGTTATTTTGGCTCAATACGATCGTGATTCGATCGTTGTTTATCAAGCCTACCGTCCTTCGATTGGTCATTTTGCCGTCGAAAATCAATATTTTGGTGGTGAATTCAAATTATCAAGAATGACTTGGATAAAACCCAATTTTATGTGGATGATGTATCGATCGGGTTGGGGAACGAAACCAGGGCAAGAGGTCATCTTAGCTGTTCGTATCAAACGTTTTGCTTTTGATTTAATTCTTTCTCAAGCGGTTATCTCCAAATACGATCGTGATATTTACGATAGCCAAAAAGAATGGAATCGTGCTTTGCAAAATTCTAACGTTCGTTTACAATGGGATCCAGATCATAGCCCTACAGGTGGAAAACTGCAACGTAGAGCGATTCAACTAGGGTTAAGGAATGAAGTCGCAGTTAAATATGCCCAAGAATGGATTATCGAGATTACCGATATTTCGTCATTTGTTGCCCAACAACGAGAAAATGCAATTACCAAAAATTACGATTGCCTTCTTACCCCTTATGAAGAAGTCTATCCGATCGATAATCTAGAAACAGCAAAAATAATTTATAGTTAATGATTAATACTCCTAGCTTTTAGCTTTTAGTTTTTAACTCTTAACTCTTAACTCTTAACTAAATTTACGACATATGTTCAAAAACATTTTTATAATACATCAAGTCTAAATCAACAAAGACAGGAATTGTGTGAAAACATCTTTGGGCTAAATCCCATCGCTCTTCTCTTTTTAGCATTGTGGTTAATTTGTCTTTCATACTAATTAAATAACGTACATCATTTGCCGCATAATTTAATTGTTCAGCCGAAAGATTTTCTATACTACCCCAATCCGAACTTTGAGCTTGTTTATCTAATTCTACTCCTTGTAATTCTCGGACCAAACTTTTCAAACCGTGACTATTAGTATAAGTACGAGCGAGTTTACTCGCTACTTTAGTACAGAAAATTGGTTGAGTATCAACATCAAAAGTATGTTTAAATTGAGCCACATCAAAACGAGCGTAGTGAAATATTTTTGTAATTGAAGGAGATTTTAAGAGTTTCTCCAAATTAGGTGCTGATACTTGCCCTTTCACAATTCTAATCGCACTTACATATCCTTGTCGATCGCAAATTTGGACTAAACAAAGTCGATCTCTTTGTGGAATCAAACCCAGAGTTTCTGTATCGATAGCCAGAGAATCTGCTTGTAAATATTGCTCTAAAGTTTCTAAAGACAAGTCTTGTTCAAAAACTTGAAATTTTTCTAATGACATACAGTATCGTTATTTTTTGTAAGGTAAATTAAATCAGGAAAGGTGAACAATGAATCATCTTAAGATTCACTTTTTTTGAAGATGATTACCATTGTTACCATGAGTAAAAATAAAAATAAAAAACAGAATTATTTTGCTTCAATTATTCTTTATCAGGAGGATGAGGATGGATTTGCTCAGCTTCAGGGCAATCGTCAGAGACGTTGATTTCGCCATAGATACGAGAAACAGAAGATAATTTACGACTAACCGCCCCAATACTATCTAAGCGTACAAATTCTTCCCAAGAGCTATTTTCGTAGTCTTCTTCCATTTCGTAACGAATACTAACTACATCTCCTTCGATCGCAGTAATTGTAGCATCTTCGATCCAACGTTGTTGATCACGCAAGAATATAGATACTTCGTAACCTTCTTTGTGCATTTGATAAATCTTGCGGTCTAACATAGATTTCTCCTTAAACTTTTAAAGTTCAAAATAAATTCTAGGATAATTGTAATTGTCAAATTAATCAACTTGAATTTTTGATTTTTGATTTTTGATTAGGAAATATTGATAGAAGTTCTCATTGTAACTAATTTTGCCAATAACAGCTAACAATTAACAATTAGCAATTAATAATTAACAATTATTTATCTGTTCACTATTCATTGTTAATCTTTTTGTTCTTCTTTAATGATATGTAAAGTATATTCGTAAACCTTAGTAGTATGTTCTAACATGGCAAAATGTCCACAGTCATCAATTTCATGGACGTTTCGTTGTCTATCACAAAAAAGTTCGTGAAAACTAGCTAAATGTTTAACATATTGTATTTCCATCACCGAATCTTGTTTACCAGCGATGAAATGTACTGGTTTGGACAGACGAGCAACTATTTGAGGTAAATAATGAACTTGTTCTTCTGTAGTTGATTCTAACAAAGAACCGATCGCTGCACTCGCATCCGCACCCAAAAAATCTTTGAGTCTTTGTTTACCCCAATGTCTAGCTAAAGGAAATTTAACCATCATTCTGGCAAATACTAAATCTAATAAAGGTACATTTAATAACCAAGAAAGACGAAACTTGACTAAATTTTCTCCTGCTTTACGAAAACGATTAAATTCTTCTTGTAAATAGATACCTCCTCCTGCGTTAACACAAATTACACCTTCGACAATTTTCGGACACATATCAGCACACCATAATGCCACACTGCCACCTAATGAATGTCCGATTAACCAAGCTTTTTCAATATTTAATTGTGTTAATAATTCTTTCAAGTCGTAACTATAATCTTCTAAAGAAAAAAGTGGCGTAGATGAGACTAAATCTGTGGGAATTGGCTTATCTTGAGGTAATTTTGAATCGCCAAATCCTTTTAAGTCGTAAGCTAAACACGTGTATTGATTTTTGAGTAAATCAATTAAGGGATTCCAAAATGTATGACTTAATAACCATCCATGAATAAAAACTAATACTGGTTTAGATGGATCGATTGATGAATTTTGAGTAAATTGATAATAGTGATCAACACCACGAATGGTAATTTTGTTCATTGACAAATTCGCTTTGAATCAATCAGTTTAAACACTGAAGAAATGTACAAAAATCGAAACTAAGATAGTAAACAGTTATTCTTAAATAACAAATTAAAAATTGATTGAAAGTTAGATAATAACTGATTCTCAACGATCGCTTTTTATCAATGTGGGAAAATCACTTAGATTAACTACCATCAACTATTAATTACAATTTGTTAACTAATATCTTGATTGTGATCTTTTTTTTACTGAGCAATTGATGGTTAATAATCAAGAGCTAATCACAAACATACTCGAAATAGATATATGCGTTATGATTTTCACAATCTATCTGCGATATCACTATAGTAGTTATTCTTATTTAATATACCTTAAATTTGCCCCTTAATCATTAATTTTTCTTATTTATCCAAACCTGAAACGAGATTAATAATCTAAAACATAATGATTAATTACTAACAAGAGATATCATTTTAATGTTCATTAGATCAAATCGATTGTTATAATCACTATTTGAAGCTATTATTATTTTGAGAAAAAATGCTGTCCTCTAAAAAATACGACTATACTTTATTACTAACTTCTTTGGGGTTAATTCTAACTAGTTTTTCACCTATACAAGCACAAGAGTTTTTCCATAATAGTCAGCAGCAAGAAAAAGATAGCTATTTTTTAGCTCAAGATGATCTTAATATTTACAACACTAATGTTAATCCTTTACTTTTTCCCACCCAAACTGAAGAAGTAGAAATTGAAAATATTCAGGCTATTACATTAGTAGAAGCGATCGAAATTGCCTTAGAAAATAACGAAGAATTACAAGTAGCACAACTTGAGCTTGATCGCTCCGAGCAAAGTCTCAAACGCCGAATTAGCCACCCAATTACCGACAGTTGATGGGCAAGTACAAGTAAACCAAAGAAGTGATGATAGCTTTGCTGGGGTTAATAATGATATTATCAATAGAGATAGAACGGTTTTATCAGGACAATTAGAACTTAATTACGAAGTTTATGACGGTGGTAATCGTAATGCAAGGATAGCTAGGGCTCGTCGGCAGATTTTTTCTGATAAATTGGAAGTAGAGCGTATTGCCGAACAAATTCGTTTTCAAGCTGGTAATGCTTATTACGACTTACAAAATACTGATGCCCAAGTATCGATCGCTCAAGCGGCAATTGATGACTTTTCTCAAACACTCAGAGACGCAAGATTACTCGAACAAGCAGGGTTAGGTACTCGTTTTGACGTTTTACAAGCCGAAGTAGATTTAGCCAATGCCCAGCAAGCTTTAACTGTCGCTATTTCTAATCAACTAAATGCCAGTAGAGCGTTAGCTGAGGTTTTAAATGTTGGTGAAAAAATTGATCTAACCGCCGCCGACGAAATAACTGAAAATGGCGTTTGGGATTTTACTTTAGAGCAAAGTATTATTATGGCTTACAAAAATAGAGCTGAATTAGAGCAATTATTAATTCAAAGAGAAATTAATGCCGAAGATGTAGAAATTGCCTTATCTCAGAATAGACCACAAGTGAGTCTTTTTGCTAACTATAACTTTTCTAATAACCTGACTGATGATTTTGACGTTACGGGATACGCAGATGGTTTTAATATTGGTGCTAGATTAAACTGGCGTTTATTTGATGGTGGGCAAGCTAAAGCAAGGGCAGAAGAAGAAAGAGTTAGTATTAGAATCGATGAAACTAATTTTAGTGATCAAAAAAATCAAATTCGTCTATCAGTAGAAACAGCATTCAATACTCTTAATGCGAACCAAGCAAATATAGCTACCACCGAACAAGCAGTAACAACCGCCGCTGAGAGTCTTCGTTTAGCAAGATTACGTTTCCAAGCAGGAGTTGGTACGCAAACTGATGTTATTAATTCTCAAAGAAGTTTGACTGAAGCTCGTGGTAATTTTTTACAGGCCATTATTGGTTATAACCAGTCTTTGAATGAATTAAGACGGGCGGTGAGTAATTTACCTGATAACAGATTATTTGATTTTTGATGACAATATTAGTCTTCACGCAAAAATAAATTTATGAGGATAATTTACCTTGTAAAAAACATTTCTTAAACTAACAAATTACGCTTATTAAAATGAACTGTTTTTTCTTGTGTCAAGTTTAATTTATTTAACGATACTTGTTAGCCTTGAATTTAAATTCAAGGTGGGTATAATACTCAAACTTTTGCGATAAATATTAATGTCGCTGTCTAAATTGAAATAACTACAGGTATAGGTGATAGTAAAAATAATCTTCTTATAAGGAGCGACTGAAGGATAAAACCCAACAACATCAACTAGGTTTTGAACAGATTTATGAATTGATAGCGATCTCAGTTACAATTAAAAGTTATAAGAATATACAAAAAAATTGTTATCTGTAATGTTATTAACAGACAAAACGACAGCGGAAAAATTTATCGCCGCATCCGAATCTTCCTCTTCACCCAACCAAAGATTATTACCCCTTAGTGCGAAAGTCAATCAGCAAAACAATCTAGAAATAGGTGGTTGTGATGTCACTAAACTAGTTGAGCAATTTGGTTCGTCACTTTATATCGTTGATGAAAAAACCCTTCGTGCTTGTGCTAGTCAGTATCGTACTGCATTTGAAGAACATTACGCAGGCGAATCTCAAGTAATCTATGCTTCTAAAGCATGGAGTTGTATGGCGATCGTCTCTATTTTAGCTACAGAAGGTATCGGTTTTGATGTTGTCTCTGGTGGTGAACTTTATACTACCTTACAAGCTCTTGAAAACAGCGGTATTTCTACTGCTGAAATTGAAGGTAAAATTTATTTACACGGTAACAACAAATCGATCGAAGAATTAGAATTAGCGATCGATAACGATTGTAAAATTATCGTTGATAACCAATTTGAATTAGAAAACCTAGCTAGAATTACTAGTGAGAAAAATAAATCAGTTCAGGTTTTAATTCGTCTTACCCCCGGCATCGAATGTCATACCCACGAATATATCCGTACAGGAAGTGTTGACAGTAAATTTGGTTTTAACCTGCACGAATTAGAATCAGTATTTAACTTCATTAAAGAACAAAAATTGATTGAGTGCATTGGTTTACACGCTCATATTGGCTCACAAATCTTTGAACTTGAACCTCACCACGATTTAGCCGGAGTATTAGCTGATTGGTTTAAAAAAGCTCTTGATTTTGGCTTACCTGTCACCGAATTAAATGTTGGTGGTGGTTTAGGAATACGTTATATTGAATCTGATGATCCTCCAAGTATCACTCAATGGGTAAAAACAGTCTGTTCAGCAGTAACTAAAGCCTGCGAATCAAAAGGTTTAGCATTACCTAAATTAATATCCGAACCCGGTCGATCGATGGTAGCAACTAGTTGTGTTACCGCTTATACTGTCGGTGGACGTAAAGTAATTCCTGATGTAAGAACTTATGTTTCTGTTGATGGCGGAATGTCTGATAATCCTCGCCCAATTACTTATCAATCTCTTTACCAAGTTATTGTCGCTAACAAAATGACAGCCGAATTTACCGAAACTGTGACGATTGCTGGAAAACATTGTGAATCAGGAGATATTTTAGTCAAAAACGTAGATTTACCTCAAACTGAGGCAGGAGATATTTTAGTGATTTCAGCCACTGGTGCTTACAACTATAGTATGGCTTCTAATTATAATCGAATTGCTAGACCTGCGGCGGTATTAGTTAATGATGGAGATGCTAGTTTAATTATTCGTCGAGAAACATATCAAGACTTGATTAGACAAGATTTGTTGCCTAGTCGTTTAACCGAATCGTAATTAATTTAATCTCAATTTAATCTCATCAAAAGTACAAATATACTAAAGTTACTCTTAGTTATTTGAGACTAATTATTCCTGAAAAAATAGACATTTAAGCCTCTTTACTTTCATCAAAAAGTGTCAGTAAGGAGGTAGTTATTTTATACTAGTAAGAAATGATAAAATATCTGACAATAAATAGATTTAATTGTTGATTGTCAATTATAAATTTATCGATTGATTTTATTGAGTTGTTTGAGCAAATGAAAGATAAATCTGATTACCGCAAAATAGGCTTAGTTGGTGAAGGACAGTTCGGTAAAGTTTATAATGCTATTCATCGTTATACAGGAGAATTAGTTGCACTTAAACAATTAAATCCGCAAAATATCTCCACTAAAAAATTTCTTAATGAAATACATATTTTACTCACTTTACAACATCCTAATATTGTCCAGTATTATGGTATTGAACATGAAGAAGACAAAAGATATTTAGTCACTGAATATTGTGAAGGTGGTACATTAAGAGACTTATTAAATAGCGATCGTATTTTGAGTATCGAGTATAAACTAAAAATAATACTAGATATTTTAGATGGTTTAAATTATATCCATAGCGAAAATATTATTCATCGAGACTTAAAACCCGAAAATATATTACTCTGCGTCAATACACAAGGATGGGTTGCCAAAATATCTGATTTTGGGGTTGCCAAAATAAAAGCAAAATCAACCAATTTAGACTCTAATACAATAGGCGATACTGGCTCACCTGCTTACATGGCACCAGAGCAATTTTACGGTAAATATTCTCCTTCTTCAGATATTTATTCGATGGGTATCATTTTATTTGAATTACTATTTAACCGTCGCCCTTTTTTAGGTAGCCCGATGGATATAATGACTGGGCATTTAAACCAAACTCCTCATATCCGTGACAGTTTACTCCCTAGTTTAAAAGATATTTTAGTTAAAACTTTAGCTAAGTTACCAAGTAATCGTTTTCGTACCGCCGAATATATGAGAAGAGAAATTTTGCGGGCTACTTTAAGTTTACCGAATATTCGTAATTCTTTTTACGTTCAAATACCCGATAAATTCATAAATTACGATTTACTTAGTAGTGAAATAATTGATAACGAAATTTGCTTTTTAGCTGTTAATAACTATTGTCTTTATCAGGCGAGTAAAAATAATTTGACTGTTGATTTATATTATTTTGAACCTAAAACACAACAATACAAATTTAATCAAGAAGGGATTTATGGTTTTGCCCGTCAAATTATTGAACTACAATTAATTGAGTTTGGTTGTCTTTTCATTACTCGTAGTTTGGCTGAAAAAAATAGTTATGCCATTTCTTCTTTTCAAGATGAATTAAATCATTTGATAGAGTGGAAAACAAATTATTTAACCTATGGTTGTAGTTATAATTTAACTTGGTTAGCTATCAACAAAATAGTTATTTACGATGATAGTTTTCAATTAATTAATCTAGCTGATTCTAGTTTAATCAATACTCCGATTATTAACTTTATTCCCAAACAAATACTATGTTTAAATTCTAATCAAGGTGTAGCTATTTACACACAAAAAGATTTTAATCCTCAACATACTTATTTTCGGTTTTTTAATTCTCAAGGTGATTGGGATGATAGTTATATTATTCCTTTAAAAGTTAGTAAAGTTATTCATCATCCTTTATTTCTTTATACTTTTTTAACTAGAGAAAAACAAACTAATAATCTTTTATTAATTAAGTTTTATCCGTACTCAATTTTACGTATTCCTTTACATTTTCGAGCTGATTTTTATGTTGTGACTCAAACAGGTTTTATTTGTGCGAGTGAAGATGGTGAAATTGCTTTTATCGATAATTTGGGTAATTATTTAGGACAATTTAATCTTCAAGCTGATCTAATTGCGATCGCTTCTATAAATGCCGATGTATTTGTCGTCATTATTAATCGAAACGGTCAAAAAATACGTCAATTTTATCGTCAAAAACAGTATCTAGAGTGAACAGATAACAGATGAATAATTATTAACTGTTAATTGTTGGTTGTTAATTTAACTCTCCATTCTTCCCCGTACCTTCACAAAAAACACAGGTTTCTTCTCGTTGTATTTCTCCTGTACAATCTCTAATTTCGACGTATCCTTTTCCTTCACAATGTCGGCAATTTTTATCCATTTTTTTAATGATTATAAATTAAGAAAGACTAAAGTCGGTGACTACAATACTTTTTACTTGACTGTTTGGCATTGAGGACAAAAATGACTTGAGCGTCCACCTATTTTGATTTTAGCGATCGCTTCGGAGCAAGTATAACAAGGCTCTCCTTTACGTCCATAAACTAACGCCATACCGCCATAATTACCGTTGACACCAGTTATTTGTAAAAAATCACTAAAACTAGTACCACCTGCATCGATTGACTTTTGTAGCACTTGAATAATCGCTATACGTAACCTTTGAATTTCACTTAGATTGAGATTACAAGCGATCGTAGTTGGATGAATTTGACTAACAAATAAAGATTCATCGGCATAAATATTACCAACACCAGCAACCAAACTTTGATCTAATAAAATACTTTTAATCTGACGGCGACTTTTACTTAATTTTGTTTGTAAATAATCTACTGAAAAATTAGCGGAGAAAGGCTCAGGACCTAATTTTTGTAATCCTGTAATAATATTTTCCGGCGGTAAAGATTGATCAATTAACCAACATTTGCCAAAAGTACGAGTATCAACAAACCGTAATTCTTGATCATCATCAAAAAATAAACGAAAACGAGTATGTTTATGTAAAGGTACATCTGGCTTTAACCATAACAATTGCCCTGTCATCCTTAGATGAACACCAAACCAACCTTGAGACAATTGTGCTAAGAGATACTTACCTCGACGTTGCCAATTGATAATTCTTTTT
Organism: uncultured cyanobacterium; assembly: GCA_963710605.1. Classification (GTDB taxonomy): domain Bacteria; phylum Cyanobacteriota; class Cyanobacteriia; order Cyanobacteriales; family Cyanobacteriaceae; genus JAALKG01. Next base: position 397,844 of record CAVQBA010000007.1, read on the forward strand.
CCTTGAATACGATCGACAAAATCAGCATCATTATCAGGATAAGCGATCGTTTTTGATAATAATACATCACTGTGATTAATAACAAGTCCCGAGGTCACTTTGTTGAGACCCCGACACACTGTTTCTACTTCTGGTAATTCAGGCACTATTTCTTCCTAACGAGGTTCTGTACCTTGATTAGGTGTACCTGGTTTACTGTCGTTTCTTCCTGCGGCTTCCGCATCAGCTTTGCCTCTACCATCGGCTCCCTCTTGAGCACCGGTGGTACGAGTAGCGGGTGCAGTTCTTTTCTGTTTACCGCCTGGTACGCTACCAGAACCAATTACTTCAAGTTCGTTTTCAGCAAAATTATTGGTATTAATACCACTTGCCGCTCCACTTATACCTGAGTAATTAACTTTTTCAAAACGGACAATTACAGGGTAAATAATACCGCTTTTGTCCACACTTGCGACTGTTCCTATATCTTTGTACCAATAGGACTCTTCACGCAAAATTCTAACTTTTGAACCACGTTGGATTGCCATAAGTTATCTTTTTTTTCCAAAATGACTATTACATAAAAGATTACTACTTGTTTGTCGCTATCGCACTACTTTTTACTTTAAGATTTATTACAATTACTTTTTCAGCTCATATTTATTCTGTTTTACAAATACGATCGAAAATGCTTATTCTTCTTTAAAACAAAGATTTAGATAAATTAAATTATCGCAGTATCGCAGTATCGCAGTATCAATTAACTCGGTATTTTGGCAAGTAAAGCCATCACTTGATTGCGGGTAAGTTTTGGTTTCCCTAAAACCATCACCTCTAAAGTAGCATGAGCCAGAGTTAAAGGTATTTGACAAAAATTTAAGGCAGGACCTTTAGGTAATGATTTAGTATAAGAATCAGCTAGACTTAGATTATAACGAGCATAATCAAACATATCTTCTAACTGCCAATGCTCAGGCAAGAAACTTACCCCCCGTAGTTTATCTTCTTTGTGATTACGTAAAATATTAACAGCTTGTAAACCTCTACCAAAACCGATCGCTTCTGCTCGACTTGTTTGTGTATTGTCGTACCAACCCCACAAATCTGAAAGAAGTAACCCGACTGCACCAGCTACACTAAATGTATATTGATTAAGTTCTGCTGTGGTCTCAATTTGCCAATTCTTTCTTGCCCAGTATGCCATTCTATCTGCCATTGAAGCTGTCGCATCCCAAACTCTTCCGGCGATGCTAGGAGGTGCAAGTAATGCCCAATCTGCTAGATGATAGCTAACCAATGGTAGTAAGTCTTTATATTCTTCTAAACTAGAGGTTAATTCTTCTTTAGTGGTTTTATTATCTATAGCTTGTAAAGATGAACTCATTTTAGTAAGTATTTCGGTTTTGAGTCGATTATCAATGTTAGGATGATCTTCTACTTCATCGATCGCTCTCATACACAAATAAGCAGAGGTTACGGCTTCTTGTAATCCTTCGGGTAAGCCATTTATCGGGATGAAAAAAGTCCGACTAGTTTCTTTAAGTGTTTTTAAAGCAAATTTTTTTGCATTCATTAATTTTGAATCCTCACACCAGCAAAATTTTGACGATAGTTAATAATGTTTAGGTAAATATTAACTGAATCTTTGACTGATAAAAATTTTTTTTATCTTTTTGTTTTGAAGACATAACTCGATCGTTGTTAATTAATTTTGAATATAGTTTAATTATCTTACTTCTAATTTATTGATTTTATCCTCGCCTTAAATCTTCTTATTTCTCTTTGTTTTTTATCCTGATAACTATTAATTGATTTTTTATCCTTATAGCTATTTTTAATAATAGTTAAATACGACTAAAAATTATTTAAATTTAAACTAATTCTCTTCGGTTTATGTAATTTTTATTTAGTTTATCAAAAGATATTTAAAGTACTTTATAATTGAACACGATCGTTATCTATACAACAATAATAATTAATTATTAAATAATTTCCTTTGCCAATATTTTGAAATTTATTCGCTGGTTTGTAAACCAAAACATAAACGACCGATTACAGTTTCCTGATTATCATTTTGTAAAGTTTGTAATTTAAGACTTTTGAGTTTATTCATAAAAAGAGATAAATTTTGAGTTTTTGCACCATCTAAACTTCCAGAGCGGTTATCAAAACTCCAATCACTCCACCAATCTAAACTGGTAATGTCGTTTAATAATAAATCAATTTCAAATAAATAAATTTGTGAGTTAGATAAACTATTTAAATCGATCGTGGTAGTAAAATCTAAAGTTTGAGCTTGATTGTTTATTTGTAAATCTTCAATAACTAAACCCCGTTGTAAACTATTACTAGAATTTACTTGAAAGTAAGTTTTTTCTTGAGGTATCTTAGGCATAGTTTGATTATTTTCCGCTTCTGATTGAGATTGAGATTGCTGTGGTGTTTGATTATTTTCTTGAAAGGTAAATAGTTTTTTTTGAGTTGTTAAATTACCATCATTAATTAATAAAGAATATTCTTCTAAATCTTTTTTAGGTAAAAAAGAAACGCTATAATCTATCTGCGGTTGTGGTTCATTTTCATCGACTATTTCTAATAATTCATAAGGCTCACTTTTATCATTAACTCTAGTTACCACCACTTGATTATCTTCTAAAGCAGAAAATCTTTGTAATTGATTATTTTCAGGTAAAGTGGCGTTATTTTTACGCTCAGTGAGAGTACCAAGAGTAATCGGATTAATTAAACTATTACGGGTAGGTAAAATGAACATTTTGTCATTTCCCTGAATTTGATTATCTAACTTCTTAAACTCATCAAAATAGTTAGCTATATCTTGGTATTTACCAATAAACAAAACATAAAAAGGACGATAACTATCTACTTGTTTGCCATCGGTATTATAAGTAAATTTGACTTTACCAGTATTAGGATTATAAATATTACCTTGAAACTCACTTTTCACAGCCCAAATACCAACAGTGTAATCATTATTTTCAGGTCGTTTATTCAGGTAATGTTGAGCTAAAACTTCTGATACTTTCCCGCCGTCGTCTCCTTCTAAATCAGTCACAATCACCGTTATTTTGTTTTTACCATTACTAGGCGGTGTGATTGCTGATTGAATCGGACTAGATACAGATTTGTAGCTATCATCATTACTATCATAAAAAGCACGGCTTGTAGCGTCACGACGAAATTGATTACGAGTAAGGGGTTGCTCGTCTCCTATTCTTTGATATGTAACATTAACTTGATTAGTTTTAATAAATCCATTAGCAATTAGTTCTAATGTTCTCATGTAATTATTATTAGGTACGGTGACATAACCTAACATTGAATCACTGCCATCTACATTAATCGAGACATCCAGATTAGAGTTATTGTTATTGGTGATAGTTGTATTTTGTAATGATGGTAAATCACATGATAAAACTTCTTCTGGTTTTCTTGATTGGCAACTTGCAAGTAAAGACGAAGATAAAACAATCGAAGCTAGGAGATAATTTAACTTTTTATTGTCGATATAACCCATGAGTTAACTACAATTGTTTTAATTTTTGCGAATCTTTCCAAATATTGTAATTCATTCTGCTCTTGTGTGATGGAATTGATTAATTAGTCAATAAAGGGCAAAGGGCACTCGTGCAAAGACGGGGCTTACAAGGTGCGGAAATTTAATGGAGCACACAGCCCACAGGCTTTGGTAATTTTAGAAGTAGAGTGCCATCACTACCACCAAAATTAATAACGCCAATCAATGGAGTATCCCCCCATCCCACGGGACGTTGACAAGCATCTAAAATAAATTCAGATGACTGCCTCTTTCCAAGAGCGAAGGCAGGGCTGTTTCATTCAAAGGAAGAAGAAAATAGCTATCTGCTCAAAATAAATAGCTATCTGCTATTACTACAATACGATCGATCGAGAGTGGTTATCTTGTCTTTTTACTCCTTACTCCTTACTCATTACTTAAGCCTTTCTGGGCTTTGGTAAATAAACTGATTGTGAGTTACTATTTAACCGTGGCAATTAGTTTCTTCGCCCATTGATTAAGCTGATAACTATTCAGACGATAAGCTAAAGGATTAGCTACTAAATAGGCACTACTTTCAAATAAAACATCGATTTCGATTAAGCCATTTTCTCTGAGTGTTTTGCCTGTAGAAACCAAATCAACAATCGCTTCAGACATCCCTGTAATTGGTCCTAATTCTACCGAACCAGATAGCTTGACTATCTCCACAGGTAAATCCAGAGAGCGAAAATGCTCTTTAGCACAATTAACGAATTTGGAGGCAACTATACCATGGGCGGGTAACTCAACTGAATTACGATAAGGGCTAACTTCGGGTACGGCTACAGATAAACGACAATAACCAAAACCGAGATTAGCAATTTGAGCAACATCAGCTTTTTTTTCTCGTAGTACATCATAACCGACAATTCCTAAATGTGCTTGACCGTATTCGACATATACAGGTACATCTTGAGCCCTTACGAGTAAAGCTTTCGCCTGTTTTGTGGGATCTTCTATTTGCAGTTGACGGTTACTATCACTGAGAAATAAACTAAAATCAAGTCCTATTTCTTGGCATAATGCGATACTTTGTTTTAATAATGCCCCTTTAGGTAATGCGATCGTTAACATAAAAATTTATTTTAAATCTAAAAAATAGTATTGATTAATTAATTCAAAAAGAGATCATCCTCTAGTTGCTAAAATAAAAGTATCTCCTATTTATGTTATAAATGAAAATTCTCTTGGTAGAAGATGAAAAAGAATTAGCTCTCACTTTACAAAGTATCCTCAATCACGAAGGTTATCAAGTAGAAATTTGTCATGATGGAGACAAGGCGATACAACTTATTCAACAAACAGATTATCATTTATTGATCCTTGATTGGATGTTACCTTGTAAAAATGGTTTGGAAATTTGTCAATTTGTCCGATCGATTAACGATCAAGATAAAATTAAATTATCGGCAAATACACCTGTTTTGTTTTTAACTGCTAAAGATACTCTAGACGATCGAGTTTTGGGTTTAGATGCAGGTGCAGACGACTATTTAGTTAAACCATTCGAGTTAAGAGAATTACTCGCTAGAGTCAGGGCGTTATTAAGAAGAGTCACAAACAACAACCAGAAAGAAAATACACCTCAGCCATCAAAACTAAAGATAGAAGATTTAGAATTAGAAATAGATAATCAAATCGCTTATCGTAATGGTAGATTGATTAAATTATCGGAAAAAGAAGTTAAACTACTACAATTTTTGATCGAGCATCCTTATCAATTAGTTAGCCAAGAAGATATTTATGACTATCTTTGGACAGCAGAAGAAGCCCCTAGTAGTAATGTAGTCGCCGCATTAGTTAGATTACTCAGACGCAAAATAGAACAAAAATCAGAACCATCACTGATACAAACTGTTTATGGTAAAGGATATTGGTTTGGTTTAGAAAAAAATGATAAATAGAAGAGTGCTAAAAAATCTCGGTGACAGTCAAAATAACGTCTTAAACGTATCAACTGTACAACCGAGAAGTTGAAGACTTTGGATTTGGTCTTAAATAAATAAATGGGCGGAGAGAGACTCGAACTCTCACGATTTCTCGCCACATTTTGAGTGTGGTGCGTCTACCAATTCCGCCATCCGCCCAGATTGGTCTTTTCATTATTATAACCAACTTTACCTGTAGAGATCAACTTATCGTAATTAGGAGACGTTGCCCATTTTTCGATTTCTTTAGCTCGAAGAATTGGTACAGGATGACTTAGCCCAGCAGTTTGATTTTCTTGGAGTAGTTTACCTAACTCTGTATCACCCATTGTTTTATAGTCTTTTACTTGTTCCATAAAAGCGGATAAATTTAGTTGATTCGCAATAGTAGGTGAGCCACCTGTTAGTTTCATCAACACAGACATAACTATCTCAGGTTTTTGTACCACTAGTAAAGCCGATCGATCGCAACTAAACTCGGCGCAACGTACCCATTGTAATAATTGAGTTTGCAATGATTGTGCAACGACTCCTCCCCATGTAGGTATCAATCCTGCGGCTAATACCATAATATTCACCATTGACAAATAGACACCATGCTCACATTTAAGATGTCCTAACTCATGAGCTATCACTGCTTGTATTTCGTCTTCGTTGAGTAATTCCAATAAAGAAGTATGAATAACAATAAACGGCTTTTTACCTCTAATGGCTAAAGTATAAGCATTCGGAACAGGATTTTGTTGGATATATAGTTGTGGTACTTCTATATCTAATATTTTACAAGCATCCACTAACAAACGATGTAAATCTGGTAGTTGTTTTTCACTAATTAAAATACTTGAGGCGATGTTATTTAGATAAAAAAAGTCTTCCGCTACCGAACCTAAAACACCTCTAATCGCTAAGTCAAAACCTGGTATTTGTTTTAAACGATTTGTGGCTTCTAAGTCTAGAGGATGGCGGAAATAATCGGCTTTAAGCCCTGTTAATCTTACAGTCATAAGTTGAAATTAATGATTATTCTCCTTCTATTGTAACAAGCAAAAACAGACAATTGACAATCGATCGTATCATTCAATAATTAATTATTTTTTAAATTTAACGATCGCTTTATAAAAATTAATAATAAAGTTAATAAAACAATCAATAAACAATATTTTACTCATTAAATAATAGATGGTATATATGTTTAAAATTAAGAAAATATTAATAATAGTAAAAAAGAGATAAATTTAGTTTAAGCTAGTTTGTTTTTGTTTTTAAATCAAATAGAAGAAAGCTATTTTACGGATTAACAAGGTAAACAGCATCTTAATCAATTTAATTACTGATTTTTTAAACTAGCAAAAAGAAAGAAAAAATAAAGATGTTTATTATGGTTTATAACCGTACTTCAAAAAAATAACTTTTATGTAATCATATATAGTAAACATTTGTAAAATTTATTTGTTATGTATGGCGATTCCGCTTTTGTTTACATTAACGTAGTTGTACAGATGTCAATAGAACAAACAAACAAACAAACAAAACAATTAAAAGGATAAAAAATTAATGCGTATGCACCGTACATCAACAACCCAAATGGAAGTTACTAGTATTCGTCTTGAGAAAAATCTTAAAGATAGCTTAAAAGGTTTATCTGGTAGTCAAGGGTATCAAACTCTGATTCGAGACATTTTATGGAATTATGTACAACAAAAATCAGGTGAGTATCGCCCTAATTTTTCTAAAACAGATATCCGTGCAACAATGCCTGGCATAGCTCGAAAAGATGAAAGTTGTGTAATTACAGGTAAGTTGATTCCTGAAGGAGAAGAAATGTTATTGGCTTTAACTGTTCATGGTGATTTTGTACCAGTTAGTTTAGATGCACTAACAAGTGATTAACAGACAAAAAAAATACTAGTGATACTAGTAATATTTCAAATATAATTTATAGCTAAATATCTGTTAAATTTAAATGGGCGATGATACGAAATCTTTTCATCTTAACTTTCCCTTAAGAAGAATTCGATCGTATTGTTGTCCACAAATTATTATTTGACAGCGACTAAGCTTGCATATTACTAAGTTGGTAAAGCATTACTTGTGCTTTAATTAATGGAACTCCATCATCTTCATACTTACAAGTAATACCCATAAAATGATTAAGATGGTTATAAGTACGATAAAAACCATTGCTATAGTCTTTTTCGTAAATTATTCTTTGTCCATAACACCAACGTTGACTTTTTTGTTCTCCTAAATTAATTTTTGGTAATCCTTGTAATAGAGAATCAAGTTTAATCAATTCTAAGCGATCGTGGTCTTTTCAATCAATAACATTTGTAAACGTTAGACTATTTTCAACACTCATTCCACAACTTAATGTCCGATTTAAACTAGCTAAAGTTGCACCTGTACCTATTTTTTGCCCCAAGTCACGCGCAATCGATCGAATATAAGTACCTGTGCTACAATCAATTTCTAATTCTAATTCAGCCAATTCTTCTTGGTTACGCCAAGACATCAGCCTAATATCAGTAATTTCAACTTGCCTAGTCGGCACTTCTACCACTTTACCTTGACGAGCGAGTTGATATAATTTTTGTCCATCTTTTTTGATTGCACTAAAAGCAGGTGGTGTTTGCTCAATCTTACCGATAAAATCATTTAAATGAGGTGTAATCTCGGCTAAGGTTAAATAATTGACTGGTTTAGTTTCGACTACTTCTCCTTCCAAATCATCAGTAGTGGTGACAATACCAAAACGAATTTTTGCTTGGTATGTTTTTTGCGTTGGTAAAAATTGCAATAAACGAGTTGCTTTACCCACAGCAATGGGTAATACGCCTTGAGCTAATGGGTCTAATGTACCACCGTGACCAATTTTTTTGGTGTTTAAAATTTTCCTCAACTTGGCTACGCAGTCATGAGAAGTAAAATTCAGTGGTTTGTTTAAGTTAAGGAAACCATCCATAATAATTAATAATTAATAATTAATAATTAATAATTAATAATTACCTATTTATTAAATTACAACGGAGGTAATTGATTAATTATTTATTTTTTGTTTGTTTTTTTTGGCGATGACGTAAAAAATTTCGTTTTCTAGCCATACTTGATTATTATCAACTAGATTGAGTATTTCAATCGCAAATTTTTGTTTAAGTTTGTTTCTTTCTTCTTCGCTAATTTTTAGTAAAGGATGATAAATAGGGTGTAGCCAATTTCCTTGCCACCATTTCCCGGCATCTTCAACTGTTAGATATTTTCCTAATTGCTGAGTTTCAAATCGATCGATATCATACCCTAAATCAGCTAAAATAGTTTCGCATTTGGTTTGTGTGCCTAACAGAAGATGAAAATTAGGTAACTCATAACCAGATTCGTTGGTTACCTTCATAATCGTCGGTGTGAAAAAAGAGTTTTGTGAATAAACTGAAAAAGCAATATAACCTTCTGGTTTCAACCAGTTAAACCATTGTTTTAATACTTGAATTACATCAGGAAAAAGGACAATCGCAGATGAACAATAAATAACATCAAAACTATTATCAGGATATTCTAGTTGCTCAATATCAGTTAATTTTAATTCGATATTTTTTAATCCTAAAGCCGATATTTTTTGCTGACAACGATCGAGCATTTTCGGTGAGAAATCAACACCGATAACTTTTCCATCATTTTTAAGCTGTTTGGCAACTTCTATAGCTACTATACCCGTTCCTGTGGCAACATCTAATACAGACTCCATCCCTGATAAATTAACTAATTTACATAAATTAATTGCTCTTTCAATAGTTAATTTAGTATCATAATCATCTCTATTGTCGTAAAAATTTATTATCTGTTTTTTATATTCATTCATCAGTTTTTACAGTTAACAATGGGCTTGCGAGCAAGGAAAGAAGAGGCTCTCGGTAATGAGTAAAAGTAGCTTGAAACCTTCAGTTTTTACAGTCAGAAGTATTAATTGATTGATTGATGGGGTGTGCAAAAGCCCTACTCAATTATCAATTATCAATTATCAATTATTAATTATTAATTATCTTACTTTTTCCTGATAGCTGAGCATTTCATCACTATCTTCACCATAAATCGCTTCTATCTGCTGATGACAACAATCGATCGCAAAATCTTCAAACTCTTGAGGAGGTATATTATACATTTGCTCAAAGACATCAGGTTTAACCCGACAAAAAGATGGTCTCTCATCATAGATATTACAAATACGACGATCGTGATTATAATTAATACACCAACCGTCTTCTCCTACCATACTCAAATACAAGTCTAATTCTTGTTTTGTTAAATACTCATCTAAATCTGGTCGATCGCTAGGATCTAAATGACAACAAGCCCCACAATTTTCGATACAACGCCATTGACTCATTACAAATAAAGTTCTGTTACAAAACTTAATAGTTTTTATTTTACTAGATCTATAAATAGGATAACCTTTCCTTGTATTATATATCTTGTTAGAACGACCAAAATAATTTAAAATTAGCGATAAAAAAAGGAGTAGTTATGGATTTTATTACCAATTTATTTAGTGGATTAAGTGGAATCGATTTTGAAGTAATTTTTCAATTAGTATCTGTTGGTTTGATTCTCATCGCAGGTCCTGTGATTGTATTTATTCTTTATGCTTTACGTGGAGATTTGTAAGTATTGGTTTTTAATTAATTGAAAATTTATCAGAAATTTATAAAATAAAAAGATTGTCGGCTAAATGCTAAGGTGCTTTTTGCTTATAGATAAAAGCCGACATATAGACTAAAAAAAGTCAGTTTAAAATAGACAAAACATTGACTGAAAAGTTTTTTGGTAGTCGATCGTTGAAGCGATTATTTTAATTTAGATTGATTTTGTCTTCCAATAATTTAGTAAAAAAAGATATAAGTACCACAAATTTAAAAGATATAGCAAAGGGCTATGGTAAACTAATCCAGCAAAAAGCAAAACGTATTAATTAATTGAGAATTATTTCAAATTTAAAATTAATATTTGATACAAGCATAACAAAAGCCCACACTGTTCATCATTAATTATTAACTAGTAATTACTAATTGCTAATTACTAATCGTTATACGTACATTCTCTACAGATTAACCAAAGTTTCAAGGATTTTATTTTTATGTTAGATCGTAGATCAAGCGGTATTTTACTACATCCGACTTCTTTACCTGGTTCTTATGGTATAGGAGATTTAGGATCTGGTGCATATCGTTTTGTTGATTTTTTACAAGAAAGTGATCAACAAGTATGGCAAATTTTACCATTAGGCCCCACAGGTGCAGGTAATTCTCCTTATTTGGCTTATTCAGCCTTAGCAGGTAATCCATTGATGATTAGCTTAGATATACTTTATGGTGATAGATTACTAACTCCTGAAGATTTAGAAACAGTTAAAAAAGCGTTTGCATTACAAGATCCAAATCGGGTTAGTTTTGAGTTAGTAATTAAAGAAAAATATCCTTATTATCTCAAAGCATTTAGAGCGTTTACAGAATTAGATCAAAATACTCAATATAATCAAGAATTTAGCAAGTTTTGCCAAGATTATGGTTATTGGTTAGACGATTATGCTCTTTATATGTCGTTGAAAGAACATTACGAAAATGCACCTTGGTATCAATGGGAAGAATCGATCGCTAAAAGAGAGCCAGAAGGGATTGAAAAATGGGAAATAAAATTAAGTGAAGAAATAGAATATCATAAATTTTTACAATTTACCTTCTTTCGTCAATGGCGTAACTTAAAAGATTATGCTAACAGTAGAGGAATCCAAATTTTCGGTGACATACCTATTTACGTTGCTCACGATAGTGTGGACGTGTGGGCGAATCAATCTATATTTCGTTTAGATGAAAAAACAGGGGCGGCGGCTTTAATGGCAGGTGTACCGCCAGATTATTTTAGTGCGACAGGTCAATTATGGGGTAATCCTGTTTACAATTGGGAAGAAGTTAAAAAAACTAATTTTTCTTGGTGGGTACAAAGAATCAAAGGAATGTTGGAATTTGTCGATATTATGCGTATCGATCATTTCCGTGGTTTTGAAGCATATTGGGCAGTCAAAGAAGGTGAATTAACTGCTTTAAACGGCGAATGGTTAAAAGCACCAGGAGATGAGTTTTTTGCGGTACTTCAGCAAGAATTAGGGGATTTACCGATCGTAGCCGAAGATTTGGGTGTGATCACTCCAGAAGTAGAAACCTTAAGAGATAAATATGGTTTTCCGGGGATGAAAATATTACAGTTTGCTTTTGATGACGATCGAGGTAATCAATTTTTACCATTCAATTATAAAGATTGTAATTGTGTTGTCTATACAGGTACACACGATAACGATACAACAGTTGGTTGGTTTGAAAAACGTAACTTTAGCGATCGACAAAAAGTAGTAGATTATTTAGGAGGAGCAATTTCACCTCAAGGTATTCACTGGAATTTGATCAGTAATGCGATGTCTTCGATCGCTAACATGGCAATATTTCCTTTACAAGACGTTTTAGGATTAGGTTCATGGAGCAAAATGAATACTCCTGGTACAGTACTTAATAATTGGACATGGCGTTACTCTGATGATACTTTAACCGATGATGTGACAGGACATTTAGGGTATTTAACTTATCTTTATGGACGAAAACCAGATTAGAATTCGGAATTCGGAATTCGGAATTCGGAGTTAAGAAGGCAAAAGGCAACGAGCAAATATAAACAGTATTAATTGTCAATTGTCGTCTTGGTCAGCATTCCCTTGCGGAAAAGTGTGGTCTTGGGGGTTTCCCCCATGAACAACTTTTTCAAGAAGCGACTGTAGTCGTCGCGGGGTCTGACCGCAATTGTCAATTATCAATTATTAAAAGTGGCTGTGGTGAGTAAAAATAAAGAACGAAAATGGGGATTTTGGTTTTTGTTACCGATTTATCCTTATCAACAAAGAGCGACTATTAGACAAGAAGTTGTTCATAATCGTATTTGGATATTTGATCAACCTCATGGTTTTTTATACGCAGTTGTACCAATTCGGATGACGGTAGTCAAACTCAAAAAAGGTGGTTTACTTGTATATTGCCCCCTTGCACCAACGACTGAATGTATCAAATTAGTTCGTGAATTAGAAGCGATACATGGAAAAGTTAAATACATTATTCATTCTACTAGTTCAGGTTTAGAACATAAAGTATTTGTCGCTCCCTTTGCTCGTTGTTTTTCCACTGCTGAGGTTTGGTATGTACCGACTCAATGGAGTTTTCCGCTTAATTTGCCTTTATCATGGTTAGGTTTTCCCGCTGACAGAACCCATGTATTACCTCAAGATTGGCGTAAAGCTCCTTTTGCTGATGAGTTTGAGTATCATTTAATTGATCTAAATTTGAGTGCAGGTTCGTTTGCCGAGGTGGCTTTGCTACACACTGAATCACAAACTCTTTTAGTTACCGATGCGGTATTAAAAATACCTTTATCACCACCAGAAATTAGTAATTTAGATCCATTTCCTTTATTATTCCACGCTAGAGAAACTGCGTTAGAAGAAACTAAAGATACATTGGCAAACCGCCTCAAAGGTTGGCGGAGAATCTGTTTATTTGCTCTTTATTTTCGTCCTAGCATGATTGATACGATCGACCTAGTTCAACTATTTAAAGACGCTAAAAACGCCCCCGATCGTTCTCGTCGTAACTATTTTGGTTTGTATCCTTTTCGTTGGCGAAACAATTGGCTGAAATCATTTAAAGCGATCGCCGATACCCAGATACCGATCGTTGCACCGATATTACAAACATTAATTCTGCCTCAAGACCGTAAAAAGGTAGCCGATTGGGTGAATAACATTTGTGAGTGGGAATTTAAACAAATTATCGCCGCTCATTTTGCTTCTCCTTTTACCGCTACTCCAGAGCAATTCAAACAAGCCTTTACTTTTTTAGAAGAGGATGGCAATGATGATTTTAGACAAGGAAAAGTATATCTAAGCGGTGACAAAGAAATTGTCAGTCAAGATAGTACTTTTATTAAAGAATTAGAATCAACCTTAGTCAAATTCAAAATAGCGACACCAGCTCCGAAAACAGATTCAGAAAAATTGTTGAAATGATTGATACGATCGTGGATTTTATAATAATTGATCATATATATTTGTCTAACCTATAATCAAAAAATATTTAGCAAAAAGGGGAACAAGAGAAGAGAATATAAGATAAGAGAATATAAGATAAGAGAAGAGAAGAGAATATAAGATAAGAGAAGATAAAAACAAGATGACTTTGAAAGTAGAAAAATTAAAGATAAAATACAATTTGAAAACAAAGGCAAAAAATAATAAAGAACTCAAAGTCCCCATTACAAAAGAAATAATATTAAGTCCCCCTTACGAAGGGGAAGGGCTGTCACCTGAATTCATTTCAGGTGCTTGTAAGCCCTGTGGATTTAGGGAGATAAAACAATTGAGAGGAATAAAAATATTTAGAGAAACAAAACCATGAGTAAATTGAAAGAAGGAAATTACTTTTTACCATACAATCCCGATTTGGTAGCTAGAGTGAAACAGATGAGGAAAAATCCGACTCCAGCAGAGCGTAAGTTATGGGAATATTTAAGAACATTTCCCCTCAAGTTTTGGCGACAAAAACCAATCGATAATTTCATAGTCGATTTCTATTGCCCAAAGTTAAAACTAGTTATCGAAGTAGATGGCTGATATTCATTTTACCGAATCAAATCAAAGTTACGATCGAGCTAGAACAGAAATATTATCTGGTTATGGCTTAAAAGTAATTCGATTTACTAATGACGATGTTTTGTCTAATTTTCAAAATGTTTGTAAATCAATCGATACTTATTTTGGACAAATTTTGGGAAAGTCCCCCTTACGAAGGGGGATTGAGAGGGATGGGGATTAAATTTATATCTAAGCTAAGTACGTATTATTGATTATCAATTATTTTCCCTTGTTGTTGTCGATAAAAAACCACCCCTAAACCTATCATCACAATAGCAAATAAAATCCAAAGATCTGGTTCTGGTACACCAGATACTTCCATCGGGCTAGAAGGCATATTTAAGTCTTCAAAACCTTTTTCTACTTCCCTGTCAAATCTGTCTTCTTTTGCTTCAGCGGCTTTTAATTGCTCACGTTGCTCGTCATTAACTAAAACAATCATAGACGAATAAGGAGTAACGATCGCATAATCAGTGGCTACTTGATGAATACTATCTAATTCAGGTACGGATAAAGGTTGATTTCCCTTTTGACTCATATAATAAACTAATTGACGAGCCGTAATTGGTTGTATATTATCACGATCGATCGTATTTTCGCCCTTACTATTACTATTTGTATTTTGAGCAATATCCCAACTATAACCATCTACAACCAAAACATCATTAGCTTTTTGAGTCGCCAAACGTTTTATTACCGTCGCCACATCATCAGCAATCCCACCATTGCTACCTTGAATCGCCTGTAAAACAGCATCATTATAAGCCTGAGGAAACTCACCGCCCAAATGCACCATCCATAAAGGAGAATTGATTTCAGGAATTTTTTGCTTATCATCAGACAACTCATAACTACCCTCGTCGGTAACTACCAACACTGCCGAATAATTATCATTCCCTCTTAATTGTTCAAACTGATTTAACATATCCTCAGTCTGTAAACTGCCAAAAAATAATTGTTTATCAATATTGAAATTAGTTATTTCATCCAGACGTTGGGCTTTGCTTGTTTCTACATCAGTAATATATAAATCAACATCATTGTTGGTTAAACTTTCCTGCCACCAAACTAAACTATCCTTAACATCTTGACGATGAAGATTCATACTATAAGAAGTATCTAAAATTAAAGCATACTTTTCTCCATTCGGTAAAGCATAATCTTTTTCAGATAATGGTTGCACAGCGACGTTATAACCATTACTTAACTCAACTTGATGGGGTTGTCTTTCTTGACTTGGTTTATCTTGCCAAAAATCTTCCAACCAAACATTACGAAAAAACCCCTGTCTGATACCATTACGAATCCGTTTGGTATTTCTATCCCAATAAATATTCCGTTTTTGAGCTAACTTTGGTAAAGCCCAACCTTGCTCTTGTTTCATCACTTTGTAAGTTAACCACAAGTGCATTTTTTGTTGTTTTTCTAAATTACGAATATTATCACTAGACAAACGAGGAGGCACAGGAAAAGCTCTTAAACGATATTGTCCCACACCGACTTGTTCTAGTAAAGCAGGATCGATCGGGCGAGAGCGTCTAACTTGGTTATTATACACTTCTTGAGCCGCACCACGAGGAGAAACTTGAAAGGGAAAACGTTGACTTAAATCCTCGGTATCACCTAACCATACACCAGTAATAGCAGAACTTTCAGGTAAAGAAAAATAGTAAAATATTTCTTCTACATCAGGAGTTTGATTGTTATATATTTCGTGAATTTCTACTTCTGCCCAATCGCCATTAGGCTTAAGAGTCACCTCTTGTCTTTCTAACCAAACTTTTTTCTCGTCAATATTTAGTAAACCTGCTTTAGCTTCATCAACAATAGAAGTAGATTTAATGGCATGACGCACCGAATTTCTTTCTGCTTTTTGTAAAGGAGTATCAAATAACTCAGCATAAATAGGGCTTGATTTGGCAACGTCTTGTTTTGAGCCTTGATAGATAAATGGTGAGAAAAGTAAATTATAACTGTTTTGAAGAAACATAGCGATCGATTTATTGCCAACTAAATCTCCATACATCCACGCCACATGATTATTATTTTCAGTTGTGCCTAAATACCGATAAGCAGATAAATTAGCATTGACTAAACCCCTACGGACAGTATTAGATGAAGCTAATAACTCTTGTCTATTTAATTGTTGTTCATTTTTTTCTAATAATTCAAATGCCTTAACTTGAGGTTGTTGATTAAAACTTGCTAATAAAATTATCCAGACACCAATAACACTAACGCCACTAGTTATTACTTTTTGTCGGTTATATTGCCCTGCAAATTCAGTTAAGGTTTTCAAACCTAATTTTACATATAGGGTAGTTAAAGCAAAAGGCATAGCAATAAACAAACTAGCACTTAAAACAAACAAAATAAAGAAGAAACTTAAAAACGTCAGTGCATATAGCCAGTCACTACCATTAAAAACAACTAAAGAAAAATGTTCTATCCATCTCAAAGAAAAGAAAGCAACAATAAAATTACCTAGCCAACCGAGAAAAGTAATACCAAAGGGAATGGTATAAAACAATAACATTAATCCTAAATATATTCCCATTAATAAAATCAAACTATGAGCAATTATTTTGACAAAAGCGGGAATTTTCCAGTGTGGTAGATGTGGTTTAAATAAATCTAAGGCAAAGATGAAAACACAAACTAAAAATGTACCTAAAAAGAAACCACTAGCAAGGGTTAATTCCCTAACTAAAAATAAACGTAATAAACACCAAGTAAATAAAGGTGCTTCTACGCCATAAAATAAGCGAATAAGTTGTTTAGGTTTTTTGAAAAAATATTTTCTGCCTAGAAAACAACAAGCCAAGGGTATGGTTATTAAAACGAAAAAGGTAATACAAAAGTCGAGGGCAATATCGCCATCGAAAGTTGCAGTAATTAAAGGTATTCCTACAAAAGGTAATATCCCTAAATAAACGGTAACAAAAAAAACCAAATTCCAAAACCAAAAGATAAGATTATAGGTATAATTTACCAGTTTTTTTGAGCTATTAAATATTGCATAGAGTAGATTCATCATGATTAATTACTAACAATTAAAAATAAATAATTGCTTAAATGTATTTACTGTTTGACTAAGTTTTGCCCAATGGTGGTATAGATAGTATTAGTAAAATTTTCGACTTGAATATTATCCGAGTTAAGAGATTTGTCGAATAAAACAGATACTAATACCCACGTTTTGTTTTGATGAGTTATATCTTCCCAAAGACGAGAGATAAAGTTATCGGTTGTTTCTTCTGCTGACTGAAACCAATAAGTAGCGGATAAATCACCATCCTGAAGCGATAACCAACGTGCATGAATTGTATTGTTGAGTAAAGTAGAATTCATCTTATCGACTTTAAAACCGTTACCGACAAAACATAATTCGGGTGGATGATGGGCGTGCCATGTATCACTAGCTACTATCAACATTGAGCCTGATAAGTCATTATCAGTTTGAAATCGCATTTTTTGTACCAGAGGATTAGCGGGGTTATCAAAAAAGTTAATTTCCGATCGACTTAAAGCAAGGTTTTCGGTAGTTATTTGAGAAGGAAAATCGATCGATTTAACCGCCATTAAACTTGATGTTGCTGGTTTAAATTGCCCGGCGATTGCCAAACTAAAAACTACTATCAATAACCAATTAAAATTATGTTTTTTTGGGCTTGATATTGGTGTAATATCGATCGTTTGTAGTGATGCTTCTTTACTAAAACTTTTTTTAATCGTTAAAAATTTAGTATTGTCTGTTTACTGGTAAATTAGATTTACTATTGACTGTTTGTAATAAAACCCAAGTCAAAATACTAGCAAAAATAAAACCAATCACACCTAAAGGTAGATGTAATATTTCAGCAATTTGCTTTTGCCCTGCAACTTCGATAAGTAAAACTAAAACCAAGACACGAGTAAAGTTAGCAATTACCAAAAAGAAGAGATTAGCAATAGCTACAGCCAACCAACGTAAACCTAACTGACGTTTTTCTAACCAAGTAACTCCTAATAAAAAAACTGTGCCTAACCACAAACTTTTCATGCCGCTACAAGGTAAGTCAACTTTACTGATACCATTTTCCATCAAAATAATATCATGGGAAGAAATAGCACCTAACTTAAAAAAAGACAAGACATCAGCAACAAAATGAGCGGTAATAACCCTAACAGGAAAACCCAAACCGCTATTAAAAGAAATAGCAAAAGGGATAACACAAGCACTAATAATTCCCAAACATAAATTTTTTCGCCAACTAGATAAATCGATAAACAAACCAAGCAAGCCATAACTACCTAGAATGAAACAAGCAAAAGTTAGTTGTGGTAAATGAATAGTCCATTTAATTACGATCGCACTTAATTCTCCTCCTAACATTAGTAGTAAAGGATAGAGTTTAAATTCAGGAGAAAAAGATTTTAATTTAAAAACCTGATTACGCCATAATTGTATAGATAAAGCAATAACCACGATCGATAAGATAACAATATTTAAAATAGAAGTATCAGAAAATGAGTCAAGAAACCAAACATATGTCCAAGCATTTCCTAATATCCAAATAGCGACTAAAAAAATAGTTGCTAGATTTTGTTGAGGTTTTGAAATCGGTAATGTATTCATCGGGATAAATAATAAACTTCGTAGTGTAATCTGTGATGATTATTTTATTTATTAAGTTTCCCCTTTTCCCTCTATTTAGTTATACACTATTTTGGCATTTATGCAAATATTATTTATATTAGTTAACAATTCATAATCTAACTTTAAATATAGCGTTATAGTCAGTTAAGAGTTAAGAATTAAGAAACACGAAATTCCCTATTCCCTATTCCCTATTCCCTATTCCCTATTCCCTATTCCCTATTCCCTATTCCCTATTCCCTATTCCCTATTAATCAAAACTCCCTTCCCCAAAGCGAGGAAAGGAATAACTAATTGTAATTAAAATAAAGTTTGTTAACTATTTAATTGATTAGTAGTAGTTAGGAAGCCCCAGTCTTACTGAGAATATCCATTAAAGGTACTACGTAGGGGGTTTGACAGAGGAAATACGCAAAGAACGCACCACCACAACCTCCTAAAAGGAAGCCACTTGCAAACTCACTCCAACCTTCACGGCTTCCTAAATCCTCTGGCACAACAGGTGTAGTTAAAGTTGCAGTAGGTTTTTCTACCGTAACAGTGCCATAAATAGATAAACAAATAGTGAGGATAGCAACTAAACCAATTGTTGCTAAAAGTCCCGCAGTAGGACCAAATTCAGTGTAACGAATAGGACCTAAAAGAGCAAAAGGGCCGTATAAAAAGTACCCATGTGCCATACCAATTTCTAAGCCACGACGATTAGCAGATAATCCTTTACGATATGCTGGTAAAGCGTTGATATAAGCTTTGGTAAAACCAGAACCGTTTACAGGAGTGGAAAGATTTCCAACTTGAGGATCGCCACCAGAATGTACAAATTCAGCCATTGATTTTTCTTTATATCTCCTTAATATTGTTATCAAATAATTAAGTATTTGTAGGTTAATGTACCTCGATTCAGTATCTTTACCTTTTTTTTTGTTAAGAATCTTTATATTTCAATTTATTTCGTCAAACTTAGTTGTAATATCCAGTTTAGGTTAACTTTATTGTTTAGTATAGGAACATAACAAACATGATTGGAGAATACGCAGCTTCTTTTTTACCGGCCTCTTTAGTTCCCGCTGTTGGTTTATTAATGCCAGCGATCGCAATGGGACTTTTCTTTTTGTATATTGAAAGTAACGCTACTGACGCTTAAGTTTTTTTGAATTACTTGTTCGTCTTTATCGTCAGGGACTTAGTATTACTATGTCCCTACATTTTGAAATAACGATCGTATTTGTTCTCAATTAACATTGATTAATTATTATTGATCTTGGCTAGAAAATAAGAGAAAGATGATACAACCGCAAAGGGGTTAACTTCAATCTTGCTAACCAGAAAAGAGTTAGGAATTTTGTTTAGAGGTATTAAGTAAAAAAGCAGTATTTTTGATTACTTCGGCAATACCTTGAAGAATTAATAAAATAGGGCTGATAATAATCATCGTTTTAATCGGGTAACGAGGTAAACCACCATCATCGCCAGATATTTCTCGAATACTCCATGAATTCATGACATATTGCCAAGAAAAATAGATGATGATTCCACAAAAAGGAATTAAAAAGAAAACGACTCCCAAAATATTAACTATGGCTTTTAGGCGTGGGGAAAAGTCTTTATAAAATACATCAACTCGTACATGATTATCTGTTTGTAATGTATAAGCCGCACCTAAAAAGAAAATCAAATCAAAGATGTACCATTGTAATTCTAGTAAGCTATTTGAAGTCAAATTTTCGCCGACTATTTTACCGACATATCTACCTATTACATTCCAAACACCTAAACTAATCATCAAAAGTACCAAACCATAAGTTAGTTTGCCACACCATTGACTTATTCGATCGATTATGTTAGCTATCTTCAGAGCTATATTCATGATTAAAAAAACAAATAACGAAAAATAATTATATAGTGACTCTAGAGTAATCTCACTATAATAGGTTATTCTTTTGAAAGACTAAAGTCCTTACTACAACTATTTATTTTTCATCAATTAATCGATAATTAAAAATGAATAGTCAAAAATAACTTAATCTTTTACTATTAGTGTATTAGTTCTTTCACAATTCACATAAATTTATTAGAGATAAATGGAAATTATTACGACTAAAATACCTGATGTTTTAATTATTGAACCGAAAGTATTTGCTGATGAGAGAGGGTTTTTTTTTGAAAGTTTTAATAGTCAAAATTTTAGCGACAAAACAGGTGTTAATGTAGATTTTGTTCAAGATAATCATTCTCGATCGCAAAAAGATGTTTTAAGAGGATTACATTATCAAATTAAACAAGCACAAGGTAAATTAGTTCGAGCGGTAGTCGGAGAAATACTTGATGTAGCGGTTGATATTCGTAAATCATCGCCTACTTTTGGTGAATGGGTAGGAGTAGTTTTAAGTGCGGAAAACAAAAAGCAATTATGGATACCCGCAGGTTTTGCTCATGGTTTTTTAGTTTTATCAGAAAATGCCGAGGTATTGTATAAAGCAACTGACTTTTATGCCCCTCAATACGATCGATCTATTCTCTGGAAAGATCCCGATATTAATATTAATTGGAACTTAACTTCTTCTCCTACAATTTCAACTAAAGATGAAAAAGGAGCTTTACTCAAAGATGCTGAAGTTTTTAGTTAAAACGCTTTTTTTATTACTTTTAAAAACATTTGAATTATGACTAAAATTTTGCTTTTTGGTAGTCAAGGACAAGTTGGTAGCGAACTTGCTAATATCTTACCCGAACAAGGAGAATTAATTAAAATCAATCGATCTTTAGTTGACTTAACTAACCCAGAACAAATTCGTAATTGTATCCAAGAAAATAAACCCAATATCATTGTTAATTCCGCCGCTTATACAGCAGTTGATAAAGCAGAATCAGAAATTCAACCCGCTCAACAAATTAACGCTGTTGCCCCCCAAATAATGGCACAAGAAAGCCAAAAAATTAAGGCTAAACTAATCCATATCTCCACCGATTATGTTTTTGATGGCAAAAGTAATCTACCTTATCTAGAAACATCGACAACAAATCCAATCGGCATTTACGGTAAAAGTAAATTGGCAGGAGAAGAAAAAATCAAGGAAAATACCGACAACTATATTATTCTACGTACCGCTTGGGTATATGGTACTTATGGTAAAGGAAATTTTGTCAAAACCATGTTGCGTGTCGGTGAAAAAAATCCCCAATTGAAAGTAGTTATTGATCAAATTGGTACTCCTACTTATGCTTATGATATAGCTGAGGCGATTAGTCGGTTAATTAAGCAATACCAAGGGCAAAAACAGCAAACAGACATCTATCATTTTACTAACAATGGTGTTTGTAGCTGGTACGATTTTGCCGTTAATATTTTTAAACAAGCGGATAAATTAGGTTTTCCTTTAGCCGTAAAAGAAGTTTTACCGATTAATACTAGTGAATATCCTACCCCCGCCCAACGCCCTGCTTATTCAGTATTAAGTAATCGTAAAATTAGTCAAGATTTGGATTATCTACCTGAGTATTGGCAAGATTCTTTGACTATAATGTTGAAAACCTTACTGACTTCAAACTCTTAACCTTTAACTTTTAACTCTTAACTAAACCATGAAAGCATTAATTTTATCAGGTGGAAAAGGCACTCGTTTACGCCCTCTTACTTACACAGGGGCAAAACAACTTGTACCAGTGGCGAATAAGCCGATTCTTTGGTACGGTATAGAAGCGATCGTTTCGGCTGGAATTACCGAAATAGGCATCATTATCAGCCCTGAAACAGGTACAGAAATTGAAGAAAAAACAGGTGATGGTAGTCGTTTTGGTGCAAAAATTACTTATATTCGTCAAGATAGCCCTGATGGTTTAGCCCATGCCGTCAAAATCGCTCAACCGTTTTTAGGTGATTCTCCTTTTGTGATGTATTTAGGAGATAATCTAATTGCTGATAGTTTGCAAGAGTATTTAACTAATTTTAAAGAAAATAATTTGGATGCTTTAATCTTACTGAGAAAAGTATCTAACCCTACAGCTTTTGGAGTAGCCAAAATCAACGAAAAAGGACAAGTATTAGAGTTAGTAGAAAAACCGAAAAACCCTCCTTCAAATTTAGCTTTAGTTGGTATCTATTTCTTTTCCCCGACAATCCATGAGGCGATCGCTACTTTAAAACCATCACCACGAGGAGAATTAGAAATTACCGATGCGATTCAAGCTTTATTAGAACAGAAAAAACCAATCTCAGCTTGTCAACTCAAAGATTGGTGGTTAGATACAGGAAAAAAAGACGATCTTCTAGAAGCAAATCGGATTATTTTAGATACTAATTTATTAACTCAAAATGACGGTTATATCGATGAAAATACCAAGGTTATCGGTAGAGTAAAAATTGGTAAAAATACTCGGATAATCAACTCTACCATAAGAGGTCCTGTTGTTATCGGCGAGAATTGCTATCTCGAAAATTGCTTTATTGGTCCTTATTCTAGTATTGCGGATAATGTCAAACTATCTGAAGCTGACTTGGAACACAGCGTAATTCTAGATTCGGCTGAAGTAGTTGGTATCGAGCAAAGAATAGTTGATAGTGTTATCGGGCAAAGAGCAAAACTAAATCTAGCCCCCAAACGTCCTAAAGCTCTTAGTTTTATGATTGGTGACGATTCTCAAATTCAACTTACTTAAAGAAAATAGTACGATCTCGTAGGTTGGGTTAAGCCGTGAAAGTATTAAAATAGATCACGATACATCACATAAAAGCGAAACCCAACATAAATGTATAGTTGTTTCAATTGAGATTAATACAGCAAGAACAATACTGAAACTAAAGTATTAAACCCGCCTTGAACTGTCGTGCAAGGCTAATATCCTGTTCGTTTAATAAATTAAACTTAAATTTAGATACAGCACTCGTGTCTTATTTTTATTTGAAACAACTATATTAAAGACATAATTCGATCGATGAATTACGGCACTCGTTATCAGTGAATTTGTTGCCCCTTATAATGGATAGTTGCCTAGACACACTACTACAGGCTATTTATTGTCAATTGTCAATTATCAACTTATACAAATCTTTGTACCATCTCGGTGGCTAACTCAGTTGTTTCTACAGCTAAATTAAATAATTCTCTACCAGCATATAAATAAGATTCTTCGTAAGTCATGGTAAATCTTTCTAATTCTTCAATGCCATCATTAATGTGATTCAATCCGTAGTAAATATAAGCGGCGATACCAGCATATAAACTAGGATTAGGTTGCGATCGTAACGTATTTTCAGCTTGAAGACAAATTCGCCGAGATTCTTCTAAATACTCCACAAAAACCCCCATTAATTCATCATCAAATAAATCACCTGATAACTCTTCTATTTCGTCTTCTAAAGGATTAATAATTTGTTCTATCATATGATAAATAGGAGCATAAACTTCGCTGAGCCATTGAGATTGCGAAGTCTCTTGTGATTGATATTTTTCTTTGGTTTGACGATAATGATTTTCTGCCCAGCTATTTTTAGCTTGACGAGATTGCACTTGTGTGCTGTAGTAATTATCTTGATCGTCTAAAGCTTGAGAGCGATCGTATTTACTTCGATTTTGCGGATCACTTAATATTTTGTAAGCAGTATTAAGTTGAACGATCGTTTCATGATTAGCGTTTTGATGTTGACTATCAGGATGAAATTCTTTGGCTAAACGTCGATAGGCTTGTTTGATTTGTTGAGTAGAAGCCGTTACTTCTACTTGTAAAAGTTGATAATAATTCATGATCAGAAATTATTCTAGCAAATCTTTAAACAAAGGCGTACTCAAATATCGCTCACCAAAACTAGGTTGTATCATCACAATCAATTTATCTTTATTCTCTTCTCGTTGAGCAAGTTTAATCGCTCCTGCTAAAGCCGCCCCTGTAGAAATTCCTGATAAGATACCTTCTTCTCTAGCTAACCGTCTGCCGTAACTAATAGCTTCATCGTCGGTAACAGTTATAATCTCGTCGATTAATTCAACTTTCAAAACATCAGGAATAAAACCCGCCCCAATTCCTTGGATTTTATGCCCACCTGGTTTACCACCTGATAAAACAGAACTATTTGTCGGCTCGATCGCTATTACCTTAAAATCAACATTTTTTTCTTTGAGTAATTCAGCCACCCCTGTGATCGTACCACCAGTACCCACACCTGCGACCAAAAAATCAATCTTACCATCAGTATCTTCCCAAATTTCGGCGGCAGTAGTTTGACGATGAATAGCAGGATTAGCCTTATTTTGAAACTGCTGTAACATATAAGCATTAGGTAAAGTATCCACAATATCCTGAGCCCGTTGGATACAACCAGACATACCTTCAATTCCCGGTGTCAATTCAAGTTTTGCCCCAAAAGCCCTTAACATCGCCCTTCTTTCTTCGCTCATAGTTTCAGGCATTGTCAAGATTAAAGTATAACCTTTAGCCGCCGCCGCCATCGCTAAGGCGATACCTGTATTACCAGAAGTTGGTTCGACTAAAACTGTTTTTCCTGGTTTGATTAATCCCTCTTTTTCGGCAGTATTAATCATATTAACGCCGATTCTGTCTTTAACTGAGGCAGAAGGATTCATCCCTTCTAACTTCACCACAATCTGTGCAACACAACCTTCTTTTTTAGGGATACGATTTAATTTTACTAAAGGAGTTTTACCGACTAATTCAGTAATATTATTAGCAATCTTCATTATGATGATAATTATTTAAGCGATTATCTTTTATTTTAACTATTCTCCGAGCAAGAAGTTAAGAGTTAAGATTTATGAATTACAGAAGGATAAGAAATAGGAATTTAATATTCGGAAGGATTAAGAATGAAAAATAATTGTCAATTGTCAATTGTCAATTGTCAATTACCCCGTATTTGTTCCATTTGATTAGTTTTTTCAGTTAAACCATATTTATTCATCAGTTGGACGATTACAACTGAACTTATAATCCCGATCACTAAACCAATACTTAATAGAATAGTAAATAATTTACGTAGGCTTTTAGTAGTTTGTGGTGATGGTTGTTCGTTTGTGTCAAAACGATCGTTATTATTAAGGTTATCAGATTGATTTTGAGGATCGAAAAAAGGATTATTCATTTATTTACTATCAATGGTTTTTTCTTATTGTAATGATTAAAGAGAAAGGGTCGATGTGAGTTTATAATTCTTCTAATGTCAGTATCAGGATTTAACAGGATTAATGGATTTACAGGATTGTTTTTGGATTAGGTTAGTCGATTGGTATCGCTCATTTTAATGAGCGATTATTATATTCGCAATCAATAATTTGACAAAGGATTTTTTAACTTATTAATTCTTGCGTAATAGGCATTAGAAAACGATCGTTATTATTAAGGTTATCAGATTGATTTTGAGGATCGAAAAAAGGATTATTCATTTATTTACTATCGATGGCTTTTATTGATTATTAATGACTTTCTATCATTGTAATGATTAAAATTAGCAAAACAGGTCGAATTAATTTTTTTTATTTTGCTCAAAGTAATTAACCGCTGTAAATGACTAGTGTCTGCTAAACAAATATTCTTGTAAGTTCATCAATTCATCAAAAATATTAAAAACAATGTTTATAATAGTAAATGTGTATTAAAATAATAATTGATCGTGATGGAAAATTACAATTGGAAAAGATTTTGGTCTTTAAATGGGGAGAATTTACAATTAGACTATGGTGGCTTTTTACCAAATCCTGAAAATAAGAATGAACAAGATTATTACTATAATCCTAATCTTGTTAGTTTAAATGACATATCGCACATACCCTGTTTGATTTTGTTCGGGGAAGCTGGTATGGGTAAAAGTACCACAATGAAGGCAGAATATGAAAAAACCGAGCTTGAAATCGAAGAATTAGAAGATGTTTGTTTGTGGTTTGATCTTCGTTATAGTGCTAACAATAGCTCATCCAAATTTGTTTTTAATCACCCTACCTTTAAGACTTGGGAAAAAGGAACTCATAAGTTATACCTATTCTTGGATAGTCTTGATGAAGGATTATTAGCTTTTAATACTCTAAATTGTATTCTTGAACAAGAAATTGATAAAAGTTTATGTAATCGTCTTTATTTGAGAATTACTTGTCGAACTGCGGATTGGAAAAATAGTTTGACAGAAGCATTTGAAAGAAAATGGGGTAACGATAACGTTAAAACCTATAATTTATGTCCTTTACGCCGAAAAGATGTCGAAGAAGCATTGAAACATGAAAAAATAGATGACACACAAGCATTTTTTAAGGAACTTTTTAATAAAGAAATTACTACATTCGCCACACAACCAATTACTCTTAAGTTCTTAATAGATATTTACCAAAAAAATCAACAATTTCCTGATTCAAAAACAGGTTTATATTACACAGGATGTTTAGAACTATGTAAAGAAAAAAATATCGATCGTCTTGATTGCGGTTTTAAAGGTAAATTGAGTGACCAACAACGCTTAATTGTAGCTGGAAGAATTGCTATGATGATTATTTTTGCGAATAAAGTTGCTATTTGGAAACATTATGATTCTACTCTAAAACCAGATTCAGATATAACAATCGATCAGTTATGTGTCGGACAAGAAACCATTAATCAACAAGAATTTAATGTTACTAGAGAATGTATTGAGGAAGTTTTATCAATTTCAGGATTATTTTCTTCTAAAGGTGAAGATAGATTAGGTTTTGCTCACAAAACTTACGCTGAATTTTTGGCGGCATGGTATTTGAATGAACATAAAATTTCTTTACCCCAAATAATGAATTTGATTATTGCCCCTGAAGATACAGAAGGAAAATTAATACCACAATTACATCAAACTTGTGCTTGGCTTTCTAGTCTTAGAAAAGATGTATTAGAAAGAATAATAGAAAAAGATCCTGATGTGGTCTTAGATGGGGACATATCGGATAATAACGATCTAAAAACAAAAATAGTCGATAAGTTATTAAAACTATACGACCAAGAAAAATTACACGATCCGTATTTTCCTAATTCTCCTTATTACCACAGACTTAAACATTCTCAATTAGCAGAACAATTACGCTCTTATATCAAAGATAAAAACAAATCACTGAATTTCAGACAACAAGCCGTTAACATTGCTCGATACTGCAATGTCATAGAATTACAAGGTGATTTAATTCAATTAACGCTAGATAATTCCGAACCTATCGATTTGAGAATTAATTCCTGTATTTGTATTTGTACTTCTGTAATAGGCGATCGCCAAGCCAGAGCTAAATTAAAACCTTTAATCTTTGAAGATTTACCTGAAGACACAAGAGACAATCTCAAATGTTACGTTTTGGAAGCGTTATGGACTAAAGAACATCCTGATTTGACTGCCCAAGAATTATTTTCGGCTTTAACTCCGCCAAAACAAAATTGTTTTATTGGTAGTTATCACACATTTATTAGCCACAAGTTAATTAAAAATCTTGAAACTAAAGATTTAATTTTTGCTCTTGATTGGGTAAAAAAACTAGGAGTTAGAAATTATCTTAAGCAAAGTATTAAAATTAGATATTATCTTGCTGATGAAATTTTGCTTAAAGCATGGAGAAATTTTGATAATCCAGAAACGATTAAACGTTTTGCTCAAATTACTTTGATTCAATGGAATGATCATGAAGATTTAATTACAAATAACGAAAATAACAATCTATTAAAGCGAGAATTGCACGAAGATGAGAACAAACGCCATAAGTTAATTAACCGATTTGTCTTAGAAGTCAATGAGTATCATGTTAGTCAATTACAGTATTTTTATCACATTTTATTGACAATTCCAAAATTATTAAAGAATAGAAAATTTTTGTTATTAAAATTTTGTTTTTATAACTTGATTCATAAACGTCCTCGTTATATCAATAATATTGGTCGTGAATTCGGTTATTTGTTTTATGGTAATAGCAATAGAGATAAAGTTTCTCTCGAAAAAAATATTTTGTGGCTAATCAAAAAAATAAGAGAAACAGAAGATGACAGCATACAGGCGTCATATATAGATTTAGCAGTATATAATTTTTGTCCAATTTTGTATCAAAATGTAGAGCTAACAGACGCTCTTTGCTCTCTATATTATTTTTATAAAAAAGATAATGGTAATCCAAACTCTATTTTTATCGATAAATTTTCTAAATATATTGAACCTATCGATCTAAACTGCGAACAAGCAAAAAAACAAAAATCAAATTATGATGAAGTTCAAGAAATAGAAGAGAACCGAGAATATAACGAACCCTTAGAATCTTTTTACTCAAGAACATTATCAATATGTTTAGACAAATTTGAATCAAGTCATCTTGACTGTTGGCATGAATTATGTACGCAAATAAATGTTTTTCCCAATAGTAAATATTATGACCATTATTTTAAATTAAACTTAATGGAATTACCTGGGTGGAAAAATTCTGATCAATCTATTAAGCAAAGAATTATTGAATGTGCTAAAAAATATGTCTTAGAAAAACAAGATCTTAATTGTGATTGGATTGGTACAAATAAAGTTGATTTATTACCAATCGCAGGGTGTAAAGCTCTTTATTTATTATTAAAGATAGAACCAGATTTTGTTAATCAACTAGCCCCTCATGTTTGGCAAAAATGGGCATCAATTATTATTGCTTACCCTAATTATTCTGATATTGATAGAGATGAGTCATATTTAGAGTTGGTCTATTTGACTTATTCTAATGCTCAAACTGAAAGTATTGATACTCTACTCAAGCTAATCGATCGAGAAAATATAGAGTATCAATGTTTATATATAATTCATAAATTTGAAAAGTGTTGGGATGACCAATTAAAATCTATTATTTTCGACAAAATCACCCAGAATCAAGATATTCTAAAACCAAAATCCTTAGAACAATTGTGTCAGCAACTTATACAACATAATTATTTAGAAGTTATCAAGTTTATCAAATTATTTATCAAAACTTTTTCTCCTTCTAGCAATCAAATAGAAAAAGATAAGATTTTTATTGCGATAAAATTATTAATTAACAATACACTAAGTCAGAGATCAGGATTCAGAAAGTTGGGAATTAATTTGGCAAATTATTCAACAAGATACTCAATTTGGACGTGAAATAGTAGAGAAGTTACATTATCCTGTTGTCGGTGGATTTAATCTCAATCTAACAGCAACTCAATTAGCAGATTTTTATATTTGGCTTGTGCAACAATGTCCTTATGATAAAGATCGAGTAGTAAGTCTTAGAAACTATCTTTTAAATCAGCTAATAGAAACAAAAACAATTCAAGGATGTCGAGAAATAGAACGTATAATCAAAGTTTTTCCTGAATTAAATTGGTTAAAACAATATCTATACGATGCCAAAAAAAATGTGAGACTGAATAGTTGGCAACCTCCTACTCCTGAGGACATTTTTCAGTTAATTGGTGACTCTTCTAAACGTTTAGTCAATGACGGCAATCAACTTTTAGAAGTATTAATTGAAGCACTAAAAGAATTAGAAAAGAAACTCCAAAATCAACCACAACCAGCAGTTATAGATTTATGGAATGAACTTAAATCAAATAATGTTAGAGATTTATCCAATTCACTGACAAAAAAATTAAAGGAAAAACCAAAGAAATCTACTCAACCACAACTCCAACAAGATGAAAAAATTGAAATTTGGGAGAAAATAGACTGGAAAAAAACTCAAAGTTATAGCTTTTATACTCCTAAAGACGAAGAAAGAATATCGGACTATATCAAACGCTATTTAGAAGATTATCTCAAAGGAAAAGGTATCATTCTCAATCGTGAAGCTCAAATTAGTAGAAAAGATGAAACTGATATTAAAGTCGATGCTGTCAAAAAAGTTAAAGATAAAGAAGAATATGATTGTATAACTGTCATTATTGAAGTTAAAGGTTGTTGGCATTCAGAGTTAGAGACAGCGATGAAAACTCAACTAGTCGATCGTTATTTAAAAGATAATACCTGCAAACATGGTATTTATCTTATCGGTTGGTTTGATTGTCCACAATGGGATGATAATGACAGTAGGAAAAAAAAGACTCCGAAAATGGATTGGGAAGAGGCTAAAACAGAATATAAAAAGCAAGCTGAAACATTTTCTGTATCTGGAGTTAATGTTAAGGCTTTTGTTTTGAATACCGCACTTAGATAATTTTCTTTTAACAATACAACCAAGAGTTAAAATGTGCGATCGTTCTTAAACTACTAAAAAATTAATCTTGTTACTCTTCTTCTTTAGAGTTTACCTTCGTAAATATGAAAATGAAACGATCGTTTTAAAATTCATCGCTGTATTTAAAGTTATAGACTATTGATTTCTAGTTCATTTTAATGAACGTAACCTATTAGCCTCGTCAATTCATTGCGAGGTGGTTGATTTACGACTCTCAATTATTTTTGAGAATGATTTAAGTTTTTTAATCATTACTGTTTTCATCAAATAATATCTTTAAATCACGATAACCACTGATAATACGAACAATAACAATACCCTCATCGTGGGGATAATAAAAAATTAGGTAATCTCTTAGTGAAAATCCTGTTAAATTTGGTCTTATTTGTGCATAAGACTTACCCATATGAGGAAAATTGGCGACTAACTTACATTTTTGCCGAATTGCATCAAATAGATTATTCGCAAAACTTGGATTACTTTGAGCTATATAATCACAAATTTCATTTATATCTTTAATTGCATCCTCTGAAAATTGGTAATTTGCCATTACTCCAATCCATATTCTTCTTTTAATTTTCTTTGCAACTGCTCAAAAACTAACTCACCATCAGTTACATTCCCTGCTAAAATTTGCTCTGTTGCACGATCGATTTTTTGTCGTAATTCTTCTAACTGAGGATTAGTTTCGTTATTTTCTTCACTTATAATAATAATTTCTACCTTTTCTCCTTGCACAAATGGTAAATCAGATAAAACTAACTGTTGAGGATTATCGATTGTCACATATTTTTTGTAAGCATTCATAAATTTATTTGGTTAATATTTTTATTATTGTCTATTGTGACTGTTATTTTCTTGATGACATAATTTATCCATTATATCTACCACCTTGAAATTAATTTCAAGGCTCATCAAAATCGTTTAATCAATTAAACTACTATTCAAAATACGCTGTAATCAACAATCATAAAGTACGTTTAATTCTCTTACTGAACAATTCTCAATTCTTTATCCTAGCCTCGTCAATTTATTGCGAGGTGGTTGATTTTAGACTCTCGATTATTTTTAAGAATCATTGAGGCTTTTTAGTCATATAAAATCAAGTTAGTTAATACCTAAGTCAAGATTGAGTTAAAATTAAACTGACCTGAAGAAAAAAACAGGATAATTAATGGAATCAGTTATCTGCGTTGCTTTACCCGACAATTCTTACTCAATTTATGTCACTAATAATGGATTACCCCTCATTGGCGATAAACTGAGTCAATTGCCCAAAAAACTGGGTAAAAAAATCTTGGTTATTTCTAATCCTGAAATTTTTGATTATTACGGCGAAACAACAGTAAAATCTCTACAAGAAGCTGGTTTTGATGTTAGTTATCATTTAATTCCCGCAGGTGAAAGTTATAAAAATTTTGATTCAATTTCCACAATTTACGATCGAGCTTTAGAATGTAAATTAGAACGTAGTTCAACTCTCGTCGCTTTAGGCGGTGGTGTTATTGGCGATATGACAGGTTTTGCTAGTGCCACTTGGCTTCGGGGTATCAACTTCGTGCAAATACCGACTTCTTTACTGGCGATAGTCGATGCTTCTGTCGGTGGTAAAACAGGTATTAATCACCCTAAAGGTAAAAATTTGATTGGTGCTTTTTATCAACCTAAATTAGTTTTAATCGATCCGACTGTACTCAAAACCCTTCCAGAGCGAGAGTTTAAAGCAGGTATGGCGGAGGTTGTGAAATATGGAGTAATTTGGGATGAAGATCTTTTTGAGCAATTAGAAGAAGCTGAGAACATCGATAGCTTGGAAAATATTGACCCTGCGTTTCTCAACGATATTTTAACTCGATCGTGTCAAGCAAAAGCAGAAGTAGTTGCTCAAGACGAGAAAGAATCGGGTATCAGAGCGATTTTAAATTACGGACATACGATCGGTCATGCGATCGAAAGTTTAACAAATTACGATACTTTTGTCCACGGTGAAGGTGTCGCTATCGGTATGGTAGCCGCAGGTGCGATCGCTGTTGAGATGAATTTATGGACATCTGCCCAAGCCCAAAGACAAAACGAATTATTAGCTAAAGTAGGTTTACCGACGAAGATACCCGATTATTTAGATATTGAACAAATCATCGCTAACTTACAAAATGATAAAAAAGTTAAAGATGGTAAAGTACGTTTTATCTTACCAACAACGATCGGTAAAGTGGTAATTACAGATAAAGTCGATCGTGAATTATTGCTTAAGGTTTTACCTTCATTACAATAATCAATTTTTTTGAATAACTGTAAATTTTTACTTTAATTTTGGTTCTGAAATCATATTTGTTTCTAGTAACAATTAGATAATTAATTTACTGTGCAGAACATTATAGCCTTTCTCATCTTCACGAGGTACAACAAAAAATAATGGTAAGTCCCCCTTGGCTTCGGGGGATTTAGGGGGATTAATTTTTTGTTCGTTTTTTAAGTTCGGTATTAAATTACATCAGAGCGAGTTAATCGTGAATTACTAATTAAAGTTTTGCCAACATTGAAATGATTTTGATAAAATAACCCTTTACGGAAACTAATGCGTAATTTCAGTAGATAACGAAACCAGATTCTCGCAGGAGTATCAAAAAAAGTAAAAATATCCCCAAAAGCTACCTTAGAATTTTGATGGTGTAACGAATGTATCTCAGGTGTAGTAATAAAACAGATACGACATAATTTAGTAATCAAACTCGGTGTTTTCCAATCAAGAATCGAAACGTGTCGCCAAACCAGATGAAATTCACCTAAAATGATACCGAGGATGACTCCTGCGGGTGAAATTTGCCATAACCAAGGAATAAAGACAAAATAAGGTAATGCACCAAAAAAACCATCTAGCATCACCAAAGGGTTTTTCGTTAAAACAGCATAATGAATAAAACTACGATTTTTACTATGATGTACTAAAGAATGAAATTTGCCAAAAATATGTTCAGGTACATGATAGATAAAAGTAGAGAAAAAATCACCGAATAGTAATAAAAGAAAAGAAACTAAAAAAGCTTTAATTAAAAACACAATAGACTCCTCATAAACTAACTTTAGATTAAGGAGTTATTATTAAATAAATATAAAGATAAAATTAAGTTTTGGTAATCTAATTGATATTTATTTAAATTTATGCTATGGATAACTTTTTCTTAAATCTTTGTTAACTATTTAATCAATCTATTTTCATTAATCACAACTTAAAGCAACTAGACATAGATTTTCAGAAGCTCGAAGATAAAAGAAGAAACGATCGTCCAGAAATTAATCGCCAAATTTATATTGAGCCAAAAAAACAGTAATTGTCAATATTTTTGACTAATTATTAACATCACGATACATAGATAAATACAAAGAGTTATCAATAGTTAATTATAACTAATCAAACGTAACTAAAATTAACAAATAATCAAATAAATAAAAGCCAGATTTATAACCGAAAAGATCTAATTAATGTTAGGTTATGTTAAGTCATTTTCATATACTCAATTTTGATTCAAATTAAGAAAATATTCATTCATGGTTAATATATCTCGTCGCAGTCTCCTCAAACTGTCTGCTTTTGTTAGTCTTTTTAGTTTAATTGGTTATTCTCGTATCGCCAAACCAAAACCAACATTACATCGTTGGGATAAATTAGAATTGCCTCGTATTCTCAGCAAACCAAAAAAAGTAGTTGTTATTGGTGGCGGATTAGCAGGATTAGCCGCAAGTTACGAATTATCTCGTCGAGGTTTTGCCGTCACCTTACTAGAAAAAGCACCACAACTAGGAGGTAAAATTGCCAGTTGGGAGATAGAAGTAGGTGAAGATAAGTTAAAAATGGAGCATGGTTTTCATGGTTTTTTCCCTCAATACTATAACTTGAAAAGTATTGTCAAAGAAATTGACATCGAAAACAATTTTCAACCTTTAGATTTTTACTCCCTAGTTTTCAAAGATAGCAAATACAAAACTGAAGAATTTCGCCCTAGTCACTCTTCTTTTCCTTGGAATATTGTTGATTTAGCTTTTTCTTCTCGTAATGCCCTCAAATGGGGTATAAATATAACCAATCCTGAACATTGGCGGGTGTTTCATGCTATCACTAGTTTTAGTATTCCTAAAAGTTATCGTTATTTAGATGATATATCGGTAACTGATTGGGCGAATAGAGGTATTCCTAAAGGTTTATACGATTTATATTTCCTACCTTTTGCCAAATCCTCTCTTAATTCTCCTGATACTTTAAGTACTGGTGAACTGATGCAGTTTTTTCATTTTTACTTTTTTGGTAATCCCGAAGGTTTGGCTTTTAATGGTACGGTGGATGATATGGGTACTAGTTTGGTTGATCCTATTACCAAAGCGATCGAAAATAATGATGGTAAAATTATTACCGAAGCTACCGTTAGTAAAATTAATTATCAGGATAACAAAATCACCTCAGTTGAATATTATCAGGGTAATGAAGTAGGAAGTGTTGCCTTTTGGGTAGATAAAAATCCTTTATTAGCAGACGATGATTACGACTATTATGGTGCAGGAGATAATTTATTCGCCGTCAAAAAAGAAACTAACGAAGCCTTTTCTTTAAGTTGTACTCATCAAGGTTGTACAGTTAATCATCAAGAAGATGGTAAATTTGTTTGCCCTTGTCATGGTGCAGTCTATGATAATGAAGGTAAAGTATTACAAGCACCTGCCCCTCGTAATCTACAAACTTATCAAGTAGTCGCCCAAGCCGAAAACCGTATCCAATTACAAAGTAATCAAACAACTGAAACGGCGAATCAAGCACATCAAACAATTGAAGCTGACTATTACGTGATGGCGGCGGATGTAAATGGTATTAAACACTTATTTGATTTAATCGAAACTGATAGTAGTAACTATCAACAAACAGTAACTCAAGTAGATAGTTTAGCATTAGCTGACCCTTTCGCTGTCGGGCGTTTTTGGTTAGATAAAGATTTTGCATGGGAAAACAGTAATTTTACTTCTTTATCAGGATATAGTTTGACTGATAGTATTAGTCTTTATCATCGGATTCAAACTGAATACAAACAATGGGCAGAAAAAACAGGTGGAAGTGTAGTCGAGTTACACGCCTATTGTTATAAAGAAAAAGAATTTCCTACCCAAGAAGTTTTATTAGAAACATTTAGAAAAGAGTTGTTAGAAATTGTACCAGAATTAGCAGATGCCAAAATTTTACATCAAGAGTTAGTTAATCAAAAAAACTTTTCTGGTTATCCTCCTAATAGTTTTCCTCTTCGCCCCGAAACCAAAACCCAAATTAGTAATTTGATGTTTGCAGGAGATTGGGTAAAAATGCCTTTTCCTTGTGGTTTAATGGAAAGAGCAGTTAGTAGTGGTTTGTTATCAGCTAATGCTATTTTGCAGAAAGAAGGTTTGCAACGTCGAGATTTGTTTTCTGTCAATCCTTCGGGTGTTTTGTCGATTTAATAAATCATTCAGATTAATATTCAATCAGAAAAAAAGCTAAATTTATCTGTTTTAAAACATTTTTGATTTTAAGTTTAAAGTTAACTTTAGTTAACGTATATGATTAGCCTTGAACTTAAGTTCAAGGCTCAAATAAAAGACTAAAATAAACCTCTCTTCTATTGTAGATTTTTCACAACCAAGAGATAAAGGAACTAATTATCTGATAAATTTGAGTGATGTAAGTGGGAAAAAAAGATGGTGAAGCTACTTCCTTATCTCATCAAAAAAGCACTAGATGGCAGTGAAGAAAAAATTATCTTAAACAAATATAAATTAACTTTTGGGCGATATTCTGACAATGATGTGTCTTTACCAGAAAATGAAAACGATCGTTGTTATATTTCTCGTCGTAAACATTGTGTTTTAGAGCGAGGCATCGGTGAAGAATGGTTTTTAACTGATACTAGCACGAATGGAACGAGTTTAAAACCAGAAGGTGAACAAAGCGAAATTACTTTATTAAAAAAACAAAAAGTAGCGATCGGTAACGGGGATGAGATTTTGATTCATGGATATGTACTAACATTTTATGACCCTAATCGCACCGATCGTTTGCCAACAAAGTCAACTTCACCTCAAAAATCCAGTCAACCTTCTTTTACTACCCAACCGCCAGATAAGACATTTATATACAATTTAAGTCAAACTAATTTATATAAAATAGCAGGTCAAAAACGGGAGCGAGTTCACTTAAATCCCAATGCAAGTAAAATGTTTAATTTCATGGCGAAAAAAAACTTTGATAATAATAATCAGCCTATTTTGTGTACCTATGAAGATTTAATTAAAGAAGTTTGGGGTGAAAAATCTTTCGATCGTAGTGAGGGTGATGTTCAAGATTTAGCCAAAATGATTCGAGATGCGTTTAAGAAGCATGATGGTAGTAAAACATTATTAGAAACCAAAAAAAAGCAAGGTTATATTTTACATATTATTTGTGAACCTTAATCAAAAAACTAGCATTTGTAATTTAGGTAATAATGCTACCTCGGTTTTCCATTGATTTTCTATGTACTATCCATCTAAATCCTTTGTTTTTTTAATAAAATTAAACTATCGCAATTATTAGTATTATGAAGCAGGTATCGATCTCCTTAAATACTCCTTTCTGAAATCGAGTAGTAATAGCTTCTAGCGATTTTATTCTTTTTGAGAATGAAACAGTCCTGCTGCCTTGCCGAAGGAGGACTTGTTAACACAAACTGTTGCAAGTTTTATTTAAACTAGTATTAAATGAATATAGCAATTATCACCATTATGAAATACAAAGAAATCCCCCTAAATCCCCCTTTGTAAAGGGGACTTATTGATCATTAACTGTACCTCACAAGTCTGGGAAACGCTATATATGAATACATTTTTTTATAAAGAGTTTTAAGCGACAAATATAAATTGCTATATATTAAAGTATAGAGAATAGCACTACAACCATAGAATAAACGATGAAAAGATTTCCCGATTATATTTTTGAAAATAATTTATTCGCCTCTAATTATTATCTTAAAAAATTCCTAGGTAGTGGGCAATTTGGAGCAGTTTATTTAGCAGATGAAGTAATAGATGGAAATAAATTTCGTGAGGTAGCTGTTAAAATTATTCAGAAATCTAATGATTCTATACATCAGAAATTAATTACCCGTGAGTTGCAAATAGCTTGCAACTTAAACCACTCAAATATTTTGCAATGTTTCTGTCCAGTAAAAGGTTCTCTTGCCTACACTGATAATCAGACGAATCAAACGAGAATTAATTCATATAAAGGTTTGGTGATGGAGATTGCCTCACTCAGTTTGGAGAGTTATTTGAAGAAAAAACGACTTTCAGAAAAAGAAGTTCGAGATATAATTATTGAAATTACTGAAGGTTTAGCCTATTTGCATAGCAGAATTCCTCCTGTTGTACATAGAGATCTTAAACCAGCTAACATATTACAGGTAGATGGAATTTGGAAACTAGCAGACTTCGGTATTGCTCGTCCTTTAGATAACGGTTCGATCGCTTATACTCAAGTAGTAGGAACGCCTCAATATATATCTCCAGAAGCATTAAAAGACGAGATAGTTTCAACAGCAGGAGATATGTGGGCTTTAGGTATTATTATTATTGAAATGCTTAGTGGACAATATCCCTATTCTTTATCAGGAAATTCGATACGGGTTTTATGTCAACGTATTAAAAATGAAAAACCTAATATTCCTCCTTTACCTGCTCCCTTCGATCGAATTGTTAAGAATTGTTTAGTTAAAGACCGAAAACAACGTTGGACTGCTCAACAAGTACTTGATGTTTTGCAAGAAACAGTAACAGTACCTAACTCTGTTACCACCGTAATACCGAATAATGATACTAATACAATAATACCTAGTGACTCGATGAGTCAAAAATCTAGCTCTACCAAGCCAACAAAAACGGTCGATCCTGACCTAAAAACACCTAGCAGATCGTCACAGACAGTTGTTGACTCTTCTTTTCCTCTTTGGCAAAAGGTCGCTATCTCGGCTGTTTTGATGGTGGGTATGATAAGTGGAATTTCTGTTTTTTCAAGTTTACCTAATCCTTTTATTGAAAAAGAAGAAAGTCCTCGTCCTGCTTGGTAAACACCTCAAACTGAATAAAAATATTTTTACTTTTATAACTCGTTATATTTATTAAAAACTATGAAACCTACATTCTCTATCTCAAGCTTTTTTGTTTTATTTAGCACTTATTTCATCCTTCAGGGTTGCCAAAACTTTAAACAAACACAAGCAGCCACATCAGCGGAGTTCTATTGTGATGAAAAAAACTTGCAAACAAAAGTTGAATCACACTCATATGATAATCCACTCACTGTTATTAATTGGAGACAAGATAATGATTACTTTGGAGATGAATGGACTCCGCTAAAAAGATGTCAAGAAGTTTCTCGTCGATTTCAAAATATCTACGAACGAGATGGCTTGAAGTATATTCAAACCGATCTTGCTCAATGGAAAGATAGAGATATAGCCATTGTCTGTAGTGTCAAAGTTAAGGATACTCGTTGTGAAGAAAACGATCTTTTGTTGACTTTAGAAAATAAAGACGACCCTAACCAAGTTTTAGGTGATTTAAAAGCTTTCAAAGAAAATCCAATCAATAACAGAGAATTAACAAGAGGCGAAAATTCACCAAAAACTTTTTCCGAAGGTAAAAGAGATGTTTATGACATTGAAGAAATATTAAGTTTACCAGAACCACCAAAGCAGTCAGAAAACAATACTGACTCTTCTGAAACTCCAAAATCAGCATGGTAATAAGATTGCTTTGAAAATTACTTAATAAATTGGACTAGATTCAAAAAACAAAAAGATAAATAGATAAAATTCCTGCTCATTCCTCAACCCCTCTGTTCGTGTCAAGCATCCCCTTACTATTCTCTTGTATCTAACCTTCAAAGAAAAAATTAGTGACTTACTCATAATAACGATTACTTTGTTTTGTGGAAATTGGTATCACTGTCTTTTCCATCTACTTTCCATCTGTTTTCTATTTCTTCTTCTGGTCGATTTTGGTAATCTAAATAGGTAACGATCGATTTAAGAAACTGGAGATAAAAATGAAAATTGCTGGTTTAATCATTAATATATTTTTTCCTGGTATTGGAACTATAATGGCAGGAAAAACAACCCAAGGAATTATTCAAATTGTTTTAATCATCATTGGTATAATTTGTAATTTAACTCTTATTTTGGCAATTATTGGTATCCCTCTTTGTTTTATCACTTGGATTTGGGGAATTGTCAGTGCGGCGACTGCTCTAGAAGGTAACAAACCTGAATCTTAACTTTGTTTCTCATAGTAAAAGTCGATCGCTAATTTTAGATATAGTGATACCAACTCTCACAAAATAAAAATACAGATCAATCCCCCTCTATCCCCCTCTATCCCCCTTTGAAAGGGGGAAGGAAGATAAGCAGATGCTTCGTTTTTGTGTCTTGGTACGCTCTTCCGTCAGTGGGATCGCACCGCTTTGGGAGGACTTGATGACCACAACTGTTGCTTTCTTTTATCTAAATTGGGATGAAATACTTTTACTCGCTTTATTTTACAATTTATGAAAAAAAAATTATGTTAAGTCAAAGAGATTATAAAATTAAAAAAATAGGTCTTTATTTGTTGCTATTTTCTTTAGGATTAGGTTATTTAAAAGCGTTTTCAGCTTTAAACCTTTATAGCTTAACGAGTGACTATAGTTCAGTATTAATCGTACAATTTTGTACTCTTATTAGTGTTTTGGGTATCGATCGTTACAGAAAGAAAAACCTTAAGAACAAATTTTTAAAATAAGTTTTGATAAATGTTGTTTAAAGAAGAATTAACATATTCAACTAGTTAGTTATTTTGTCCTTTATAATTTTCTAAACACAAAGAATAATGCGAGTGGATTTGAGAATTTTAGTTTAAAAGACATTTTTTGATTAGATTAAGACAGCCTAATCTATATTAATTAGCGATTGTAGCTTGAACTAGTAAACACCACATAAACCAATTATTTTCAAGGTAAAAACGATGAAAAAAAGATTCTCAAAATTTTTTAGATTACTTTTAGTTAGTTTAGCTGTTGTCGGTCAAGTTTCTTCTCTCAAATCTGTTCACGCCTCGATAGACCTTATTCAGGCAAGGGAAGAATCCGATGAAACGATCGAAAAAAAGTTATCCGAGCAATTACAAGAGTTTGAAAAACTTGATGATTCGGAAGTAGAGCAAAAAAAAGAAATTTTATCTCAAATGTGTAGGGTTGAATTAAAATCCAGCAAAAAAGAAGTAAGTGTTGAATATTGCGATCGATTTATTTCTTTGTACAACAAAAACTCTAACTTAGAATTAGCCAACGAAGTATGTTCAAGTATTCCAATTCATTTAGAAAAGATTAAAAATTTAAAACAAGAAAGTTTAGAGACTGCTTTGAAAGCTTGTCAAAAAGTTATTTCAAATATTGAGACTGTAGAAGAGTCATCTCAATATCAATACTCATTTGTAGCCCTGTCAATAAATTTAAACAATCTTTTTAATCTTTTAGGAAAGTATTCTGAAGCCGAAACTTTTTATGAAAATTTACTAACCAACCTTGACAAACAGTTTAATCAAATTGGTAAAAATGAATCTGAATCTAACAATCCATTTTTTAATTTAGAATCCGCACAAAAAGAGTTTGCAGAGGATAAAATCTATACCACTCTCAACTTTTTGGGAGACATACATTTTGCTACTGAAAATTACAATCGAGCGATTGATTTTTACCTAAAAGCAGATCGAATTTATCAAGATGCGACTGAGAAATTCGAGGCTTTAGGCCCTTATTTTATGATGGCTGACCCAATCCGTATAGTTGGAGTTGGTGGTGCAATATATTTTCCTTCCTATCTTCGAGCCAAAAGTTTTATTGGTAGTAGAGCTAGACTAGCCTATGCTTTAGTAAAGCAGAAAAAGTTTGAAGATGCCAATAAATATTTAACTGAAGCTATTACTCAGTTAGAAATTGAATCTACAGATCAAATAAAAAAAGACAATTCAATTGTTTTCCAAGAAATTGGATCACTTTTATACACCACACAACAATCTATATTTATAAATCAAAAAAAATATTCTCAGGCTCTGGAGCTTGCCGATCGTTCTCGCTCAATCGTTAATAATCTAGGTTTAAAAATAGGTGAAGAAGCTTTTACATACGATGAAATGAAAGCTTTAGCTCAAAAGCAAAACACTACCTTTGTGGTTTATTCTATTCCCGATCGTATTCAATACGACTACAAAACTTTTACAGCCCGACAAAATAAAGTTTTTATTTGGGTAATTCAACCAAATGGCGATCTTAAGTTTGAACAAGTCGATCTTGATAGTAATTTAGCACAAAATAAATCTAACTTTAAAACGATAGTCAGTTCAGCTAACACAGAATTTACAGCTAAATTTTTAATAATTGGAGTTGGAATAATAGTTTTATTTTCTTTATGTTTAATCAAAAAAAATAAAGTTTCAACTGGATTAATCGGTATTATTCTCATAGCTTTATCTCTACAATCATGTAATAGCTTTCCAGCAAATCGGGGAACTTCACCACAATTAATATCAAGTGAAGGTGAAAACTTATCAGAATTAATAGAAAACGCAGTATTAGAAATTATAGATCCTACTTTGGCAAAAGATGATGATTCGTCTAGACAAACAGAACAACAAAATGAAGAAAGTTTACAGACCCTTTATAATATATTGATTGAGCCGATCGCTAAGTTTTTACCTAACAATCCTGAAGAGCATATAGTTTTTGTGCCTCACCGTGGATTACATAATATTCCTTTTGCGGCTCTTAAAGACTCGAAGGAAAAATATCTGATTGAAAATCACACCATCCAAATATCGCCTTCATTGCAAACTTACCAAGCTATCTTAGAAAGAGCCGCTAACCGCATTACTTCTGGCGATGAATACTTAATTGTTGGCAACCCGATCATGCCAGAAGTCTCTTTTGGTGATTTTGGAGAGCCTAAACCAATCGCTCAGCTACCAGGGACAGAAATTGAGGCGAAAGAAATTGCTAAAATTTATGGAACAGAACCTTTAATTGGTAAAGATGCTACTGTAGATGCTGTAACCGATCGG
Organism: uncultured cyanobacterium; assembly: GCA_963710605.1. Classification (GTDB taxonomy): domain Bacteria; phylum Cyanobacteriota; class Cyanobacteriia; order Cyanobacteriales; family Cyanobacteriaceae; genus JAALKG01. Next base: position 440,994 of record CAVQBA010000007.1, read on the forward strand.
CTTTTCGATGCCAAAATTATCCACTTAGCAACTCATGCTTTTCTTGATGTTGGCTCATATAGGCGGTCGGCTTTTATTCTGACTCCTCATTCAGATGACAATGAGTATCAAAAAGGAATTTTAGATACATACGAACTATACAATAATCGTTCACTTACCCAAATGGCTGTGCTAAGTGCCTGTGACACAGGATTAGGAATAGAGACAGTAGAAGGAAACTTGGGTTTAACCCGTCCTTTTCTTGTTTCTGGTATCCCTACAATTGTTTCTACCCTTTGGTCAGTTTACGACGAACCTACAACCGAGTTAATGATCGATTTTCATCATAGATTGACAACTACCTCTAACAAGGCACAAGCTCTGCGACAAGCAATGTTAGCTACCAAGGAACAACGTCCTGAACCCGTGAACTGGGCAGGTTTTATTCTGACAGGTTTAGCCGAACTTCCCGAACCTTCCCCATCGGCTCAAAAAGTAGTTGGTCAGATGGTATGTCGAAATCTTTTTAATACTAGTGAATTAGATGGAACCTCTAGAGACTTGTTATCGGCAACACTCGAATCATCTAATTCTGGCTTTGTTCTTTCAATGACTTCAGCAAATTTGAGAGGAAGTTCTAAAATCACAAAAAGGCAAGTAGATTTCAACAATCAGTTAGTCATACAAGAGGTAAGAAACTATTCTGAAGAATCAGATGAGTGGTATCCTTGGAATATATATCACGCTACCGAGAACGGAAATTCTCTTGAGATTAAACCTGACGGCTCTTTTTCTTTCGGTACATATGACACTAGTCGTACTATTTGTAGTTTTAAAGGCAAACTTGAATTTATCGGTGATACAGCTAGTAAGTTACAACGACTTCAGGTTTATGATAAATCTTCCCAAAGCAATGATAGCGAAACTTTAATAGTTAAAGCGGGTGATGGTGTTGCTAATCTTCGTTCTAGCCCTACTACTCGAGCAAGTTTAATCGCTAAAATACCGAATGGTACAGAGGTTGTATATTTGAATCGAACCACCAATAGCTCTCAACAGCTTTGGTATGAAGTACGAGTAGATGGTCAAGTTGGATGGTTATTTTCTGGATTACTTGAATAAAATTTGAGTTTTAGTAAATCGAACAAGACATTATTTTTTTTACTAATTTCAAGAAGAACAAAAGTAATATTAAATATAAATAAAGTATGCTAAAGGAGTAAGGGCAGAATAATATTCTGCCCCTACAGTGGCTTGGTGATTTTTTAAAAAGATTGTGAAACCCGTGTGCTGTGGAAAATTTACAATCGAAAAAAGATGATATTTTTATTCTTTATTTAATTGGCTAGTAAATTATTTTTTAAGCTAAATAAAATACTTAAACAAACCTTTTTTCTGTTCAAACTCTCTCGATCGAACTTGTGAGTTAAAACTATTAACCTCCTCTGCGTCCTCTGCGTTCTCTGCGGTTTTAAAAACTCTTAAAATTCAATACCTCAACAATTAACTTTAAGTAAATAAAATATAACTATTACATTATAAAAGTTTAAACTTAACCTATTTCATGAATTCATTAAACATGAATATATATATACTTTTAGTTAATACAAAAGAAAAAATAAAGTTTTATTTGTAATTAATAATACAGTCTATAACTTTTGGTAGATGACCATCACCGCAGAAAAAAAGATAATAAATCTAGATCAACAAAACTATATATAAAACAAAAAAAGAAAAAATTATGGCAACTCAAGAGCGTCGTCCTACTCCTGATGATATACCACCACAACAGCTAGAATATTCTGCATCTCAAGCAGATATGACACCTCAACCTGATAGTGATTTATCTAACTATAAACCCGCAGGAAAACTAACTGGTAGAGTAGCTTTTATTACTGGTGCTGATTCAGGTATTGGTAGAGCAGTCGCGATCGCATATGCCATGGAAGGGGCAGAAGTAGCAATTTTCTATCATAGTAATGATGGAGATGCCGAACGTACTAAAGAAATGGTTAAAGAGATTGGTAATAAAGATTGTTTGATTATCAAAGGTGATGTGCGTAAATATGAAGATTGTGAAAATGCGATCGCACAAGTAATTGAACGTTTTGGTAAGCTGAATATTCTCATCAACAATGCGGCTTATCAAATGGTACAGAAAAAATTCGAGGATGTCACGATCGAACAATTTACTCGTACTATGGAAACAAACGTTTTTGGTTATTTTTATATGGCAAAAGCGGCAGTACCTCATCTAAAAGAAGGTGATATTATTATCAATACAGGTAGTATTGTCGGTAAAATTGGTAAAGCCTTCCTCGTCGATTATGCGGCTTCTAAAGGGGCTATACACACCTTTACTAAGTCTTTAGCTTTAAATTTAGGCGAACGTGGTATTCGTGTTAATGCAGTTGTACCAGGTCCTGTTTGGACACCTAATATTCCTGCGACTATGACAGCTAAGCAAGTTGATAATTATGACTCAGATGGTATTATCAAACGTACCGCTCAACCTGAAGAGTTAGCACCTGTTTATGTATTTTTAGGTTCAGATGACGGTATTTTTGTAACTGGTGCACTTTATGATGTAACTGGTGGACAATTATCTGCGTAATCATACTCTAACAGAAAAACGAGTCAGTTAGGACACCTAGATTAAGTTCCCCTCCTTCGATAAGGAGGGGTTAGGGGTGGTTGTGGTTAAACCGTAATTAATTAAATAAAACAAGACGTTGCACCAAATACGTCTCTACTATTATTGATAACCTTTTATCAAAATCTTATTGTTTTACTTCCAATCAGCTTCTGATTGTGCTAAGACATAACTGGCAACATTTTCAATTTGCTCAGGTTTCAAACGATTACCAAAGGCAGGCATCGCCGCTTTACCATTCATTACTTGGGTTTTGATTTTTTCGATATCGTACATATCGTACTTTTCTAAAGCGTCTTTGAATAATGTTTTTTGACTACTAACAACATTTCTGCCTCCCATATGACATTGAGCACAGTTAGCACTAAAAACGGCTTTACCTGCTTGTGTATCAAAAGCGAAAGCAGGTTGGGCAAAACTTAAAGTAAGTAAAGTAAAAGATAATAGTAAAAAAGAAATTATTTTTTTCATGGAGAATTTTAACGTTAGCAATTTTTTTCTACATATATTTTCAACTAATACTTTGAGCTATGTCAAAAGACAACCTGTCAATCTTGTGATATTTGTTTATCTTTTTAAAGGGTAAAGGTGAAGTTATCTACTAAAGCACCCGGAATTAAAACACCTCCTAACGATCGAGATTCATATGTACCAGTATTAGGGATAAATTCCCGAAAATCAGTCAAAGCCAGTAAATTATCACCAAAAAAGGAATATAAAGAATCATCAAACCGTAAATCTTTAATCGTAGCGACAATTTTTCCATCTTCTACCCAAAAGCAACCATAACGAGTCATACCCGTAATTCTGCCTAAAGATCGATCGCTCCAGTTAAGATAATGTAAATTAGAAAGATATAAACCCGTACCAATATTCGCTAATATTTCAGCTTGAGTTAGCTTACCATTACCAATTTCAGGTGAGCGTAACCCTTCATAACCACTAGCATAATTAGAAATTAAACCATATTCGATTGCCGTACGACTACTAATTAAAGTATTAACTAATTCACCATTCACTATCAAAGGTAACTCATCAGCTGACATTTGACCTAAATCGTTGAATTGAGGTACATTACCACTAGTAAAATTTTCTTTTAAATCGAATAAACTAGATAACGTTTTTCCTTGTCTGAGTTTAGCTAACGCACTCGCCCCTTGTTGCATTGAAGCCTCACTAATTCCGCCCCAAGAAAACATACCCAATAAATCCGCAACCGCCGCCGGTGCAAGATAGGTGCGATAGTTACCAGGTTTAATTTCTTTGGTGGGTAACTCTAGTTGTTGTAATTTTTTTTGGTTATCAGTAATTTGTTTTTGATAAGCGTTACTATCCCAATCTTTAGCTGAAAAAATACCCTTAATTGCTTTATTATCGCTATTAATCAAAGAATAATCAACGAAAAAAGAATCAGTGGCAAACCAATGTTTTTGCCCTAAATTATTGTAATTTGCTCGTACGATTGTACCACTAGCATACAAACCAGTAAAGTCTATACCTTGGGTAGGAGTCACGATTGCTTCTACTGCTAATTCTGGTGATAACAATTCAGCGGTATAAACTTCATGAGATGTGCCTTGGTTTTCAGGTAAAACAATATAAGCGTCTTCTGGTAAATCGTTGATTTGCGATCGTAAATAGTCTAAATTATCAATAGCAGTTTCTAAATCTACCTCTACATCTCCTGTCAAGGGAAAATTAGCCGAATTAGTCCGTTTGTTAGCAATAAACTTTAAGGAGACTTCTCCATCAATAACGATACCCGTTTGTCTTACCTTAGCGTTATTCAAACGCAAGAAATGACTATTTTCGGCTCTTAGTTGTACAATTAAATATTGTTGTGATTGTGATTCTAACTGAGTAAATAAACGATCGCAAATTCGATTAAAAGATGTTTCCCAAGACTTGATTTGTGAATTAGCCATAAAGAAATGAGTAAGGAGTAATGAGTGTCTTGGTGGACGTTCCCGTCTTGGTCAGCCTTCCCTTGCGACTTATAGTCGTCGCGGGTTCTGACCGCTTGCGTCTTTCGCCGACGCGGGCTTCCACCGCAAGAAGTAATGAGTTTTAATTGCTAACTTGTTAATTATTTCACCAGCCAGTGATAGCATTCGTGTCTAATAGAGTTTGATTATTAGTAGTGGCTGAATTATCATTACTATTTTTATCTTCTCTTTCTTCAATACAAAAAGTAGCTGTATTAAAACCACCAAATCTTTGTACTGTACTAATTCTTAAACGAATATTATCATCCACAAACCAGAATCTTTCACTGATAGTCATGGTTTCGTATTCCGTGGTTAATACCAAAGCATCTTCATCATCTAAATAGTATTCACCTGCCACAGGCACTATTTCTGCATAACCTCTTTCTCTTAATAACTTACCCTGACGGGAATTTTCGCTATCAGGAATTAAAGCAAAGACAGTGTCTCCTTTATGATTTTCATCATCTTTATCCCATTGCATCGCCCCATCCCAAGTTACATAAGAGCCACCCACCGATGTATTTGGATCGAATGAGTGCATTTCACAAATTTCGACAATTTTGGGGTCTTTTCCTTCTAATGTCTCTACTTTTATCTGTGAGCTACCTGTTTCGGCTCTTCTAAAAGGGAGGTGGTGTGTTGTACGTTGAGATTTCCAATCTCCTGAACTATTTTGAAAAAAAGTTAAACCGTCCATAATGATTAAAATGCAGGATATATGATGTTTGTTATTTTAAGATTCTATTTTATCTCAAATATTATGGACAATAAGTAACTTGTTGACAAATTCAATATAGTTTTAGATAAATAATAACGAAACAATTTGTCATGTCGATTGTAAGAAGTCATAGATAAGGATGCTTCGCTTTTATTGTTTGGGGACTTACTAATAAAAACTGTTGCCAATTTTATTTGAATTCAAGCTATTAATTATTTTGTAATAAAATCAAGCTACTATATAATTGAAAGGCTTCATCCCAAAGAGATTCTTCTCGACGAAAAAGCTCGACATTAGACTTGACTTGTTTGAGCATTTCAGGAAATTGGGTTACACTTTCACCAAAGAGGGTAAAATTTGACCATACTTTTTCAGGTTTAATTTTAGTTTCTAAAATATCTTGTAATTCTTGCCATTTTTGCTTAGTTGTAGTTGTGTTTTGATTCAGACTTTTGTCTTGAGAAAATTGATAAGCTCGATCGTTTAAACGAAAAATAGTTTGCTTATTATTCAAATGCAAATCATAAAACCCAACATAATCTAAAGTAGATTTTTTCTTGATTATCTTACTTTGTTTTCCTACGTTAACGGTTAATTCAAATAAAGGAATCATTCCACTTACACAACTATTAATCTGATTATAATCAATTTTTAATACTTGTTCTATTTCTTGGTTATCTTGATAGTAAACAACTAAATTATTACGATCGTATTCTACATATTTAACTTGGATTACTACTGTTTCATTTACTTTATTGATTGAATAGCAAATACAAGGTAACCCGATATTATCTAATTCAGATTGATAATAATCTAATTCATCTTTAGTACCTGTTTTATAGACACGCCAACTACGAGTAGGAATTGTTAGAGTAGCTGTATATCGATCGATTTCCATTACTTTAGCTAATGCAGGAGCTAGTATTTTCTTTTGTTCGAGTGATACATTTTCTAAAACTAGTAACGCTAATTCCTTATTATTTTCGTTACTAATAAATTGCTTTTTTTTAGTTTCTCGTTCATCTTTTTCGATCGCTAATTGCGTTTTTTTAATCTTAATTATTCTTTCAATCCCATTACGAACTAAACTAATTAATTTAGGATCAGGATAAACACTATCTTTAATAATTTGACGATAATTTGTTTCAGCTTCAGTCAATTTATCTTGTTTTTCGAGAATTAAAGCTTGATAATATCTCAGCCATAACTTATCTACATTTTGATTATTCAGTTTTTCAATAATATTTTGGGCTAACTCATAATTTTGAGAATCGATCGCTTTTTCTATTTCTAAAAACATGATTGATAGTTGATAAGTATTAAGGATTAGAGGTTAGGTATTAGGTATTAAGATTCACCGAGTTACCAATTAAATTGTATTTCATTGTTAATTATCAATTATCTTAACCGTTATCTGTTCACTGTTATTTGTCTTATGCTGACATTTAGCTAAAATTAATAAATAATAACCGAATCAATCTAAATTATTTATGCCCAAATTAAATTCTTTTTTTAATAAAAAAATAACAGCCTTAACATTAAGTTTATTTACCTTAGGTGGTGTTTTTGCTCCTCTTGTACATTCAGCCGAGGAGATTTTCTTTATATATAATCCTTTTATCATTTCTTTAAGAGTAGAATCATTAGAAGAATTTGCTAAAACAGGTAATATTAATCGAAACTTAGGTTTTTATCTCAATTTAGCTAATGTTAACGAACAACAAATTGCGAGTTTCAGAGAAGCACTAACTAGAAAGGTAAATGTTGATCCTGTTTTGCTTTCTAGAAGTTTGAATACCGAATCTGTAGAAAGATTACTTAGTTATTTTGGTTCAGTTATTAATATCAAAGGAGGAAGCAACGGTAAATTTTTACTTCGAGGTGCGTTAGTGCAAGCGGCTTTTGAAGAAGAAGGATTAACTTTACTTGGTGTTTTACAAAAATTAGCAGTTGATGTGCAAGTCGATATTCCTAAAATAATTACTTACGGACGGCAAGTAGAATTAGTGGTTAGAGGTAGTGAATTATTTGCTCAGCAAATTGCTGTTTTAGGAGAAGAGGAAGCAAAACTTTCCGAAAAGATTGATTTTAGCCAAAAAGCGGATATTCGTTTATTAGGTTCATCTAAGTTCACCTCATCTACGATTAATTTAAATGACGAAGCAAGAGATAGACGTTTTTATGCCCAGATATTTCAACCTGAAGAATTAAAAGGTGATAATATTCCAGTAGTTGTTTTTTCTCATGGTTTAAGTTCTCGCCCTGAAGATTTTGAAAAAAGAGCGATTCATCTAGCTTCTTATGGTTATGTGGTAGTTATGCCTCAACACCCAGGTAGTGATATTCTCAAAACCGAAGATTTTTTAGCCGGTTATACTCGTAGTGTTTTTGATACCCAAGAATTTATCGATCGCCCTAAAGATATTAGTTTTGTCTTAGATGAGTTAACCCGTTTAAATGATAGCCAATTTCAAGGTAAATTAAACTTAGAGAGTGTTGGTGTTGCAGGACATTCTTTTGGTGGTTATACGGCTTTAGCTGTGGCGGGTGCGACACTCGATTTTGAGAATTTAGAAACCGATTGTAATTCGAGTATTGGTTATCTGAATGCCGCTTTGTTGCTACAATGTGATGCTTTGAAGCTCGATCGTAAACCAGAAGAATCCGAAGAATATAATCTACGTGATTCTCGTATTAAAGCTGTATTTGTCAGTAATCCTGTTAATGCTTCTATTTTTGGAGAGAAGGGTTTAAGTAATCTTAATATACCTGTTTTTATTTCTGCTGGTAGTTATGATCCAGCCACCCCGTTTGTTTTTGAACAAGGTCGAACTTTTCCCTTTATTGGTAGCGAATTTACTTACTTACAATTACAAGAAGGGCAAGCCCATGTCGATTTTTCGGAATTAGATGTAGGTATTACTGATTTAATTAATACGGTAGATATTCTTACTTTACCGACACCCTATTTATTAGATACTTATACTCATTCAATGACATTAGCTTTTTTTAGGACACATTTAAATAATCAATCTCAATACGATGTTTATTTACAGTCTAGTTATGCTCAATATATTAGTCAAGGACAAGAGTTTAAAACTTATTTGATAACTAAAGAGTCTGCTTCTAAATTAGATGCAGAGTATCGACAGTTTCTTCAACAAAATCAAAGATTAATTATTGATTAATTGATTATATTATTCAATAATGTTGTCGTCTTGATTTAATACTGATTTATAAACATCGATCGTTTCTTGGGCTAATTTAGACCATTGAAAACGATTTCTTAAATCTTGATAGGCATTATTAATTAAATTCTTCGCCAATTCAGGATTGTTTAAAACATGAAGAATACCCCATGCTAAAGAATCACTATTTTGAGTATGGGTAACAATACCTGTTTTTTCATGAATTACCACTTCAGGTAATCCTCCTGCTGATGAAACTACCACAGGCACTAAAGAAGCAAAACTTTCTAAAACAACGATACCGAATGGCTCATACAAACTAGGAAAAACAGCACAATCAGCGATCGTGGTAAACTTATTCAAATCTTCATCAGACATAAACCCAGTAAAATAACAATGCTGATTAATATCAAGATAATTAGCTAAATCTTGTAAATTTTGAGTTGAGCCACCACCTATAATAACTAACTTAGTTTTGTTTTGAGTTGCCTGTAAAATTTTAGGCATCGCTCCAATTAAAATTTGGACTCCTTTTTCGTAAGTCATCCGCCCGACATAATAAATAATTTTCTCATCATCTCGAGCAAAACGACGACGAAACTCGATCGAATTAAAATCTACTTTATGTATTTTTTTTTCGGCACGAATACCGTTATAAATAATATTGAGTTTATCGATCGGGCAATTTAAAGTTTGATTTACTTCATTTTGCATATATTTAGTACAGACAACTACTCTAGATGACTCATTAACTAATTTTCTTTCTTGACTCGAAATATAAGATTGAATATCATTGTGGATACCATGATTACGTCCATATTCAGTAGCGTGGATTGTCGTAATTAAAGGGATATTGTATTTGTTTTTTAAAGGAATAACACTATCGGCAATTAACCAATCATGACCATGAATTAAAGCAAAATTGCCTTCAGTTTCAATTAGTTTTTTTCCATAAGCATACATACTCTGATTCATGTTTTTAATCCAATCAAAGAAATAATCGTTACCATCTACCCAAATACGATGTACGTAGATTCCCTCAACTTGTTCGCATTGACCAACATTATCAATATCAACAGTAATTAAATGTACTTCATAATCTAACTTGACAATTTCAGGATATAATTCAGCAACATGACGAGCAATTCCACCGATAATGCGAGGTGGAAATTCCCATGAGAAAACTAGTACTTTTGTGTTATTCATTTTTTTCACTACTACCAATCAATTATTCGCTATGAATGAATAATAATCAATTTTATTTAAAAATTTAATCAATGTTAGACAGTTGGCTATCTATTGTTAGTAAATATCGCCTCATTGCCGTGATTAGAACCGATAATGTCGCTGATGGAATCAAAATGGCTCAGGCGGTAGCCAATGGCGGTGTACGTTTAATCGAAATTACTTGGAATAGTGAACAACCGTTGTTGTTAGTAAGTCGTTTAAGAGAACTTTTACCTGATTGTTATATTGGGGTAGGTACGATCTTATCTTGCTCTGATTTAGAATTATCGATCGATGCAGGGATACAATTTGCCTTTAGCCCTCATTTTAACCACGAATTAATTGACTTAGCTCATAGCAATAATGTTCCCTTTATTCCGGGGGCGTTATCTCCAACTGAAATTATCAATGCTTTTAATTATGGTGCCAAAACAGTTAAAGTCTTTCCCATTAAATCCGTTGGTGGAGTTGATTATCTGAAAAATATACTTGCCCCTACTCCTCACCTCAAATTAATTCCCACAGGTGGAGTTAATTTGACAAATGCGGCTGATTTTATTCGCAATGGTGCTGTTGCAGTTGGTTTATCTAGCGACTTGTTTCCTCGTCAGTTAATTCTCAATCAAAACTGGGAAGAAATTACCAATAGAGCAAACAAAATACAAACTCAATTGCAACAGTTAACAACGAACAATGAACAATGAATAATTAATAATTAATAATGAACAATTAGCTCATCCCTCATCTTTCATCCCTCATCCTTACTTTTAACTCTTAACTCTTAACTCTTAACTATCAACTGATATTGCAGTCCATCATTCTGGAGATTAAAGTATAAATTCCTCGATCGAGAATTCCTGAGATGGCAATACTTGGTAAATGACCTGAAGGAGATTGATCGGTATAATTTAGATCTTCGGTGAATAACCAAACTCCATCCACACACCATTCTAGTTTTTTGCCTAAAGCCTCCCAAGCTTTTTTATCATATATTCTTTTACCACCTAAACTAAGATAAATTCTTTTTTGAACAGAAAAACCAAACTTACCTCGACTATATTTTACCCAGAGTTTATCGATCGTTTGTAAATCTTTACTGGGAAATTTAGCCATCGTTTTACGATCGATCCAAGCTGAATCCTCTTGCCCAGAAGCTTTCAACATTAAATTTTGAGTTTTTTGATCAGCTTCTTGCCATTTACGTTTATGAAGTAATTGTGCTAAAGGGCGATAATCAATTCCTACTTCTGAGAAAGAGGCTTTATCTGTTTTTTTCTTAGTCGATTTTTTATTTGTCTTTAATGGTGTTGCCTGTATCTGAGCAGAAGAAGAGTAATCTATTTGAGTAAGAATATCATTAGACTTTGGTGATAAAGGTTCAAGATTAGTTTTTTCCAGATTATGATTCTCAAATCGAGTCGGAGAAAAAGGATCATATTCAGTTATAGTCGGTGTTTGCTTTACCTTAACCTCCTTTAATTCTGGTGGTGGTGATGATTGATCATTATCATTATTTGAAGGTATTGCACTCACAACCTCCTCATCAGTTGTTTGTGTTGTTAATTGCTCAAAAGAATCTTGAGTTTTTTTAGTAATTTGCTTATCAGAAGAAAGGTTTGATTCTGTTTTTTTATTTGATAAAGAATTAGAGCTATAAAGATGTATTTCTTCATTTTCAGTTAGAAGATTAAGCCACTGTGCCACTGATTGAGGACGATTTTGAGGTTCTAATTCCATCCCCTTAAGAATAACCAAATTAGTTCTGTGACTAATATTTTGGTTATGTTGTCTAGGTGGAATTAAACCAATACCCTGCTGTCTAAATTGTGCAGGAAAAGGAACTTGCCGAGTTAAGAGATAATATAATGTAGCCGCTAAAGCATAGACATCTGTGTAAGCACCTCTTTTGGCTTTACGAGAATATTGTTCGATTGGGGCAAAACCTTCAGTACGAGAATTAGTATGCATCTGAGTTTTATCTTCAACAAAATCTCTAGCCAAACCAAAATCGATTAAAACAGCTTCACTTGTCTGGCTACGACGCATTATATTTGCTGGTTTTACATCTCGGTGCAAAATACCTTGTTGGTGAATATAATTCAAAGCACTTCCTACTTGATAGATATAACGAATTGCTTCAACTTCAGCAAAATCACCTTGATTTTTGACTAATTTTTCTAAATTACCCCCATCTATATATTCCATAACCATGCACCATAAATTCTCTTCTTGGCAAACATCATTTACCTGAATAACGTGTGTATGATTGCATTTAGCTAAACGAAAAGCCTCTTGAACAAATCTTTCTTGGTGTTTAGCAAAGTCAGATTGTACTTGTAATGCGGTGTTTAAAGTTTTAATCGCAACTATTTCATTTGTATTAACATCTTTTGCCTGATAAGTAATTCCAGCACCACCTACACCCAAAACTTTTTCGATTACATATTTACCTCTTTGAATAAGTTGTCCTGTTTTCCAATAACTCATAATTTCTATGATGGTATCTGACTGACGTTATTTGACGACTATCTAGGTGATATTAATTACTCTATTATAATTTTACTTGTATTTGACAATGAACAAAAATATGAGTAAGAGCATATATTCTTTAGCAAAAATTTCCAAACAAACAGCATCATTACTAACAGTCGGGAAAAATGCCTCTCATTAAATCTTAAATACAATAAGTTAACAGATTAGTTGTTTTGTGTCAAATGGTTAATAGTCAATGATTTGGATCTCGATCGAGCCGATTTTGATCTTGATTAAAATAAAAATATGAGAAAAATGTAAAAAATTGTAAATTTCGCCAAGATAGCAACTAAAATAGTAATATAGACGAAGAAAAAACAAATTTATATGCAACCATCCAAACCAACAGAAAAAGAAATATTACAACAAGTACTAGTACCTCTTCTTGAAGATTTCAAATACTGGTTTTCTCGATCGGCATCATTGCTAGAATCAGAAACTATGCCTTTTCTTTCTACTGAAGAACAAGCAGATTTACTCTTTAGAATCAAAGATGCACAAGCCCAAGTAAATACTGCCAAAACACTATTTCAGATAACTGATGGTCAAGTAGGAGTAGAAACACAAGTATTAATGCCATGGCATAGATTAGTTGCCGAATGTTGGAATGTAGCCAGAAAATGGCGTGAAACCAAACAACAAGATTCTTAAGTTCGAGTTTTACTAATAACTATTTACTTTTTTACATTTTAGATTCAAAACAAAATCGAGTTGTCTATTAAATAACAATATTTTGAGCCAATGAGTTATGAGTATTCATAATATCTTTGGTCATTTGAGTAGATTAATTATAATTTCCCAAAAAACAATTCTTTATTTAAAATAATTACTTTCAGAGGTTAAAACAATGTTACACTTAGTTTATATTCTAGCTTTTACCGTGATTGCTTTTTTCGCAATTAGCAACATGATTCGTAGTTTAATCACCATCAGTGCTGAATCTCAGAAAGGACCATGGACAGACACACCTAGAAGAATTAATGTTAATACTCCAGATGGTCGTCAATATCAAACCAATCATCCTGAATTATTTGATGAGGCAGGTAAACCGATCGATGAACCTTTATTGGTAATTCGTTCTGTTTCTATGGACGACGCACGTCAAAAACTAGACTCTTTATACGAATCTTCTCCTAGCAATACAACGACTACTGAAGAAGAAGTGTAAAACAATTGACAATTGACAATTGATAATTGACAATGACAATCGATTAAAGTTTACATTTATATATAGCAATTATTAGTCTTGTGAAGTACATATCAATCCCCCTAAATCCCCATCCCCCTTGCCACGGGGCTTACAAGCATTTGAAATCAATTCAGGTGACAGCCCCTCCCCTTTGTAAGGGGGAAATTTAAGGATGCTTCGCTTTTGTTTCTAGGGGACTTCCGATTTTCCGTTGTACCTCGTAAACATGGGAAAAGCTATATTGTAAAAGATGAGGTGGTTTATCATGATAATCCACCTTAGTTTTTGTCAACTAAGCTCACAATAACAGTAAATCTATTGTCAATTGAATTTGATTTTTTAGGTTAAAAAAATTTTGGCTATTAGCTATTTGCGTAAAATATAAATGATCATTTCAGCTACAGACATAAGTATCGCCGATTATATCGAACAAGCTATTCTTAATCCGACTAGTACTAGTCAACAAATTAAAGAAGGTTGTAATTTAGCAATGAGTTACAATTTTCCTTTTGTTTGTGTTTATCCAACGGCTGTCAAAGAAGCGACCGAGTTAGTTTATAATCAAAAAACTCAAGTAGCTACGGTTATTGGTTTTCCTAGTGGTGCATCAACTAGTTTAACTAAGCTGTCAGAAGCCAATGAAGCGATCGAAAACGGTGCAAACGAGCTTGATGTCGTTATTAACTTAGGTTGGCTCAAAGAAGGCAATTCTGATTCAATCTACAAAGAAATAGCCTCGATCGTTAGTGAAACAGGAGTACCAGTAAAAGCTATTTTAGAAATGACCGTTTTAACTCCCGATGAAAAACAACTAGCCGCTGAAATTTGTTTGGATGCAGGAGTAAGTTTTCTTAAAACAAGTACTGGCTGGTTTGGTGGTGCAACAGTTGAAGATGTCAAACTCTTACACGAAATTACTAAAGGAAGAATACAAATTAAAGCTAGTGGTGGAATACGTAATTTAACTCAAGCAATGGCTTTAATTAACGCTGGTGCAACCAGATTAGGTACTTCTCAAGGATTACAATTAGTTCAACAACAAAAAAACACGGTTAACAATTGACAATTAATATTTCATCCTTCCTCCTTCATTCCCTATTCCCTATTCCCTATTCCCTATTCCCTATTCCCTATCGATTATGAGTGCAAGTTACGAATTGACAGGTATTGTGATTCAAAAAAAAACTTTTGGTGAGAATGACTTATTAATAACTATTTTTTCTCCAGAAGCAGGATTAGTAAGGGCAGTTGCACCAGGGGCAAGAAAACACAAGTCGAGATTAAGAGGTAGAACAGAATTATTAGTTATCAATAACTTTTTTTTAATTAAAGGGAGAAATTTAGATCGAGTTACGCAAATAGAAACGATCGAATCTCATCCTAAACTGTGTCAAAGTATTGGTAAATTAACCGTGAGTCAATATCTGGCTGAATTAGTCTTAAATTTAGCTTTAACCGAGCAACCACAAGGAGAATTATATAGTTTATTAACCGAACATTTAAGCAGGATTGAAAACCTCTGTGTTACTGATAATCTATTTCCTTATATCGCCCAAGCTGTTTTTCATTTGTTAGCCGTCACAGGTGTTGCCCCTAATGTATATCGTTGTGTCGAAACACAACAAGATATTAAACCCGAATTTGATAAACCTAATTGGAATATCGGTTTTAGTTTTCAAGCAGGAGGTATGATTGCCAATAATCGCCCAACTCATAACCAGATTGATACTAAAATTAATGCCTTGGAATTAGCTTGTTTACAAAGTCTGACTAATCCTGATTTGTCTTCTATTCAACAATTTACCAATAATGTCTCTTTCGATCGTTTATTAATCGAAAAAAGTTGGATTCGTATTGAAAGATTATTAAAAAACTACGCTGAATATTACTTAGGAAAAATGTTAAAATCCGCCGACATCGTTACTGATGTTTTACTGGCTTTTTAACAATCGCTCAAACTGATTAATCATTAATTAGATAGCTTTTTCTATACTTACAAAATACAATAAGACCACAAAAAATGATAAGTCCCCTTTTCTAAGAAATTAAAGGGTGCAAACCTTGCACCCCTACAAGTAACTAACAATTTTTCATCCTTCATCTTTCCGAATTCCTAACTCCGAATTCAAGTAATTTTAGTTAAAATATGTAAAGGAAAGTTAAGAAAACGGAATCAAAAAATGAAAGTTGCGATCGTCGGTGCAGGATTAGCAGGATTAGCCACAGCCATTGATTTAGTCGATGCTGGTTGTGAAGTAGAAATATATGAGTCACGCCCTTTTGTTGGTGGAAAAGTAGGCAGTTGGGTGGACAAAAATGGTAATCATATCGAGATGGGTTTACACGTCTTTTTTGGTTGTTATTACAATCTTTTCGCTTTAATGGAAAAAGTAGGAGCGATCGATAGTTTATTATTAAAACAACATACCCATACCTTTATTAATGAAGGTGGTAGAGTAGGAGAATTAGACTTTCGTTTTCTTACTGGTGCACCCTTCAATGGTTTAAAAGCATTTTTTACCACCTCGCAACTTTCTACTATTGATAAATTAGCTAACTCCTTAGCATTAGGCACTAGCCCTATTGTCAGAGGCTTGGTCGATTTTGAAGGAGCGATGAAACAAATCAGAAATCTTGACGGTATTAGTTTTGCTGACTGGTTTCGCTCTCATGGTGGTAATCAAGGCAGTTTAGATAAAATGTGGAATCCGATCGCTTACGCCCTTGGTTTTATCGATACAGAGAATATTTCGGCTCGTTGTATGTTGACAATTTTCCAGTTTTTTGCGGCGAAAAGTGAGGCTTCTGTTTTAAGAATGTTAGAAGGCTCACCTCAAGAATATTTACATAAACCGATCGTTGATTATCTTGAAGCCAAAGGTGCTAAAATCCATACTCGTCATCGTCTCAAAGAGATTAAATACGATCGTCAAAGCGATGGTACAAAAGAAATCAAAGCATTTATCATCGCTCAAGGTGAAGGACAAAAAACTGTAACCGCAGATGCTTATGTCTGTGCTTGTGATATACCAGGAATTCAACGCATAATTCCCCCTGATTGGCGTGAAGACAAGTTCTTTGATAATATTTATCAATTAACCGCCGTACCCGTTGCTACAGTGCAATTACGTTTTGATGGTTGGGTAACTGAGTTAAAAGACGAAGCTAAACGCAAACAGTTAGAAAAAGCAGAAGGAATTAATAACTTACTTTATACTTGCGATGCCGACTTTTCTTGTTTTTCAGATTTAGCTTTATCTAGCCCTAGTAGTTTCTATAAAGAAGGAGAAGGCTCATTATTACAATTAGTTTTAACTCCTGGCGATCCTTTTATCAAGGAAAGTAATGATAAAATAGCCGAACACGTATTGGCACAAGTACATAAATTATTCCCTTCTTCTCGTGAGTTGAATGTAACTTGGTCAAATGTAGTTAAACTCGCTCAATCTCTTTATCGTGAAGCACCGGGAATGGATGTATATCGTCCTTCGCAAAAAACTCCGATCGCTAATTTCTTCCTTGCTGGTAGTTATACCCAACAAGATTATATTGATAGTATGGAAGGGGCGACAATTTCGGGTATTCAAGCCGCACAAACAATCTTGAAATCTGAGAAAAAAGTTTTGGCGATTGCTTAACAAAACAGAGAATCAAATATAGATAACCGTAGGGGTTGAACATTGTTCAACCCTGTACAATATAAATACAAATAATGAAAATAGAAAAATGGAATAATTGGCAAAAATTTGATGAAGGTAGCTGTTTTCTTTCTTCTTTATCTTACAATTATGGAATTTTAAAAGTTCAAATTGATTATAAACAATCGGGTATTACTTATTTAGTTATATTTGTATGTCCTATATATTTTAGATGTATGGATGAAGCCGATCTTTTACAATATCAAAATCAAATTAATTATTTAAAAAATTGTGAAAGAGGTTTTATTTATCAACTTTTTGATTCTCCCATCATCAAATATTGTCATCAAGAAAAGTTAGGAATTTTAGGCATAGATGAATATTTACATTTTCAAATCATTACAGACGATCATTTTATTGATATAGTAACGACCGAAGATAATCTACCAAAAATAATCGAATTATAACTAATGTTATGATTTAATTGATTTTGAGCATAATTTTTATCTTTTAATTTAGGTGATTCTATTTGTTTTTTGTATCGAATAGTTCACGAGAATCTGAAGGTAGTTGAACAATTACGAATAAATTACGCTCTAGGGATATTTATTATCATCACAATCTACAATTATGTCTTAATTTAGTTCGATCGAGCCATTATATTAGGTATCTTACTTATAAATATCACCACGAGAACCAATATTTGTAATCACGTAAATATTATTTTGATTATCTTCTCTAAACAAAATACGATATTTTCCCACTCTTAATCTATACTCTTCACGCCCTTTTAAAGATTTTATATCTAGTAAATTATTTGGTTTTAATAAATTATTCTTAGCATCAATAATTCTAACTTGTTCTTTATTCGGTAATTTTTCTAAAAACTTAAATGCAGGTTTAATTTGAATGTAATCATTCACTTTGGTTGTTCAATAATTTTCTTTTTAACTCTTGAGAAGAAATACCTTTATCATTACCAGCAATATAATTATTCCATGCTTCTTCACTAGTAACTATTTCGTCAATACTAACAACTTCATCACTATTTTCTACTTTGATTCCTTGTATTTGCCAATCGAGTATTAGCCATAATTTTTGTTTCTCTTCTAAATCAAGAGAATTTATGGCTTCAATAAGAGTATCCAAGTTTAATTCCAGTTTAATTGTAGCTACCATTTTTTGAAATTATCTCATCTTTTAACTGTATTATAGCTTAAGCTATTAAACCATTTTTCAAACTACAATATTTTTGAAGAAATGAATTGATTTAGAGTATAACTTTTATATTTTAATTTAGCTGATTCTATCTTTTTTAAAGAACGCCATTCGCCTCTTTCAACACTGTTTAATAAGTCTTGTTCTTCAATCAAACTTTCTACATATAACTCTATCGCTTCTGTGATATTGTTTACAGCTTCTTCAAAAGAATCTCCTTGAGAATGACAACCTTTAAGAATAGGACAAAAAGCATGATAACCTCCATCCTCCTCTTTTTCTAAAAGAACAGTGTAGTTATAAATGTGTTTACTGCTATTTTCTTCCATAAATAATTTGGGAAATACATTGTTAGCTTAAATGTATCATAAAATATTCCTAGTCTTCTTCTTGAGTTGGCACATCAAAATTAACTCTTTGGTATAAATTTTCTAAACTAATGCTAAAATCTAAACCGAAGGCTGACCAAGAAGTTAAAAAACATTGTCAATCTAATTATGATTTAACTAAAAAAAATGGACAGTAAAACCTAAAAAATTGTTTACTATCCATATATATATTTACTAATTAATTTG
Organism: uncultured cyanobacterium; assembly: GCA_963710605.1. Taxonomy (GTDB): domain Bacteria; phylum Cyanobacteriota; class Cyanobacteriia; order Cyanobacteriales; family Cyanobacteriaceae; genus JAALKG01. Next base: position 459,899 of record CAVQBA010000007.1, read on the forward strand.
GCTTTAAAGATTCAATTTGAATAATTAGAATTAAATAAGCAAGATTACTAAAATTTATCGTTTTAAATTACGATCGATTTAGTCGACAAATTCTTTAAAATACAAAAATTAGCAGATTTTCAGTTTCAAATTGTCAATGTAAACGATCGTTTAAAAAGATTAGTTATCAATTAAAGAAAGATTACCCCATTTAGGATCGGCATTTACCTGAGTTAAAATATAACCTGCAACATCTTTAATATCTTCTTCAGTATAGTTTCTAATTTCAGACCACAGTTCGGGTACGCTAGTATTCATGTGTAAAAGAGAAAGATCTTCTTCACCATCATAACTAGTAGGATTTTTAATATAATCTACCATTCCTAATAAATTATCTCTAGCAGGAAGAGCGTAAGCTAAAGATTCGCCACTTAAAGTCACATTAGGATTAGTTTTAGTTTTACCTTGAATATGACATTGAGCGCAATTAGCACCAAATAGTCTCGCTCCTTTTTGTACTTGTTGGTTAGTTAATGTAACTGTCTCACCGTCTTCATTTACAGGAATGGTACGAAGATTTTCATTTAAACTTAGTGCATTAGCCGTTCCAGCAAAAGATTGCCAGACTAAAATAACACCGGCAAGGAAAATTAAAACAATTTTTTTCAACATAATTCTTAAACAAAAACTTTTTGCTTATATTTCGATTCTTTTTTTCATTTCTACTTTAATTATTTTCTCTTAAAATTGGTTCATATTTGACCATCTGTTGTAAAGTTTTGTTAAAATATCTCATTTTGACTGATTTTTCATCGCTATTTGAGTTTATTTTTCTTCTACTTCTTCAACAGCGACAAATTTTAATAATGGTGCCATTCTCGCTTTATGGAAAGTCAAAACATCATCTTTGATTGCATAGTTATCTATTTTTCTTAAAATATCCATAAATTGACCTTCATTACCCATCTCAGGACATATTTTCATGGTAGCCATCATTTCTTGAAAAATTAAACGATTACCTAAAGTGGCTTCATATCCTCCTCGGAAGGAATTACAACTATTAAATCCGCTAACTATATTTTCATAGCCATTAAACTTGATAAAAATATCTCTAGTTACTTCTTGCCCCATTATTTCGACTAATTCCCAGCGAGTATCGGTCAAACTTCTTTCGGTTTTAGTCAGTTTGTCTAAGATATAATTATCAGCCATACCTCCTGTGATTACATTACCTCGATCGTCTAGTTGAATTAATCTATTTTCACCAACTATGTATTGATTCGGTGCATCTTCAACGTTATTTAAAGTAATTCTACCACCTGCTTGATTCCAACTAAATTCGCCCTTCGTGACAAATGTTTGTTCGTCTTTACCTAAATACTCAGTTTCCATAATATAAGTACCATTACCGTACAATCTAATCGAAGTTTGAATACCTTCGCAATCACCACAAGGTAATATTCCTTTATATACTCCATTCCAATCTAGAGAGTTGCGACTATTATGTCCTGTATCTACATTTGTTGAACTATTAGGTAATTTTTGTAAATCAACTTGTGCGAAAAGTTGTTGATGATTACTACTTGTTACCAATGATAGCCCTATGACGACTAAAGGAATAATTACAGAGCGATAATTCATGTTATTTTAATCTAGTTATTTTGTTTTTCAAAAATGATGCCAATTTGTTTGACGCAGGTATTTTAGTTTTTGTTTCCTTCTTAATTCTTAAAATACAGCTACTATTCATACGTTACAGACAAATACCATACTGATTTGATAATATCTAAATTTTTGCTCTGTTCTAACAATAGCTAAGATACGCAGGGCTGTTTCATTCAAAGGAAGAAAAAATAGCTAGAAGCAAAAAATAAATAGCTAGAAGCAAAAAATAAATAGCTAGAAGCTATTACTACATACTCGATCGAGAGATTTGGTTACATTATCTTTTTACTGATAGTTGTCAACTTCGATTATGTTCGTAATTGTTTTTTTAGTCTCAATCGTATCTTCTTGATTTACAAAAATTAATGATTAGTCAATGATGGTTAAAATAATCACTTAAAGAGCAAAGACAAAAGTAGGAGATAAAAAATTTATTTGGGACAAATGCTTTAGCAAAAGGGTATCTTTGCCTTATGTAATTGTTTGATGAGCAAAATAAAGCAATGAGAAATATTAAATTAAAAATTTATCAGTGAAAAAATAATCTTGAGTTTAGTTAAAGTTAATTGACAAGGAATAATCGACAATAGAATAATAAATAATGAACCATTCAGTAAAAAATATATATACGATGATGAGATTATTTCGTCCTATTATTTCTATAATGTTAGTTTTAGTCACAACTTTATTAGTAAGTTGTAGCTCAGCCCCAAAAGCTAAAATTCCGACTACCTACACACCAGAAAAAATTGCTCAATTACAACAGTTTCGTACTCCTATCTCTGACGCTAGAGAACAATTAAACTCATTAAAAGACTTAATTGCGGATGAAAACTGGGTAGATACTAGATCATTTATTCATGGCCCCTTAGGTGGTTTACGTCAAGATATGTCGATCGTGGGTAAAAAACTGTTACAAAAAGATCAAAAATCTGCTCAAGATTTGGGTAGAGAATTATTCAGCGATTTTGACAAAATTGATGCCGCCGCTAAAGAGCGTAATGGAAATGGTGCTAAAAATGCTTACACCAGAGCACTTCAAGATTTTGATTCTTATTTAGATTTAATTCCTAGTAATAGCTAAAGTTACGAGTAATTATTAAATTGCTTACAGTTAATCTTTAATTGTTTTCAATAATAAGTGGAGGTAGTATTATTTAATCCTAAATTACCTCTACTTTTGCATTTGTATCATAAAAATCACTGAAAACGATCGCACAAGTCTAAATTATACTAGTCTAGCCATAAAAACCAAGCTGAAAAATTGTTTGGTTATTTTTTTGTCTTAAAATACAATAATTATATTCTTTATTTTTAAGTTAGTTACAAAAAAGCTGGTAACTAAAACATGATCTAATTGTTTGCTTGAGAATGATTTAAACGATCGTATTTAGTAAAATATTTGATTAGTTTTAGTTAAGATAAAAGTATGTTTATTTGCTTTTCGCTTCAATTTTTCGCCAAAAAAGATAATTATTTGTCATAATACTTTGATACCTAATTATTTTTAACTAACTGTATTGCTTAGTAATAGAACTCCAATGATATGAATAATAGAGATAAGTATTTATTTACGATCGATGATGATGTTTTTTGTTCTTATTTATTAGCTAAAATAAAGAAATATCTAGGTTGTGAACAAGTTTTTATCTACAAAGTAGATTCTCAACAACAGTTAGAAAAAACGATTTACCCTTCAGATAATAACAGTCAAGATAAAACAATTGATTCAGATTATCAATTTGCGAGCGAAAATAATCACAATATTGTTAAAAATATTATTAAAGATTCAAAATTAAAAGACGAAGATTCAGATGATACTATACCATTACAAACAGCTCAATTAGTCATCCCGATCGAATTGAAAACATCTGAAGTAGTTATCATTAATAATAATATAAAACTTTGGGGTATATTATTTATCTACGATTATAATTATCTTAGAGAATGGAGTGAAGAAGAAAAAACCGTCGTCAATGAAATTGCTGTTCAAATCACTTTAGCGATTGAAAAAAACATTGTTTATACCAAATTCAAAGAGCTGGAAAAAACGTTATCAATTTATCAATTTTTTGATCAAGAAACAGGGTTGATTAATTACTCTTCTTTTCTTGATTGTTTAGAATACGAATGGCATAATTTGACCAGAGACAAAAATATATTATCCTTAATTTTAATTCAGATTGAAAGTAACGATAAATTAAACCTCGCACTCTGGAAAGAAATAGTAGAAATTATCCAACAACAAATCAAACGCCCTGCTGATATAGTTGCTCGTTACGATGGAGATAAAATTGTGGCAATGTTACCTAAAACTGATAATCAAGGTGCATTGTATGTAAATCAACAAATAATTTCTCAAATCTCCACTTTAGACAATAATCAAGAATATAATTATCAATTTCGCTCTAGTCTCATTACTTATCTTCCTAACACAGAGCAAAATTATGAATTTTTGTTAGCCAAAATAGAGAAACCTTTTACCGATGACTTAGATAAGTGCGAAAAAGTCTATAATCAAAACTTGGTTTAAATTCGCCATTTGCCTTTAGAATTAGTTAGATTAATCGTCAACAAACCACAGATATGAATATTGTCGATCGTTTTCGTTTAGGTTTAGCTGTTGGTACTGCCAAAACTGTCACCGGGGTAGTAAAATCATTAAACTTAGGTGCGGCTAGTGTTTTACCAGGGGAAATCTCCCGTCGTCTTCATCCTCGTTTACTCAATCTTTTATCACAACAATTTAAAAAAGGCTTGATACTAGTCGTCGGCACAAACGGGAAAACAACCACTTCTTTATTACTCAAAGATATTTTAACCAATGACGGTTATGACGTTATCCATAACTCTACGGGTGCTAACTTAATCAATGGTTTGATTACTTGTCTAATTACTAACAGTAATCTTTTAGGAACTTTATCGGCTGATTATGGTATTTTAGAAGTCGATGAAAATATTTTGCCTTTAGCTTTAAAAGAATGTCAGCCTACACATATTTTAGCCCTGAATTTATTTCGTGATCAACTCGATCGTTATGGAGAAGTTGATACCATCAGTTATCGTTGGCAAAGTGCGATCGAATCTTTACCACAAGACACTTATATCATAGCTAACGGCGACGATCCTACTTTATGTCATTTTGGGCAAAATTTGACGCAAAAGGTTTTATTTTTTGGTTTAAATGAGCCTGAGTTGTATTTAGATGAGATACCCCATGCTGTCGATTCTATTTATTGCCCTAAGTGCGGTACTTCTTTAGATTACAATGGCGTTTATCTTTCTCATTTAGGAGATTACGATTGCCCGAAGTGTGATTTTACTAAAAGTCAGTTGTCAGTAGATAGTAAACAGTGGCAACAAATTTTAATTGGTGTTTATAACAAGTACAATACTTTAGCCGCCGCTTTAACGGCTCAAACTATCGGTGTAGAAAAAGATGTTATTGATAAAAGCATTACTAACTTTAAAGCCGCTTTTGGTAGGGCAGAAGAATTAACTATTGAAGACAAAAATGTGCGTATCTTGTTATCCAAAAATCCTGTAGGTATGAATGAAACAATTCGGGCGGTGAATGATATTAAGAAGGTTAATCCTAGTGCAACTATTTTGATGGTTTTAAACAATCGGACTCCAGATGGAACAGATGTATCGTGGATTTGGGATGTAGATACAGAGAAATTAGTAGCTTCAGGAGGAGATATGGTAGTTAGTGGCGATCGGGTTTATGACATGGCATTAAGATTGAAGTATAGTATCGATACCGTAGAATCTGAGCTTAATTTAGTAGTCGAAGAAAAGTTAGCCTCTGCAGTAACTAAAGCATTAGAATTAACTCCATCGCAAGAGACTTTATATATTATTCCGACTTATTCTGCAATGTTAGAAGTTAGAAAAATTTTAACAGGCAGAGAAATACTTTAAGAATTTGGGATTATCAGATAATCAAGGTTTGATTTGTTTTCTTGTGGAAAAAGTGTTTCTTTTGGATACATAGGTAAGGGTACAAGATATAGAATAAAAAACGATCTATCTTTAGATAGTAGGTTGGGTTAAGCCTCTAAATCTTTAAGATAAAACAAATAGATTCAAAAAAAGCGAAACCCAACATTTTATACGCTAAAAATACAAAGAAAGCTGATGATAAGTTACGGCACTCGTTAATAATGATGGATGAGTGTTAAACAATATAAATAGTACAACAGTTTTTAATAAACCCGATCGTGAGAACCAATTAATAATAATAAAATCTCTTTTTCCTCTAATTCTGAACTATTAATGAATTTGAAAATAATTCGATTATTATAATCAAGAGAACAAGACCATTTATCTGATCAATCTCCTCTCAATTTATGAGTATGAAGACTAAGATGAAATGGATTTTCGGCAATTAACTCTAATTTTTGTTTGAGTAATAAACGTTTCAGTTTACGAGTAAAACTATCACTCCAAACAATTTTATTCATTAATCCAACTCCGCCATTAAATCTTCGACTGAGCCTCGTTTAAATTTTCCTTGTTCGTATTCTTGTTCTGCTTGTTGAATTTCATTAATCAATTCACTTCTTTTGTGTTCATTTAATCTATTTCTAATAATTTCTACTAACATCTCTTGCTCTTCTAATGGTAGATTTTCTACCGCTACTATTGCTTCTTGAAAACTTAATATATTATTCATCACATTTACTAAGTATTATTTAATTTAAGTATCTATAATTTTTTTGTTCAAAACTAATTTTCAATAATAATTTTATATATTTTCAACTACTTTTTTTATAGCAGCTTTGATACCGCAGAAAGACAAAATATTTGGGTGCAAACCTTGCACCCCTACAATTAATTTAAAATAAACATTACTTAATTAATACTCTTAAACCATTATTAAACAAAATCATTCTCTATTCTTCTTCAGTACGATCGATCGTAGGGAACGGTTAAAGCCCTCAAATATTAGATACAAAACGAATACACTCTCAGAAGTGAAACCCAACACCCATAAAAATGAAATCATCATTCTCCATTCTCCACTCTCAACTCTCCATTCTTCTTCAGCCCCCATTCAGTTTGACGTAAAATTCCTCTTAACATAGCTAACTCTTGAGCGGATAAATTAGTACGATTTATAATTCGTCTTAACTTTTCCATTCTGTTACTTGCGGTATGAGGATAAACATATTCAATTTGTAATAAAACTGATTCTAAATGAGTGTAATATCTTTCTAGTTGATCGATCGTCGCTAAAGGTTCGGTATTCTCTTTTTCTTTTTCATTTTCAGCTTGAGTTTCCAAAGACAAAAAATGCTGATACAATTCATAAGCACAAACTCCAACGGCTTGAGCAAGATTCAAAGAAGGATAATCAGGATTAGAGGGAATACAAATAAAACGTTGAGCATGACTTAATTCTTGGTTACTTAAGCCTCTGTCTTCAGGTCCAAAAATCAAAGCTGAGGTAAGATTACTATCATCATTATCATTATCATTAATCAACCAAGGGATAGCTTGTCTGGGAGTTTCTAATTTAGTTGGTATTCCTCTGGGGCGTGCTGTCGTTGCGATCGCTTTGTGGCATCCTTGTAACGCTTCAGGAATAGAATCACAAATTTGAGCATTATTTAAAACTTGGACTGCATGAACAGCCATAATAGTAGCATCTTCGCTCTTGTAGTCACAACGAGGATTAACGATCGTTAACCTGTCTAACCCCATATTACGCATAACTCGAGCGATCGAACCAATATTTCTTTCCCCTGCGGGTTCGACTAAAACTATTTTGACTTGCTTAATCATGGATGAAGAATAATTAATAATTAATGATAAAGATAAATCTTTGCTCTTGTAAATCTTCTACAAGAATCTATTACCAAGTTTTAATCGTCAACTGTCAACTGTCAATTGTCAATTGTTTGACACTCTTAACTCTTAACTTTTAACTTTTAACTATTATTGCTTATTGGCTATAATTACATTCATGTACTTGATAATTAATTGCTGTGAGTTGAGAACAAAATTATTGTACTCGAAAAATAGTAATTATTACTGTGCCTAAATGTAATCTAAAATTACCAGATCAAATTATGGAAGGATCGTTTGCTCTCACCATACAAATCGTCATAGCAGTTTGTGCAGGGATTGCCGCTCAAGTATTGGGAGAATTATGGAAAAAGCCGAGCATAGTAATTTTATTATTTTTAGGTATTTTAATTGGTAGAGATGGGCTTGGTTATCTACATCCTGAATATTTAGGAGAAGGATTAGAAGTATTTGTCTCTTTAGCGGTGGCAATTATTCTTTTTGAAGGTGGGTTGAGTTTAGAATTAGAACAAATCGGAAAAGTCTCAGGAAGCCTACGTAATTTGGTCAGTATTGGCACATTAATTACGTTTTTTGGTGGTGGTGTTGCCGCTCACTATTTAGCCGAATTTCCTTGGGATATTTCCTTTTTATACGCTTCTTTGGTTGTTGTAACAGGACCGACTGTAGTTGGACCATTACTTAAGCAAGTACCTGTAGATAAAAGGGTGGCGACTTTATTAGAAGGAGAAGGGGTATTAATTGATCCTGTTGGAGCTATTTTAGCCGTTGTTGTTTTTAATGCGATCGTTAATCAGCAATCTTCCGATTCAATGGAGACATCCTATCAATTAGTTATCTTTTATCAACTTTTTTTACGTTTATTTGTCGGGGCAACTATCGGTTTACTTGGTGGCTGGTTATTAGGTGTTTTTCAAAAAAAAGCTGATTTTGTTTCTGATGAAATTAAAAATTTGGTTGTTTTAGCTTTTGTCTGGGCAATTTTTAGTATCTCTCAAGCATTAGTCAGTGAATCAGGATTAATGGCAACAGTGATAGCAGGTATTGTTTTAAAAGCCTCGGATATACCCGCAGAAAGAGTATTGTTACGTTTTAAAGGACAATTGACCATTTTAGGGGTTTCGGTACTTTTTATCCTCTTAGCGGCTGATTTATCGATCGATAGTGTTTTTGCTTTGGGCTGGGGTAGTGTCTTCGCTGTATTTACCCTGATGTTTGTCATTCGCCCTTTAAGTATTATTATTTGTACATGGAATAGTGGCTTAAATTGGCGACAAAAAATATTTTTAGCTTGGGTTGCCCCCCGTGGGATTGTCTCGGCTTCTGTTGCGTCTTTATTCGTCATTTTATTAGAACAAAATGATATTAATGGTGGTGGCTCAATTAAAGCCTTAGTCTTTTTAACCATCATCATGACAGTTGTGATTCAAGGATTAAGTGCCGGTTTTTTAGCCAAACTACTCAAAATCACCAGCGATAAAGCTCAAGGAGTAATGATAGTTGGTTGCAATCCTTTAGGGCGTACTTTAGGTAAATTAATTCAAGAGTTAGGTGAATCAGTTGTTTTAATTGATACTAATGAAGAAGCTTGCGAAAAAGCAAGAAATGAAGACTTACTAGTAGTTGAAAGTAGTGCCTTAAATATGGATATATTGGCAGATGCAGGTATTGAAGCAGTAGGTACTTTAATCGCCCTTACTACCAATGGTAATGTTAATTTGATGACAACCCAAAGGGCATCAGAAGAATTTGCACCGAGTAAAGTTTTTGCTATTCATCCTCAAAGTGAAGAAACAAGTATTAATAATAAAGATAAAAAAATTAATCAACCTTTCGCTTCTCCCTTGTCAGTCAAAACTTGGAATAAATATCTACGAGAAAAAACATATCTAATTGGTAAAACACAAATTAAATCCCAAATTATCGACGCTCAAAAAGAACATTTAACTAATTTGATTAAAAAAGGTGAATTTTTACCTTTACTATTAACCAGAAAAGATCAAGTTACAATTGTCAGAGCGGGGATGAAATGGGAGGCTGATGATTCTTTGGTTTATTTATTTCACGATTCTCGATCGAGTTTACTTAAAACACTTTCAGGAAATCAAATTTCATCTAATATAACTTTTGAAAAAATAGCGAAAGTTGAAGAAATACCACTTTCTACTTCTACTATAACCCCCGAAAAAAATAATCCTCAAGAATTAACTAAAAAGTAATAGTAATCGAAGTTTAAATGTTTAACCACCCCTATCCCCTCTTTTTGAAGGAGGGGCACTTCATTCACAGTAAACACAGCAACAAAATAGGGTAATTATTACAAGTAACACTTAAGCTATAATCAAACTTTAAAATGCCGTTTAAAATTTTTAGATTAATCTGTCATTATCAATTTTAATTAACTCACTACAAAAAATGATCAATTTAAGAGAATTATTATTTCCTAAAAACACCGATAATAGCAACAAAACTAAAAAGAAAAAAACAAAAGGGCTTCCACCGATGAAGAGAAGTCGTCGGGGAATCGAAATCAAAACACCTGCTGAGATCGAGATTATGCGTACTTCAGGCAAAATTGTCGCTACAGTTTTAAAAGAAATTAGCGAAATAGCCAGTGCAGGTATGACAACAGCCGATTTAGATACCTATGCCGAGAAACGGATTCGAGAAATGGGTGCAACACCTAGCTTTAAAGGTTATCATGGCTTTCCTGCGTCCATCTGTGCTTGTATTAATGATGAGGTAGTGCATGGTATTCCCAGTGACAAAAAAGTGATCAAGATGGGTGATATTATCAAAATCGATACAGGGGCTTTCTATCAAGGTTATCATGGTGATTCTTGTATTAGTGTGCCGATTGGTAAGGTAAAACGATCGACCGTTAAACTGTTAGAGGTTGCCGAAACTGCTATGTATAAAGGTGTAGAACAAGTAAAAGCAGGAAAATATCTGATGGATATAGCGATCGCCATTCAAGACTATGTCGAAGCCAATGGGTTTACCGTCGTTGAAAATTTTGTTGGGCATGGTGTCGGGAGAAATTTACATGAAGAGCCTTCTGTGTTTAACGTACGCACCTATGATTTACCGAATGTACAATTAAGAGCGGGAATGACGTTAGCGATCGAACCTATTGTTAATATGGGTAGTAACAAAACTAAGACATTAAAAGATCGTTGGACAGTGATAACCGTTGATAAACAACTATCTGCTCAGTTTGAACATACGGTTTTAGTTACTAATGACGGTTACGAAATTTTGACTAACCGAGAAAATCTTGAGAAATAATTTAATTTTTTACTCGTTACAACATTTTTAGATATTATTTAATTAATAACTATTTTCTGTTTCATATTGTTTATATATGAGTCGGGAAAATATAGATTAATAGTAAAGACGATTGTTTAGTCAACTGCAAACATCAGAATAAATCACTATTATATTGATTGTCTATTCTTGATGTTCTTCTCTCTAAAGTTGATTAGTCTCGATCGTCTTTTTTTGTTTAGGCTATATTTAATCTGATTTAAAGTTTGGATTTAAAAATTAAAGCTATAGCGGTAAATGAGTGAGTTAAGACGTGATTGTTCGATTCCCTTCCTTACAAAGGAGGGGTTAGGGGTGGTTGATTGTCCTAACCAAGTCGTTTACTGCTATAACTTTGGTTAAGGTATATAATTAGCCTTCAACTTAAGTTCAAGTCTAAACGAAATCGTTTTTATAAATTGAACTAAAAATTATGTCCAGCCAAAACATTTTAGACAACTTATTTTTTTGATTAGACATTTAGAGCGAAATGATTTTTCATTGGTTCAATCGTTTAGGGCTTGTTATCCTTTAGGTTCTAATTTTTCAACCATATTTTTGTTGACAAAAACAAGATTGTATGATAATTAATGGACTAGTTTTTTTGACAATCGATTCTCAAAAATCTAAACAGTTTTATAACTATATATAACTTATTATTTTTTAACCATTTTTAATCGATAGATAGGGTTAGTAAACATTACAATACAGCAAAGTACGGTTGTAAACCGAATAACTTTTTGGGTTATTAATTATCTGTTGATTAGCTTAATTAGTTACTGTAACAACATTTAAGAAAAACTTGATATCTAATAGACACAAAAAATAGAACAAATAAATTAAATAAAAATTTAGCCAAAATAATATGGTTCAACTAAACACAACGGCAGGAGACGGTGGATTACGTGTAGAGTTAGATGGTTTCGGTTCTTTTGGCTCTAACATAGGTAACAATGTTTCGGATGCTTTTTACGATCCTATTGGCGAACAAACAGAAGCAGGTACAACCTTCGAGTCTGCGGTAGCTATTAGAGTAGGAAGCCAAATCAGACGTACTTTCCTGACAACAGGTAATATTGCCGAAGTATCAAACTTAATAATCCCATTTTTTGATAGCAGAACTACAAACACAACAACTGCTAACAGTACGTTCACCGTTCGTAATTTAGACTTTAGCCTCAATCAGGTAGTTGAAGAAGTATTGGTAGAGGGAGAACAAACAGGAAGTACTCTAATTCAAACTTATACTATTACTAACCCTAGTTCAAATCCAATCGAATTTGAATTAATTCGCTATATTGACGGTGATTTAGACTTTGATGGTAGCATCGACGATTCTGGTGGACGATTACTCAGAGATGGACAAGAAATTCTGTTTCAAACAGATAGTGGAGAAAATCCTTTCGTCGCAACTACTTTTTTTAGTATCACCGCTACAGGGGGTGATACACTAGAATCCGGACGTTATGAAATAGATTCTTTTAGTGGATTACGCAGTCGTATTTCAAATGGTACAGACTTAGACGATATTATTACAGGAGATAGTGATGACTCAGATCAATTTATTGATAGTAGTCCTTATGATGTAAGTCTAGCACTACGAAATAGTTTTGTACTTAATCCTGGTGCATCAACAAGTTATGTGACAACTACAGTCTTCGGTTCTGGTTCTCCAGAAGCATTAGATGAGTTAGAAACTGTTTTTACCACGATCGATAATAGCGATTTAGTTAACGGTTTAGCTTATGATGCTACCTTAATTCCCGAATCAATTAGTATTAACATGAGACTTACTCAGGGTGTCCAAAATTTAGGTAGTGAAGCTGATTTTAAAAACTTAGTTGGTTTGTATGCTGTTTTAGATATCAATGGTGGTATAGATATCGATGGTGATGGTAATGTCGATTTACTTCCTACCGATGAAGGATATGCCCGTGCGGCGATCGAAAATCGTGTCGATAGTTTCCAAATCTTAGCTGGTGGTTTTGGTGATCCTAATTTTAACACTACGGTTGAAGAATTTGGAGATGTATTAATCAGTGGTGGTCAGATGTATGCACCCTTTCTGATCGCTAATGGTGGTGAAATTGGCTTTGAAGGGTTTATAGCGAATGAAGATGGAGAAGAAAGCGTATTTAACAATATGTCACAATTCCGTGAAGATTTTGTTGCTTACTTTGCCTTTATTGGTGCTAATCCAGATGGTACGGCTCACTTACAAAGCAGACGCAACGGTGTGTTTGGCTTTGAAGATTTACCTAGTAATTTAGGTATGAGCGACAACGACTTCAATGATGCTGTTTTCCAATTAATTTCGGTCACAGTTTAATCGATCGTCGTTTACAGCGATCTTTAATTCAACTCTAACCAATACAAAAATTATAGTAGGGGTAGAATATCATTCTACCCGAAGACATCATTAGCATACATAAACGATCAGCTCAACTTGGTATTACGTGCGATCGTAATTGTCAACTCTCAACATCAAAATAAGTTAGCAATGTGTTATATGAGCGTTGTTTGTCTCTAATGTTTTTCTCTCTAGTAAGTTGATTGTTATCGATCGTCTTTTTTTTTGTTGCATAAATATTTCGTAGTCATAATTTCAGACGGGCAATTTCAACTAAGTAAGACTAATCTCCAGTTTCTTGGTAAATCGAGCGTTCGATTAATTCTCAGCTTAACAAATAATATCATCGTTAAATAAATTAACAAATTCGATCGAAACTCTCAAAGAAATTAAGATTAATTAGTATCAATTTAAAACTGAATAAATTATATAATAGCAAAAGTCCTTAGTCTCTTTTAGTTGTTAGCTATTAAACCATATTTTAGCGAGCTTAAAACTCAACCCTGAGATTGAAAACACTAACCGTGTCTTATCTAATTTTAAATCGTCACGATATTCTAATCTAAAACAATCTAACAATGACAACACGAGCAAGATCGAAAAAACCCGAAAACTTTTTTATTATTGGGATTGGAGCTTCAGCAGGTGGAGTACAAGCATTAGAGTTATTCTTTAATAGCTTACCCGATAATCCTAATGGGGCTTTTGTAGTGGTACAACATCTGTCGCCTAATCACCGTAGTGCAATGACCGAGATTTTGCAAAGGCAAACAACTTTACCAGTACAAGAAGTCGAAGATCGGATGTTGCTCGAACCTGCTAAGGTATATGTGTTGCCACCAGGTAAAATTATTGTCCTCGAAGACGATCGGCGATTACATTTAGAAGAAGTCTTAAGTTCGCCTCGCAATACAATCGATCGTTTTTTTCAGTCTCTTGTAGATGGATGGGGAGAACGCACGATCGCTATTTTGTTATCTGGAACGGGTAATGATGGTACTGAAGGAATCCAAGCAGTTAGTAGAGTAGGGGGTATCGCCTTAGTTCAGTCGCCAGAAACCGCTCAATTTACCAGTATGCCTTCGGGTGCTATTCCTTCTGGCTTGGTAGATGAAATTCTCTCTCCTCAAGATTTGGCTCAAACCGTTTACGAATTGATTCGCTTTTCTGATAATTTTCCTACTGCTCGTATGCAAGAAGCAAGTACGCTCGCTCCCGACTTGCTACAACAAATCTTAAATATTTTGGCAGAGCGAGAAGATATCGACTTTTCTCATTACAAAACTAGTACCCTCAGCCGCCGTATCCACCATCGCTGTGCCTTGATACGAAAAAACAGTATTAATGAATATATCCAGTTATTAGAAACTTCAGAAGAAGAGCAAAAGCAGTTACGTCAAGATCTTTTAATCGGTGCAACCTGCTTTTTCCGAGATTTAGAAGCCTGGCAGTTTTTAGCTACTGAAGTTATTCCCCGTCATCTAAAGAAGCTAGAACCAAATCAGCCGTTACGCATCTGGGTATCGGCTTGTGCTACTGGTGAAGAAGCCTATTCGATGGCTATAATCGTTGATGAGCTTTTGCAAACTACAGATAAATTCGTTCAGGTAAAAATTTTTGCCACCGATTTAGATACCAAAGCTTTAGAGGCGGCGGCGCAGGGTGTTTATTCTGAGAGTGCTATCAACAATGTCTCGCCCGAACGGCTAGAAAAATACTTTGATTACGATGGTGGTTACTATCGAGTTAAACGATCGCTACGAGAAATGTTGATTATTGCCCCTCATGATTTGACCAAAAACGCCGGTTTTTCGCGGATGAATTTGGTTAGCTGTCGCAATGTTCTCATTTATATGCAACCCCAACTTCAACATCAAGTATTAGGTTTACTCCACTTTGCACTAGAAACTAAAGGTACTCTTTTTCTTGGTAGCTCAGAAACATTGGGACAGATAGCTGAAGAATTTACTACCGAAAACTCGAAGTGGAAAATTTATCAAAAACGGCGCAATACCTCACTAACATCTGTAGCCATTTCTCAGCAAATTGTGCCATCGCCCTTTCGCTCATCTGTTGGTCATAAAACTCGTCAGCAACAACTCGAGCGTCTGTTGAACGGATTATTTAAGCTGAGTTTTGCCGAACGCAAAATCACTTCTTTACTAGTTGCTTCTAATAACGAGCTTTTGCGGGTATTTTACAACTCAGCTCGTTTGCTAGATCATCCGATCGGGGAAATGAGTACAGATGTTTTAGAGCAGGTAAATGCCTCTTTGAAGCTACCTCTAAGTACTGCCTTATACCGTATCCGCAGACGTAATGAAGAGATGATACTCTATACGGGTATTAAAGTAATACGTGAAGAAGAAGAACTCAACGTAACCTTACGGGTTGCTCCAGATAGAAGTAGTACCGATAGTACTCAAATTTTGGTCATTTTTGAAATAGAATCTCCTCACTTATCTTCGGTTGCACCTTTACGTTTTGATGTGGGTGAAGAAGCGGCTCAGCAAATTACGGAGTTAGAATATGAGCTACAGCAAACTCGTGAAAATTTACAGGTCACGATCGAAGAGCTAGAAACGGCAAATGAAGAACAACAGGCTACCAATGAAGAACTATTAGCATCCAATGAAGAATTACAAAGTACTAATGAAGAGCTACAGTCGGTTAACGAAGAACTATATACCGTTAACTGTGAGTATCAGTCGAAAATTAAAGAGCTAACTCAACTTAATAGCGACATTGATAACCTTTTACGCAGTACAGACATTGGTGTAATCTTCCTTGATAATGATTTTAATATTCGCAAGTTTACGCCTGCGGCTACCAGAGCTATTAATATCAAACTGTCTGATGTAGGTCGTCCTCTGACTGATTTAAGTAGAAATATTGACTTGCCTAACTTTGTCGATATTTTACAGCAGGTGGTTTCATCTAACGAACCCTACGAACAAGAGATAGCGATCGCTAACTCTAAAGATCATCTGCTCGTGCGAGTTCATCCTTATATACGAGAAGATCGTAATAATAATGGAATTGTCCTAACTTTTGTTCAGATTAATGAGTTGCGGCAAGCCCAAGAACAACTTCAACAAGCCAATAAAATTCTCGAAAATCTTTACGAAGCTAGTCCCGCAGGACTGTGTTTATTTAACAAAAACTTAGAGTTTATTCGCGTTAATCCTGCTTTAGCAGAAATTAATGGCGTTTCGATTGAAAATCACTTGGGTAAAACTTTGCGCGATATTGCACCCGATCTAGCTGACTATCTAGAGTCGTTATTATCTCAAGTTATTGAGACGGGCGAACCAATTTGTAATATTGAAATTAGAGGTAAAATGCCAGCTACTCCCGATCTCGAACGTTGTTGGATAGCTAGCTATTATCCTGTTGATTTTCTCGATGATGGTCGGGGCGTTGGAGCTGTTGTTGTTGAGATTACAGAGCGGGTTCTAGCTGAAAAAGCTTTACGTAATAGCCAAAGACGTTTGCAAGAAGCCCAGCAGTTAGCCAAACTAGGCAACTGGGAATTCCAATTAAAGAGCGATTTAACTTTGGATACTGCTTATCCCGAATTTTCTAGAGAGCTACGAAACATTTATCAGCTTGATGCCGAGGCGAAATCGAACTTGACAGATTTATTGCAACAGCACCCGAGAAGCGATCGCCAACTACTAAGTAATGCTTTTGAATTTTTAATCTCAGATGGTATTCCTTTTAGCCTTGATGTCCAGCTTTTTGAATCCGAGCAACAAAGGCTTACTGTCAATATTATGGGGCAAGCAATCCGAGACGTTGAGGAGCGAATTATCAAATTTTATGGCACAGTGATGGATATTACCGAACGCAAAGCCATCGAGCAAGAACTAGAACGGCGTAATGCGGCATTAGAAGAAGCGATCGCTATCGCTCAAGTAGCTGACTCAGCCAATCAAGCTAAGACGGAATTCCTAGCCAATATGAGTCACGAAATTCGTACACCAATGAATTCGATCGTCGTAGTCAGTCAGCTATTAGAACGTACAGATTTGGCAACCCAACAGCAAAAATTACTAAATACTTTGAGGGTAAATACCGATCGCTTGTTGACACTTATTAATGATGTTTTGTCACTCTCTAAGCTAGAAGCTAATCAACTGCAATTGGAATACAGCCCTTTCAACCTAAGTCAGACTTTTGAAGTGTTATCTGATTCTTTTACGACACAAGTTCAAACCAAAAACCTAACACTAAAGTTTGAGATTGCTTCGGATATACCAACAATATTGATTGGAGATGACTATCGCTTACAGCAAGTGTTCGGCAATCTTATTAGTAATAGTATCAAATTTACCGATACGGGTGAGATTTCTGTCACTGCTTCATTAGACAAATCATCTACCGATCTAACGAATGATAATATGATTAGCTTATATTTCACTGTCAAAGATACGGGTATAGGTATTGATACTGCTGACCAAGCAAGGTTGTTTCAACCCTTTACCCAAGCTGATAGTTCGGTTACGCGTCAGTTTGGCGGTACGGGTTTAGGGCTGACAATTTGCCGTCATATTGTACAAGCTATGGGCGGAGAAATTGGCTTAGACAGTAGTCCGGGGCAGGGTTCAACCTTTTGGTTTAAGATACCTTTTGCTATAGGAGAAAACTCTACTACCTTAGATACGCTCTCATCACCCTCGCAAATACCCGATACTGACGTATTATCCCGCTCAATGGATACCCTCAGAATATTACTAGTCGAAGATTACCAAGACAATCGCGAACTAATGCTACTTATTTTAGAGAATATGGGCTGTCAAGTAGATTGGGTAACGAATGGTCAAGAATTTCTCGATCGTACTGCCGAGCAAGATTATGACATTGTTTTATTAGACTGTCAAATGCCTATCTTGGATGGTTATGAAGCAGTACGTAGGTTACGGATACGAGAAGAAAATACAAAAAGAACAGTTGTGATCGGTTTGACTGCTCATGCCATGCCCGAAGATCGTGAAAAATGTCTAGCCGCTGGGATGGATGATTATTTGAGTAAGCCTGTATTAAGAAACGATCTTTTTGAAATGTTAAAGCAATGGAGCTAAATTTAAGAAGGAAGAGAGCATCACTTTTTACCAAAAAATCAAGGGTAAGAAGTAAGGAGTAAGAAGAATGAGTAAGAAGTAAGAAGTAAGGAGTAAGGAGTAAGGAGTAAGAAGAGATCAATTGTTAATTGTCAATTGTCAATTATTTTAAATAAATTTCTTATCTATTTGAGGGGTGATAGCGACTATGCCTACATTTAAAATGTAAAATTAATTTTGTACTCGTACTTAAACACTAACTATCAACCATGACCACAGTTAAAATATTACCCGATCTTAATGCGTTAGTAGATGAATCTTCCGAATACATCGCTACTAAAATGAAAGACGCTGTTGCTAAAAATGGTGTTTGTTATATTGCCTTAGCAGGTGGTAGTACTCCAGAACCAGTATATGAGAAATTAGCAAAAGCCGATTTACCTTGGGATAAAATCCATTTTTTTTGGGGAGACGAGCGTTATGTGCCTCCGACTCATGAAGATAGCAATTATAAAATGTCAAAGGAAGCATGGTTAGACTCGATCGATATTCCTGAAAGTAACATTCACATTACCCCAACCGAAGGAAGTGACGTGCAATCAGATGCGCAAGAATACGAACAAGACATACTCGATACTTTTGGTATAACTGAAGGTATTCCTACTTTTGATGTAGTTTTTATGGGTATGGGCGACGATGGGCATACTGCTTCTCTTTTCCCTGAAACTTATGCTTTAAGTGTAGTCGATCGATTAGTGACTGTAGGTAACAAACAAGAACACCAAAGAATTACATTTACTATACCTTTAATCAATAACGCTGATTGTGTTGTCTTTTTGGTTGCAGGTGAAGGTAAGCAATCGGCATTAGCACAGGTATTTAATGACGAAGACAATAGTTACCAATATCCTAGTAAACTAATTCAACCTCAAGGAGAGTTAGTCTGGTTTCTAGATGAAGCGGTGGCGAAACAATTGGAAGTTGATTAATTATCAATTGAGAAGTTAATGTTTGATACTTAACCACCCCTAACCCCTCTTTTAAAAGAAGAGCTGTTTCATGTCTTATTTTTGTAATTTATACAATGCCAGAAATAGCCGTAAATTTAGCCGTTTTTATCTAATAGTAAAAAGAAAATGTAACCACTCTCGATCGATCGTTCAGTAGTAATAGCTTCTAGCTATTTATTGTGAGCTTCTAACTATTTTTGGCGAACGAGAATGAATCACCCCTAACCCCTCTTTTAAAAGGAGGGGAACGAATTTGAGAATAATTAGGATATTAATAAAATAATAAAAGTAATCACCTTGAATTTAGTCATTCAAGGCTAAAGGTATTCGTTCAATTTATTGAACTAAGATAATCATTAATCACATTTGATAAATTTATTAATAACGAGTGCCGTAACCCATGAGTAACTTTTTTTAGGCGTATTTGTGTTGGGCTTCGTTGAGGAAGGAGTGTATCTGTTTTCTTTTTAATGTTTTTAATCTCAACCCAACCTAGTAATCTACTAATCGTCGATCGTTTTTTCTCTTAACTTTCCAATTTAGCTAAACCAAATCAAAACAGAAATAATAAAACCGACTAACAAAATATATATTAATAAATTTTAACTAACAAGAAGAATATCTATTATATTATGTAAAGTTTAAAATAATATTTAGGTAGAATATTAAGTATTATCGATCGAATTAATCAAAAATAAAAAAGATGAATAATTCCCATGAGCAATTCAATGAATCTGCTGGTGATAGTATCACTAATGTAGTCAAAAATCTAGAAGATAGTCTTTTAAATAAGCCTTCTCCTGCTGTTACTAATATTTCAGATCAAGCACTGACACAAATTCAATCTTTAGTCGCTACTTTAGTTCATGTTCATACTCAAGTAGAATTGGAATTGCCTAATCATTTTTCGGTTATTCATATTGGTAAACCTAACGAAAAAGTACCTCCAGATATAGATGTTTCAGGTTTTCCTCATTCACAAGTTGTTTCTCGTATTCATGCTGATATTATTCACAATGAAGATGATTTTTATTTAGAAGATACCCAAAGTGCTAATGGTACTTATATTAATCATACTCCTTTACCTAAGGGTAATCGTCATCGTTTAAAATCAGGAGATAGAATCGCTTTTGGCAAAGAAGATAAAGTTAGTTTTATTTTTCAATTGAAAAGTTGATTTGTTGATTATTGTTTGAAACAAAACACTAAAATCTTTACCCACGATCGATTTACTAATTAAATATTTTTAAGCAAATTGATGTCATTAGTAAACGTTATTTCTGTTCTAGAGAAATTGACAGCAAAATTAGAATTGTCTTCAGTAGAAAATAAGCTATTACAAGAATATAGTTTAGATGATCCTGATCCTTTTAAATATCAAAAAAAAGATGATTTGTATCGGCAAAAAAAAGCTGTATTTACAGAAGTTTATCCACTAGTTAATTCGTTATGTAAACAACTTATATTTAACAATAAAGAGCTAGTTTTACAAACTCTTTGGTTTTTTTGGTTACCACTGGCATTAGAACTCGTTCAGAAAAGACGACAGCAGGCTATTCCTTTGGTGTTCGCTATTCTTGGTGGACAGGGGACAGGAAAAACTACTTTAACTAAAATATTGCCCCTGATTTGGGATTATTGGAATATTAAAAGTGTCGCAATTTCGATCGATGATTTGTATAAAACTTATAGCCAAAGACAAGAATTGTTAAAAACCGATCCCCGTTTAATCTGGCGTGGTCCTCCTGCAACTCATGATGTAGATTTGGGAATCGAAATTATCGAGCAGTTACAACAAGAAAAAGAAAATGTTGAGATTCCACGTTTTGATAAATCTGCTTATGAGGGTATGGGCGATCGGACACGGTCTGAGCAAGTAAATAAGGTGGATATAATCATCATTGAAGGGTGGTTTGTGGGAATTGTACCTGTAAACGAGAAAGTCTTTGATAAAGCCCCTTTTCCTCTAGTTACAGAAGACGATCGACAATTTGCTCGTGATAATAATGCCCGATTAATTGAATACTTACCATTATGGGCAAAAATAGACTACTTAATGATTTTTAATCCTCAGCAGTATCAATATAGCTTACAATGGCGAAAACAAGCAGAACATTTGATGATTTCTCAAGGTAAGACAGGGATGAGTGATGAGCAGATAGAACAATTTGTTTATTATTTTTGGCAAGCCTTACACCCAGAGATTTATCTTCCACCTCTGCTTAGTGATGCCCAAAAAACTGATTTGGTGGTTGAGATTAATTTTGAACATAGCGTCGATCGTCTTTATCGTCCTTGAATCTCGAATAATGATTAATTATGTTTACAACTGAACTACCAGCGATAAATTATGTAACACAAAACAGTATCATAGAAGAACAAAGAATAGAACCAGAAAAAATCATGATACTTAACGATAGTCAAGTTAGACAACAATTATCAGATATTCCTGAATGGTTCACAAGTGGGCAATACCTTAGTCATACTTATCAGTTTAGCGACTTTAGACAAGCAATAAAATTTATTAATTCTCTAGTTGAACCCTCAGAAGCGATCGGACACCATCCTGACATCAGTATTTCTTACAATAAAGTGACAATTCATTTAACAACTCACGATGCAGGAGGAATTACCCAAAAAGATATTGATTTAGCTAAACAGATTACTAGAATAGTAAAAAACTTTTAAAAGCTAATTACTAATGTTAATCTAATTATTTTTTGGCTCAAGTTGTCAGTCATAATCTACTTATATAGCATTCGTTCATTAAGTAAAAATAATTAATTATTAGTTGTTTAGGCTAAATAGTCTCAACTTTTGAGAATTCTCTTAATTCAGGTAAAATGTAAACGGAAATAATAGCAGAAAGTACCCCCAAAATAAATATGATTGAAGTTAATAATCAGAAAAACTTAGAAGCAATGAAAAATTTTGCTGAACAGTATGCGAATAGAAGTGATACTTATTTTTGTGCCGACCCTTCAGTGACAGCCGTCGTCATTCAAGGTTTAGCACGTCATAAAGAAGAATTAGGTGCTCCTCTTTGTCCTTGTCGTTATTACGAAGATAAAGAAGCTGAGGTTAAAGATACATTTTGGAATTGTCCTTGTGTACCTATGCGTGAGAGAAAAGAATGTCATTGTATGTTGTTTCTCACACCTGATAATGAATTTGTGGGTGAGCAACAAGAAATTAGTTGGGATGATTTACAAGGAGATGGTAAGTAATTAATTGATAATTACGGTTGTATCGATCGCAATCTAACTTACTCAAGGTTACAACACATTTTTAGTAATCATAACCTTGAGTGTTTGCTTATTTAATTGGTTATAAAGACAGAAAAAATAATATTACCCGACGTCTTTTTAGTCTTCATGATCTTCAAAAGGATCACCTAGTTCGGCTGATGGTGGACCAAAAGCAGTATAAATAGAGTATCCTGTAATAGCTACCAAAACTGTAGCTACGCTAATGCCAATAATTGTTGCACTTTCCATAATTCGTATTTTCTTTTCAATGATAGTCTTATTCTTATATAATATTACGACAGATAAAAAAAATTATTGTAATAGATAAAATTAAATATGTCACAACAAACTCGTTTAGGCGATCTTCTTAAACCTCTTAACTCAGAGTACGGTAAAGTTGTCCCAGGCTGGGGTACAACTGCTTTAATGGGCGTTTTTATGGCTTTATTCTTAGTATTTTTATTGATTATTTTACAAATTTACAACTCTTCTATTTTGATAGAAGGAGTCGATGTTGATTGGAGAAGTTTAGGTCAATAATCAAAACAAATAGATTATCGATCGCAATTAGATTACCTACTTTTCTAATTTATTATACTTATTAGCTAATGAGTATAAACTAGAAATAATTACTAGAAAATACGAGCATATAATCTAAAATGAATATATTTGGTATTGGACTACCAGAATTAGTTGTTATTTTTGGAGTGGCTTTATTAATTTTTGGTCCTAAAAAGTTACCTGAAATAGGTAAAACTTTGGGTAAAACTTTAAAGGGTTTCCAACAGGCTTCTCAAGAATTTCAAGATGAATTCAAAAAAGAAGTCGATAAAATTGAAGAAACTGTATCTATGAATGCACAATTAGAGTCTGGTAAAGAAATGGAAGTAGAACCAACTGCTTCTGAAGAAAAAACTAAAACTAACAGCTAATTAATTATTAGAAACAAAACAATTAATTATTGATTATGGATTACTAATTGTTTTTTAAATCAAATGTTTTAACTAACTATTTCTCTGTTTCAGCTTTGTTTTTGATTGATTAAGATCAATCGATATTTGATGAAGCTGAACTTTTTTTGTCTGCTTCCACAACTCATTTGCTGTAATTTAGATTGAAGATTATTTCTCAGAATAAAGTTTTCACGACAACAAACTAATCATCATATTTATTTGTTAAAGTAAATTCACATAGTAGGAAATAAATCGTATATGAACTTAGGTAAAACAATTATAGCTTCAACATTATTATTAACCATGGGTTTGTTTACATCTAGTTGCACATCAAGACAAATAGTCGTTGCCGAGCCTGAATTAGTCTCTACATCTGTCAGTTATTCCGCCAGTGATTTAGAAAAATCAGTCCATAAACAAATAAACAAATATCGTGCATCCAAAAATTTACCAAGACTAGAAATGGATGCTGTAATTAGCCAAGAAGCGAAAAATCATAGTTTAGCGATGGCAAATAAAAAAACTCCTTTCTCTCATGACGGTTTTAAGCAAAGAGTAGATAATATCGGTAATCAAATTGTTTATCGTAGTGCCGCAGAAAACGTCGCTTTTAATTACGGACATAAAAATCCTGTAGATAGTGCAGTTAAAGGCTGGTTAGAAAGTCCTGGACATTATAAAAATATAATTGGTAAATTTGATAAAACAGGTGTTGGTGTGGTGCAAAATGAAAAAGGAGAATATTATTTTACACAGATTTTTATTTTATCTAGGTAATTAAATGAGATTTAAGAATAAATTCCTCAAAATTATATTATCTGGATTATTAATCTTGACGATAATTCTTTCTATAGGTAGTTTATTTTGGAAAAGCTATCCTTTAGAGTTATTCTCTAATTTTAGAGTTTATTACCTTTTACTTTCTATTACGATTTTTGTTATTTATTTAATACTGCAAATTAGAGGATTAGAAACTAAATTATTCATCTATTTTTCCTTAGTATTAGTCATATTCAATGCTTTCTGGATTATTCCTTGGTATCTGCCCGATTCTAGATTGTCAGATGCAACTGATCAAGTTAGAGTTTTGACTTTTAATATTAATATTGGTAATAATAATTGGGATACGATCGCTAATGATATCCAAAAATTAAAACCAAATCTTGTGTG
Organism: uncultured cyanobacterium; assembly: GCA_963710605.1. Classification (GTDB taxonomy): domain Bacteria; phylum Cyanobacteriota; class Cyanobacteriia; order Cyanobacteriales; family Cyanobacteriaceae; genus JAALKG01. Next base: position 484,457 of record CAVQBA010000007.1, read on the forward strand.
TATTAGTGAGGGTAGTATTCGCTCAACAGAAGAATTATCGCAACGATTAAAAAATTCTTTTCCTTATATTTATAGTATTCCAGATAGTAGTGAACTATCTATTTTTAGCCAATTTCCCTTGATTTCACCACACCGTGAAAAATTTGAGCACGGTACTATTTTGACTACTTCCTTAGAAATAAACAAAAAAACCATCAAAATAATTACGACTCACCCTTTTGCACCTGTTAATTTACAGCTTTTCGAGTCTCGCAATCAACTTTTAGAAGAAATAACCAATTATATTCAACAGCAAACAACTCCGATAATTTTTTTAGGAGACATGAATATTACGATTTGGTCATCTTATTATTTACAATTAGTTAAAAATACGAATCTTTATAATACTCGTTTAGGATTTGGCATACAACCATCTTGGGTTGAATTGACAACTTATTTTGACAAACCAAAATGGATAACTAATATAATTAAAATTCCGATCGATCATATTTTAGTGACTAATCAGATTGAGGTTTTAGATTGTCAAACAATTAAAGCAGGTAATTCAGATCATCGAATACTTTGGAGTGATTTAATTATCTAAATCATATCTTTTAATTTTGTTGTAAATTAGCCAGAAAATAACCTAAAAGATAAAGTGAACCACAAAGAACGATCGTTTGCTTCTCAGTATTTACTTTAGTCACTATCTGGTTTAAACCAACAAATAAATCGGCATATATTTTCACTTCTTCTAGATGAGGATTAACATCACCAGCGATCGTTGCTAATTGAGATGGTGATGCGGTACTATGATCGGGTACAGGAACGAGATAAAGTCGATCGTTTGCCCGTAACAATTGATTAAACACCCCATGATGATCTTTTGTCGCTAACATCCCCATTACCCATACAATTGGTTGATTAAGTGTATCGATATATTGTCGTAATGCTTTAGCCGCCTCTACATTATGCGCTCCATCAATTAATAATTTTGTTCCTTGCCATTGTATCCATTCCATTCTGCCCCGCCAACGAGCATTCTTCATTCCTTCGACAATAGCAGTTTGAGCGATTTGCCATCCTTGTTGTCGTAAGCTTTCGATAGTAGCAATAGCTAAGGCTGAATTTTGTAATTGGATATCACCTGCAAGGGCTAAAGGATATTCTATTTGGTTATAGTTTGCCCAATTATGACGATCGCGCAGCGCCGACAAGTGCCGATCGTCTTTACTAATTTTGGTGGCAGGTTTTACCCACGTAATGGTAGAGTTTAATTGATTTGCTTTTTGAGCGATAACTTTTTGTGCTTCTGGTGGTAGTTGTCCGACAATTACAGGGCATGAAGGTTTAATTATTCCTGCTTTTTCAAAGGCAATTTTAGCTAATGTATCTCCTAATCTTTGCCAATGTTCTCGACTAATAGAAACAATTATACTAGCAAGGCATCGATCGCAGACATTCGTTGCGTCTAATCTACCACCTAAACCAACTTCCATCACCACTACATCAACTTCCTTTTGAGCAAAATAAAGCCAAGCGGCGGCAGTAATGATTTCAAATTGAGTTGGTATTTCACCTTGATAATTCTTAATTACCTTTTGTATTTGAATTAAAATCTTGATTAATTCTACTTGCTCGATCGGTTTTTCATTAATACAGATTCTTTCTCTCCAATCGATTAAATGAGGAGATGTATATCTACCTGTTTTGTAACCTGCTTGAGTTAAAACAGAGGATAAATAAGCACAAACAGAGCCTTTTCCATTCGTTCCTCCTACATGAATTAGAGATACTTTATTTTGAGGATTATCTAGTAAATTTAGTAATTTTTTAATTCTTTCTAATCCTAAGTTAATCCCGAACTTTTTGAAAGGTTCTAATATTTCCTCAACTGTATTTAGCATTTATTTGTAATAATAGAATTAATTTGATTCTCTAATTGTGGTTTTATTTATCATTATTTTATGATAATTTATTTTGCTAAATTTTAATCAAGAATTAATCAAGCTTTTACCATTATTTACTATAGCAGAGAACGAGTTGATTAAGACATGGTATAAGAACGAAAGCTATACCATATGAGCATTTTAACTTTGCACGAGTGCCCTTTTGACCGCACAAAAAAAAGAGCCGATAATAGCCCTTTGGAAAATTATTTTTTATAGTTATTGTCAATATAATTTTTTATCTTAATTTTATTTTTTACTATTCAAAATTAGACAAGTTGATTAAGACGAGTTAGTTTTGAAAATAAATAAACGCAATTAGTAACCTAACTGATTGTAGTTAGAGAAGCGGTATTTCCTTTAACTTGAGGTTTAATCATTCTTAAACTAGGAAAAAGAAAATGATTTTCTTCAACATATTGAGCCCCAAATAATCCTTTTTCAGCCCAAAAGTATCGATCGGTGGTATGCTCATTTCGTTTAACGACTAACAAAGCAGGAGGCATAATATTGTTAGATCTAATATGTTTACGAGCGGCGGTCACTGGCTTGTCTTCGCCACTTTCGATATGAAAATGAGTTACTAATTCTAAGATTTTACGTCCCTCGAGGCGACGACGACTTTTGCGTTTTCTTTTTCTCGCCAATTTTACATCCTCCTTTATATAAGAAATGTTATTTTTATTACATTTGTTGAGTGATTATATAATTTTTTTATCAGAAAGTCAATACCTAATCAGAATCTTTTTCAATAAACAAGCCAATTTACCGATAACGTGCGAACAGATTAGGTTTTAGGGGTTAGGGATTAGGGATTAGGGAATAGGGATTAGGGATTAGGGAATAGGGAATAGGGATTAGGGATTAGGGAATAGGGAATAAAAATAATTTACTTGTTACTTATTACTTATTACTCCTTACTTATTACTTCTTACTTCTTACTCTTTACTTCTTACTCCTTACTCCTTACTCTTTACTCATTACTCCTTACTCCTTACTTCTTACTTCTTACTCATTACTTTCATTTTTAATGATTGTGTTTTAGCAATCGGGAACAAATTTGAGTATTATAGTAAAGGTTAATTAAAATTTAACAGTCAAAACTTATATTGTAAATAGTTCAATTAATATGGTTAAGTTACGTTTAAAAAGATTAGGTAAGAAAAGAGAAGTAAGTTATCGTATTGTGGCGATGAATAGTCGTAATCGCCGTGATGGTAGAGTATTAGAAGAATTAGGTTTTTATAATCCTAGAAATGATGATGTGAGATTAAATACACCTGCAATCATCGCTCGTCTAAAGCAAGGAGCGCAACCTACTGAAACAGTACGTAGTCTTTTAAATAAAGCTAAAGTATTTGAACAAATAAATGGTTAATATCGAAACGAGCGTTACCAATAATCTTTGTACACCTGATTATGACGGTTTAGTTCGTTTTTTAATTGAACCGTTACTTGAATCTCCGAGTTTGTTATCTTTTGATTGTGAACAAATATCTAGCACCAAAAGAGTTTGGATTCGCCTAGCCTTTGAGGATAACGATAAAGGCAAAATTTATGGTCGAGGTGGACGTAATATCCAAGCCGTAAGAAATGTATTACAAACTGCGGCACAAACCGCAGGTGAAACTCTCTATTTAGAGATATATGATGAACAAGCAGTACGTGGTAGAATGAAACGATCGCATTCTGATTTTCGACCACCTCAACCGACGGGTAATCATTCAAAAGACAATTTTGATCGTCGTCCTCGTAAAAGGAGTGCAGCCCCAATTACTAAACCCCAAATCTAGCTTAGTATAGCAAATTTGAATATATAATCATCTAAACGTTACAACCACTTCAGTAGTAAATGATTGTAGCGTTTTTATTTATTCTGAATTAGATAATGACAATGACAATGACAAAAATATTAGTTAGTGACTTTGATGGTGTAATTTGTAATGGTTTATCAGAATACTTTCATTCAAGTGAGTTAGTTTATCAACAGATTTGGTCTTCTAATGATGATCTAGCCTCTTTACGCTCAGAATTTAATCAATTACGCCCCGTTGTCGAAACAGGTTGGGAAATGCCTTTATTACTTAGAGCATTAATTTTAAATAAAGATATCACCTCAATGCTCAACCATTGGCATACAATCAAACAAGAGATGGTAAGCGAACTTCAAACACAAGGTATTACTGTTGCCGAGCTTACCCAACTCTTAGATCAAGTTAGACAACAACAAATTACTGAAAACTTGGATAAGTGGCTGAGTTTACATAGTTTTTATGATGGTGTAATTGATAAACTTAAACAATCAATCGAGCAAAACATAACCTTATATATTATCACCACCAAAGAAGGTAGTTTTACCCGTACATTACTCGAACAACAAGGTGTCTTTTTGCCTGAAGATACTATTTTTGGTAAAGAAGTCAAACGCCCTAAATACGAAACTTTAAAATTGATTATCGATCGAGAACAAATATCACCCTCACAGATATATTTTATCGAAGATCGTTTACCTGCATTAGAATTAGTTGCCCAGCAACCTGAATTAGAAAAAGTGAACTTATTATTTGCCAATTGGGGATACAATACTAAATCGGCAACTGAAAAAGCCGAAAAAATTGCTAGAGTTAAAGTATTATCATTAGCTAATTTTACAGGTAATGATGTATTCTAAAATGGGTGGGGTGTTGTTTGAAACCTAATTTGCTTATATGAGTTACACGACAGAAGAACTAATCAAATTTTTGGAGTTGGAATTAAGAGCTACGTGGGGGGGAAAAAGGTTAATTTTTAACGCTGAGGAAAAATTAGATAATCCCATTGTAGCCAAAGCAATTGACTTAGATAAAATGAGTCGAGTGTTTGTTTTTCGTGATTTTCGTGAACAAATACATGACTATCAACAACAACATCAGGTTTCGGGTGTGGTGGGGCGAAACATCACGTTTAATGAGCAATCAATTACTTTTCCTGAAGTTTATAATCAATTAATTGCGATCGAAGGTGATAAAGAAATTTTAATGAGAGCGAAGAGTAAAGTACTCGATTTTTGGCGTAAAACTACTGTCGATATGAAATATTATCTCTCAAGCGATCGTGAATCGGTAATTAGTTCAGATTTATTCGAGCAATTATGCTCAGAAGCCGAATGGGCAGAATTAGACGCAGGTAAAGAGGAAATCTATTTAGGATTATGTTGGGGAAACCCAAAAGAGTATATCTATCAATGGGCAAAGCCTGACTCTGGTTTTTATCGCATCATAGCTAGTCATACTCAACCCAGTGCAATTAATATTTAAGACAATTAGCAATCAGTAATACTTCGGAAGTTCGCTCAGTATAAATTAACAATTAAAACTTCTTACTTCTTACTCCTTACTTCTTACTCCTTACTCCTTACTCCTTACTTCTTACTCCTTACTCCTTACTCCTTACTCCTTACTCCTTACTCAAAAAACTATTAACTATTAACTATTAATTAATCCAGTCCCCATTGGTGTTTGAGAGTATCTTTATAAATATTTTCTCTGACTAACATCTCTTTGTATAACTGTACCAAAAAGTCTTGTGCTTGTTCTCTATCCATTTTTACCACCTCATTGGCAAAAGAATGTAAACTAAATTGCTGTTCTAAAGATAATTTGTTGTTAGACATAATTTTTTTTGATTCTCCTTTACTTTAAAAGCAAGATAATTATTTTGGTTAAAACACATCTAAGTTTAAATGTCAAACCAAAGTTACTTTACTTAATAAATATCATAGCTATTTGAACAAAAATGTTTATCACGAACAATAAGTATAATTACTCATTGACATTGAAGATAAATAGACATATGAGAAAACAGCAAAATAATAAATAGTGATGAATTACAGCCAATATGCTCAAAATCAAAAGTAGATTAGATAAAAAAAACTAATAGCGATGAATTGGATTAATCAAATTTATTTGAGATTTTCAACTAACCAATAATCATTATATTTTTGGCTAAAAATAGAGATAGCTTCATCAGTGTTTACTTCTAAATCTGCTTGATTAATATCGACAATCATTTGATACAGTAGTTCAAAAAGAACACGCTCGTCACGATCGCTGATGATAAAATTACCATTATCAAGATAGTTTAACTTTTTAATTTCTTGTCTTCCTACCTTTCCTGAAACTTCTCCTTCTCGATCGTCTCTGAGTAGATAAAATTTGGTTTTAGGGTAAGATAAAGCTAGTTGATTGAAATTTTTAATTCTGGAAGTAAAAGCTGAGCCTCCAATATTTAAAAATCCAACCACAAATTCAAGGTCATTTTTAGTTATAAGTAGATGAGGAGGTAATATTTTTTTACCTAATGCTAACTGATCTTTTTCAATAGAGGAATTGTCAATTTCAAATCCTTCAATGATAGTAACTAATTTGCCATAGTCATCATCATCAGTAATAATATGGGGGTTATGATAGTTTTTGTCTAGTTGTTTTTGGTTGACTTGTAGATAATCATCAATGATGTTAGTATATGCGTCATCAATCTGAGGAGAAACTGTTTGTTTTTCTTCTGGGAAGGAATTATCTTGAGTTATATTTTCAACTAAAGGAGTACAAATATTAATAATCTGTTGAAGTGCATTTTCTAATTTGCCTACTCTTTGCTCAATATCAAGAGTATTTTTCGGTTTGTATTCTTGAGGTAAAGCAATCTCGCAAACACGATAACGATAATAGTCAGATGCTTTATTAATTACTTTCCTGATTGACGATTGAGACAAAATAACTTTTAAATCATCATCAGTAAATAATTGGTTTAAATCACAACCTTTTTGTTGACATTTTAATTGTAATATTTGTGTTAATTCTTCTATTGAAGGGGTTTGAAGAGTAATTTGATTTAATGATAATCGATCGGTGACAGAATTATCCCAATAATTGCGGAAATGTTGCCAACGATCGGGAAAAAGATTGACTATAATCAAACTATTAGGTACAACAGTGATAATTTCTCTTACAGCATTACCAAAACTTTCGAGAATAGCTGGACGATTAATCAATGACTCTAACTGATCAAAAACAATAATTAATGGCTCATCTAAAGTAGATAACTGAGCAAATAAACGAATCGCTTCTAAGGCGAAATCTTCCTTACTTAAATTGTCTTCTTGCCAATTGTTTAAACCTATTTCTTTAATGATAGGATCATCTGAGACTATTCCGGCTAACCATCTTCTTACTTTATCTTTATAGTTAATACCTCTTGTTACATCATCCTTGTAACGACAGAATTTCAAAATCCCTTGAAGTATGTAAGGGCTGTAACCTCCTGTAGAATAGTTACTTTCCCACCATTTTATTACTTTACTTTCAATATATTTCCAATTATCGGTATGTTTTGGACTACCTTGTTTTCCTAAACGTTTGTAAAGGATTAAGTTATCATTTTCCAGTGCTTTGATGATACCACTTAATTTTTCAGTTTGCTCCTTTACTTGGATTAGTTTTAAAATACGGGTAAATGTACGGGCTAAGAGTAAATCTAATTGAGTAGTTTGGCTATCAGTCGGCTCAATTTTTTGGGCAAAAGATTCTAAAATACGTGAATAAATATGGTGCATCACCGATTCGGCGTTATTTGGTTGACGCACATACAACACACGATTAGTTTTTAAAGTTGCTTCGGTTAAACGCATCATTAAATGAGTCTTGCCATTTCCTGCTTCTGCAAGCACAACTGCGGCTTTACTTTGTTTTTCGATCGATGTATCACTTTTAATCTCTTCTATCAATAACTGAAGATGTTTAAATTGCTTTTGATAAGTAATCGGAAAATCCAAATGTTTTTGAAAAGGATTATCTACACGATTAGTGCTAAAAGGATTGGTAATAGAAGTGTTAATCACCATCGGCTTATTATTTGAATGAGCAGTTTTTGAGATAAGGTTTTGATACAATTTTAAAGTAAATTGAGCATCGTAATAAGCACTATGAGCTTTTTGTCTTTCAAAGAGGCGATGGTTAACTTTGAGGAATAATTTATGAGCCAGATTTTCTAAACTATAACTAGGTAATCGAAAATATTTTTGTTGTGCTAATTTTATTGTACAAACAAATTTTATCGGCGGAAAAGGTTGATGGCATTTTTGAAAACTATTGCGAAGTATCTTAGCATCGTGTTGAGCGTTATGACAAACAACTATTTGATTGGCTAGAAGTTTGCTTAAATCTTTGATTATTTCGTCTAAGGGTTTGCTTTTAAGTTTAGGATTCTTTTTATTGTTTTGATAAATAAATGCTTCATAAATCAATTTTTCTTGATCATTAACGATCGCTATTTCTGTTAACGTATGACTTCCTTCTGTATCTAAAATCAAAATTATTTTTGAGTCAGTTTTTGTTTTTGAAAATGACATACTAAGCTAAAGTGAACTGTTGTGTTGTTATCAAAATTATTTGTGAAAATCTTATCTCATTTAATATTTCAACAACTGTAGTATTTATTATATTAAAAAAAATTTATTTAAATACTTTTTCTGGGAAAACAAATTTTTTTTGCCTTCTGAATTTTTGTTAGTGATTGTTTACTATTGGAGTTGATTATTTATCATGTCGTCATTTATCGGACATAGCTTGATCGGTTCGACTATATTTGTAGCTAGTAAAAACGATCGAAATCACCGTCTTTTGACCCCTTACTCTTACAGTAATTTAATTTGGTTAGGCTGGTTCATTGTTGTTGCGAATACACCAGACTTAGACTATATAATCCCTTTTTTACATCCTAGTTCAAACGATGGATTAAGAATAACTCATTCGCTTTTATTTAGTTTAATTTTACCCTTATCTACATTTGTTTACTTACAATTTAATCTTCAACATAAACAAAAATGGATTAAATATATTATTCCTTTAATATTTGCTGGTTTATCTCATCTGGTATTAGACTTGTTAGTGGGAGTTACACCCTTACCCTTACTTTTTCCTTTTACTGAAAATACATTTAAGTTACCCTTTGGTATTCTTCCGAGTGCGGGCAAAATAGATTTATCAAATTACTATTTTTATCATAATTTGGGTATTGAATTAGGAGTAATAATCCCATTGATTTGTATCTTGTTATTAACTAAAAAACAACCAAAAATCGATCGTCAAAAATTAATTATCCTAGCTTTATTGTTCTTCATCTCAGTAATATGTATGTATTTAGCATTAAATCTAACCCGATAACAATGAACAATGAATAATGAATAATGAATAATGAATAATTATCAACTGTTAACTTTTAACTGTTAACTATTAACTATTAACTATTGCCGTGTTCACAACTACTCGTAGGCGTTTAGCTATTTGGTACACTACCGTTACCGCTATTTTATTAATTATCTTCGCCACAGGAATTTATGCTTATGTATATAAAACCTTAATCGATCGAATTGATGATACTTTAAAACACGTGATTGAAATAGTTGAACCTTCTTTAGTCATCGAAAAAGTAGGCGTATCGCAGGGTAGATATAAAGTAAATTTAGATGCGAGTTTTTATCAACATCCTCATACCACCAATCAAGTAGAAGATGATCATATTGATCTAGAATGGTTTAGCCCTAATGGTAAATTGTTGTGGCAAACATCAGAGCAAATATTACCCGTTGAGTTATCATTTAATTCTGGTGGTGATACTATTCGTATTTCTGATGATTATTTATTAAGACAAATAACAAAAAGAATCCAAAAAGGTCGATATGTATTAGGTTATCTTCGGGTTAGTCATCCTCTATTTGATGTTATCAAACCAATTCGTCAATTAATAGTTGATTTGAGTATTGCCATTATTTTGTTAGTGATGGCGGTAGGAAGTATCGGTTGGTTTTTGTCAGGGATTGCGATTCGACCTGTTAAAGAATCTTACCAAAGTTTAAAGCAATTTACCGCAGATGCTTCTCATGAGTTACGTAATCCGATTGCGACAATCAAAATTAATATTGAAAGTTTATTGGCTTATCCACAACTAGATTTAAAGATTCAGCAACAACAATTTAAAATTATCAATCGTCTAACTGATAGGCTGAATAGTTTGGTCAATGATTTATTGTTTTTAGCTCGTAATGATAGTGGTATTATCAATCATGATTTTCAACCGATTCCTTTAGATGCTTTGTTGTTAGAGGTAGTTGAAGAGCAAAAAATTATTGCCGTTGAAAACAATGTCGATTTGGTTTTGATTATTAATGAGGAAGATAATTTAACCACTGATATAGAAGACGATTTATATCTTGTTGATGGAGATTGGTTACAAATAAATCGTGTTTTTACCAATCTAATTAGTAATGCTATTTTACACGGTCAAATAACAGGTGAAGATTCATCTAAACTAATTGTTAACGTCGTTTTGAAGACTGTGATCAAAAAACCACATAAAATTTTTTATGACATAACGATCGAGGATAATGGAGTAGGAATCTGTGAAAATGTTTTACCTCATTTATTCGATCGATTTTATCGGGGGGATAATGCACGGACTTACCAAGATAATAATTCTAGCACGGGTTTAGGTTTAGCGATCGTCAAAACGATCGTTGACAATCATCAAGGCAAAATCACAGTTGAAAGTAAACTCAACCAAGGTACAAAATTTATCGTTAGTTTACCCCAATCGGTAATGAGTAATAAGTAATGAGTAATAAGTAAGAAGTAATAAGTAAGAAGTAAGAAGTAATGAGTTATAGTCGTTTAAAATAACGATGAAACAATTTTTGGGTTTGATTTGAGTTTAATTTATTAAACGGTATCTATTAGCCTTGTCAATTTATTGCAAGGCGGGTTTGAAGATTACATTTTCACTATTATTTATACTGTCTTAAAGTTAATTTTAACAACTATATAAAGTATAAATAGATTCCCCTAAATCCCCCGAGTCCACGGGGGACTTGCAAATATAAACCGTACCTGATAAATGTGAGATACGCTGTATTAATTGTCAATTATTTCGTTGTTAATTCTTTCCCTCCACCATCGATCGTTTTTAACTAAAGTATGAGATTGCCAATCATCATCCACATGAGGATAATCAAGACGATAATGCCCTCCTCTGCTTTCGGTACGAAATTTGGCACTTTCTAGAATTAAGTAGCCGATATCAAGTAAATTTAACGTCTCTGCGGTTAATTTGAGTTGTTGCTCGATCGTTGGCGTTTTTAGTTGATAATTATCATTAGGCGATATATCTAAAATTAGTTTGACGATCGATAATTGCTTAATTTGTTCACGCCATTGTTTAAACTGAGTAATTGCTTTTTGTAAACCTACTTCTGTACGACAGATACCCGCACCTTCCCACATCACTACAGGTAGTTGTTGTCTAATCTGATTAACTACTGTCATCTCCTTGTCAAAATCTGTATCAATCAATTTATCTTCGGTTTTAATTGATGGTATTTCACTCAATGTAGGTAAAGACAAGTTACGAAAACTTTCACCAAAAACAATACATTCTAACAACGAATTACTCGCTAAACGATTAGCACCATGTACTCCTGTATTCGATGTTTCACCAATAGCGTACAAACCTGTAATCGAAGTTTGGTTATCTATATTAACTGCTATACCTCCCATCCAATAATGTGCGGCAGGAGAGACAGGTATCGGTTGAGCAAATAAATCAACTCCCCATTGCTGACATTTTTTGATGATATTGGGAAAACGATATTTAATTCGATCACGATCGATCGCCCTTAAATCAAGATATACTTTACCATCAGCGGGGTCATCACTAGTTTCTTGCAAATGACTATAAATCGCCCTACTGACTATATCACGAGGAGCAAGTTCACCTTGAGGATGATAATCAAAAGCAAAACGTTTACCTTCCTCATCAATCAAATAAGCCCCTTCTCCACGCACAGCTTCACTAATTAAAAAACGAGGTGCATCAGCTACATTCAAAGCAGTAGGATGAAATTGAACAAATTCCAAATCTCTCAAAACAACTCCACTACGCCACCCTAAAGCGACTCCATCCCCTGTACTAACAGCAGGATTGGTTGTATGTGCAAAAACTTGTCCGCCTCCTCCTGTCGCTAAAATAACCGCCGAAGAGAACAACCATTTTATTTTTTGGTTATGTAGTAAGCATATACCCTGACATTTATTTTGGCTTTCATCCATCCACAAATTTAAGGCATAAGCTTGTTCATAAACTTGAATATGTTCGCTTTTTAGTAATTGTTGTCGTAAGATAGAAACGATCGCTCTTCCTGTTGTATCAGCGGCGTGAAGCACCCTAGGGAAAGAATGAGCGGCTTCTAATGTCATGGCTAATTGCCCATTATCTCGATCGAAATCTACCCCCATTTGAATTAAAGATTTAATCGACTCAGTAGCGTTTTCAACTAAATATTTAACAGCAGTAGGGTTACACAAACCAGCACCAGCTTTAATTGTGTCTTGTAAATGCGAAGCAGGAGAATCATTTTCATTAACCGCCGCCGCTATTCCTCCTTGCGCCCAATCACTTGCACCCCTTTTGAGTTTGTCTTTGGTAATGACAGCAATTTGCAAATTAGTCGGTAAGGATAAAGCCGCATATAAACCAGCCGCACCTGAGCCAACTATAATAACATCAAAATTTACAACAGAAAAAGATCGATCGTTCAAAATGTTGTTTACACTATCATTAATAGCGTTTTTTTATACTTTTGCTCATTTTACCTAATCTTAAACATTTTAAGCAATCGATCGATAATTAATAATTAATACAGCGTTTCCCATCTTTATGAAGTATATTTCTAATTTACAAGTCCCCCTTACAAAGGGGGATTTAGGGGGATTAATCTGTATCTTATGAAACTGAGAATTGCTATAACTAACAATTGATAATCTTCTTACCGAAAGTAAACCTATAAATGAAGGGTAGCTTGTCTGTAGTTTTTATCTCAAACATATTAAAAAAAGGCATTAATGAATTAATTTTTCACTAATACCTTTTTTGTTGATTATGGAGCTGAGCAGAGTTGAACTGCTGTCCAAACCAGCTATTTACTTATCGATCGTTCACAGGTTTAGCCTATCTAATCCTCAGGCGGGAACTATCACTTATCCCTGACAGTGGGATTTTCTCGTATTATCTTAATTTAAAAACTGACAAGAAGCAGTCGTTAAAAGCATCCGTTATTTATTGCCTATAGTACTTAACGGAGTCACACTATAAGCGCTCGAACCAATTTTTTAGGTCTTAGGCTGCTACTGGAGCTGCTTTACGAGCAAAAGGAACTATGTTGTTCGCAGTTACAATTTTTTTGAATCTTTGATTAATGAGAGGAGATTCACTCTCAACCTGTATCACGGGTCAGCTTTCACAAGCCTGTCGAAACCTTTACAGCCCCTTGTTTTCCCTTTCGGTATTTACCATCATAACTTATAATTTATTAGTTGACAACCCCCAATCATGAGTAAGGAGTAAGGAGTAACAAGTAATGAGTAAGAAGTTTTAATTGTCCATTGTCAATTGTCGATCGTTCACTGCTGGATGTGCCTCCAATACAAACTCGATCGGCTGAAGCCGGCGCTGCGCGATCGTCGAAGTGGGCTGTGCCGTAAGGAGATTTGAGGGGAATTGCCCGTCGAGATAAGTAGAAGAATCCCCCCTAGCCCCCCTTTGTAAGGGGGGAACAAGATCGTGGTCGTGGTTGTCAGTATGAGGTATCAGGGTATGATAAGTGTCTGTTTTTGTATTTTGAATTGCATTGAGTATTAAGACGTTGATATCGGAAGGAAGTTTACGGATACCAGGGGCTATATGGTTCTTTAATAAGTCATAGGGGTGAGCTTGTTGGTCTAAATGTGAACCATCGTCCGAGAGGAAGGCAGTAAAGTTATCACCGACAAAGGTACGTCTGCCATTTTGATAACGAACATTTTTATCGAATTCTGAATAACCGTTGATGAAGCCATAAAGGTGGGCAGTTTCATGGAGGATGGTGGTAAGCAGATCGTATTTACCATAGGCTTCTGAGTCAGGAGTTGCCAAAAATGCGAACTCCGAATTCCGAATTGCGAACTCCAAATTCTCCATAGGAGTAGCGTCGATAAACCAGCCAACACCGTTAGCATCGTGGTCAATGGAGACGATACCAGCATTGGGTTTACCCTCTGAGTCAAAACCTGTGATAGTGGCTTCTGCTAGTTGTCCAGAGGGAAGATCTTTTATTTCATAGGTGATGTCGATGTTGGTTTGAGGTAAAAGGGTTGACCAGATATGGTTTACGCTATTATTGAGTTGGTTAATAGTTTGGAGATTTGAATTATGGATATCACTGCTGAGGAGTTGCTCAGAAGGTATAATGCTGGAGAAAGGGATTTCACTAATATATGTTTGCGTAGAATCAATCTTATCGATGTTGATTTGAGTGAGATTAATTTGAGTGGTGCTAGATTGGATAATACTTGTTTGACCAGAGTAAATCTCGACCGATCTATTTTTGTTAATGTCTTTTTGGAAACCACTTTCTTTGATGAAGTTAGTTTGGAGAGAGCTAATTTGAGCGGGGTCAATTTGTACGGTTCTAGAATGAGACGGGTTAATCTCAAAAGGAGTAACTTGGAAAATATTATCTGGTATGAATCTTGGCTGGAAGATGTCGATCTTCGAGAGTCCAATCTGCGTGGTGCTGACATGGGAGAGATTTATCTTGTTGATTGCAACTTTCTTGGAGCTAGGATGGAGGAAATATCCTTTCTGCCTATGAGAGAGAGAGTTATCATGCCAGACGGAACTATCATAACTGATGATTGGATTTTTACTAGTTAAATTCTCACCATACTGTGCATTTGTTTCTATTATTGAAAAATCGGCTAGAAGGTTAGAAGTCAATGGGGAACAAGAGACATGATTTTCATCTTCAATGATATTTTGAATTTCTTTTGGAAGATGAGAAAAGAAATTGTTACTTGTTAATTCTTCTAAATAGAGCTCGCTTGTAGGGTGCGTTCTATTAAACCGTTACATATTTAAGACCATCCCATATAATATAGAACGCACCACCCTTATTTATTCATTAACGATTTTTTGAGGTATTTGTGGTATGTTATTTAATTCCCAATCAGACGGATAAATTCCTCGAGCAATAAAGCACTAAGATATACGATACATAAAATAAAAGCGAAACCCAACTGTATTGGTTATGGAGTATTCATTATTATCTAATGGTGTATCGTCGATAAACCAGCCGACACCGTTAGCATTGTGGTCAATGGAGACTATACCTGCGTTAGGTTTACCGAAAGAGTCAAACCCTGTGATAGTTGCTTCTGCTAGTTGTCTTGTTGGTAAGTCTTTTATTTCATAGGTGATGTCAATGTCGGTTTGAGGTAAGAGGGTTGACCAGATATTGTTTACGCTATTATTTAGTTGGTTAAGTGTTTAGATCTTTTTTGAATTATGCCAAAAAGAAGGAAAATTACTGCTGATGAATTGATTCGACAATATAATAGGGGGAACAGAGATTTCCGTCGGATTCGTATATGGGATTGGAGAAATGATGTTTTCAATGGTGTCGATCTTAGGGGTATTAATCTTGAAGATACTTTTATCGATATCAATCTAAGTGGTGCTATTTTGAGAAATGCTAATTTCAAAAATTCTATCTGGGTTAGTGGAGACTGGCAAAATATTGATTTTACTGATTCCAATATGATCGGTGTTTCCAATGTGGATAGTTTCATCTTTACCCGTTGCGATTTTAGTGGAACTGTTTGGAGTAACGTCAAATTTTTTCAGTCTACTTTCGTTGACTGCAATTTGAGCTTCACTGATTTTGATAACGCCAGTCTTGTCGAAGTTGATCTTTACGGTTGAATTGTTTGTATTAATTAATGTAATATTATTTGCTTGAGATAATTTTAATGGTTGAGCTAATATATTAGTGCGATCGTATCGCTTGTAGGGTGCGTTCTATTAAACCGTTACATATTTAAGACCATCCCATATCATATAAAACGCACCACCCTTATTTATTAACTAACGATTTCTTGAGGTATTTGTGGTATGTTATCTAATCCCCAATTAGTGAGATAGAAGATATTGTAGGGAACGGTTAAGCCTCGCAAAGATTAATATACACACGATACATAAAATGAAAGCGAAACCCAACAACCGACTATCTACTAGCTCGTAATGAGAATCGGGAATATAACGATTAATTCTCTGTCGTCCATCGATCGAGAATATCATTAAAAAGTACTTCTTCAACTATTGTTTTAAAAACTACTGTCAACGGAAGTGCCAACAGCAAACCAAGTAAGCCAAAGGTACTCGCAAAAAAGATTTGGGCAAAAAGAGTAACCGCTGGTAATAAAGACACTTTTTCTTCCATTACTCTAGGTGTTAACCAATAACTTTCGATATTTTGAATAATAAAGTATAAGACAAAAATAGGTAGTATTTTCCAAGGATAATCAACTATCGCAATCATAATCGGGAAAACAATGCTGAGTGTCGGACCAATATTAGGGATAAAATTTAATAATCCTGCTAAAAGTGCATGAACTAAAACAAACTTTACTTGTAATGCGAACAAACCGACACCGCTTAATAAACCAATGAAGAGCGAATTAATTACTGTTCCATTAAACCAACTAACGATCGCAATTTCACTTTTATCTAATATATTATCAATTCGATACCGATAAAAAGCAGGAAATAATTGTCGAAAATAATGACGATATTTCTGAGGATTAAGTAAAAACATAATACTCAAAATTAAAATAAATATTCCTTGAAAAAGGATCACTAATACATTAGAAAAAAAAGTAATAAAATTATTCAATAAATTATCAGGAATAAAATTATAATCTTCGATCGAAATATCTAATTCTTGGATGAATTTAAAATATTTATATCGATCGTAATCAAAGTTATTAATTAAATAATTTATTCTTTCAGGAAAATTTTGAAAAACATTTAATAATAATTGAAACTGTTCAATAAATGGAGGTAAAATAACTAAAAATAGTAAATTAAAAATAATAGTTATAAGAATGATGATGATGACAATCGCAGTAGAACGAGTTAAATAAAATTGATTTAGTTTTATAACAAGACGGTTAAGAGCTACAGCTATAATAATAGCCAAGAAAATTAACAACAAAAGTTGACGTATTTCCCATAAAATATAAAGAGAAATTAAAAAACTAAGAAATCCTAAAGATTGACCAAAATTCATATTTACTTATCAACTAAAAATGTGCTAATTTGAAAATAAAAAATAAAAATAATTATAAAGATAGGAGTTAAAAAACAATGCGAGAAGAAGTAATTGAATGGTTAAACAATAATGTACCTGCTAAAAGAGTTCAACATATTTTAGGGGTAGAACAAATGTCGATACATTTAGCCCAAAAACATGATTGTGATCTTGAATTAGCCCAAAAAGCAGGTTTAATGCACGATTTAGCTAAGTTTTTTCCGCCACAAAAACTACTTCAAATAGCTAAAGATAATAATTTAAAATTAGATAATATTACTGAAAAAATTCCTCATTTAATTCATGCTGATGTAAGTTCGATCGTTGCTAA
This sequence comes from uncultured cyanobacterium, assembly GCA_963710605.1. GTDB lineage: Bacteria > Cyanobacteriota > Cyanobacteriia > Cyanobacteriales > Cyanobacteriaceae > JAALKG01. The sequence goes on from CAVQBA010000007.1 coordinate 501,930, forward strand.
ACAACAATTTGGTGTTAATAACGAGTCAATCTTAGAAGCTATTAGTAATCATACTTTAGGTAACCCACAAATGAGTAAATTAAGTTGTATAGTTTTTATCGCTGATAAAATTGAGTGGAATCGTGGTGATACCGAGCAATTAAATCAACTTAGACAAATTAGTGATGAAAATTTATATAAAGGTTTAGCATTTGTTTGTAACTATTCCCTCTCATATCTATTAAAATGTAATCAACTAATTCATCCACGGACGATTTTAACCCGTAATTGGGCGATATCGCACCAGAAAAATTGACAACTGACCAAAGACAGTTGAAAATCACAATAAACCCAAAAAATTGCTATCTAATCTCAAAATAAGCTTGAACTATTCAATCTAGATAATTTGAATAATCATCTGTTTTAAGAATTAAGATTAATAAAGGGTTACATATATACGATCGTTGTTTGATTAATAAATTTTTACTCCCCTTGATATGTTATGTCAGATAAAAATACTCATAAACTATTGCCCGAAGTCTTTTTAAGTATTCTCACCCCAACGATGATGATTACCAAAATGTCGGGTGAAAATTTGGTTAATTTACTCGAAGAAATGGGTAAAGCTAGTGAAGAAATTTTTCGTGGTGAAAGATTACCGATTCTTAAAGATCACTATTTAGATTCTTAATCATTATTTACTTTACTTCACTAATAAAATGTATCGCAGTAAACTATCTATGATCAAAAATCACTGCTAAGCTAACAAGAGTTAATAATCAGTAATTTAATGATTCCTCAAATTGATAGTGGATTGTTATTCAAATATTCTAGTTTGATGAGCGTAATTTTACTCTGGGAACTAAATTAAGATTAATAAATAAATAAAATAAGCAAAAATAAAATGATTTTGATAGTTAGTGAAAAATAAAATAAGATTCATCAATGTATGATCAAATTGCTAGAAACCTGCTAATGAAGCTATTAGTTATTTGCACAAGATAAAGATTAAATAAGATAAATAATTATGACCACAGTGAGTACAAGTTATCAAGAAGAATTGAGTATTTATTCGAGTTCTGAGTTATTATTACGTCATCGATTAAAATTAGTTGAGAATTTATGGGTTTCAGTACTAAAAAATGAATGTGGACAAGAGCTAATTGATTTATTAGATAAACTAAAATCAGCTTGCTCTCCTGAAGGGCAAACTACTGATATTGATCAAATTTCAGTTAGTAATTGGATTGAAAAATTAGAGTTAGATGAAGCGATACGGGCTGTTAGAGCATTTGCTTTATATTTTCAACTAATTAATATTTTAGAACAACATTACGAACAAAGAACTCAAAAGCTGATTCGTCGTACTAGCACCGAAGCACAAGTAAATGCGATCGAAACTTCACCATCAAATTCGGCTCACGATAATGGTAAAGATAATAGTTATTTTAATCTGAAATCGACTCCTAGTGGAGGCGGTACATTTCATTGGCTTTTCCCTTATCTGAGAAATTTAAACGTACCACCTCAAAAAATACAACAATTAATTGCTCAACTAGATATTAACCTTGTTTTTACCGCTCACCCAACAGAAATTGTTCGTCACACTATTCGTAAAAAACAACGTCGTATTGCTTCTATTTTAGAAAAACTCGATTTGGCTGAAGAGTCTAACCGTAATATGAGTTTGACTAATTCTTGGGAAGAAGAAAATTATCGCCAATTGTTACTCGAAGAAATTCGCTTATGGTGGCGTACTGATGAATTACATCAATTCAAACCAACTGTTTTAGATGAAGTTGATTACGCTTTACATTATTTTCAAGAAGTCTTATTTGATATCTTACCAGAATTATCTAATCGTTTAAAACAAGCATTAAACATGACTTTTCCCGGTTTAAAACCACCTGTGGAAAAATTCTGTTATTTCGGCTCTTGGGTAGGAGGCGATCGAGATGGAAACCCGTTTGTAACTCCAGAGGTTACTTGGTCAACGGCTTGTTATCAAAGAAATATAGTTTTAGAAAAATATATCGATTCAGTTCATCAACTTAATGATATTCTCAGTTTGTCATTACATTGGTGTAATGTAGAACCAGAATTATTAGATTCATTAGAACGCGATCGTATTGCGATGCCTGAAGTGTATGATCAGTTTTATGTCCGTTATCGTCAAGAGCCTTATCGTCTTAAACTAGCTTATATTGAAGAAAAACTAATTAATACTAAAGCTCGTAACCAAGCACTTTCTAATCCAGAAACCAGAAAATCAATCAAACTCGCTCAAAAAGCAGACAAAGTTTATCCTAGTAGTAACGACTTTTTACAAGACTTAAATCTAATTAAGGATAATCTGGAAAATACTAATATTCAGTGTCAAGAATTAGTCCGTCTAACTCGTCAATTAGATGTTTATGGTTTTCATCTTACCCCGCTTGATTTTCGTCAAGATTCTTCTCGTCATTCTGATGCCTTAAATGAAATTGCTGAATATTTAGGAGTACTAGACAAACCTTATAATGAATTATCCGAAGACGAAAAAACCCAGTGGTTAATTAAAGAATTACAAACTCGTCGCCCTTTAATTCCGACAGAAGTAACTTTTTCTGACATTACGACAGAAACGATCGAGACATTTAAAGTACTTAGAGCATTACAATTAGAATTTAGCTTAGATATTTGTCAGACATATATCATCAGTATGACTAATTATGTCAGCGATGTCTTGGAAGTATTGTTACTAGCTAAAGAAGCAGGGTTATATGACCCCATCTTAGGTATGACAACCATTAGAATCGTACCTCTATTTGAAACAGTAGAAGATTTAAAAAGAGCACCCTCAGTAATGACAGAATTATTTGAGTTACCGCTTTATCGTGCTTGTTTATCAGGTGGTTATCAAAACTTAGACAAATCAGCATCTTATCTCAACCTACCTGTATTAAAACCCTATGATTTACAAGAAATCATGTTAGGTTACTCAGATAGTAACAAAGACTCAGGTTTTGTTAGTAGTAACTGGGAAATACATAAAGCTCAGAAAAATCTGGCTAAAATCGGGACTAAATATGATCTTAATATCAAAATATTCCACGGTAGAGGTGGTTCAGTCGGTAGAGGAGGAGGCCCCGCTTATGCGGCTATTTTGGCTCAACCTAGCTCAACAATCAACGGTAGAATTAAGATTACTGAGCAAGGAGAAGTACTCGCTTCTAAATATTCTTTACCCGAATTAGCTTTATATAACTTAGAAACAATTACCACCGCTACAATACAAGCCAGTTTACTCGGTAGTGGTTTTGATGATATTGAGCCATGGAATCAGATTATGGAAGAAATATCAGCGGCTTCTCGTAAAACTTATCGTCAACTTATTTATGAGCAACCAGACTTTTTAGACTTTTTTATGTCTGTGACTCCTGTAGAAGAAATCAGTAAGTTACAAATAAGTTCTCGTCCTGCTCGTCGTAGTTCGGGTAAAAAGGATATTTCATCTTTAAGAGCAATTCCTTGGGTATTTAGTTGGACACAAAGCCGTTTTCTTCTCCCTGCTTGGTATGGTGTGGGTACTGCTTTACAAGACTTTTTAGATCAAGAGCCTGAAGAAAACCTTAAACTATTACGTTCGTTTTATATTCGTTGGCCGTTTTTCAAGATGGTAATTTCTAAAGTAGAGATGACTTTGTCTAAAGTAGATTTACAAATGGCGAGTCATTATATTGAGGAGTTGTCTGATGAGAAAGACAAAGAGCGTTTTTATGCTTTGTTTGAGCAAATTAAGAAGGAATATACTTTGAGTCGAGATGTTGTTTTGAAGATTAATGAACAAGAAAAATTACTTGATAATGATCCTGAACTGCAACGATCGGTACAATTAAGAAATGGAACGATCGTACCTTTAGGATTTTTACAAGTATCTTTAATTAAACGTCTAAGACAATACGCCAAACAAGACAGAGCGGGTTTAATCCATTTCCGTTATAGTAAAGAAGAATTGTTACGGGGTGCTTTACTCACTATTAATGGTATCGCCGCAGGTATGCGTAATACAGGCTAAAAAATCAATGGACAATTGATAATTGATAATTGACAATTAATTGTAGGGTGGGCAATGCCCACCTCTTTTTTGTTTTGATTTGCCATGTACGATCGCTTTCTTTCTTCTATCCTTTTTTTAAGAAAGTAGCTACATTTTATTTTATGTTGAAATTAATTTAACTTTATTTGTCAAAGGTTGCGGTAATGCTCGATTACGAGCTTGATAATCCTCAATTAAAAGTTCTAATACTTCTTGTCCATTTTTTAATGCTTCTTCATAACTATCACCATGAGTATGAGCGTAAGGACCAAATTCTGGCAAACTAGCAATATATTTTTGGTCTTCGTCACTCCATCGAATCACTATTGAGTATTGATATTTCATTATTATTCTTCTTTCTTTAATTTATCTAAATCTTGGAGAGCATTCTTTATATCTCGCTCTTGATAACGATCGGCATCTTTACCATCTTTGCCAGAAATAGTTAAACTATATATAGTCTAATAAAGGATGACTCCAAACTGTATTACTACCTTTGCCTGAACGACTAGCAAATCCTGCTTTTTTTAGCATTGATTTTAATTCTCTAATTTTTTTCGGCACATTAGAACTCGATCCTTTGGTTTAATTTTAACATCCGTAAAGGTGAATATTGCCTACTCTACGCTCAATTATTCACTACAATCGATTTTTTCTAAATACTTATTTTTTAAAAATATTTAAAGAAAATTTTTCGATAATATTCACTGTCTAACAATATTAAATAATGTAGTATAAGTCGTAACGCACCATTGGTATATTTTTGACCAGTAATAACCTTATAACTATTAATGGCTAAAGCCATTACTACAAAACTTGTTCTATTTTAGGATTCATTATGATTAATTTAATTTTAGATATTGGTTTTTTAATGAATAGAACAAAATTTCAGAGGGTAAATTGTTACAATTTCATTATTATTACCGACCGAAAGTAGGGGATTGTGATTTTGACAAAATTAGATAAAGTATTAGATGAAGTAATGGAGTTATCTTTAGAAGAAAAAGAAATTTTATCTCAAATTCTTAAACAAAGAATTATTGAAAACAAACGAGAGCAAATTGCTTTAGATGCCCAAATATCTTTACAAGAATTCAAAGAAGGAAAATACCAACTTTTAACCGCTCAAGAAGCTATCCAAAATTTACGAGAATATTTACAAAGTTAAGTCAAAAATGACTAAAATCGTTGTTACTAACAAATATAAAATATCTTTGAAAAAGTTTGTCCGTAATAATCCTAATCTACAAATAAAAATAGAAGAGACAATAGAATTAATGACTAACGATTTGTTTAGTCCTGAATTAGATATACTTGACACTCCTCGCTCCTTTTTCTAAATATTTTCTGTTATTATACTTGTACTCTCAATTATTTTAAAAATTCGCTTATATCAATTAAGCATAAAAAAGAAAATATAAAAAAGTAAAAATTAAGAAAATTATTAGAGACTGGCGAAATATCTCTAAAAGTGATAGCTGAGATTTTTCTACTTCCCAATTAGAATAAAATTCAATTTCTAAAAAATAATCTTTAATCCAATAAAAAGCTAATTTTAGTAAATTGTTTTTAATTAGCAAAAAAAGTAAAAACAATATTATCTGTTTTTCTTTTGTTTTCTTTAAGCTATCAAAAATATTTAAATCGTATTTAGCAGTTATAAAAACAGATATCAAAGAGATAATATATAAAATTGTTAAATTTTTTAAGTCAGATATTAAATATGGATACAGCATTTTACTTTTATACTTAACTCAGTTTGTATTCTTCGTTTCCCATTTTTGGTGAAGATTATAACCAAAGACAAAACCTCTACGATACATATCATCGAGTGCACTCCCTGTGGGAAGATTTATTGACTCATTTTTCCTTATTTTTCTTTCTCTTTGATATTTTTCTTTCGTGTACGATTTGTCTTTTTTTTGCAACGAATACTTATTTGATTTTTGATTTGTAATGTGAGGACTAACTCTTGCACTTACAGGTGAAACTTGATGTAATGTGAAAATCACAAAAATAAATAAGGTGAGGATTATTTTTTTCATAATTAGTAAATTTATTTAGCTATTGTTAAACTGAAAATTATTAAAACTATGAATGATAACCAACCAATGCACCTATTATAAAGTAAACAGCAAAACTGCTAGCTATTCCTAAAATAGTTATTATAACTGCTGTTAGAATTGATTCAGAATTCATTTTTTGCTTTATAAATATAAAAATAAGTATATTGCTAATATAGTATCATTATTTCAATAAATCTAACGATTGCTCTTTTTTCAAGACTTATCTTTATATTAGTTATTTGTTATACTTGTACTAACTTAAGTACAAAAAATTAGGTTATGGAAATAGTTAATTATTCTGAAGCAAGAAGAAACTTTAAACAGATTTTAGATTGTTTGAGTGAAGACTGTGATACGACATTAATCAAAAGAAGAAATTGCGAAGATGTCGTATTAATATCAAAGAGTCATTACGATTCTATTATGGAGACATTATATTTAATGAAATCTCCTGCTAATGCTCAACACTTAAACGAAGCTATCGCTAGAGACAAAGCAGGTAAAAGTGAATCTCATGATTTAATCGATGCGTGAACTAGTTTGGGATACAAAAGCTTGGCAAGATTACATTTATTGGCAAAGTCAAGACAAGAAAACTCTTAAAAGAATTAATCGACTAATCAAAGATAGTTTGGTTAATCCTTTTGATGGAATCGGAAAACCTGAGCCTTTGAAAGAAAATTTATCTAAGGAGCGTAAGACCCTCACGTCCCGTGAAGGGATGTAAGCGGATTTAGTTTTTACAATTTAAGTCTTTAGTTTGTAAAAAATGTGATAGAATCAGTATATCATACATCAAGCATGAAGTTGAAATGCTTAATCTGACGTACAACTACAAGCTACAGCCAACGAAAAAACAAATAGGAATAATTGAACAGAATCTAGATGTTTGCCGCTCTGTTTGGAACTATGGGTTGTATGAAAGAAAGCTATGGTACAACTCCCGTCAATGTGAAATTAACAAATGTTCATTACACAGTGAACACATTGTTGAACCTTTTGAATATCCTAATTACCATCATCAATCTAAACAGTTAACTAAAGCTAAAAAAACTAATCCTTTCCTTAAATCAGGCAATGCTCAGGCTATGCAACAGACTCTAAGAAAGTTGGATAAAGCATTTAATGACATGAAAAACAAAGGCATGGGCTTTCCTAGGTACAAAAAGAAAATGAAATCTTTTAACCTAATTAGCAATAAAATTGAATTAAATGGTAATTATCTTAAGATGCCTCTGTTGAAAAACATCAAAGTGAGAAAATCTAGAGATATTCCAGAAGGCTTTAAGATAAAACAAGCTCAAATCATTAAAAAAGCTAGTGGTTACTATGTTAATTTAATGATTGAGTTTGATGTTAATGTACCTTCACCTAGTCCACATGGTCACGCACTAGGATTAGATGCTGGTATTCAAAGTATGATAGCAACCTCTGATAATTTAACTATTCCTAGACCTAGGTTTTTAGACAAAGTATTACGTAAGATTAAATTACTACAAAGAAAACTTAGAAATAAAATCAAGGGTTCTAATAAATGGAAAAAGTTGAATCATAGAATTGCTTTACTGCATGAAGCCGTAGCTAATAGACGAAAAGACTATCACTTTAAACTAGCTCACCAACTAGTACAAGAAAATGGAATGATATTTGTAGAAGATATTAACTTTAAGTCATGGTCTAAAGGGCTGTTTTGTAAGCAATCTTTAGATATGGGTTTAGGTCAATTCTTTACTAGACTAGAGTATATTTGCTCACAGACAGACACCTATTTTGCAAAGGTAAATAAAGATTTCACGTCTCAAATATGTCCTAACTGTAACACTCATACAGGAAAAAAAGAACTAAATGTAAGAATACATAAGTGTCCTGAGTGTGGGTATGAACAGGATAGAGATATTGCGGCGGCGGAAGTAGTAAGGAATCGAGGTTTAGAAAACACTGCGGTAGGAACTATCGTGGTTAAACAGCCCAGTAATGGCGATCTGACAGGGGCAATAGCCTAGTTAAGAGTCTATATGGGAATCCCCCGACTCTGTCGGCGGGAGGTTCAACTGGTTATTGGTCGAGAAGAATTGATGAAACAAATCGATTAGTTTATCGAGTAGCAGAAGACTATATTAAAATTATCTCCTGCCGATACCACTACTAACTCTTAACGCATATCATAACCAAATAAATTAGGATCGACTTCAGATAAACCAATATCGTCTAAACCGTATTCTGCCCAACGTTGGCTTACTTTTTCCGCCATATCAGGATCGGATTCTAATACTTCTCCCCATTCGTGATCTGTTTCAGGAGGGATTTTTGTTGTCGCATCGATCGCCATTCTACCGCCCAAGCCAATTTTTTCACTAGCAAAATCGAGAGTATCAAAAGGAGTTTCTTCTAAAATAAAGACATCTCGAACAGGATCGACTTTAGAACTTATTGCCCATACTATCTGACGAGGGTCACGAATATTGATTTCTTTATCCACTACAATTACAAATTTAGTATAAGTAAATTGCGGTAAAGCACTCCAAAAAGCCATCGCCGCTCTTCTTGCTTGTCCAGGATACGCTTTATCGATCGAGATAATCGCCGCTTTATAACTTAATGCTTCCATCGGTAAAAAGAAATCGGTGATTTCCGATACTTGCTGACGCAAAATAGGTGTATAAATTCGGTTTAGAGCGATCGCCATCATTGCTTCTTCTTTTGGTGGACGACCACTAAAAGTAGTAAGATAAATCGGATCTTTGCGATGAGTTAGGCAATGGAAACGAACTAAAGGCGAATCTTCCACACCGCCATAATAACCCATATGATCGCCAAACGGACCATCGGGGAGCATTTCATTGGGATCGATCGTTCCTTCTAAAACAAACTCTGAATCGGCGGGTACTTCCAGATCGACTGTTTTACATTTAGCCAGTTTTACCCCCGAACCACCATACAAACCAGCAAATAACCATTCGGATAAATCGACAGGAATAGGTGTAGCGGCGGCTAAAATGATTAACGGATCAACTCCTAAAGCGATCGCTATCTCTAGTTTTTTACCCATTTGGGCGGCTTTCCTTAGATGTCTCGCTCCTCCCCTAACCGATAACCAATGGACTGTCATCGTCTTATCTGACTGTAATTGCAGACGATATACACCGACATTAGGAGTACCTGTTTCGCAATCTTTAGTAATTACTAAACCGAGGGTAATAATTTTACCTGCATCTTTGGGGTAAGGACGAATCAAAGGTATTTTGTTGAGATCTAATTCTTCTGATTCGATTACTACTTGATGACAAGGAGGGAAAAAATCTCGTCCGGGTTTAGCTTTAACTACATCAAACAATACTTTCCCGAAATCGATCGCTTGTTGGACTTTTTTCGGTGGTTTGGGTTGTTGTAGCATACCCAATTTCTTACCTAATTCTTCTAATTCTAAAGGATGTTCCATTTTCATCGCCCAGCAAACTCTTTCTAATGTACCTAAAGAGTTAATTAGAATCGGAAAGGGCGAATCCTTCACATTTTCAAATAAAAGAGCAGGGCCACCGACTTGTAGCATCCGATTAGAAATTTCTGCTATTTCCAAATCTGGATCGACTAAGGTTTTAATTCGTTTTAATTGTCCTCTTTTTTCTAGTAACTCAATAAATTGACGTAAATCCCTAGCCATAGTTGGTAATTGATAATTTTAATGATTGATAATGACAAGAAGCTATTTATAGTACTAAACGAGTTAATTAAAACAGTTGAATCAAGTTCCCCTCCTCACTAAGGAGGGGTTAGGGGAGGTTGAACATCCGAATCAAATCGTTCTTTGCTATATTTTCATTTTTATCTCAAAAAGCAAGAAGATAAAGTATGAGGCTTCAACTGTCAATTTTACATTGTCAACTGTCTTTGCTATACCTTATCTTAATGATAATGTTCAAATTTTTTCGATGGTTAGTTAATTACTACTTCCGAACTCCGAATTCCGAATTCCGAACTCTGAACTTTGTACTCCACCTTTAGCGATTTCTTGAGAGAGAATTTCGATCGCTTTACGATACTGAGCATCATCTACTGTACCGATTTTGGTTCTATCTTGAATTAATACTTCTCTTTGCTCTTCTGACAATTCATAGACAACATCAGGAGTTATACCTTCTTTATTGATATCTCTACCATCAGGAGTAAGGTATTTAGCAATTGTAACGGCTAAACCCGAACCATCTCCTAACCCTCTGACAGATTGAACTAAACCTTTACCGAAAGTTTGTGTACCGACAATAGTAGCTCGATGATAATCTTGCAGTGCACCTGAGAGTATTTCACTAGCACTAGCCGAGCCACCATCAACTAGAACGACAATTGGTTTTTCAGTCAAAGTTGAATTGTTAGCATTATGAGCATCAACTTCACCAACTCGATCGACTGTAGTCACAATTTTACCTCGATCGATAAACATACGAGCAATCTCGACACTAGAAAATAATAATCCACCTGGATTCGATCGTAAATCGAGAATATAACCACTAACGTTATCATCCTCACTTTGATTGATTGCGTCTTTCATTTCTTTAGCGGCGTTACCACTAAATTGAGTTAAACGAATATAACCAACTTTACCCACTTGAGCATCTTGAACGATACTAGCTTTGACAGGATGAATTTCAATTTTAGCTCTGGTGATATTAAAATCAAGCATTCTACCATTTCTTTCAACAACAAGCTTAACATCAGTACCGGGTTTACCACGAATTAAGGAAACAACATCATTTAGTTCCATTCCTTCGGTACTTTGCCCATCAATTTCACGAATAATATCCTTGGAGGCAACACCAATTTTAGAAGCTGGTGTATCTTCGATCGGTGCGATGACAACAATGTTATTTGTTTCTTCTTCTTTAGTGATTTGAATACCTATCCCTGTTAATTCTCCTGAAGTGTCTATTTGCATAGTTCTAAACTCATCAGGACTCATAAAGCGGGTGTAGGGGTCGTCTAGCTTTTTGAGCATCTCTCGGATAGCTTCGTATGCTTGTTCTTTATCACTATATTCTTTGTCTAAATATTCGCTTCTGATTTCTCGCCAATCTTCACCGTTGAAAGTAGCGTCAACATACCTGCGGTTAATTACTTGCCAAACTTCGTCAACTAATTCTTTAGGGTTATCTTGAAAATATGCTTGTGTTTGAGAAAAACGGAGTCCAAAACCTGTAATTGCAATACTAGAGACTGCTAAAGCAGTTGTCCCCAGAATTAGTCCTTGTTTAGTAATTTTCATATTCTGTTTTCTTTTCAATCGGTTTAAAGCAATCTTGGAGTAAAACTATTGTCTTGGAAAATAAAAATATTACTAACTAAAAATTAATCTTATTCAATTTGATCAAAACACTTATTCATAAGACTTTTCTTAATTAGTGAAATAATTATTTTGTGGTTTATGTGTCAAAACAGACAATCAATTTTTACTCAAAGATGATGGTTCAATTCAGATACTAACATAATTTATCTGAATCGTAGTCGTTGAACTTACTTAGTTGATGTAAAGAAATAATAACCACCGTTTGATAGTTGATAGTTTTTACTTTTATTTTTCTAACTCCTGACTCCTTATCTTTTCTGGCGTTCACTATTAAATAAGGTGAGCTACTTTAGATTTTAGCCCACCTTAAAGATTACGTTGAATTTACACGATCGAATTATTAAAGATCAAGTAAATTAAATTAGCTATTTTTCAACTCTTAAAACTGAAAAACAATTAAGGGAATTTGAATTTGAATCGTTCGTAATTACAATTATTAATTGCTTTCACGAGGTTTAGCTTTATTAACTTTGATTTCTCTGCCCATCCACTGAGCACCATCTAGAGTTTCAATCGCTTTAGATTCTTCATCGTCACTATTCATTTCGACAAAACCGAAACCACGCTTTCTTTTAGTTTCTCGATCGACTGGTAAATAAACTCTTTTTACTTCACCATAATCAGCAAAAACTGCTCGTAAATCGTCTTCTGTAACGTCGTAGGACAAATTCCCCACATATATGGACATAAACTATTTCCTCAACTTTTTTTTAAAGTGTTAAATTATTGAGATAACGGACATTTAACTTTCATTCCTTGTGTGAGAAAAAATGAGCTTCAAAAATGGAATCAAACAATGTAACCGAAACAAATCTCAAATAAGTACTATTATTAACTTATCATAACTGGTAGATACATTTATAAAAAGCAATTGGATAAAAATATTGGACAATATCCAGACTGAGGTTAAAATGAAGTTTTGATTATCTAAAATCGCAGTCAATAACATCAGGAGAGAAGGTGGTGAGTGATAACTTGGACACAACTAAAAACACAGATATTACGGCAATCAATTCTCGCCATGAGTTAAGAGATTTAGTTCGTTCTCAATTACAGCTACTTTTAGAAAAGAAAAATCTTGAAGGTGCAAAAGCATTATTAATACCCGTTCAACCTGTGGATATAGCAGAAGCCATCGAAGGATTACCTGAATCAGTACAAGCGATCGCTTTTAGATTATTAAGTAAAACAGAAGCCATTGATGTTTACGAGCATTTAGATTATAGTGTTCAACAATCATTAATCGAAGAATTTAAACGTCAAGAAGTACTCGATATCGTTGACAAAATGTCTCCAGACGATCGAGCTCGTTTATTTGATGAATTACCCGCTACCGTCGTTAGCCGAATTATTGCCCAACTTAGCCCTGAAGAAAGACAAGCTACTAGTTTACTTTTAGGTTATGAAGAAGATACCGCAGGGCGAATTATGACTCCTGAATATATAGCCCTCAAAGAAACCCTGACTGTTGCTCAAACGATCGAAAGAATACGCACACAAGGTAGTAACTCGGAGCTGATTTACTATCTTTATGTTACTGATGCTTCTCGTCATTTAACTGGTATTGTTTCTCTACGTGATTTGGTTTTAAATCCTCCTGAGCAAGTGTTAAGCGAATTTATGACTAAAGATGTCATTTATGTTAGTACTGATGTAGATCAAGAAGAAGTTGCCAGACTAATACAAAGATACGATCTCCTTGCTTTACCTGTAGTCGATCGAGAATTACGTTTAGTGGGAATTGTCACAGTCGATGACATGATTGATATTTTAGAACGAGAAGCAACTGAAGATATCTATGCTTTGGGTGGTGTACAATCTGAAGGTGATAACTACTTTCAAACCAACTTATTTACCGTTGCTCGTAGAAGGGTAGTTTGGTTATTAATTTTATTAGTTACTAATAGCGTTACTGGTAGTATTATCGGCTCTCAAGGTGATTTATTAGCCAAATTCACCGTCTTAGCCGCATTTATTCCTTTACTTACAGGCACCGGTGGTAACATTGGTACACAATCATCTACAGTTGTCATTCGTGGATTGAATACAGGAGAAATAGCTGATTTAGGGGCGGCAAAAGTAGTTGTTAGAGAAGCGTTAGCTGGATTATTACTTGGTTTAATTTTAGGTGTATTAGCCACAATTTGGGCTTATTTCCTACCGCAAACAGAACAAAATATAATCGTTGCTGTCTCAGTTGGAGCAAGTTTAGTCGCTATTTCTTTACTGGCATCTGTTTCTGGTTCGGCATTACCTTTTTTCTTCCGCTCTCTAGGATTAGATCCCGCTTTAATGTCTGCACCCTTTATTACAACAGCAGTTGATGTCATTGGTGTTTTAATCTATTTTAATATCGTTCGTACGATGATTACGATGGGAATCTAAAATAATTCAAAATTAATCATTGACAATTGACAACGAATAATATAGCATCTGTGGATTATCGATGAAGATGATCGTAGTGAGTGTTTGGTAGTGGCTTAACTATTTTAATCTCTATTATTTATTTTGATTTAGACGATGAATGAACACCATATTTGCCGAGAATATAATTAATAAATTGCATGATAATTTTGATAATTAAAATTAAACTTGCTCTTCAATGGGCTGAATATATAAGTATCGCTTCAGCATTAGTATTTTTACTAATTTCTTCATTTACTTCTGCTGATTTTAATTCACTTTTATTTTTAAGTATTATTCTGGCTCTTATCTTTAATGTAGTCAATAACCGTTTACTGTTGAGAAAATATCCTCCTAATATTGCTCAAGAAATTGATTCAATTGAACAAAAAATAACTGAGCTTCAACAAAAAATACTTAAAGACAACTTAGCGACGATTAATGGTGAACTATCTTTATCGGAAAATCAAGAAATTGCTTCGTTACAAGAAAGCGTCGAAAGTCTTCATCAGTCTTTAGTAACTGTGATCAATTTTTTGAAAAAAAATAAACTTGATTTAAGAATTAAAAATTTAGAAACACTTTATCAGTCATTACAATCATCAGAAAATTATTTAAAAATTCAGAATAAAAAATCTTCGTTTAAAATCAAGTTACCTGACCAAAATATTTTAAAAAAACCCACTTTTGAAGAGTTAAATCTTAACTTTCCTGAGAAAATAGCTTGGAAATGTATTCATGTTATCACCGCTCATCAAGAATCAGTTACGAGTTTAGCGATGACGATCGATCAAAAATACTTATTGAGTACTTCTTGGGATAATTATCTCAAATTATGGTCACTCACCCAAGGTAGTGAAATAAGTCAAATTAGAGCTTCAGAAGAAGGTATAACTAGTTTGGCATTAAACTCAAAAAATTATCTCGATCGAGGTATTCTCACAGGTGATTTAAATCAAAATATCAAAGTTTGGTCTTTAGATCAACAATCACAATCATTTTCTTTAGAAGAAACTTTATCCGAACATACAGGCTCAATTCATGGATTAGAAATTGCGTCTAAACGAAATATAGTAGTTAGTGGTAGTTTTGATCAATCTTTGAAACAATGGGATTTATCTACAGGTAATCTTCTTTATGATTTAAAATCGGAAAATGGTTCAATCAATGCGATCGCAATTAATGAATCGATTAGTTTAATTGTAACCGCAGGAGACGACGGTGTTATCTCAATGTGGGAATTAGAATCAGAAAATAAAGTTGGTTTGCTTTTAGGTAATACAAGCCCGATAGAATGTTTGGTAATTAGTCAATCAGGAGAATTAATCATCGCCGGGGGTGCAGATGGTTCAATTATTATGTGGCAATTACCAACCACAACTTGGAGTATATTTTTAGAAATTGTACCTTATTTACAACTATCGGCTCATAATGGACAAGTGATGGATTTACTCTTAAGCAACGATGAACAACTTTTGTATAGTGCAGGAATTGATGGTTATATCAAAATTTGGCATTTAGCTAGTAGTAAAGAAATTGGACATTTAAAAATTAGTGACAACGATCGAGTTTTATCTTTAGCATTAAGTCAAGACGATCAAATTTTAGCCGCAGGTGGTGTCAACGGTATAATTAAAATTTGGCAACAAAACACGAAGAAAGTAAGTGAAAAAATTAATGGTCAATAATAGCCTCTAAAGTCTTTGATTTCTAACTCTTAACTCTTAACCCTTAACTCTTAACTTAAAAAGTATTGCCAAAACTAGTATTTCTAGGTTACAATATCAAAGTGCTTACATCTGGAGAGATGGCTGAGCGGTTGAAAGCGGCTTCCTGCTAAGAAGTTATGGGTTGTTAAAGCCTATCGAGGGTTCGAATCCCTCTCTCTCCGTATTTGAACAAACTTTTTTCTTGATTCAATATTAAGGTTGAAAAAATCTTGATGCTTTGGTCTTAATTTGTTGGAAAAGATGCTCTATACATTTACTTTTGATTACGCATCAATTTTTTTGATTGTATAAGGGACGTTCGAGACTTAACTTACTTGAAGATAGTAATTTTAGTAAAGCGATCGTTTTATTGATTAATAAACTTTTGTTGCGAAATTTATCCTTTGTTACCCCCGTGGCTAAATAATAATAAATAGGTCTAGTTTGTTTTGCGATTCAGACGCTTAAATTAAGATGAGTTTGATTAATTATTATTTGAGCTTGTATTATTAGTGTCTGTTTCCGCTATTTGTTGGATGGGCGAACCATCTCTTACTTGTAGAATACCTGCGGTTAAAATTCGATCGCCATTTTCCAAACCTTCTAATACTTGATAACTATTCCCTTGAATATCTCCTAACTTAATTGCTTTTTGTTTGGCAACTAAACCTTCTGTGTCGGGATTCTCTTCAGCCGTAAAAACAAATGCTTGTCCGCCGATACGAAAAATTGAGCTAGTAGGGATTAAGATACCTCGATCGAGATTCCAAATAATCCGAGATTGAATAAACTGGCGATTGAGTAATTGACGATCGAAATCACTATTATCAAAAACTGCTTTAACATTAATTAATTGTGAATCTGATGTAACATTTGGTTCAATAAAATTAATTTGCCCTGTAGCGATCGTTTTATTGTTATCATCTAAAAGTTGCACAGGTAAACCAATCTGTAAATCAACTGCTTTCTCGATCGGTATGGCAATATTTAACTCTAAAGCACTATTTTCAGTAATAGTAGTTAAGGTATCATCACTGTCAATATAATCGCCTATTTTAACAGGAATATTACTTATTTTGCCCGAAATTGGTGCTTTAATCAAACTTTTGTCTAATAAAGTTCTAATTCTAGCTACATTCGCTCTCGCCTCTTGCACTTGTGCTGTCGCCTGAGCAATTTGTTCTTGTCTTGCACCATTTTGTAATAAAGTCAAGTTTTGTTTAGCTTCATCTAACGCCGCTTCTAGTTCAGCATTATTAGAAGTCGTACCTTGTCTTAATTCTTGTAATCTTTTTTGAGCTACATTAACTTGGGCTTGGCTTGTTTTCGCTTCAGTTAAAAAATTATCAAATTGATCTTGAGCGATCGCACCTTCGGTTAATAATAAACGATAACGTTTAACTTTTTGCTGTGCTAATTGTGCTTCGGCTTCAGCGGCTACTAACTGTGCTTGTGCCTGAGCAATTTCAGCTTGAGATGAGCCTTTACGGGAGTTATCTAAGCGAATCTGTGCTTGTCTTACTCTAGCTTGAGCGGCGGCAACATCTTCAATCCGACTACCTGTTTGTAATTCAGTTAATTGGGCAAGACGTGCATTAACAGTAGCTGAGGCTTGATTTAATTCAGCATTAAGAGTATCACTTTCTAAACGAAATAAGCTATCTCCTCGGTTGACTATCTGTCCTTCAGAAATTAAAATACCGACTAATCTACCTTCTAATTCTGAGTTAAGATTAACCGTTTGTTGTGCTTCGAGATTACCTAAAAAATTAGTAGATTCTTCGATCGTAGCACTAGTAAGAGTCTTGAGTTTAACTCCCGAAGGTGGTGGTGCTTGCTGTGCTTGTTGTGAAGCTTGACTCTGTTGACTTTGCCACCAATACCAACCTCCTGCGATTATTCCTAACAGTAATAAGATAAGACCTATATTAAGCCATTTACGATCGGTTGACGTTTTTTGAATTTGATTACTCTCAACAGTGTTATCTGTTGCAGTTGGGTTATCGATCACTTTTTCTGATGGAGGATGATCTGTCGTCATTGGTCTAGCTTCTGATTAAAGTTATTTATATTATAAAACTTTATAATCAAATAAACATCTCATAAGTAAGTAATTAAATTAAATCGCAAATAAGTTAATTAACTATAGATTATTTGTTATAATAGAAATCAAAATCATAGACTTAAGTCAATTTCATATTGGAATATTCGCCAAATAATAAATTATAATAATCCGAGTACTTATACTTACTAATCTGTAATTTTGTTTTTCGTTTTTTTAACCTCGTAATCACGGGGGTTTTTTCTGTCTATTATTATTTATTCTTCAACTTCATACAAAAAACGAGTATCACCAATCAATTTACGATTATAAGAAGTACTTTGCACAAAGACACTATATTTCTTTAAGTCAGTTGGTTTAATTCTCACTTTGGTTTTTTCAGGTAAGCCTAACATTTGTCTCACACAATTCCCTGCAAACAAATCACCTGTATCTTTTTCCATTAATAAAATTTCTTTATTAGCTTGAATAGTTTCTGTTTTAGTAAACTGATAAAAACCACGCCCTTTTTTAAAAGTTAAACCATTTTCTAAAACAAAGTTTTTAATCGAAACATTATCTTCTACATCTAAAACTTGAAATCTACTTGGCGATACTGAATTCAAATTTTTATCATTAAATAAATCTCCACTGTCTCTTTTGAGCATAGTATTAAACATACTATAAAGACTACGATTCATTCTTCCTTCAGCAACGATTTCTGTTTCATAATCTTGTAATTGATTATTAGAAGACTGTTGATAACAAATAGCTAGAAAATAATCAGTGATATGTGCAAATTGATCTAAACTTAGATGATAACCACCCGATTTTTCAGCTAGTTCTTGATAAAATAAATTAGCGTGCGATCGATTTAATGCTTGTACACCATAAACAGTTATATCTTGACTAATCAAAGTTTTTAATTCTGTACGCCAGTTTAATTTCTGAGGATTTCTAGCTGGTGCGTGAGGAATGTCATCACCAATCATTACTAAAGTTTTATGACTATCTTTACTCCAAGATAAAGATTGAGTTTGATGTAAAACTAATTCGTAACATTCGGGCGCATCACCTCCATATGTTGCTTCTACATTTTGAACAAAGTTACAAATTTCATCCACCTCACCTGATAAATCAAGTGTTTTGGTAACATAGGTTTTATTTTCGTCACAATAATCACCATGAGCGATTATGCCAATACGAATACCGGGTATTTCGTTAAGTAAGCGACTAACAGTTTCTTTTATTTTACGACGTACTTGAGTTAAACAAGGATACATACTTCCTGTGGTATCAAAGCTAAAAACGATTTCAATATTTTTCATGACGATTATTTCTTCTTGAGTTTGTGTTGGTTATTTATCCTTCCATTCGTTTTGATAAATTTATGCACTTTAAAGAAAAAATAATTTTATTTCTTGCAATTTAACTATTGTCGTTATGCCAATCAAAATTTTATTATCTATAGTAGAATTCGTGAGTTATAGGTAAATGAAATTGTTTGATAGCATCTCTATATAGATACAATTTGAATCTCCCCTTATGAAGGAGATATTTAAAGGGGTTGATGATACAGAAAAAAAATTTGAGTAATCATAAACTTATTTGGCTATAGTTGTTTAGCTCAAACTACTGTAAAACAAAGCTAATATTTGTACGTGTATTGAAATACTTTAGCTTTGATTGATATAGTAAATTTTTCGATAAATTAGTCGGTTTTAAGCACTTGTTTACAAATGAGGGAAAGAATGTTACATTTTAAACACCACAGATATTAAAGTCGATCGTCTATTTTCTTCTTAATAAAAATCAAGATAATTGTTTTGGTTTCAATTTTAAATGATGCTTATTTAAAATACAGAAATAAAAAAATAGTTGTTCTAAAAATATAATTGAATCACTTTTTTTATGTAGCTTATTTTTATTAGTTAATAATAACTTATTTATTTAACTTACACTAAATTATTTTACGTCAAATTTAGATCATAAAAATAAAAAAATCTTAAAATATAATTATAATTGACTACCTTTAACTAACTAATAAAATTATTCAGTAAGTAGCCAATATTGATTTTTTTTAGTATAGCTTACATTTTAGCAAGAGAAGATATTTTAGCCAGTTTATTTTTGGTTAAACCATCTAAATCTTGTAATGTAATTACGTTTTCTTTAATTAATTGAGAAAGCGTAAAAATAAGCATTGATTCTCTTGAATCGTACTTACCGTCAAGATCATAACGTTTACTACTTAAAAAATCATGTACTTGCCAAAGTTCTTCTATATTAGTTAAATTAGTAACTTTTTGACGAACATGATTAATAGTTAAACTCACATCTCGATCGTATGCTTGTGCTAAAATATTTTCGACAATTTGTTTTTCTTCTGTTGACCATCCAGTATCAATTAGTGACATTGTTAAGTTGAATTTAAAGTTTATTATTACAGTGATAAATTAAAATTAATCTGCTTTATTATTATATCAATTTATCTATAGATTTGGTAGATGAAAATCAATATAAAAAGAGTTCCTCTAAAAAGAGAAACTCCTAAATAATCAGTAAATATTTAATTGCTAATTTATTACTAAGGAATAAAAACTAACATATTAATCATCATTATTCTAGTATAAAAAAGCTAATTACAACAAGTATTTGTTTACTAATGTCTTCTTTTGATTTAACGCATCAAATTTAATAATTCTTTAGGAGATGCTAATAAATCGATCGCTACAAAAAAGATTTTGCCATCAGGGTTAAGAAGGAAACGCCAAGCAATATTCATACCGACATTACCACCAAACCAAGGAGTTTGCACTTTACCTGTTACCTTAACTTGAGTGTACCCATCTTCAGTCGGTTCAACAACACCTCTTTCTGGAGAAAGTTTTAAATTTTGACATTCTTCATTAAAAAAGCGTAAAATAGCTTCTTTACCGACAAGAGGACGTTTGAATGGTGGTTGAAGAGCTCCATCCTCAGCAAATAATTCGATTAACGCATTAAAATCGTTAGCATTCAAATTATCCATGTATTGATAGCACTGTTTGGTTACTAACACCTTCAATAGAAACATTGCTTCGTTTAGACATTTCGGTAGGAGGATTAACAGGCTCAGTTACTGTTTTTTGCTCTTTACCTTTTTCGTAACCCATATCAACTACCATATTACGTAACACAGTAATTTGTTGACCTTGTTCTAATCCTTCAATGGTTAATAAAACAGCATTAGCATTAGCAGAAAGTTGATAACCATCAGGAATAGGTGCTATCTTACCTTGATTCATATATTCCCCTAATTGATACCAAAAACCTAATTTTAGGTTAGGAGTCCAACTTGCATAAGTTCTGCTGATCGGAGTATCTTCACGGTTAGCTAAGTCACACATTGCTTGAGATTGCTCTACTGGCTTCATCTTTAACATCTCATTTAATGTATTTTCAGCTAAAACCATACTAGTTGCACCCGGTGCGGCTACTGTGATTGTCTTACCCATTTCTAGATAAGCAAACCAAATTAAGGCTAATTGGTCTTCCGCATTAAGTTGCTCAAAACGAGCAATCGTTGCAGGCACTGCATCAGCTGATTGAGTTTGAGGAAAAATACCACGAGCTGATTCAATTGTAAAAGGCATATATTATTTTTTGTTAGATATACTTTATGTGCTTATTGTAACATTAGCAATGTTAACAAATGTAACGAAAATTTACTTTTTATCCGTACTCATATATACGGAAAACCGTAATTGTATTGTTAATATGGCTTTCTAATTAAAAGATTAAATAATTGTTTAATTTTTTACTTCGGACTTTTTCATAGATCGATCAATTAAGTAGCTCAACCTAAATAAAAGAAAGTTGTAGTATAAGTAACGCTAATGATAGGGCAATCATAATCAATTAGTTAATTAATTATATTTTTTTTTAGCTAAAGCAAAAGGTAAACCTTGGCTTAAAGTTGTGACTCTGATGAGCATAAAAATAGTTAAGGCTAACCATAATAAATGATTATTTTTCAGATACCAAGCAATCATAGCAGGAGTTAAAAATCCACCGATACTAGCAATTAAACTAGATTTTCTGAGTAATGCACCTTGAGTCAAACCGAGAAAATAACCATCAAGCATATAAGCGATACTACCAAATCCTAAAATAGGAAATAGCCACCAAACATAGTTGTTAATTTCGTCAATGATATTCTGATGATTAGTTAATAGACTAAAAATGAAGCTAGAAAATAAGATAAATACAGTAGCAAATATCAAACCAAAAATTAGACTTAATATACCGGCAATTTTTAATACGGTTACTAACTGCTTTTTGTTACCTTCTCCATAGCTAATTCCTGCCAAACTTTCAGTTGCAAAAGCTAAACCATCAATAAAATAAGCTGATAAAGTCACCGCTTGTAACAGTAAACTGTTGGTGGCTAAAATTGATGTACCTAAATCTGAACTTAAATTAGTAAATAAAGCAAAGGTAGAAATTAAGGCAAAGGTACGAATTAAAATATCTCGGTTTAACAAAAATAATTTAATAATAGCTTCAGGTTGCCAAATACTATCTCTTAACTGAGAAAGTTGAGCAATTTTAATTACTCTCAAAACCAAAATTATGCCCACTAAAGCAGTTAAATATTGACTAATAGCGGTTGCACTACCCGCACCACTACTTTGCCATCCCCAACGAACAATAAAAATATAATCAAGAATAACATTTGTGCCTTTGTTAAGCAGAGATAATAAAAGTACGTTTTCGCTTTTTTCTAATCCTAAAAACCAACCGATTAAAACAAAATTCAATAAAGTGGCAGGTGCACCCCAAATCAAACTGTTATAGTAGCTGATACCACTCGCTTTAACTTCGTCTGTCGCTCTGAGTAAGTAAAAACCAATTTCTCGCAAAGGGTATTGTAATATTAGAATTATTAAACCGATCGATAAAGCAATAATTGTGTTTCGTAATAAAATTTTTTTTATTTCTTGCTGATTATCTTTTCCCTTGGCTTGGGCAGTTGTACCAGTTGTACCCATTCTTAAAAAACCAAAAGTCCAATAAAGGTAATTAAATAAAACTGAAGCGATAGAAACACCTGCTAAATGACTAATATCGTCTAAATGACCAAGAAAAGCCATATCAACTAAACTAGCAAGAGGCACCATCAGATTAGAAAGAATATTGACAATTGCTAAACGAAAAAAACGACGAGAAAAAGACATAGTAGTTGAATGAAGTTGTAATTGCGTAGTTGTATAGTTGTAGAGTTGATAGTTTATAATTTACAACGTGTCCGAAAACATTTATTTTTTCAAATTGATAATTTCGCTTTATAGTTATTAAGATAGTTATAGCATTTAAGGATTAAACATAGCGTTTAGGATAGAGCCTTTATTGAGATAGATACATTGTAACGAATTCGAAGCGATCATTTGAAAGCTTGTTTACCCAAAAAAAAATGCTCATCCGCTACAATTAAGAGCAAATGAACAGTTTTTATTTATTTAGCTTAAAAAATAGAGAAAGTTAATAACTTAAGAATTGACTGCTAATTCAACAACTTTTTGGAATGCTTCCGCATCTTGAATTGCTAGTTGAGCGAGTACTTTACGATTTAAATTTATATTAGCTTTGTCTAATTTATTAATTAATTGACTATAACTAATACCCTGCATTCTAGCGGCGGCATTAATACGGGTAATCCATAAACGACGAAAGTCTCTTTTTTTCTTACGACGATCACGATAAGCATTACGTAATGCTTTCATTACTTGTTGGTTAGCCGTACGGAACAACTTAGAATGTGAACCACGGAAACCTTTAGCTAGTTTAAGAATTTTTTTACGTCTTTTGCGGGCGACGTTACCTCTTTTTACTCTAGTCATTTGATTAAAAAATATAAATGGTTATGGAGATAATTAAAACCGAAGTAGTAAGTTTTTTTATTTAGCAATAAGGCAACATTAAACGTACTTCTTTTTCATCAGATTCGTGTACTAAAGCTAAGTTACTTAAACGACGACGTCTTTGCTGTTTGCTTTTATGTTCTAATAAATGGTTTTTATTCGCTTTACGACGAACAATTTTTTTTCCACTTCCTGTAACACGAAAACGTTTAGCGGCAGATTTTTTGGTTTTTACTTTAGGCATAATAAATGAAAATTTTGACACAATTTACTATTATATAACGTTTCTCATCGGTTATGAGTTACATTAATTGACTCGATCGATACTCTAGGTGCGATTAATAGTTAATTTACAGTTTGACTTCAATATCAACACCTGCGGGTAAATCTAATTTCATCAAAGCATCGATCGTTTTTGACGAAGGCTTGTAAATATCAATGACACGACGATGGGTACGAGTCTCAAAATGCTCTCGTGCATCCTTATCTACGTGGGGAGATGTTAAAACACAATATATTTTACGCTTAGTGGGTAAAGGAATCGGCCCCACTGGTTGAGCATTAGTACGATTAGCGGTTTCAACTATTTTAGTACAGGAAGTATCGAGTAAGCGACGATCGTATGCTTTGAGACGAATACGGATTTTTTGTTGTTCTACTGCAGCCATAATATTTTACTTTTCTAATTTTCAAGGTACGGTTAATTGTTAATCGAGAGTTTCAAGACAGAAAAATAAGACGTACAAAGAACTTTGTCTTATGCACGCCTTAAATGTTATTAAATTGTTCTAGGCTAAAATTTTAGCTACAGCACCCGCTCCGATGGTACGTCCACCTTCACGAATAGCAAAACGCATTCCTTGTTCGATCGCAACAGGAGCAATTAATTCTACTGTCATTTTAATACGATCGCCGGGCATTACCATTTCTGCTGTACTTCCGTCATCGGCGGTAAAGTCATTGATACTTCCAGTTACGTCGGTTGTACGAACATAAAACTGAGGACGGTATCCGGGGAAGAAAGGAGTATGACGACCACCTTCTTCTTTTTTGAGTACGTAAACTTCGGCTTCAAATTTGGTGTGAGGAGTAATAGAACCCGGTTTAGCTAAAACCATACCACGTTCAATTTGTTCTTTTTGTACACCACGTAAGAGTACACCAACGTTGTCTCCTGCCATACCTTCATCTAATGTTTTTTGGAACATTTCAACACCAGTTACAGTTGTGCTACGAGTGTCTTTGATACCGATAATTTCGATGGTTTCACCGACTTTGACGATACCACGTTCGATACGACCAGTTGCCACTGTACCACGACCACTGATAGAGAAAACATCTTCTACTGCCATCAAGAAAGGCTTGTCAACTTCACGCTCTGGAGTAGGAATATAGTTATCAACTTCATCCATTAAAGTCCAAATTTTGTCAGTCCACTCATTACTACCTTTTTGAGTGTTACCATCGCTAGTCATTTGTTCTACTGCTCTTAAAGCTGAACCAATAACGATGGGAATATTGTCACCATCAAAATCATATTCAGTTAAAAGTTCACGAACTTCTAATTCAACTAATTCTAATAATTCTTCATCATCAACTTGGTCTTCTTTGTTAAGAAAAACAACTAAGTTAGGTACACCAACTTGTTTAGCCAAGAGAATATGTTCACGAGTCTGAGGCATAGGGCCATCAGCGGCGGATACAACTAAGATTGCTCCATCCATTTGAGCCGCACCAGTAATCATGTTTTTAACATAATCAGCGTGTCCTGGACAGTCAACGTGAGCGTAGTGACGATCGGGTGTTTCGTATTCTACGTGAGCTGTATTAATAGTAATACCACGTTCTTTTTCTTCAGGGGCTGCATCAATCTCATCATACTTACGAGCTTTAGCTTGTCCTGCCGCAGATAAAGTTAAAGTGATAGCTGCTGTTAATGTTGTTTTACCGTGGTCAACGTGACCGATAGTACCGATATTGACGTGAGGTTTATTTCTTTCAAATTTTGCGCGTGCCATTGTTGTTGTCTTTTCCTTTTTGTTTAGTTAATAAATTTATAGAATTCCTCTATTTTTTGCAATAATGCCATTAGCAACATTGCGGGGTACTTCAGCATATTCGCTGAATTCCATGCTAAATATACCACGTCCTTGTGTTTTAGAACGAATGTCTGTGGCATATCCAAACATGGCTTCTAAGGGAACGTTAGCGGTAATTTTAGCTAAACCATCTTCTGTATTCATTCCTTCAATTGTACCTCGACGAGAGTTAAGATCACCTATAACATCCCCTAAGAAATTATCAGGAACTTCAACTTCAACTTTCATCATTGGTTCTAATAATACAGGATCGGCTTTTTGGGCACCATCTTGAACTGCGATCGAACCAGCGATTTTAAATGCCATCTCAGAAGAGTCCGTATCGTGATAAGAACCATTAATTAGTGTAACACGAACATCAATTAGAGGATAACCAGCGACGATGCCAGAACCACAAGATTCTTCAATACCTTGTTCGATTGCACTAATAAATTCATTGGGAATTACACCCCCAACTATTTTATTAGTAAAACTAAATCCTTTTCCTTCTTCTGCTGGTTCTAGTTCAATTACCACATGACCATATTGACCTTTTCCACCGCTTTGACGGATAAATTTTCCTTCGGCGGTAACTTTTTTACGGATGGTTTCTCGGTAAGCTACTTGTGGTTGTCCCACGTTTGCTTCTACCTTGTATTCTCTCAACATTCTATCAACTAAAATTTCTAAATGTAGTTCACCCATTCCCGCAATCATTGTTTGATTGGTTTCTGGATTAATACTGATTTGGAATGTTGGATCTTCATCTGATAAAAATTTGAGTGCTTTACCCAGTTTGTCCATATCTTGTGTTGTTTTTGGTTCAACGGCGACGGAGATAACTGGTTCAGGAATAAATAAAGATTCTAAGAGAATAGGGTTGTCTTCATCACATAATGTATCACCTGTTATGGTATTTTTTAAGCCGATAATTGCTCCTAAATCTCCAGATCGTAATTCATCAACCTCTATTCTGTCATTAGCTTTAAGAATAATTAAGCGAGAAATACGTTCTTTTTTTTGTTTAGTGGCATTATAGACATAATTACCTTTTACCAATACGCCTGAATAGACTCGCACAAAGGCTAAACGTCCAAAAGGGTCAGATGCTATCTTGAAAGCTAGAGCCGAAAAAGATTCTTCATCATCAGATTTACGTGTTCCTTCTTCACCATCAGGTAATATCCCTTTGATGGGCGGAACTTCTGTCGGTGCTGGTAGATAATCGACCACACCATCAAGTAATAGTTGTACTCCTTTGTTTTTAAATGCTGAACCACAAAACATAGGTACTAACTTGCCTGAGATTGTTCCTTGACGGATAGCAGTTTTGATTTCTGCTTCAGTGATTTGGGTTTCTGATAAATATTTTTCCAGTAGGTTTTCGTCTAATTCAGCGATCGTTTCAACTAAGTAAGCTTTATATTCGTCAGCTAAATCTTGAACTTGTTTAGGAATATCAGTAATTGTGATCTTTTCCCCTAAATCATCTTCATAGATATGAGCTTTCATGGTTACTAAATCCACAATACCGCTAAAATCTTCTTCGTTACCTATAGGGATTTGTACCGCAATTGCTGGAGCTTTCAACTGCTTTTTTACTTGGTTATAAACTTTAAAAAAGTTGGCCCTGTACGATCCATTTTATTCACAAAGGCAATTCTAGGCACGTGATAACGATCGGCTTGTCGCCAAACTGTTTCCGATTGAGGTTGTACTCCACCTACAGAACAAAATACCGCTATGACTCCGTCAAGTACTCGCATAGAGCGTTCGACCTCGATCGTAAAATCGACGTGTCCGGGAGTATCAATTATATTAATATGATGCTCTTTCCAATCGGTACTGATGGCGGCAGCGGTAATTGTAATACCTCTTTCCTTTTCTATGTCCATCCAATCCGTGATGGCATTACCATCATGAACTTCCCCGATTTTGTGAACAATACCAGAGTAATATAATATTCTTTCTGTTGTTGTGGTTTTACCCGCATCTATATGAGCCGCAATTCCTATATTACGTACTTTTTCTAGCGGAATCGAACGTGCCACAGTTTCCTCCTTTGATTTAAAACAGATTTAGACGCTGTTTAAGTTTACACTTTTTGTTACAAAATTTACTATTATTTGTCAGTAAATAATGTTGAATACTTTTTTTAAAGATTATTCAGTCGAAAAAAAATCTTAGTAACGATAGTGAGCAAAGGCTTTATTTGCTTCTGCCATTCTATGAGTTTCTTCTCTTTTCTTGATTGCACTACCTGTTTCATTAGCCGCATCCATAATTTCATTAGCTAATTTAATCGCCATGGTTTTACCACCTCTTTCACGAGAAAATCTAGCTAACCAACGTAATGCTAAGCTAGTACCACGGGAAGAACGAACTTCCATAGGAACTTGATAAGTAGCACCACCGACTCTTCTTGCTTTAACTTCTACTAATGGTGTTAGGTTTTTAATTGCTTTTTCGAATGTTTCCATCGGTTCAGCACTTGTTCTTTCACCAATAATGCTCATCGCATCATAAAATATTCTAGCCGCTAGAGATTTTTTACCATCCTTCATAATTCTACGGATGGTCATATTTACCAACCTACTATTATAGACTGGATCTGGTGGAACTTCTACTGTTTTTGCTTTACTTCTACGAGACATTTTATATTCTTAAATTTACTAGTTTGTTTAGTTACTTATTACGGTAAAAAGAAGATTATTCCTTAGGACGTTTTGCTCCGTATTTAGAGCGACTTTGTCTTCTATCTTTTACACCAGTTGCATCAAGAGTACCTCTAACAATGTGATATCTAACACCCGGTAAATCTTTGACTCTTCCACCTCTAATTAACACTACAGAGTGTTCTTGAAGGTTATGCCCGATTCCAGGAATATAAGCTGTAACTTCAAAACCTGAAGTTAAACGTACCCTAGCGACTTTTCTTAAAGCGGAGTTAGGTTTTTTTGGAGTTGTGGTATAAACTCTTGTACAAACTCCACGACGCTGAGGACATTCCTTCAGTGCTGGTGATTTAGTTTTCTTCTGAATAGAGGAACGTTCATTCCTAATTAATTGCTGAATTGTTGGCATGAGATATATTTCTTACTACAGCCTTTATTTTGTATGTATATATAAATATAGATCGTCCCCAGTATGATTAACCAGTGACGATCTATAATCGTATCCTATTTTTTTAGGTATTGTCAACAATTTATTTGGGCTTTTTCTTGAAGTCAAAATTGTCTTACTTCTGATTAAGATTAAGTTAAGATTTTTTTAAAGTAGCTTATACAAATATTGGTAAAGAAACCTTTTACAATACCGAAAAAGAGCAACTAGCCCAATTGAAGGCACTACATACTGATTGAGTTTTAACAAATCGTCGTTATTACTCTTTGAGTTGAACTTCCCCATTAAAAAATCGTTTTCTGTTATATCAATTACCATTCATCTGTTTTGTTAAACTTTAGTATTGATAACTTTCAAAGACTTCTTTTGATGGTTTCAAAATCGATCGTTTGTAACTGTATTGATTTGATTGAAATTGCCGACACATTAGAAAAATAAATATATCGATCGAACTATCTCAAGTTTTTGACTAGTTTGAAGATTTGAGATAAGCAATTATACTCGATAGATTAAGATTTGTGGTGATATATTGGAAAAATATTTTTGTTTTTAATTACGTAATATAAGTAATCTTAATGATTAAAATCAAGAAAAAGTCTTGTATTTAACAAAAAACGATCGTGAAAACTTACGTGATTAAAAATAGTTTTCAACACCAGCCGACAAAAAAGCGTAATATTACACCGATCGTGGCGATAAAGTCAAGAAAATTAGATTAGTTAAATTAATCAAAATCAGAAATAATAATAATAACAAATACATAAGAAAATGGTATAGAAAATGATCCTGTTCGTGATAAGATTGTTTCACGAAAAGCAAAATGCTAAAAATAAACTTCCGTTAAAGAAGTTGTTATAGATAAAGCTATAAAGAAAAATTATATATTTGGAGGAAACGACATATGGTAGCTGGATCCAAAGCTGGATTTAAGGCTGGTGTACAGGATTATCGTTTAACCTATTACACCCCCGATTACACACCTAAAGATACCGATTTACTCGCTTGTTTTAGAATGACTCCTCAAGCAGGTGTTCCCCCTGAAGAATGTGCGGCGGCTGTTGCGGCTGAGTCTTCTACAGGTACATGGACAACTGTATGGACTGATGGTTTAACCGACTTAGATCGTTACAAAGGTCGTTGTTACAATGTTGAATCTGTACCTAACGAAGATAATCAATATTTTGTATTCGTTGCTTATCCTTTAGATTTATTTGAAGAAGGTTCAATCACCAACGTTTTAACTTCATTAGTTGGTAACGTATTCGGTTTTAAAGCTCTACGTGCATTACGTCTAGAAGATATTCGTTTCCCTGTTGCTTTAATCAAAACTTATCAAGGTTCCTCCTCACGGTATTAACGTTGAGCGTGACTTACTAAACAAATACGGTCGTCCTCTATTAGGTTGTACCATTAAGCCTAAATTAGGTTTATCCGCTAAAAACTACGGACGTGCAGTTTATGAGTGTCTTCGTGGTGGTTTAGATTTCACCAAAGATGATGAAAACATTAACTCTCAACCATTCATGCGTTGGCGCGATCGTTTCTTGTTTGTTCAAGAAGCAATCGAAAAATCACAAGCTGAAACCAACGAAATGAAAGGTCACTACTTAAACGTGACTGCTGGTACTTGTGAAGAAATGATTAAACGTGCTGAATTCGCTAAAGAAATCGGTACACCTATCATTATGCACGATTTCTTTACTGGTGGTTTTACTGCTAACACTACCTTGGCTAAATGGTGTCGTGATAATGGTTTATTATTACACATTCACCGTGCGATGCACGCTGTAGTCGATCGTCAAAAAAATCATGGTATTCACTTCCGTGTACTAGCTAAATGTTTACGTTTATCTGGTGGTGATCACTTACACAGTGGTACTGTTGTAGGTAAATTAGAAGGTGACCGTGCGGTAACCTTAGGTTTCGTTGACTTAATGCGTGAAGATTACGTTGAAGAAGATCGCTCACGTGGTGTATTCTTCACACAAGATTACGCTTCACTACCTGGTGTAATGCCTGTTGCTTCTGGTGGTATCCACGTATGGCACATGCCTGCATTGGTTGAAATCTTTGGTGATGATTCTTGTTTACAATTCGGTGGTGGTACTTTAGGTCACCCTTGGGGTAACGCACCTGGTGCAACCGCTAACCGTGTAGCTTTAGAAGCTTGTGTACAAGCTCGTAATGAAGGTCGTTCTCTTGCCCGTGAAGGTAATGATGTACTTCGTGAAGCTTGTCGCTGGAGTCCTGAATTAGCCGCGGCTTGTGAACTTTGGAAAGAAATCAAATTTGAATTCGATACCGTTGACACTTTATAAGTTTTAGTTAGATTAATCAGCGATTCAGTCGTCACAAAAAAATAAAATGTTCACCAATGTTACAGAATTTCTGGTTATAACGAGAATAATGAAAACATTGGTATAACAAAATTTGCGATAACTGAAAGCTGATTATAGCTAATTGAAATATATGTCTTATAAACAAGTTGTTCAAGATACGGCAAAAGTTCTGCAAAGTTATCTAACTTATCAAGCAGTGATGGTTATTATTCAACAACTCTCGGAAACTAATCCCCGTCAAGGTATTTGGCTTTCTGATTATAGCAATCGTCAAAAAGTTCAAGATAGTGATAATTATTTAGAGCAGTTGATTACCGAAAATAAAGAGTTGGCATTAAGAATCCTTACTGTGAGAAAGGATTTAGCTGAGCAAGTATTAGAGTTTTTACCAGAAATGGTCAATAGCAATATTAGCCAATCTAATATGGAACATCGTCGTCGTCTTTTAGAACTGTTAACTCAAACCAAATCTTCTTCATTTACTTCATCAGATACAGATGAAGTCGATAAAGAATCACAATCTAATCAATCAGAAAACAAGGAAGAATAACAAATGCAAACATTACCAAAAGAGCGTCGTTACGAAACTCTATCTTATTTACCACCTTTAACAGATCAACAAATCGTTAAGCAAATTGCTTACATGATTGACCAAGGATTTATTCCTGCTGTAGAATTTGAAAAAGATCCTTTACCTAACGATCACCACTGGACTCTTTGGAAATTACCTTTATTTAGTGTAAGTTCTCCTCAAGAAGTTTTAAATGAAGTTCGTGAATGTAAAAGTCAATATGCTGATTGTTACATCAGACTTATTGGTTTTGACAACATCAGACAGTGTCAAACTATGAGTTTCATCGTTCATAAACCTAACAGCACTCGCTTCTAAGTTTAAGTTCGATACTTAAAAATAATCTATATTTTAATAGGGTAGGCTCGGTTAAACGATCGGGTTTATCCTATTTTTTTGTATTATTTATTAAAGTAAAGAGCGAAATCGCTCAAAGCCATGTATTTTAATATAATCTTCCATGTATTTTTGCTTTAAAAAAGTTTCCAAGTTTAAATTATGTTTTAACCAAACCTTCTTATATTCATCTTCGTCTTCGTCATTTACCGTTGGCATACCATATTGACCAAAATGTATTATTTCTTGTTGATAACTCTCAAGTGTAGTTAAAACTATACTTGTAATACTACTAAAAAGACATATCACAGAATAACAATCTTCTCCATCTACATATAATATAGGAGTATGATTGTCACTTTCACAATCAACAAAACGACAACCCATTTCATCATCATCAAACAGAGAAAATGAGTAACTCATCTTTTTGTCTTTTAAGAGATAATTTTCAATAAAACGAGTACGAGAATAATCTTCCTTAACATCTAATCTTATCGCTCTATCTATAGGGAGATAGACTGGCTCAACTGTATATGCTGACCAAAATAATGGACGACAACCATTTCTCCATTCATATAATTCTTTAACTTCTTGTGGTAATTCAAAATTAAGCTCTTGAGCAAATTTATCGATTTCTTCTTTTTCTAAGCCTAAAGGTAAACGATCGAAAACTTGTGGGTGATTTTTGGACAACCAATAATCAAGTAATTCTAGTGCATCTGTTAATTCTGACATAGGGATAATATTGTAACGATCGATCGTCTTTTTAATTATAAAGAAGAAGGGTGCAAGCCTTGCACCCCTACAAGATGAATTTGTATTAATGTCATTGATTAGAAAAGAAGATCGATCGTTATTTCCGACTGTATTACTTTTTCAGGATCGTCATCCCATTTTCGGGGATTATTAATAATATATTGACGAATATTATCTAATTGTTTTTGGTCACGAATAATTGATTCATAATAATTTTTTTGCCAAACACGAATATTGCGATCGACACAAATACTTTTAATTTGTCTGGTGACGGCAGACTTAAAACCCGAAACAAACGTCGAAAGCGATTTCGGTTTACGTTGCCAACCCGACTGTAGGGGTGCAAGCGGTCAGAACCCGCTCAGGAGCGTAAGACGCAAGGGAACGCTGACCAAGACAGGTTTGCACCCTGATTATCTTTATCCTGATGAAGATTTCCATTATTATCAATCACAACAATCCCATGAATATGATTAGGCATCACAACCCATTCGTCAAATTCAATTTCTTTTCTGATTTCACTTGAGTTTAACCATTCTTCCACAACCAAATTACCTATTTGATTACGAATCATTTTTTCTTGAATAATTTCACCAAACAGACATTGTTTTTGGTAGGTACAAATAGTGACAAAATAATATCCAGACAGTGAATAATCATAGTTTGGTAAACGTATCGATCGACGATGATGATAATCTTGCAAATTCATTATTTTACTCTCGATTAAGCATAAGCAAAAATTATATAATAGAAATTAAAGTTAAGTAAATCATGTAAAGTCTGTATTTTATTGCTTTACTTAAATATTAATCGTAATTAAAAATACCAAATATAGATCGATCAATCTAATTTCTTGCTACGATGAAGCATTAAATAAATAATTTAATAGTCAAGCGATGGTTAATCTTAAAAGTAAATTAAGTTGGACAAATAAAATCGACAAACTGATGTTTGTTTTCGCTAGTTTGTATCTAATCACTACCTTAGGTTGGTTATGGAAACAACAACAACAATCCCAGATGTCAGCTAATACGATCGTTACTGAAGAAAACATTACTACATCCACTGATATAGCATCTGATAATAATCAAGCTAGCGAATTACAACCATTGATACCCTTACCGACAATAGACGAAACATCGAACAACACTTTAATTGATTTAGCCAAAATCTCTCAGACAACAAATGCTACTCCGATTAATCTTCCGCCACCGTTACCACCACAACCCACCACTAATATTGTCGAAAATTTATCCCCTGTTGAAATAATCATTGAAGAAAAACCGCCAGCAAAAACAACCAAAAAAGTCTCATCACCTATTGCTAAGACTACCTCATCAACATCGCCTCAGAAAGTAAAAAAAGAAGTATCACCAAAAACTGTTTCTGCCCCCAAAAAACTTGCTCAAGTACCCACCATCGACAGTTTGCAATCATCAATTCAACAAGAATCGAAAGTTCAGCAACAATCAACGGTTAATACTACTTCAGAATCTAAAACTGAAACGATTACGACAAATAACTTTAAACAATTAGATTATCAATACAGTTTAGTCGGTGTAGTACAATTACCCGAAGCTGAAAATTTTGCTTTGTTCAAGATAAATAGTTTAACCGAAAAAATATCTGTTGGGGCAGAAATTGGTACAAGTGGTTGGGTTTTGATGGGAGTCAACGGCACGCAAGCCACTATTAGCCGTCAAAATAAATCTCTCAATATTCGGGTAGGAGAAACTTTTTAATCGATAGTTAGATGATAAGCTAATTTTTTTGGGGATTTAACTAGTTAAACATTATTAATTAAAGGTATATTGAAAACAAGAAGCGATCGTGCTTATCATTGAATATTAACTACTATTTATTTATTTATAATTAATATTATGGGCTTATTTGAAGATTTTGGAACTTTCTTAGAATCTCGTTTAGATGAATTTTTACAAAGTAATCCTGAGCTAAATTTAACACTTTTAGGTCAAGAAATTAAACAACAAAAAAAAGATACTTTACAACTAATTTCTAATTTAGAGTCACAGCAAAAAAACTTAGAAAGCAAAATTGTCTCTCTAGGTCAAGAAATTTCTGGTTGGCATAGTCGAATAGAAAAAGCTAAACAAGGACAAAGATTTGATTTGGCTCAAGAAGCAGAGAAAAGACAAGCATCTTTACTAAAAGACGGTAATCTTACTTGGCAAAAAATGGAAGAAGTCAAACAGAAAAATGTCCAAGCCAAAAAATTAATGGTTACCTTAGAAGAAAAACAAAGAGAGCTTAATTTGAAGATGGAACAACTTAAAAAAGAAACGAAAACTTATTCAGCACCAAATAAAACTGCTACTAATAAATATACTCCTGATAATGATTTAGAAATTAAATTCCAACAATGGGAAGTAGAACAAGAATTACAAAAAATGAAAGAAAATTTATCTTAAAATAATACAAAAAATCAGTTTAATTCTCTTGAAAAAAGAATAAGTAAAAGAATAAAAATCTTCAAATAATCACAAGCTTTTAACGATAATTTGTTTATTTTTTAATCTTAATAGGGCGATAAAACGCCCATATTATTTATTTTTTTTAATAATTATGAAATATCGTGAATTGAACTTTTATGACATTTTACCGATAATTTTTAGCACAATTTGCATACCACTTACAGCTTGCCAACCAAAAACTAATAACATACTCATATTAATGCCCACATGACTTAATCTGGCTAAATCATTACCTTTTTTCATGTAAGGAACTAATGAAGCAGAAACAGCTACCATAGACATCATTCCTAAGCCAGCAAGTAGGTGAGGTCCGACAAATAATTTACCGTTGTTAATGTAGGTAGCTGCCATACCACCAACTGTACCTAAGACAACCAAAGCTAAAAAAATTGAGCCAACTTGATGATGACGCTCTTTGAAATTGCCTTTGATTAATTCTTTTCTGGTTTCTTTATCTGTCTCTGGTACACGAATTTTTTTAGCTTTAAGACCTAAATATAACGCATATATAGCCATACCAAATAATACCCACATCAAAATTGGATGGGTAAATTGTGACCATGTTTTAATCGATTCGGGAATTTCAAAATTCATTTTTATCTTATCCTATGATGAGCAAAAATTCAGATAACTTTACACAATAATATATCATTTAACAGTGCCAAGAGTGCCAAGAGTGAACAATTAACAATAAATAATTAACAGTAAATACTCCTGACTCCTGAAATTCTGAATTCTTATTTAATTCTTAATTATTACCCATCGTGAATTAACAATACATTTAAACTACTTTATGTTGATTTGTGTAGCTCTCAATTAGAGAAAAAAAAGTAGAAGTAGAAGCAACCGTAATGCACAGAATCACAAGATTGTGTCACAATCAAAAGAAGAAATAAATAAGCACGATGTAGGAATAGAAGATGAATTCACCAATTCAAGCGGTACAAGCACCCTATAGAGGAGATGCTTCATATCGTACACCACCACCTGATTTACCATCTTTACTGTTAAAAGAGAGAATTGTTTATTTAGGTTTACCCCTTGTATCTTCTGATGAATATAAAGATCAATTAGGGGTAGATGTAACTGAATTGATTATCGCTCAATTATTATACTTACAATTTGACGATCCTGAAAAACCAATTTTTCTTTATATTAATTCTACAGGTACATCGTGGTATGGTGGAGATGCGATCGGTTTTGAAACAGAAGCCTTTGCTATTTGCGATACGATTAGCTACATAAAACCTCCGGTACATACTATCTGTTTAGGTCAAGCAATGGGTACAGCGGCGATGATTCTTGCTTCTGGTTCAAAAGGCTGTAGAGCAAGTTTACCCCATGCAACTATTATTCTTAATCAAGCCCGACAAGGAGCGCAAGGACAGGCTACAGATATTCAAATTCGGGCAAGAGAAGTCATTGCGAATAAAAAAATGATGATTAATATACTCTCGGAAAAAACTGGACAAGCACCAGAACAAATTGAGAAAGATACCGATCGTATGTTTTATCTTAATCCTGAACAAGCAAAAGAATACGGTTTAATTGACAAAATTTTAGAAAGTACTACGCAATTACCTGTACCTGTACCTGGTGTTAGATAACATTTGCATTTTACACCATTAAATTACTTTACCTTTTCACTAAATTTATCTTACTGAGGAAATAAATAAAATGCCTATTGGAGTACCAAGAGTACCATATCAATTACCCGGACAAGCATACAGCGACTGGGTTAATATTTACGATCGTCTTTATCGAGAAAGAATTATCTTTCTAGGAAGAGGAGTAAATGACGGTATCGCCAATCAAATTATTGCCGTAATGCTCTATCTTGATTCAGAAGATAACACCAAACCAATTTATCTTTACATCAACTCTCCAGGTGGTTCAGTCACCGCCGGTTTGGCTATCTATGACACTATACAACACATTAAATCTGACGTTGTTACCATTTGTGTCGGTTTAGCCGCTTCTATGGGTGCATTCTTACTCACTTCTGGAACGAAAGGTAAACGTTTGGCATTACCTCATTCTCGGATTATGATTCACCAACCTTTAGGTGGTGTACAAGGGCGACGTCAAGCAACTGATATTGAAATTGAAGCTAAAGAAATTATTCGGATTAAAGGTGACTTGAACCAAATGATGGCTCATCATACAGGTCAAACGATCGAAAAAATTGAAAAAGATACCGATCGTGATTACTTTATGTCTGCTCATGAAGCTAAAGAATATGGTCTTATTGATAAAGTGATTGAAGATAGAGTTTAGTCTAGTTGTCATTTTAATCATAGATTGCTTATAAATCCCCCTAATCTTCTTTAGGGGGCTATTTTATTGGAGATATTTAAAAGGATTAGAAAAGTTTTTTGTTAGCTAATCATCAGCTTGTTTTTGCTTTTACCATTAAGTTTTTTACTATTTCAGAACTATCACGAATAACCCGAATGCAAGTACGAGTAATATGAGCAAATAAATACGATCGTCTTTCTAATTCTTATCATAAAAGGTTAAAGATATTTAAGATTATCAGAGAAAAATATCGTCACAAAAGACGAGAAGATAAAAGAAGATATGCGATTAATACTAAGAATATACAATTACGAAAGATAATTTTTATAACATTAAGATACAGCGATCGATCGATATTTGTAAATGGTCAGTATAATCTACATATAGCGAGTATAATTTGGCAATAAATCTTTTGTTTAAGTACCGTTAATAAACTGATAATAAAAGCATAATTTTATGAGTAAACTATTACTATTAGGTTTAGATGGTGGTGATATTAACTATATTCGATCTAGAGCATCTGTCTTACCTTGTTTTGCCAGTAAATTAAAGTCCGATCGATTATTAATTTTAGACACACCCAAAGCATTAAGTGGTTCGGTATGGCCAACATTTTATAACGGTGTTAATCCCGCAGTGCATGGTGTTTATCAACATTTGGTTTGGGATGCTCAAAACATGGCGATTAGATTGATTGGAAATGATTGGTGTTACAATCGACCTTTTTGGCAAGAGATAGAAGACAAATTAAATAAAAAAGCAATGGTGTTAGATATTCCCTACAGCTTTGCTAACACCCTTAATCAAGGCGTACAAATTATCGATTGGGCTAGTCACGGACAAACTTTTCCTACTAATTGTAATTGTCCACAAGCTCAAGCTATTTTAAAGAAAATTGGCAAAAGCCCCATTAAAAGAGAAACTCCAATTGAAAAAAACCCTCATCAACTACAAAAGATCGAACAAAGTATCTTGAAAAGTGCTCAGTTGAAAGGAAAATTAATTCAAGAATTAGCAACCAAGATCGATTACGATTTGTTTATTGCCGTTTTTGCGGAAACCCATCGAGGTGGACACGCATTTTTTGGTGATGAAGACGAACAAGACTTTAATGGTAATATCACACCTAATTTAAGAATATATCAGGCAGTCGATCGAGCTATTGCCGAAATTATTGCTAATGTGGATGACGATACTCAAGTAGTTATATTTTCCGTTCATGGTATGGCAAGAGATTATTCTCAAGGACATATTACTCGCCCCGTGATGAAGAAAATTAATGAAGTATTTTTAGAAAAATATTGTCAGATTCCTCCTCGCCCTCAAGTCAAAGCTAATAGTATTGTGCCTTATTTACGAAAAGTTGTTCCTTCTCAGTTGCAATACTTTGTGGGTGCTAATTCCCCTGATTTTGTCAGACGATGGGTAGTAGAAAAAGAAATTATTGGTGGTTTGGATTGGAGTCGAACCCCTTGCTTTGTCTTACGATCGGATATTAGAACAGAATTAAGATACAATTTAATCGATCGAGAATCTCAAGGTTTTTTAGAAGCTAATAGCACATTACATAAGCAATACACTAATTTTTGTCGAGAAGTACTTTTTAGTATAGAAGATGCTGAAACTCAAGAGAAACTAGTTGATGATTTAATTGATACTCGTCAAGAGTTTTCAGGTCAAAATAGCGATCGTTTACCCGATTTAGTGATTTGTTGGCAACGGGGTAAACCTCCAGTCAGATCGGTTTATTCACCACTAATAGGGCGTATTGAAGTCAAACCTTCAGGAGCTAGAACAGGTGATCACCCTGACACAGATAGTGGTTTTATTATTATTCCTCCTGAATTAGAAAACCTCTCTCCTTTAAATAAAGTTGAAGATTTTGCTGGTTTTTGCCATAATTTTTTCAATAAGGACATTTCCCTGAAAAAAAGTACCAACCCCTCTCCAGCACTTTTACCTCACTCCCAGCCCCTCTCCTCTCAGGAGAGGGGAGTTAGAATTAAAAAAAACTTATGGTAATCACTTCTGGTATTTTTATTAGTAGAAATTACCCTAACTTTTAACTTTTAACTTTATTTTGCCTCTTGCCTCTTTTCACTAGTAAACTTAGATGCGAACTAGCTTATGATTTATAAAAATCCGCTACGTTACCTGCAAAGTATTTATCGTCAATTTTTACCCCTTACTCAAACCGTTGGAGGAGTAATTGACGATCGACAATCGGTAGAAATGGCTTACAGTACTCTTGGTAGAACTAATCTAAAAATTAGTGTCATGTCTTTAGGCTGTGGTGGACATAGTCGTTTAGGATTACGATCGGGAAAAAGTAAAAAGGAAGTAAAAGTATTAATAAAACGGGCTTTGGATTTAGGGATTAATTGTATTGACACTGCTAACGATTATGGTACAGAACTTTTTATTGGTAATTTTATCCAAGATATACCCAGAGATAAATTGATTCTTTCTAGTAAGATTCGTAGTCGCAATTTATTTAAACAGCAGATTAGTGAAAAAATGTTGACTAAATCTCTCGAAAAATCCTTACGAGATTTACAAACTGATTATATAGATATTTATCATTTAGCTTCGGTTTCTCCTCAAGACTACAGTTATGTGCAACAAGAATTAATCCCCTGTTTACAAAAGCACCAACAAGCAGGAAAAATACGTTATTTGGGTATCACCGAACAATTTAACCGAGATACTAGTCATCAAATGCTCCAATTAGCATTAAAAGATGATTGTTGGGATGTAATGATGGTAGGTTTCAATCTTTTTAATCAATCTGCTCGTGATTTAGTTTTTCCCCTTACTCAAGACAAAAATATTGGTGTGATGGTGATGTATGCAGTGCGTAAAGCCTTAAAATCAGCAGAGCAATTTCAAGAAGCAGTCAAAACGTTACAAGAATCAGGGAATTTAACCACCGATAAAACAACTCAAGAAATTCTGGGGGAGTTACTGGGTAATTCTCATCAAACTATCCAAGACATAGCTTATCGTTATTGCCGTCATCAACAAGGAGTCAACACCGTACTTTCTGGCACTGGTAGTTTAACTCACTTAGAAGAAAATATCCTTTCTTTAAATCGCCCCTGTTTACCATCGAATAAATTAGAAACGATCGAGGATTTATTTCGTAATGTTAAAGATTTTTCGGGAAATTAAACACATCGAGAGAAAGTGAATTACCATAAACAGATTAAAGTGTTTCAAGTCTGTCATCAAGAGCGAAAACTAAACCGAAAAAATTCTGTAAATTCAATCGTTCTGTTCTATTGAGATAAAAACATTAAAGGATTATTGACCGAAGAAGCGATCGTTTCAAAAATTTCAGATATTGTTTATTCAATTTAAAGATTAATTATGGTCACAGCAAATGAGCATCGTGTTTTAATGTTAGGTCTTGATTCAGCCGAAATTAGCTTTATAAAAAAGCATTTAGATCAATTTCCTAATCTATATCAGCTAAGTCAACAAGGATGTTTTCAAGGTTTAAAAAATTACTCTGATTATATGAGTGCCTGTGTTTGGTCAACATTTTACACGGGTTTGCCTCCAGGGGAGCATGGATTTTATTACCC
Organism: uncultured cyanobacterium; assembly: GCA_963710605.1. Lineage (GTDB taxonomy): Bacteria > Cyanobacteriota > Cyanobacteriia > Cyanobacteriales > Cyanobacteriaceae > JAALKG01. The sequence goes on from CAVQBA010000007.1 coordinate 543,027, forward strand.
TATGCAATGGAATCCTGAAACTATGCAACTACGTAGAGTTTTACAAGATTGGTTTTATCTTGAGCCTTTTTGGTACGAACTAGCTAGAGAAGGTTATCCTGTCACCGCCGTGGATATACAAACCCAGTTTCCTAGTCGTACTCCTTTAGGTAAAGAGATTACTAATTGGGGTTCGCAATCGTATTTAGGAGGTAGTAGCAATCCCCCTGAGTTAATTAGGGAAGTCAATAAAAAATTTGGTAAGCATCCTATGGGGCATGATGTGGTGCTACCAAAAAATGAGCGACAAAGTAAAAAAATACTCCAAGAAATTTTTGCAGGATTGCAGACACGGGGACAATTATTCAGCTACATGATGACTGAGACTGATTGGAAGTTATTTTTAGGTGTCTTTACTGAAACCCATCGAGGGGGACATTATTTTTGGCCTTACGATGAAGATGATACCCGTTTATTATCGATTGTCCAAGCTGTTGATGCGGAAATTGGTAAGTTACTCAAGTTAGTGGATATGGATAAAACTACAGTCATAATTTTTTCTCTTCATGGTATGAGTGAAAACAGAACTCAAATGCACTTTTTACCCCAAATAATGGATAGGATTAACATTGCTTTTTCTCATGAAGACAAAACCTATCCAGATAACCATCAAAATTCTTTAACTTCTAAAGGTTTGATGCGAACTCTGCGAGAAAATTTACCCACAAATATTCAATATTTGATTGCCGATAACACTCCCGACTCAGTTCGAGATTGGGTAGTCAACCGTCAGTTTATTGGTGCTTTAGATTGGAGTAAAACCAGAGGATTTGTCATGCCTTCGGGAAGTGAAGGTTATATTAGACTGAATTTGAAAGGGCGAGAGCGTGATGGTTGTTTAACCTATGGAAGTGAGGAATATCAACAATATTGTGATTTTATTGTCAAATGTTTTAATTCCCTGAAAGTTGATGAAACTGGAGAATCTGTAGTTGAGAAAATTACTTTTTCCCAAGACACTTTTGCGGGTGCTAAATCTCACTTACTTCCAGATATTATTGTTAGTTGGAAAGGAATTGAGCCTGTGGCAAGATTAAAATCTGATATTCTGGGTACGATGAATGGAGAATTACAAACAGGGCGAGGTGGAAATCACTGGGGCGATGAAGGTTTTATTCTCACAGGTGGTAACGTTACCGAGGATGCACAGAAGTTAAACAATATTGCACAGTTAGCTGGTTTTGTTAAAAATTTAGTTCGTAATAATTCTGTTTCAGTTAAAGTTTAACCTTATTATTATTAATAAAGGGTAAAGGTAATTATACGATCGAAATGTCTGATACTCATTCAAATAAGACTAGATTAAGTGATATAGTCATTTCAATTAAGATTAAGACAGTAAGAACAATACTGAAACCAAAGTATTAAACCCGCCTTGTTGAACTGTCGTGCAAGGCTAATATCCTGTTCGTTTAATAAATTAAACTTAAATTTAGATCCACAAAAGTGTCTCATTTTTATTTGAAACAACTATATATATCAGCAATCAAACGTTTGCCCCTTGCACGAGTAATATAGATGAATACAAAAATTCGCCGTCAACTATTATTATTAGCCGTTTGTTTTGCGATCGCTTTAGTTGTTTATTCTGCTATCAAGACATGGGCAGGAATTACTGATTTTGGTGCTTTATTCGATCGTTTTTCTGGTTACACTCTGACCAAAATACTTTTATTTTCTATTTGTGCTTATACTTGTCGCTTCATTGCTTGGCATCTTAATTTAGTTTATTTAGGAGCAAAAGTACCGATTATTTACGATTTGCAGTGTTATCTAGCAGGATACTTATTTTTACCAACTCCTGCTCGTGCTGGTACTTCTATTCGTATATTTTACTTACGTCAATATGTTCCTTATTCTATTAGTTTTATTGGCTTAATTTTAGAGCGTATTAATGATTTAGTTGCAACTATTATTTTTGCTTTATTTCTGGTTAAAAATATTTACTATTGGATTTTAATTATCCCAATTTTGTTTCTATTATTTAAAAGCTCAAAGATAAAAAATAATAATAACTTAACTCTAAAATTATCAAAGTATATAGAAAAAGTGACACCTAATTTCTTAAAAGAAAAAGTAAGTAATTTATTGTCAGGAATAAAAGAAACAATGAAAACGAAACCTGCTCTTTTATCTTCACCTGCTTTCATTTCATCACAAATACTATTTTGTTTGGCTTATATCAGCTATGGTTTAGTTGTTCATACAGCTTTAACTAACTTTGATATTAATATTCCTTATTTGCAGGTGATTAGTATTTATAGTGCTAGTGTTTTCGTTAGTTCAATTTCTTTTCTTCCTGTTGGTTTAGGTGGTGCAGAAGTTATGATGATTATTTTTCTTTCTCTTTGGGGTGTGACAAAAGTCGATGCTGTCGCTGTTACTCTCATCTCTCGATTATGTACAATTTGGTTTATAGTTTTTGTTGGGTTAATCTCGACTTTTACTTTATTTATTAGTCGAAAAAAAGTTAATTAATCTCGTAATATATGCTTTATTTTTTAGTTATTTGGTTATTATTATTATTAATATGTTGTCCCCTTGGCTTTTTCGTTATCAATCTTTGTCAAGCAGATAGTATTACTCGTATTGGCGATCGATTTATCCTCTCGATTTGGTTGGGAATTATTATTATTTCCTTATCTAATATGGCTGTAGTATTATTAATTCCGTTATCGCCATTAGTAGGATTATTAATCGCTATTTTTTGGCTAACGATCGCATTTTTCGATCGAAAAACTCGCCGAGATTTACTTAATTTAAAAAGTTTTCTATCAACAAAAATTATCCTTCAAGGTTTAGCTGTCTCTATTGCCGTAGCCGCTTTCACTAGTCAAGGTATTATTTGGTTTGATACAGGTTTATATCATTTAAATACAATGCGATGGATGGGTGAATATGGTATCGTCAAAGGGCTTAGTTTGATTCAACCTCATTTAGGTTTTACTTCTTCTTGGTTTGCTTTTTCCGCTCCTTTAGTCTGGAATTGGCAATCACAAAATATCGGGGCTGTGAGTAATGGTTTTATTTTTTTGATTTTAATTTTTTGGGGTTTAATTTCTCTTTCTCAGGGGATTAAAAAAACAGGTATTATTGCTGATTTTTTTGCTTTTTGCTTTTCAGGTTCAATTTTTTTATTGTATTTAATTGATAATGTTAATGGCTTTACTATTGTTTCTTTTTCTAACGATGTTTTGGTAACTTTTCTTTCGGGAGTTTTGGTTTGGTATTTGCTTATTATTTATCAAAATCTTAATGAACAAAATCAAGATTCATTTCGGCAAAAACTGATTATTATTATTTTGGCTTGTGGTGCATGGAGTGTTAAATTAACAGCTATGCCTTTGTTGTTTTCTATTATCATCTTGTTTGCTTATTTTTACGGGAAAAAACAGATAAATATTTCGCAATTTTTAATCGCTTTAGCACTTACTTTTATTTTAGTATCTCCTACCTCAGCTTATGCTATTAAAACATCTGGATGTCCTATTTATCCTTCCCAGAGCTTGTGTTTAGATGTAGCTTGGACAAGAAGTAAGGACAGAGTAAATGCTCAAATGAATATTGTCTCAGATGTAAAACAAGGTGATAGCGATTGAAAAAAACAAAATATTATTTATAAAGCAATAAAAGTAAGATTAAACAGAATAAAATCATCTATTAAACATCAACTAACTTATTTAATTTATGCTATTTCTATTCTTTTAGGTATATATATATATATTAAGCCCAAAAATAAATCAGACAAATATATTGTAAGTATTACTTTTTTTTGTCTGACTTTTATTATGCTTTTAAATCCGTTAATTCGTTTTGGACTAGGTTATTTTATGACAATTCCAAGTCTTTTTTCTGGCTACACTTTTCTAACATTTAAACAAAGGAATAAATATTATAATTATTTTCCTAAAGTTGTTTATGTAGTAACATTAATAATGCTATTTTGGAGAACAGGAAATAATATTGACGATCGAGTATTTTTACCAGCTAAGTTGCCTCTAGTAGAGTTAAAATCAGAACAAATAAATAATGTAAACTATTATTATCCCGATAATTGGACTTCTCAATGTTGGTCGGCAAAATTACCTTGTAGTAATACACCTATGAAAATTAATATTGAACTAATATCTCCTAAAAAAGGTATTAAAGGAGGTTTTCAATGGAAAAATTAAATTTTAGGTAAAAGCAAAAGTTAATTGATAAATTAAATACTATACTATGCTAAATAAAAAGGAATAAAATTATTAATAGCTGACTTTGTTCTCTATTTTAATTATAATTAATTGACTCAAAATATAAATAAACACAATTCGACGATCGAAGTTGAAAATTTGGGTGTAGTTGATTACACCACTACTTGGGAATATCAAAAACAATTAGTTCAAGCTAGATTAGATAATCCGCAATTATCAGATAAATTATTAATAGTTGAGCATCCTGCGGTTTATACCCTAGGGACAGGCTCAACTCTTGATAATCTTAAATTCGACCCGAAAACTTTTAAAGGAGAAATACACCGCATCGAACGGGGTGGAGAAGTAACATATCATTGTCTGGGGCAAGTTATCGTTTACCCAATTCTTAATTTACATCGTTACCAAACAGATTTACATTGGTATTTAAGACAATTAGAAGAAGTTGTTATTCAGCTATTAGCAAGTTACGGTATTGTTGGGAGTAGAATTGATGGCTTGACTGGTGTATGGGTAGAAGACAAAAAAATAGCCGCCATCGGCATCAAGGTTAAAAGATGGATTACGATGCACGGTTTGGCTTTAAATGTTTGTTGTGATTTGTCTGGGTTTAATCAGATTATTCCTTGTGGAATTAAAGATAAATCAGTAACCAGTCTCGATCGATATATTACAGGTATTGAGATAGAAACTGTTAAGCAAGATTTAATCGATCGTTTTCTTGAGGTTTTCGAGAATAAATAATTGATGATTAAAAGCACTACTAACTATTAAGGTGGGCATTGCCCACCCTACTTCTTTAATTAATCATCATTGTAATTTTCATCTGCATCATCATCATGATCATTATCATGATCAGAATTAGTCTTAGCATCATCAGAATTTCCTTGCCCGTTATTGATTGCTAATTCAGCTTTGACTTTGTCTTCAATTACTTGAGCAAACTCAGCGTTTTCCTCTAAATATTTAATTGCATTATCTCTACCTTGAGCAATGTTATCGCCTTCATAGCTATACCATGCACCTTTACGTTTAATAATGTCAGTTTTTTCGGCTAAATCGATAATACAACCAACACTAGAAATACCTGTACCAAAAATAATATCGAATTCAGCAATTCTAAACGGAGGTGCAACTTTGTTTTTCGCTACTTTTACTTTTGCTCTGATACCATATTCTCCTTCAGTACCTTTTTTTAAGGTTTGGATACGACGAATATCTAAACGTACAGAAGCATAAAATTTTAAAGCTGTACCACCTGTTGTTACTTCAGGACTACCATAACTAATCCCAATTTTTTGTCTTAATTGGTTAAGGAAGATAACCGTCGCTCCTGATTTACCGATATTACCGGCAATTTTACGTAAGGCTTTACTCATTAAACGAGCTTGCAAACCTACTTGCATATCCCCCATTTCTCCTTCTATCTCTGCACGAGGCACAAGGGCGGCAACTGAATCCACTACGACGATATCAACTGCGGCACTACGTACTAGTTGATCGACAATTTCTAAGGCTGATTCACCATTGTCTGGCTGGGCGATTAATAAGTTATCTATATCGACTCCTAATGCTTTAGAATAGGTAGGATCGAGGGCGTGTTCGGCATCGACAAATGCGGCTACTCCACCTACTTTTTGAACTTCAGCGATCGCATGAAGTGCTAATGTAGTTTTACCCGAACTTTCAGGACCATAAATTTCAATGACACGACCTTTAGGAAGTCCTCCACCAAGAGCTAAATCTAAAGTTAAAGCACCACTAGAAATGGTCTCGATTCTCATTTTTGTGGCATCACCAAGACGCATAATTGAACCTTTCCCGAAGTTACGTTCAATTTGGTTTAAAACTAGATTTAACGCCTTTTCTTTGTCTGGGTTTTGAGCCATTGTAGTTGTCGCCATAATACCGATCTTATTTTAAAGTTCTCTATTCTATTTTAATCTAATTCTCTAATTTACTAAAGACCTTTTTAGTACACGAGTATTAATATATTAACGCATTTAAATGGAAATGAGACAAGTTAGTCAAAAAAAGTTACAAAGGGAAATTAACTCCTTACTCCTTACTTCTTACTTCTTACTCCTTACTTCTTACTCCTTACTTGATGTTAAGTATTGAAAGATAAAAATTCGATCGCACTTCTAATCCATTCTTCAACGTTCGGATTTTTTAGCAGTAAATCATCTTGACTAATCACTGCAACTGCTTGTTGAATTTCACTATCACTATAACCGAGGGCAAGTAAAGTCATGTCTAAATCAGCCATGATGTCTTTATTTGGTAATCCTTTGCTTTGGGGTAAATCAATACCGATACTAGTACGCCATTTAGATAATTTGGTTTTTAATTCTAAGGCAATTCTTTCGGCGGTTTTTGCCCCAATACCGGGGGCTTTAGATAATAAACGGATATTACCCGTAACGATCGCACTTACTAATTCTTCTATGCCTAAAGTATCGACTAAAGCGATCGCACTTTGTGAGCCAACACCAGAAACAGTAATCAATCTTCTAAATAAATCTCTTTCAGCAGTTGAGGAAAAACCATACAATATTTGTTTATCATCTCTAACTTGAAAATCGGTAAAAATTTTAACTTGTATCTCTTCATTTATAGTTAAATCCTTTGCTAATCGACCAGGAATTTGTACTTCATAACCAATATTATTAACTTCTAAAATAACTAGATTGCGGTTATTTTGACTAACTAAGTTAATGACAATACCTTTTAAATAATTAATCATAAAAAATAGCTTAAATAAAAATAGACGTTGCATCGCAACGCCTTAGGGAAACTTTCCAACAAATAATTAAACTTGTGAATCTATTTTTAAGAAGCTAAAGCAACTTCAATCATCTGTTGTAACTCACCAGACTGGTACATTTCAATTAAAATATCGCTACCACCAACAAACTCACCATTTACATAAACTTGAGGAATAGTTGGCCAGTTAGAATATTCTTTGATACCTTGACGAACATCTGGATCTGATAGTACATCAAAACCTGTAAAAGGAACACCAAATGAATTTATAATTTGTACCACGTTGTTAGAAAAACCACATTGAGGCATTAACTTAGTGCCTTTCATAAAAACGACAATACGATCGCTTTTGACAATTTCATCAATACGTTGTTTTACTTCTGGAGTCATAATCTATATTTACTTCTATTTTATGATAATTATTTACTTACTAGTTTAGCGAGGACATGAAAAAAAGGACACTTGTGCAAAGGGCAAGAGTAAGTTGATAGTTGATAGCGGTGGAATCCCGCTCAGGAGCGTAAGACGCAAGCGGTCAGAACCCGCGACGACGGCAAGTCGCAAGGGAAGGCTGACCAAGACGGGAACGTCCACCAAGACGTTGATAGTTGATAGTTGATAATGGCTTTGTTGACAATTAACAATATTTCTTACTCATTACTCATTACTCATTACTTGTTACTCGTTACTCATTCCCTAACACCTAACTAATACCTTAAGAGTTTAAACCCTTAGTTTGTTAATTGTTTTGTTTTGACCATGTTGTAGGAGTAAATGTCTTTAAAGCTAAAGCGTGAATTGCTTCAGAATTAAATTCGCTTTGTAATGCACCATAGACTAACTGATGTTGTTTGACCTTGTTTTTACCTTCAAATTCAGCGGAGACAACGATCGCCTCTAAATGGTCGCCTCCTCCTGTCAAATCGGTTACAACTACCTGTGCATCAGGGATTTGACTTTGAATAGTTTCTTTGACTTTTTCTAAACTTACCATAATAATTTGACTGAGTGTATATATTGCAAAAGTTAATTTAATCATATCCGATCTTTCAAAACAAGCGATCGAAATTAAGCAAAAAAAAAGAATAGTGAAATAAATGTGAGTAAGGAGTAAGTTTTTTGAATGGAAAATGACTGTAAGTTATGAATAGTTAATTATTATCTTATTTAGTATTATTTAAATCTAATATTATCTCAAGACTGACCATAAAAAAATCCCCTATTGAGGGGAATAAAAGTTAATTATTCGTCATAACTTTTTAGTTTTTTCTAATTATATTTTGATTATGTTTTAATGAGAAAACGATCGATAATCTCTTAGAAATACTTTACTACTAGTCACGACTATTGATCGCAATTAATAGTCTTAAGATAAAGACAAATAGATTGATGTAAGTCAAATACATTGAAAGTGAAGCACTTAAATATTGTTCGTCACGATAAGCACGAGGTAGAATATAAAAATCGACTACCGATGCACCTGCAAACAATAACACTCCAATTCCAGAGATACCAATTTCTAACCAACTAGGAGTATAAACACCAAAAAAGCTTAAACCTAATTGGATAACTAAAACCGCTAAAAGTGCGAACATACCTAATTGCACGGTTTTAGTTAAGGCTAATCCGTCTTCATCACCTAAATTAGAACCAATATTTCTAGCTAAGACAAAAGTAACACCACAGCCTAAGGCGGCGATACCGATACCATTCATCCCTACACCTTCTGTACCTAAAGCGACATAAACAATGCCACTGAGGGTATAACCAGAAAGAAGACTATAGACAGCTAATAGAGGTAACGCTGTGCTGTTATTCGCTTTTTCCGCAATTCCCCTGACGACGAAAAATAGAATTAATTCTAATACCATTGCCCCGATAAAAGTAGGCATAAATATGCTGGGGTTGGTTCGTAATACACCTAAACCACCATATACACCGACGGCAGTTAAAACTAAACCACCACCTAAATATGGTAAGGCATTATTAATAACGTTAGGACCGAGTAGTGCTTTTCCTTGAGCATCTTTGATTGCTTTACGAAAATTACTGGTTGTTGCCATAATGCAATTTTCTCCTTATTACTTAATTTTATTATTTTAATCTTATACTTATCTAATCTAACTCTATTTCAGCTTAATGTTATCTCTATCTATGGAGTGATTTTAGCCATTGACAATGAAAGAGTCAGATTTTAGCTTTTAGCTTTTAGCTTTTAACTGTTAATTGTTAATTGTTCATTAATTTGCCTATTTTTATTACATTTTATTGATATGGGGAACAATTTTTCTAATTTTTAGTTGAATTTTAACTAACATAGATCTAGTAGGACTATCAATATAATCTATTAGGAGAAGTTTGGTTATGTTTAAACTAGGTCAAACGATCGCTATGTCATGTTTTCTTTCTTTAACTATAGGTAGTCATCATGTATTAGCACAAACTACGGTTGATTCATTTGAACCAGATGTTACGCTTACAGGTGAATCGTTACAAGGAATAAATAGCGAAAGTATCGAAGATAATTATTACGACAGAGAAGTTACTAATTTAAAAATGACAGTTGAATCGCAGAAAAAATCAGTAACAGGAAATGAATTATTAGATTCTTTTATTGGGCAACCTCAAACTGAAGAATCGCCAGCTTATACTTTAGAACGAATTAATACTAACACGGGGGATACACCTGAATTTTCTGGTGGCACTATTCCAATTACCAGTTTTTGAGCTTCAACACTCAAAGCGATCAAAAAAGGGTAGGTTGAAAATAAAAAATCAACTTACCCTTTTTTACATGATTAAAACAGTTTTACTTTGCTAAGTATTATCGCTAAAGATATAATTAAATAAACTTTTTAACAATTATCAATTGTCAATTGTCAATTGTCCATTATCTAAGGTGCGAGTGCATTTCCTCTTAATAAACTACCGATCGTTTTAGCGGTAATTTTCATTTGTACTAAAGGATTAGCAGGTACGACAGTTTTATATAGATAACTATCAAAAGTCATTTTTTGGACATCAATATCGCTACACATTTCGACAAATGCTTCACGGGTTGCATCACTACGATAGAAGACTCTTTGTAAAATATCTAAAACTAAATAAGTTGTACCGTATTGCTTATCCCAACTTTTGAGGTAGGTTTTGAGATCAGCTTCAGTCGGAACTTTTTGTCCGTTATTACTAGTTTCGACGATCGTTTCTGCACACATTCTAGCTGATTTAGCGGCGAAATAGATACCTTCACCTGAAGATTTAGTAACTGTACCTGCGGCATCTCCAACTAAGGCTACACGACCAACTACACGACGTGGACGTGGATGTTCAGGAATAGGATGAGCTTCTACTTTGATAATTTCGCCACCTTCTAAACGTTTAGCGGCACGTTTACGAATACCTGCTTGTAAGTCTTTAATTTTGGCTTTATTGACTTTCATTGTACCAGTACCAACTGCTACGTGGTCGTATTTAGGGAATACCCAAGCATAGAAGTCTGGAGATACATCATCACCAACATACATTTCAGCTAACTCTTCGTAGTAAGCCATTTTGTCTTCTGGTAATCTAATTCTTTCTTGGAAAGCGATCGCATAATTATAATCACCTGCATCGATCGCTTTAGCAACACGAGAGTTTGCACCATCAGCACCAATTACTAAATCGACTTTAAGAGTTTTCATTTCTCCTTTACTACTACCGTTAGAGTGATCGGCATAATGAAGAGTATAAGGTTGTGTATCGCTACTAGGTATATCTAATTGATACATAGTACCGTTGATTACATTCGCACCTAATTTTTCTGCACGCTCACGTAAAAAGCCATCTAAGACTTCACGACGACACATACCGATGTATTCATCATCATTAAGAGTTTGACCAATGTTGACTTCAATATTAGAAGGAGAAATCATTTTCATTTTACGTACCCGACGATCGATAATCTCAGGAGGTAAATCGAATTCATCAACCATACATAAAGGAATTGCACCACCACAAGGCTTAGCATTATCTAATTTTCTTTCAAATAAATAAGTCTCAATTCCTGCTTTAGCTAAAACTTCTGCCGCTGAAGAACCAGCTGGTCCTCCTCCTACTACTGCTACCCTAATTGTCACTATGATATTCTCCTGATAAAAATTTATTTACTGGTATTTGATATAAATGGCACTGTATAGCAATGTAAGCCATAAACTAGATTTTCGGACAAAGTATCGCTTTTTTGCAACACTCTTTAACAAACCTTCGTAACAGTTGTTTACATTTACTATTAGCTTTTAGCTTTTTTACTTTATTTAGTCTTGCCTCTAAATCTGGTATTTTAATACTAGTTATTCTTGATAATGATAGCGACAAGAGATATAGTAATTTCAATTAATATTGAGACAGCATTAATCAGATCTAAAACTTAAGTTTTTATCCCGCCTTGCAATAAATAACAAGGCTAATAGATACCGTTTAATAAATTAAACTATAATTTTAACTTCAAACCAGACATAAAAAAATTGCACCACCCTTCAACAAACCTTCCTTCTTGACAGTTGTTAGAATTTACTATTAACTTTTAACTCTTAGTGACGATTATTTAATTATTTAATTACAGTTACGCTTTTTTTTGAAAATAGCCCCTGCACCTAAAGCTGTTATCGAACCGAGAATAGTTAATGGTTCGGGTACGACTTGAGTATTAGTAGTCGTGGTTATATCTAAAGCAAATTCGTTAGTTCTATTATCACCTGTGTCATCGCAAAACTGACCGTTACTACAGCCAGGAAAAAAACCCTCATTAGTGAATGTTGGCTCGCCTTGGTAAGTAAAAGAAGGAGAGCCAAAAAAGGACTCAAAAAAGTTATCGAATTGACTAACAACCACTGTGTAATCACCTGGAGTTAAACCATCAAATTGTAAAAAAGCATCGAAGGCTTCACCTGTATTCGGATCGATGTTTCCCATACCGTCATCGCTATCAGCAAGAAAATTACCATTACTATCAAAAAGAGTCAGAATTGGATCGAAACCACCAGGTAAGACTACATTACCATCAGCTTGAGTTCCACCACCATAGCTAAAAGTTTGGGCTGTTATGTTTGTCAATGAGTTAGTCAAAGTAAGATCGAAAGAAGCCAAACTATCATCAGCAGAAAATGTACCTGTAAAAGACATCGTAGCCGCTTGAGCTGAATTACTGATTTCTAAAGTTAAAATTGTAGCTGTGATGCTAAGACTGGCTAAGCCAACTTTTTTTAATAATTGAGATTTTGTCATTTTTTTACAGTTTTAAAACAAGAATTATTTTACATTTTAATTATTTACTTATTTATAACATGAAAATGTTTAGTTAATAAGTTTATATTGAGCTATTTTGTCTATTTTTTTGTTCTATTTACTCATAGTAAAAAATGAAATATTTAATAAATTATAGATTCCCCTAACCTTTTTAATAAGGGGGAATCAATCTAAACAAAATATATTAATTAAGTTATTTTATACTATAGTAGTAGCCATAGTAGTTAAGACATCTTTTACCACCACTAACCCACGGGGCGTTGACATTCATAGTTACGTCAATTCAGATGACAGCCCCTCCTCCTTCAAAGGATGGGGAACTTCATTCAACTGTTCAAAACAAATCGTTTACTACTGTAAATAATAAATAAATATAGCTATTATTATATACAAAATAATCCTCCTAAATCTCCCTTAAAAAAGGGGAACTTACAAATTGTAAATTGACTTTACAAGTATGAGAAACGCTATAGATATATCTAATTTTTTTGAAAGTTACTATAGGGGCAAGTTATTTAAAAATTACTTTAAATATTTCAAAGCCACTAAAAATTGATTATTTTTTTTCAAAAGTAATCACTACAAATTTAAAATTCAAAGTTATCAACATTATTAATATCTTCTATGCTCAAATCGTTGGTAAAGGTAACTAAAGATAGAGGACGACTAGAACCATTTCCATCTCGATCGATACCTAAAATAGTACTACTACCAGAAGAAGCAAATTTAATGTAACCATCACTAATAGGATCGTCACCTTGATAGTTAATTTGGTCTAAAAGATCGGTAAGAACAATTTTGTCTTCTCCTGGTGTAAAGTCAGTAATAATGTCACGGCGATAGCGGATATTATCAAAGATAAAACGATCTTGACCCTCAAAACCAGTAATAATATTGCGTCTTTTGCTACCAATAATATCATCAGCTTGGTCTGTACCTTCGACGATCGTATCACGATTACTTGCGATAATTTCATTGGGGTTAACTGTGACAGTGACAATATTACTGCTCACATTACCAAAACTATCTTCAACGCCGTAAGCAAAAGTATCTTCTCCGACAAAACCACTATTAGGAGTATAGGTAACAGTATCATCGGGGTTGACGACGACTGTCGCATTATTAGAAGCTAAAACTGCTGTCAGATTAATAGCATCTCCTTCGGGATCGGTATCGTTAGCTAAAACATCAATAACAACTGGTGTTATAACTTGTGTTGTTGCTGTATCGGCTACGATCGTGGGTTCGCTGTTAGTGTTAGTTAGATCGGGTATATCTGTAGGAGCTTGTGTTTGTGCGTTATTAATTTGTTGAGTTAATTGTTCTCCTGTATTTTCGTTAATAACCTCTTCTGAGGTTTTTGTTCCCGCCGCTAATTTTCGTAAGTCATCACTCGTGTTACTTTGAGCTACTTTTTGTACTTTAACTATTTGTTCAGCTCTGGCTACATCATCGGTACTTGTTGTATCGGCAACAATGTTATCGATACGTTGATTGGATTGGGTTATTACCATTGCGGTAGTTTGAACCATATTATTACTCATTTGGGGAGCCATTTGTGTAATTAGTTCTTGTACCTGAGTCATGTTGCTTAAATTGACATTATCAGAATTTTCGATCGTTTCTGATAATGCATCAATAGCGACTGTTTCTTCTTCTCCTGTTATCGCACTAATTTGAGTTAAAGTGTTTTGAATTTGAACCTGTTTGGCATATACTTTTAGACCGTTAGGATCTCCATCTAAAATAGCCTCTAAGGGGTTGAAGTTAAATAAATCGACATCTGGTAACGCTAAGGCTTCTATCACCTCTTGCTGAGCCGCTAATGTATCAGCAGATTGAGCGACGATACGAGATAAGGTTGCTAAAGGATTGATGACTAAATATTGGAATCCACCTGCTAATTCGGGAGAAGGTGTACCCTCAACGAATACTTTAGTTCCTTCTACAAAAGAATCTAGTTTATCTGTTCCATCATCATAGATTACAGAGAAAAGTTCTCCTCGATCGAATTCTTCGTTATCGTTACTATCAACAAATGACCATTGAGATGTTGTTTCTCTTAAAACTAAGTTTTCTCTTTCTGCTGGTTCTAAGATACCACTTGCATCTAAATCAAAAGCAGTAATAGCTACTTCGGTTGTACCAAAATCCGATGTAATTAAGAAAGATTCGTTGTCATCCTGTACGCCGTTATTATTAGTATCGATAAAGTCAATGTCAAGATTACTGTCACCACTAGGATTAATGACTGAGAAAGGTTCATTTTGGTCTAATACACCGTTAGCGTTACTATCAAAAAATTCATACTCTGGTGATTCTCCTTCCACAATTACTCTGACATCTAATACGCCGTTATTGTTAGTATCAAAAGCAGTAATATCAATGTCATAAGTACCAAGCTGGGTAATAATGGAGAAAGGTTCGTTACTATCTTGAATTCCATTGTCATTGGTATCGATGAAAACGAATGAATTGTTGATTTGCTGTTTTTGTTCGGTTTCGGTAAGGAAACTTTTAGCTAAAATGTTGTCAGTAGTCAGATTTTTTTCGACGATCGCATTAGTTAGTTCTGTTATTTGAGCATTATCAAGAGTCGAATTAGCATCAAGACTTTCTATTGCCGTCACTGCTTCGGTGATAATGGCGTTGATGGTATCAGTATCGCTTAAATCTGGATCGACACCATTGTTGATTCTTTGAGCGATCGCATCATAAATAGCAGTAGCAATATTAGCTTTATTAACCGCCGAAGAAAGTTCACCGCTGTCTAGCTCGCCATTACCATTAACATCAAAATAGCGTCCGCCTTCGCTATCTAAGATAATTTCTAAATCTTCATCGTCAAATTGTTGGTTGTTATTATTGTCTAGATAAATTAAACCATCTTGAACTAAAACCGTATTACCGTCGATCGTTTGTCCTTCAAAAGCAGTCGCACCGATCGCTTTAGTGGCTAAAATGACCAAATTTTGTAATTTAGATTGAGTTGCAAAGATAGATAATTCTGTATTACTAGGATCGTAATCGTATAAGTTAGTCTCATCAGGAAGATTAAAAGCATCTTTAACTTCGTTTTGAGAAGCATTAAAATCAGGTTCGGCAATTTCTGTGGTTAAGCTAGTTAGAGGGGTTGCTACTGTAGCAGTAGGAGTAGTAAAAATTGGTACGGTTTGGGGTAAGAAAGTAGAAATATCAACCCCATCGACAATAACGACTCGACCTTCTTCTGGATCGATGATACCGTTACTGTTAAGATCGTAGGCATATAAAGGAATTTCTAAGACGTAGCTACCATCAGCATTCGAGAAAGTAAAAGGCTCTGTGGGATCTTGAACTGCGTCAAAGTCCGCATCAAAGAAAACTGTACCCCCTGCTATTGCTCCATCAAAAGCACTACTGGCACTATTTCCTTCACCGCCAACGCTGAACTCTACTAGTTGGAATGTTGCTAATTCTGCTTCAAAAACCGAGCTTCCTAGTACAAAAACTTCTGCACCTAGAAATACGTTAACTGCACCATTTAATTGAAATAGTTCAAAAGGAGTAGCAATGCGATCGAGAATTTCTGAAGTACGTATTCTGCCATCATCCGTACCGTTAACTTCTCCTCCATCTAAAAGATCGAGACCGACCTCACCTCGTAGCCCCCCTGTAATATATCCAGAAGCAACACCAATATTTAAACCTAATCCAACTGCAACACTTGTTAATATTGTTAACTCGTCAACATCTTCTCCCGTACCGTCAGCGTTTTCACGATCGCTAAGATAAAATCCATCTAAAGCTCTAAATGATTGTTCGGGAGCAAAATCCGTAGCCGCCCATTGATTGAAGCCAAAGGTATCAAAACCAAAAGCTAAATCCAAAGCAACATTAAAATCACCCGACAATAAACCAAAAATGGGTGGAAAGATAGCAAATTCACGATCCAGGCTGAATCCAACTTCTAAAGCAGGAAGATCGTAAGTAACAATGGGAACATCTTTACCTAAAAGTAAATCGACAACTGTAATGGGGTTGGTTAATAAAGGAATGTCAAAGTTACCGCCACTAGCAGTCAGATTTCTGGTTAATTCTCTTTGTGTGTCTCTACTACCACCACTAGGAATTTGCAGATTATCAAGTTGAGTTGTTAAGTCTTGGACTTGATTTGTTACCCTTGCTTGAATTTCCCTGAGATCGACATTAATGTTTGTTGGGTCGAAATTAGGTAAGTCATAAGAACCAATATCAATGAGAATATTATTACCTTCTGCCACTGACATATCCAGAGCTTCTGCCAAGTCGCTAATTTCTACAATCGCATCGAAAGTCTCCTGAACGTTAATCGTGGTAGTCGCTCCACCTAATTCGGCTAGAGCTAATGCTAATTCTAAAACGCTAACTTCGCCATCTCCGTTTTCATCAAAAGGTTCTGCTATGTCTTCTCCTAATTCGGTTAAAAACTCAGTATCGGTTCTTAAAAAATCGATAACAGGGCGAAATGGATCGATAATATCATTAATGGTACTAACGATCGGCTGTGCAAAATCGGTGAGGAAACTACCTAAATCTAGTTGAATATTTTCAAAACCGATGGTAGGTGTTTGCGGCCCGTTTAATTCTCCATCTACATAATTAAGAACGGGAAATTCTCCTGCAATCTCAAAATTCACTGCAGGAAAAGCATTATCACCGTTGATACTAGTAACTGCTTGTAAACCAAGATTGGCATTTGCTTCAAGACGAGGATCGAATACTTGGGATAATTCACTAACAGAAGCGTTGACTATTTCTGTGGTAGTAAGGCGATCGCCATCTGTATCCGCACCGTTATCGATGTCATTAAGTTGTAAAGTAAAATTTGCCCCTAGTGTGGTGTTATTAGTTGTACCATCTTCATTTTCTGTATCGTTGTCTGTTAGGGTTAGTGCTAAAAAGCCCAAACTACCTGTGGCTTGGAAATCTTCACTCAAACCTAAACCTACGCCTGCGGAGAAAGAAGTTTTTTCGGCATCGAGGAAGAAACCTAAATCTTGAGAAAGACCAAATCCTAAAGCAAATTCATAATCAAAATCAAGATCGGCACTACCGTCAACATTGATGCCTAATGCGGGTAAACCCAAATCGGCATCTAGAGCAACACTAGCAAGGTTATATTCTTTGGCAAAAGTAACGTCAAAAGTAGCTTCAATAAAACTAGAATCTTCGGGGTTAATTATAATTGCCGACTCAACCATTGCATCTATTCCCAAGGCAACTTCGATCGTTGATTCAACTAAAAAAGCTAAACCATCTAAGTTGAGCGTACCTTCGGTTTGCACTCGATTAGCGAGTCGATCTTGAAAGCTACCGAGTAAATCTGGTGCTAGGGTTGCTAAAGAACCGATAAAGGGTAATTCAACTTCTCTAAACTGAGCGTCGATCGAATCTTGAATCATATCGAGAGATTGGTTTAAACCTCTTGCTATCTCTAGACTATCAAAATTAAGCTCGTTAATGGCAACTAAAACATCGTTATTATCAAAAGTTAATTCATTGTAAAAGGGATCCTCACTAATAGTAGAGTGAATAATGCGATTAGTTTCTGGTATTTCTTCTACCTCTGTATCTACCGTCGCTATTACATTGACGTTTTGAGGAATATTCCAGTTATCGGGAGTAAATACTAAATTTTCAATGGGTAGAATGTCATTACTGGATACACCTGCTAATGTATTGGGTTGAATTGATACCGTTACATTGCTAGTAGGCTGACTGGTTAGAGCAAGGGTATAAGTTTCACTTTCTCCACCCTCAGTTACTTGTAGATTAGTGGCGTTATTAATTACTATACCTGGTATATCGTTTTCGGTGATATTAACAGTGACATCATCGATCGTAATTCCTTGATATGTTGAGTCGCTACTAGTTGCGGTATGGGTAATAGTAGAAACGCGATCGCCAGTTGCAATGTTATCGTCAATAGATTCAACGGTAACAAATCGTCTGACATTCCAATTGTCAGGAGTAAAAGTAATTGGGTTGATATTCTCTAGCTGATTTGAATTGGTATTAAAACTAACAGTAACGTTACTAGCGGGTTGACTTCCTAGCTCAATGCCATAGCTATCTGTGGTTTGTCCTTCAATTAAATCAGTCGAACCTTGAGTTTCTGTAATCACTACTCCAGCAATCCCAGGATTACTTACCATCCCGCTATCGGTAATTATCAGAGTTGCCGAGTTGTCTTCGTCCACTATATATCCATCTCCTGGAGCGAGATTAAAGATGACATCTTCATCTGGTTCAAACATATTATCATCAAGAGGATCGATTCTAATTTGTGCTTCGGTTGTTCCTGCTGGTAACGTGAAACTATTACCAGTTATATTTTTAGACGTATTATTAGCGACTAATACTAAGTTATAGTCATCATCTCTAGTGGCAGTTCCCTCAAGCGTAAATTCAAAGTTTCCGCCACCATCTAATAATGAATTTTCATCGACAAAATTGAGGTTAAAAAACCCAGAGACAGACCCCATTTCGCTAGCATTTTCGGCGGCAGAAACATTAACTGTGGGTAGATTATCATTGTCTTCGATCGTTACTGTTGCCGTGCTACCCCCTCCACCATAAAAATCACTATCGTTAAGAGTAATCTGTACTGTTTCATCTCCTTCGCTGGTATTATCATCAAAATCGGGAATACCACCAGAAATACCGATCGCATCAACTGTTATTGAAATAGTAGATTGGTCATTAGGAATATTTAAAACAAAGTTATCTTCACTATTGGGCTCAAGAACATTTTCGTCTGCATCCAATAATCTGTAATCAGTACCTAATTCTGCCGTTCCAGCGATTTTAAAACTCAACTGACGAGAAGAATCATTAACATAGGAAGCAGAAGGATTTAAGACAAAAGAAAACTGTCCATTTGCTTCTCCTTCTATAGCATCGATTGTATCAATAGTAATATTTGGCTCGTCATCGGTAATATCGATAGTAGCTTCAGCTTCTTCAGTATTGATATTATAAAGTGGCGATTCTTCTAGAGTAATCGTAATCTTTTCGTCAGGATCGAAAATATCGTCATTTATAACATTACCAAAACTTACATTGGTTGTGTTAGAAGAAATTGTTACCGTACCGGGAATACTATAATCTATTCCATTAGTGGCAGTTCCCGAAATAGTGTAGTTAACATCGAAATCGATTAGATAGTCGCCCTCAACAACGATAGTAAATAAATTATTTTGCTCGTCTGCTTCTGAAATAGGAGAATTGGCAGTGATACTAACTGTTGGTGCTTCAAATACTGAGTTGTCTCGGTCGAAAGTACCATTGGTATTGTTATCGTCGTATATACCGCTAAAACTATTAATGTTGTCACTAACTTCATCTATCTGGAAGTTAGCATCTTCCATGACAAAAACATCATTACCAAGAGCTTGACCATTAGCATTACCACTACCTCCAGTAGTTGAGTTGCCGTCACCAGAAAAATCACTATTTAACAAAAATAAACTTGCATCTTCTCTAACAAATATAGCTCCGCCGAGTCCAGCACCACCGCCTCCTCTACCGCTTGCTGCTGGTCTTTCAATGTTACCAAGAACATTTCCGCCGTTTTCCCCATCACCTCCAAATTCTCCACCTTTTCCACCGCCTCCACCTGTTGCTTGTCCATCATTAATTTCTGGATTCGCACCACCGCCACCGCCGCCACCTGCGCCAGCACCAAATCCGCCGTTTCCACCTTTTCCACCGTCTCCACCGTCTCCATCATCAAAAAAACGTACTTCTCCGCCGCCGCCACCGCCGCCACCGCCTCCTCCATAACCAAATCTGCCAGCACTACCGTTTCCACCGTTTCCTGCATCAGGATCGCCAGCACTGCCGCCTTGACCACCACTCGGACCACTTATACCATCAGGGAAAAAACCACCATTAGCATTAAATATTCCACCACTACTACCGTTAGTGCCTTTTGATTCTAGACCTCCTCCTATTCCTCCCAGCCCGGATACTGTAAGTGCATCACCACCTTTTGCTTTATTTATGAAAAAATTAAGACCGCTACCAATCACAGTTCCTTGATTGATAAATAAAGCACCTCCAGCACCTAAACCGCCGCCGCCTCCAGCATTCCTAAAAATATCAGGAATAACAAAGAATTCCGATTCCGAATCACCACCTCGTGCAAAACCATTTTGAAAGGTTAAATCTGAGAGGATAACTTGTGTTTCAGTTTCTTCGCCATTGATGGCTAAAATCTGATGCTCGTTGCTGCCATCAATTTCCAGCCCGTTACCTTGAATTTCAACATCTTCGCTAATAGTTGGCAAACTGCTATTGAGATTAATGGCAAAACCATTTAAACTCTCATCCACAGTAATAATGTCTTTGGTTCCAGGATTATTATTATTTTCGGCATCAATAATCGCTTGGCGTAAAGAACCTGCACCGCTATTATTACGATTAGTAACAAGGAATGTTTGTAAGGTGGAGTTAAAGGCGGACATTGCTTCTACTTTAAACGCTAGAGGTGCATCAATTAAACCTGTGGTGGCTTCTAATATCCAGTCGCCACTTAATTCACTATTTCCTGTAAAATCATCTGAGGCGGCAATATCGGCACTGGTAATCTCGCTCAAACGATCGATAAATGCTTTTCCTTCTACTCCTTCTGCGACAAAACAACCATAGAGCAATATATCAGCTTCGGAAGTTAATGCTTCTCCCCATTGACTAAGTTGATTTTGATAATTTTCAATATTATTATTACTTAAAACTGTATTTCCTAATTGGATGCTACCCGAATTACCGTGAGAAAATATTTCAATACTATCTATCTCACTGCGGTTTGTTAGTGTTTGTGTAATCTGTTCGATACCGTTGCCATTAGTATCTAAGACAACTATTTCTGTTCCTTCTTCAATACCATCAATTAAGGTTTGATAGTCTTCGACGTTAGCATCAATAAAAACAATATTGTTAGACATAATTAATTTTTTTCGTGTAATTTTTCGATCGATCGTTTGTTATAAGTTATAAGTTTAAATTGGCAGATATAGCTCTACTTATATAGATTAGGAGACTAATCTCAAACTTTTTCCCCCAGAATTGGGGGGTTAGGGGGCATAAAAACGTCCTAAATTAAATCCGTAGTGCTATACATATCATTCACAACTATGTAGTAATAAACCTAGCTAGTACGAAACACAAAAAATTAAATACTTTTGATAAGTTTATTACTTAAATCTCATTTAAAATTCTAGCTGGACAATTATTTTTCAAATTTGACTGATTTAAAGCGTACTATTTATATTTATGATTAGATGAACTAGACTTTATGAACTATTTCACTCAATCAAAAACTTGTTGAATATAAGAATTGACAATTATAATCTCAATAAACTTTATTTTTTCAATCTAATTTAATTTACAAAAATTTATTTAGTATTTTTTAAGTAAATAAATCTGAATAATAATTAGTTCTAATCTTGTACTAGTAAATATTTAGATTGATATTTACAAATATTTAAGATTATAGAGTTTCCCATAATTATGAGGTACATTTATTATTTACAAGTTCCCCAATCTTGGGGGATTTAGGGGGCTTTCTTTGTACTTCATAATTGCGATAATTGCTATAAATATCAAGCTAGTTATTTGTTAACAGTTATTCACATTTTATTTAATCAAAATAGTATTTTTAAGAGTATTCTTAAGAAAGAATAATTAAATAAATTGTTCGTGCTTTAATAATGTTAGATAAAGTGTAATTTAGCAAGATGATTTTCGCTATAGGAGTTATAGAAAAAAACTATAGATTATGGATTTATATCAAATACAATATTTTTTGACTATTGCACAAGCAGGTAGTTTTAACAAAGCAACAGAAAAGTTATTTGTTTCTCAGCCATCTTTATCCGCAGGTATCAAAAAACTAGAAAAAGAATTGGGAATTGCTTTATTTGAGCGTACGGGGCGAGGTGTTATCTTAACTTCTGCCGGTAAAATATTTCATAACAAAGCCCAAAAAATATTAGCTGTATATCAATCAGTACGAGAGGAAATTAACGAAATTAAAGATAAACCTACTCTCCAAGTAGGAACTTTACATAGTATTCGTAGTGTGTATTTAGCCAGATTAATCGGAAAGTTTACTCAAAAATATCCGAATGTCAACATCAAAATTATGCATGGCTATTTACCAGATTTACACGAATGGCTCGAACAAGGAGACATTGATATTGCCATTACTTGGTTAGCAGATAACGATAAAAGTCAAAACTGTTTACCACTTTTTCATCAACCACTTAAACTAGCCGTACACAAAAATCATCCTTTTGCTAGTAATAAAAGTATTTGTTTGACTGACTTAGACGGACAAGCCTATATCGAACGGACTAACTGCGAATTTTGGCACGCCCAACCCGGTATGTTTAATGCGGCGGGAATTGAACCCCTGTTTGTTTATGCTTCTAACAATGAAGAATGGGTTATCTCTTTAATTCAAGCAGGACTAGGTGTTAGTATTATGCCAGTCTGGAGTAATTTAAAAAATATTGTTTATGTACCGATATTTGATTTAAGTTTGAGTCGGGTTGTCGGTTTGAGATGGAGAAATCAACAAAAAATAGGAGTAGTTGAGCGGTTTAGGAAATTCACTAGTAGTTATAGTTGGTCGATTTAAGGTTTATTGCTTTCAATAGTTTTAGTTCTAAGGTACTAGCAGTACTTTTTAGAGTCGAGAATATTCGTTGTCAATCTAATACCAACTCCTACAAAACAAAAAGACAAATAAAGCCCCTACGAATCCCCTACCACTCTGCCTTTTTGCATCTCACGGGGCGTATTCCATTCACAGCCAAACTCTGTCAGGTGAGGTGCCTCTCCCCTTGGTACGGGGAGGATAAAAGATGCTTCGCTTTTATGTCTTGGACTTAAAAATAATGAATGTACCTCATAACCATGGGAAACGCTATAGTTAATTCTCGGTTTTGTTTTTTGTACTAAGGTAAATACACCTATAAGTTCAGATTTCACTTTTCCAGAGTAGTTTAAACATTTATTTTAGCTATGGCTGTAATTCTTCGATGATGTTAAAGGTTACGTGATTAATTGCTAATTGC